>NZ_JFCB01000022.1 GCF_000725125.1 Streptomyces toyocaensis
GCACGGGTGCGATGCGGTGCTCGCGCCGCTGGAGGCAGACTTTCGCCAGGCCCCGGTAGCGGGCCCGGCACAGGCCGGTGACATCCAGGGCCTGGTTGATGGTGCCCTCGATGCTGACCGCGCCAGGATGCGATGCACAGGTTCAGGGCGGGGCAGTCACGGCAGTCGGAGCGGGCGAAGACGATCACGATGGCGTCGCGGCCGTGCTGCTTGACCGGGTGCCAGCCGGCACTGGTGCGGCCTTCGGGGCAGCGGACCTGGCGGGTCTTCCAGTCGATGCGGAAGGCGCTCTTGTCGTAGCCGGAGGGGGCCTTGGCCTGGGGCGAGTGGTCGAGCAGGCCGGGGTGACCATGGTGATGCCTTGAGCGGCGGCGGAGTGAATCAGATGGCGGAGGGGCAGCCGGAGTCGAGGTAGTGCTCGCCGGGTGTCACCGGACCTGCCGGGGCGGTGCCGGCCGTGCTGGCGGCGACCGGGACCGCCGCCGCGGCGGTGGCCGCTGCCGGGCGGCGGGCGTTCGCCTCCGGCTGGTGGCCCACGGCTGTACGGCGCTTTCCGCACCAGGTCACGCTGGTGGCCCGCTGCCTGACCGAGGCCGCCTCTATCCGCGCCGGTCGCCGCCTTGCATGGCCCATGACCACGGTGGTGGTGCTCAACGCCAGCGATGCCCTGCACGGCGCCGCCGGGCTGCTCGGCGGGCCGCACACCCGGTTCGTCCACAAGCTCGTGACCACCGAGAACGCCGCGCTGCGGCTGATCGGCCGCTTGACCCGCCACGGCGAACGGCGTACCCGGGTACTCGGGCCCGCCGACGCCGTATCGCGACGAGCCGGCCGCCCGCTTCCCCCCGTCTGCCGCTCCAGGTGCGGCCGTTCGCCGTCGCCGATGAAGGCGACCGGATCACCGACGTCGAACGCGTCCGGGCCCGGGACGCCTTCGGTATCCCGGCTGCGGAGGCGGCCGTGTGCCTGGTCGGCGGCTGTCACAAGGACATGGACGTCGTCGTCGCCGCCCTCGCCCGGCTCGGCGTCCCCCTGCACCTGCTGGTCGCCAGGACCCCGCTCGACCACGAGGTGGTCAGCGTCAGGGGCAACGGGCACGGCCGGATCGCGGGTCCGAACGGCTGCGAGCGGTCCGGACTCCGCAGGCGTCCCGGACGGGATCAGGGATTGGAGTGATCGTCGATCCTTACGCGGTCGAGCCTCCCCACCGCGAGGTCGTCGTGCGGGACCGCCCAGTAGATCGTCGACGACTCGAAGCCGTCCACGCCCGGCTTCCAGGTTGCCAGCAGCACCCACCCGTCGATGCCGGTCCGTTGCGAGACGTACGCGACGGGGTCGCCGTCGCCCTCGTTCTCGGCGGGTACCCGCCGAGCTCGAGATCGGGCAACCGACGGAACCTGTGGGGATGGTCCTCCAGGACGCTGTCCCACGCCGTGCGCAACAAGCGGTGGACGCTGGGGTGCCCTGGGATGTCGGCCAACCGGTGGGGGGCGCAGACCTCGTCGACTCCGTAGTCCGGCAGGGACGCCACGTACTCCACGTGCAGGTCGCCGGACACCTCGCACGTGAACTCGTCGGCGTCGATGTAACCGTCCGGGTCGAACTTGAGGTGCCGCTCCTCGACCGGCGTGCCCGCCGGGACGTACACCGCCGACCCCGAGGTCTCTCCCAGCCCGGGAGTCGCGAACAGCATCAGCGTGCCGGTTCCCGGAAGCGGCAGGTTCGTGGCGCCGTCGGGCAGCGCGCTCAGGTCGATCGTCGCGATGAGGGGGTCCGCCCATTCGTCGTCCGGTTCCTCGCCGGGCAGCCGCATGTCGGGCGGCAGCAGCACCGGTCCGCCCAGCCGGCCGACGACCGGTCCGGACCCCCGGGTGTTCAGCACGGCCGACGGGCGCGCGATCCCCAGCCACGCATCGATGTCCTCGCGGGGAACGCCCAGCTCCTCGGCTTTCTCCCGGAACCGGCCCAGCTCGTCGAGAGCCCTTGGGAACCACCTCCGCAGCACCTGCGGCGGGACGGGGGCCCCGGGTTCCCAGGCGGCGGCGGGCACGAGCTCCAGCGGGAACCACCCGGGCTCGACGGCGGTCCCTGCGCCGGCGGCCTCGACGGCTCTGGCGAGGACCGATCGCACCAGGTCACTGGTCTCCGTGGCCAGCGCGGCCCGAAGCGTCACGACCACGTCCGCCTCGCCCAGTTCCGCGAGCCACTCGGCCGCTGACGCGCGGGTCTTCGTTGCGCCGTCGCGCAGCCCTCGCTCCGCGGACGAGCGGGCCACCCGGTGCCGGGCGAGCACGCGCCGTGCACCGCGCCGGTAGCGGGTGTCGCTCAGCGCGAGACCGGTCAGCCGGGGCACCAGCACGTCGGGGACCACCGGGAAGTGGGCGAGGATCTTCAGCATCGCGGCGGTCGTCGGAGGGCAGGCGGCCCGGTCCGGTCCGGGGAGAAGCTCCAGGTACTCGTCCGCCAGGTCCAGCCGCTCGGCGAACAGGGGCCACCACCGCTCGGCGTCGGCCTCGGACATGCAGTCACCGATCGTCGGGCCGTACGTCCCGTCGGTGCGCACCGTGAGGAACGACGCGAGCCGTCGCGCGGGATCGGGCAGACCCTGGTCGGCCAGCACCCCGAACACGTCCCGCACGTCGGTGAGATCCTGCAGCCCCTCGGTCAGGTGAGCGGTGAAGAACCGGGCACCGGTCGCCAGCCCGGTCAGCGCCTCGTGAAGGTCCGGGGGCAGCGTGTCCGGCGGCACCGGCCGGCGAGCGGGAACCTCCAGCCCCGCCACCGGCTCGCGCTGCGCGCGCCCGCGTTCGGCCACGGTGCGCAGGGCCGCCGCCCGGTCGGCATCGTCCGGTATCGCGGAGAGCGCGGCGTCGATCGCCGCAGGGCCGCCGTCGAGCCCGGTCAGCTGCGCCAGCACCTCACGCAGTGCCTGAACGGGCGCGGTCAGGAGGTGCGGCGCGAGTAGCCCGGTCTGCGTGCGCGCGTCGAGGCGTGCGAGCTCGGCGAGCGCCGCGACCCTGACCCGCCGCTGGTCGTCGACCGCGAGCTGCGCCAGGAGCCCGCCGTGCACGGACGGGTCCCGGCTCACGAGCGCGACGGTCTTGATCTTTCCCAGGGTGGTGAGCAGGGGTGCCACCTCGGCGACGACGGCGGCGTGGCGGTTGAGGAAGGCCCGTCCGGCAGGGGTCTCGACCAGCTTGTCGAAGTCGTTGCGGATTGGTGCGTGCCGTTCGAGCAGCACGGTGAGGGTTACGCTCGTCGCGGCGTCCTCGGGGACGCCGCCGGCGACCGCCACGTCCCGGACGAAGTCGGGGGTCCATCGCGTCGCGATGAACTCCAGCGCGGGTGTCCTCCTCGGCTCATAGCCCAAGTGCGCCGCGTCGTTGACGACCAGGGCGAGCCAGGCCGGCACGCCCTGCGGGACGACGTCTGTCCTGACCCTTTTCCAGGAAGTTTCGTCGTAGTGGTCGAGCGTCACCTCGCGCGTCACGGCGAGCAGGACCCTGCCGAGCCGCGCGATCGCCGCGGGGTCCGCGGCCGCGTACACGACGCCGCGGGTGCGCTCGGCGGCGTACGCGGTCCAGCCGGGGTGCAGCGCGTCGAGCTGCGCGACGACGTCCGCAGAGACGAAGCCCTCGCGGCCCCCGGGCCCGGGCTCGTCGAGGAAGTCGATCAGCCGCCTCGCCTCCTCGGCAGGCAGCGCCTCCAGCGCCGAGAGCATCTCGGCCTCATCGCCGGACGGCCCGGCGCCTTGGAGCACATAGCCCACCGCCCGGTCGTAGGTTCCTCGGTCCACGGCCTTCAGGGGGGCGAGCGTGTCCCTGACCGCCTGGTCTGCATCGAGCTTGTCGTCATGTATCACGACGACATACCTACTCTCTCGGCCGCACCTGAAAGCAAGTCAGCTGGCCGGTTCGGTATCGCATATGGCCAAGACGCATCCCGGTACGAATCCGCAGTCACCCGCCCCGCACAGCCGCCGCGCCATCAGCCACGCATACACACGGGGTGCCGGGCGGCTCACCCGCCAGGCCGGTTTCGCGGTGCTGCCGACCCGTACGCGGTCGTGGTCGGCACCCACCGCCCTGAGCACCTCGCGTGCCACGTCGTCCGCGGTGATCTCGGGGCCAGTGGTGGCCCGCCGCACACCCTCCGTACGGGACTCCTCGGCCATGCCGCCCGCCACGAAGGTCAGACGCCCCAGCGTGATCGAGATCGTCTGCGGCGCCAACTCCGGCCGCAGCGCGGAGAACACAACGGTCAGCGCATGCCTGGCACCCACGTACGCGGGCCAGTGATGTCACCGTGTCACAGCAGGAGAGAGCCGACCAGGGCAGACGAGCCCGGGGCAAGCCTCGGCTCTCCACCCATGGGTCATGGGCCGGCGTCACGCCAGTGGTGGCGCCCCGTCAGATGAGGCGGAACAGGTCGGCGGCGGTGTGGACGTCCGTAAGGTCGTCAATGGTACGGAGGTTGTCGCACAGGGACTCCAGGACCGATCCGGACGCGGTGGCGGAGTCCGGGGTGGCGACGGCCACGCCGAAGAGACGGAAGCCCAGGCGGCGCTTGGCGTCGTTCCAGCCGCGCACCCACGTCTCCGTCACCTCGCAGGCGTCGTCGGTGATCATCACGATGTCACCGCGTCTGCGGGCCGTGTCGTTGAACTCCCGCTCCAGCAGGTCCACGGCCGTGCTCAGGGGACGCTGGAAGTCCGTGCCGCCGCCGAGGAAGGTCTCCGCGAAGCCGAGGACATCGGTGACGGGGGCGGGCCGACCGGCGGGGAAGCGGAAGACCCGGATCTTGTCGGCGGCGGAGAAGAGGATGCCGACGAAGTCACGTCCGGCGTGGCGGGCCTGGTCGAACAGGGCCAGGGCGCATGCCTTGGACCAGGCCTCGCGGGTGACCCCACCGGGCCCCTCCGCGTACATGGAGTGCGAGGTGTCCACACACGCGATGACGGCGCCCTGTCCGGTGGTCTGCTCGCCCTGGGAGTCGTACAGCATCAGCTCCCCGGCGGCGTAGCGCGCGGCGAACACCGCGCGCAGCTCCGGCACACCGAGGACCGCCAGCTCGGAGGGGATGACCCGGGAGAGGTCGTCGCCGAGGGTGACACCGACCAGTTCGCCCGTGACGTTCTCCACCTTGCGGGCGCGCTCGCCGCCGGCCATCCGCCGGAAACGGCCGATGAGTTCGGCCCACTGCGCGAGCCTGCCGGCGCGCAGCCGCTCGGCGAGCCGCGCGCGCTCGTCGAACGGCATCCGCACCGGCTCGCCGGAACCGACGCCCCACGCGCGCATCAGCGCGGCCTCCTGCCGGACCGCCTCGGCCGCTGTCGCCGTCGCGTTCCGTGCGGCGGCACGGATGCCGGGAAGCGCCACAGCGAGGGCCCGCGCGGCGGCACGGGCTTCCTGCCGGACGGTGGCCTCGGCAGCTTCGGCCGCCTCGATCGATCGGCGTACGGCATCGGCAGCCGAAGCGGGAACGGCGCCGTTCTCGTCGGCCTCCTCGGCGGCCTGCCGCAGCGCCTCGCACACGGCGCTCGCCGCGGTCACGGCCTCCTGGTGGGCCCTGTCCGCCCCCGCGGCCCGGTCTCCGGCCTCCTGGGAGCGCTCGAGGAGACCGCGCAGTACGGAGGCCTGGGCGAGTACGGCCAGGGCGGCGGCATATGAGTCACCGGCTGTCTCCCGGTGCAGCCCGGCGAACTCCGGCGAGTGCAGCAGTGAGGCGACGACCCGGTGGTTGACCATGTGGGACGGGGCCATCTCCGCGCGGTCGCGCAGGCGCGGGGCGGCCTGGTAGGCGGCCAGAAACACGTCCGCGAGGAGGTCGGGGGCGGGGACGTGGCGGGAGCGCAGCTCGGCCGCCAGCTCGCGCAACCCCGCCGACTGCTCGTATACGTCCCGCCACGCGAACCGGTCGAACGGATCCGCGACCACGGCCGCCTTGTGCCGTCCGGCAGTGGCGGCGGACAGGGACAGCCACTTCCCGCAGCTGCCCGCCAGCTCGTCGAATCTGCTGTGCGTGTCACTCATGGTGCCGCCTCATGGCTGTGCCTGCAGCATGCTCGCGTCCATGCCGAGGGCCTCGGTGAGGACACGGGCGCGGACCGCGCGCTGACGGCCGGTGACCCGGTCGATGGCGGTGGTGGAACGGCCGGCGTTCGCCGCCTCCTCCCGCAGTCGCTCCAGGCGCTTGCCTGCCATGGCGAGCTTGTGGTGAGCGTTCTTGATGACCCACTCGCTCAGTGCCTCACGGGACTGACCGGCCATGGCGTCGAGTTGGGTCTCCAGCTCCTCGATGACGTCGGCCAGGTCCAGCGCCTCCTTGGCGTCCGGGTTGACCAGATGCAGCACCTCCCGCTCCACGGCCGGGCGTTGGGTTGGGGAGTCCCACAGCACATGCGTCAGCACCGACAGATCGGTCTCCGCCACCGCGGTGCGCCCGTCGAGGTACGCGGACGCCTGGAGCAGCCGCACCGCCTGCCGCCAGCGCCGGTCGGAGACGACGAGTTCCTTGCGGCGCAGGGCGGCCCGCAGCGTCACCACCGCGTCCACGATCACGTCGGGGACCTCCACGGCCGGGACGGCCTCGGCCACGGCCTGCCGCAACGCGGCCAGTTCCACGGTGGTCGGGGGCGTCGGTGCCGTCGGCCGGCCGACGGCCGACCGCACCAGCGCGGCGAAGTTCGACGGATCCTCCAGGTAGCCGACCTCGATGCGCACCAGGAGCCGGTCGTAGATGGCGGCGGAATCCTCCCCGCTGGGGAGTTCGTTGCTCGCCGTGATGGCCCCGATCAGAGGACAGCGAACCGGGGCACCCCCGTTCTCCGGGTGGTAGATCCGCTCGTTGAGGAAGCCCAGCGTCTCGTTGAGCGCGGCCGTCGAGCACTTGAAGATCTCGTCGATGAACGCGACGTGCGCGGTCGTGGCGCGACCGTCGTAGACCTGCCGGTACTCGCCCCGGGCCAGCGCGGCGACGTCGATGGGACCGAACATCCGCGTCGGCGCGGTGAACTTCGACAGCAGGATCTCCCAGTAGGCCGCCCCCTCGATCCGGCCCGTCAGCTCCCGCGCCAGCTCCGACTTCGCCGTACCGGGCGGGCCGAGCACGAGCGAGTGCTGACCGGCCAGCAGCGTCACCACCAGCGTCCGTACGACGTCCGCCCGCTCGTAGAAGCGGTCCGACAGCTCATCGCACACGGCGCGCAGCCTGCGGGCCATGTCCTGTGCGTCCTCCATGTTGCACTCCTCGCCTGTGACGCCCCGCGCGCTGCTGGGGCGGCCGGTTCCCCGAAGTTACGCCAATGGACGTGCGGTGGCCGTCTCCGGTGTCGCACAGGAGTCCTCACTGCCAGGAAGTGGCCGGCACCACACCAGGTGTCGGACGGCCTTCCCATCCTCGCCGAAACCCCTGCCCGACTCGAACGGCGGGGCGTCGTATGTGGTGAGAGAGTCTCAGTCGACAGGACGCGCTCGTTCCGGCAAACGACCGAGCACGCGTCGCGCCGTCGCATGCGAAGCGTTCACCGAGCGGGGGCGCACCGTTCACCTGCTGATTCAGTACGCCGGAGATGATGGGCATCGTGGCGGCTGAGGTCGAGGCGGGCTCGATGCGAGGAAGTCGTGACACACTTCCAGCCGGTACCCGCTGTGGAAAGCTACGTTCCGGTGCCGCCTTCCACGTCCCCGCGCTGACGACACTGGCAGGTTGCCTGCGGGGATTGGGCGAACGGAGCAGCTGGCGGGACGAACACGCCACCTGGTGGGCCGCATCGCTGTCCCTCGGCGACCTGTACGAGCTCACGCGCCATGTGGACCTGGCCCTCGTGCCGTACTACGTGTTCATGCACCTCTGGGTGTCGGTGTCGGGCGATTCCCTCACCGTCCTGCGGCTGCCCTCCGCACTCGCCATGGCGACGGCCGGCGGACTGGTCGGACTTCTCGGCCGCAGGATGACCCGTAGCCTCCGGGGCGGACTCGTTGCCGGCACGCTCTTCGCGATCGTCCCGACTGTCGCGCGCTACGGGCAGGAAGCACGGCCGTACGCCTTGGCCATGCTGGCGGCCCTGTTGAGCTTTCTCGCACTGCTGCGTGCGCTGGAACGGCCGACACCGCGACGATGGGTGCTCTACACGGTGACCGTCCCTCTCATGGGCTGGTCCCACATGGTGGCCCTGACCGCGCTGATCGCCCACCTCGGGACAGTGCTGAGCGTGCGGGGCGAGGGCGACCGGGGCAGTGTGACCGCGTGGTCGGCGGCGGTGACCGCCGGGCTGACGCCCGTCGTTCCGCTGGTCGTCCTCGCCAGTGGCCAGGCTCAGCAGATCGCCTGGAACACACCCGCATGGAACGACATCGTTTCCATGCCGTACATGCTCTTCCGGTCTCCGGCGGCGGCCGTCGTGATCGGCGGCGCGGTGATCGCGCTCACCAGGGCGCGGCGATGGCGGCTGCCCCGGGAGCCGGGATCCGGCGCTGACGCCGTGACCCCACTCATCCCGCTCGCACTGTGGGCTCTGGCCCCTTTCCTGATCACTGTGGTGACGGCGTGGTGGCTGCATCTGTTCCTGGACCGCTATCTGCTCTTCACCGTCCCCGCATGGATCCTGTTGGCGACCATCGGCATCCAGCGTCTCACCGCCCGGCCGGGCCGAGGAGTGACCCTCGTCCTGATTGCCGTGCTGAGTGCCTGCGTGCCCTTCGGCCGCGAGGCCATCGCCCGTAACACCCCCCGCGAGCCGGACTACCACTCCGTGGCCACCACGATCCTCGCCGGTCAGCGCCCGGGGGACGCCATCGCCTACACCCATCACCGCAATGCCCGCCGGCCCTCGACTACGAGCTGCGCCAAGGCCCCAGACCCACGGACGTCTTCCTGTACGAGACCCCCCAGCAACGCGGAAGCTACGAAGCCGGGGAGTGCCCGGACCCCGTCAGTTGCGCCACCGCGTACCGTCGCATCTGGCTCGTCTCCGCCGGCCGTGGCGGCGATCCGTTCGCCGGTATGGCGGCGCAGAAGGCACACCTGCTCAAGGAGAAGTTCCGCATCCAGCGCAGCACGGAACTGGCGAATGTTGAGCTGTTCCTGCTGGAACGGCCCTCCTGAAGCGTACGCCCCCACGACGACCACGCGGCGACGACAGCGGCCGTCCCGGTCCGTCCACGGTCGGCGTCGTCTTCGGCATTGAAGACCCCAGCCTTCTCGATGTGCTCGTTCATTCGTCAGTCCATGCGGAGCGTTGTTATTGCCTTCAACGAAGGGGCGCCCTCCGCCGGACCGGGCAAAAAAGGGCATGTGACCGCGTGCTGACCGACGCGAGCGCCGAGATACCGGCCGGGTGCGTGCACCGGCTGTGGCCCTACCAGGACGCACCGTCACAAGCTTGGTGACGGACCTCACCCGGGTCGAACGAAGGTGCGGTCGTAAGGTCTGCGCATGACCTCTACCGACGGCGCACAGCCGCCCGCCAAGGCCCCCGCCAAGGACCCGTGGGACCTGCCCGACGTGTCCGGGCTCGTCGTCGGCGTGCTCGGCGGCACCGGGCCACAGGGCAAGGGCCTGGCCCACCGGCTCGCCAAGGCCGGCCAGAAGGTGATCATCGGGGGGCGTCTTCGCCGGGCGGCTGCGGGGCGCCCACCAGGTGGAGTCGCTGGTCGCCAACCTGATCTCCGTCAACCGCCGCTACAAGGCGCACGCCGGGCTCCGCGTCACGGACGCATGAGAGGGCGGCTCAGAACGGCGAGCGAGGACCGCGGTGCAGGCATCTGCTCACACAGGCCGGGTTGCGCAACGGAGACGGTGCACCTGGTCAAGGCTTCCCCGTGGATGACCGGACGATGCGGTGCGGCGCCGACGGGGGGCGGCGCCGCACCGCGGTTCAGTCTAGCTGACGAACCTGACGGATGATCAACTGAAGTTCTGGCACAGGGGTGATGGCCGTACGTCCCACCGGCCACGGCATGATGCAGCCATGCGAAACGCGACTGGCGAACGAGCAACACTGGCCGTCTTCCTGTCCGCGGCACTCGCCGTGCTGACCGTGGGCTGCGCGAACACCGGTGACGGCCCATCCGCCGACACTCCTGCCAGCGGCGTCACCTCCTCCCCCGGCGGGGTCAGCGTGCGTATCGCCGGTATCGACCTGGCGATAACCAACGCCGTCGCACACCTCGACCGCTCCGGCGGCGGCACTCTGGCCATGTCCGTGCGGAACAACAGCAGTGTGCCGGAACACCTCGGCATGGTCGCAACGTCTACCGACGGCAGAGGCGTGCTGGTCGGCGGCAGTTCCACGGAGGGAAACGGGTCACTGTCCAGCGCGGGAATTCTGCTGCAGCCGGGCTCCATCGTCACCTTTGACGCCGACGGAAACGGTCCGAGCGTGGAACTCCCTCAGGCGCAGAGCACGGAGGCTCGGCGCACACTGCCGGTCACGCTCCAGTTCGGGGTGGCCGGGCTGGTTCACCTCCAAGCGCGCGTTTCCACGGACTGAACGCCGGTTCGCAGGAGCCGGCCTCAGGTGCCCGGGTTCGGCACGTGGCGGTTGAAGGCGTGGCGGTAGGCGGTCGGGGTGGTGTCGAGTGCGCGGCGGAAGTGCAGGCGCAGATTGGCGGCCGAGCCCAGGCCGGAGTCACGTGCCACGCGGTCGATGGAATGATCGGTGGTCTCCAGGAGCTCGCGTGCCAGGCCGAGCCGGGCGCCCACCAGCCACTGCAGTGGCGTTGTGCCTGTCTCCTCGGTGAACCGGCGCATGAAGGAGCGTTCCGACATGTCGGCGTGGCGGGCGAGCTGGGTGACGGTGAGCGTCTCATCCAGGCGTTCCAGGGCCCATGCCCGTGTGTCCGCCAGTGCCGTGTCTCCGGCGTCGGCGACGGGTGCGGGTACGTACTGGGCCTGACCGCCCTCGCGGTGGGGTGCGGCAACGATGCCCCGGGCAATCTGGTTGGCCGTCACCGCGCCCAGGTCGCGGCGCACGATGTGCAGGCACAGGTCGATGCCGCAGCACACCCCGGCAGACGTGAGGATGTCACCCTGGTCCACGTAGAGCACGTCGCGGTCCACATTCACAGCGGGATAGGTACGTTCGAGTTCGTCGGTGTACTGCCAGTGGGTGGTGGCATGGAGCCCGTCGAGCAGGCCGGCTGCGGCCAGCACGAAGGCGCCGGTGCAGATCGACACCACGCGGCGGCCCCGGTCATGGGCCGTGGTCAGCGCGTCGAGCACCTCCTGCGGCAGTGGCTCTTCCCGAGGCCGGAATCCTTGCCCGAACCCCGGGACGATCAGTGTGTCGGCCGAGTCGAGGCCGTCCAGACCGCCGGTGACGGCCAGCGCGAAACCGCTGGTGGTGGGGACAGGACTTGCTGGTCCGCATACGGAGAGCTGGTACGGGGTTTCCGCGCGGGGAGCGAAAATCTGCAAGGGGATGGCCAGGTCGAGCGGCGCCATCCCCTCCAGGGCCAGTACGACCACTCGATGGACGGTCATGGCATCATCCTAACGAAAAGAGGCATTTCTGCCACTCGTCGAGGCACCGCTCCGCGACGAGGCTTAATGCCATGACCGGATCTGTTTCCCAACCGGCTCCCGAGTCGGCTTCCGGCGAGACGAGCGGCACGACGGGCGGCACGACGGGCGATGTGACATCCCTGCCCGACACTCCCCTGGCCCACGCCGCGCTGAGCCTGGTGACCGGTACCGAATCGCCCTCCATCGCCAACCACAGCATCCGCAGTTACCTGTTCGCGCGACTGGTGGCTCGTCGCCTCGGGATGGTCGCGGGGCGTGACCACGACGAACGGCTGCTCTTCCTCGCCTGCGTGCTGCACGACCTCGGGCTGTCACCCGAGGGCGAGCACACCCAGCGGTTCGAAGTGGTCGGCGCCGACCGCGCCGCCGAGTTCCTCACCGAACACGGGCTGCCCGCTTCCGAGATCGACGCGGTGTGGGAGGCCATCGCCCTGCACACCACGTCACAGATCGCGGAGCGCCGCGGTGCGCTGTCTCTGCTGGTGCGGGAGGGCGTCTGCGTGGATTTCGGCGGTGTCATCGGCCCCGGGATCGCGCCGGACGCCGTGAGCGACGAGCAGGCACATGAAATCCATGAGCTCTACCCCCGTCTGTCGATGATCAGCTCGATCGTCGAGGCCATGGCCACCCAGGCTGCCAGACACCCGGCGAACGGACCACGCTACTCCGTCGGCGGAGAACTGCTCCGTGAGCGCGGCAGTCCTCCGCGGACAACGCGCATGGAGGAAGCCGCGCGCACCTCCCGATGGGGCAGCTGACCGGAACCGGATCCGACCGGAAAACACCCACGAGGGCAGAACAACGCGCTGTCCACCATGAAAGGACTACTCACCGTGACCACGTACGCCGTCAGCATCCCTGAGGACTCCGAAGTATTCGGAACGACGACCGGGGGGTTCACGCGTTTCGAGTACTCAGCCGCGGTCCGGGCCCACGGACTGCTCTTCATCGCCGGCCAGGTGGGGTACCGGCCCGACGGCAGCCTTCCCGAGACCATCGAGGAGCAGACCGAATGGGTACTGCGCCGCACCGAGGAGGTGCTGCGTCTCGAAGGGCTGGCCTTGTCCGACCTCGTCGAGGTGGTCAGCTACCACCCGGACATGCAGAAGCACCTGGCCGGCTTCCTCGAGGTCAAGAAGCGCTTCGTCAAGGAGCCGTTCCCTGCCTGGTCGATGATCGGGGTGTCCGGCCTGGCCCGGCCGGAGTTCCTGCTCGAGGTGCGGGCCGTCGCCGCCTACCCGGACGGGCACACACGGTAGCCACTTCACCCGAACAATGACCAACGGCGCCTCTGCCGGCGGCCACCGAGGACACCCCGATGCCACTGCCGGCGTTTCTGCCCCGCTCCACCGAGGTGATGGTGAAACCCGCCCGTTCCTCTAACGAAAACGCCTCACGGCACGGCGCACCTGCGGTATGCCCGCAGCGTCCCGGCATCGGCGGCCTGGTACTGCTGGCCTCGATCGTCATGTCCTTCCTGGCTGCCTCCAGCGCGCCGACGCCGCTGTACGCGACATACGCGACCGAATGGCACTTCTCGTCGATCACCACCACAGTGGTCTTCGGCGTCTACGCGATCGCCGTGCTGGCGTCACTGCTCGTGTTCGGACGGATCTCCGACCACATCGGACGTCGCCCGGTGCTGCTGGCCGCGCTCGGCCTGCAGAC
Source organism: Streptomyces toyocaensis (assembly GCF_000725125.1). GTDB lineage: Bacteria > Actinomycetota > Actinomycetes > Streptomycetales > Streptomycetaceae > Streptomyces > Streptomyces toyocaensis. Next base: position 13,195 of record NZ_JFCB01000022.1, read on the forward strand.
CGCCGCGCTCGTGGTCCTCGTCACCGCGGGAGGCGTGGAAGCGCTGCTGCTTGGGCGGATACTCCAGGGCCTTTCCACCGGCGGCGCCCTCGGTGCGCTGGGGGCCGCGATGCTGGACATCGACCGGCACCGCGGTGCCCTCGCCAACTCCGCGGCTCCGGGCGTGGGTACCGGCACGGGCGCGCTGGTGTCCGGACTGCTGGTTCAGTACGCACCGGCGCCCACACATCTGGTGTATGTGCTGCTCATTGGGGTGTTCGTCATCCAGGGCGTCGCCGTGATCCGCATGCCGGAGACCGTCAGCCGCAAGCCGGGCGCGCGCGCCGCCCTGGTCCCGGAACTGGCCGCCCCACCCGGCGTGCGTGGGGCAGTGCTCGTGGCGGCGCCGATGCTCTTCGCCACGTGGGCGCTCGCCGGTTTCCACGGTTCGCTCGGTCCGGCACTCGCCCGGCAACTGTCCGGCTCCGACTCGACGGTAACAGCCGGGCTGGGCCTCTTCCTGGTAGCTGCCACGGGGGCGCTGTCCGCCGTCGCGTTCGGCCGTATCTCACCGCGTGCGGGCATGTTGCTGGGCGGCCTGTTGCTCGCGGTGGCGTCCTTGGCCACGCTGGCGGCCATCGACGAGGAGTCGACACTCGGATTCTTCGGCAGCACATTCATCGCCGGTGTCGGTTTCGGCGCCGGAACCCAGGGCGCGATCCGGACGGTTGTCACGCGCGCGACGCCGGCCGAGCGGGCGGGGGTGATGTCCGTCCTCTTCGTCGTCTGCTACCTCGGCATGGGAGTGCCCTCGGTCGTCGCCGGGGTGCTGGTCGTGCACGGCGGGGGACTCCTCACCGCAGCCCGCGCGTACACGGTGTTCGTCCTCGTCCTCGTGGTCGCGGCCATGCTCGGACTGCTGCTGACGAACCGTTCGGCACGGTCCGGTGGATCCTCCAAGGCCGATCACGCCACGTGTGGGCACCCGGCGCCTGCGTCGGCGGCCGCTGGTTCACCGACCGCCGAAGCAAGGCGCGCGAACTGAGGGTGTCGGCGTGCCCGCGATCGCCTCCTCCTCAGGTGTTGCACGACAGCGCTGGCAGGCCCCTCGATCGGGGACGTCGTGGCGGAAGTCTGTTGAAACAGGCAGTCCCGCTCATCGTCGAATGAGCGTACGGCGAACAGAGGTGGACTGCTCCTCCCCTGCACTGCGAAACCAGGAAAGGACATGATGGTGATGCCCCTCAGCACCGTAGAGGTACCGGAGGACAACGAGGTTTTCGGGGTGACTGCAGGCGCGTTCGAGCGCTTCGGTTACTCAGCCGCCGTGCGCAGCAACGGGTTGCTGTTCATCGCCGGTCTGATCGGGCTTCGGCCGGACGGGACCTGCCCTGAAGACATCGAAGGGCAGACCGAGTGGGCTCTTCGTCGCACCGAGGAAGTACTGCGGCTGGAAGGTCTGCAGTTGACGGACGTGGTTGAAGTCGTCAGCTACCACGTGGACATCCATCAGCACCTGGCTGGCTTCCTGAACATCAAGAGCCGCTTCTTCAGGGACTCTCGGCCAGCCTGGTCCATGATCGGGGCAAGTGGCCTCGCCACGCCTGGGCGGCTGATCGAGATTCGCAGCGTCGCCGCCTATCAGTAGCGGCCGGGGCGGTGCGGATTCCTGCCCGCCCTCTTGGCCGCCGTTCCACTCACCTCCGGCGCGCCGCCGTCACGTGACGTCCGGTCACCGCCGAGGTGAACCTCCCACACGCGGAGCACGGGCATACCTGCGATCGGGCTGGCGGGATCGTCCATCGCCGCGGGGTGGTTGACGGTGTCGTTCGCGCCGATGACCAGGACGACCGACGTGTCTGCGAAGTCGTCGTTGATCTCGTCCATCTCCAGGACGATGTCGTACGGCACCTTCGCCTCGGCCAGGAGCACGTTCATGTGTCCGGGCGGGCGCCCGGCGACGGGATGCACGCCGAAGCGGGCCTCGACCCCGCGCTCGCGCAGTCGCCGCGTCAGCTCCGCGACCGGATGCTGTGCCTGGGCCACGGCCATGCCGTAGCCGGGGGTATCACCACCGACCGGGCCCGGGCGAGCAGCCCGGCCGCCTCCTCGGCCCTCGTCTCGTGGTGCCTGCCCTGCTCCTCGTCACCGGTCGGCGCGGCCTCGATGCCGGAACCGCCCGCGATGACCGAGAGGAAGGATCGGTTCATCGCCTTGCACATGATGTAGCTCAGGTAGGCGCCGGAGGATCCGACCAGCGCGCCGGTGACGATGAGCAGGTTGTTGTCGAGCACGAATCCGGCCGCCGCCGCGGCCCAGCCGGAGTAGCTGTTGAGCATGGAGACGACGACGGGCATGTCGCCGCCGATGGAGGCCGCCAGGTGCCAGCCCAGGGCGAGCGCCAGGGCCGTGACCGAGACCATCAGCGGCCGCCTGGGGCTGACGGTGAACCAGACCGTCAACGCCGCGAAGGCTGCCAACGCGCCGAGGTTCAAGGCGTTCTTGCCGGGCAGCATCAGCGGCCGGGACTTGATCCGCGCGGACAACTTCAGGAAGGCGACGAGGGAGCCGGTGAAGGTGACCGCGCCGATGAAGATGCCGATGAAGACCTCGGCGTGGTGTATGCGCAGCAGTTCGGCGGGGACGTGGGGCTGCGCGTCGTGGGCCTCGACCTCCAGGTAGCTGTTCCAGCCGGCCTGCACGGCCTCGAGGCCGGCAAAGCTGTGCAGCACGGCGATGAGCTCGGGCATCTGCGTCATGTCCACGCGCCGCGCCCGCCACAGCCCCGCCGCGGCTCCGGCCGCCGTCGCCAGCAGGATCGCCGCGATCGCGCCGCCGGAGTTGCTGTCCGCCGCGGCCACGACCGTGGCGGACAGGGCGAGCGCCATCCCCGCGATGCCGTAGACGACGCCGGCCCGCGAGGTCCGGTGCTGGGACAGGCCGGCGAAGCTGAGGATGAACAGCAGGGCCGGACCAGGTCGGCCGCGCGGGAAACCGTCATGGATGTCATCGGTCAGCCTCTCGAGAACATGGACAGCATGCGGCGGGTGACGGCGAAGCCTCCGAAGATGCTCACGCTCGTCAGCTGGATCGCCGCGAAGGAGAGCACGGTGACGAGCCTGCTCCCGTAGCCGATCTGCACCAAGGCACCGATCACCACGATCCCGGAAATGGCGTTGATGACCGACATCAGCGGCGTGTGCAGGGCATGGTGGACCTTGCCGATGACGTAGTAGCCGATGACCACGGCCAGCGCGAACACGGTCAAGCCTCGGCGAGTTGAGCCGGTGCGAGGGCGACCAGCAGGAAGGTGGCCAGCATCCCGAGCCCCATCAGGCCGTAGCGCCGCGCCGGGGTGAGCGGCGACCGTCCGGCGTCCGCCGGCGCTGCGGCGGATTCCTCCTGCGGGTCGGCCGAGACGGCGACGGGCGGGGGCGGCCAGGTGACCAGGCCCGAACGGACCACGGTGACGGTCCGGTGGACCACGTCGTCGAAGTCGAGGACGGGCCGGCCGTCCCTGCCGGGTGTGACCAGCGCGAGCAGGTTGACCACGTTGGTGCCGAACATCTGCGAGGCCTGGTCGGGCAGCCGGGACGCCAGGTCGGTGTAGCCGATGATGGTCACACCGTATCGGTGACCACGCTGCGGCCGGGGATGGTGCCCTCGACGTTGCCGCCCTGGGCGGCGGCCATGTCGGCGATGACGCTGCCAGGCTTCATCGCCGCCACATCTGCGGCGGTCACCAGGCGCGGTGCGCGGCGCCCGGGGATCAGCGCCGTGGTGATGATGATGTCCACGTCACGGGCCTGCTCGTGGTAAAGCTCGGCCGCGGCCCGGTCGCAGTCGGCGGAGGTGACCTTGGCATAGCCGTCGCTGCCCGCCTCGTGGGCCGTGTCCACCGCGAGATACTCACCGCCGAGGGACTTCACCTGGTCGGCGACCTCGGGCCGCGGGTGGCAGGAAATTAGCGAAAGCAGGCAAGAGGGCCACTCGCGATGTAAATATGCCAAATCCACCATGGAGTCATGACCGGCTGCATGCGACAAACACACTGACACCACCCTCCGCCGCTCCCGCAGGACATCACCGCCATGAGTACACAGATAACGCTCCCCCACCCCCTCGATCCGGACACGCCACGGGCTCAGGCCCCCCACGTCCTTCGTCTGCCGCTCGCCGGAGTGGCGAGGCCCGCGTCGGTCGCCCGCCGCCGCACCCTTGACACCCTCCACAACTGGGGCGTCTTCGGTGAGGTCTGCGACGACGCCGCTCTCGTGGCCTCCGAACTGACCGCGAACGCCGAAACCCACACCGCTCACGGCCCCCTGCAGATCGAGCTCACGCTCGACAAGAAGTACCTGACCGTCGCCGTACGGGACGACAGCCCCGAGCAGCCAGTGACTCGCCGCGCCTCCGAGCACTGCGAACACGGGCGGGGCCTGACCATCGTGCTGGCGCTGGCCGACGGACTGGGCTGCGAAAGCACCGCCGCTCACAAGACCGTCTGGGCTGCGTTCGTGGTCCCCGACGATCAACTGCGAGCTACCCCGACCAGCCCATCGTGCTGGATCGGCAGGGCTTGGTCGGGTTCCTTCACAAGTGGCGTGGCCGCCTGACCCGACGCGAGCGTCCCGCAGGTTCGGAGGTCGTCAGCGCGAAGGGCAACAGCGGTGCAGGACACCGGAGGTGAGCCGCCAAGACATACAGACCCTGATGGAATGTACAGGACAGTCGCTATGCTGCGCCGCATGGACATCGTAATTCCGCTCTTCGCCCGCTTCGAGCCGCTCGATGCGATCGGGCCGTACGAGATCCTCGCGTACGCACCCGGTGCCAAGGTGCGGTTTGTCACAGCCCATCCGGGCCCCGTCCCCGACGCGTTGGGCTCACTGCCGGTGCACGTTCCGACCCGGTACACCGAGGTGGAACGCTGCGATGTGCTGCTGATCCCGGGCGGGGACAGCCGCCGGACCATGATGGACGACCCGGATTTCCTCGACTGGGTGCGCCGGATCCACTCCCACACACGCTTCACCACCTCTGTGTGCACTGGTGCCCTGGTACTGGCCGCGGCCGGCCTGCTGCGTGGTCTGGCCGCCACCACCCACTGGGAATGGGCTGACGAACTGGAGTCGTACGGCGCTGTCTACACTCCCGAGCGGGTGGTCCGGCACGACCGGATCATCACCGCGGCCGGGGTGTCCTCCGGCATCGACATGGCCCTCCGGCTGGCCGCTCTGCTCACCGACGAGGTGACGGCCCAGGCGATCCAGCTCTATACCGAGTACGACCCGCAACCGCCCTTCGATACCGGTTCGGTGGCCAAGGCCCCGTCCGACGTGCTTGCACGGGCCAGGACTCTGGGCTGAGGCCCGCTTTCCTTCCTCCGCACCACGGGGCAGCCCCCGTCGTAGGCACGCGGCGCCGTTCAGCAGCCACGTGCGGCGTCTGGTGCGCCCTCCCGGGGCGGAAAGCCGGAGGCACGGCGCACCTGGTGGACCAGCCGCCGCAACAGATCAACCGTGGCCGGCCCCAACTCGCCGGTCTGCAAGCTCCTCGAAAGCCCCGCTTGCCACGAGCCATCCCGATCCCCTGTTCCCCGCTCGGCGCCAGCAGCCGCGAGGCTTCGAGTCTGCATACACCAACCTCCACAGGCGCGCGACGCGCCCAAGGAATAGGGCAGGCACGGCGGTGACCAGAGGGTCCGTAGCGTCGTCGAGAAGGCCGCGCTCGCCAGGTCGGTGTGGCCCCGCCGAACGCACACCGGCGAACTCCTCAGCCTCTGCGACTACCGGGCTTCCGCACCAGTGACTCCCCCCGCCTCCGCCGTCCTCACAGCAGCCGCACCGGACCACATGGCCATCTACGAGCACTATGCCCGCAGCGGAATGCGCACCTCGGCATCGCCCTCACGCACCCGGACGCTACTGCCGCTACACGGAAGCGATCGACCAGTTCCTGGGGACGCCCCAGACCTCATCCGCAACTGGACCGCCCGCGAAATGGTGTATCGGCACCACGGATATCTCGCCGAGGACTCCGGCGACGAAAGGTAAAGAACGCCGCTGACGTGCCAGCCGCCAGGCCGTGTCGTAAGATATACGGCCGCGTTCTTGAGCACGAAGCCGCAGGGCCAGGAAGCTGGTTGCCGGGTCGAGCAGCCAGCGCAGGGCGGCTACTTCATCGGGCCGCGCCCGCCTCAGTGGCGGGGAGCGGCTCTCCCGCGTCACTGGCACACGAGGGCACGTCAGTCGCTGGTGGCTCGCCCGGCGCCAGCCAGGAGGGCGCGTCGCTCCATCCCATCTGAGCAGTGCACAGCCGCTGACCGTCGGCCTTCTGGATGGCGCGGATGATCCGGGCAGGCCGCCCGCCAGGGGGAATTGCAGCAATTGCCCGCAAGGTAAGCAGCCCCGCAACCGGCCCAGTCACGTCAGCGGTGACAAGGCGTACTGATCACGTCCAACGTCGAGAGGCGGCAGATGCTGGCCCTCTCCTCGGTCGACCACCTCAGCGTAGAGGGCGCCGGGCGATCATCGCGGAGAACCGCGCGGCATACATCGCCGAGTAGGGCGAATCCGCGTAGTCACTCATCGTCGGCGGCTAGTGACGCGGGTTTCGGTCACCGGGCGGGTGTGGCCGCCACTGAGTGGGCGACGTCGCGATGAGCTTCGTGTTCGGCGAGCCGGCCGGTGAGGGCGGCGCGGACGTCTTCGTAGGTGTCGGGGCCGAGCGGGAGGCGAAGCGGGGTCGCGCCGGAGTCAACGAGGTCGATCATCGCCTCCGTGAGTTTCTCTGCGTTGTTGGGCACCGGGAAGTGGCCGCCGAGGAACGCCTGCCGGGTGTCGGCCGCGGGGGTGTTCTCGTACTCGGGCAGGGGCGGTGCGATGTCCAGCGACGTGCCGAAGCTGGTGGGGGCCGCGCCCGGCTCGATGATGGTCAGGGCCAGGCCGAACGGCGCGATCTCGCGGGCGACGGTCTCGCAGAACCCCTCGATGCCCCACTTGGAGGCGTGGTAGTAGCCGAGGCTGGGGTAGGTCGTCTGACCGCCCGCGGTGGACACCTGCAGGATGCGGCCTCGGGCCTGGGCGCGCAGGTGCGGGAGGGCGGCACGGATGACCTGGATCGAGCCGAGCAGGTTGGTGTCGATGACGCGCCGGATTTGTCCGTCGGACGCCTCCTCGACGGACGCGAGAACGCCGTAGCCGGCGTTGTTGACGACGACGTCGATCGTGCCGAGGGTCTCAAACGCCTCGTCGACGACGCGACGCACTCGCTCGGTGTCGGTGACATCGAGCGGGGCGGTCCAGAGCCGGTCGCCGTGTTCGGCGCGGAGGTCATCGAGAGCCTCGGGCCGGCGGAGCGTGGCGGCAACGCGGTCGCCACGGGCCAGCAGGTGTTCGGTGAGCAGTCGCCCGAAGCCTGAGGAGGTGCCGGTGATGAACCAGGTGGTGGTCATGATTTTCCTTCGCTGTGTGGTGCGCGTGGCTGGTCGCGGTGACGCTGATGCGGATAGGGGTCATCAATGCGACGGCCTGGGCCTGGGCTGGGATGAGTCGGCCGAGTTGCTCGCGCTGCCGTGGGGCAACTCGGCCGGAATCTTGTCGAGGTGCCGTCGTCAGCGGGTGCCCGCCTCGGCGCGCGCGTAGAACGCGGCGAGCTCGTGGGGGTTCTTGGTGTAGACGTCGATCTTGCGCACCGTGCCGTCCTCGACCTGGTGGATCTCGACCATGGTCAGCGGGAACTCCTCACCGGTCGTGTGGGCCGTGAGCGTTCCGGTGAGCCTTCCGATGACGCCGGCCGGGCCTTCGAACACCTCGGCATCGGTGATGGCGACGTTGGCGTAGCCCATCATCGCGCCCAGGATCGACTGCACGAACAACTCGCGGCCCTGGTGCACGCCGCCGTAGGGGAGCTGGGTCGGCTCGTCGATGATCACCTCGGGGGCGAGCTTGGCCAGGACACCCGGCACGTCGCCCTTGCTCAGCGCGTCATACAGCCCTCGCACGACCTGCGCGGGGCTCTCCGCCAGCGTCTTCATCTGGTTGCTCATCTTGCGTGCCCTTCGGTTTTGTTCCGGTACTGGAAAGGTCGGCCGACCCGGGGGCACATGCGTCCTCGCACCGGTCGGTCCCCAGAGGATTGGGGCACGCACCATGCAACGGCAGGAGGGCGTGACGTGGGAGTTTCTGCTGTGAGGGGTACTGGCAGGGTCCCCCACTGCTCGCGTGGCCTGCCTACCCTGTCGTCATGGGCAACCGGGACGCAGTCAGCGCTTTCCTCCGCTCCCGACGCGACAAGATCGCCCCCGAGCAGGCGGGTCTGCCGACCTACGGTCAGCGGCGGGTACCCGGACTGCGCAGAGGAGAGGTCGCCACGCTCGCCGGGGTCAGCGTCGAGTACTACACGCGCTTGGAGCGCGGCAACCTCCAAGGTGTCTCCGACAGCGTGCTGGACGCCCTGGCTCGCGCCCTGCGGCTGGATGCCACCGAGCGCATGTACCTGTACGACCTCGCCCGCGCTGCCGGGCCGGCGCCGGAGGCGCGGGCACGGCAGCGGGAGGTCCGGCCGACGCTGAGGCCGAGCGTGGCGCGGATCGTCGTAGGCATGCCGGGGATGCCGGCATACGTGATGAACAACCGCCTCGACACGCTGGCCGCCAACCCACTGGGCCGGGCCCTGTACTCGGAGATGTACGCCGACCCGACCTGCGGGGCGAACGTCGCCCGGTTCGCGTTCTTCAATCCAGCAGCCAGGCGGTTCTACACCGACTGGGAGCGCATGGCCCGCTTCGCCGTGGGCGCGCTGCGCGTCGAGGCGGGGAAGAGCCCATACGACCGGGAGCTGTCGAACCTGATCGGTGAACTGTCCACCCGCAGCGACACCTTCCGCGTGATGTGGGGATCTCACGACGTGCATGTCTTCCGCGAGAGCACCAAACGCCTCAACCATCCGCTCGTCGGCGACCTGGAACTCGATCAGGAGACCATGAGCCTGCCGGGCGAAAGCGGCCTGAGCGTGGTTGTCTACAGCGCGCCCCCCAAAACCGCCGCCGAGGACGGACTGAAGCTGCTCGCCAGCTGGTCCGCCACGACCGGACAGGAGCAGGACGCGGAATCCACCAGCAAGCCGTCGACCCGGCAGCCCTGACGGGCTACATCTGCCCGAAGAACCGCTCCACCCCGCTTTGCGGCCACCTGCGGAGCACATGTGCTGGGGAATCCCAGGCTCTGCCGTGAGCTACGAGCCCCTCCGCAAGCTGGCCTTGGTACTGGTGAGCTAGCCTATTCAACTGTCGCCAGTTCTCGGTGGAGTCCAGCAAGATGGTGACCGTGTGTGTTCGCCGGGGGTGCACCGGCTTCGCGTTCCTCACCGTGACTACGACTGGACGCTCTTCAAAGCCTCGACCAGCAGCGTGACCAACTCGTTGATGATCGGGGGGCGGATGCCGGGTCTGCTCACGGCAAGGACCTCGCGGTGGAGCGGTGCGACCTCGGGCGGAAGAACAACCCGTTCGACTCCTGGCCGGTCGTTCTCTCCACTGATGAGAGTGGCCGGGATCAGACCCACCGCCAATCCGGCTCTGATCATGGCCAACATGCTGTGCAGGTCTTCGGTTTCCAGCGTTACGTCGGGAGAGATCCCCAGTTCTCCGGCCCAGCGATGCAGCAAACGCCGATCGGGACTGTGTGCATGGCCTGAGGTCCATTCCATCTCAAGGCATTCCGCCAGTTCCAACGGGCGACGGCCCGGCCGTGGGCCCGTGACGAGGACCAGCGGCTCGTGCCCCAGGGAGGTGATGGTCCACTCACCGGAAGTGGTCGGTGGGTCCTCGGGCAGGTATCGGTAGGCGATGAGCAGATCCAGGCCCCCCGATTTGACCCTGGGCAACCCTTCTTGTGTCTCCACGATGATGAGGCGGATGCGGGCGCCGCGGCCACGGGGCTTGAGAGCAGACAGAATCCCGGGGAACAGGTGGCTCATCGCGCTGGGGTAGGCGCCGACGCGCAATTCGGCGATTTCACAGTTCGAGATGCCGTTGGCGGCGTCCTGGAATCGGGCGGTCGCCTCGAAGAGTGTCTCGGTCGCTTGCGCGAGGGAGCGGCCGGCCGCAGTCAGGATCAGCCGGCTGCCAGGGCGGCGGACGAGCAGCTCGATGCCCATGTCGCGCTCCAGCACGGCGATGTGCTGGGACACCGCGGAGGGCACGTAGCCGAGGGCTGCTGCGGCTTCGGCCATGGAGCCACAGCTCACCACGGCCATGAAGGTGGACAGGAGCTTCAGGTCGGGCTGAGCCTTCATGGATTGTGAACTCTCTCTTCTTGGTCCATCGCTTTACGTGTTCTGCTGCCGGGTGCCAGAGTCTAGGCAACCTGCCGGAAGAACGCGCCTCACCTGCGCTGTCGCCCACCGCTCCCTAAGGGCTGTCCCGTAAATGATCTCTGAGTGGCCTCGGGCATGGTGGGTTGCTGTACAGCTGGGTGGTCTATCCGGCGAGGGTGAGGTTGTGCATCCGTGCGATGCCGAGCATGGCGTGGTGGACGCCATCGCCTTTCAGGCGGCAGTCGCGGAGGATTTTCCAGGTCTTCATGCGGGCGAAGACGTGCTCGACGCGGGCGCGGATCTGCTTGTGGGACGTGTTGTGGGCCTGCTTCCAGTCGGACAGTTCTTCCCCTTTGCGTCGTCGGTGGGGCGTCACGAGCCCGGTGCCCGGATAGCCGCCGTCGGCGATGGTCAGGGTCGTGCCGACGGCGGCCTTCGCGCCGGACTCCTCCCACGCCTTGCAGTCGTTGCGGTTGCCGGGCAGGGGCCGGCCGACCACCACGACCAGGCGGGTGTCGGCGTCGATGACGACCTGGTGGTTGGTGGAGTACCGGTAGTTCTTGGACTGCTCGGCGATGGTGTGATCGCGGGTGGGCACCAGGGTGCCGTCCACGATCAGCACGGTGTCTTTCGCGAACCGCTTGCGGGGCTGAAGGGCGAGCATCGGGCCGAGGTGATCGATGATCCGGTCTGCCGCGGATTTGGAAATCCCGAACAGCGGGGCCAGTTGGCGCATGGTCAGGTTTGTTCGCCAGTAGGCCGCGACCAGCAGCACCCGGTCCTCCAATGGCAGGCTCCACGGCCGGCCCCTGCGGACCGCGTCCGCACCCTCGCGCCGCAGAACCGTCACCAGCTTCCCGAACTGCCGCGGGCTCAGCCCGGTGAACGGGACTATCCAGGACGGCTCCGACGCCGTGATCACACCAGCCACCGCAAGATCGTTCCATGACGTCCGGCACAACATCGAGAATGCTCATATGACTGTCGAACTGGTGAGGTTCCTTGAGGCGCGGCTGGATGAGGAGGCCGACTTGGCCCGGCGCTGCGGCGGTGACGGATGCGGGGAGTGGTCTGCCCACGGACACACGGTCGACTTCTGTCAGGTTGACCTCTCCGGCTTTCAACCCACGATTGCTCTGCACGTGGCTCTGCATGACCCGGCCCGCGTCCTGCGCGAGATCGAGGCCAAGCGGCGCATCCTGGCCCGTCACGCTCGCGACCCCTGGCCGTGCCACGACTTGCGTGACCTTGCTTCGCCCTACACCGACCATCCTGACTTCCCCGCCCGGGCCTGAAGCGCAGCAGATGAGCTGAGCGCCTGACGAAGCTGCGAGCCTGAACCGAGCCTCGCCTACTGAAGATCATTTACGGGACAGCCTTTAGCCGTCCGCATGACCGCCGCACTTTTCCCGAAAACCGAGGCCATGACCATCGACCTGACCGCCCTCCGGGCCCACTTCCCCTCCCTCGACCACGGCCTCGCTTTCTTCGACGGCCCGGGCGGAACCCAGACCCCCCGCCCCGTCGCCGACGCCATCGCCGCGACACTGACCGGCCCCCTCTCCAACCGAGGGGTTGTCAGCCCGTCCGAGCTCAACGCCGAGCGCGCCGTCGCGGAGTTCCGCGCCGCCTATGCCGACCTGCTCAATGTGCCCGCCGACGGCGTCGTCCACGGGCGCAGCGCCACCCAGCTCACGTACGACTTCTCCCGTCACCTGGCCAAGGGCTGGAAGGCCGGCGACGAGATCGTCCTCAGCCGCCTGGACCACGACTCCAACGTCCGCCCCTGGATCCAGGCGGCTGAGCGCGCCGGAGTGACGATCCGCTGGATCGAGATCGACAGCGAGACCACGGAGGTCGACCTCGATTCGTTCCAGCGGGCGCTGTCGCCCCGGACGCGGCTGGTCGCGGTCACGGCGGCCTCGAACGTGCTGGGCACCAAGCCGCCCGTCCGCCGGATCGCCGACTTGGCGCACGAGGTCGGTGCCCTGGTGTACGTCGACGGGGTGCATTACGCCGCCCACCATCTGGTGGATGTGCCCGCGCTGGGCGCGGACCTGTTCGTCTGCTCGCCCTACAAGTTCCTCGGACCGCACTGCGGTGTGCTCGCGGGAGCGCCCGAACTCCTCGAAATCCTCCCACCCGGACAAGCTCCTGCCGTCCCCCAATACCGTGCCGGAGCGCTTCGAGTTCGGCACGCTGCCCTACGAGATCCTCGCGGGCGCCACCGCCGCCGTGGACTTCCTAGCCGCGATCGACCCGGGCACGCGGGCCACACGCAGGGAGCAACTCGCCCATGCGCTGGGCTCCCTGCACGAGCACGAGCAGGTGCTGCGCACGAGGCTGGAAGAGGGGCTGCGCGCGCTGGGCGACGCCGTCACCCTGCACTCGAAAGCAGCCGACCGCACCCCGACCCTGCTGATGACCCTCGAAGGCCGCGACGCCCGGGAGGCCCAGGTGTATCTGGCCGCACGCGACGTCCTGGCCCCCGCCGGGTCGTTCTACGCGTACGAGCCCTTCGCCGCCCTGAAGCTGGGGGACCCCGCCCTGCGGGTTGGCCTGGCGCCGTACAACACCGCCGACGACGTGGACAGGCTCCTCGACGGTCTTTCCTCTCTTCTCTGAAGCTTGTCGTCGAACGACAACTGGTTCGGGCTGGGGGTCCCGTACTGGTGGGCTCTCGCATTCAACTGTCGCCAGTGCCCCGGGGAAGCCAGCCTCTGACCGTGTGTGGTCGCCGGGGGCGTATCGGCTCCAGGTTCCTCCGGCTTCGCCGACGAGCTTGGTCGTGGTGACGTGGTGATAGCCGAGGGCGTCGGCGACGACGGGGGCCGGTATCTCCAGGACGTGCTGGCGAATCGCCGCAGCCCGACCGGCAGTCGTGGGGACGCCGAGGTCATTGCTCAGGTCGACGAGCCCTCCGTAAGCGGGCTGCCGTGGTCTCCGCGGCGCCGTCCTCGTCCGGCCGTCCGGGCCGGAGGTGTAAGCGCGATCATGACGACGTCGTCGGCTGCCTCCACGTGCCGCATCTGCGCGCTATTCTCGCCAAGTAGACCTTCCTGGGCTGGGGGAAGTCGGGTTCGCTCTCAGGAGCCATCCGCAGGTCGATCGATGCCCTCGGAGGAGGGCGTACTGACGGTTCTCAGACGATCTTCTCGGCGGAGCCGAAGTCCATGTCCATCGGGCGAATGAACGACCAGGTGGAGTGGATGACGCGCCACTGGGAGTCTCCTTCCTGCTGGTACAGCTCGATGCAGTTGTACTTCATGTCGATGAGGTTGGTGTTCGCGTACAGCTGGTAGGTCAGTAGGGCCATGTCGTCACCGAACTGCACGCGCGGGCTTCAAAAGTCGTACACGACCTCGACCGGTTCGACCCGCACACGCTCGACCGCGTCACCGACGAAGTCGCCGGGTGGCGACTTTCCCGCTCCCGAGCCCACAGGCTCGTCGACGCCTACGACCAGGGCGGCCGGACCCCGGCCGAGGTACGCGCCGCGCTCATGGCGGACTACCTCTTCGCCCTCCCCGACCTTGTGCAGGGCGGCCACCAGCGAGGCCGCGTCCAGGTCGATCAGCTTGTCGGGGTTGTCCGCGACGCCGAGTTCGGAGACGAACCGCTCCGCGAGCTCCTCGGCCCACCAGGCCGGGATGATGCGAGCAGGCCCGCCGGAGAACCCGGCAAGCCGCCGGTACAGGCCGTCGGCGGAGGAGGCGCCGAGCAGCCCGAAGGTCGTGTAGGCGCCGCCGCTGTGGCCGTAGACGGTGACGTTGTCGGGGTCGCCGCCGAAGTGGGCGATGTTCCGTTGGATCCAGGTGAGGGCCGCGATGACGTCCTGGAGGAAGAGGTTGCTGGCCTGCGCCAGCCGCCCGCCGTACTGCGAGAGCGACAGCGCGCCCAGGGCGCCGAGCCGGTAGTTGATGGACACGCCCGCGGCGCGTCCGTCGCGGCGAGGCCGGCGGCGTTCGAGGTGATCTGTGTGTTCGCGCCGTACTCGAATCCGCCGCCATGGACGTACACGGTCACCGGAAGCGCCTTGTCGGCCGGCCGCTCGGGGGCCCACACGTTCAGGTTCAGGCAGTCCTCGCCCATCCCGCTGTCCACCTCCAGCCAGTCGCCGCTGTCGGGCTGGACGGAGACGACGCCCTTGCGGTCGTGAGGGAGGACGGATCGAAGTCCGCGGCCACGGGGCGGCAGTACCGCTCGGCGGTGGCGTACGGAATCCCCCACCAGGACCGCACCCCTGGTGCAGTCGGGGCCTTGGGTGCGGTGGCGGTCATGACATGTCCTTCCGGCGCGGTTCGGTGTTCTCCATCGTTCCCTGGGATCCGACGAATCGCCCGGCAGACAGCGGTCACCCGGTAGTCATCAGGTGACACTTCTCGACCCTTGCTCCTGGGTCAGGCCACTGCGGGCAGGCCGAGGTCCTGCCGTCGGCGGACCCTGAGGAAACCCATCCGAGCGGCCACAGCACAGCACGGTGCCACTGGTGAAAGGGGCGTGCAGCCGTTGCCGCCGCCGAGGTTGATCGACGACGCAACGGCAACGGTATGGAGGCCGGCTCAGGCGGGTTGACCAAGGTCGGCGGCAGTCGGGGCCTGCTCGCGGAGCTGGGTGAAGTCGACATTCAGCTTCGTCTCGTACGCCTCGGGCTGGATGCCGAGTTCGTGGGTGGAGTACTCGCCGAACCGGTTGATGTGCTCGGTCAGGTACGCAAGATGCGGGCCAGGTCCTCTGGCTCGATTGTCCAGCCCTCTTCCAGTAGCTGCCGCACGATCTCCGCGATGTCTGGGGCGTTGTGGAAGATGACCGCGTTTGTGAGCAGCGCGTTGAACTTCATCGCCTTCTCCTGCTCGACCGGGTCGTTGTCCGCGATCACGCCGCGGTTGCCGAAGCCGATCCACTGCGAGAAGCCGTTGAACGCTTCGGTCTTGTTCGTCGCCGCGGTCACCCGCCGGCGAAGCGCCGGATCGGAGAGGTAGCGCAGCAGCTGGACGGGTGCGGATCACGCGGCCGACCTCACGGAAGGCGGCGTAGGTGGCGTTCTTCTTGGAGCCCGAGCGCAGCCGATTGATCAGCGTGGACGAGGATCGCCCCCTCCCGTACGGAGACCGCTACCTTCATCAGGTGCTTGAACTGGGACTCGATCAGGTCGAAGTCGATGACGTTCTTGCCCGGCTCGCCGAACAGCGCGTCGATGTGCATGTACTCCGTCTGCTTGCCGGGCCGGTAGGAGCTCAGGCCCTTCCAGTTCCTGATCCTGGGCATCAGGTCGAAGCCCAGCAGGTGCGCGAGCGCGAACACCGGCTGAGACTGGCCCTGAGTGTCCGCGTGCACCGTGGTCGGCTCCGCCTCGGAGGAGTTCTTCAGCAGGCCCTCGATGATGTAGACGGCCTCCCACACGCCGCACGGGATGAAGTGCGTGAACAGCGCGACGTAGGTGTCGGAGATGTGGTGGTAGGCGATCCACGCCTGGGAGATGTCCAGGCGGGCGTGGGCGTTGACCAGGTCGGCGATCGCCTCGTTCAGCAGCACGATCGAGAAGTGCCGGTTCGCCACATAGGCCAGCTCATGGCCGCTCACGCCGGGGATGTGCCGGGCGGCCTCGTACGGGCCCATGCTGGTGCCCTTCACGAACGTCGTGATGACGTAGCGGCCGAAGGGATCGTCCAGCTTCGGCTCGTTGCCGGACGCCGGGCCGAAGCGCTGCCGCAAGTCCACCCAGTACGCGGTCCTTGCCGCGATCCCCATGAGCGAGCACTCCGGCATCCTGGCCTTGATCTCCTGCTCCAGACGCTTCGTCTGACCATCGTGCTGGCACTGGCCCGCGGGCTGGGCCGCGAAAGCACCCCTGCCGACAAGACCGTCTGGGCGGCGCTCGCCGTCCCGGACGAACAGCTACGGGCAACCCCGGCCGGCACCTCGTCCTGCCTCGGCAGGGCTCGGTCGCGTTCCTTCACCGGTGGTGTGGCCGCTTGACCTGATGTCTCCGGGTTGAGGTCCATCGTCCGCCCCCCGTACCACGGCCGGCCCCGCCGCGGGGCAGAGGTGCGGTCCAGCGACCACGAACGGCGTCTGCAGGGCTCCGGCACCGGGGCGTCTACTGGTCCCTCTTCACTCTCACCCCTTCCAGTTCGCGTTTCACCGCCTCGTCGTCCTGGCCTACAAGGAGCTTCTCCAGGCTCTTGTCCTCGATGCGGGAGAAGCGCTCCCCTCTCGCGACGTCCTCCTCACTCAGCACCCGCCCGCACCACTCACCCCGGGCGACGGTCCGGTCGTCGAACGGAACAGCGGCGCCCTCGCCGAGAACGGTCCAGCCGTCGTCCGCCCAGCGCAGCGCAAGGAGGTAGGTGTGGCCCGTTTCCAGCCGGGGGGCGTACGCGCTCGTGGCCTTCGTACGGGCACCGCTTTCCCGGTACACGCGCCAGCCGGCGGCCACCATGTCAAAGGTGTCGCCAAGTGAGTGCCGAGGGCTCTTCGCGGACCACAGGACGTCGTCCGCCCGGAAGGTCACCGAGCGGTCGGTCGCATACTGGATCGGCCCCTTGGTGAAGTCCCGCCGATTGATCTCCTGCTCGGCGGTCGGTGTGGCCACGACGACGTGATCGGCCTGCGTGACCCAGTCCTTCGCCGTTTCGGAGGGGTAGTCGTCGTAGGCGGTCCCGCAGCCCACCACCGTGTCCAGGCCGTCCATGCCGATCAGAACGGCGGTGGCGATTCCGACAGCGGCCAGGCATGCGGCGACGGGGCGGCCAGCCCGGTTGAAGAGAGCATTCAGCACGGGTCCTCGTTTTCACGCGGTGAGAAACCGGGAGGCGCCACACAAAGCCTTCCGGCGCGAAGACGAAGACGCTGTCCCGGTCACTTCGGTGGCCGGACAAGGCGTGCTGTTGATCACAGCGGTGATCACGCCCACCGCGGGTGCACGTGAAAAACCAGACCGGAACCCCGGTTTCCCGTCAACGGTGTGGCCCGTGCCTGCGTATCCCCCAGTGACACCGTTGTCCGGCACACCGGTGCCGGCAGGCATGACACTCAGGAGTCCCCCTTGGAACGAGAGGACTTACAGTCCCCCGCACCCCCACCCGCATCCCGCGCGCCGAGCCGCAGGGCCGCCCTGCTGGGCATCGGAGCGGTGGCCGGTGTCGGGGCGGTCGATCTCGGTGCGTTCCTCTTCGCGAGCGGCCGGCTCACCCCGGACAGGCTGACACCCGGCCGGCTGACGGACGGCTTCGAAACCGTCTTCGGCAAGCACGCCGGTTTCCGGAGGAACCACGCGAAGGGTGTGGGTGTCGCCGGGTCGTTCCTGGCCAACGGGGCCGGGAATGCCGTCTCCGAGGCCGTGGTCTTCGAAGACGGCAGAAGAACTCCGGTGACCGGGAGATTCTCGCTGTCCGGGGGCGTTCCGGATGTGGCCGACGCCACGCAGACCGTACGGGGTCTCGGGCTGCGATTCGACCTGCCGGACGGTGAACAGTGGCGCACCGCGATGATCAACCGCCCCGTCTTCCAGGACCGTACACCTCAGGGCTTCTACGAACGGATGCTCGCGTTCAAGGCGATGCCCGGGACGGGGAAGCCCGATCCGGAAAAGACCGCGGCCTTCCTCGCCAAGCATCCCGAGACGGTGCGGGCCATGGAGCTGGCGAAGCAGCACCCGCCCACATCGGGCTTCGCGGACAGCTCGTTCAACGGTCTCAACACCTTCCACTTCACCAACGGTTCGGGCGACACGGTGCCAGTCCGCTGGTCACTGATTCCCCTCCAGCCGGTGCGCCCGGCCGCCAAGGGGCCGCTCGGCAGGAACGAACTGTTCGAGAAGCTGATCGCCGCCCTGGACGCCGGTCCACTGCGATGGCGGATGGTCCTCACCATCGGCCGTCCCGAGGATCCCGTCGACGACGCCACCGCGGCCTGGCCGGACACCCGTCGCACGATCGACGCCGGGGTCCTCACTCTCACCTCGGCGCGCACCGAGGCGGCGGGCGAGGGGCGGGACATCAACTTCGATCCCACCGTGGTGCCCCGAGGAATCGCACCCTCCAGTGACCCCCTGCTCAGCGCCCGCTCGGCGGTGTACGCGCAGTCCTTCACACGGCGAGCCGGTGAGGGCATACGCACCAGTCCGGTGAAGGCGGCCGAGGAGAGCGATGTCTGAGGCCGCAGCGGACGATCGCGAGGTCCTTGCCTCACCTGCCGGGGAACCGGCGCAGTTCCCGCTCTTCTCCCGCTGGCTGCACTGGGTCATGGCCGGCCTTGTCGTGGTCATGCTCTTCATCGGCGCCGGGATGATGGCCTCCCTGGGCGATTACCGTTTCCTGGTGTCCGTGCACAAACCCCTCGGCATGGGGGTCCTGGCCCTGGCAGTGATCCGGCTGATGTACCGGCTCACCCACCGGGCACCGCCACTTCCCCGTTCGATGAACCGCACCGAACGGCGTGCGGCCACCGCGTCCGAGTGTCTGCTCTACGGTCTGATGGTGGCCCAGCCACTCGTCGGCTGGGCGATGGTGTCGGCGTCCGACACCCCGTTCGAGCTGGGCGGTGTGCACATGCCCGCCATCGTGCCGCCGGATCCGGGACTGTACTCCGCATTGCGCGAGACGCATGCGGTGTTCGGCTACGCCCTCTTCCTTCTCTTCACGATGCACATGCTGGCCGTACTGGCGCATGCGCTGGTGTTGCGGGACGGGCTTCTCACGAGGATGGCCCTGTGGAGGCGTCCGCGGATTCGTACAGCGGCCCCGTCGCGCTTCAGTCACCGCGGGAAAAGGCGAGAGGGGAGCAATGCGGTATGACGAGACACTCCAGCGGCATGTGCCTGTGTCCGCCGAGGAGTGGCGTATCCATCTCGCCGAGTTCGCCGACTGGTACCTCGGCACAGTGTCCGCCGCCCATCGGAGTCCGGCATCGGATCGGCCACGGGGATTCCGGCTCCGGCGCGAGCCGGCGACCGCAAGACAACTGGACGCGGCCGAGGAACGGCTCGGGGTTCCGCTGCCTCCGAGCCTGCGCGGCTTCTTGACGGCCAGCAACGGCTTCGGACCTGTCTCTCAGTACACCGAGGCGTTGCGCTCCTGTGAAGAGATCGACTGGTTCCGGAGTACTCACCCGGGGTGCGTCAACACCGTCGGCGGCACCGGGGACCGTGATGTGCTGCTGCACGCGCTGTGTCTGACACGAGGCGAGGACGTGATCCTGCTGGACACCCGCACAGCGTCGGCGGACGGTGAGTACGGTGCGTATCTCTTCGCCGTGAAGTACGGAGAACTCGATGAGCGATACGCCGGTTTCGGCGAGGTCGTTCTGGCGGGCCACGCGGAGATCGAATGGCATCGCACGCACTGCGTCTGAGAGGTGGGTAAACGCGTGACGTCACCAGTGCCCGGACGGCGGCCGGGCGTTGTCCATGATGGTACTTTCCGGTCCGCGGGCCGGTTCGCGCGCCGGACGTGCACTCATGACGAAGTGGCACACCGTGTCACTCGAAGGCACCACCCGTCGCCGCAGAAGCCGGAAGGCACATGAGGTGAGTCCGCCGCGGGTGTGTCCGTCACGGCGACGACGAGCGCGGCGGCCGTCAGGAGCGTCGTACTCGTCGTCGCCGGGTTCCGGCGCGCGCCTCGCGGGCGGGCACAGCGGTGGGGACGGCGTGCAAGAGGACGAAGTCCCGAGCGCCCGGTGGAGATCAGGCGGCGCGACGGGGAGGCGGCCGGCCCCACCCGGAAGCCGGAGGCGGGCCACCCGTCGCCGGCCGGGCGTCTCCTCGATTGGTCTTGCCTACGCAGTGGGATACACGCAGATGCCGAAGTCGCGCCATCCGGACGGGAGGTCATCGGGACCCGCTGTGCCGGTGTAGTCGACCGGCTCGTCGCCCAGGGTCAGACCGTCCTCGGTGTGGCGTCCGGTGTACCGGCCGAGGCCCCCGTCACCGACGGACTGGAACACCTGCAGTTCGGCCCGTCCATCATGGTTCTCGTCGGTCGCGCGCGCATCGCTGACGAACGACGCCCTTGCGACGTCGATGTGGCGGGTGCGGCTGCCGCTCAAGTCCCTGGCGAGCGGCCCGTAGCGAAGTTCATGCACGGGCAGGTGGGAGGCGGTGCTGTCTCCGACGTCGCGCCGGCTGTGGAACAGGGCCAGGTCGAGATATCCGTCGCCGTCGAAATCGCCGAACGCGCCTCGGGTCGCGGTGTCCGGGACCAGCGCGCTGCGGGCCTTCTGCCACACCGTGCGAGCCTCGCCCACCCGGACCTCGACAGCGGTGGTCGCCCGGCTGAAGACGACCGTGGCGTCTCCCGAGCGATGGGGGTCGCGTATCTCGTCCAGGCGCCCGTCCGCGTCGAGGTCGGCGGTCAGCTTGGTGCCGCTCTCGTCGGAGCACACCACCGTCGGCCGGTGGTCACCGGGGTCGGGTCCGGATGCGAGGCAAAGCCATACAGCGGGCACCACAAGCGCCGCCCCCGCGCCGAGGACGGCCCGCAGGCGGGGGCGCCCCCACTGCCTCAGAAGCAGGTAGGACAACAAACCGTCCTGTTCCTTCGGACGGAGTTGAGAGACATCCGGCATGGGCGACACCTATGGTTCTTCTAACGGGCAATGCCCGATCCCAGATCGGCCCACTCCCCGGGCCCGACGAAGGTGCCCTCGTGCAACTGGGTGATGCCCTGGGGCAGAGGGCCGGCGGCGGATCCCGGCAGCATCCACGCGGATCCGGGGGCTTCCCAGTTGCCCGGAGCCGTGACCACGAGGTCGGCCCTGTGGTCGCCGTCCATGTCGGTGAGGCGCGCGGCCCGCCCGAAGTTGTGCCCGCTGTTCGCGAAGCCGTGCACATCGCGCTCGTCGAACGCCCGGGCGCCCCGACCCGTCAGGCCGTTCTTGCCGCCCGGGAAGAACAGCACCTCCTCGGGGCCCGGTTCGGCGTACACCTCTGCCCGAGGGGCTCCCGCGACGACGTCCGCGTAGCCGTCGCCGTTGACGTCACCGGTGTCCAGGGCCACGAAGACACCGTCCTCGTCGCCCGGCTCCTCACCGGGTACGCCCGGTGTGTCGCGGTCGAGTGTCGTGGTTCTGGTTCCCGGTCCGGACTCCGTGCCGTGGACCACCGTCACCGAGCTGCGGCTCACCCCGCCACCGCGAGGGCTGAGGACCAGGTCACCGAAGCCGTCCCCGTCCACGTCGCCGACCGCGCCCGCCGCGGCGTCGGGCAGGCGCACGGTGTCCGGCTGTGTGAAGCCGTCCCGGCCGCCCTGCAGATAACTCACCGGCCAGTGCAGCTCGGACCAGGCGACGGTCTCGGGACCGGTGTCGTCGTTGTGGAAGGTCACCAGGTCGTCGATGCCGTCGCCGTTGAGGTCCCCGGCCACCAGTTCCTGGTAGGCCATGTCGTCCGCCCTCTCGTCGGGCGCCCGGGGCACCGGCACGCGCCCGGTGCCGGCGGGCGAGCCGTCACGCAGGAACGGTCCCTTCAGCAGGCCGCGTTCGGAGCCGAGGCCGAAGACCAGATCGGCGTGCCCGTCACCGTCGAAGTCGCCGGCGGCGAGCTGCTCATCCAGGCACGGTTCAGTGGCCCAGGGCACATGGCTGCCGTCTGTCCCCGGCACCCGGGCGGCACGCGTCAGCCCGCGTTCGGAGCCCCACATGATGATCACATGGGGGTCGCATCCCTCGAACACGGAGGCGGCGAGGTCGGTGTAGCCGTCCTCGTCGAAGTCACGGGCCACGGTGTCGAATCCGAAGAACGCCTCGCCGCGGGGCTTCCCCGGAATCAGGGGATCGCCCTGCGTGAGCCGCTGGCACCGGCCGAGGTCCGTCCCCGTGCTGGTGCCGTACGCGACCGCGACAATCCCGGCGAGGGCGCTGTCCCCGACGTCTCCGGCCGGCCCGGCGAGTGCGATGTCGGGGTGGCCGTCGCCGTCGAAGTCGGCGGCGGGTGCCGCACCGGTCCGAACCGGACGGTCCGCTGCGGGCCCGGTCTGCGGCGCGGCGCCGTGTGCGGCGGTCCGGCACGCATGCGGTGCGGCGATGCTGCCGCTCTCGCCACCGGCGAGAAGGGTGCCCGCCACGACCGATACCGCCGCGACCGCGGCACCCCCGCCGATCATCCCCAGACGTTTTCCGACCACTCTCCGCACATACACTCCTCGTCACCGGGCCTCGCCAAATGGAGTAACGCGCCGGGCGGCCGGCATGGTTCCGGCTGGGGGATCAACGGCGGCATGTGGCAGGACGGGGGCCGCCCCGCACCGAGCGGCCTCGATGCCGACGTTCCGGGACGGGCTCCACCCGCCAGTCGCGCCCCGCGGACCAGCGGTGCCGGCCCAGAGCTCACGTCAGGGGCGCCCGGTACCTCCCGCGGGGTGCCCGACGTAAGCTACGAAGAGGCGGTGGCGGACTTGGCCACCCTTCCGTCTCACCAGGTTCCGATCGCGGTGCCTGCACGACGGCACGCATCTGGGCGATGTTGAGATGGATCATGGTCAGGAAGCGCTACCACCACGGAGAGCTGCGCCGGGCCCTGCTCGACGCCGCCGAGGAGCTGGTCCGCGAGCGTGGAGACACGGGCTGGTCACTGCGTGAAGCGTCGGCCCAGGTCGGGGTCAGTCCGAGCGCCGCCTACCATCACTTCGCCTCACGCGACGCGCTCATGCACGCCCTGTCCGAACGCGTACTCGCCCAGCTCGGCACCCGCATGTCCGCTGCCGCAGCGGAGACGGCAGGGCCGGACGTCGACGACCTACGAGGCATCCTCGCGGCGGGCCGCGCTTATATCCGCTGGATCACGAACGACCCCGCCGTCGCACGGCTGGCCTTCGGTTTCCGTGCCCGGGGCTACGAGGTGGCATGCTCACCACACCCGCAGGACGTGATCGAAGCCGAGCTCGACCGGCTCGTCGACGCCGGAGTCCTGAGCAAGGCAGCCCGCGACGGCGCGGGATGCACCGTGTGGGCAGCCGTGCACGGCCTCGGAACCCTCCTCGCCGACAAGCTGGTGTCCCTCGCCGATACCGAGGTCGCGGACCTGCAGACGGAGCGCCTCCTTCGAGCCGTCCTCGCCGGTCTGGCACTGGAGTCCACACCTCCCCGGGGGTGACCGGAGGCACGCTCTGCCCGTACCGGCCGCCAAAACCCGGTGGGACGACGGCCCGGCAGGACGACGGCCGCGGCGAACACGCTGTGTGACGGGGGGAAGTGGCGGGTGCGGTTGGCGGACGCGACCGTGCCGCCGCGCGAACGGCACGGGTACTCCGAGCCGCGCGTCATTCTGCGGACAGCCGCGCTGGATCTTGCGGTGGGCCGGAGGCCAGGACTCTGGCGACGTAGTTCGCCAACTGTGCCCGCATCCTCTCTGGCGGAACGCGCTTTTCCCCGGCCAGGTGCTCGACGAGGTCGGCTCGCGTGGCGGCGAGCAGGGCGTGGGCGGTGAAGTCACTGTCGGTCAAGGCGGGGATCTGCTCCAGGACGGCTCGGAGCATGCTGTGCCACCGTTCGTAATGCTCCGCCCGGTACGGGCTGGGGCTCCCGCCCTCCTCCAAGGCCAGCACGAGGCGCCGGTTGTCCAGCTTGAAGCAGAGGAGGGCGTCGAGCACCGCGACTACGCGATCCCTCGGTGGAGTTGCGGGCCCCAGGGGCGGCGGGCCGGCCTCGACGGCTTCTCTGATCGGTTCGAGCCGTGCCTCGTACAGCGCGCGGAGCAGTCCAGCGCGATCATCGAAGGCCCGGAAGAGCGTGCCTTTGCCGACGCCGGCCGCCGCGGCGACGTCGGCCATGGTGATGTCAGCGGGACTCTCGCAGCGGGCGAAGAGGGCGTCGGCGGCTGCGAGTACGGCCTCCCGGTTACGGGCGGCGTCTTTGCGGGACCTGCGCTCGGACATGCTGCTCCTCCACTTGTAAAACGGACCCCGGGTCCATATCGTAGAAGCGGACCCGGAGTCCGCATTCTAATGCTGGAGGACACTCATGCCCGCACCGACCGCTCCGGCGGCTTTGTACCGCCACAGCCTGCGGCTGCTGCTCGACAAGAACATCTCCGCGTGGGTCGCTCTGTGGGCCGAGGACGGCCTCATGGAGTTCCCCTTCGCCCCCGACGGCTGGCCCCAGCGTCTGGAGGGCAAGGAGGCCATCGCCGCCTACATGCGCCACTACCCCGACCACGTCGATCTGCACGACTTCTCCGACCTGCGGATCCACCAGACCACCGACCCGCAGACCATCGTCGTCGAGATGCGCGGCACCGGGCGTCTGGTGGAGAGCGACGCACCCTTCGACATGACCTACATCGCCGTCGTGACCGTACAAGAGGGGCACATCACCTCCTACCGCGACTACTGGAACCCCCTCGCCGTCCTCAAGCCCGGCACCGACTTCACCAGGAGCAGCCGATGACCACCACCACCGCCACCACTCTGGTCACCGGCGCCACCGGTACCACCGGCAGCCGCACCGCCGCACAGCTGACAGCCGCGGGCCACCGCGTCAAAGCCGCCAGCCGCCGGGCCACCCCGGTCGCCGGCGCCGAACCGGTCACCTTCGACTGGCACGACCCCACCACCCACGCAGCCGCCCTCGACGGCGTCGACCGCGTCTACCTCATACCGCCCCTGGGCGACTCCGACCCCGCCGCGATCATGCTGCCGTTCCTCCAACAGGCCCGCGCCGCCGGTGTGCACCGCGCGGTGCTGCTGAGCTCCTCGGCCATCCCCAGGGGCGGCCCGGCGGTGGGAACCGTGCACCAGGCCCTGCCCGACCTCTTCGAACAGTGGGCGGTACTGCGGCCCTCGTGGTTCATGCAGAACTTCACCGACACGCACGCACACGCCCGCAGCATCCGCGACGACAACACCATCTGGACCGCCACCGGCAGCGGCCGGGTCGGCTTCGTCGACGCCGGGGACATCGCGGCCGTCGCCGTCCACGCTCTCACTGACGAACAAGCCCCCAACACCGATCTCGTCCTCACCGGACCCGAGGCACTCAGCCACGACGACATCGCCACAGTCATCACCGAAGTCACCGGCCGGACCGTGACCCACCGCCGCCTGTCCTACGACCAGATGCGCGATCGCCTCACGGCCCAGGTACCGCCGGAGTTCGCCGCCATGCTGACCGACATGGACCGCGCCATCGCCAACGGGGCGGAGGACCGCATCACCGACACCGTCCAGCGCCTCACCGGCCGGCCCGCGCGCACCTTCCGGTCCTTCCTTGAGAGGGAGACGCGACGCAGTGGCTGAAGTACCGGGACGATCGGCAGTTCCGTTTCGAAGCCCTGCGTGGTCCCGGCCTGGCAGTCCACAGATGGCTCGCGTCCCGGGCCGGGAGACCTGCCGTCACGGAGCGAGCCGGACCTCGGTGGCGCCCGAGTACGTGCCCTTGCCCGGGCGCTGGTAGCCGCCTTCACGGTGGACGAAGTGCAGGCGCAGGGACGAGGTGCGTACCGGTGAGAAGGTGACCGTGTTGGCACCGGCGCGAGGGCCGGCGGGGTCCCAACGGGCACCGGTGACCTGTTCGAAGCGGCGTCCGCGCAGGTGCTCGACGAACATCTGCCGGGGCGGCTGCACTCCTCCGCCGTCGTCGTAGAGGTGGACGGTCAGCCCCGTGCAGCGGCGCGGCGCGTCGAAGTCCAGCTGCAGCCAGTCGACGGTGTTGGGCGAGTTGTAGGCGGTCCAGCGCGGAGTGCCGGCGACGACCCCGTCCACCACGGCCATGGGCGAGTCGTACATCCACGTGTGGGAGGCCGACACGGTGATCGGGCCTTCCGACTCGCCACGCAGGTCCTTCGACGTGGCCAGCCCGATGCTCTGCGCGCCGGTCGTCGACTGGGCGTTGTAGAAGTGGAAGACGACGCCGTCGTGCTTGACGACCCACGGCTTCGTCGCCTGGTTCGCCTCCCAGGGCCGGGTGGAGCTGGTCAGTTTCGGCCCCCGCCACGGCGTCCAGTTCACCAGGTCGTAGGAGCAGGCGAACGAGTCGAAGCGGCCGTTGGAGGTACGGTCGATGGTGTTCCAGAAGAACATCACCCACAGGTCCCCCATGCGGACGACCTGCGGGTCGCCACAGAGTGCGACGCCGTGCCACTCGTACGGAGTGAGAACCGGAGCCTCGCCGTAACGGCGCCAGTGGACCATGTCGTCGGAGACCGCCATACCGATCGTCTCGTTGCCGTACCCTCCGGCGCCAGTGGCGTTGTAGTACATGACGAAGCCGGAACCGAGGCGGGCCTGCGGATCGCGGATGATGTTGCTCTTGAACAGTTTGGAGCGTTCCCAGTAGCGGGTGTCGGGGTCGTCGGGGCCCAGAACCGCCGCGTCCCGGCGATCCCATGGCTGCGGCAGGTGCGGGGTCCGGGTGGAGGCGACGCCGACGGACAGCGGTCCGCCCTCGTAACCGGGGTCGGGACCGCCGAGGTAGCTCATCCAGAACCGGTCGTCGAATGTCTGCAGTTGGGCGGAGCCACCCCACTCGGTGTCCTGCAGCGCGATGTATCCGGCAGCCTGCTTCTGGTCCCAGGCGCCCGGCCGGAAAGGGAGAACGGTTCCCTCGGGCGTCCAGTCGAGCAGGTCGGGGCTCGACGCGAGCCGGGTCTCGTAGCCGTCCTCGCGGAACACCAGGTGCACCATGTACCAGCGGCCGCGATGGCGGAAGACGCTGGGGGAATCGACCAGTTCCGCATCCGGCGGTGTGGTGAGCACGGGTCCGTACCGGTAGGGCGTCTTGACTTCCTCGTACACCTCCTGCATGACCTCGTCCGGCACGGTCGTCGGGCGTCGGCGTCTGCCTTCGGCGCCAACTGCTCGGATTCCTTCGTCGGATGCGGCTGTCGCGCCGTGTGCCGTGCCCGGCAGCAGAGACAGGCCGGCGGCGGAGGCACCCGCCATCCCCGTCCGCCGGATGAGGCCGCGGCGCGTCATCCCGTCGCTCCCCGTGGGCACCGGTCGCATGCCGCCTCGTTGTGCGGCATCGTTCCCCCGATGGCTCATCAGCACCTCTCAGTCCGGACAACGTTGTCAAGCCAGTGCAATGTAGCGACGCGGCCACGAACGGTCAACGCCTCCCACCTCACGGACCGAGATGGAAGACCGGGAACGGCAAACCGGTCACCCGGCTCGAAAAGATGGATCGATATCTCTTCAACACACCTGGAATCACAGGCGTATCCCTTACTGAAGATCAGTCACCGAGCCGACGGAAGAGCGAGCCGGCGCAGGGAACAGTGGACCTCGTGCGTATGCCGCCCATTTCGCACACGCATTGTCGACCCCGCTACCGGGCGCGGATACAGCGCGAGCCGGTGACTCGCACATGCTCATCGTGGTGTCGGCTCAGGCGGACACCATAAAACAAGGGAGACGGTCCGGGTGACAAACACCAGGATGACTCGCCGGGTGATTCTCAGCACCACCGCATTCACCGCGCTGGCCCTGCCGGCCACGATGGCTTCGGCGAATGCGGATGCTCCGGAGAAGAGCACGTCGAAGACCGCGCTGATGCACCGCACAGTGGTGTCATTCGGCGCCTACACCAGCGCCGTCGGTGACATGCGTGATCCGGTCGTCGACGCGACCAACAATTCCCTGGCGGTCAGCCCCGACGAACGATTCGCCGTGGCGACGAACTCCGATTCCGACCACCTCTCCGTGATTCACCTACGCAGCGGCCGGAAGATCGCCGAGATCAAGGGATATGTCAGCCCGCGCAACGTCCTGTTCGCCCCGGACAGCAAGACCTTCACCGTGTCCGACAGCGCCCGTGGTGTCGTGGACCGGATTTCCATGCGGACGTTCGACGTCGTGAAGCGTCTGCCGCTCGGCGCCGGTGTGTTCGGCACCGCGCAGAGCAAGGACGGCAGGCTGCTGTACGCCAACAACGCGGCCTCCCACACCGTCACCGTCATCGACCAGGCCGCCAACCGGCCCGAGACCGTGCTGACCGGGTTCTCCGAACCTCGTCAGGGGATCAAGCTCGCACCCAAAGGTGACAAGCTGTACGTCACCAACTTCGACGGGGGCAAGGGCGGCCGGATCACGGTCCTCGACCTCACCACCGAGAAGCCGCAGGAACTGAAGCAGATCGAGGGATTCGAAGGCGTACGCGGACTGTCCGTCAACCGCGCCGGCGACAGGCTGTACGCCGCCAGCAGCGGCAACGACAAGATCTACATCGTCGACACCGCATCCGGTGAGACCCGGGACACGGTCGATGTGGGCGACCAGCCCTACGGTGCCGCGCTCTCCCCCGACGAAACCGTGCTGTTCTCCGGGAACAAGGGCGCGAACTCACTGACCGCCATCGACCCCGGCACCGGGGATGTGAAGGGCACCGTGACGGGCCTGAAGGCTCCCCGTCAGGCGATCAGCTTCAGTGCCGACTCGCAGACCGCGTGGGTTCTCAACGAGGACCTGAGCGTCGCCGAGGTGGACGTGGACGCCCTCCGGGTGATCCGCACGCTCGGCAGGCGCTGACCGCACACGGCCCGGTTGCCGTCGGCCCCTGACGCCAGGCAACCGGGCACTCGCCCCGTCCGGCGGCCGGTCGGCGGCTTCGCCAGGAGCCGGGAGCGGGCCGTGGCGCGTCCTCGTCCCGGCCGGGCCGTCGCGCTCACCCCGTACAGAGGCCGAGAGCGGTCCCAGGCCGACGCTCCCCCGGCCGTCCTCCGCGTGTCCGCCGATCCGCAGCCCGGTCCGGCCGAGCACGCCGAGATCGCCTCCTCCCCTCTCCCACCACTTCCGTGGGCGCTCCTCGACGCAGGTCCCGGCGGGTGGTGCACCGCTGCTGTACCGGCGTCACGGTCGCGGGATCCGGTGAACGGCAGGAGCCGGCCGCCGGGTGGCAGCACAGAGTCCGTCATGTCTGCGGGCGGCGCCACGAGATCCAGGGGTCCCGATCGGGTCCAGCGTCTCGTCAAGGCCGGGGCACCGGTGGGGAGCGTCAGCGGTCCGCCCAAGTGGCCGGCGACCGGCCGGCCCGCACCGGTTACCTGCCCCGCGGTGCTCAGCCCCCTCTCCCCGCGCACCGGACCCGGGCGCCTTCCGGCGGAGCCCGCTCAGTACGTTCATGGTCCCAGGCCTCCTGCGGTGAGCCCGGAAACGCCACTGTGCGCGGTCGCCGCCCGCCGATGCGCGTCCGGGGGCGCACACGCCCAGGCAGTCGGCGTTCGCTGGGCATCCGGCCCGCCGGCGGAGGCAGTGCGACACCCCCACTGGGCCATTGGCCCAACTTTTCCGCACAAGATTGTCAGATGGTTCCCTTCGCCCGCATACTCCTGGCCCATCAGCACACCATCCCGGCTTCTGCCGCGCCAACCATGGCTGGGGACACGGTCGATCGCCGTGCCGTGCCACCGTTCAGAGGAGAAGGCGATGACGTCATCCTTCACCGAAGCCGGCCGGCAGGACGGCCGGCACCTGCGTCTGGACGACCGCTACCGCCTCCCGGACGGCGTAGTGCACCTCTCGGGTATCCAGGCCCTGGTCCGCATCCTGCTGGACCGTTCCGCGCGCGACCGTCGCGACGGTCTGCGCACCGCGACGTTCGTGTCGGGGTACGAGGGATCGCCCCTGGCCGGATACGACATCGAGCTGGCACGGCGCCAGGCGTTGCTGCGCGAGTACGACGTCGTCCACAAGCCGGGGCTCAACGAGGAACTCGCCGCGACCTCGGTCATGGGCAGCCAACTGGCCGGTCAGGTGGGCATGTCCCGCTACGACGGCGTCATGGGCATCTGGTACGGCAAGTCACCCGGCCTGGACCGTGCCTCCGATGCCCTGCGGCACGCGAACCTGGTGGGCACCGCCCGCCTCGGCGGTGCGGTCGCGCTGGTCGGCAACGATCCGGGGGCGAAGTCGTCCAGCGTGCCGTGCGTCAGCGAGGCGACGCTCGCGGACCTGGCGATCCCGACGCTCTACCCGGCCGACTCGCAGGACGTCCTCGACTTCGGGATCCACGCGCAGTACCTCTCCCGGTTCAGCGGCCTGTGGGCAGGGATGAAGATCACGACCGCGGTGGCGGACGCGATGTCCACGGCCGTCGTCACCCCGAACCGCATCGCGGTCGTCGAGGGGGATGCGGGTCCCAGCCCGCACCGGCCGAGTGCGATGCTGCTGGGCCCCGAGCTCATGGCGCTCGAGCGCAGCCTGCACGACAGCAGGCTCCCGCGGGCCCTGGAGTACGCCCGGCTGCACGGCCTCAACCGGGTGGTGCAGCGCGGGCCGTCCGACAGGATCGGCATTCTCGCCTCCGGCAAGACCTATCTCGATGTCCGTGAGGCGCTCCGTGTCATCGGGCTCACGGACGCGGACCTGACCCGCCAAGGCATCAGAATCCTCAAGCTCGGCATGGTCTTCCCCCTGGAGCGCGACGCCGTCGTCGAGTTCGCGGAGGGTCTCGACCATCTGCTGGTCGTCGAGGAGAAGAGACCGTTCCTCGAGGCCGCCGTCAAGGAGATCCTTTACGGCCGTGCCCAGGTCCCGACGGTCCACGGCAAGGAAGGTCCGGACGGGCAGCCGCTGTTCAGCCGCTCGGGAGAACTCGACACGGACGGCGTCACCTCCGGCCTGTCCCGAGTGCTCGCGGCACTCGGTGTCGAGGCCGCCCGCGTCTGGCGCCGGCGGCCCGGACCCCGTGCCACTCTGTCCCTGCCGCTCCTGGCCCGCAGCCCCTACTACTGCTCGGGCTGCCCGCACAACACCTCGACCACCGCGGGCGGCGACTCGCCGGTGGGAGCGGGCATCGGCTGTCACGCGATGGTCGTGTTCATGGACGCCGAGCAGGTGGGCACGGTCGTCGGGATGACCCAGATGGGCGGGGAGGGCGCCCAGTGGATCGGGATGCAGCCGTTCGTCGACGTCGGCCACTTCGTGCAGAACATAGGCGACGGCACCTTCATGCACTCGGGCAGCCTGGCCGTGCGGGCGGCGGTCGCCGCCGGGGTGAATGTCACGTTCAAGCTGCTCTACAACGGTACGGTCGCCATGACCGGCGGCCAGGACGCCGTCGGCGCTCTGCCCGTCGACCGGCTCGCCGCCACGCTCCTCGACGAGGGCGTCGCCAAGGTGATCATCACCACCGACAACAAGGCGCGCGTTCCCCGCGCCCGGCTCCCGAGGGCGGTGCGGGTGCTCGACCGGGCCGGCATCGAGAAAGCGCTGGCGGAGTTGAGGGCCACCGCGGGCGTGACGGTTCTCATCCACGACCAGGAGTGCGCCGCCGAGAAGCGGCGGGCACGGCGGCGCGGCAAGGCCGGCACTCCGACGACGCGCGTGTGGATCAACGAGCGCCTCTGCGAGGGCTGCGGTGACTGCGGCCGGGCATCGAACTGTCTCTCCGTGCACCCCGTTCCCACCGAGTTCGGCCGCAAGACGCGCATCGACCAGTCCTCGTGCAACCTGGACTACTCGTGCCTCGACGGCGACTGCCCGGCGTTCATGACCATCACCCCGGCCGGCCGGCCGCGGCACGCCGGACCGCCCGCTCTGGCGGCCGGTGACGTGCCTGAGCCGGCCGTCCGCAGGACATCGGACGGCTCCTTCGGCATGCGGATCACCGGTATCGGGGGGACCGGCATCGTCACCGTCTCGCAGGTGCTGGCGACCGCCGCCGTCATCGACGGCCAGCACGCGCGCAGCCTGGACCAGACCGGTCTCGCCCAGAAGGGCGGCGCCGTCGTCTCCGACATCAAGATCACCGCGCAGGCCGTGGAACAGGGCGCGAAGCTCACCGAGCGGAGCTGCGACCTGTACCTCGCCTGCGATCCCCTCGTCGCGACCGATCCGACGTATCTTCGGGTCGCCTCCCCGGAGCGCACGGTCGCCGTCATGAGCACCACCGAGATCCCCACCGGGCAGATGGTGGTCGACACGGAGGTCGGTTTCCCGGCTCCGGACGTGGTCCGGCACGCCGTCGGCGAGGTGAGCCGTCAGCTTGTCGCGCTGGATACCGGGGCACTGGCCACACAGCTTTTCGACGACGAGCAGTACGCCAACATGCTGCTGGTGGGAGCCGCGTACCAGACCGGGGTGCTGCCCGTGCCGGCGCGGGCGGTCGAGGAGGCCATCACCCTCAACGGGGTGGCTGTGGAGTGCAACATCCAGGCGTTCCGGCGGGGCCGCCAGGCGATCGCCGATCCGGAGGCGCTGCGCGCGGCGGTGGCAGGACCGGCGCCCGAAGAGATCGCGGGGCCGCCACTGCCCCGCGGAACCACCGAGCTCGTGGCCACGGTCACCGGCGACGAGGGATCCGAACTGCACCGGCTGCTCACGGTGCGCGTGGCCGACCTCATCGGCTACCAGGATCTGCGGTATGCCCGCCGGTACGCCGAGTTCGTCCGGCGGGTGGCGGACGCGGAGCGCGCCGCCGTGGACGGCTCGACCGAGCTGACGGAGGCGGCCGCCCGTTACCTCCACAAGCTCATGGCGTACAAGGACGAGTACGAGGTGGCGCGGCTCGCCCTCGATCCAGTCGTCGACGCGGACATCGATGCGGCGTTCGGGAGCGGGAGCCGACGGTCCTCTCTGCTGCGTCCGCCCGTTCTCCGGGCCGTGGGCATGGAACGGAAGATCGCTGTCGGGCGCTGGGCCCGCCCCGTCCTCGTCCTGCTGCGTGCCCTGCGCAGGGTGCGGGGGACGCGCCTCGATCTTTTCGGCCTGCATCCCGTGCGCCGGGTCGAGCGTGAGCTCGCCGAGGACTACCGGGCGTCGCTCGGCGCTTCGCTCGCGCTCCTGACCGAGGAGACGCTTCCCGTGGTCCGCCGCCTCGCGGAGCTGCCGGACGTCGTCCGCGGATACGAAGGGGTCAAGCTGGCCTCCGTGGAGCGCTACCGGGCCGAGAAGGACAGCATCCTCGCCGCACTGCGGGAGGGCGCCGAGCATGTCACGACGGAGGCCGGGTGACGACGGTGACGCCCGCGGTCCCGGGACACTGCCTGATCACAGCCTGCTGCACACCGCCCACCGCGCAGACGCCCGAGCCGCCGCACTCTGCTGGTCGCGAGCGAACCGGCAACGTCAACTGCGTGGAAGGCGAGTGGCGGACCGACGCGACGCCCTCCCGGGCCGGAGCATGCCCACGCCACGGTGTGTGCCCTTCGATGTGCCGCAGCAAGCCGCACAGGGCCTCCTCGCCGAAGGACTTCCCAAAAGCCGCGCGGGACAGGGGCCCACGAGGCCCCGCCGCGCAGGCCGCGCCGGACCACTCCTCGCCCGCGCGGCCAACGCCGCGGCGGCGGTCCATCGCACGCGGACATGCCGGAGACCGGCACACGCGGTACCGGGTGTGCCCGCTGATCACCGCGAACCGGGAAGGTCCGGCACCCCACTGCGAGGTCACGCTCATGGATTCCAGGACATCGTGACCTCCACCAGGTCGAAGCGCCGGGCGGCGAGCGCCTGCCTCCGGATCGCCCAGTGAAGGGACAATCCCTCCCTCCCCTCGATGTTGGGATGCCACTCGGCCAGCAGCACCCAGTCCCTCAGGTCCCCGGTCTCATCCGCATGGATCGCAACCGACTCCACAGGGTTCGTGTCCATGGATTCGTGCTTGGGGTGCCCACCCACCTGCACCCACCCGCCGGCCGGGAAGCCACTGGCACACACGTCCAACAGCGCGTCGTGGACGGTGTCGTAGGGAGCCCAGGGAAGCTCCTCACTGCGCCAGCCCCGTGCCGTGGCCACCGCCTTGCAGCTGTGGAACGGCAGGGACACATCTGCGGTCAGGTGCAGGTCGCCCTGCCAGAACGCCTCGTGTATCTCCCGCCAGTCCTCCAGGCCGTTCTCCTCGGAGTAGTCGAAGATTCCCGCGCGTTCCTCGACGGTCGCGCCCTCGGGCACGTACATCACCTCGCCTCCGGCATCCGGGTCGGGGAACCCGAAGAGCAGCAGACGGCCGTCGGGCGGCAGCGGGAGTCCCGTCACCTCTTCGGACAGGTCGGCACAATTGAGCGAGGCGACGAGGGGAAACTCGGGGTCCGGGGCATCAGGGGGGAGGAGGAGGGGACCACCATAGCGGCCTACGGTCGGTCCGGCGCCGTTCAAAGTCAGGGTCGCGCAGGGGAGGGCGGCGTCCGTCCACTGTTCGACGACGGCGGCGGGGACTTGCTCCGCCGTCAGCTCCGCACGGTATCGGCTCAGTCTGTTCAGCACCTCAGGCCTCATGCGGGGAACCCTATCGAGCCGTCCCTCCCGGAATGCCCGGGGACTGTTCTGGCAACTACGGCGTCAAGCCGGGCCGTCACGTCGTCTCCTCATGCTCGGGTACCGCCCTCTGAGCCACAACCACACGGTCCCGTAACGGAGTTACGGCAACGCAGTTAAGGTCGCCCATCGGATTCCCCACGCTTTCCGACTGTCCTTGAAGGGCTTGATCAGTGCCGGAAGACTTTGTTCCGGGGCGCGCAGGCGCGCCCCGGGACCACTTCTGCCGGGTGATGTGACATCCCATCCGGCGACTCCTCAAGGGGGAGAAGGACGTGCGCAGAAAAGTGAGAAGGGCATGCGGGGCCACGGTCGCGGGGGCGGCCGCCGTGGCGCTCGCGGCGGGCATGGCCGGCCCGGCGTCGGCGGACGGGGAGCAGCGGTCGGCCACCGCTTCGCAGGTGTCGTCGAAGGCGGGCGCCGCGAAGGGGCCGTCGCTGAAGGCGAAGCACCACATCACGCTGATCACGGGTGACCGGGTCGCGGTGGACGCCAAGGGCCGTGTGGTGGGCTTGGAGCGGGCGAAGGGGCGGGAACACGTGCCCTTCCATGTCCGCAGGGTCGACGGGCACACGCTGGTGATCCCGGCGGACGCGGCCCGGCTGATCGCGACCGGCAAGGTCGACCGGCGGCTGTTCGACGTCACCGAGTTGAACAAGTCCGCGATGCGTGGCTCCCAGAAGCGGGGCCCGAGGGCCATCGTCGGTTACCGGGGTTCCGCGAAGGCCGCCAAGGCGGATGTCCGGGAGGCGGGTGATCTGCGCCGTTCCCTGACAGCCTTGAACGCGGACGCGGTGCAGACCTCGCACAAGGACGCCTCCGATCTGTGGGAGGCCGTCACCGATGGTGACAAGACCGCCTCCGGTGTCGCCCATGTGTGGCTGGACGGGGTCCGCAAGGCCTCTCTCGACACGTCCGTGGCGCAGATCGGCACGCCGAAGGCGTGGGCGGCCGGCTACGACGGCAAGGGCGTGAAGATCGCCGTCCTGGACACCGGCGTCGACGCCACCCACCCGGACCTCAAGGGCCAGGTGGCCGCGTCCAGGAACTTCACCTCCGCGCCCACGGCTGGCGACAGGTACGGCCATGGCACCCATGTCGCGTCCATCGCGGCAGGTACGGGCGCCAAGTCCAAGGGCAGATACAAGGGCGTCGCGCCCGGCGCGAAGATCCTCAACGGCAAGGTGCTGAGCGACTCCGGCTTCGGTGACGACTCCGGCATCCTCGCCGGGATGGAGTGGGCGGCCTCGCAGGGTGCCGACGTCATCAACATGAGCCTGGGCGGCACCGACACCCCCGGCATCGATGCGCTGGAGGAGGCGGTCAACCGGCTCTCGGCCGAGAAGGGCGTGCTGTTCGCCGTCGCGGCCGGCAACGAGGGCCCGCAGTCGATCGGTTCGCCCGGCAGCGCGGACGCCGCCCTCACCGTCGGCGCCGTCGACGGCAAGGACAAGCTCGCCGACTTCTCCTCCACCGGCCCCCGCACCGGCGACGGCGGTCTGAAGCCGGACGTCACCGCTCCCGGCGTCGACATCACGGCCGCCTCGGCCGACGGCAACCTGATCGTCGGGGAGGTGGGCGAGGAGCCGGATGGGTACATGACCATCTCGGGTACGTCGATGGCGACCCCGCACGTGGCGGGCGCGGCGGCGATCCTGAAGCAGCAGCACCCGCAGTGGAAGCACACCGAGCTGAAGAGTGCGCTCACCGGTTCCACCAAGGCAGGCGAGTACACGGCGTTCGAGCAGGGTTCGGGCCGGGTCCAGGTCGACCGGGCGATCACACAGACGGTGATCGCCGAGCCCGTCTCGCTGGGCTTCGGTCTCCAGCAGTGGCCGCACACCGACGACAAGCCGGTCACCAAGCAGCTCACCTACCGCAACCTGGGCACCGAGGACGTCACCCTGAAGCTGACGTCGACCGCCACGAACCCCAAGGGCAAGGCGGCCCCGGCCGGCTTCTTCACGCTGGGCGCCACCACGGTCACGGTCCCGGCGGGCGGCAAGGCCTCCGTGGACGTCACCGTCAACACGAAGCTCGGCGGCACGGTCGACGGCGCCTACTCCGCGTACGTGGTCGCCACCGGCGGCGGGCAGACCGTGCGCACGGCCGCCGCGGTGGAACGCGAGGTCGAGTCGTACGACGTGACGGTGAAGGTCCTCGGCCGTGACGGCAAGCCGACCGGCAACCACTGGTCGACCCTGGCCGCCACGACGGGTACCGCCACGGGCAAGGTGTTCGACCTCCACGACTCCGACGGCACTGTCACGCTGCGGGTTCCCAAGGGCGACTACTTCCTGGACTCCGGTGTCTTCCTCGGCCCGGCCGAGGACTACAAGCGTCTCGACTGGCTCGCCCAGCCGAAGGTGAGCGTCACCAGGAACACCTCGGTCACACTGGACGCCCGTAAGGCCAAGCCGGTGGACATCACCGTGCCGGACAAGAAGGCCACGCCGTTGTTCGCCTCGGTCGACTACGACCTGAAGACGAAGGACTCGTCCTACAGCGGCGGCTGGTTGCTCGAGTCGTACAACGGCTTCGCTTCCGCGCACGTCGGTCCGCGGCTCCCCAAGGGCGTCCTCACCCAGCAGTGGGACGCGCACTGGTACAAGGGTGACGAGGAGCAGTACAGCATCGCCACGGTCTCCGGGGTCGACAGGCTCGCCACCGGCTACACCCGGCACTACAAGGCGAGTGACCTGGCCACGGTGAAGGTCAGCATGGGCGCGCCCGCCCCGGGCAAGAAGGGTGTGTTCGACGCACGGTTCGTGTTGCCCGGTGGCATCTCCTGGTCGTCGATCGGTGTCCCGCAGCGGCTGCCCGGCACCCACACCCTGCACCTGTCCACCTCGGACAAGGTCACATGGAACATCGACTTCGCGCAGGAGGACCACAGGCAGGAGGGCCCGCCGGACCTCGACACCGTCTACCTCATCGGTGAGGGGAAGACCTTCAAGGGCGGCAAGACCTACAGGGAGACCGTGAACACGGCGGTCTTCGGCCCGAGTCTCACCAAGGACGACGGTGTTTTCCGCAACGGCAACAAGATCTACGGCTCTCTGTACCTCTTCTCGGACGGCAAAGGCCACGTCGGTGACTCGGTGACGAGTTCGGCCGTCACCAGTCTCTACCGCAACGGCAAGAAGATCGGCTCGTACGACGGCACTCCGAACGGCCTTGACGAGTTCGAGGTTCCGCCGGGTGACGCCTCGTACAGGCTGACCACTTCGGTCAAGCGGAGCGCCGAGGTCGCCGCCGCGTCCACGCGGATCGACGCGAGCTGGACCTTCCGCTCCAAGAAGACCGCCGACCTCAAGCAGCTTCCGGCCTCCACGGTCCGCTTCCTCGCGGCCACGGGCCTGGACAGCAAGGTGACGGCCGGCAAGAAGGCCACGATCCCGGTCTCCGTGGAGGGCGCCGCCCAGGGCAAGAACCTCAAGTCCCTGTCGGTGTACGTGTCCTACGACTACGGCAAGACCTGGAAGAAGACCACGGTCAAGAAGGGGAAGATCACTGTCAAGAACCCGGCGAAGGGGAAGGCGATCTCCTTCCGCGCCGAGGTCACGGACAAGAAGAACAACACGTCGACGGTCTCCGTCTACAACGCCTACTACGGCAAGTAGACCGTGAGCGGATGGCCCGCCGGAGGTCCCTCCCGGCGGGCCATCCGCATGGCTGGGTACGTCAGCGGATCTCTGATCCCGCCCGCCCGCTGGTCGTGACGGCATCCGCGACGCGTGGATGCCGCGCATACAGAGAGAGAATCATGTCAGAAATGTTGCGCCATCAAGCGTGGCGGTTCAGATGGGTCGTTGTCCTGGCAGGCATTCTGGCCTGCGGATCCCTCCTGATCTCACCCGCACCCCAGGCCAAGGCAGTCGAGGACGGATTCACCAGTTCCGCTTCCGGGACCGATATGGCCCAGATATGGCTAAAAGGCGTGGACGGCAGGCCAGACCAGTTCGCCTGCTCAGGGGTCGTCACCGGCGCGCGCTGGATCCTCACTGCCGCACACTGTTTCAAATTCGCTCCGTTCTACGAGTTCTTCGTACGGGTGGGCTCCACCACGTTGGGTGAGGGCAACAGGCACAACGTTGTCTCAGTTAAGTTCCGTCATGACCTGGCGGTTCTGGAGACTGCGCCGACGGAAGGGCACTTGAATACCCAGGGACACCCCTACGCGAAGCTGGCGCCGAACAAGAAGGTGAGGTTCAAAAGCCAACTTGAGTCCTACGGCTGGGGTAAGACCTGCGCGTCCTGCACCGCGTCCCCCGTCCTCAAGGGCGCGTACACCAAGGTGAACGACAACGAAGAGGGACTCAAGGACAGCGCGGGCGGTCCCGCTTACAAGGTCCGAGCGCTCAAGGCCAGGCTGCGGGAAGGGGACTCCGGCGGGCCGTCCGGGTACTGGGGCAGCCCTCGGGTCCGAGTGGTCACGGGTGTCCTCTCGCTGAGCGTTACTGACTCGAACCGCCCGGCCGACGCGTACATATCCCCGACATACGACAACCCGCTGTGCGGGTCCCAGCGCAACTGTGTGCACGACTGGCTGCAGCAGGAAGCCCGCATGAAGGTGTACGAGCCCCATGACGAGTTGAAGCGGGCCATTCGCGTCATGGCACTGGGGTCCTCGACCACCTGGGGTGAAGGCAGCTCCGACGGCAATGGCTACCGGGACACTGTCGACCGGGGACTGCAACAGATCGCCGACCGCAATGCGGGGAAGACCGGCGAGCACAGGGTCTCGCCGTCCCTCGCCGAGGCGGGGACCCAGGACGACAAGGACGCCACACCTGAAGTGGACTGGGTGGGGTCGGTCCGGGTGGGGACGATGCCTGACCGGGAGACCGAGGGCTGGCGGGGTTACCGGATCAACGAGATCGCCGGCAAGGCGAGCTGCTCCGTCCCGCTCTACCTCCCCAATGTCGTCACCGTCCTCGCGGGCGGGAACGACGCCATCCAGGACTACCAGATGGACGGCGCCATCAACCGGCTGGAAGCGCTCATCGATCAGGTCACCACCGACGTCCCGGGCGCCACCGTGCTGGTGGCGGGACTACAGCCCTTCCACGATCCCGCCAGGAACGCCCGCGGCGAGAAGTTCACCGCCCAGATCCCAGCGCTGGTGGACCGGTTCGTACAGCGTGGCCTGTCCGTGGTCTACACCGACATCTCCCACCTGGAACCTTCCGACATCCACACCTCCGACGGCATTCACCCCACCGATGAGGGCTACGACAAGATCGGCGCGGCGTTTGTGAAGGCCGCCAACAAGGCCAACGATCAGGGGTGGATCCTGGAACCGTTGGAACAGGACGGCGAAGCGGTGTCCGACGCCTGCCCGACGCGAGACGACGGTCCCGGCGGCACCGGAGGTACTGGTGACAACGGCGGCAGCAAGCTGGGGCCGGGCTGGAAGGACCACGGTGTCATCCAGTCCCAGCAGTTCCCCTCTACCAACCGGTTCTGGATGGTGGATATCAACAAGGACCGCAAGGCCGAGTTCGTGACGGTCGACCAGCACCAGAACTTCCGTTTCTGGTGGAACGGCGGCCCCTCCGGCAAGGGCTGGGTGCCCTTCGTCGAAGGCAAGAATTCCTACAAGCCCCCCACTGGAGTGGTGGGTAACCAGTTGCGCTTCGCCGACCTGGACGGTGACGACTTCCCCGACTGTGTGTCGGTCGACCTGACAGGGAGGTTGCAGGTTTATACCTGGAAGGCCGATAACCCAGTCGGTGCGCGGATGTGCGCGAACAAGTACGAAGGGGTGGCCAGTGTCTTCGACAAGGGGTCGGCCGGTAAGTCCCTGACGATCGACCCTGCCACCAAAATCCGGTTCGCCGACGTCACAGGAGGAGGCCGGGACGACTACCTGCTGATCGAGCCGGACGGCACGACCACCGCCTGGTACAACCGGGACTTCCAGAACGGCGACGGCCGCACGTGGTTGGACTGGACCTCTCCCCAGAACATCAGCGGCGCCCTGCAGAACCCCCGGGAGATCAGATACGCCGACATCAACGGGGACAAGCGCGACGACCGGATCCTGATCACCGCCAAAGGCGGCGCCAGGGCCTGGATCAACGAAGGGCCAAGGGGCTCGGGCGGAACGTACCGGGACATCGGCAAGATCGCTGGTGACACTGGCCTTCCTCCCAAGGATATCCAGTTCGCCGACGTCGACGGCGATGGCAAGGACGACTTCGTGAGGATCGGTTGGACCGGCGTCACCCACGCCTGGCTCAATACTCTCCCCGCGAACTACTTCACCACCTTCCACCCGTGACGCAGGGCTGACTGGCTGTCCCCCTCCCCCATCCGTGCGTGTGATCGGCCGGCTGGTCGGGTCCACCGGGACGCCTGAACTGCAGACGTCGAAGGCGGTGGACGCCCGGCTCATCGATGAACTGGTGGGCCGGGCCCAGGCCGAGGGACTGCATCTGACGCGAGAGCGGGCCGATGCAGCATCTGACCAAGCGGCTGCCCGAGTCCGCGATCGAGGGCTGGATCCAATGCCGTGCAGTTAGCGGTGTCTAGGACTGATCCCCTGGAATGGACACCCTGACAAGAGATCTCGATGGTCCAGCAAGGGAGGGATGTCCAGACGGGACGCAGTTCTGCGTATGCCGAGGAGTTCAGGAGGGACGCTGTCGCGCTCTCCCGTGCCGCGGCCGGCAAGCGGACGTACACGGCGGTGGCCGCGGAGCTCGGCATCACGGCAAGTCGCTGCGGACGTGGTTCCGAAGGACGGGCCCTGGCCGTGCCCGGACGCCGTGAAGCGGGTGGGGGGCGAGGGCCAGGAGCCGGCGCGGCCGCGGGACGGAGAGCGCCCTGCTCGAGGCCGAGAATCCGGGGCGCCTCCTCCGCGCGGCCCGGGCCGGGCCGGGCCGCGTCCGGTGAGGCTGTGGGCAGTCAGTCCTCCGCCGCCCTCGCCGGGCCCGGCCGGCTCATGGACGGACCGGTGCCGTTCTGCGGGCCGTCACGATGTCGCCCCAGCGTTCGGCGAAGGAGCCCCACAGCGCGCGCAACCGTTCCTCCTCGGCTGCCACATGGGCGACCACCGAGGACGGGTCGAGGCCGAGTGCTCTCAGCGGGCCCACGTCGGAGGTACCCCAGCCCGCGATGTCGTCGGCCAGCACCTCGGGGTGGAACTGGACACCCCATACGGAGGTTCCCATGCGGTAGGCCTGGTGCGCGCAGCGTGCGCTGGTGAGAAGGGGGACGGCGCCCTCGGGCAGGACCGCGGTCTCCTCCCAGTGCCACTGCACGGCGCACGGGGGCGTGCCCTTCGTCAGGGGGGCGAAGAGTTCATCCCTCGAGGCGGGCAGCAGAGGCGTCAGCTCGCACAGGCCGACCTCCGGCCGCTCGGAGTGTCGGACCGTGCCTCCGCAGGCCACCGTGAGCAGTTCCATGCCGAGGCAGATGCCCAGTGTCGGCATGTCCCGGGCGACGGCCTGGCGCAGCAGGTCGCCGGCCGCGGACAGCCAAGGGGCCTGTTCCTCGTCGTAGGGGCCCATGGATCCGCCGAGGACCAGGAGTCCGTCGTAGTCGTCCGGCGTCAGGGGAAGCAGGTCACCCGCCCAGGGGCGGCGTATGACGAGGTCCAGTCCCCGCGCGGTGAGGCGTTCGCCGACCTGGGCCGGGCCCGTACCGTTCTCGTGCTCCACGACGAGCACCCGGGGCGCGCTCACAGCCGCCCGGCCTCGACGATGCGGCGCAGAAAGGCGCGGGTGCGTTCCTCCTGCGGGTCGCCGAAGATCTGCTCGGGCGGGCCTTCCTCCAGCAGGACGCCTTGATGCAGGAAGCACACTTTGTGCGACACCTCCCGGGCGAAGCCCATCTCGTGGGTGGCCAGCAGCATGGTCATGCCGCTGTCGGCGAGTTCGCGGACGATGTCGAGGACCTCGGCGACCAGTTCGGGGTCGAGAGCCGAGGTGATCTCGTCGAGGAGCAGGGCACGCGGCTGGGTGGCCAGTGCGCGGACGATGGCCACCCTCTGCTGCTGTCCCCCGGAGAGCTGGTCGGGCATGCGCTCGGCCTTGTCGGCGAGGCCGACGCGGGCGAGGAGCGTGCGGGCCCGTT
This sequence comes from Streptomyces toyocaensis, assembly GCF_000725125.1. Taxonomy (GTDB): domain Bacteria; phylum Actinomycetota; class Actinomycetes; order Streptomycetales; family Streptomycetaceae; genus Streptomyces; species Streptomyces toyocaensis. The sequence continues at coordinate 55,761 of NZ_JFCB01000022.1, forward strand.
CCTCCGCCTCGGCTCGGGGTACTCCGGCCACCCGCATCGGGGCGAGCGCGACATTGCGTACGACGTTCATGTGCGGGAAGAGGTTGAAGTGCTGGAACACCATGCCGACGTCGCGGCGCAGCCGATTCACGTCGGTGCCGCGGCCCGACGCGGTCTCGCCGCCGACCCGTATCTCGCCGGCGCTGATGTCCTCCAGCCCGTTGACGCACCGCAGCAGCGTCGACTTGCCGCTGCCGGAGGCACCGATCAGAGTCACCACCTGGTGCTGTTCGACGTCCAGGTCGATGCCGCGCAGGACCGGGGTGGTGCCGTAGCTCTTGTGTACGGCGTCGATTTCGATGAAGGGCATGTCAGGCTCCCTTGCCGCGGCGCTGTTCCCGGGCGATGAGCCGGTCGACGAACCGGGCCTGGGGGATCGTGATGAGGATGAAGAGGGCCGCGACCACGGTGACCGAGGAGAGGTTGAAGTGGTTCGACGCGAAGATCTTCGACTGGTTGAAGGCGTCGATGGTGCCGATGATGTTCACCAGGGCGGTGTCCTTCTGCAGACTGATGAAGTCGTTGAGCAGGGGCGGGACGACACGGCGGGTGGCCTGGGGCAGCACGACGTGGCGCATGGTGGCGCTCTGCGAGAGGCCCAGGGAGCGGGCCGCCGCGGTCTGGCCCGGGGCGATGGACTCGATGCCCGCCCGGAACACCTCGGCGACGTAAGCGCCGTAGGTGAGGGTGAGAGCGAGGATCGCGAACCAGACCGGGCTGAGTGAACTGAGGAGCGGCACTTCGGCGAGCGGCAGTCCGAAGCCGATCAGGTAGATGATGATGATCGCCGGGATGGCGCGGAAGCCGTCGATGTAAGTGGTCGCGAGCAGCCGCAGCGGGCGGCCGGCCCGGCCCGGCGCCATCCGGGCCAACGCGAGCGTCAGTCCCCAGGCGAGGATAAGGATCTGGGCGACGACGGCGATGAAGAGATTGGTGCCGAAGGCGGACAGGATCTCCCCGAAGCTCAGTTCGATGACCGAGCCGTCGAAGAAGGTGCGCTGGACCGCGCGGTCGTTGGTGGTCAGGAACCAGACGGCACCGAGCAGCACCAGCGCGGCCAGACACCAGCCGAGGGTGGTCCAGGCGTCCTCTCGGGCTTCGGAGGCGGCCCGGCGGGCGTCGGCGGGCCGCTGTTCCTTCCAGGCCGCGGTGGCGGTACGGGCCGAGCTCACCGCTCGCGCCGCGGGCCGGAGCAGGGTGAGCAGCGCGGCGGCCACCACGGCGGCGCCGGTGACCGCCGCCGCGGTGGGCAGCACCCGTCCGGCGGCCGCGGCGGTGACGCCGGTCAGCACCACGGTGATCAGGACGCCCGCCAGCGCGACGGCGGCGAGCGGCAGGGCCGGCGGGGGCGGTGTGCTCTTCGCCAGTTCCTTCTGCCCGGTGGTCAACGGGCTTGCGGTCAGCGTCACTTGGCGCTCCAGAGCGGGATGGCCTCGGGGTCCCCGCCGAAGGCCTTGGTGAGGTAGGTGGAGGCGAGGCCGGCGAGGGTGCCGTCCTTCTTCATCTCCTCGATGGCTCCGTCCAGGGCGGCGGCGTTCTCGCTGCCCTTGGGGTAGAGGGCTCCGTAGGACTCGCCGGTGTCGTACTGGCCGATCACCTCGAGCTTGCCCTTGGACTCCTTGGCCTTGCCGAGCATGATCGCGACGTCGGTGAGGGCGGCGTCGATCTGGCCGGCCTGGACGGCGGCCTGCAGCTCGACGTCACCGGCGAACACCTTCGGCGCCTTCTCCGGACGCAGCTTGTCGCGGACGAAGTCGGCCCCCGTGGTGCCCTGTTTCACGCCGAGTTGGAGGCCGGTGATGGTGTCCTGGGTGGCCTTGGAGCCGGACTTCACCAGGACGCCGATGTTGGAGGCGAAGTAGGGGGCGGAGAAGTCGACGACCTTGCGGCGTTCGTCGGTGATGGATATCTCCGCGAGGGCCAGGTCGAAATCGTTGCTCTTGCCGGCGACCAGCGCGTCGAAGGACACGTTGCGCACGGTGAGCTTGGGCAGACCGGCCCGGTAGGCGAGGGTCGCGGCCATGCAGTACTCGTAGCCGTTGTCGATCTGGCGGACGGTGTCGCCGTTCCACCAGCCGGGACTGGGCAGGTCACCGACGACGGTGAGGGTGTCCTTCTCGACGGTCTTCAGGCCGATCGAGCCGCGCTCGCCGGTCACCTCGCACTCGCCGTAGGTGCGCTTCCCCTTGGAGTCGGTGGTGTGGGACGTGGAGTCTCCGCCAGCGGACGCGGAGCCGCCGCAGGCGGTGAGGGCCGCCAGCAGCACGGCACTGAGTGCGGGGACGGCGAGGGTACGGAGGGTGCGCATGGCGCTCCTAGGGACGTGGCCGGAAACCATTGGTGCGCTACAGTGCCCAAAACGTTTTGGGTCCGTCAATAGCCCGAGCACAGGGAGACCAAAACGTTTTGGGCACAGCGGGTCGGGCACGATGTCCGACGGACCGCGCGGGAGCGTGGCACCGGGGCCGCTCCGGCCGCCGACAAGGGGAGGGCGACACAGGCATGTCCAGCCGTGAGGACGCGACACGAACGACCGGCCGCGCACCGGCATCCGCCAGGGGGGCGGGGCGGCGCGTCGGCATCCGCGACGTGGCGGAGGCGACCGGCCTGTCCATCACGACCGTGTCGCACGCCCTGCGCGGCAAGGGCCAGATCGCCCCGGCCACCCGCGAACGGGTGCGCCGCGCCGCGGCCGAACTCGGTTACCGGCCCGACCCCGTCGCCCGGGGCCTGGTCTCCGGGCGGACCGGCATCCTGGGCCTTGTCGTCGGCCACATGGCGGACCTCCCCTGGGCCAGCACGTACCGGCCCTACTACGCAGCCTTCTCGGCGGGCGCCACCATGGCTGCCGTGGAGCGCGACTACGCGCTCGTCGCCGTCCCCGGCGACCCGGCCTCGGGACTGTGGGCACGCGTCCCCATGGACGGGATGATCATCGTCGACCCCGTACGTGAGGATCCGCTGCTCGCCGACTGCGCCCGGCGCGGCATGCCCGTGGTCACGGACGGCCGCCCCATCGACCCGGGGTACGAGGACGTCCCCACGGTGGAGAGCGACCTGGAGCAGGGCATGGCGGCGATTCTCGGCCACCTACGGGAGGCCGGCGCCGCCCGGGTCGGCCTGCTCTCCGGCCCCGAACCCGACGCGTACACCCAGGACTGCGAGCGTCTCTACCGCCAGTGGTGCGCCACGGCCGGCCAGGCCCCCCTCGTCGAGACCCCCGCCGTCACGGAGGACCCCGTCGAAGCGGCTCTGCGCATGCTGTCCGCCCCGGACCGGCCCGACGCCGTGCACGGACTCAACGAGACCTACGGGCAAGCCCTCATCGTCGCGGCCCGGCGACTGGGCCTCACCGTCCCCGGCGACCTCATGATCAGCGTGATGCGGGCGAGCGACCAGGCGGCCGGGACCACCGACTGGGAGGTCCCCCTGACCGCGCTCAGCCTCGACGCCCGCCGCCTGGGCGCCGAATGCGTAGCGGCGCTCATCGACGTTCTCGATGGCAAGGAGCCGGGCAACTCGGTCGTCCCGTGCACCGTGGTCGTACGCGGTTCCACACGCCGTGCCGAGCCGAGCACCAGGTGAGCGCGTCCCGGGGGCTCTCACACAGGGGCATCGTCCCTCTTTGGGCTGTTGCGGTGACGCAACCGGTCATTTGCTATTCGCGCGCCCGCCAGGGCACATACCTCCGTCGGCTCGTTGCCGCTGTTGGAGGGATACCGATCACACCTCTATGCCGCGTTCGGCCATTGCGCTGAAGGAGGCGCGAACCGGCGCCCTGGTCGCGCAGGACAGTCGGGTCCGCGATCGCTTCGCCGCCGTCCGCCACCGTCACCGCGAGGTCGGCGGCGATCCGGCACGGGGCATGACCCGCGCCGCGTGGCCGGAGCGGTTGCGACACGGTGGAGTACGCGCTGGTCAGTCCGGCGACATCGGCGTGACCGGCGCCCTTCTGCAACCGTCGGTGGTCGCCCGGCAGCGGTCAGGTGGCCCCGCGGTATAACGCCCTGCTCGGCTCCGTTCCGGGCACCCGCATGTCGCGTGTGCCGGCCGCCGGGTCGCTGACACCGGCTCTGCCGCGGGCGAGGCGGCCGGTCGTGCGGTGCAGGAGGGCCGGGCAAGGAAGCAGCAACGTTTACCCAATGATCGTTGGGCGATATGGGACCGGGCGGTGCTGTCTCCGGAAGGTCGGCTCGGCAGCCTGGATCGTCTGCACTTGCACAACCTCGACTGTCAGTGGGTCGTGTAAGGCTGTCCGAGACCTACCGTGTGACTCATCGGAGTTGAGTATGACGACCCCTTCGACCATGACGGTCGTGGAATGGCGTGCGTTCCTCACCGACTACAACGCCAGGCACATCAACTCGGACGAGGTCCGTGAGGCCATCGAGGAGGGTCGGCAGGTCATCAGTGAGGAGCGGCTGGAGGCCGGGTGGGCCGGTGCCGAACCGGCCAGCGAGGAAGCGATCGTGGCCGCCGAGGAGCGGCTCGGGGTGAGGCTTCCTCCCTCGTACCGAAACTTCCTCCGGGTCAGCGACGGCTGGCAGGACATCGGGTTCGTCGACCTCTTCCAGGTCGGGGACATCGGCTGGTTCGCCGACCTGTGTGCCGACCTCATGGAAGCATGGTCGGAGCCGGAAGTCTTCGGGGAGCATTTCCCCATGCTCAAGCGCTCCCTGCTGATCGGCGACGACGACGGCGGTAGTGGCTGCTACTGGCTGCTGCACGCCGACAGCATGGGGGAGAACGGCGAGTGGACCGCGTATGAGTGGTGGCCCGGCGACGGTGACGACCCCACGCTGTACAGCGACTTCACCGCCATGGCGCGGGAAGCAGTACGCTCCCAGGGGGACTGAGAAGATCTCGGTGAGGGGCTGTCCGGCCGGAGGCCGGGCAGCCCCTCCGGTCATTCGGTGGTCATGCCGGGGTGCCAGGTGTTGTGGGTGTGGGTGAGGCCCAGGTTGATCAGGCGGCGGAGATTGAGGGCGGTGGCCCGGTTGTGGGTGTGGAGCCAGGTGTTGTTCGGGCGGGTGCCGCGGTAACGCGGGCGCCGGTTGCCCCGGTGGACGAGCCAGGCGACAGCCCGTTCAACCGGTGGCCGCCGGCCGCTTCCAGATCAGCAAGGCTGCCGTGCTCGTCGCTCCCTCTTCCCTCATGTCCGTGCCCCGGTTACGTCACCCCGCTTGTTCACCGGTGTGGTCAGGGAAGTGCCGGCGGATGGGCCGCTCCAGGCGCTTGCGCGGGTGCCCGACCCGCGTGATCCGGGTGTCCGATGCCGACTGGCCACGCTGCTTGCGATCGGGGTGTGTGCGATGACGGCAGCCAGCCAACGCGGCTCGATGTGTCTCCATGCCCTGTCCGATGTGACCGATCGGACATGCGATCAACGGGGCTCCCTGCCCGAAGGCTCCGAGGGCCGCTCTCACCGTCAGCCGGAGGCAGCCTTCCCCCGCGTCAAGGGCTCGGCCCGCAGCCGCCGTTCCGCTGACCCTGGCCCTCGGCGCCCGGCCGGATGGCAGACCACATCATCATCAGGCCGCACCAGGCCATGACCTGATCAGGTGGGGCGCCCTCCATGGGGACCCACACCTCACGGTGGCTGCCGGGGCCCCCTTTGCCGTTATGTGCCTCCTCGCACGGGAACCGTTGCCACTGACACCGGGGGCTGGCACGTTTCCGCCCAGCGTCGGTTCGGCCCTGCGGCCGGACGTCGGTCTGCGGACAAGGACGGGCTCATGCGAAGACTGGGACTGCTTGGCGTAATTGTCATGCTCATAGCAATCATGCCGGGCCCGGCACCGTACGCGGCGCAGACAGCGCCCGGCGGCCGGAGCGGCGAGATGCTCACGCATCTGGCAGCCGGACGGGACGGTGAGAGGCTGATCCGCGTCGGCACCACCGCGGGTCCGCGTGGGCTGACCTACCACGCCTACCAGCGGACCTATCGGGAATTACCCGTGGTGGGCGGCGACTTCGTGGCCGTTACCGACGCCTCCGGCAACCTGATGGGCACCCCCCTGCACGGCAGGCCACCCATCGACGTCGACGTCACTCCGTACCTCACACCCCGCCGGGCGGCGGCCGCCGCCCATACGCGCATGCCGGATGCCGGCAGCGTCAGCGAGACCCGTCTGGTGGTGTTCGCCCCGGGAACGGAACAGCGTCTGGCCTACGAGGTGGTGCTGACCGGCACTTCCCGCAACGGCAGACCGAGCCGGCTGCACGTGATCGTGGACGCCCGCTCCGGTGCCATACCCGTGACATGGGACGAGGTGCTCGACGGCAGCGGCAACGGCTACTACTACGACGACACGGTGATCGACACCCGCCGTACGAGCTCCGGATACGCGATGTCCGATCCCGACCGTCGCGGCCTGTTCTGCGGTATCCAGGGCAACGGCGCCGTCACGGGTCCGGACGACTCCTGGGGGAACGGGAGCGGCACCGACCTCGAGACCGCCTGCGCGGACGCCTACTACGCGGCGCAGCAGGAGTGGAACATGCTCCGCGACTGGCTCGAACGGGACGGATTCGACGGCGCCGGTGGCGCTTTCCCCCTGTTCGTGGGCCTGAACGCGGTCAACGCCTACTGGAACGGCCACACAGTCAACATCGGCCACACCAAGGACAGTCAGCGGCAGCTCACCGAACTCGATGTCGTGGCACACGAATTCGGACATTCCGTCTTCCAGTACACCCCGGGAGGCTTCGACGGCTACACGGAGACGTACGCGTTGAACGAGGCCACGGGCGACATCTTCGGCGCTCTCACCGAGCACTACGCGAACCACCCCTCCGACGAGCCGGACTACGTGTACGCGGAGGAGGCGGACGCCCTGGGACGCGGCCCGGAGCGCGTGATGTACGACCCCTCGGCGGGGCCCCGTGACGAGCCGAACTGCTGGTCGCCACAGATTCCCGACACCGAGGTGCACGACGCCGCGGGACCCGCCAACCACTGGTTCTACCTGGTCGCCGAGGGATCAGACCCCGGTGGCGACAAGCCGTCCAGCCCCATCTGCGCCGGTGGACCGGACAGCGTGACGGGCCTGGGTATCCGCACCGCGGGCCGGATATGGATGACCGCGCTGCTGCAGAAGACGTCCTTCTGGGAGTACGCCGACGCCCGAGTGGCGACCCTGAACGCCGTGACGCAGCTGTACCCCGGTGACTGCGCCCGTTTCGACACGGTCAGGGCCGCCTGGGACGCCGTGTCGGTGCCCGCACAGGCTGCCGAGCCCGGCCGCCCCGGCACCTGCGGGGAGCCGGCGGACTCCTTTTCCCTGGACGTGGTGCCGGGGACGGCCGAGACCGATGCGGGCGGCACGGCGAGCAGCACTGTCATCACGCACACGACGGCGGGAGACCCGCAGACCGTCGGCCTCGCAGCGTCCGGCCTCCCGGTCGGCGTCACGGCGGTGTTCAACCCTCCGTCGGTCGTCTCGGGCAACTCGTCCGTACTGACGGTGTCCACCGCGAAGAGCACGCCCGCGGGGACCCACCGGATCACCGTGACCGGCACCGGCTCGGCCGGCAGCCGCACCACCACATTCGACCTGACGGTCCGGCAGTCGGCACCGGCCCCCTGCCCACGGCACGAGACCATCCGCACCGGCACCCTTCCCGCCGGCTCCACCCAGTACCAACCGGACGGCGGCTTCTTCCGCACAACCGTCTCCGGCACACACCGGGCCTGCCTGGACAGACCCGACGACACGGATCTCGCCCTCGCCCTGCAGAGGTGGAGCGGCCGGTCGTGGACGGTGGTGGCCGAGGCCACGGGAGCGGACACGACACTCACCCACTCCGGTCAGGCCGGCTACTACCGCTACCGGATCCAGGCACGGTCGGGCGGCGGCGACTACAGCCTGGGCTACGACAGTCCATGACAGGCAACCGACGAACAGCGCCCTCCCCCAACACCTTCTTCGAAAGGGCATCCTCCATGAGACAACGCCTCGTCGCACTGGCCGGCACCCTGGTCCTGGCGCTGGGCACCCTGACCGCCGCCTCCGGTACCGCCCTCGCGGGCACCGACGCGCCATCGACCGCACCGCACACCCGCACTCCGCCCGGCACGACGGCCGCGGGGGCGAACAGCCAGGCTCCGGAGATCCCGGCCGAGAACATCATGGAGCACCTGAGTGCCTTTCAGCGGATCGCCGACGCCAACGGCGGCAACCGCGCCCACGGCCGGCCCGGTTTCAAGGCCTCCGCCGACTGCGTCAAGGAGAAGCTCGACGCGGCCGGGTTCACCACCTCGCTCCAGTCCTTCACCTACCGCGGGGCCACCGGCTGGAACGTCGTCGCGGAATGGCCGCACGGCGACCCGGACGACGTGGTGTTCGCCGGCGCCCATCTGGACGGGGTGACGGCCGGTCCCGGGATCAACGACAACGGCTCGGGCTCAGCAGCCGTCCTGGAGACCGCACTCGCGGTGTCCCGGGCCGGTCTGCGGCCCGACAAGCGGCTGCGATTCGGCTGGTGGGGTGCGGAGGAACTGGGCCTGATCGGCTCCCGCCACTACGCCGACGGACTGAGCGCGGCCGAACGCGACAAGATCGACATCTATCTCAACTTCGACATGGTCGGCCAGAAGAACACCACGAGGTGGGGTGTCTACAGCCACACGCCGGCCGTGAGCACGGTCTTCAAGGAGTACTTCGCCGGCCGGGACATCGGAACGTACGACATCAGATGGGACGGAAGTTCCGACCACTCCTCCTTCACCCGCCACGACGTTCCGGTCGGCGGCATCGGATCCTCCGACGACCCGTGCTACCACTCCGCGTGCGACACCATGGACAACGTCGGCCCACGGGCCATGGGCATCGCCACCAACGCCATCGCGCACACGGTCTGGGAACTGGCCGGTGAGGGCGACGCCCCGGCGCGGGACTTCTCCGTCGAGGCGGACCCGCGGGCGGGGTCCACCGACCCGGGCGGCCGGACCACCGCCACGGTCAGGACCACGACCACCGCAGGTGATCCCCAGCAGGCCGGGCTGACCGCCACCGGCCTGCCCACCGGCACCACCGCGGTGTTCAGCCCGGACACCGTCACCACCGGCCAGAACAGCACCCTCACCGTCGCCACCACGGCCGCGACCCCGCCCGGCACCTACCCGATCACCCTCACCGCCACCGGGTCGCACACCACCCGCAGCACCACCTACACGCTCACCGTCAACGGCGGCACACCCGACGCCTGCGCGGACGCGGAGACCGTCAAGACCGGCACCTTGACCAGCGGTGCGAGCGCCTACCAACCGAACGGGTCCTACTTCCGCACCACGGTCACCGGCACCCACGAGGCCTGCCTCGACGGACCCGACAACACCGACTACGACCTCTACCTGCAGAAGTGGAACGGCTCGAGCTGGACCACCGTCGCAGGCGGAACCACACCCCAGGCCGACGAGACCCTCACCCACACCGACACCCCCGGCTACTACCGCTACCGCATCCACGCCTACTCCGGAAACGGCACCTACACCCTCGGTTACAACACCCCCTGAATCGGCCTCACCTCAATCCCCCTCACCCATGGCCGGGGCCACCCTCCGCATCAGGAGGACGCAGCCCGGCGTCATCAGAACGTCAGAAAGGAAGCCCTCCATGTCCGAATCCTCCAGACGCCGCCGGTACGGCGCCGTCACCGCGCTCGCGGCCTTACTGGTGCTCGCACCGACACCGGCCGGCGCAGCCGTCTCCCCGGAACCGGCGGCGCCGACAGGACGGATCACCGGTACCGCCGGCCCGACCGCGATATCGGGCTCCTACGTCGCCGTCTTCCGCGACGGCGCAGTCACAGCCTCGGGCACCGTGGACCGTGCGCTGCGCCTGGCCACCGAATACGGCGGCACGGTGACGAACACCTACCGCACCGCCCTGCGCGGGTTCAGCGTGCGGATGTCGGAGACGGAGGCCCGCCGCCTGGCCGCCGATCCGGCGGTCGCCTACGTGGAGCGGGACCGCAGGGCGAGCATCTCCGGCACACAGTCCCCGACGCCGTCCTGGGGCCTGGACCGCGTCGACCAGCGTGCCCTTCCGCTGGACGACTCGTACACGTACCCCAACTCCGGTGACGGAGTGCGGGCGTACATCCTCGACACCGGGGTGCGGGCCAGCCACACGGACTTCGGGGGCAGAGTCGTACCCGGCAGAGACATCGTCGACGACGACAACGATCCCAGCGACTGCCACGGACACGGCACACATGTGGCCGGGACGGTCGCCGGAACGGCCCATGGCATCGCCAAGAACGCCACCGTCGTCGGTGTGCGCATCATGAACTGCAGCGGGTCAGGGGCCTGGAGCGATGTCATCGCGGGCATCGACTGGGTCGCCTCCGACCACGACCCGGGCGAGCCGGCCGTAGCGAACATGAGCATCGGCGGTGCCACGATGCGGTCGGTCAACGACGCCGTCGCCGCGGCGGTCGCGGACGGCGTGACCTTCGTGGTGGCAGCGGGCAACGAGGACACCGACGCCTGCAGTACATCACCGGCCAGTACGCCGGAGGCCATCACCGTGGGCGCCACGGACCGCACCGACAGGCGCGCCTACTTCTCCAACTACGGCACGTGCCTGGACCTGTTCGCGCCCGGTGTGGACATCACCTCCGCCTGGCACACGAGCGACACCGCGACGAAGAGCAACAGCGGTACCTCCATGGCGGCGCCGCACGCGGCGGGGGTGGCCGCGCTGGTGACGGCCGCCAACCCGTCGTACACGCCGCAGCAGGTGCGTGACGCGATGGTCACCGACGCGACGGACGGAGTCGTGACCGACCCTGTATCCGGCTCACCGAACAAGCTGCTGCACGTAGGCAACGAGGCACCGGCAGAGGACGACTTCTCCGTGTCGCTCTCGCCGAAGGCCGGAACCACCGATCCGGGTGGATCGGTGAAGGCCACGCTGGCCACCTCCCTCGTGAAGGGTGACCCGGGGAAGATCGCCCTCAAGGCGACCGGCCTTCCGGCCGGGGCGACCGCGACGTTCGCCCCGGAGACGGTGGCGGCGGGTGAGTCCTCCGCTCTCACCCTCGCCACCACGGCCGACACGCTCCCCGGCACCTACCCGGTCACCGTCTCCGCCACCAGCACCAACGGGGACGTCACCCGTACCGCGGTCTTCACGCTGACCGTCAACGGCACCACTCCGGGCAAGTGCGAGGACGCCGAGACCGTCAGGACCGGCTCTCTGACGACCGGTTCCAGTGCCTACCAGCCGGACGGCGCCTACTTCCGCACCACCGTCACCGGCACCCACGAGGCCTGCCTCGACGGACCCGACAACTCCGACTACGACCTCTACCTGCAGAAGTGGAGCGGCTCGAGCTGGACCACCGTCGCAGGCGGAACCACACCCCAGGCCGACGAGACCCTCACCTACACAGGAAGCGCGGGCTACTACCGCTACCGCATCCACGCCTACAGCGGCAACGGCACCTACACCCTCGGCTACAACACCCCCTGAGTGCCCGACTCCCGGCCTGTTCCGAGCTGCCGTGGGCGGTGTGCCGCAGCTGCCTCCCCGGCACGCCACGGCCGGCCGGCCCGATCCACGTGAGCACGCCGGCCAGGTGAGCGACCTCTGACGGGTGCTCACCCCATGCGGGCGGGGCCGTCCCGGTTCTCGTGGGGGCACGGCCCCGCCCGCTCTCCTCATCCACCCCACTTCGCAGGAGGAACCGATGCGATGGCGCATCGCACTACTGTCCACCCTCGTCCTGGGGGCGACCGCCCTCGTCGGTCCCGTCGGCTCGGCGGCCGCCGGTCCCGCACCGGACCCCGCGGCAGCCGCCCAGGAACAGTCGGTCCAGTACCGTGTCTCGGGGGCCAAGACGCGTGCGGACCGGACCAGGATCGCCGCCACCGGCGCGGCGGTCGACTTCGTCGAACACGGAACGATCTACGTCACCGCGACCGGCGCCGAGGTCCGGAGCATCCGCCGCCTGGGGTTCACCGTCGAGCGCGTGCCACCGGCTCCGTCGGACAGGGCGACCGACGGGGCGGCGGCGGGTTTCCCGCCGGCCGACGCCGGATACCACGACTACGCGGAGACGGTGGCCGAGCTCGACCGTATCGTCGACGCGTACCCGGGCCTCGCGCAGAAGTCGGTGGTCGGCAAGTCCCACGAGGGCCGCGACATCGTCGCTCTGAAGATCTCCGACAACGTCGGCACCGACGAGGACGAACCCGAGGTGCTGTTCAACGCGAACATCCACGCCAGGGAACACCTCACCACCGAACAGGCCCTCTACCTGGCCGACCTGTTCACCTCGCGGCACGGCAGCGACACACGGGTGACGAACGTGGTCGACTCACGGGAGATCTGGATCATCCCGATGCTGAACCCCGACGGCAGCGAGTACGACCACGCCACGGGCTCCTACCGGTCGTGGCGCAAGAACCGGCAGCCCAACGCCGGCACGTCGAGCGTGGGCACGGACCTGAACCGGAACTTCGGCTACAAGTGGGGGTGCTGCAACGGATCCAGCGGTTCCCCCTCCAGCGACACCTACCGGGGCTCCGCCCCCTTCTCGGCCACCGAGACCCGGGTCCTGCGCGACTTCGTCCTGTCCCGGCGGGTCGGCGGCGAACAGCAGATCAAGGCCCATATCGACATCCATTCGTACTCGGAACTCATCCTGTGGCCCTTCGGCTACACCTACTCCGACACCGACACCGGACTGAGCGCCGACCAGGAGGCCACCTTCCGCACCATCGGGCAGCAGATGGCCGCCACCAACGGGTACACGCCGCAGCAGAGCAGCGACCTGTACATCACCGACGGTGACTCCATCGACTGGATGTGGGGCGACCAGGGCATCTGGTCGTACGTCTTCGAGATGTACCCGGCCTCCGCCTACCCGGGGTTCTACCCCCCGGACGAGGTCATCCCCGAGCAGACCGCCCGCAACAAGGAGTCGGTGCTCACCCTCGCCGAGTACGCGGACTGCCCCTACCGGGCGATCGGGAAACAGGACAAGTACTGCGCCGACGCTCCGGCGCACGACTTCTCCGTGGTGGCGGAGCCTTCGGCCGGTTCCACCGATCCCGGTGGCCGGACCACAGCCACCGTCAGGACCGCGACCACCGCGGGTGAGCCGCAACAGGCGACCTTGACCGCGGCCGGTCTGCCCGCCGGGGCCACCGCGGCCTTCGAGCCCGAGACCCTGACCACGGGTGAGAGCAGCACTCTGACCGTCACCACCACCGCCGGCACTCCGCCCGGCACCTACCCGGTCACCGTGACCGCCACCGGCGAGCACACCACCCGTACCGCCACCTACATGCTGACCGTCAACGGCACCGCTCCGGGCAAGTGCGAGGACGCCGAGACCGTCAGGACCGGCTCTCTGACGACCGGTTCCAGTGCCTACCAGCCGGACGGCGCCTACTTCCGCACCACCGTCACCGGCACCCACGAGGCCTGCCTCGACGGACCCGACAACTCCGACTACGACCTCTACCTGCAGAAGTGGAGCGGCTCGAGCTGGACCACCGTCGCAGGCGGAACCACACCCCAGGCCGACGAGACCCTCACCTACACAGGAAGCGCGGGCTACTACCGCTACCGCATCCACGCCTACAGCGGCAACGGCACCTACACCCTCGGCTACAACACCCCCTGACCGGCTGCCCCCCGGGTCGCCCCGGGGCCGGAAGCGCCCGGCCGGCTCTCCAGCCGGCCGGGCGCCTCGCTTCCGCCTCGGGACGCGCAGCCGGATCGCGCGTCCCCTCGCATCCCCCGTGGTCGCCGGGGAAGAACGCCACGCAGACGGATCCGAAGACTTACGGGCAAATGCTTGCCCGACTGTCGCGCCAGACGGTGTGGACCGGGGTCTGCGGGTGCTCCCGGGACCGCTCACGTGCGGAGGCGAGGCCTCCTGCCTGGTCGGCGGTCATCCGGGCGGCGGCCCTCACCCTGGAGCATGTCGTCCCGCGCCCGGCCGGCATCCTCCGGACCCTTACAGCGGTTCCTTCAGTTCGTCGTGTACCCGCACCGGCAGGACGCCGACCCCACGTCATGGAGCCACTCCGTGCCGGCCGGACGCTGGATGCACATCGCCGTCGTCAACGACGGCCGCCGCACGGTGATGTACGTCGACGGGTCGGAGATCGCCCGCAACCCGGCGCAGGCGTCGACCGGCATCGCCACCCTCGGCAAGCCCTTCGTCCTGGGCGCCACCCAATTCGACGAGAGGTTCGGACAGGGGTTCCACGGCTGGATGGGCGACACCCGGATCGTCGGACGGCCCCTGCCCGTCGAAGATTTCCTCACCCTCGCCGGCTGAGCCCCTCGGCGGAGGCTGCCGATGCGGTCGGCCCGGAACCCCGCCGGCAGGGCGTCCCGCCGGCCACGGCCTGTCCGGTGCGGCCGCCCGGGCGATCTCCTGAGTACCCGGCACCGCGAGCGGGTCGGGCAGGCCGACGCTCTCGGTACCGACCGCCAGGGGACACCGGCCGCTGCCCGGCGGGCGGATATGCACGCACATCGGTGCCGCCCCACTCGCGGACGGAACATTGAACCGGAGCAGGTTCCGGCTTCGGTATGCGCCGAGGAACCGGAGCAGTCCGGCCATGGGCCGGTGCGCCGGCGGCGTCGCCGCCCCGCCCCTCGCCGGGCTCCGGCAACCGACGCTTTGTTCTCCCGGTCCGGCGGGCTCCGTTCACGCCGAGTTCAGCGGGCGGCTCGAGAATCGAGCGCACCCAGCATGATCGCACACTTGAACGAAGGACTTCCGGTGAAGCACAACACCATCCAGGACGAGGCCTCCTCGGCCGTCTCCAGACGTCAGCTGGTCAAGTACGCCGGTGTGGGGGCGACGTTCGTCGCCGCGAGCCCGCTGGCGGCGGCCACGACCGCGGCCGCCGCGGAGGGCGGCCCTGCACGAGGCGGCGGCTCCCGCAGGAGGGCCTGGCGCGCCGGGGACCACCACGTGCACTCCGAGTACAGCGGCGAGTTCGACACCTCCACCACCCCGCCCACCTTCCACAAGGGCGCGGACGCGGTGTACCCGATCGTCACGAACGCGATCATGGCCAAGCACTTCGGCCTCAGCTGGGCCATGTGCACCGACCACGGCGGTCCCACACACTCGAAGGTGAACCTGGAGCTGGCCTATCCGGACCTGCTGCGCTCGCGCGTGCTGGTGCCCGAGGTCCTGCAGTTCTGGGGCATGGAGTTCGACGCCCCGGCTCTGGACCACCACACGCTGATGATCCCGCACCACGCGGACGAGGCCCAGCAGCTGTTCGAGCTGGAGAACCGCTTCGCCAAGTACGACGCGTTCCCCACCGACCCCGGCCGCAACACCGAGGCCAAGATGGTCGAGTTCCTGAAGACCGCGAAGGACATGCGGAACAAGCCGCTGGTCATTGCCCATCACGCGTCCCGCTCGGCCACCGGTCTCGGTGTCTACGGACAGGACACACCGCGCGAGTTCCGCAACGGCAACAACGTGGCGCCGGACGTCTACGTGGGCTTCGAAGGGTCGCCGGGGCACCAGGCCGGCCCGCTCGTCGACCGTGCCCGCGGCGGCTACGGCAACCACCCCACGTACGGCGGCTTCGACCAGATGACCGCGCGGGTGGGCGGTCTGTGGGACGCGCTGCTGGGCGAGGGGCGCCGCTGGTGGATCACCGCGACGTCGGACTCGCACGTGCACTGGACGCGGGGCGGTTCCGACTTCTGGCCCGGCGAGTACAGCAAGACCCATGTGTACGCCCGGCAGGACTACGCCGACATCATGGACGGGCTCCGCAACGGCCGGATCTGGGTGGGCACCGGGGACCTGATCACCGGACTCGACCTCACCGTCGCCGGCCGGCACCGCAGTGCGGCCACGAGCGAGACGCTCGTCCTCGACCGCCGTGACCGCGACCAGGTGGACATCGAGATCAGGTTCCGGCCGCTCAAGGGACGCAACGCCAACGGGGACCACCCGGAGGTCCGCCGCGTCGACCTGATCGTCGGACAGGTCACGGGCCCGGGCTCCGACCTCGACTCCGACACCAACCCCACCACGAAGGTGGTGGCACGGTTCGGCCCAAGCGACTGGCGTCGGCAGGGACACGACCAGGTCATCAGGTACACGCTGCGCGACGTCGGGACGGACCTCTACGTCCGGGTCCGCGGCACCAGCACCGACGAGGCCGAGCCGCTCGCCGACGGCCTGGAGAGCCCCTGGGACGACCTGTGGTTCTACTCCAACCCCGTCTTCGTCGAGGTGCGTTGACACCCCGCATCGGAGAGAGCCGGACCCGGTTTCCCCCTGCGGTCCGGCTCGGTGTTCCACGCGTCCCCTGAGGCCTGTCCGGGCGGTCAGGTGACTGCCAGGGGCTCAGGTCGCCGGTGTGGGCATGGCCCGCGGATGTCGCGGCGCCCACCGGTGTCCGGTGCGCGCCGCGAGGCGGCCGTCGAGTCGGCCGCGTCTGCCTACCTGTCGTAACCGCTCCGGTCCCAGCCGTCCTCGCCCCCCTCCGAGCCGGGTGCCGACGTGGCGGCGTCGTCATAGGACGCACCGATGACTATCTCTCTGACCTCGGTAAGCGTGGTGGCCGAGGCGCCGTTGAGGCAGACACGGACGCTGAAGGGGAACACCGTCTCACCGACGCCGGGCCGGAAGGAAACCAAAGCCGGGCGTGCCCACTCCTGGTCCCCTCCGAGCGCACGACAACGCTCGCCGGGCGCGGGATACGGGCTGGGTTCGACTTCCGTGTCCGTGTCGACGATCCCCCGGTCCCGCTCCTCCGAGCGGCTGAAGGAGATCACTGCCTCTCCCTCGGCGAGACGAGGCAGGGACGCGCAGGGGTAGCCGTCCCTGGCCGGCGTGCCGAGGCACGACGGCGTCGCCGTCACGGGCCTGTTGGCGACCAGGACGCCCTCGGTGTCCGGCGGGCCCGCTTGCTCACGCGCGTACCAGCCGTCGGGCACATCGAGACGGAGCGCCCCGCCCGCGAGAGCGATCCGGTGCTCCGAGGGCGGCGCGGCGACCTGACTTTGGAGCGGCTGGACGAGAGGGCTGTGAAACAGGGCGACCGCCGCAGCGCTCACCACCGTCGCCGCCAGTGCTCTGCGTCGTCGACTGCGCGTCCTCACCCGTTTGTGGACCTGGCGCATGCGGTCCGCAGGCGCCGGCAGGACCGGCACGGTTCGTTCCAGCAGCTCTCGCAACTGCCGCTCCCCCGCTTGCTGTTCGTCAGCGTCGCGCACCGTGCTCCCCGTCCTCGAGATGAGTGTGCAAGGCCGGCATGCCACGCAACGCGCGCAGAGCCTTGAGGGACTGGCTCTTGACCGTGCCGGGCCGGCAACCGAGCGTCTCGGCGGTCTCCTCGATGCTCAAGTCCTCGAAGTAGCGCAGGACGACCACCGCGCGCTGCCGGGGCGGCAAGGACCGCACCGCGACGGCGAGCGAATGCTGGAGATCGATCCCCGCGAACACGTCCTCGGTGGCGGACTCGGGTAGCTCCCCGTGCGGAACCTCGCCGCGCCAGCGCCGCCGCCACCAGGACGAGAAGGTGGTGACCAGAGCCTTGCGGGCATAGGCCTCCGGGTTGCCCTCGGCGATCCGGTGCCATGTGGGCCACAGCTTGGCCAGTACCGTTTGCACCAGGTCCTCCGCCAGGTGGGCATCGCCCGTCAGCAGCCACGCCGCGCGCAGCAGCCGCGGGCCGCGTGCCGTGACGAACTGCTCGAAGTCCGACGACGAGCCTTTCACCGACGCCCCTTCACCCTCGCGTCCGGGCTTCTCGGGACGGATTCCCCAAGCGCCTCGTGGCTGCCGCACCGTCCCGAGCCCCGGTCCGCCCGCCCCGGGCATCTCCGCTCGGCGGACGGAGAGGGTGCCGGTCACCTCACCGCTCACGCCGGCAGGCCCGCCTCGGGGCGGGCGATCAGGGACCGCAGCATCGCCACGCCTCGTGAGGCGAGCGAGGAGACGGTCCCCTGGGCGCAGTTCAGATCTTCGGCGACCTGTCTTTCCGGTAGATCACAATAGTGGCGCAGCACTACCGCTGTCCGCTGCTGCGGGGGCAACTGGGCCAGGACGGCGCCCAGCCGGAGACGGTCTTCCACCAGGCCCGCGGAGTCGGCCGTGACGGTGGGCTCCGGCAGCCTCTCCGTGGGCCGTTCGCCCTGCCAGCGTCGTCGGGCCGCTCGTGCGGCCGCACGCGTCAGTATCCGCCGGGCGTATGCCTCGGGTGCTCCGTTCGCGATCCGCGGCCAGACCAGCCACAGCTTGACGAGTGCCTCCTGCACCAGATCCTCGGCCGCGTGACGGTCGCCGCCCGCCAGCGTGTCCGCGTACCCCAGAAGCGCCGGCCGACGGGCCGTCACGAACTCGTCGAACGAGCACTCCGTCGTACTTCCCGTCCGCATGCGCTGCACCCCTCGTCTGCCGTGCCTCATCGGTTCGGGTGCGCGGCCCCCGGCCGCGCGCCTCACGCCTTGTAACGCGGTGACGAGCGGAGTACGACAGCCACGGCCGCCACAAACGTGACCGACGTCACACGTGGATCGTGCAGGGAACCGGCACGGCCAGGTCCTTTTCCTTGTGCGGTGGCGATACCGCGCCCACGGCACACTCCGTGGCGGCCCGGCCGGGCCGCCCGTCCCCGTACGGCGCCGAGCCGCCGCACGACGACTTCCTCATCGGACGGACAAGTGATCACCTTGCGTTTGCGCACTACATGGACGGTGCTCGCGGCAATGAGCGTGCTGACCCTGTCGGCATGCGGCCAGAGCGACTCCGACACGTCCTCCCGCGGCCAGGCGGGCACCGCGGCCGGGGACAGCCCGTCGGCCGCGCCGGGCGGCGCGCTCACCGTCCCCGAGGACGCCGACCCGGAGACGAAGAACCACTACCTGACCGAGAACGCCATAGCCGCCTGCATGAAGGAGCGGGGATTCAGTTACACACCGGTCGCCGAGGCTCTCACGTCACCGGGGGAGGCGGCCTCGGCGATCGACGGCGAGGACTACGCCCTGGCGAAGAAGTACCGGCAGAAGTACGGCTTCGGTCTCTACGCTCCCGCCGTCTACCCCAATGATCCGGCCCTGGCCTCCGCGGAAGTGAAGCCCGACCCCAACGACGCCTACCTCGACTCCCTTCCCGCCGCCCAGCAGAAGGCGTACAAGAAGGCGTTGGGGCAGTTGGAAGGTATCGACGACTCTGCCGCACCTCCGCGTCCCCCCAAGGACGGCTGCGTCGCGCAGGCCGAACTGAAGGTGGAAGGACCGCCCAAGTCGAAAGCCGAGCAGGAACGGGAGAACGCGCGACAGACGGAGCGGGACAAGCAGGCCGGGCAGGCCCTCAACGGCGACCCGCAACTCGTCTCCCTCGCCCAGGAGTACGCCGCCTGCCTGCGCAAGAAGGGCATCACGGTCACCACCACCCAGCCCACCGGCATCGGCGACATGGTGAAGTTCCAGGTGGGCGCCCAGGTGCTGTCGGAACCGAGCAAGGAAGAAGCGCTGCCGAAGCTCGCCCGTGAGATCGACCTCGCGCTCAAGGACCTCGAGTGCGGCAAGCAGTTCAGGGCCGCTTACTGGCCCAAGTACAAGAAGAACCCCTACGTCGGGGACAACGGATGAGGCCCCGCGAGAAGCGGCGGAGCAGCCGTACGAGGCGCCTGGGCGTGATCGTCGCCGTGGTCGCCGTCGTCGGGGCGGGCGGCTGGTTCGCCGGCACCCGTATGCAGTCACCCGCCGATGCCGCGGCCTCGCAGCAGCCGCCGAAGGCGGGGGCGGTGACCGTGCCCGTGGAGCACCGTGCACTGACCGCCACCGTGGTGGCCCAGGGCAGCCTGGAGTACGGCTCTCCGCGAAGTCTCACCCTGGCAGGGTCCGTCGGCGCGTCCCAGGAGAGCGACGAGGAAGCCGGTGCCGCCCAGCGGGT
The DNA here is from genome assembly GCF_000725125.1 of Streptomyces toyocaensis. Classification (GTDB taxonomy): domain Bacteria; phylum Actinomycetota; class Actinomycetes; order Streptomycetales; family Streptomycetaceae; genus Streptomyces; species Streptomyces toyocaensis. The sequence continues at coordinate 75,708 of NZ_JFCB01000022.1, forward strand.
CACCAAGGCGCCGTCCGCCGGAAGCCGGCTGACGGAAGGCGATGTCCTCATGCAGGTGAACGGCAGGCCGGTGCTGGTGCTGCTCGGGCCGGTACCGATGTACCGGACCATCGGCCCCGGTTCCTCGGGGGACGACGTCAGACAACTGCAGAAGGCCCTCAACAGGCTGGGCTTCCCGACGGGCGGCGTCACCGGGACCTACGGGCAGGGCACCGCGTCCGCGGTCGGCCGTTGGTACCGGAGCAAGGGGTACACGGCGCAGGAGCCCACCAGCGCCGACCGGCAGCAACTGGGGCAACTCGAGACCGCGGTGTCCGACGCGCAGCTCGCGCTGCTCACCGCGCGGGGGGACGGCGGGAAGTCCGAGGGCGACGGTGAGTCCGGACCGGAATCGAAGGAGGTCCGGCGCCTGCAGATCAAGTCGGCCGAGAAGCAGCTTCAGCTGGCGAACTCCGCGCTGGCCTCCTTCAAGGCCGGCTACGGGACCAAGGTGCCTGCGGGAGAAGTGATCTTCCTGCCCGAGTTTCCGGTCCGGGTCGACAAGGCCAAGGTGCGCGCCGGTGACACCCCGGACGGGGAAGTCGCCGCCGTGACGAGTTCCGACGTCGTGGTGGACGCCGTGGTGCCCGGCGCGGACGCCGCTTCCCTGCGCGAAGGGACGGCGGTCCAGGTCACGACAGCGGACGGCAAGGAAGCCAAGGGTGTGCTCAGCGAAATCGGCGCACCGGGGTCGGCACCGAAGGACGCCGCGGGACACGCTGAAGCCGGTGGGGAGCCCGAGACCACCGGAGCGTCCGGCGGCGGCACGTCGGACCCTGTGCCTCTGAAGGTCACCATCCCGAAGCCCGGCCCGCTCGCCAAGGACGCGGGCGGCGCGGTGACGGTGACCATCGAGGTGGGCGACTCGAGCGGCAAGGTCCTGGCCGTGCCCGTCGCCGCGGTCCAGACCTCGGCGGGCGGGCAGGCGCGCGTACGGGTCGAGCGGGACGGAAGTGTGCGGCGTGTCGAGGTCGACCTCGGGATCTCCGCGGACGGGCTGGTCGAGGTGAAGCCGGACGGTGGCGCGCTCAAGAAGGGCGACCTCGTGGTGGTCGGCCAGTGACCGGACCCCTGGCACCCGGTGACATTCCGGACGAAGGCGACGTCATCAAGCTGATCGGTGTCCATCGCACCTTCGACTCCGATCCGCCCGTGCACGCACTGCGCGATGTGAACCTGACGGTCCGGCGAGGAGAGCACCTGTCGATCGTCGGGCCGTCGGGGTCGGGCAAGTCCACCCTGCTGAACACGCTCGGGCTGCTGGACAGCCCGAGCTCGGGGGACTACTGGCTGGACGGGGTCAGGACCGGCGCCCTCACGGACCGTCAGCGCACCGCGCTGCGCGGAAGCAGTATCGGTTTCGTCTTCCAGTCCTTCCATCTGCTTCCCTACCGGACCGTGGAAGAGAACGTCATGCTGGCGGAGATCTACCGCAGGCCCCGCCCGGGCAGAGCGCGCCGCAGCCGTGCCGAACGCGCCAGAGCGGCACTGGACCGGGTGGGGCTCTCCCACCGGCACGGTTTCCGGCCCGATCGTCTGTCCGGCGGCGAGCGCCAGCGTGTGGCCATAGCCCGGGCGCTGATGAGCGAACCGGCCCTGCTGCTGTGCGACGAACCCACCGGCAACCTCGACAGCGAGAACACGCTCTCGGTCCTGGACCTCTTCGACCAACTCGGCGCGCAGGGCATGACCCTGGTCGTGATCACCCATGACGAGGCGGTCAGCAGGCGCGCGACCAAGCGGGTGCGGATCCACGACGGGCAGCTCAGTCAGGAGTACGCATGAGGCACCGTCGCCGTGCTGTCGCCGCGGACCCGGAGAAGAAGGCCGGGCGTCCCTGGATCGCTCCGAGAGACCTGTGGACGGAAGCGGTGGCGGGCGTACTGGCCCGTCCCCTGCGGTCCGCGCTGACCACACTGGGCACCGTGCTGGGTATCGGCACGCTGGTCATCACGATCGGGGTGGCGTCGACGGCCGCCCACCAGATCGTCGGCCGGTTCAACGCGCTCACCGCGACCTCGGTCACCGTCGAGGTGCCGCCCCCGGCGTCCGACACCGTCCCGCTGGTGGACTGGGAGGGCATCGCTGCCGTGGACCGGCTGGCCGGGGTGGAATCGTCCGCCGCGCTCGCGCAGACGGACGAACTGGCCGCCGTACAGGTGCGGACCAACGACGTGGTCACGCCCGGTGGCCTGTCCGGCCAGACGCTGGCCGTCGCCGCCGCCTCGCCCTCCCTGCCGGCGGCGGTGCGAGGCGACGTCACGGCCGGCCGGTTCTACGACGGCGGCGACATCGCCCGGCACGCCCGGGTGGCGGTTCTGGGCGACCAGGCGGCTCGTCTCCTCGGCATCACGGAGGTGAACGACTCGCCCGCGGTCTTCTTCAACGGGCACTCCTTCACCGTGATCGGGATCCTCGGCGGATTCAAGCGCGAGCAGCGCCTGTCCACCTCGGTGATCCTGCCGCCCACGACAGCGAGGGACCGCCTCGGCCTGGGTACGGTGAACCGAGTCCTGATCAACACCTCCCTCGGCGCCGCGCAGCAGGTCGCCAGGCAGTCACCCGTCGCCCTGACGCCCAACAGCGCGAAGGCACTCACTGTCCTCGCCCCGCCCGATCTGTCGAAGGCACGCAAAGGGGTCCAGGGCGACGTCAACAGCCTGTTCCTGGTGCTCGGGCTGGTCTCCCTGATCGTGGGTGCCATCGGTATCGCCAACGTCACGCTGGTCACCGTGATGGAACGGGTCGGAGAGATCGGACTGCGGCGCGCCCTCGGCGCTTCGCGCCGGCAGATCGCCGGGCAGTTCCTCATGGAGTCGACGACGATCGGCCTGCTGGGCGGGGTCATCGGCGCCGCTCTGGGCACGGTCGTCGTGGTGTCCGTGTCGGCGGTCAAGGACTGGACTCCCGTACTCGACGGCCGGCTTGCCCTCGGCGCGCCGGTGGTCGGTGCGGTGGTCGGGCTGCTGGCGGGCGTGTACCCGTCGCTGCGGGCTTCCCGGATGGAACCGGTCGAGGCGTTGCGCGCCCCGTCCTGACAACGTGTCTCCATCAAGCCGCACATCCGCCGCGTCCCGACAAGCCCGGCAGCCGGGTCCGCTCAGCGGCCCGCGGCGGTGAGCCATTCCTTGACGGCCGCGACGGCACGGGTGCGCAGGAGGGGTGCCGCTTCGACGGCCGCCCGGCGCAGACCTGCCGGATGGATGTCCGCCGCGGCCAGGGCTTCGGCGTGTCCGACGAGCCACCTCTCGATGTCCTCCGCGGGGGTCTCCAGATGGAACTGCAGGGCCAGGACCTGTGTACCGAGCGCGAAGGCCTGGTGCGGGCAAGCCGGCGTGCCGGCCAGGAGCTGTGCGTTCCCGGGGATGCCGAACATGTCGTTGTGCCAGTGCAGTACCGGCACTCCCGCCAGGTGGCGCAGAGGGGAGGCTGTCCCTTCCGGGGTGAGCTCCACCGGTGCGTAGCCGATCTCTCGTGCCGCGCCGGGAGTGACCTGCGCACCCAGGGCACGGGCGAGCAACTGCGCGCCGAGGCAGATGCCCAGCGTCGGCGAACCGTCGGCCAGCCGGGCGCGCAGCGCAAGGAGTTCGTCGGCCAGGAACGGATAACGGCCGGCGTCATGGGCGCCCACCGGGCCGCCGAGTACCACCACCAGGTCGGCGGCCCGGATCAGCGCGGTGTCGACCGGCTGGGTGACGACATCCAGGTAGTGCGTCAGGTAGCCGCGCTCCCTGAGCAACGGTCCAAGAAGTCCGAGGTCCTCGAAGCCGAGGTGGCGGACAGCCAGCGCGGTCCGGCTCGGTGAGGTGTCCGCGGTATCCGTGGGCATGGCCGCCCTCCTCGTGGGTTGCCGGCGGGTCATGTACGGAGGTAGGACGCGCCGTTGAGGTCGACGACGGTTCCCGAGGCCCAGGCCGCCGCGGGAGACGCCAGGAAGTGGACCGTGGCGGCGATCTCGGCCGGCGTCCCGACCCTGCCGAACGGGCTCTCCCCCCGCAGTCGGTCGCCCTCCGGTCCTGACAGGCGCGCGGCCTGGCGCTCGGTGGCCACGAAACCGGGCGCGACCGAGGTGACGGCGATGCCGTGCGGGGCCAGCGCCACCGACAGCGACTGGCCGAGGGCGTGCAGCGCCGCTTTGGTCGCACCGTAGGCCGGGAAATCCGGTTCTCCCCGGAACGCACCGCGTGAGCCGATGTTCACGATCGCCCCGCCGGCGCCACGGTCGATGAGGTGCCGGGCGACGGCCCAGCTCAGGTCGGCCGCGCCGAGCAGGTTGACCTGGACCATGCGGCGCCAGATCCGCTGCCAGTCGGCCAGCGGGGTGTCCGGGATCCGGTGCTGTGTCTCCGCCGTGGGCCCCACGGCCGCGTTGTTCACCAGCACATCCACCACGCCCAGCGCGTTCACCGCCTCGGTCACCAGCCGCTCGGCCGCGTCGGGCTCGCCCAGGTCCTCCCGGAGCAGGACATGTCCTTCGCCCGGCATCTGCCGCAGGGTCTCCTCGGCGTCCGAGCGGCGGGCGGCGTACTGCAGGGCGACGCGGTCGCCGCCTTCGGCGAAGGCCAGTGCGACGGCCCTGCCGATACCGCGCGAGCCGCCTGTGACGAGGACGCCCCTCATCGCGCGAACACCATGGATGCGTCACGGAAGGACTTGAACTCCAGGGCGTTGCCGGCCGGGTCGCGGAAGAACATGGTCCACTGCTCACCGGGCTCGCCGGGGAAGCGGAGGTGGGGCTCGATGCCGAAGCGCACCCCGGCGGCGCGAAGCCGGTCGACGCATGCATGGAAGCGTCGCTCGTCCAGCAGGAGGCCGAAGTGCGGGACGGGCACGGTGTGCTTCTCGACCCGGCTGGTGCCCGCCAGCTGCGGAACGTTCGGTACCAGGTGGGTCACCAGCTGATGCCCCTCGAGGTTCCAGTCCACCCAGTGGTCGGTGCTCCGGCCCTCGGGCAGGCCGAGCACCCCGCCGTAGAAGTGACGGGCGGCGGCCAGATCGTCTACGGGGATGGCCAGATGCATGGCGGGTCGATGGGTCATGGTGCGCCTCCGTGGGCTCGCTGACCGGAGCAGCATGCTCAGGCTAATGGTCGAATGTCAACATAAGGACATCAAGCCAATTGGCAACGAACAGTTTCGATGTCAACATCGAGACATGTCATCCGCACTGCCGAAGGCCCCCCGTCGCGGGCTCGCCGACGAATCCGCCGACCTCGTGCGAGCGGCCATCTTCTCCGGGCACTTCCCACCCGGAGCCCCCCTGCGCGAGGTGGAGCTGGCCGCACGCCTCGGCGTGAGCCGGGGCTCGGTCCGCGAGGGTCTGGCGCGGCTGGAACGTGAAGGGCTGGTCCGGGGCGGCTGGCACCGGGGCACCACGGTCATCGATGTCACGGCGAAGGACGTCGAGGAGGTCTATACGCTGCGCGCCGCGCTGGACCGACTGGCCGCCACCACCGCGCGACGTACCGCCTCACCGGAGAATCTCTCCCGGCTGGACCAGACGGTCGCCGACATGGCGGCCGAGATCGCCGGAGCCGCCGACGCCCGCCGCCTGGTCGCGCTGGACATCGCCTTCCACGACCAGATCTACACCGCTGCGGGCAACGACAGGCTGACGACCGCTTGGCGGACCATCCGCTCGCAGCTGCACCTCTTCCAGTTGCGCCGCGCGGACGCGGGCTACGACCACTATCGCGCACGCGTGGTCGACGAGCACCGCGAACTGGCCGCGCTGCTGCGCTCCGGCGACCCCAACACCCTGGCCCGACTGGCCGAGGAGCACGTGGACTCCGCGCGCCGCAGCCTGCTGGCGGGGCTGGCGGACTGAGCCGGGACCGAGGCACGCCCGAACCGCGGTGCCGCGGCACGGCCCCCGGCCACGGGCGGTGCCGGCCGTGGCCGGAGGTCGTGCCGTCCTCACCACGGCGGGACCGGCGACCCGGCCTGGGCCGCCACATCCGTAGGCAGGACCACCATGCTCGGAGGCACCTGGAGACCGGGAGGTGAGAACCCACGAGCCGCGCGGTGCCGGGTGGGAGCAGACGTGCACGACGGTATGCGCAGGAGCGGGAGCGGGACACGGCCGCCCCGTGCGGCCGTCGTGCCGGACGGTGACCGAGGTCGCCTGGAACGCACGGCAGGAGTGCGTCTCACCCCACCCCGCCGGGGATCCATTCCACCCGCCGGGTGACACCGTCGAGCACGTCGTCCAACGGCTCCACCCCGATCCCGGGCCCGGTGGGCACCGCAAGGTGACCGTCGCGCACGACGAACGGCTCGGTGATGTCGGCGCGGTAGTAGCGGTCCGAGCCCGAGGTGTCACCGGGCAGGGTGAACCCCGGCAGCGCCGCGAGAGCCACGTTCGCGGCCCGGCCCAGTCCCGTCTCCAGCATCCCGCCGCACCACACCGGCACCCCGTGCGCGACACAGACGTCGTGGATGCGCCGGGCCTCCAGGTAACCGCCCACCCGGCCGGGCTTGATGTTGACGACCGCGCAGGCGCCCAGCCGGATCGCGTCGGCCGCCGCCCGCGCCGAGGTGACCGACTCGTCCAGACAGACCGGCGTACGGATCTGCCGGGCCAGCGCCGCGTGCCCGAGGACGTCCTCCTCCGGCAGCGGCTGCTCGATCAGCAGCAGACCGAAGTCGTCCAGGCGGGCCAGATGACGGGCGTCGGCCAGGCCGTAGGCGGTGTTCGCGTCCACCTGGAGCGCCACCTCGTCACCGAAGCGTTCCCGCACGGCCCGGACCGGTTCCACGTCCCAGCCTGGCTCGATCTTGAGCTTGATGCGGACGTATCCGGCGTCCAGGTATCCCGCCACGCTGTCGAGCAGCGCGGGCACCGAGTCCATGATGCCGACGGAGACACCGCAGGGCACCCTGTCCCGCACCGCGCCCAGCTCACGGGCCAGTGGGCGCCCTGAGGCACGCAGCTCCGCGTCCAGGACGCCCATCTCCAGCGCCGCCTTGGCCATCCGGTGACCGTGGAAGGCCGCCAGGGCCGGCGCCACGCCGACCGCGTCGAGACGGTCCGCGTGCGCGAGCGCCGGGACGAGGAAACGGCGCAGGACGTCGGCGGCGGCCTCGACGTATTCCGAGGAGTACAGCGGGTCCGCCATCGCCACGCACTCGCCCCACCCCTCGCCCTCGTCGGTGACGACCCGCACCAGCAGCGCCTCACGGACGGTGGCGGTGCCGAAGGACGTACGGAACGGTGCCACCAACGGCATCTCGACATGGCGGAGTTCGACGCCTGTCAGCTTCATCGGTTCCCCTTCTGCAGGATGTACCAGCCGGTCCTGTCGAATCCGGTGACCCGGGCACCGCCGGCCAGCAGTGTGCCGAGCACGTCGCGCAGGGCCGCACGCCATTCCCTGGCCAGCCCGGGCGAGGTCAGCCGGAGCCGTTCGATGTCCTGCGGGACCGCGACCAGCAGGGTCGGGCCGTCCAGCGTGCCGGGGACAGGACCGGCATCCTGGCCCCTGCCCAGCGCCTCCACGGCCCCCGCCGCACGGCAGGCCGCCACGTCGCCCGGCGCGGGCGCCCCGGCGCAGGCCGCACGGACCGGCTCACTGACCAGTTCCCACCGCACGAGCAGGCGGTCGGTGTCGTCATCGCCGTTGATGCCGTCGTGCACGTCGCCGTAGAAGTTCGTCAGGTACTCCTCCGGCCGCGTGCCGAGTTTGACGAGATTGAAGTAGGAGTTGCGCCGCACCAGCGGGTCGAAGGTCCAGCTGATCGCCGACACGCCCCGCTGCAACGACCAGGCACGCTGGTGCAGCTTGAGGGCGAAGCCGACACTGCGGCCCCGGGCCGCGTTGGACACCCCGGCGATGTGACTGTGCAGCGTCTCGTCCGCCGGGGCGCCGAAGAATCCGACGCACGCGCCGATCAGCTCGTCCCCGTCGAAGGCTCCGCCGATGTAGTTGCCCGACTTCGCCAGGGCCCGCAGCAGTTCGCCGGTCATCAGGGCACTGGTCGGACCGGGCCGCCAGATGAGGTCGAACAAGGCGTGCACCTCGTCGAGTTCCCGGCCGGCTGTCACCTCCCGGACCCGCACCCCGGAGGCGTCGGCGGCGGCCACCGCCTGGGCGACGGCGTCCGCGACGGCCGCGTGCGTGCTGCTCCCGGGGTGGTGGTTCGAGTCGAACACGGGCCTGATGCCTCCTGCCGTCGATGGCTGAATCATGCGCGCCCTTCCCCGAGGAGCCGGGCGGGCCTGCCCGCCCGGAGCGCCGGAACGGTGAGCAGATCGTCCGTCAGCGCGGCCAGCAGTGCGCTGCGGCCCGGGAGTTCGGCCACGAGCACGTGCTCGTCATCGGCGTGGGCTCCGCCGCCCACCGCGCCGAGCCCGTCCAGCGTGGGCGTACCAACGCCCGCGGTGAGGTTCCCGTCGGACGCGCCGCCCACCGCCGTGCCCACGGGCTCGGGCAGACCGAGCCGGGCCGCGACGGCGACAGCGCGGGCGAACAGTTCCGCGGAGGCGGCGGGTTCCATCGGCGGCCGGTTCGGGCCGCCTCCGATGTCCAGCCTCGCGCCGGGAAGGACCGGCCGCAGCGTGCGCATCGCCCGGTCCACCCGGGACTGCTCGGCCGCGTCCGCCACCCGTACGTCGACAGCGAAACGTCCGGCCTCCGCCACGGTGTTGGTGGTGGTGCCGGAGACCAGCACGGTCGGCGTCACACTCGTCCCGCGGGCCGGGTCCGGCAGCGCGCTGACCGCGAGGACCTGGTGGGCCAGTTCCACGGTGGCGTTCACACCCCGCTCCGGTTCCAGTCCGGCATGGGCGGCCCGGCCGCGCACCCCGACCTCGTACAGCGACACCCCCTTGCGGCCGGTCTTCAGGGCGCCTCCGTCCGCGGACGCCTCCAGTACCAGTGCCGCCGCGCAGCGCGACGCCTCTTCCTCCACCAGCCCTCGCGACGTTGGCGAGCCCATCTCCTCGTCTCCGGTGACCAGGAGGGTGACACCCGAGGGGTCGGGCAGGGCCGCGAGGGCATGGAAGGCCATGATCAGCCCCGCCTTCATGTCGAAACAGCCGGGGCCGCGCAGTACGCCGTCGACGACGGAGAACGGGTGGCGGTCCAGCGAACCGATCGGCCACACCGTGTCGTGGTGCCCGAGCAGCAGCACCCGCGGCGGTCCGTCGCCCAGCCGCCACCGCAGATGGGCGCGCCCCTCGATGACGATCCGTTCCGGCCGGACACCGAGCAGGGAGGTCCCCACTTCGGCCACCACGTCGGCGCTCGCGGCGACCGCGTCGAGGTCGGCCGACGGCGACTCGCAGCGAACGAGAGACTCGAGGCCGGCGAGCATCCGGGGCAGCGCCGCGGTCATGTGCGCGACCAGCGCGGTCCCCGTCACTTGGAGACCACCTTGGGAGTGGCGCGCACCCCGTAGTGCAGGTACCTCTCGCCGCCCGGCAACGTGTAGAAGACCACCGGCCGCCAGGTTCTGCTGTCCGGGTCCCGTACGGCGAAGAGATCACCGGAGGCGTCGAGCGGGATCAGCGGGTACTCGTCCACCGGGTCGTCCATCAGCTCGGCCAGCGGGCCCGTGACCGTGGTCCGCAGGACCCCTTCGCCGTCCCGCTCCAGCACCTCGATCCGTGCCCCCGCCCGCTCGTAGACGCCGGTGTGGGGCCGGACGTCCACGGCCGGGGGATGCGGCGCGGGCGCCGGTGTGCGCGGCATGTCGAGTCCGGCCAGCTCGGCGAAGATCTCCCCGAACAGCTCCTCGTACATGTCGCGGGCGTTGCCGCCGTTGGTGAGCAGCGTGACGGCGAGGCCGTCGGCGGGCAGCAGCCGCAGGAAGGCGGACTGGCCGATGGTGTTGCCGTCGTGGCCCAGGACCAGCCGCCCGTCCCAGGTGAAGCGGCACCAGCCAAGGCCCCAGGAGTCGCCGAGCGTGTACGGGTCAGGCAGCTCGGCGTGCCGTTCGGCCATCGCCGCGGTACCGGCCTCGCTCAGCAGCCGGCCGCCGGCGGTCAGCCCCCCGGACAGGTGAGCCCGGGCGAACGCCAGGACGTCGGCGGCCGTGGAGGTGATCAGCCCGGCCGGTCCGAGCGAGCGGGGCAGGCCCCACACCGGCGCCCGCCGTGGCGAGCCGTCGCCGTCGTGCCCCTCGTGGCCCATGGCCGCCCGGTGCAGCAGTGCCTCCTCCGGCAGGGTCACCGTGTGCCGCAGTCCCAGCGGTGTGAAAACCCGCTCGCGCATCGCCCGGTCCCAGGTGACACCGGTGAGCTGCTCCACGACCCGGCCCATCAGGGAGTAGCCGGAGTTGCAGTACGACCAGGTGGCACCGAGGGGATGGTTGACCGCCACGTCGGCCAGCCCCGCGACGTACTTCTCCAGGCAGTCGTCACCGCGTCCGGTGTCGGTGAAGACGTCACCGTCGATGCCGCTGGTGTGGGTCAGCAGATGCCGCATCGTCACGGACTTCGTGGTCTGCGGGTCGGCCAGGGACAGCTCGGGCAGCACCGCGGTGAGCGGCGCGTCGAGGTCGAGCAGCCCCTCGTCGGCCAGCTGCATGACCAGGGTGGCCGTCCACACCTTCGAGATCGAGCCGATCTGGAAGAGGGAGTCGGTGGTCACCGGCACCCCCGTATCGGCGTTGAGCACGCCGTGGGCCGCCTCGGCCGACTCGTCGTGCCGCGCGCCGCCCGCGTCCGGACGGGTCCGCAGGATCCCCAGTACCGCCCCGGGCACCCGGTGCCGGACAGCGAGGGCGTCGAGCCGGCGCTGCCAGTGCGCGGTGTCGATCGGCGGCCGGCCGCCCGCATGGTGCTCCACCCACGCCGCGACACGGCGGTTGAGGTCCAGCAGATGTGACGGGGGACCGTCCAGCGGGAACGTGTGGGAGCCGCCCGGGTAGAGCACCAGCCGCGTGGGCACCTCTCGTTCGCGCAGGGCGGTGTGCCACTGCGCGGCCTGGCTCACCGGGCAGATCAGATCGTCCGTGCCGTGGTAGATCAGGGTGGGCGTACGGACCCGGTCCACCCGCGTCAGGGGAGACATGGCCGCATACCGCTCCCCGTGGGCCCAGGGCGGCCCGTCGAACTCGTACCGGGCGAGGAAGGGCCCGTCCTCGGCGGAACCGGCCATGCTGGTCATGTCACTGACGATGCCGCCGGCGACGGCCGCGGCGAACCGGTCGTCGAGGCCGGTCAGATAGCAGGTCATGTAGCCGCCGTAGCTGTACCCCGTGACCGCGAGCCGGCCGGGGTCGGCGAGGCCCTCGGCGACCAGTGCGTCCAGGGGTTCCAGCAGGTCCTTGGCGTCGGCCAGACCCCACGCGTCGTGCACGGCGTCGAAGAAGTCCTCGCCGTAACCGTCGCTGCCCCGCGGGTTGACCAGGAGCACGGCCCAGCCGCGGGCGGCGAGCAGCTGGTGGTAGAGGTGTACGGGGTCGGCGGCGCCGTTCCAGGCGTTGTGCGGCCCGCCGTGGATGTCGAGCAGCAGCGGCCGCGGCCGGTCCTCCTCCTGCGCCCCTTCGATCAGCCAGCCCTGCACCACGGTGCCGTCGGAGATGGTGAACTGCCGCTCCGTGAGCGGGAACAGCTCGACATCGGCCAGGGCGGCGCCGTGCGCGGTGCACACCGTCTCGGCGCCCGACGCCAGGTCGACGGCGACGATCTCGCCGAAGGAGGTGGGCGTTGCGAGCACCGTGACGGCCGTACCGCCGTGCACGCTCAGGCCCGACACCGTGCGTCCGGCGCCGCCCAGCACCGGGCGTGGCCGAGGCCCGTCCGGGCCACCGACACCGGTGGCGTAGACATGCGTGCATCCCCGTTCGCGGACGCAGAACAGCACCGAGCGGCCGCCGTCCGCGAGCTGCGGCAGCGCACCGGGGTAGCCGGGGCCACCGGGCATCACATTGCGGTCGAGACAGGAGGCGAGATCCCTCACCCCGGTGCCGGGCTCGCCGCCGAGCGGGAGGTGCAGCAGCCGCGCATGGCCCACTGGGGCCCCGGGATGACCGATGACCAGCAGCGCCCCACCGTCCGCGGTCCAGTCGGCGCTCAGCGCCACACCCTCGGCCGGGCCGACCCGCACCGCGGACGCCCCTTCCTTCTCGACGGCGACGACATGGGCCGCCGAGTGGGCGGTCAGGTCCGCCCGCGGGCCGGTCGCGGCGGTGAACGCCAGGCGCGTGCCGTCCGGGGACCACCGGGGCGGCGAAGCGTGCCGGTCCCCGTCGGTGACCTGGCGGCAACGTCCGGTCGCGAGGTCGAGGACATGCAGGTGCCGGCGGACCGTGCCGAGAAGTCCGGCACCGTCCACCTGGTAGTCGAGCCGCTCGGTGACCACCGGCCGGCCCGGCGCCCCCGGGGCTCGTGTCCTCCGCTCGGGGTCGGTGTCGACCGGCGCGGTGAAGGCGATCCGGGTGCCGTCCGGGCTCCAGACCGGGGCGCCGGCGCCCAGCGGCAAACGGGTGAGCTGCTCGGCCTCGCCGCCGTCGACGGGCAACTGCCACACCTGCGGCGGTCCGTCGCCGGTACGCAGGAACGCGACACGGGTCCCGTCCGGAGACCAGGCCGGCGCCCGGTCGTCGTCGCCGCGGGTCAGCCGGCGGGCATCGCCGCCGGTGCGCGACACCATCCACAGGGTGCGAACGGTCCGGTCGGTCTCCGTGTCACCGGTGCGCAGCACGTACACGATGCGCCGGGCGTCCGGGGACAGCGCCGGCTGCTCCGGTGTCGCGATACCGGACAGGTCCTCCAGACGCAGGGGCCGGGTCATGGCGGTCCTCCTCACTGATGGATCGAGTAGGGGCAGGGAAAGCCGGGCGCGCTCACCGCGCCGTACCCGGCGGTGGGAGCCGGTCCGCGGCGAAGTGGCAGGCCGCGCCGTGCACGCGGCCCGCGGAGCCCGGAGTGGGATCGAGAGTCAGGCACTCGGCCCGATCGGGCCGTACCAACGGCCCTACGGGGCATCGCGGATGGAAGCGGCACCCCGCCGGCACGTGGTGCGGATCCGGCGGGTCGACCTCCGTGACGGCACCCTCGCCCTGCCCCGTGTCGGCCCACGCGGACCCGTCCCGCTGCGGTGCGGCGGCCAGCAGCTCACGGGTGTAGGGGTGCTGCGGATCGGCCAGTACGTCGTGAGCGGGACCGCACTCGACGATGCGGCCCAGATACATCACCGCGACGACGTCACTGACGTAGCGCACCACGGCGAGGTTGTGCGAGATGAACAGCATGCCCAGGTGCATCCGCCGCTGAAGGTCGCGCACCAGGTTCAGCACGGTGCCCTGGACCGACACGTCCAGCGCCGAGGTGATCTCGTCGGCGACGACCACCGAGGGCCGTCCCGCCAGCGCCCGTGCCAGCGCCACCCGCTGGCGCTGCCCGCCGGACAGCTCCGCCGGCCGGGAGAGGGCGTGCCCCGCGTCGAGGCCCACCAGGTCGAACAGCCGGGCAACCTCCGCGCGGCGCCCCGCTCCGTCGGACGGGCCGGTGCGCGGTATGGCCTCGGCCACCGAGTCACCGACCCGCATCCGCGGGTCCAGTGAGGCGTAGGGGTCCTGGAAGACCATCTGCAGCGGCCGGTGCCCCCCGCCCCTCGCACGGTGGACGACGTCCTGCCCGCCGAGCAGCACCCGGCCGGAGGCGAGGGGGGCGAGGCCGACCGCCGCACGGGCCAGGGTCGACTTCCCGGAGCCCGACTCCCCGACCAGGCCGACGACCTGTCCCGGGGGCACGGTCAGACTCACTCCGTCGACGGCCCTGAGTGCCCTGCGCCCGGTGCCGTAGCGCACGGTGACGTTCTCGAACCGCAGCTCGCTCACGGTCGTCCTCCCGCTTCCGTGGTGGGGTCGGAGAGTTGCTCGTCGGGCCGGACCGTGGCACCGGTGTGCGGATACCAGCAGGCGATCCGGTGCCCCGGCTCGCTCACCCGGAGCCGTGGGTCGTCCGTATGGCACCGGTCCCGCGCGGCGGGGCACCGGGGCGCGAAGGCGCACCCAGACGGCACCTGGCCCGGGGTGACGGGCCGCCCCGGGATGACGGGGAGCGGCCGGTCGAGGTCGCTCTCCATGTGGGGCACGGTGGCGATGAGGGCGCGCGTGTAGGGGTGCCGGGCGGCGGTGAGCAGCCGGTCGGAGGGCAGCTCCTCCACGACGCGGCCCGCGTACATCACCAGGACCCGCTCGCAGGTCTGCGCCACCACGTTGATGTCATGGCTGATCAGCAGAAGGGCCACGCCGTCCGCGGTACGCACCCGCTCCAGCAGGCGCAGGACCTGTCGCTGGACCGTGACGTCCAGCGCGGTCGTCGGTTCGTCGGCGATGATCAGCGCCGGGCGGCCCATCAGGCCGAGCGCGATCATCGCGCGCTGGCGCATGCCGCCGGAGAACTCGTGCGGGTACTGCGCCGCGCGCCGTTCCGCCGCCGGTATGCGCACCTCGCGCAGCCGTTCCACCGCCCGTGCCCACGCCCCGCGCCGGTTCATCCCCAGGTGCTGTTCCGCCACTTCGGAGAGCTGCCGGCCGATGCGCATGGTGGGGTTGAAGGAGGTCATGGGGTCCTGGAAGACCATGGCCAGCGACGTGCCGAGCAACTGCCGGGTGGCCGCCGTCTTCTTCTCCCCGTCGCGCAGGGAGGTCCCGAGAAACTCCAGACGGTCGGCGTCCACCGTGCCAGGGTGTTCGACCAGCCCGCTCACGGCGAGCGCGGTGAGGCTCTTGCCCGACCCGGATTCCCCCACGACGCCCACCGACTCCCCCCGGCCGACCGAGAGGCCGAGACCGCGCACCGGGGTCACCGGACCGTGCGGGCCGGGGAAGCTCACCCGCAGCCCTTCCACCGACAGCACCGGCTCCGTGCCGGGCCCGGCAGCCGCTTCCGGCTCGACCGGTGCCTTACCGGCGGCGGCTTTCCCGACGGGGGGCGGCAGGCGGATGCCGTGCGCGGTGGGGATGCCGACGGCCTTGGCGACGGCCTCGCCCGTCAGGTTGAACGCCAGCCCGGCGATCACCACGGCGGCACCGGGCGCCAGGGCCGCGGCGGGATGGGTGTAGATGCCGGTGAGGCCCTCGCCGAGCAGCCGCCCCCAGTCGTACGACGGCGCCTGGACGCCCAGGCCGAGGAACGACAGCCCGGAGAAGGCCAGCAGCGCGCTCCCTGCGCCGATGGTGGCGTTGACGATCAGCGGTTCGGCGATGTTCGGCAGGACGTGGCGGGTGAGCACCCGCAGCCTGCCGACCCCGGCGACCCGGGCCGCGCAGACGAAGTCCCGCTCGCTCACCGACGCCACCAGCGTCTGGGTGAGCCGGGCGAAGCCGGGTGCCGTCGCGAAGCCGATGGCGAGCACCGCGCCCTGGGTGCCGACACCGAACACCACGGCGAAGAACAGGGCCAGCAGCAGCCCGGGGAAGGCCACGGCGATGTTCACCACCGCCGTCACCGCCCTGCCGGCCCGGCGTCCCAGCAGAGCCGGTGCCACGCCGAGCACCAGGCCGGTCGCCACACCGAGCACCGTCGCCAGCAGCGCCAGGGCGACCGACAGCCTGGTGGCGACCAGGACCCGGAAGAAGACGTCCCGGCCGAGGTTGTCGGTGCCCATCCAGTGATGGCCCGAGGGCCCTTGCAGCAGCCGGCCGGTGTCGACGGCGGCGGCCCGGCCGGACCACAGCAGCGGCCCGAATGCCGCCAGCAGCAGCACGGCCAGCAGCAGCCCGGCCGCGCAGCAGCCGAGCGGGGAGCGCAGTACGCCGAACCACTGGCCGCCGCCCGCCGGACCGCCGTCCCGCGTCCCGCTCCGGGATCCGTCCTCGCGGGTTCGGGGTTCCTTCTCGCCCGCCGTGCGGGTCCGGTGTTCCACCGCCATCGGTCAGCTCTCCCGGATCGCGGAACGGGGATCGAGCAGGGCCAGCACGACATCGACCGCGATGTTCACCAGCAGCACCCCCGTGCCGTAGACGAGGACGACGCCCTGTACCACGGGGTAGTCCTTGGTGAGGATCGACCGGACGATGGTGCTGCCCAGGCCCGGCCAGGCGAAGACGTTCTCCACCAGCACCGTGCCGGCCACCAGGCCGCTCAGCAGCAGCCCGCCGATGGTGAGTCCCGCGGTCACGGCGTTGGGCAGGGCATGGCGCAGATGGATGCGCCGGGCCGGCAGGCGTTTGGCGCGTGCGGTGCGTATGTAGTCGGTGTGCAGCACCGACAGCATTTCGATCCGCACGATCCGGGCGAGCACCGCCGCCGGCCCGGCGGCCAGGGAGACCACCGGCAGTACGTAGGAGTCGATTCCGGCCTGGCCCGCGACCGGGAACCAGCCCAACCGCACGCCGAACACCCAGACGAGGCCCACGGCGAGCAGGAACTCCGGGATCGTCGCGATCAGGACGCCGGCGGAGGTGAAGGTCAGTTCGGAGCGGTGCCGGCGGCCACCGCGGGTCAGGACCGCCATCGCCGCGCCCAGCGGCACGGACAGCAGCACCGCCAGCAGGAAGGAGGCCACGGCGAGCGCGACGGTGGACGGCAGCCGGTCACCGATCGTCTGCGTCACGGGCAGACCACTGGTCACCGATACGCCGAGGTCACCCCCGGCCAGGTCCCGCAGGAAGCGCAGGTACTGGGCCGGCAGGGAGTCGTTCAGTCCCAGTTGCTCCCTCCGCTGGTCCACCACCTGCTGCGACGCGGTCAGTCCGAGCGCGGCGCGCACCGGGTCGCCCGGGATGAGGTGGATCATGAGGAACGCGGCCGTCACCAGGACCCACACCGACACCACCAGGCGGCCGAGGCGGCGTACCGTGAAACGCGTCCAGGGGTGTTCCAGCAGGCCGATGGCCGGGCCCGGCACGGCGGGGGGACGTGGGGTACCGGGCCCGGACAGGAGCCGGCCGGCCGTCTGCGCTTTCATGTGTGCGGGTGCCTCCGGGTCACGGGGCTGGTCATCCGACCATGCGGATCGATGTCGGGACGATGGAGCCGTCGGCGAGTTCGAAGGTCGCGCGGTTGCCGAACACCGGGGTCACCAGGTCGGCGAAGGGCACCACGTCGGCCTGCTGGAACAGCGCCTTCTCAGCGGCGGCCCACTCGTCGCACCCCTTCGCGCCGGGGAGCGCCGAGGCGGCTTCGACGTGGGCCTCGTACGCGGCGTTGTCGACGGAGCCGAAGTTGTTGCCGTCCGGCGGGGTGGGGCCCGAGAGGAACGGCACGGCCTGAGTGGGCAAGGTGACCGTCAGCGGCAGGAACAGCGCGTCCCAGGAGCCCTCGCCGGAGATGACCTGGTCGAACTGGGCGTCGGCCGCACCCCGCAGGGACACCTTCACACCCACCTTCTGCCAGGAGGAACGCAGCAGTTCCGCGGCGTTCTGCATCGGAATGCCGCGGCTGGTCGGGTAGTAGAACGTCAGGGAGAGCCGCTTGCCGTCCTTCTGCCGTACGCCGTCGGCACCCGGCTTCCAGCCCGCTGCGTCGAGAGCCCGCTCTGCGGCGGCCCGGTCGTGGTCCGGCAGGTTTCCCTCGACGGTGTCCGCGGTGCAGGGTCCCTGCCCCTTGGCGACCAGCCCGGTGGGCGGCTCGCCACCACCATTGGTGACCACCGTGCGCAGTTCCTTCAGGTCGAGGGCCTGGGTGAGCGCGCGCCGCACCCCGGCATCCGCGGTCGGAGCGCCGCGTCGCTGGTTGAACCACAGCTCACCCAGCGGCGCGTGCATCGAGCGCTGGAAGTCGAGCCGCTCCGCCACCCGCTTCCTGTCCTGCCCGGTGATCACGGCCGCGTTGACCTGGTTGACGAGGAGCAGGTTGGCGGCGGTGGCCTCGTTGGGTACGACCTGCAGCACCACCGTGTCCGGAAGGCCCTTCGCGTCCTTCGTCCCGCCTCCGGGTCCCCAGGCGTAGTCCTTGCGCCGGGTGAAGGAGTAGTGGTCGTCTGCGACGGCCTCGGTGAGGGTGAACATTCCGGTGCCCGAGCCGCCCTGCTTGAGGATCGAGCGGTCCTTCATGCCCGCGCGGCACACGATGGGCAGGCCACCCACGTTCCGGCCGAGGAACGCGTCGGGGACGGGTGAGCTCACGGTAACGGTTCCGGCCGAGTCGTCGGCCTTCGCCTTCGCGCCGGGCGGTACGTACAGTCCGATGGCGCTCGACCCGTTCTTCGGGTCCGCCACGTAGTTGATGTTGTCGGCGACATCAGTCGCGGTGAGCGGGGTGCCGTCGGAGCAGGTGATCCCCTTGCGCAAGGTGTAACTCGCGGTCGTGGCCGTGCTCTTCCACGTACCGGCCAGCGCCGGGATCTCCTTGCCGGAGGCGTCCACGGCGACCAGCGAGTCGTAGAGGAACGCGCCGACCTGGTGGGCGACGGACAGCGCGGTCGCGTGCGGGTCGAGGGTACCGGGATCGGCGGAGATGGCGAGGGTGAACGTCCCCCCTTCGACGGGCTTGCCGGACGTGCTCGTGCCGCCGGATCCGCTGCACGCGGTCAGGGCGATGGTCAGCGCTCCGGCCATCGCGATGGTCGTCGGCCCTGCGTATTTCATGGTGCCTCCCGAGAAGGCTCGTCATGGGCCGGGGCGGACCACCGGCCCAGGTGGTCAGTCGGACGTGCGGCGGTCGGCCCGGCCTGTGTGAAGGAACTGCGCGGGACCACCGGGAGCGCCGCCGACGAAGGCGTACGGCTGGTGGAATCCGTTCTCCGGCTCCGCGGCGATGAGCGTGTCGCCATCGAAGGCGACCAGCTCGAACGTGGTCGTCTCCATGCCCATCTCGGCCGCGAGCCCCTTGGGGACACACTTGACCCAGACCCGGCGTGCGTCATCCTGGGTGACGGTGTTGTCGAACAGACGCGAGCTGTAGGTACCGGTGTAACGGCCGGCGTCGACGGGCCGGGGATCGGCGGGCGGCACCGGTGTCGACGGAAGCTCCGTGCCGGCCAGCTCCCGCAGCACATGTCCGACGACCTCGCGGTAAAGGCCGAGGGCGTCGCCTCCGTTGGTCAGCAGGGTGACGGCGAGGTCGTGTTCGGGCACCATCCGCAGGAAAGAGGCCTGGCCGATGGTGGTGCCGTCGTGCCCGATCACCGGGGTGCCCGCGCCGTCGAAGATCTCCCAGCCCAGCCCCCAGGCATCGCCCATCACCCCGAGCCGGGGAAGCTCCACCTCCCGCTCCCGCATGGCCTTCGCCGTGGTGTCCCGCAGAACGACCGTGCCGTCGGCCGCCGTGCCGCCGTCGAGGTGCATCCGGGCGAAGGCCAGCAGGTCCCGCGGGCGCATCGCGAGCATGGAGCCCGCAGGGGCGTTCGAGGGGGCGAGCGCCCACACCGGGGCGGGCACGAGAGCGTCCTCGGGTGACGGCCGCACATGCCCGACCGCCGTCCGGCGCAGGATCGCCTCCTCCGGCCCGTGCGCGGCGTGGGTGAGGCCCAGCGGGGACAACAGGTGGTCGCGCAGACAGGCGGCGAACGGCTTGCCGCGCACCACCTCGACCAGCCGGCCCAGCACGCAGTAGCCGGCGTTGTTGTAGGAGAACAACTCCCCCGGGGAGAAGAGCTGGGGTACGTCGACCAGGGTGGCGACGAATCTCTCCACACAGTCGTCGTTCCTGCCGGTGTCGGTGAAGATGTCGCCCTCGAACCCGGCGGTGTGGTTGAGCAGCTGCCGCACGGTGACCTCGTCCGAGGCGGACTCGTCGGCGACCCGGAACTCCGGCAGCCGCACCCGTACCGGCTCGTCCAGCTCCACCAGACCCTCGTCGGCGAGCTGCATCACCAGGGTCGCCGTCCACACCTTCGTGATGGAACCGATCTGGAACAAGGTGTCGGCATTGACCTCCACCCCCGTCGACAGGTTCAGAACCCCCGTGCCGTGGTCCGCGACCTCTCCGCCCAGGTCCACGGCGACCGCCGCGCCTGGAACGCCGTACTGGTCGAGGAGGGCGGGCAGCCGCTCCTCCCACCAGCCGTGAATCTCGTTGAGTTTCGACATGCCGTGAACGTAGGGGCCCGTACGCGGCACGGATTCGTGCCGGAACACAAAGCCCGGGACGCGACTCCGTGCTTCCGCACGAAGTCAGCGGCCCCAGGCCTGTGCAGTTCGCACGAGTTGCGGGCCGGCACACAGCCCCCATGTCCACCACGCCGAGTTCGAGGAACACGCGCCGCGTCGCTCCGAGGCAGGTCAGTGACTCCGGTCGACGACCGGGCAGCCGTTGCGGCCGGAGGGGTTTCCGTAGGCCGGGCCGGCAGGGCCCGGCCCGCTCCGTCGTTGCGGCTCTCCGTCCCGGGTGCGTCCGGCGGTTCGGCCAGGGCACGGAGGAGAGCGGCGTCAGCAGGAAACCGGCGGGGCGGCCCGAAATCCGTTGACGGCCCACTGCGGTTGCGTGGCCGACAGACCGAGGTCGGATGTCATCGAGGGAAGCGCGACGGACGAACGGCCGGCGAGGGTGGCGCACCGGCTGTGCCGGGTTCTCCCCGGTCACATCGACGAGAAGCGGGCTCAGGGGGAGTTCGAGCCACGGCGACCCGGAGTCCGGGCGAGCGGCCGCGCGGGAGCCGGCCGGCACCGAGTTCGCGGACACCCTGGGTATGCTGCTCGACGTCTCACCCGGGGCGAGTTCGCCCACGATGTCGGCGCTCTTCCCCGACGGGTGGGCCGCCAGCGCAGTCGCACACACAGGAGGGGCGTCAGTCGTGAGCGAAGATGACTACGACGACCACAGCTCGCACAACGCCCGCACGGACACCGGAATCTCCTGGAGCACGCTGAAACGTGCGATGCGCTGGGAGACCTTCGCCCTGCTCGCCGTCATTGTCGTGCTGACGTTCCTCTCCGCCTGAGTACGGCCCGAACGGCTGGAGAGGCAGGTGCAGGACGGTGGCCTGACATCTGTGGGGCGGGCTGCCGGTTTCGTTCGCGGTCCGGACCCGAGCCCGCGCCACGTGCCGCCGCGGTAACGAGGACACAGCAGTGTCGCCTCAATGCGCCACTCGCAGCTGTGCGACATCCCGTGAGTTTCCCTGAGGCCCGCTGAGTCGCTGGCCCCGTAGCCAGGGCGTTCTTCCTCCTTCGTGTGCTCTGCTGCCCTGTGACGTAACTTCGGGATTCCTGAAGCGTTCTCATCGCGTCCGACCGTTCCGCAGTCGGGCTGAAGGTGGGGAGGCTCGGGTTGGCGGCGCTGGCAGTCGTACGGGATCTGCGTGAGCACTGGGCGCCCGCATCGGCGGAGGAACTGGAGCGGTTCGAGACCGACGTGCTGTCCGGTTTCGTTCTCGCACGGGCCTCGGCAGGGCTGGCGGACGGCACGATCCGCGGAGACGTCGGTCACCTGGATCAGATCAGGTCCTGGTTCGGCCGGCCACTGTGGGACATGGAGCCCGCCGACGCGGACGTGTACTTCGGGAAGGTGCTGCGGCACTCTCCCAGCGGCACCCGGCTGGGCCGGTCACAGGCGCTGAGCACGTACTTCATGTTCCTGGAGTTGCGGCACAAGGTCGAGCTGCACCGGATGACCGGCCGGGTGGTCGAGTGCCCGATCGACGAGATGAACCGGCCGCGCGGGGCCAAGGACGCTCAGCTGCGGATCCCGCCGAGCGAGCCGGAGATCGGAACGCTCTTCACCGGATGGGGCGGTGAGCTGGCCACCTGCCGCAAGTTCGCCCCTACCGCCAGGAACTACACCGCCTCGAAGCTGATGTCCCAGGTCGGCCTGCGGGTGAGCGAGGCATGCGGCCTCGACCTGGACGACATCAAGTGGGACCTGGGCCGTTTCGGCAAACTCCACGTCCGCCACGGCAAGGGCGCCCGCGGTTCGGGACCGCGCGAGCGGATGGTGCCGCTGATCAACGGCGCCGACCGCACGCTGCGGTGGTTCATCGAGGACGTGTGGGGCCAGTTCGACGACGACCACACCCGGCCCGGCGCCCCGCTGTTCCCGAGCGAACGGAAGAACACCGACGGTTCCGCCCGCCGGGTCGGTGACGACGCCCTGCGCAACGGTCTCGACAACGCGGTCGAGGCTCATCTGCCGGGCTGGACGGACAAGTTGACACCGCACGTCCTGCGACACTTCTGCGCGTCCCACCTCTATGGGAAAGGGCTGGACTTGCTTGCAATCCAGGAGGTTTTGGGGCATTCCTGGATCGCCACCACGATGCGGTATATCCACGTGCAGCAGACCCGGGTCGAGGACGCCTGGGTCGCCGGGATGGAACGGGCCGCGAAGCGGCTGGAAGGACTGGCCCGATGAGGTGGAACCTGCGGTTGACCGCCGCGAACAAGGGTATCTGGAAGGCGTCCGAGCTTCAGCGGAGCCTGGCTGAGCACGGCCTGGCGATCTCGGCCGGGAAGATGTCCGGGCTGTGGTCCGGCCAGCCGGTCTCCCTCAAGCTGGAGGACCTGGACGTCATCTGCGTCGTGCTCGGCTGCGAGATCGGCGACCTGCTGATCCCGGAACCGCAGAAGGTCACCCGTCCCGGCGAGGAGAGCGTTACCCAGAACGCTGTCGGCGCCGCCGGACCGGTTTCGGCGGTGGTGCCCAAGCGCCGCGACGGCCGGTCGCTGCCGCCTGCATGAGCCGGTATCCGAAGGGTTACCGCAAACCCACGGACTCCTGCGACGGATGCCTGGCCTGGGGTGACTTCAGCGGACGGCTCTGCCCCGCCTGCTACATGTTCGGCCGCAGCCACGCGACGGCCGTCTGTGCCGGCTGCCGCCGCACCCAGCCACTGAAGTGGGATTACTGCCGTCTGTGCTGGTGCCAGGCCCGGCTCCATGCCAAGGCCACTGCTGGTCGGCCGCCGGCCGAAGCCGACGTGAGAGCCCGGCTCAACGCCGTCCGGCACCACCAACTGTTCTTCATGGGCTTGCACTACCGCAGAGGATCTGCACCCGTCGTCGCGCGACGCGGAGGAGGGCGGGGAGCCGTCCGGAAGCCGCCACCCGCGCCGGCCTGGCGGCCGAATGCCGACTGGAGACAGCTACCGCTGTTCGGACAGGTCCCCCGTGACTACAGCCGTCTCGACCCGGCCGACTTCGCCCTGGCCAGCCCCTGGCTGGCCTGGGCGAAGTACCTCGCCTACCAACTCGCCGAGGCCCGCGGCTGGGGACGCGGCATTCGCTTTGCAGTCAACCGCGGCCTGGCCCTCGTCCTCACCGGCTACGTCGAGGGCGACGTCATCCGGCACACGGAGACCTTCGCCCCGCTGCGAGCCTTGGACCTGCGGTTCGGCCACGTCGTCACAGTCCTGGAGGAAATGGGGATCTTCGAGGACGACAGCGAACCCTCCTTCGAGGGCTGGCTCGCCGAGCGGCTGGAAGGACTCGCACCCGGCATCCGCTCGGAAGCCGAGCGCTGGACCCGCGTCCTGCACGACGGCGGCCCCCGCAGCGTCCCGCGACGGGAAGGCACGGTCTGGCTCTACCTCAACCGAGTCCGTCCGGCCCTGCTGGAGTGGTCGAACCACTACGACCACCTGCGGGAAGTGACCCGCGACGACGTCGTCACCTACGTCAAGACACTGCACGGCCACCAGCGACATGACCAACTCGTGGCTCTGCGTTCGCTGTTCACCTGGGCCAAGCGGAACGGGCTGATCTTCCGCAACCCGACCAGCCGGATCAAGGTCGGCCAGTACGAGTACGCCGTGCTGCAACCGCTCGTCCCCGCCCAGGTCGACCGCTCCGTCGCGGCGGCCACCACACCGGCGACGCGGCTCATCCTCGCCCTCGCCGCGGTCCATGCCGCCCGGGTTGCCCAGATCGCCACCCTCATGCTCGACGACGTCGACCTCGGCAACCGCCGACTGGCGATCGCCGGACGCGTCCGCCCTCTCGATGACCTCACCCTGAAACTGCTGCTGGACTGGCTGGAACACCGGCGACGCCGGTGGCCGAACACGGCCAACCTCCACCTGCTGATCAACAACCAGACCGCGACGAAGACCAACCGCGCCAGCAATCACTGGATCAGCGCGCCCCTGCGCGGACAGGACGCGACGCTGGAGCGGCTCCGCGTCGACCGGCAGCTTGAAGAGGCCCTCACCCATGGGCCCGACCCCCTCCACCTCGCCGAGGTGTTCGGGCTCGACGAGAAGACCGCCATGCGCTACGCGGACTCCGCACGAGCTCTGCTGGAACAGAGCGCTGAACAGCAACTTTGATGAAACCGGCTCGACCGGGATGCACCATGAAGGGAATCATGGGCGAGTGACGTCGACCGAAGCAGCAGCACTCGCCCTACAGGACCATGCCGCCCTCTGGAGCATGGGCGAGATCCGTGCAACCGATGTCGTCACTGGAGCTTGCAATGCGCTCGTCGCCGGCCTCGACAGTCCCGCCCTGCGGATCCTGGCCGCATGCACGCGTGCGGAGGCGGACTACGACGTCCCCGACCTCCTTCCCCCAGCACTCGACGAACTGGGCCTCACCTTCTACCCAGTGGGCAGCGTTGCCGGACAGGAAGCCGCTGCACGGGCACTTGCCGCCCGGGTGCTGGCCGGCGAACTGACTCCACGCGAGCTGGCCTTTCGGATCCACCAGCGCTTCGGGCACGAACTGCCGTTGGTCGAACGACTCGCTAACCTGGACGACGAGTACGACATCCTCGAATACGGCGACAGGACATCGGCACAGGTCGACGCCGAGGTTCTGGCGGAAGCTCTTCGACTCACTCAGCATCCTCGTGTTACACCCGAACCCACGGATCCCCTGAGCTGAAGCACACCAGTGGATCCGTGGGTTCACACTGAAGAGACTTCGGTTTCCGTGAACCCACGGGGCTCTCCGGGTGTGAGTAGTTGCGGTACAGAAAGTGCCGCTGAGATTGATCATGGTCCGGCCGGCGTCGGGATGAGCGGATCATCCGGCCGCCCGCCGGATGCGGACTCGGCGGGGGGATGTCGTCGGCATCCTGGAGGTCGGCGACGTCCGCGCGGGCCGCCGCGACGGCTTCGGGGTACGCCTGCTTCTCGTGCTCGTCGCGCGGGATGCCGTGCTTGGCGAGGGCGTCGAGCTGCGCCTTGGTGAGCGTCGAGCACCTCGCGCACCCGATGCGGATGTCGGCGGTCGGGGTGTCGGGCGTCGAGAACGGGTGGGACGGAGGGGCCGGGCGCCACGGCCGGCCAGGAGGGCCGCGGTCGGCGGGGGCGGGCTTGCGCAGGAGCGTGGCGAGCCGGGTTCGGCCCGGCAGCGTGGGCAGGGGTGGCGCTCGACGTCGTCCGTGTCGCTCTGGGAGGCGTCTTGAGGGGCCGCCATGCCCCGGATGCTGTCACGAACCAATTTTCACAAGTGCCCCGAACCCGTCTTCGAGTGAGAACGGGTTTCGACGAACCGGAAGGGCGCTTCGCGGTCGCCGGGCCGTCAGGTCTGATCTCGCTCGGACATAGGACCGTTTGTGCGCATCAAGGTGAGGGGGCCCGTGCGGCTTTGCCGGCCCTGCCGTCGCGCTCACCCCCTGAAGAGTCGCCAAACCTTGATGAGAGCTCATTTGCCTATAAGTTATAGGTTAATGCATGCTGGTCATAGGTATACTGAGAGTAGGTGATGGTTGTGGTTCGGGCAGGACTGAGCCCGGAGCGGCTGACGCTCGCGGCGCTGTTCGCGCTGGAGGAACTCGCCGACCGGGTCGCCGACGCCGTGGCCGGGGGGACGGGCAAGGACGCCCTGACGGCTTTCGCGAACGCCTACCGGGACTACGCCCGGGCGCACCCCGGCCGGTACGAAGCAGCGCGGTACCGGCTCGACCCGCAGACCGCCGCGGCCAGCGCCGGCGTCCGGCACGCGCAGATGACTCGGGCGATCCTGCGCGGCTACGACCTGGCTGAGCCGGACCAGACGCACGCGGTCCGCATGCTGGGCAGCGTCTTCCACGGCCACGCCTCCCTGGAGGCAGTCGGCGGCTTCGACCGCACCGGCATCGCCGCGCAGCAGTCCTGGGCCTGGACCCTGGACTGCCTCAACACCGCATTGCGGAGCCGGTCCGCCCCCTGACCGGTCGCGTCACCCGCGACGGCTTCTCCATACCGACCCGACACCTCACCCCCAGAACGAGAAGGCCTGAGGCAATGAGCACCGAACAGAACCTGATCACCACCCCCATCACCGTCGACTTCCTGCACGGACACCTCGACGTGGAAGAGACTGCCCACGGCCTGCTGCCCCACCGGCTGCCTGCCTGGGCGCGCCGCCAGATCCCCGACGACCTGCTGGCCGTGGCCGAGGCTCAGCCCTCCGGTGTCCGGCTGGCCTTCCGTACGAGCGCCACCGCCATCCGCCTGGACACCCTGCCGACCAAACGCATCTACCGGGGCTTCCCGCCCCCGCCGGACGGCGTCTACGACCTCCTGGTCGACGGCCGCCTCACCGCCCAGGCCACCGTGAACGGCGGAAACCTGCGCACCGTCACCGACATGCAGACCCAGACCGCGGAATTCACCCCGGGCCCTGCCGGCACCGCCCACTTCACCGGCCTCCCCACCGGCGAGAAGGACATCGAGATCTGGCTCCCGCACGCGGAGATCACCGAGGTCATCGCCCTGCGCACCGACGCACCCGTCGAGCCGGCCCCGAAGACCGGGCGCCGGGTGTGGCTGCATCACGGCAGCTCCATCAGTCACGGATCCAACGCCGTCTTCCCCAGCACCATCTGGCCCGCGCTGGCCGCCTCCGCAGGCGATGTGGAGCTGATCAACCTCGGATTCGGCGGCAGCGCGCTGGTCGACCCGTTCACCGCCCGCGCGATGCGCGACACCCGCGCGGACCTGATCAGCGTCAAGCTCGGCATCAACGTCGTCAACAGCGACGCCATGCGCCTGCGCGCCTTCGCCCCCGCCATCCACGGCTTCCTCGACACCATCCGCGACGGCCACCCCACAACCCCTTTGCTCCTGGTCTCCCCCGTCCTGTGTCCGACCCACGAGAACACCCCCGGACCTCTCATGCCGGACCTCTCCAGTGGAACCCTGAAGTTCAAGGCCACCGGTGATCCGGCCGAGACCGCCGCCGGACGGCTGACGCTCACGATCGTCCGCGACGTCCTGGCCGACCTCGTCAAGCAGCGGTCCGCCGAGGACCCCAACCTCCACTACCTCGACGGACTCGACCTCTACGGCGAGAGCGATCACGACGAGTTCCCCCTGCCGGACGCGATCCACCCCAGCCCCGAAGGACACCGCCGCATCGGCGAGAACTTCGCCAAGCTCGTCTTCGCCGACAACGGGCCCTTCGCCCTCACAACTGGCTGACCCGGATCGACTCGCGCCGTCCGCGCCCGTCACCGGCTCCTCCCACGGGCGGGCGGTGCCCAGCCACCTCTCCACGCGTTCCGACGGCACACCGCGCGCCAGCGTCTTCTGGCGGAGCCGGTTCCGAACAGGGGTGATCTCGGTCCTCATGAGGACGCTGTGGGCCAGGTGTGCAGGAGGATGTCCAGGGCGTTGAGGATCTCGGTCCAGCTCTCCTGCGCGTCGGGGGAGCTGTGGCTGAAGCCTCCCGCGCCCTCCAGGCCGACGAATCCGCTGAACACGCTGCCCAGCAGTCGCACGGCGTGTGTCTGGTGCGGTTCGGCCAGGTCGTATCCGCGCAGGATCGCCCGCGACATCTGGGCGTGCCGCACACCGGCACTGGAGGCGGCCGCCTCCGGGCTGAGCCGGAACCGGGTGGCGGCGAAGCGGCCCGGGTGTTCGAGGGCGTAGTCGCGGTAGGCGTTCGCGAACGCGGTCAGCGCGTCCTTGCCGGCTCGGCCGGCCACCGCGGCGGACACCAGGTCGGCCAGCTCCTCCAGGGCGAGCAGCGCGATCCTGGTCTTCAGGTCGTGGGCGTCCTTCACATGCGAGTACAGGCTCGCGGTCTTGACGCCGAAGCGTCGGGCCAGCTCCGAGGGAGTGGTCTGCTCGAATCCGATCTCGTCGGCCATCTCGGCCCCTGCCTTGACCAGGCGTTCCGTGGTCAGTCCTGCGCGCGCCACACCCGTCCTCCACATCGCTCACCGAGCCAGCCTTGACACATTATGGGCTTGCCTAAATTGTTTAGGCAAATTACCGTCATTCTTGTGAAACCTCTGACGGAACCAGAGATCCGCAACGCCTTCGTGAACTGCACCAAGGGAGAGGCCAAGCGACTGTATGTGCCCCGCGAGCTGAGCGGGGAGCCATGGAGCGACCTGGACTTCCTGGGCTGGCGGGACCCTCGCGCCCCCGACCGGGCCTACCTCGTGGCGGAGCTGAACGGGCCCCCGGTGGGCATCCAGCTGCGCTCCTCCGGCGCCGGTTCGTGGCAGACCCGGCGCAGCATGTGCTCGGTGTGCGTGACCACGCACACCGGAGGTGTCTCCCTGATGGTGGCACCGAAGGCAGGGAAGGCCGGCCAGCAGGGCAACTCGGTCGGCACCTACATCTGCAGCGACCTGGCCTGTTCCCTGTACGTACGCGGGAAGAAGGACGCGGGCATGGGCGGACGCCTCCACGAGTCCCTCACCCCGCAGGAGAAGGTCCAGCGGACCGTGGCCAACCTCGCCGCGTTCATCGCCGAGGTGGTCACGTGAGCCGGACTCCGAGCGACCGCCCTCAGGACGCGGCCCGCACCGACACCCCGACAAGGAGCACCGACATGACGAACAGCACGGAGCCGACGAGCCAGCGGACGAAAATGACCCTGCGCGTCTACACGGTGAACCAGGTTTGCGCCGTCGTCGAGGACCACGGCACGATCGACGTTCCCGACGTCCGGGAGCCGCTGCCACTGATGGAGTACCTGTACCCGCCCTGTGCCTGCCCGCGCTGCCGGGTCGGCGATGCGGCCGCCTCCTGACATCCCAGGGGCCTGACAGCCGTGGACCGGCAGGGCTGCTCCGACATGACCCGACCGACCGGCGCCCCGGTCTCGTGCACATGTCGTTCCACCAAGGCGAACGAGAACCTGGTGGACGTCGCTCAGCACGCCGTCGACACGACGCCGGAGAAATCCGGCGTGCCCCGCCTGGTGGTCGCGTCCGAGGTTTACCGCCAGTGGGCGGTTGACCATCCAGAGCGGTTCCACTCGCCTACGGGGCGCCGCTGCGGCACTACGCGGACCGGTGGAAGGTTCCTCCCCCCAGGTCTCGCCGCGGGTCCGTATCCGCACCACGCTGCCGCTCACCGGGACCGCGGCCCGACCTTCGTGGTGGACGTACCTGTTCTTGAGGCGACACCGGGTATCAGGCGGGCGTAACGCGGCCGAGCTGCTGTCCGGTGATCCACAACACCCCGCACCGCGGCGGGCGCGCGGCTCGGCCGAGCCCTCGCCGGTCGGGGTCGTGGCGCGGTTCGGCCCGGGCGACTGGCACCGGCGCGGGCACGACCATCGCCGGGCACACCCTGCGGGACGTGGGGACGGATCTCTGCGTGCGGGTGCGCCCCACGAGCACCGACGAGGCCGAGCCGCTCGCCGACGGTCCGAAGAGCCCCTGACACGACCTGCGGTTCTGCTCCCCACCCGTGCTCGCCGAGGTCCGCCGACCCCACGGCCCCCGGGACCCGCCCCTGCGCCGCACCGCAGATCGTGATGAGGGTGGGCGAACTTGCCCGACCCGGGGTGTGCTCGGCGACGACAGATGTCATCGCCGTCCGTCGCAGCGTCAAACCGAGTCGTCGAACTGTGCGAGGAGTGTGTCGGCGGTGATGTCGGCCGTGCCGCCGGCCCCCTCGGCATGCGGCGCCAGTTCGGCCCAGATGACTTTGCCGCCCGGCGTGTAGCGGGTGCCCCAGCGTTGTGCGTAGTGGGACACCAGGAACAGTCCCCGGCCGCCCTCGTCGGTGGTCGCGGCTCTGCGCACCTGCGGGGATGTGCTTCCGGCGTCGGACACCTCGCAGGTCAGGGTCACGTCGTACAGCAGACGCACTCCGATCGGCTCGGTCCCGTACCGGATCGCGTTCGTGAGCAGTTCGCTGAGGATCAACTCCAGGGTGAAGGCCGCTTCCTCCAGGCCCCACTCCCGTAGTCGCCGGGCGCACTCCCGGCGCACACCCGCCACCGCCCGCGGGTCCGACGGCACGTCCCACTCCGCCACCTTCGACGGATCGAGCAACCGGGTGCGCGCCACCAACAGCGCGATGTCGTCGGACGGGTGCTCCGGCAGCAACGCGTCGAGGACCATGTGGCACATCTCCTCGGGAGTACGGTCCGACGCACCACGCAACGCTTCGTGCAGCAGCTCGAGTCCGCTGTCGATGTCCCGTTTCCTGTCCTCGATCAGCCCATCGGTGTACAGCACCAGTTTCGAGCCCTCGACCAGGCGCAGTTCCGCTGTCTCGAAGGGGATGCCGTTGAGGCCCAGTGGAGGGGAGACGGGCACCTGCGGACTGTCGACGGATCCGTCCGGAAGCACCACCACCGGCGCCGGGTGCCCGGCCCGGGCCACCGTGCACGTTCCGGTCACCGAGTCGTAGACCGCGTACAGACACGTCGCCCCCGTCACCCCGATGCTCTCGCCGTCGCGCGGCTCCTCGTCGGTCCTCTTGTCGGCGTCGATGCGGATCACCAGGTCGTCCAGGTAGGCCAGCAGTTCGTCCGGTGGCAGGTCGAGCGCCGAGAGGTTGTGCACGGCGGTCCGCAGCCGGCCCATCGTCGCCGCAGCGTGCAGGCCGTGGCCGACGACATCGCCGACCACCAGCGCCACCCGGCTGCCGGGCAGCGGGATGACGTCGAACCAGTCCCCGCCCACCCCCGCCTCCGCGGGCAGGTACCGCCATGCCGCCTCCAGGGCGTTCTGTTCCGGGACCCCCCTCGGCAGCAGGCTGCGCTGCAGCGCGACGGCCATCGCGTGCTCACGCGTGAACCGGCGGGCGTTGTCGAGGGCGACCGCCGCCCGTGCCGCCAGTTCCTCGGCGAAGGCCAGGTCGTCCTCCTCGAAGGCAGGTAGGCCCTCCGTGCGCCAGAAGTGCACCATGCCCAGCACCGCGCCCCGCGCCCGCAGGGGCACCGTCACCAGCGACCGCAGACCGTACTCCGGCATCGCCCGCACCTGGTCCCGGTCCTTGTTCTGGTCCTGCTCCGGGTTCTGGTCCTGCTCCATGGGCGGCGGAACGGCCACGTCGCGCGGGGCCGTCTCCGCGACGGCCCGGCCCGACTCCAGTGCCCGGGCCGGTGCGGTCCCGGGTACGACCGTGATCAGCTTTCCCACCGGGGGAAGCCCCGCTGCCCCGGCCGCGCCGCACAACGCCGTGCGACGCAGCGGTCCCCATGCCTCGGATGTCGGCTCCTGCCCCCGAGGCACCGCCTCCAGCAGGTCCACGGCCGCGATGTCGCCGAACCGCGGCACCGCCACCTCGGACAGTTCCTCCGCCGTGCGGGTTACATCCAGTGTCGTCCCGATCCGCATGCCGGCGTCGTACAGCAGCGTCAACCGGGCCCGGGCGACCTCGGCCCGTCCCGAGACCGCGGCCAGTTCGGTGGTGTCCCGGAGGGTCGTCACGCTGCCGGGCTGCCCGCCCCGGGGGGACGTGATCCGTTTGTTCACCGCCAGCAGCCGGTCACCCGCCAGCCGCACTTCGTCCGTGACCGGCTCACCCGACGCAAGCACTCCGTCCATGCCCTCGTCGAGTCCGAGCGAACCGATCGGACGGCCCTCCACGTCCGCCGGCAGGTCCAGCAGCCGCCGGGCCTCGTCGTTGGCCAGCACCAGCCGTCCGTCGGACCCTGTGATGAGCACGCCTTCCCGTACCGCGTGCAGCACCGCGTCGTGGTGGTCGTACATCCGCGCCATCTCCACCGGGCCCAGGCCGTGCGTCTGGCGGCGCAGCCGGCGCGCCACGAGTGCCGTCCCGGTCGTGGACACGGTGAACGCGACGGCGCCGGTGATCAGGATGATCGGCAGCTGGTTCGCGGCCATACTGGTCACGTTACGGACCTTGAGCCCGGAGGACACCAGGCCGATCACCGAGCCGTCGGGTCCGGTCACCGGCACCACCGCCTGGACGACGCGGCCCGAGGGAGTGTCGAGCGTCTCGACGAAGATCTCGCCGCGCAACGACGGCTCGATGTTTCCGACGAACTTCTTGCCGATCCGGTCGGGGATCGGGTTGGTGTAACGGATGCCGTGCGTGTCCATGACGGTGATGAAGTCGACACCGCTCCTCTTCCAGACCGTCTCGGCCCGCGGTTGGAGTACCGCCGTCGGATCCGGGGAGTCCAGCGCCGCTTCCATGCCCGGAGCGTTGGCGAACGCCTCGGCCACGGCCACCGACTGCCGTCTGGCCTCCCTGGTGCTGTCCCGGTGAGCCTGCAGGATCAGCGCCGTCACCGCGGCCACGACCAGCAGCACCACGATCACGACCTGGAGGAGGAACACCTGACCGGCGGCGCTGTGCGGACTCAGCAGGGCGCGCCGACCCGTACCGGAAGCCGAGCCGGGCGGGGTGTGCCGGATTCGGCGGAAGTGTGCCTTCATGATCATCCCTCGCCCGGCTCACGCGTCGGGAAGTGCCCCCCACGCGTTTACACCAGAGGCTTCCACCCGCATTCTAATGGTTGGTGAAATATTCACCCTTTTACCTTTCCTCTCAGCCGGACGACTCGGCCGGGGCGTCTCCTGGGTGCGGGCGGACCAGGGGGCGGGGCAGCCGGGACATCGGCTGCTGAGCGGACCCGGCTGCCGGGCTTGTCGGGACGCGGCGGATGTGGTGCCCTCGTCGCTATCAGCTCGAAAGGCGCCGGTTCCATGAACGCACACGCCCACGGTGGCCTGGTCAGGGTTCTGCACCATCTAGGGGCCACCCTGCTCGAGGTGGTCCACGGCGGGGCGCGCGACACCGCGGCCATCGGCGGCGTGGTCATCCACGACCCCGTGGACGACTCCGCGCCGCCGCCGCACGCCCTGGTGCTGGGCGTCGGCCTGCGCGACCCGGACGACGTCGCCCGTCTGCTCGGTGAGCTGGGGCGCCGACAAACCGTCGCCCTAGTGGTGCGAGCCCCCGTACCGGAGGACGCGAGGGTTGCGGCGGCGGTCGAGGCGTCGGGCGTCGGGCTCCTCGCACTGACCCGCGGGGCGTCCTGGGTGCAGGTGGCCGCCATGCTGCGCGCGGTCCTCGCCGAGGGCGACATCGGCGGGGACGGTCCCGAGACCCTGGGCAGTACCCTCTCCGGTGACTTGTTCGCGCTCGCCAACTCGATCGCCGCGCTGATCGACGCGCCGGTGACGATCGAGGACCGCCACTCAAGGGTGCTGGCCTTCTCGGGCCAGCAGGACAGGGCCGACGCCTCCCGGGCCGAGACGATCCTCGGCCGTCAGGTTCCCGAGCGGCTCTGGCGTCAGCTCACCACCCGCGGCATTTTCCGCGACCTCTACCGCAGTGACGGGCTGGTCCACATCCCACCGCTGCCGGACGGGATGGACGGCACCACCGTGCCCCGGGTGGCGGTCGCCGTCCGGGCAGGCGATGAGGTGGTCGGCTCGATCTGGGCCGCCGTGCGCGAGCCCCTCAGTCCCGGGCGGTCACAGGCGCTGCGCGACTCGGCCAAGATCGTCGCCCTCCACATGCTCCGACTGCGGGCCGGGGCCGACGTCGAACGCAGGCTGCGTGCCGATCTGGTGAGTACCGCCCTCGAGGGAGGGGCGGGAGCCCGAGAGGCGCTGAACAGGCTGGGCCTGTCCGGCGGACCCGTCGTGGTACTGGCCCTCGCACTGTGCGACGACACCGGCGAAAAGCCGGTGACCGGGGCGGAGGCGGAGCTCGCGACCGAGCGGGCGCGCCTGGCCGACGCGTTCGCGATGCACCTGGCGGCCGTGCACCCGCACTGCGCCGCCGCCCTGCTCGGCGACACCGCCTACGGGCTTGTCCCCGCCCAGCAGGACGGCGGGACCGGTGAGGAGCGTGCGGTGCGGATCGCCGCCGACTTCCTCGACCGGGTGGTGACGCGTACCGCAGCGGTGATCGGTGTGGGCCCGACGGGTGCGGACGCCGTGGGCCTCGCGCACGCGCGATCGGGCGCCGACCGGGCGCTGCGGGTGCTCCGTGCCCGGGCGTCCGAGCGCCGGGTGGCCCGGCTCGCCGACGTACAGGTCGAAGCCCTCCTCTGCGACCTGCGCGACCTCGTGGCGGCTCGGGGCGACGAGCCCGGCGATCTGATCGCGAGGCTGGCCGCCTACGACGAGCGGCGCCGTGCGAATCTCGTCGAAACGCTGCGCGCGTGGCTCGACGCCTTCGGCGACATCACCGCTGCCGCGGCCGCGGTACACGTCCACCCCAACACCTTCCGCTACCGTCTGCGCCGTCTCACCGAGGTCGGCGGCATCGACCTGGAGGACCCCGAGGCGCGCTTCGCCGCCATGCTCCAGCTCCGTCTGCTCCCCCTGTCGCGCACCTCACCATGAGCAACGGCTGGTCACCGCTGGGCCCAGCGGGGCCCCGCTGGGCCGCCGACGGCGTCCGGCGGGCAGCCGAGCCGCCCCCGGGTCGCCACCAGCAGGACGACGGCCACCACCACCGAGCTGACCAGGAACGCGTGGTCGGTGTACCGGAACGACAGTGACGGGAACATGTCGGACCAGGCGACGGAGAAGAAGTTGTTGACGCTGGTGTGCAGCACCATGGCCAGCAGCAGGCTCTGACCGGTGTGGTTGAAGACCCAGGTCATGACGAAGCTGAACGCGACGGTGATGGCGAGGAACTCCACCGGCTTGTCCCAGGAGACGTCCGGCCAGCCGCCCCACTCACTCAGGAAGAGCGGCAGGTGCCACACGCCCCACAGCGGGCCGAGGACGAGGGTGCCGCGCAGGGGGCCGAACTTGTGCTGCAGGCGCGGCATGGCGAAGTCGCGCCAGCCGGGCTCCTCGGCGAGGCCCGTGGTCAGTATCTGCAGGATCAGACCCGGTATGTACGCGGCCAGCAGTACCGCACTCGGCATGCCGGGACGCTGACCGGACAGCAGGACGGTGGTGAGGGTGAGCACCGCAGGCACCGCGATCGCGATGCCCACGTACCAGCTCCAGCCGACCCGCCACTTGGTCATCCGCCCGATCCAGGCCCGCAGGCCGGGGCGGCCGTCGGCGACAACGGTCACCACCAGGGCCGACAGCACCGGCCCGAGGTAGGCACCGGGAATGACTCCCAGGAGCTGGCTGGTGCCGAGCACCGAGGGAAATGCGAAGTGCAGCACGCCCAGGCCGTTCTCGGACAGGATGTACGGCGTCCAGGCCACCCAGCTCAGCAGGAACGCGAGGCCGAAGAACCAGGTCAGCGGGAAGCGCCGGACATGACCGCGCAGTCCCGGGCGGGTCGGCGGCTCAGGGGGTGCCGGTGCGGCCACCGTGCCGACGGGTGCCTGGTGACTCATCATCGTGTCCTTTCGATGTGCTGGATGCGACGTGTTCAGCACATCAGCGGGCAGTGCGTAAATCACTGCGCCAGGCACCCCGAACGCTGGTACAGCAGGCTGTACCGCTTACCGGCAGCGGGCTCGGCCAACCGGTGATGGTTCGTCACCAACGTGTTACGGGATTGTCCTCGCAAGAAGACAGGGCGTGACCAGGGGATCCCCGGATCCCTCTCATGGATCACAGAGCGGGAACGACGCTCCCGCCGCCGGTACCCTCACCCTCCCTTCGAAAGGCAACCCCCATGATGAACCGCCATCTGCGCAACGCCGTCGCCGTCGCCACCGTCCTCACCGCCGGACTGCTGATGACGGCCTGTCAGGGTGGCTCGGGCAGCGCCTCGTCGGGCAAGGACTCCGCGGCCGTGGAGAATGCCGCGAACGCGAAGGACGCTAAGGGTGTGAGCGGCACGTTCAAGGACGGCACGGTCACCTTCCTCGCCCCGGGCAAGTACACGGTGTCCGTGCCGGGCAAGGGTGACCAGCAGTTCCTGGTCGCCGACGACACCGAGGTGTACGGCGCCGGGACCCTCTGCGGCGAGGCCGGAACCAAGGTCGACGCGCCGTGCACGCCGGACGAACTGGAGGCGGCCGCCAAGAAGGGCGCCGTGAACGCCGACGTGGAGGTCAAGGACGGCATCGCCACGCAGGTGACCGAGCGGCGCGGCGCCCAGCCGGACTCCGGCTCCGGCTCCGGCTCCGGCTCCGGCTCCGGCTCCGGCTCCGGCTCCGGCTCCGGCTCCGGCTCCGGCAGCAGTTCGGACACCCCGGGGACCGCGAAGGAGGGCATCGACCAGGGCAATGGAGTCAACGGGACCTGGTTCGGCGAGGTCCGCTACCTCGCGCCGGGTAAGTACACCGTCTCCGACCTGAAGGGCACCGAGCAGCAGTTCCTCCTCGCCGAGGACACCGAGATCTGGGGGTACGGGGACATCTGCGGAAGCACGGACACCGGTGAGGGCGGCGAGGGCGGCATCGAATGCACCGAGGCCGAACTGGAGAAGGCCGCCAAGAAGGGCTTCACCGCGGAGGTGGTCATCGAGAACGGCATCGCGACCACCATCCGCGACGACCACTGAGCAGCACCGAGCCGTGGTGCGGCATGCCCCTCTCCGCCTCGGATTCAACACTCCGTGACAGAGGGGCGTATTCCACAGTGAACGTCGTCTCATGCGCACTCGGCGGACCGTCGTCGCCCGGCGGGCCGCCGGACACGCAGATTGGTTGGCCCGCGCCGTGTCCGAACAGCCCTCGCCCGTGGATCCCGACAGCGGGTCCCGTCGTCCGTCCCTTCCGGTCCGGGTGAAGGGCGCGTCGGGTGTGTCACGCCGTCAGCTGCTCGGCACGGCCGGCGCCACCGGAATGCTGCTCGGTGGCGCGGCTGGGGTGGCCGGGCACGCAGCGGCCGCGCCCGGGAACGTCACGCCGCTCACCGCGCTCGGCTCCGACCGATCACCGTTCCACGGGACGTATCAGTCCGGCATCACCAGTGAACTTCAGTCACGCGGTCATCTCCTCTCGTTCGATCTCACGGCCGGAGCCGGCCGCAGGGAGGCCGCCGCGCTGATGCGCCGGTGGTCGGCGACGGCCGCGCGGCTCATGGCGGGCGGACCGGCCGGTGACGGGAACACCGACGTGGCCCGGGATGCGGGGCCTTCCTCGCTGACGGTCACCTTCGGCTTCGGTCACTCCTTCTTCGACCGGACAGGACTGCAGCATCGGCGGCCCCGTGCACTGGACCCGCTGCCCGACTTCTCCTCCGACCGGCTCGACAAGGCCCGCAGCAACGGCGATCTGTGGGTGCAGATCGGCGCGAACGACGCGCTGGTCGCCTTCAACGCCATGCGCGTGATCCAGCGGAACGCGGGCTCCGCCGCCCGTGTGCGCTGGCAGATGAGCGGCTTCAACCGTTCCCCGGGCGCCACCGCCCGTCCCATGACGGCCCGCAACCTGATGGGCCAGATCGACGGCACCCGCAACCCGCGCCCGGGCGACGACTCTTTCGGGAGGAGCGTCTTCGTCCCCGCCGACGGCGAGCCGGACTGGATGGCGAACGGCTCCTACGTCGTCGTACGCCGCATCCGCATGCTGCTCGACGACTGGGAGAAACTGTCGCGCGGGGACCAGGAGAAGGTCATCGGGCGGCGCAAGTCCGACGGGGCGCCCCTGACCGGGGGCACCGAGACCACCGCGATGGAACTGGAGAAGACCGACGCCGACGGAAACCTCGTCGTCCCCATCAACGCCCACGCCCGGGTCAGCCGGCCCGACTACAACCAGGGCGCGACCATGGTGCGCCGCATGTTCTCCTACCACGACGGCCATGACGAGGACGGCACGCCTGACGCGGGCATGCTGTTCCTCTGCTGGCAGGCGGACCCCTTGCGCGGCTTCGTACCGGTGCAGCGCCATCTGGACCGCGGCGACGCGCTGTCGCAGTACATCCGGCACGAGGCGAGCGGCCTGTACGCGGTCCCGGGCGGGGCGGCGGACGGCGAGTACGTGGGCCAGCGACTGCTGGAGGCATGAGCCACACAGCGTCGGACGCCACCGCGGAACCCGCTCGCACCGTCCGTACGCGGAGCCGTCCGCTCCAGCCCCCGGTGGGCAGAGCGACGCGGTACGGGAAGTACGCGGCTCAGGCTCCGTGCCCCGGCTCGGCGATGAGGCAGAAGAAGACCGCTGGAGTACCGCGGTACCCCAGCGGTTCACAGAAGAGGCCCTCACCGGCCGCCGTGACCGGAGCGGCCTCTCCTACCGGGTGCCGTACTTGATCGTCCACTTCTGATTGCCCGACCCGTTGCACGGCGCGATCTTGACGTGGCTCCCCCACCCTCCGTCGGGTTCGGCGGCCTCAAGACACCTGCCCGTCGCCCGGGCGACGATCTCGCCCGCGTCGGTGATGGTGAAGCGCTGGTTCGCCCCGCCGTCGCACTCCCACAGCTGGACCAGCGTCCCGTCCGCCGTCGTCCCGTCCGGAACCTCGAGACACGCGCCGAGGGCCTGGATCGTACCCTGGGAACCGACGTACCACTGCTGGGCGCCCGTCCCGTTGCATCCCCAGAGCTGGACCTTGCTGCCGTTCGCCGGGCTGGAGGACGGGACGTCCACACAGTCACCCCGGCTGTCGACGAGCTCGCCGGACTCCCACTCCTCGCTCGCATGGCCGGAAACCTTCCAGTGCTGGCCGACGGCTTCCGTGCACGAGGTCATCTTGATGCGGTTGTCCTCGTTCGCGTTCTGGAGGCACTTGTTCGTTGCCCGGACGACGATCTCGCCCGCGTCCGTGACGGTGAAGCGCTGGTTCGCCCCGCCGTCGCACTCCCACAGCTGGACCAGCGTCCCGTCCGCCGTCGCCCCGTCCGGAACCTCGAGACACGCGCCGAGGGCCCGGATCGCACCGTCGGAACCGACGTACCACTGCTGGGCGCCCGTCCCGTTGCATCCCCAGAGCTGCACGACGGCCCCGTTCGCGGTACTGGAATTCCTCACATCCATGCAGCGACCACTGGAGTGCACTATTTCGCCGACATTTCCGCCGTCCAGCACTTCCGCCTGACGGTAGATGGCATAGGCGGAATCGCGCAGCGGGGCGTAGTACTCGATCCCGGCCGCGCTCGCCGAGATGGCTCCGACCGTGTATCCCGTCCCCTTGGCGGGATCGAAGTCCGAGAGGAACGGACCGCCACTGGATCCGCCGGTCTGCACGCAGTCGATGCCGAGCATCGTCGAGTCGGCGCGTCCCACGTCCTCGCGCGTGTCACCCTCACAGTGGTTCATCCACTGGCCGTTGCCCTCGGCGTCGGACGCTCCGTAGCCGAACGAGTGGACCCGCACACCGGGGGCCGCGGTGTTGAAGGCGAGCCCCTGGCCACCGACGATGTCCGTCAGGGAGCGGGTGTTGTCGCGGGACACGACGACGAACCCGTAGTCGTAGTTGAGGTTGCCGCCGCTGCTCACATAATCCGCGTCATGGAGAAGCTGCGCGGCGGTGAACGTACCGAAAGGACGTGCGCCTTCGTCGTACCCCGGAATGAAGACCCAGTTCCTGTACACCTCACCCGTACGGCCGTCCACGATGCAGTGACCGGCGGTCAGGAGGGTGGATTTGTTGACGCTGTTCACCGCGGACGCCGAACAGGCGTAGGCACTACCGTTGGCCCTGGTGAAGAACACCTTGCCGGCCGTCGTCCCGACCAGGCCGCCACCGGTCCACCGCGTCGGCGAACTGGCGAGCGCGGAAAGCCCGGACGCCGACGTCCCGTTGGCGGTGACCGGCAGCTCCACGGGGGGAATCCTGACGGCCGGCCCCTGGTTTCCGTCGCTCTGGACGCGCACATCGCCGGACCTGACGGAAGGAGCGGGCAGTTCCTTCGCGGACTTCAAACGTTCGGTGGTCCAGAAGGCCCGTGCCGCTCTCTGGTCCTTCTCGGACACCGAGGTCGTGTCCATCCGGACGCGCGCGGGATCCGAAGGGCGTGCCGATTGCGGGGCTGCCTGTGCTGTACCGGCCAGAAGACTCGACAGGCCGAGCGCGAGGGTGCCGATGTAGGCGGCGGTACGTCTCAACAACGGGTTCTCCGATCTGGGGTCGCCAGCGGGTGTGCACGTTTCTCACCGCAGCGGAAGCAGCTGCACTCACCTCGCACAACGACCTCTGGAGTCAACTGGTTCAGCACGCAGGTCTGTTGGCGCTCCGGAACATGTCGGCACGGCGCGTGCAGCAGGTGGCTCCCCCGGCCTTGCACGCGGTGGCGGTGACTGGGTCACGAGGGCCTTCCCGGCCGGTACGGATGTCGCGAGACGCACCGAATCGGAGCAGAGAGTCCCGGCCCGGTCGCTTTCCTGTCGTCGACCTGCGCCGGTCCCGGTGTACAGGTGGTCCGGCAGTTCGTCGGGGTCCGCCGGAGGGGAGGCCGGCCACTGATGGGCGGGGCGGCTGGTCCCGGCTGCTGTGCCGTCCGTGGCGCCGAGCTCGGGGCATTGCGCCGCACGATGCAGGACACACCGAAGACGATCCGCACGCCGGTGCGCGGACGCCGGTGACGGTCACGGGCGCACTGCGACGGCCCAGTCCGGGTTGTAGGTGCCGGGAACCTGCCATACCGGCCAGTCCTTTGCCCAGCTCGGCGGCTGCGTCCGGCGCAGCACCACGGCGTCGGGCAGACCAGGGGCGGTCATGGCCTCCGATCCGCAGCCGGCCGTGTACGCGAGGGGAATGGCCAGGCTGTTCCCCCTGATGGTGCACGGAGCACGCACTCCATGATCGGCGAGCACTTCCGCGATCAGCGGCCAGTCCGAGCGGGCCTGTTGTTGAATCCCGGCATGGGTGTGTGCGAGCAGCACCTGCACGACCACATGGCCGACGATCACTACGGCCAGGACCGTGGCGAGGAGTCGCGAGGTGCGGGCGCGGTCCGTCAGGGCGAGAAGGCCGACGGCGGCGGGAAGCGCCAGCAGGGCGTAGCTGGGAAACAGGAAGCGGGGTGCGGCATAGGGCACCAGGAACAGATAGGGCAGGGCCGCCGCCAGGGCGACGGCCACGGCCAGCCGGAGCGGGGCTGGACGGCGCATGGTCCGCAGACCGAGGGCGGCCAGCACCGGCAGCAGGATCCACCACAGGATGACCGGGGAATCGATGCCGTCGCTTGTGCACGGGCGGCACAGCAACGGGCCGTCGAGCGCTGTGAAGTGATCGTCCAGTGACAGGACGGGCCGCATACGGCCCTGTATGTCGCTCGCTTCGGCAAGTCGCTGCGCAACCC
Source organism: Streptomyces toyocaensis (assembly GCF_000725125.1). GTDB lineage: Bacteria > Actinomycetota > Actinomycetes > Streptomycetales > Streptomycetaceae > Streptomyces > Streptomyces toyocaensis. The sequence goes on from NZ_JFCB01000022.1 coordinate 116,797, forward strand.
CGCCGAACCGGATGTAAGCCTCGACGATCCATGGCACGGCGCCCGCGGCGGCCCCTGCGGCAACCGCCGCGATGCGGCCCCAGCCGCGCCACAAGGGCACGATCGAGGCGGCGAGCACCAGCGGTACGGCCAAGGCCGCTCCGTCATTGGGGCGCATGAGTGTCACCACCGCCACGCCCGCCGCTACGCCCACGTACCGCGAGCGCAGAAAGCACCCCACCGCTCCGCACGTGCCCATGGCGGCGTAATGGTTCGGCATGGCGGAATTGGCGTAGAACAGCACGGCCCACAAGCTCGCGTACGTTCCCGCCCCGACCCACACCGCGGCAGGGCGGCGCACGACCCTCAGCCACGGGCAAAAGCCCAGGTAGAGCGCACCGGCCGCCAGCGCCGCCATCCAGATCCGCAGCAGTACCGTCGACCCGCTCCACGAGGCGACCGGGAACAGCAACAAGGGCACGCCACGCGTCCTGGGCGCACTGAAGGGGACGCCCGGTCCGAAGGGACCGAAGCGGGAGGCGTAGACGATCTCGTCCCAGCCGAGCGGCAGGGTGAGGGGAACCAGAGCCGCCGACAGCAGGAGGAAGGCCAGGCAGACGGCCACCAGCCTCCGGTGGGCCCGGCTGCCGGGCCGGAGCACCGTCGGAGCGGGGACTCTCAGCATTGTCCTCCTCATCGGCGGCTCGGCAGCCAGCGGGAGTGAGTGCTGTGCCCTCGCGACAGGGGCACTGCACCCACTCGCACAACGGACTCCGCCGGGAACTGGTTCAGTCCACCGTTTGTCGGCGACGTCCCGGAACGCCCTACCCAGCCCTTACTCCGGAACGTCACCGGTTTTGTCGACGATGGCGGTCTTTAGGAGAGCCGAGCTGTCCAGGAGCGTTCCGGCCTTCGCATAGGACGCGTCCTTGGTCAGACGAGTGCGGTGACCGAGGTAGGCGTAGTCCTCCTTGTTGAAGACCCACTCGGTGACGACGCCGTTCTTCTTGTCGCTCCGGGCGATGCCCAGGCCCTGGCGGCCGAGGGCGTCCTCGGCCTGCGGGGCCTCGGTGACGCCGGGGATCTTCGCCGCCGCCCGGTAGAGGGCGGCGGCGGTACGCGGTGGCATCACACGGTCGAGGAGGTCCCCGATCTGCTCGAAGACGGCCTGGTCGCGTTCCCTGTCGTCGGTCTGCGGGGTCTTGGCGTAGAGGTGGTCCAGCAGCTTGTCGGGGTCGGTCGGCAGGGAGCCGAGCCACTCGTAGGTAGGCCTGCTGAACCCGGCCGGTGTACCGGCCGTGTCGCCGAGCTCGGCGTTGAGGCGTGTGGTCTCGCCGTCGGTCCGGATGACGCCCTGCGTCCTGACGGGCTCGGGGTTCTGGGAGAGCCACAGTTCGTAGTCGTGCAGCGGGCCGACGACGGCCTTGCCACTGGACAGATCGGCCTCGCGGACCTTGGCCATCATGTAGGAGAACTGGTCGTCCCGCACAGTGGGGGCGTCGCGCTTTCCCGCGGCGTCGGAGATCTGGTGCAGGAGGGCGGACACGGGCTGCATGTCCGCGGTCGTACTGGAGGACGTGCCGGCCGGCTCGTTGAGGGCGATTCCCGCGGTCACGATGCCGGCCAGGGCCAGCGCGGTCACTGGCGCCAGGAATACGGGGCGCAGCAGCCGGCGGGCCGGCCGGGCGGGGGTGGTGGCCTGGTCACGGTCGATGTGTCGCATCAGGATGTCCTTGTGATGGAGGTGCTGCTCGCGCGGAAGGTCCCAGTCGGCCGGGGCCGGCAGCAGACGGGCGATCGCGTCGCGCTCGTCGGACGGCTCGGGGAATGCGGAGTTCGGCCTGCCGTTCATGTGAGTTCCTTCCGCGCGGGCACGGCCGCGATCGCGGCCGCACTTGTCATCTCTCCGCGGGCGGTGGGCGGTTCCATGTTTTCCTCGGTGAGGCGGGCAAGCTTCTTGCGGGTGCGGGAGAGACGGGACCGCACGGTGCCGACGGAGACGCCCAGGGCCTCCGCCGTCTGCCGGTAGTCCAGGCCGGACCACACACACAGGGCGAGCACCTCCCGCTCATGGCGCCGCAGCCTGCCGAGGGACGCCTGGACGGCTCGCAGCCGGCGCACGTCGTCGATGCGCCCGACCGCCTGCGGTGCGAAGTCCTCCATGGGGGCGGGTCGGGGCTGACGGGCCAGGAACAGCTGCCGCCGGCGCACGCTACGCCGGACGTTGTCCGCCTTGTGGGTGGCGATGCCCAGCAGCCACGGCAGCAGAGTGCCGCCGTCCTCCCGCACCTTGCCGCGGTTGCGCCACGCGGCCAGGAACGTCTCGGACATGATGTCCTCGGCCGCCGACCAGTCACCGGTCATCCGCAGCGCATGGTTGTACACGACGTCGGCGAACTCCTCGTACAGTTGGGCGAACGCCTCGCGGTCGCCCCCACGTACACGGCGCCGCACGTCGTTGTCTGAGTCCTTCACACCCTGTTCTCTCCGTGACACCACATGCATTCCAGTGACCTACGTCACGTGCGACGGCGGCCGGACGCTGTCTGGCGAGGGCAGTACAGGCAGTCTGCGGTGCGGTGCTTCGCCACGTCGGCCGCCCTCATGCACGACTGCCGCGACAGCCCAGGGGGCCCCGCCAACACCAGCTCACCCTGGTGGCGCGCTGCCACGGCAGTAGCCTGCCCGACCCTCAAGGCATACCTGTCCGAGTGTCAGCGGGAGAGTTCTCGATCAGGCGGAAACGGACGCGAACGTCACCGGGTCGATGCCGGCGAGCGGCTGCGGGGAGCCCACCGGCGTCTTGGAGACAGTGGCCTTCGAGACGGGACGGCCTCGGCGGGACCGGCGACCGCTTCACCGTGTTGATGGAGCGCGTCGCCACCACTGCCCACAACTGGATGGCTAATTCACGACGAACGCCTCTGCCTCGCACTTCTTGACCCACTTCGCCTTGCTTTCCGGGGGGAGCCCCTCCTCGAAGGCGAAGACGCCGGGCTCGTCGGGTGTCGCCTGGACCTTCAGGCCGTGGGACCGCATACATGTCAGCCATTTATCGTACTTATCGTGATATTCAGGGTCATTTCGGGCGGCCCGCTCGGGAAGGGTCTCGGGCTCCTTGCCGCCGCACACCTTGTTTGCGGCCGTGATCTTCGCCGGGTCCTGCTCGAGGATCCCCTTGTAGGTGCCCTCGTACTCACCCCCGTGGTTCTTCGCCATCTTCAGGCCCTGCTTCGCCAAACAGTCGTAATAGACCTGAACCAGCCTCCATTCCTCCTCCTCAGACGTGTCGGGGCGAATGAGAGGCCGTTCGGCCTTCGCCGGCTGCCCCGGCTCCTTCTTGCCGTCGTCCGGCTCGTCCTCTCGGGTCACGCTCGCGACGTCCTTGCTTCCGGCCTCGCCGGACGACTCCGACTCCCCGTCGCAGGCCGTGAGCAGGGTGAGCGAGGTCAGCGCGATGAGCACGGTGAGGCGACGGGCGAGACCGGTCGGGCGGGGCCGGGTGATGGTGTGCATGGTGGGATCAACTCCTGGGCTGTCGGGACCTCGTCAGAAGGCGGATCGGTGGTTCAGGTAGTGGCCAGCGCCGTTGTGGGCGACAGCCGGGAGGCGCGGACCGCCGGGTACACGCCGGCCATGACGCCGATGAGCACAGCGCCGCAGAATCCTCCGGCCACCGCCTCCACGGGGATCACAGCAGGCCAATCACGGAAGGCCGCGTAGCCGACGGTCGCCAGTACGCCGACGACGACGCCGGTGAGTCCGCCGAGGCCGGACAGCACGACCGATTCGGTCAGGAACTGTCCCCGAATCTGCCCCCGGTTGGCGCCCAGGGCGCGTCGCAGTCCGATCTCGCGGCGGCGTTCGAGCACCGAGATCACCATGGTGTTGGCGACTCCGATGCCGCCGACGAGCAGCGCCAGGCCGGCCAGACCGACAAACAGTCCGGAGAACGTGGCTTCGGCGGAGCGCTTGGCCGCCAGGGCGTCCGACGGTCGGCTGACCAGGACGACGCTCGGTGACTGAGGGTTGACGGTGGCGGGGAGGACCGCGCGTACGTCCTCGATCGCGTCCTCGTCCGCCTGGATGAACAGTTGTGTCGGACGGCCGTCGAAGTTGAGGTGTTCGCGCGCGGCGTCCCAGCCGACCAGGACGGCCCGGTCGAGGTCCGGGGCCAACGGCACGGCATGCAGGATCCCGGCCACACTGAACCAACGGTCGCCGATCAGGACCAGTTGCGGCGGCTCGCCGGGGCGCACCTCGGGAAAGCCCAGGCGGGCCGCGGAGGACGCGCCGAGAACAACGGTGGGCAGTCGTTCAGTGGCTTTGGTGAGGAACTGGCCTGAGCGGACCTTCCCGTTGACCACGCGGAGCAGGTCGGGCCGGGCGGCCAGTACCGTCAGGCCGGACTCGTCGAGCGGGCCGAGCCGGTCCGAACGCCGGACCTTCACATGAGCGTTGGCCACCGCGGTAACGGCCTTGACGGGGCCGATGCGGTCCACCATCACGACCGACTCGGCCGGGAACGAGACAGGGGCACCGTTCTCACCCGCCTTCCCGTCGGCGACCGCCTGGAGCCGGTCGGTGCCCAGGGCGGTCAGTTCCGCCTCGAGGGCCGTCTGGCTGGAGGCCGGGATGCCGGTGACCACGATCATCGTGGCGATGCCGATGGAGATGCCGACGGCGGACAGCACCGCGCGCATCCGCCGGGACAGGACGCCGACCAGGCCCAGGCGGAGCAGGTCGGCCGGGGAGAGCCTGACCGGCCGGTGCCACGGGGTCTCGGGTCGGTCCGTCGAGGCGGCTGCCGTGTGTCGGGCGGCGGTGGTCCCGGGCCGCAGGGTGGTGGACCGGTGCCGCGGGCGGGCCCTCACGAGGTGATCCCGTCGGCGCCAGTCCGGTCCGGAGGGAGCATGCCGGCCGCCACCGAACGGGCGTCGCACCGGTCGGCGACGATGCGTCCGTCCTGGATCTGCACCCGTCGGGGCAGGCTCGCGGCGATGTCCCGGTCGTGCGTGATGAGCGCGATGGTGGTCCCCTCCTCGTTGAGCCGGGTGAGCAGTTCGAGCACCGCGACACCGTTCGCGGTGTCCAGCGCGCCGGTCGGCTCGTCGGCGAGGACCAGCGCGGGTTCGTGAACGAGGGCCCGTGCGATGGCCACCCGCTGGCGTTCACCGCCGGAGAGTTGGTGCGGCAGGTGGTCCGCGCGGTGGGCGAGACCCACCCGCTCCAGAGCCGCGCGGGCCAGTGGCCTCCTGCGTCTGCTCGGTACTCCGGCGTAGAGAAGGCCCGTGGCCACATTCTCGGTGGCGGTCATACCGTCGGTCAGGTGGAACTGCTGGAAGACGAAACCGAGCCAGCGTCCGCGCAGTGCGGACAGTTGCCGGTCGGGCAGGGTGGTGACGTCGTGTCCGGCGATGACGACGGCGCCGCTGGTCGGCTGTTCAAGGGTGCCCATGATGTTCAGCAGGGTGGATTTGCCCGAGCCGGACGGCCCGACGATGGCGAGAAACTCACCGTCCTGGATCTCCAGGGACACGCCGGCAAGCGCCCGTACCCCGCCCGCGTACTCGACCACCACGTCCCGGACCGACAGCACCGCCGTCATGACGCGGTCACCACCCGGACGCCCTCGGCGATCCCGTCGCCGCTGACCTCCACCATGCCCTTGGCGATCAGTCCGGTCCGTACGGCGACCAGTGTGCCGTCGGCCCGCTGCAGCCCGTAGCCGCCCTCGCGCAGTGCGAGCAGCGCGGTCAGCGGTACGGCGAGTACGCCGGCGCGGGTCGCGGAGCCGAACTCGACCTGGACGGGGGCGGAGTGGAACCTGCCTGCCTTGCCGGGGTTCTTGAACGTGACCGTCACGGTCACACGCAGTTCCCCGGGCAGTCCCGGCTCGGACGCTCCCTTGGCCGATCTGCTGATGGAAGCCACCTCGGCGGTGGCGCTCTCGCCGCCCGGGAGCCGTACGTTCACGGCGTCTCCCCGCTGGACGTCGCCCACCTCGCCGGCGTTGATGTCGACCGTCACCGCCCTGGTGGTGGAGGTGACCCGCAGCAGGCCGCCCTCGGCCGGGTCACCGGGCTGGACGTCGGCGCCCTCCACCCGTACGGCATTCCGGAACACGACCACGTCACCGGGCTCGATCACACCGGTGGCAGGCACACCGAGGGAGGTCTGCCAGCGCTTGATGGCGTTGATCAGCGACTGGGTGAGCACGCCATCCTCGGACCGGACCTTGACCGGGCCGGTGGCGAGCCTCTGCTCCGTGGACGTACCGGAGCCCGAGTGGCTGCCCGGTCCCGTGCCGCGTTCCGGGGACCCGGTCCTGGACGCGGGCGGGCCGGACGGACCTGTCGAGGACCGCTCCTCCGTCTCGGAGGAGCTTTTTCCCACCGCCGCGTCCCGCTCACCGCCCGGTCCGGCCGTGCCGGCCGAAGGGACAGGGCCGGTGACGGTCTGACCGGGGACGGGCTGCGGACCGATCTCGTAGCCCAGGGCCCGCAGGTTGTCGGCGATCACCCGGACGTCCCGTCCCACGGTGTTCGGCACCTCGAGCCGCCGGTACATCGGCACGCTGCCGTAGAGGACCGTCACGGGCCGGTCGTCGACGCGGTACAGCGGCTCACCACGGGACACCTTGGTGCCCGATGCCGCCAGCCAGGTCACCGTGCCGTTTCCGACGCCGTTGACGGTGCGCGGTGTGCCGTAGCCGAGAACACCGTCGAGGATGCGCGTGTCGGTAAGGTCGGTGCGGATCACCTTGGTCGTCCTGCTCCTGGGCTCGGGCTCGGTCGTCGCGGTATCGGACCCGGACTTCCAGGGGGCCGCGACGGTGACACCCGCCCCTGTCAGCGTCAGCACGGTCAGGGCCGCCGCCGTTCGGATGCGTCGGCGGCGCCTCCGCGGGGCGGCGTGTGCCCCGCTCCGCGCCGGCTCGACAGGCTGCACGTCCACGGCCGGTCCGGTCTCCACGACCGGTATGGGCTCCGTTTCCCCGCCGGTCACCGAAGGGGCTCCTCAGCGCGACAGGGCGCGTGGCCGAATCCGGTGGCGGGCGCTGCGGCTCGGTTCATGGGTGGTGGCTCCCGGTCGGTGCGTGCCGCCGGGGGAGATGGAGGCACCCGGTGGCCTTCCATCACCGGAGGCGGGCCTGCTCCCCCCGGTGACTGGAGCAGACGGTGCCAGACGGGAATCACTGAGGTTTCAACGAGATGTAGCGAAATCGTCAGCATGCCGAGCAGGTCCGGCGCTCGTCCTATAGTCGCCACCATGAGCGCGCACATCCTGGTCGCGGAGGACGACGTCAGACAGGCACAGGTACTGCGCATGTACCTGGAGTCGGAGGGGCACCGGGCGACGGTCGTGCACGACGGGCGGGAGGCGGTCGACACCGCGCGCAGGCTGCGGCCCGACCTGCTGGTGCTGGACGTGATGATGCCGAAGGTCGACGGCCACGACGTGTGCCGGATCCTGCGCCAGGAGTCGGACATCCCGGTGCTGATGGTGACGGCGCGATCCGACGAGGACGACCTGCTGCTCGGTCTGGACCTCGGCGCCGACGACTACATGACCAAGCCCTACAGCCCGCGTGAGCTGATGGCCCGGATCCGTACGCTGCTGCGCCGGGTGGCGCGTACGCCGCCGTCGGACGACGGTGTGCTGCGAGTGGGTCCGATCACGGTGGACCCGCTTCGGCACGAGGTGCTGGGCCCCTCGGGCAGTCCGGTCGTCTGCACCCGGGGGGAGTTCGCGGTGCTGGCGGCCCTGGCCGCCGAGCCCGGCCGGGTGTTCACCCGCAGACAACTGCTCGACCGGACGCGGGGGTGGGAAACCTCCTCGTCCGAACGGGTCATCGACATGGACGTGATGCATCTGCGGAAGAAGCTGGAACCGGACCCTCGCCGCCCGGAGTACCTGGTCACCGTCCACGGGATCGGGTACAAGCTGACACCGGGCCGTCTCCCCGTGGAGCGCGGCGTTGGACCTCGTTAGGATCCGGCCGCGCTGGGGCCTGTTCGCCCGTCTGCTCACCGCCTCGATGCTGGTGGCCGTGTGCGCGGTGGCCGCGACGACCTGGCTCGCCGTCACCGGCACCTCCCGGGCCATCCGCACGCAGCAGGGACAGTCGTTGCGGGACGACACCCGTGTCTACGACACCCTCATCGAGTACGCGGCGACGCACACCGACTGGGGCGGGGTACAGGATCTGGTCGTCGACCTCGCGGAGCGAACCGGCAGGGCGGTCACCGTGACCACAGCGGCACGCACCCGCATCGCCGGCTCGGAGCCGCATGTCCGACTGCCGTACCGGCCGACCGCGCTCCTCGACCCGTTGCGGCTGGACCCGGTCCTGTCCGACGCCGGGCCGATCGATCCGCGCGCGGTGGGCCCCTTCCTGCTGCCGGCGAGGGACCGCGAAAAGCTGCGGGTCACCGCGGACCGGATCGCCAGTTGTCTGCGGGGCAGAGGCGTCGCCGCCGACGTCACCACCCTGCCGAGCGGGCGGCCTGCGATACGGCCCAGCCTGGCGGATGGGAGCGTCACGTGTGCTGCGCACCTGCTGTGGAAGCCCGTGCCGTTGGAGCGGCTGCCGCTGGCCCAGGTCAACGAGCTCGCCACTGACTGCATGAAGCGAAGGGGCAGGGAAGGTGTCAAGGTCAACGTGGACTTCTCCTGGAGCCTTATGGGAAAGGGGCCGGAGGATTCCGACCGTGCAGCCCAGGAGTGCGTCACCGAGGCCCGGCGCGAGCAACTCGGCTCCTATGTCTCGCCGCCCGTGCTTCTGTTCGTTGGCGACCGCGACGGTCCGGACACCTCGGGCTTCCACCTGTCCACAGAAAACGTGACGCGCATCGCCGGAGCTGCGGTCCTGGTTCTCGCCGTCGCCGCCGCCGTGACGACTCTGGTGGGCCGGAGGCTGGTGCGTCCGCTGCGCAGCCTGATCAGGGCAGCCGAGCATCCCGCCGACGAGACCGTACGTGTCCCGGTGACGACGCGGGACGAGATCGGCCGCCTGGCTGCGGCGTTCAATGACCTCACCGATCGCAGGGAGCGACTCGAACAGCAACGCAAGTCGCTCGTCGGCGACGTGGCGCACGAACTGCGCACCCCGTTGACCAACATGCGCAGTTGGCTGGAGGCGGGCCAGGACGGCCTCACCCCGGTCGACGGGGACCTGCTGGCACTTCTGTTGGAGGAGGCGGTGCTGTTGCAGCACATCATCGACGATCTGCGGGATCTCGCGGCCGCGGACGCGCGGACTCTGGTGCTGCACCGTGAACCGTTGTACGTGCGGGATCTGCTGGAGCAGGTGGTGTCGGCACACCGGGGCACGGCCGATCCGGCCGGTGTCGAATTGCGCATCGAGACTGCGGAGCGACTGGAGGCGGATGCCGACCGGATGCGGCTGCGTCAAATGGTCAGCAACCTCGTGTGCAACGCGATCAGGCACACGCCGGGTGGTGGTCGTGTCGTGCTGCGTGCCCGCAGGGAGGGCGGTGATCTGGTGGCGGAGGTCGCTGACTCGGGCGCCGGGATCGATCCGGCGGATCTCGGCAGCGTCTTCGATCGTTTCTGGCGGGCGGACAAGTCGCGCAGCCGGCAGACCGGCGGTAGCGGTCTGGGGCTGGCCATCGTCCGCAAACTGGCCGAGGCGCACGGCGGTTCGGTCTCGGTGGAGAGCAAGCCCGGTGCCGGGTCCGTGTTCACCGTCCGATTGCCGCAGTGACGCGGGGCGTGGAAGCGGGGCCCGGACCGGCTGTCCCCCTCGGTCCGGGCCCCGCGCTCATCGGGCGGTCAGCTGCCCTGCAGGGTCACTTCGTCGATGACGAAGCTGGTCTGCAGATACGCGTCCTCGGTGGAGGTGAAGCCCACCGTGACCCGCTGGCCGGCGTAGGCGCTCAGGTCGAGCGACTGCCGGACGTAGCCGCTGCTCGCGTCGGCGTTGGACTTGGTGCTGATGGTGGTGCCGTTGACCTGTACCCGCAGGAAGTCGTACGGGGTACTGGTGCGTTCGTCCGTGTCGGTGTGCAGGAAGTACTCCAGCTTCACCGTGTCACAGCCGTTGGGGACGGTCACGGACTGGCTGATCGTCTCGCTGCTGGTCCTTCCATAGCCGCCCAGCCAGCTGTAGCGGCTGCCGGTGTGGGGGGACTGGCCGTCGAACGACCCGATGGTCCGGGTGTCGCCGGTCCACGGCGACGTGCCGTCCTCGAAGCCGCCGTTGCCGATCTTCTGGCCGGTGTCGCAGTCACCGCCGCCGCCCGTCACGGTCAGCGTGTACGTCGTGGTGTGCGTGGCCGACGTACCCGTGCCGGTGACGGTGAGGGTGTAGGTGCCGGGGACGGTGGACGCCGTGGTGGCGAGCCTCATGGCAGCCTGCTCGCCCGAGGTGACGGACGACGGGGCGAACTCCACCGAGACGCCGGCGGGCGCGTTCGGCACCGACAGCCGCACGGTCTGCGCCGAGCCGTTGGTGACGGCAGTGGAGACGGTGGTCTTGATGTCCCCGCCCGGCTCGACGCTGCCCGAGGCGGGCGAGACGGCGAGGGAGAAGTCGTCCGCCGGTGCCTCGTCGCCGACGGCCTGCTCCCACAGGGTGTAGGCGATGCCGTCGGAGGCGCGGTTGAGGCCGGTCAGGTTGATGTTGCTGATGGTGTCGCAGGAGGCGTGGTAGCAGGGGTCGTACGCCCGGCCCGCCGTGCCGCCCCACTTGGCGGCCTGCGCCGAGGTCTTGCGGGCGCTCGCGCCCATGGCGTAGCCGGAGGTGGCGATGGAGTACCGCTCGAAGGAGTAGTCGTCACTGCGTCCGGCGCCCTCGGTGTTCTCCTCGGGCGCGAGGTCCAGCGAGGCCCAGTACTCCTTCATCGGTGCCGCGGCCGCCGAGTTGATGTGGTTGATGAAGTAGCCGCCGTTGGTCGAGGCGACCATGTCGAAGTTGTAGTACGCCTTGATCTTCGCGCGGTCGCCCGACGACAGCGAACGGACGTAGAAGTCCGATCCGTTGAGCCCCTGCTCCTCATCGGTCCACCAGGCGAAACGCACGCGGTTCAGCATGGTCGGGTTCTGCCGCGCCAGTTCCAGGGCGTTCTCGAGCAGTGCCGCCGAGCCGGAGCCGTTGTCGTTCATGCCGGGACCCGCGGACACGCCGTCCAGGTGGGCGCCGAACATGTAGACGCTGTCAGCATCGCCCTTGGGCCACTCGGCGATCACGTTGGGGCCTGAGCCGCTCGTGCAGCCGGAGGTGCAGGGCTGCTCGGTGACGGTGAAGCCGGCGGCCTGGAGCTTGCCCTTGACGTAGGCGACGGACTGGTCGTATCCGGTGCCGGTCGAGCGCCGGTTTCCGCCGTTGCGCTCGGCGATGGCCTGGAACTCCTGCAGGTGCGCCTTCACCTTGTTCACGTCGATGTCGGGGGCGTCCCCGCCGGGGTTGCCTCCGCCGCCGATGGTGAGGGTGTACTGCGCGGTGTGGTCGGCCGCGGTGCCGTCACCCTTGACAGTGAGGGTGTACGTGCCCTGCGCGACGGAATCGGCGACGGTCACCTTCATGGTCGCGCTGTTGCCGGCGGTCACCGATGCCGGGTCGAAGGAGACCGAGACACCGGCCGGGGCCCCCGTCGCGGAGAGCGCGACGGTCTGGGCGCTGCCGCTGGTGACGGTCGTGGAGACCGTCGCCGTGGCCGACTGACCCGGCTCGACGCTGCCCGAGGACGGGGTAACCGCCATGGAGAAGTCGGAGGCCGGAGTGCCGGTGCAGGTCGGGTCCGCGGACTGGGCGGGAACACTGATCGCGTCCCAGGCGGCCTTCGTCTTGTTGAAGAGGCTGCACGTGGGGTCGAGGTTCTTGGCGGCGGTCAGTGTCGCCGTACGGTAGCGCTTGTGGGTCATGCCGCTGGTCTTCAGTAGCATGCCGCCGTAGAAGATCTTGCCGGCGTTCTGGATGCCGATCCCGGTCAGGGTGGAGTTGTTGCAGGTGGGGCTGTTCGGTTTGCCGTTACCGGGGTTGGTGCCCTCGGCGAGCAGGTAGAACCAATGGTTCAGCGGGCCGGCGGCCGCGTGGACCTCGGTGTCCGGAATCGAGGACGAGTAGCAGTTGGGGTCCCGGAGCTTGGACGGGTCGTACATGTACCGGATGGGCCCGTTGCCGACGAGGTCGATCGTCTCGCCGACCTCGTAGTCGCCGGGTGTGTCGTACGGCTCCGGCTGGTTGGCGTACGCCTCGGTGAGAGCGCCGAAGATGTCGCCGGTGGCCTCACCGAGACCGCTCTCGTTGCGCGCGCCACCCGGGGTGAACTGGTCGATGCCGTGCCCGTATTCGTGGCCGACGACGTCCATCGAGCCGATCCACTCGTTCGCCTGGTTGTGGCCGATGGCGACGCTGGAGCCGTTCCAGTAGGCGTTGACCGCGTTCAGGCCGACCTTGGTCGGCCAGGTGCCGCCGTTGCCGTTGTGACCGTCGCGGCCGAGCCAGTCGCGGAGCATGTCCGACTGCTTCTGCGCGGCGTACATCACGTCGACGCAGCCGGTCTCCCTGCTGCTCGCGTCGCCGTTGCCCCAGTTGTCGTCGGGGCCGGTGAAGACGGCTCCGCCGCTGTAGTCGGCGCAGCTCAGTCCAGGGCGTGTCGGGTCGCTGAGCCGGTACTGGCCACCGGACTGGCTGGTGTCGATGGACAGCGGATTGGGACCGTTCCACTCGCTGTGGCCACTGCCGGCGCGTACGTCGTCGTAGGAGTCGATGACCTTGCCGTCGCGGGCGTCGACGATGACGTGCAGCCGGCTGGGGCGCTTGTCGGCGGTGGTGCCGGTGACAACGGTCTCCCAGGCGAGCCGTGCCGTGTCGCCGCGCACCGTCACGACGAGCCGCTGCGACTCGGTCTTGTCGGCCTGCTTCAGTTTCGCGCGGCTGGTGCGCGCCGCGGCGGCGGCCTTGATCTTGGCCTCGGTGCCGATGGATATCCTGACGTCGCTCGCGGCGCGCACGGCCCGTACGTCGCCCTTGCCGTCGGCCAGGACGACGGCGTCGCCGCCGACCACGGGCAGGCCGCGGTAGGTCTTCTCGTACGCGATGGAGTAGAGCCCCTTGACCCAGGGGGTGACCATGGTGCGGTCGTAGCGCTCGTCCGGTCCCTTGGCGAGTGCGTCGAAGCCGCTGGCGGTGACTTTGTCGGCGGCGGCGATGGCGCGGTCGACGGGTTTCGGTTCGGCGGCGGAGGCCGCCGAACCGGCTTTCCTGGCGGCGGCCTGGGCAGTGAAGACGGTGGGCAGTGCCACGGTGCCCAGGGCCACGGCCAGGGAGAGGCCGGCCACGGCGAGTCTTCGTTTCACGAGTGCTCCTCGGAAGGTGGGGGGTCGCGCGTCGTGTACGTCGAGCAACCGGGCAGGAGCACGGTGAGGCAGGGCCGCTGGCGAGTGAGGCAGTCATGGACCTGCCATCAGCGCCATGCTCATGCCCGGGCGGCCAGAACACTCACATCACGAAGTCCAGGGGTCAACGGAGTTCACCGGCGTGACGGACTGCTGTCAAACAGTGGCAAACGAGAACCGATATGCGATCCGGGCGGGCGCTCACTCCCCGGCCGACTCCTGTGCCACCCGCATCCGGTCCCGCACGTCGCGCACCTCGCGCACTCCGCCCCATCCGCCGGACAACCGGCGCCACACGCCCTCCAGTTCGTGCGCGATGGTCCGCCGCCGGGCCGACACCGCCTGCTCCACCACCGGACCCACCACCTCCAGCGCCGCGTCCAACTCCCCGGCGCAGGCATGGCAGTCCGCGAGTCGCAGGGTCAGCAGCAGCTTCGTCGGCAGCATCCCGTCCGGCACCTGTTCCAGGGCCCGTTCGGCGGATTCGGCCGCGCTGCGCGCCGTGGCCCGGTCGCCCGTCACCACCGCGAGGTCCCGCAGCCCGCCGGAGACCGCCGATTCGACGCGCAGCTCTCCCTGACCGTCCGCCAGCCAGGGGGCCTCCGCCAGATCGCGCCCGCCCAGCCGGTCGAGGCCCCGCCGGCTGAGCGCGGCCTGCCGTCTGCTCCCCGCGCCATCGCCCATCACCGCGTAACCACGCGCTTGGTACATGTGCGACAGCGTCGCGATCCACCCCCGGCTGCTGTCGAGCCCGGCTACGGCCTGGGCGTAGCCGAGCGAGGAGGCGGGGTCCCCTTCGAGCCGTGCCAGGGTGCACAGGTCGGTCGTCAGGGTCGCCCGTACGGTGAGGTCCCCGCCCGCCTCCGCCCAGTGCAGCCCGTGGACGGTCCATGCCGTCGCCAGTGCTCCCTGCCCGCGCTGCATCCGCAGCCGTCCGGCGAGCTGGGGGTACCGGGCTGCGATCCGCAGCAGGGCCAGGGGCAGGCGCCCCGCCGCGTCGGCCCCCCGGGCCCAGCCGACCAGCGAGCGCAGCACCTGCTCGACGGTGCCGAGCACGGTGGTCGAGGTGGAGTGCAGCGCGGTGCGCTCGCACACGTCCAGGAGCGCGAGGACCAGGTGGACCGTCTCCGGCTCGGCCGTGGCCGGCGCGGCGGCCTCGCGGGCCGCCCGCAACCGCCGCGGTAATCGCTTCACCTCGTCCGTCGGTGGTACGGCACAGGCGGTCGCGCCGTGCAACGGGCAGGTGCCGGGCGCAAGCCGGGCCGGCCAGTCACCGGCCGGGCGGGCCGGCGCGAACGGCCGCGCCGCGCCGTCTCCCGGAAGTGGCGCGAAGAAGCCGGCGGCCAGCGGGGCAGACGGCGGACGCGGCAAGCGGGCGGCGGAAGCGGCAAGCGGGGAAAGCGCGCCATGGGCGCCGAGCACCCGCTCCAGGCTCTCCACCACCCCGGCGGACGGCTCACGGACGCCGCTCTCCCACTTGCTGATCACGCTGTGGTCATGACCGACCCGACGGCCGAGCTGCCGCTGCGTCAGCCCCGCCCTGTGGCGGTGGTACCGGAGCTGTTCCCCGAACTCCGCCCAGGGGGCCGCCTGTCCGCCCTCCACACCACGTGCCCTGCTCAGGCCACCAGATCTTCCGGCACTTGCGTCATCGACGGACATGGCCACTCCTGTCACGGTGATCCGGCCGACGCGGACCGGGCAGCGATGCTAGAGGCCGAGGGGCGCGGTGGCACGGTCTTCGCAGACATGGCCGGTCATGGCCAGTGTCCACCAACCGGCTTCCCGGTCGTACGGAGTTGCCCCCTTCACTGGCGTGCGGCGCTGTTACCTTGACAAGCATGAAGACGCCCGGCGCACGGACGGTCGGACAGTACGGCGGAAACGTCTCGGTACAAGCCCCCGAGGGGGAAGGAGGCGGCCGGCTGGCCCATGACACCGCGGAGCACGTGGTACCGGTGGGGGCGCTGCTCCTGACCGGTCGGCGCCGACGCGCCATGGGCGTGGTGTGCGACGTCGCTCTCGCGCTGGTGGTCGTGGTGGCGGCGAGCCAGTACAGCACCTTCACCGACCTGGTTCTGGGAGGGGTGATGGCCCTGTGCCTGCTGGCCCGGCGCCGACTGCCCGGTGCGGTGCTCGCGGCCGTCCTGGCCCTCACTGCGGCCCAGTTCGCCCTGCATGACCTGCTCGGTCTGGCCTCGGCG
>NZ_JFCB01000023.1 GCF_000725125.1 Streptomyces toyocaensis
GGCGCGACCCGGCGTTGACGGCCGGGTCCGGGGCGGCCGGGTGCGGGGCGGCTTCGTGGCCCGGTGCGGGCGGGTGCGGGGCGGCTTCGTGGCCCGGTGCGGGCGGGGATGCCTGCCGGTGCGTGCCGGCGAGGGGCGGGGGTGCCGGTGCCGGTGGCCGGGGACCGCCGGCCGGTGCCGCGACCGGGGGCAGGACCGCCGTGGTGCCCGGTTCGTCCGGACGTCCGCCGTCCGGCTCCCGGCCGCCCTCGCGTGCCCCGCCGAGGCTCACCAGGCCCGCGAACAGACCGGTCAGCGCCAGCAGCTGGGCGACATGACCGTACGCCCCCTCGCCCGCGCCCACCGGCTCGCCCGCGCCGGACGCCGTCGCGACGCCCGCCCCGGCGAGGGCGGCGAGGGCGATCGGCACCAGCAGCGCCTGCCTGCGCCACGCCAGCAGGGCCAGGCCCGGCACCAGCAGGGCCCACCAGCCCGCGATCACCACGCCGACCAGCGTCAGCGCCACCGCGCCGAGCCAGGGCCCGGGCGCCGGCGGAACCGGCTGCGGCGCGTCGGGGCTGTCGGCCTTCCGGCGCCACAGCGCCAGGCCGGCCAGCACCGCGATGCCCACCCCGCTGCCGGTCAGACCGGCGTCGTAGGTCTTCGCCGGCTCGTAGGACAGCTTCACCGTGCCGCCCGCGCCGGCCGGGATCCGCCAGCCCTGCTGCCAGCCGTCCAGCCGCAGCGGCGTGAGCTCCTCGCCGTTCAGCGTGGCCTTCCAGCCGTCGTTGTGGTTCTCGTACATCGTCAGGTACGAGGCCGCTCCGGAGCCGACGCTCACCTCGCGCAGGTCGCCCAGCCAGTCCCGTATCCGCAGCTCGCGGTCGGAGGTTGCCGGCTCCGGCACGGTCCCGTCCGTCAGCGTGACGTCCGTCAGCGCCAGCGGGCCCGCGTCACCGCCCTCGACCCGGTGCGGTCCCGCCGCGAGCTGCAGCTCACGGTCCTCCTCGCCGCCCTGGCACAACGTCACCTCGAGCGGCCGCCGCTCGACCAGGTCCCGTACGGTTCCCCGCACGCCGGTCTCGTACAGCTCGCCGTCCACGGCCAGCACCGGTCCCTTGCCGCACTCCAGGGAGACCTCCCGGGTGCCCTTCGGCTGCGGGGTGCGGTGGTCGTCGAGGTCGGGGAGGTACGCCTCGGTCAGCCCCACCGGCAGTTGCAGGTCCTCGCCGACCGCCGGGTTGTGCAGGGTGAGCGGGGCGGTCCGGGTGACCGTGATGTCGAGGCGGTCGGTGGTGATCGG
Organism: Streptomyces toyocaensis; assembly: GCF_000725125.1. Classification (GTDB taxonomy): domain Bacteria; phylum Actinomycetota; class Actinomycetes; order Streptomycetales; family Streptomycetaceae; genus Streptomyces; species Streptomyces toyocaensis. Next base: position 1,283 of record NZ_JFCB01000023.1, read on the forward strand.
CGGGAAGCGGACCCAGCCGTTGTCGTCGACACCGGCGACGACCGCGCCGTCAGGGGAGCCGATGTGCACCTCGACGGGGCGCGCGGACAGCCCGCCGGCCGGGGCCAGCACCAGTTCGCGCACCGGCCGCTTCCCGGCCCAGCTCAGACGGACGACCGGCCGGTCGCCCGCGATCCACGCGGTGGTCAGGTCCCCGTCGGTCAGATTGCGGGCGGAGAGCCCCGCGCCCAGGCGGGCCGTGGAGTCGGCGGTGGCGGTGATCCGTGCCCGCTGCTCGGGCGCCACCTCGTACAGCAGCCGGTCCAGTGCCTCGCCCGGCACGGCCACCGCGCTCGCCCGCACCTGGTACGTCCCCGCCGTCCCCGTGTCGAACCGCCGGTGCAGCCCCGCCTCGCCCGGCGCGAGGGACAGCCCGGTGGGGTCGGCGGCACGGTGCAGGGAGACGACCCGGGCGGCGGCCGTGGCGTTCTCCGCGTCGCGGGGCAGCCGCAGCAGCCGCGTCACCTGCACGTCGGGCAGGTCGACCTCGGAGAATCCCGCCCCGCCGAGGCCGGGGCGCTCGGCCGTGGAGCCGACGATGGTCAGCTTCATCCAGCGTGTCGGCCCCGCGGGCGCCTCGACCTGCTGCTTGGCGCCGTTGGCCCGGAGGAAACTCGTCGCGGAGCCGTTCTCCGTCTCCACCCGCACCCGGGTCACCGCCGCCCGCACGCCGTCCTGCGGAAGCGGCGTGAGTCCCACGGAGTCCGGCATGTCGTAGCCGTCGTCGAAGGCGATCCGCAGCCACTGCCCGTCCGGGGAGCCCGCCGAGCCCTCCGCCCACGCGGTGCCCGGATCACCGTCGAAGGCGTTCACCGGGTCGTACTGCGGCAGGTGGAACAGCCAGTTGCCGTAGGAGGACGCCGTCACCGAGCGGGCGCCGCGCAGTTCGGCCACCGTCTGATGGGCCGGCCCCTCGGCCGGCAGGATCTGGTGCGGTCGTTCACCCGCGTCCTGCGCGGCGTCCGGCGCGTTGCGCTCGTCGCGTGTGTACGTGTACGACGTGTTGGCGTTGACCAGCCCGAACCGGGTGTCCGCCCGTCGCATCCCGTCACCGATCACCTGCACCGGCGGGGTACCGAGCCCCGGGTGGGCGTCGCCGGTCAGTACGGCCGGCCGGCCGCGCAGCTCGTCCGCCAGCGGCAGCAGCGCCTCGGGACCGCCGGAGACCACGGCCGTGTCGGCGACCGGCAGCAGCCGGGCCTGCCCCGGCCGGGGCACCTCGGCGCCGGCCGGACGGTAGATCTCCACCGCCCGCTGCCGCGGGTACAGGCCCTCGACCTGCAGCGGGGTGCCGGGGGCGATCACCCCGCCCGTCATCAGCGGGCCGAGGCCGGTGGCCCGCTCGTACCCGGACTGCTCCAGGGTGCGCTTCACCACCGTGGTGGGCACGGCTCCGAGCTGGTCGGGGTCGAGGTCGTTGCGGACCACGACGTGGTGGACACCCGCCCGGCTCAGGTAGTCGGCCAGCCCGGGCACGGCGCCGCCCGTCAGCAGGGCCTGCTCCACCGCGTCCATCGCGCGCCGGTTGCCGGGCGTGCCGAACGGCACGTAGTCGCGCTGTGCCCAGCGGGACGCGGCGACCACGTCCAGCGGCTGGTCGATGGTCGATCCCCAGGTGTGGATGCCGTGCGCGGTCGCGGGGACGACCAGGGCCCGCGAGTCGGGGGAGTTCTCCTCCAGCCAGTCGGCCGTCGCCCTCCAGTACGCGGGGATCTCCTGGAACGAACCCGGTGCCAGGATCGACCCGTTGAGGTACGGCCACACCAGCCCCGGCAGCACCAGGACGGCGACGGCCGGCGGAACGAACCGCCGGCCACGCACCCGGCGAGCCCCGCGCGCCCGGGCGGCCACGCCCACCAGGTGCGCCAGACCCAGGACGAACGCCAGCGCCAGTCCGGTCTGGAACTTGTAGATGTTGCGGAAGGGCGCCAGCCATCCGTCCAGCCAGTCCTGCACCACCCCGTGGAACGGGGCACCGAAGGCGCCGCCGTACCCGGCGAGCAGCACCAGCGACGCGACCAGCACCGTCAGCACCAGCCAGCGCCGCTCCGGCATGTCGCGCCGGGCCAGTCCGGCCAGGCCGAGACCCGCCGCGAGCGCCGAGCAGACGATGACCGGCGCCGAGGTCGCCACGGTCCAGCCGGCCGGCAGCCACGCCTCGCCGTAGTTGAGGTAAGCCACCCAGTTCCCGGCGCCGCGCAGGGCCTCCGTCGCGGCCATCGTGTCGGTCGTGGTCCGCGCGGACTCGATGTAGGGGAGGAAGTTCTCCCCGTGGAACCCGAGCAGCAGCAGCGGGATCCACCACCAGGCCGTCGCCACGATCACCGCGGGCGCCCACCAGGCGATCAGCTTGCGCTGCCGCGGCCCCGGCGGGCGGGAGAGCAGGTACAGCCCGACCGGCAGCAGGGACGCCAGCGTCGAGGCCGCGTTGACCCCGCCCATGAACGGCACGAGCAGCGCCGAACGCAGCGCCGCGACCCTGGCCGCGTACCGCTCGTCCGTCAGCGGCAGCAGCACCCACGGCAGCAGCGCGCCCGGCAGCGCGGCGGCCGACGTCGAACCGACGACCGCCGTGAACACCGGCCACAGCGCGTACGCGCTCGCGGCGAGCAGCCGGGACGCCCCGCTGCCCACGCGCAGCCGCTCGGCCAGCCGCAGCGCGCCCCAGAAGGCCACCGACACGATCAGCGACATCCACAGCCGCTCCGCCAGCCACACCGGGAGCCGTACCAGGTCGGCCAGCCAGTGGAACGGCAGCATCGGCCACAGATAGCCGACGTACTGGTCGGAGATCCCGCCGAACGAGCCCCGGTCGTGCCACAACTGGCCGAGGTCCGCGAGGAACTGACCCGGGTCGACGGTCACGCCGAGCTTGGTGTCGAAGGTCTGCCGGCCCGGCTGCACCGCCAGGAACAGGACGAACACCACCGCCCAGAAGCCGAGCAGCCAGCGGCGCGGCCGCGGGCCCTCCGGAGGGCCCGCGGTGGTCCCACGCGAGGGGACGGCTGCCGGAGGAGGGGCCTGGAGCGTGGTCGTCATTCGGGACACCGCCGGAGGATGAGGAGGAGGTTCCAGGTGGCGAACTCGCGCAGACCGGGCACCTTCACCACGGTCTCCGTCAGGAACGGCCAGTAGCGGGAGCGCGCCGAGACGATCCGCACGTCGTCACGCGCACGCACCTGCCGCAGGGTGGTGCCGATGTGCACCGGGAAGAGGTTCTCGCCGAGCGTGTGCTTGGCGGGCCTGCCGGTACGGCGCCGGTAGCGGGCGCGGGCCCGGTCGGCGCCGAGGTAGTGCCAGGGGGCCCACTCGTGACCGCCCCACGGCGAGAGCCAGTTGGTGAACGACACGTAGATCAGCCCGCCGGGCCGCGTGACCCGCGCCAGCTCGCTGAGGAACGTCTGCGGGTCGGCCACGTGCTCCAGCACGTTGGAGGAGAAGGTGACGTCCGCGGCGCCGTCGGCCAGCGGCAGCAGGTACCCGTCCGCGACCACGGCACCCTCGCCCGGCTTCCCGCCCAGCTCCCGGACGTCGGGCTCGAAGAGGTAGGCGTGGGCGCCCCGCCGGCGGAACTCCTCGGTGAAGTGCCCGCTCCCCCCGCCGACGTCCACGACGGTCCGCCCGGCGACGGATCCGCCGTACGCCTCGACCTGACGCACGGCGTCCCGCGCGAGGAGCGCGTAACAGACGTCGGGCTCCTCCTGCTCACGCAGGAAGGCACGGAAGAGGGTGAGGGAACGCCGGAGAGAGGGGTCCTTCCAGCCGGCCTCACCCCCACGGCGTACGCGCGTCACCGAACCGCCTCCCGGGCGACCGCCAGGAACCGCCGCACCGTGTGCTCCCAGCGGTATGCCGCCGCGTGCTCCCGCGCGGCCTTGCCCATCAGCTCCCGCCGGTGGGACGCCAGCGTCAGGGAGATCCACGCCGCCGCGAAGGAGGACTCGCCCCGCGCCAGCACGCCTGTCTCCCCGTCCCGCACGGAATCCCGCAGGCCGGGGACGTCGAAGGCGACCGCGGGGGTCTGCCGGGCCGCCGCCTCGGTGACGACGAGTCCCCAGCCCTCCACCGCGGAGGGGTGCAGCAGCAGCCACGCCGCGCACAGCAGGCGGTGCTTCTCCGCCTCGGAGACGTGCCCGGTGAACTGCACCCCGGGGCCGGCGAGGCGTTCCAGCCGTTCCCGTTCGGGCCCGTCGCCGACGATCACGAGCCGGCCGCCGGTGACCGGCCGCACCCGCTCCCAGAGCCGCAGCAGCAGGTCGATCCGCTTGTACTCGACGAGCCGGCCCACCGCCACGAACAGCGGTTCGGGTGAGCGCTCGGCGCGCGGGCCGGGTTCCGCCACACCGTTGTGGACGACCCGGATCCGTTCCCGCGGTACGCCGATCCCGCGCAGGGCGTGTGCCGTGGACGGTGACACGGCGACGACCAGCCCGTGCTGCCGCGCACCGGTGAGCGCCCAGTGTTCGAGTTTCCGGCCGATCCGCGCGGCGGGGGCCAGCGGACCGCCGAACCGCATCTTCCACAGATCGGTGTGAACGTGGTTGACCAGGCACAGCGTGGGCCCGTGGTGCCACAGCGGCGCCAGATAGGGCATGCCGTTGCACACCTCGACCAGCAGGTCGCAGTCGCCGACCTGACGGCCGAAGGCGGACCGGGCGCGCAGGAAGTGGCCGTAGGTGCCGCCCGCCGACACCACCCGGTAGTCACGGAAGGCGGCGGGCCCTCCGCACAGCAGGGTGACCTGGTGGCCCAGCCGGGTCAGGCCGTCGGCGAGCCGGTCGACCAGCAGCTCGGAGCCGCCTGCCGACGGGTTGCCCAGGTCGCGGTGGGCGAGGAAGACGATCCGGCGCGGATGTGGGGGGAGCGCCGGAGTGGTCTGCGGCGCGCTCGCGAGCGCGGTGCGCAGGTGGGACGGCACGTGCTGGGGCATCGGTGCTCCAACTCGTCTCGGGGAGAACAGTGTGGGGAGGAACGGGAAGGGGGTGGGGTGGCCCGGAGCCCCTGTGAGGACTCCGGGAGGTCGCTGAGTGAGGGATGTGGACGGACTGTGGGTGGGTGGGGAGGGGACAGTTTTCGCCCAGCCGTTCCCCGCGGCTACTCACGGGCATGACAATTTCCCGCTTTTCTTACTCGGGAGTCACTTCAATCGGTGAGTGCCGAGCGGTGCTTACCGGACAAAGCCGGACCTTCTTCGACCTTCCGGCCGCGGGCCACCAGAACGCCGCCGAGCGCCGCGAACACGCATCCCGCGACGGCGGCCCCGACCGGCAACGTCTCGCCCACCAGCTCGAGTCGGCCGCTGTCACGCTCGGCCTGCCGCACGGCCTCCTGCTGCGTCGCGGGCGTGAACGCGAGCTTCTCGGCGTCCAGCAGCACCGCCGCGTCCTTGTCCCCGCCCGGCGCCCGCAGGGTCTGCCGGGGGCCGGTCCGCGCGTGGATCACCCGGCCGGTGCGCTGGTCCACGACCAGCTCCACGCCGTGGTTGGAGTACCACTCCTCGGCCAGCACCTGCGGCCGGTCCGGCTGGTCGACGAGGGTGCCCGGCACCAGCCGGGTGCCGGTCTTCGTGGGCGGCACCGCACCGGTGAACCGGTAGCCGGTGTAGCCCCGCACCTTCTCCGTGCCCCGGTAGCGCAGCACGACGGTGTCGCGCAGGGTGTTGTCCCACCACTGGTAGGAGCGTTTCTGCACGTCGAAGGGGAACTTCAGATATGCCTCGCCCTCGATGCGCGGCGTCGCCTCGCAGCAGTGCACGGGCTTGGTGGTCCTGCGGTCCAGCACCCAGCGGTGCGGGGTGAAGCTCAGCGCGTCGTGCGGGTCCGCGGCCGGCAGCGACGTGTCCGTGTCGACCGAGGTCGTCACGTCCCACACCGCGTTGCCGCTGCGCTCGCTCTCCTCGACGTTGCCGCGCACCCGCTGGGTGACGGTGATCTTCTGATCGGGCACGGTCTCCACCCGCTCCAGGTCGAAGACGCTGCCGCGGCCGGTGTAGACGGCGGTGGTGTCGATGTCGACCGGGTTCACCGCGGCCCGTGGTTGCACGTACCACGCGAACAGGGGGGCCAGCACCAGCAGAAACGTGCCGAGACCCAGCACGACCAGGGAGAACGGGGAAACTGTACGGCGCATCCGGGCACTCCAGAGGCTTGGGACGGCGCGACACGCACAGGTCGGCGCCGTACGGGAAGGTGCGCGTGCGGGAGTCCCCACCCCCTATGGGCTGGGAACCGTAGGCGCCCCTTGACGGAGTGTCAATGTCGTGTCGACACTGTGGATACGACACACGGGGGTGGTCGGTCACGGTGGGGGGTGGGGAACCCTCCCGACAGAGAGGCTGACCCTGCGATGTCCAGACTGCTCGCCGCCGCCCTGACGGTCGCGCTCGCCGCGGCCCTCGCCGTGGGCGCCGCGCTCGGTGTCGTGGCGCTGCTCGAAGCCACACCCGACCAGCCGAACACCCCATTGATCACGTACGAGCAAGCGGGCCAGGGGAGTTGACCCGTGACGGCGCCCCGCACCGTCACGGCCCGGTCCGCCTGGCACGACGTACCGCGCCACCAGGTACGCCGGTTCGCCGAGATCGCCATGGCCGACGCGCCCGCGCTGGCCGAGGAGATCATGAGCGAGATCCAGCGCGAGTACCCGCACCTGCCCGTGGTCCTCGACGACTCCGGCGAGCCCCTGGCCCTCGTCGGCATCCGCCGCGCCATCGAGGCCTTCGTCCGGCACGTGGGGCACGCCGGCTACCCGGTGGGCCGGCCCACCGTACCGCCGGGTGTCTTCCAGGACTTCGGCCGGGGCGAGGGACTCAACGGCCGGTCACTGGACGCGCTCCAGGCCACCTACCGCATGGGCGTGCGCCTCGCCTGGCGCCGCTTCGCCGAGATCGGCCAGCGCATCGACATCCCGCCCCCCGCCATGTACGAACTCGTCGACGCCGGATACGAGTACCTGGACGGCCTGGTCGACCAGTCGGTGCGCGGCTACGCCGAGGCCGCCGCGCGCCAGGCCGGGGAACGGCTGCGGCTGCAACGCCGGCTGATGGAACTGCTGCTCGCCGAGCACCACCGGGGCGACCCGGCCGACGCGCTCGCCGAGCGGGCCGCCCGGATCGGCTGGCCGCTGCCCGGCAAGGTCGCGGTGGGCGTGCTGCTGCGCCCCGCGCGGGAGGCGGTGGCACCCGCCGTGGGGCAGGGGGTGCTGCTCGACATGGAGTACGAGCGGCCGCGCATGGTCGTGCCCGAACCGGAGGCGGCCGGCCGCCCCGAACTGCTGGACCGCGCGCTCACCGGCTGGTCCGGGGCGATCGGACCGCCCGTGCGGGTCGCCGACGCGGCGAAGTCGCTGCGCTGGGCGGAGGCGGCCGTGCGGCTGATGGAGCGCGGACTGCTGCCCGCCGGCGAGGTGCTGCACTGCACCGAGCACACCGAGGCGCTGGTGCTGCTCCAGCCGGAGGAACTGATCGAGGACCTCGCGTCGCGCTGCCTGGCCCCGCTGGCGCACTGCGGCCCGGCGCACGGGCGGCGGCTCGCGGAGACGTTGCTGGCCTGGCTGGAGACCCGCGGCGGGGCGCCGGAGGTCGCGGCCCGCCTGGGCGTCCACCCGCAGACCGTCCGCTACCGCCTGCGCCAGATCCGCGAACTGTGGGGCGAGGCGATCGACGACCCCGACCGTCGTTTCGAACTGGAACTGGTCCTGCGGGCCCAGCGGCTGCGCGGCGCGCTGGGCGGGCCGCGCGGCTGAGAACGGCCGGGGCGCGGAACACGGAGGTGTCCCGCACCCCGGCCCGAAGGCCGGCGGCGGCCCTGGAGACGCGGCCGCAGACGCGCCGCGCCCCCGGTCCGCCCATTGCCCGTCCCAGGGAGCTGTGGCTAGCCTGTGTTCGTCATGCCGATCGCCTGTTGAAATCTCGAACGAGCTGCAGGCGCCTGAGACACACAGGGAGGGGGCCGGTCGTGGGACGCCTCGTACCAGCCGTGACCCGGGCTCTCGACATTCTCGAGCTCTTCCTCGACGGGGACGGCACGCTCTCCGCCCCCGACATCGTGCGCCGGCTCCAACTGCCGCGCACCACCGTCCACGAGCTGGTGACCACGCTCTCCGCCCGGAAGTACATCGTCCCGGTGGCCGGCCAGCCCGGACGCTACCGGCTCGGAGTGCGCCCGTACCAGCTCGGCGCCCGCTACGCCGAGCACCTGGACCTCGCCGCCGAGGGCCAGCAGGTCGCCCGGTCCGTCGCCGAGACCTGCGACGAGACGGTGCACGTGGCGATCCTGGAGGACACCGACGTCATCTACATCGCCAAGGTCGACTCGACCCACGCGGTACGGATGGTGTCGGCGGCCGGCCGCCGGCTGCCCGCCCACTGCACCTCCGTCGGCAAGATGCTGCTGGCCTCCCTTCCCGAGCAGGAACTCACCGCGCGCCTCCCCGACGACGCGGAGCTGGCCGCGATGACCCCCAACAGCATCACCGACCCGGCCGCCCTGCGCGAGACCCTCGCGGAGATCCGCTCCCGCGGCGTCGCCGTGGAGAACCGCGAGTCCAACCCGGACGTCTCCTGCGTCGCCGCTCCGGTGCGCGACCGCACGGGACAGGTGGTCGCCGCGCTGTCCATCTCCGTACCGATGATCCGCTGGAGCGACGACCGCGTCGCCGAGCTGGAGCAGCTCGCCGTGAAGGGCGCCGCCGAACTGTCCGAGCGACTGGGCCACAGGAGCGTGGCATGACGAGCACGTTCTACGTGGCGGTCCGGGCGGAGGCGGCCCTGGGCGAGGGACCCGTCTGGGACCCGGCGACGGGCCGCCTGCTGTGGATCGACATCCTCGGCTCCCGCGTCCACACCTACGACCCCGCCACCGGCCTGCGCACCCTGCGCCGCACCGGCCAGCACGTGGGTGCCGTCCGGCCCCGCGCGGGCGGCGGTCTCGTCCTCAACCTGCGGGACGGCATCGGCCTGATCGACCCCGACGACACGTTCCGCTGGCTGCACCGCGAACCCGTCGCCGGCCGCCGCGCCAACGACGCCGGCGTCGCCCCGGACGGGAGCCTCTTCGCGGGCACCATGCGCTACGACGAGGCACCCGGCGGGGGCTCCCTGTCGCGCGTCGACGGCGACGGCACGGTCAAGGTCCTCCTCGACGGCGTGGCGGTCAGCAACGGCGTCGGCTGGAGCCCCGACGGCCGGCTGATGTACTACGTCGACTCACCGACCCGACGCGTGGACGTCTTCGACGTGGGCGAGGCGGACGGCCGTATCGGCAACCGCCGGGCGGTCGTGGCGATCGAGGACGGTGCCGGTTTCCCCGACGGCCTGTGCGTGGACGCGGACGGCTGCGTGTGGGTCGCGCTGTGGGACGGCGGTGCGGTGCGCCGCTACACCCCGGCCGGGGATCTGGACCGCGAGATCCGGCTGCCCGTTCCGCGCGTCACGGCCTGCGCCTTCGGCGGCCCCGGCCTGACCGATCTCTACATCACCACCGCCCGCGTGGGCCTGACGTCCCCCCACCCCCTGGCAGGCTCCCTCCTGGTGGTCCCGTCCGCGGGCAAGGGCTTCCCCCAGCCTCCGTTCGCAGGCTGACCTGGATCGCCCCCGCCGCCCCTTCCCGTCCCGAACCTGGGGCGCTGCCCCCAGACCCCGCTCCTCAAACGCCGGAGCGGCTGGAAGTCAGCCCCTCCGGCGTTTGAGGAGCGGGGGTCCGGGGGCAGCGCCCCCGGAGGACGGGGACGGGAAGGGGCGGCGGGGCGTAGAAAACGTCCTGTCACGCCCCCGTCCTGTCACGCCCCCGTCCTGTCACGCCCCCGTGCGGTCCAGGGCCCGCAGAACGGCCCGTTCGCCCGGCGTCAGCGGCGGCTCGACAGACGGCGGCAACGGAGACCCCGCGACAGCCGCCAGCACCGCCCCCGGCCGGAACATCCGCGTCGGCGGCGTGCGCAGACTGGTGACGTCCCAGATCACCGACGCCGCCGCGTAGGAACCCGTCGCCGCCTTCATCATCCGGCGGGTGTACGCCGTCACCACCCGGTCCGCCACCGTCGGACGGCCACCCCGCACGTCCGGATACAGCACGTCCTGGCCGACGGCCATGGCCCACGCCGGGTCCGCCGCGCGCGCCGCGCCCCGCAGCACCCGGCGCGCCAGACCGGGCGCGCCGGGACCGCCGGACCGGGCCAGCTCACGGTCGAGGACCCGGGCGCCGAACGCCGCCACCGACATGCCGTGCCCGTAGGAAGGATTGAACGTGGCCAGCGCGTCCCCCAGCACCACGAACCCCTCCGGCCAGCGCGGCAGCTTCTCCAGGTACCGCCGCACATTGCTGGTCGACCGGCTCAGATGGACGTCGGTGAGCGGCTCCGCCCCGGAGATCAGCCGCCCCACGATCGGGTCGGGCAGGTCGAGCGCGTACCGCAGGAACCCCTCCGGGTCGGCCGGCGGCTCACCACCGCGCGAGCCACCGCAGCTCACCAGCCAGCGTCCCCCCTCGATCGGCATGACCATCGCACTCCGGGCCGGCCGGGACACGAAGGGATCGGGCTGCACGACCGTCAGCGGGAAGCGCTCCGCGCCCTCCGGCACCCGGTAGATCCGCGACGCGTTGACCAGCCCGGAGTCCACCGCGCGCTCCCGTACGCCGGACAGCCCGAGCCCCTTCAGCCAGCTGACGACCCGCGTCCCGCGCCCGCTCGCGTCGACGACCAGGTCCGCGCCGAGGTCCGTGTCCCCGCCGGGCTCCGCGACGCGTACCCCGCGCACCCGGTCGGCGGACCCCGTCAGGCCCACCACCGCCGCCCTGCGGACCCGCACCGTCGTCTGTTCTAGCACGGCCTCCCGCACCACCCAGTCCAGCAGCGCGCGGGTGCACGTCAGCATGGCGGGGCCCTCCCGCCGCCAGCGGCGCAGCCACCCGTCGGGCGTGAGGGCGAGCATGCCCGAGCTGAGCGGTATCTCGTGCGCCCCGGCGGCGAGCAGCCGCTTGCGCAGCCGCGCGGCCGGCAGCAGCTGCTCCATGGCGTCCAGGCCGCCCGCCATCAGCAGATGCGCGTGCCGCCCCTGCGGCAGCCCCCTGCGGTGCTCCGGCCCCTGAGGCAGCTCGTCGCGGTCCAGCACGATCACCTCGTCCGTGCCGGCGGCGGACAGGGCGGCCGCGGCCAGCATGCCGGCCAGACCGGCACCGATGACGACAGCTCTACGCGACATGGGGCTCCTCGGGTTCGGTCATGGATCCGGGCAGGGAGGGCCGCTCGGTGGCGTCGGCCGCGGCGCTCCCGTCGGGCGGGCGGTGCAGCGCCTGTGCCAGCTCCACCAGCCCGCCGGTGCCGGAGACCTCGGTGGCGTGCAGCCGGTAGGTGCCGCCGGTCTCGGGCGGTTCCTCGCGGGCGGCGGCGCGGCGCGCCGCGTCGGCGAGCATGGCGGCCTCCGCCGCGAGCCGTGCCGCGTGGGGGGAGCGGCCCGCGCGCAGGGCGGAGTCCCGCACCCGCTCGCGGAGCCGGTGGTCGAAGTACGGCGCGAGCGCGAGCAGCGCGTCGTGGATGGACACCTCACGCCACTGCAGCCGTACCTGGGGCAGCTGCCACCAGCCGGTCGGCGGCCTGGGCGCGGTGGACGCCGGCTTCACCAGGGCCCACAGCGGGGCCAGCCGCCGGTGGTCGCCCAGCGCCCGCCACTGGGCGACCGCGGACGGCAGCAGGTACCCCGCCGAACACAGCAGCGCGGCCAGCGAGGCCATCGGCGGGGCCACCGTGGTGGACAGGACATCGAGGTCGTGGCCGGTCCAGCGGGCCACGATCGCGGTGTACTTGGCCGCCTGGAAGCCCACCACGTCCAGCAGCGCCCCCACGAGGATCAGCCGCAGCCCCGTGCGCAGCGGCCCGTCGACCTCGCGCCCCCACTTGACGCAGACGGCGCACATCACCAGCATCGCCGCGCTGTGCCCGATCAGGTAGAGCAGGATCATCTCCCGCATGAACGGCGTGCCGGCGTAGTAGGTGTCGAGGTCGGTCAGCCGTTCGGTGTCCGCCTCGGCGAGCACGAACAGCACGACGATGGCGGCCACCAGCAGGCCGTAGGCGGCGACGGTGCGCAGCACCCCGCGCCGCACCCGCTCACGGGAACCGCCCCGCCAGTTGATCAGCAGCACCAGCACCGCGCAGCTGTACGCGGAGAGCATGCCGTAGGTGAGCGGGGCCCCGAAGTTGGGGACTCCGGTGAGCTCGTTGACGGTGGCGAGGGTGGCCGGGGCCGCGCACACGAAGACCAGCGCGCCGAGGACGATCGCCGCGCACGTGGAGACGGTCAGCGGGTTCCGCATGGCCTTGCGCGGGCGGGGGAACAGCAGCACGGAGGTCATGCCGAAGACGAAGGCCGCCAGGTAGACGACGAGACTCACGCCGGCCGGCCCCTCTCGTCCGGGCCCCGGTTCACGCGGTCCCCGCCGTCGTCGTACCGCTCGGCACGGCGGGGGCGACGGGCGCCGGGGAGGTGCCGGCCAGCGCGTCGGCGATCCGGGCGAGCACGGCCGGATCCGGCACCCGGCCGAGCAGCCGGCCGGTGCCGTCGGACGGCGCCGGGCGCCGTCCGGGGTCGGCCTCCTGCCGTACCGCCGCGGTGATGACCGCCGCCCAGGCCGCTGCCTCGGCCCGGTCCTGGTCGTCCGTCGCCGCCAGCACACCGGAGCGGGTCCGGTCGTACAGGTCCCGGTCGAAGTAGGCGTCGAGATGGCTCAGCGCGTTGTGGATGCTGGTCTGGCGCCACATCAGCCGGGTGGTGGGGGAGGCGAACCTGGGCCGGGGCAGCCGCAGCGTCCGGCGGGTGAGCAGGTCCTCCAGCGTCCGCTCCAGCGGTCCCAGCCGGGCGTACGCCCGCCGGGCCCGCCGCCACTCGCCCACCCGGGGCACCGCCAGCGGGACCAGTACCCCGACGACCGTCAGCAGGGCACCGAGACCGGCGGCGGCCGGGGAGACGGTGGTGCCGAGCGCCGACCAGTCCCGCCCGGACCAGCGGGCACCCACCGCGACCAGCTTGGCGACGCTGTAACCGGCCCCGCACAGCGAGCCGGTCCCGAGCAGCACGAGCCCCGCCCGCAGCCCGCCCCGCACCCGGCGCGCCCAGCGCAGCGACGAGACGGTGGTGACCGTCACGGTGATGAGGTGCGCGAGCAGGTACAGCACGATCATCTGGGCGAGGTACGGGGTCGTCGCGTAGTACGTGTCCAGGTCGGTCCTGCGCTCCACGGGCGCGTCGCCGAGGACGAACGTCACCGCGATGCCGAGGACGACCACGGCGTAGGCGAGCATCCAGCGGCGGGCGGTGCGGTGCACCCGGGGCCCGCCCCGCCAGTGCACGATCAGCACCTGCGAGGCGGCGCAGTACCCGGTGATCGCCACGTAGGTGACCGGTGCCGCCAGGTTCGGCACCCCGCCGAGCCGGTTGACGGCGCCCACGGTCGGCGGCGCCCCGAGGAAGAAGCACAGCCCCGCGAGGCCCAGCACCGCGCAGATCGCCCGCAGATACGGGTCCCGCCGGTGCCGCAGCAGGTCGGGCGCCCTCACGAGCAGCCCGAGCCACAGCGCCCCGCAGCTCACGTAGTTGAGGAGGCCGCTCATCTCTTCGTCCCGCGGTAGTTGAGCGCGGCCCCGATGCGTCCGGCGAGATCCTGTGGGTCCCCGGGGCCCGCGGCGCCCCCGACGGTGTGCGCCGAGCCTGCGGACGCCTCCAGCCAGGCGCGCAGCCGACGGCCCATCAGCATGCCGAAGCGGTCGGCCTCCTGCTCCTCGGCCAGGCTGAAGTCGGTGCGCGCGGCGACCGGCAGCGGCCCCTCGCCGGCACCCGCGTCCGCCCCCCGGCGGTTCATGTGCCACACCTCGTGGCAGAAGATGACGATCTGGTGCCACATGGCGGCCCGCTCGTCCACCACGACGTCGTCGTGTTCCTCGCGCTCCAGCCACAGACCGCTCGCGGTGTGCGGCGGGAACGCCGCCCGGTGCACGACCACGTCCCGTCCCCGCCATGCGCTGACGGAGGCCACGAGTGCCTCGAACAGCACCTCGGGGTCCGCGGGCACCGGCACCCGGATGGGGTCGATGAGGGCGTCAGCGAGTCGACGCATCTCCTTCCTGGTACGCACCGCTGTCTCCCCGTTCCGCCGGTCGTCGCTCGGTCACCTGTGCAATATGCCAAGACGGATGCCCCTCCGGCCAGTTCCCCGTGCCCGAAGGTCACTCGGTGACCGCCATGGTGTCCCCGGATGCCATCGCGCGGGCGCGGACCTCCCGGATCACGTCGGGGTGGCGCAGGGCGCGCGAGACGTCCCCGATCTCGCGGAGCAGTTCCGTGGTGTCGGGGTCGTGGCCGCCGTCCCGGCCGGGGCCCGCGTCGACCGCGTCGAGGATCACCACGGCCGCGGCGAGCGCCTTCGCCCGCTCCGGCGTGTGTCCCAGGCCCAGCGCGGCGGCGTACGACCGCTCGCGCAGCCGCTCGTCGGTGCGCCGGGCCAGCGGGAGCAGCACGTCGCGGATGAACGTCTCGCGCCGGGTCAGGCGCAGTTCGGGGCCGGCGCGCAGCACGAACGGCAGGCCGGAGCCGTGCACGGTCCGCATCAGCAGGTACAGGGGCCGCAGCCCGCGGTGGGCCCGGCGGATCCGCCAGCGCTCGTGCAGGTACTGGCCGGCGTGCGGAAGGATGAAGCCGACGGCGATCGACACGGCGGACAGGCAGGCCAGGGCCGGTGCCACGTCGAGGCTGAGCCAGTCCAGGTCGTTCCCGGTCCAGCGCGCCCCCACGGCCGTGAGTTTGGCGGCGTCGAAGGCCAGGTTCAGCGCGTAGCCGATGCCCAGGAACTTCAGCCCCCAGCGCAGCCAGGCGTCGAGTCCGTCGGTGCGGATCCAGTTCCAGATCAGCTTCGAGGTGATGAGGACGGCGGTGGTGTGCGCGAGGAGGTACAGCAGGATCTCCTCGCGCATGAACGGCGTGGTGGCGTAGTAGGTGTCCAGGTCCCGGGTCCGCTCCACGGGCACGTCCGCGAGGGCGAACAGCACCCACAGCGCCACGATCACGCCCCCGTAGGCGACGAGGACCTGGCGGGTGGCCCGGCGCGTGGCGGCGGAACGCTCGGACGGGCCGTCGCGCCAGGCGATGATCAGCACAAGACAGGAGCCGCAGAAGGCGGTGAGCAGTGAGTACACCCAGGGCGCCGAGATGTTGGGCACGCCGGTGACCCGGTTCACCCAGACGATCGTCGAGGGCGCGACGAACACGAACACCGCGCAGGCGAGCAGCAGCAGGCCGCCGACCGCGCGCAGCAGCGGGTCGTTCCAGAGCCGGATGATCGTCGGGAGTTTGATCGCCAGGGCGGCGGCCAGCACGCCGGCCGGGATCCACCAGAAGGACGGGTAGAGCTCGCTGAGGAACGAGGCCGGGCCCATGGCCGCGTCCGCGAACCCCATCGCGTCCCTCGCTCTCATCGCCCGCCGCACTGACGGCCGTTCGAGCCTACCCATTGACGCGTGCGCGCGTCACACCTACGGTTCCGTTCGAAAATGCGAGCAGTGGTCGACATATCGAACGCCCGGAGAGGACCCCCTTGCGTACCGCCCGTTTCACCCTGGACCCCGCCTTCACCGTCGGGGAGGTCGACCCCCGTCTCTTCGGCTCGTTCGTGGAA
Organism: Streptomyces toyocaensis; assembly: GCF_000725125.1. GTDB lineage: Bacteria > Actinomycetota > Actinomycetes > Streptomycetales > Streptomycetaceae > Streptomyces > Streptomyces toyocaensis. Next base: position 16,981 of record NZ_JFCB01000023.1, read on the forward strand.
CACCTCGGCCGTTGCGTGTACACCGGCGTCTTCGAACCCGGCCACCCCGCCGCGGACGCGGACGGCATCCGCGCGGACGTCCTCGGCCTCGTCCGCGAACTGGGGGTGACCACCATCCGCTACCCCGGAGGCAACTTCGTCTCCGGCTACAGGTGGGAGGACTCCGTGGGCCCCGTCGAGGACCGCCCCCGCCGCCTCGACCTCGCCTGGCGCTCCACGGAGACCAACCGCTTCGGCCTCTCCGAGTACATCGCGTTCCTCAGGAAGATCGGCCCCCACGCCGAACCCATGATGGCCGTCAACCTCGGCACCCGGGGCGTCGCCGAGGCCCTGGAGCTCCTGGAGTACGCCAACCACCCCTCCGGGACCGCGTGGTCGGACCTGCGCGCCGAGCACGGCGACAAGGACCCCTTCGGCATCCGGCTCTGGTGCCTCGGCAACGAGATGGACGGCCCCTGGCAGACCGGCCACAAGACCGCCGAGGAGTACGGCCGTGCCGCCGCGGAGACCGCCCGCGCCATGCGTCAGTTCGACCCCGGCGTCGAACTCGTCGTCTGCGGCTCCTCCGGCCGGTCCATGGAGACGTTCGCCGCGTGGGAGGCGACGGTCCTGCAGGAGACGTACGACCTCGTCGACCACATCTCCCTGCACGCCTACTACGAGCCGCACGACGGCGACGTCGACTCCTTCCTCGCCTCCGCCGTCGACATGGAGTCCTTCATCGAGGACGTGGTCGCCACCTGCGACCACGTCGGCGCCCGCCTCAAGTCGAAGAAGAAGATCGACCTCTCCTTCGACGAGTGGAACGTCTGGTACATGTCCCGCACCGACGCCCAGGTCGGCGTCCTGGACTGGCCCGAGGCGCCCCGCATCCTTGAGGACAACTACAGCGTCACCGACGCGGTCGTCGTCGGCTCACTGCTCATCGCGCTGCTCCGGCACGCCGACCGCGTGACCGTCGCCTGCCTCGCCCAGCTCGTCAACGTCATCGCCCCGATCATGACCGAGCCCGGCGGTCCGGCCTGGCGGCAGACGACCTTCCACCCGTTCGCCCAGGCCTCCCGGTACGGCCGCGGCGAGGTCCTCGACGTCCGTGTGGACTCGCCGACGTACGAGACGCGGAAGTACGGCGAGGCCGATCTGCTCCACGCCACCGCCGTACGGGCCGGGGACGGCACGGTGACGGTGTTCGCCGTCAACCGGGGCCGCACCGAGCCGCTGCCGCTGGAGGTCTCGCTGGGCGGTCTCGGTCTCACCGCGGTCGTCGAGCACAGCGTGCTCTCCGACGCCGACCCCGAGGCCCGCAACACCCTCGCCGAGCCCGAGCGGGTCACCCCGCACCCCGCCGCGGGCACCACGCTGGACGGCGGCCGCCTCTCGGCCGTACTGGAGCCGCTGTCCTGGAACGTGATCCGGCTGGCGTGAGCCGGGCCGCACCGGCTCGGACTCACCTCCCCGGTCGGTCCGCCGTCCCCGCCGGCTCCACCACCTCCACCGGAACACCGCCCCGCGCCGCGCCCAGCAGGGTCAGCCGTACGTCGCGCGGGCCCGAGGGGGTGGTCCCGTCGGACAGCACGGCCAGTGCCAGTGTGTTGGTCCCACGCGTACGCAGAATCCCGTTCGGCAGGACGAAGGTGTGCCGCGAGCCCACGTCGTTGAGGTACTGGCCCATGTTCCAGCCGTTGAGGAAGATCTGGGCGCGGTAGGCGCGCTCGGGCTCGTCCTCCAGGGTGAGCCCGATCGACGCGTCCACGTCCGGGGCGACGTCCAGCCGGAAGTCCGTCCGGTACCAGGCCACGCCCTGCCGCCGTTCCTCGTGCGGGAGGCCGACGGCCCGCCAGTCCCGGTCGTCGTGCTCCGGCAGGTGCCAGCCGTGCCGTTCCCCGTGCAGCCCGCCGTTGTTGAGCGGTCCGCGCGCCCGGTCCGGCGCCACGGCACCCTGGATCCGCCACTCCACGTCCCGTGAGCCGCCCCCGAACGCGACGGACACGAGCCCCCGCGCGGCCTTGTGCGGGTCCCTCGCCCGCGCGCCCCCGTCGTGCTGCATGGGCCGCACCAGCACGGACAGCACGTGCCGTCCCCGCCTCCGCAGCCCCTTCGGCACGGCGAGGACGGCCGTGGCGGTGAAGGTGCCCTTCCCGGCGGTGTCCTCCTCCGGCGCCGGCATCCGGTGGGTGCCGAGGGGATGTCCGTCCAGCCAGGCCATCAGCAGTCCGTGCGGGCCGGTGCCGCAGGTCAGGGACACGGACGTGATACCGCGCGTGTCCGTCAGCCGCCCCCGGTACCAGACGTCGCCGTAGTGGAAGCCGTAGTCGTCGGCGAAGAGGACGAGCCCGTCCCCGGGCACGGGCGTGGTGCTGTGCGACGTCGTGCGGTCGGCCGCCGTCCACGCCGAGTCGTCGAACTCCGGTTCGGACTCCGGGTTCCCGCCCCGCCGCCGCCAGCCGGTGAGCTCCGGCAGGGGTACCGCGGGCGCGTCCGGCATCATCCCCTCCATCACCAGGCTGCCGGCCCGGCCGAGGTAGGTGCGCACCGGCTGCCCGTTCCAGGTCACGGAGGTGATGCCGCGCGGCGGCCACACCTCCACACCGGTCTCGTCGACGACGTCGCCCGTCAGGTGGACGGTGGAGCCGCGCAGGGTGGCCGAGCGCAGCATCGCCGGCCCGTAGACCAGCAGGGAGCCGGACGGGGTCTCGTACGGCCACAGGCGCAGCGCGGTCGCGTCGTCGGCGAACAGCAGCACGAGGGGGACGTCGGAGCCCCCGCCCTTGACGAGCAACCGGCTCAGCCCGCCCCTGCCGAGCGGCGCGACGACGTTCAGCCTGCCCCGGTCGTAGGACCACGCCGGTTCGGTGTCCGCGCGCAGGACCTCCGGCTGGACGCCGCAGTCCAGCGCGACCTGTGCCTGCTCACCGCCGCGGCCGACGAAGACGGCGACGTCCAGCCGTCCGGCCGCCATGCTCAGCATGGGCTGCGCGGTGGTGTACGCCAGCTTCCGCCGGCCCAGCCCCAGCCCGGAGACGAGCAGTCTGGCGTCGCGCGGCGCCACGGTGACCGGCACCTCGATGCCGGTGTCCGGCAGCATCGAACGTACCGGCTCGCCGGAGTCGTTGCGCACGACGTACACCTGGGCGCCGGTGTCGGGGTTGGCCAGGTGGTAGACCGTCAGCCTGTCGTCCGCCGCCCGTACCTCACCCGCCGGATCCAGCCGGGCGAGGTCGGGCACGGTCCGCACCAGATGCCCGAACTGCTGGAGCGGGGCCATGTCCGCCGTGGGCCTGCGGCCCTCGTCGATCGGTGCCTCGCGGTCGTGCGGGGCGGTGACGCCCGCCCCGGACAGCCACCCCCACGGGGAACCGCCGAACACCGTGCGGACGCTGTGCGCGGTGATCCCGTGGGCGAGGTCGGTCAGGTGACCGCGCCGCTCGTGCCCGGCGTCGGAGCGGAACCCGGGCGACGGTGAACCGCTCTCGCGGTGGCCGAACCGCCCGTCCCCGTGGAACAGCGGCACGTCGATGCGGTCGGCGCGGGCCCTGGCGTACAGGTGGGCCGTGTAGGCGCGCCGGGCCGGATCGCCGGCGGGCGTGCCGTGCCCGTCCTCGAGCCGGTACAGCAGCAGCGTGCCGCCGCCCGCGGTGAACAGATGCCGTACGGCGATGGAGTTGACGGCGCTCAGCCACTCGTCGACGTGCCGCAGGTATTCCGGATCATCCGTCCGCGCGGTCCCGTCGACGGCCGTCAGCCACCCGGGGAGGCCGCCCGCGTCCACGTCGGCGCCGAGGTACGGACCCGGACGCAGGACGACGTACAGCCGCTCCTCGGCGGCGGTGTTCAGGAACAGGTTCAGATCCCGCACCCCGGTGAAGTCGTACGTGCCGGGCGCGGGGGAGTGGTGGTTCCACGGCACGGGGACGCTGACCGCGTTGTGCCCGTGGGCCCGCAGCTTCTGCAGGACGTCCCGCCACAGGGACGGGCTGGGCAGCCGGTGGGGGTGCATCTCGGCGGACCACAGCACCAGGCGCCGGCCGTCGACCAGCAGCGAGTACCCGTCGAAGCCGACCCGGTGCCGCCGTCCGTCCGCGCGCGGCGGAGAGGGAGGCGGACCGGTCGGCACGCTGCGCGGACCGTGCGTGCCGGTCGCCGCCCCACCGCTGCCGGCCAGGGCGAGACCGAGCGCGGCCGTGCCGGCCAGGGCGGTGAAGGTGCGCCTGCTGAGCTCCAAGGGAGCGCCTCCTGTTGTGGTGCCACACGCGGTGCTGGTGGGCCATTCTCTACGAACGGGCACCCCGCCGTTCACACGGCGGACCCGGTACGCCCCTTGTGTCCTGCCGGGTCGGGACGGAGGTGAATGGCCGGAGTTCGCTCTGTCCGCCGGGCGTGGCGCTCCATACGATGCGAGCGCTCCCGGCCTTCACCGCACCTCCATGCCTCCTTCACGAGACCGGGAGCACATGCGCTCGCTTGTTGGCATGCGCATGACGTTTTAACCACCCCCCACCGAAGGAAAAGGACGGACCATCATGGCTGGTGGCCTGCTCATGAGCGCCGCGGTGGCGGCGCTCCTCACCGCCGCGTCACCCGCGCACAACCCGTCGGCCGGTTTCGAGGACCCGCCGCCGGACAAGATCGTCATCAAGGTCGCCACCGTGAACGGATCGGGATGCCCCCAGGGCACCGCGGCCGTCGCCGTCTCGGCCGACAACACCGCGTTCACCGTGACGTACAGCGACTACCTCGCCCAGGCCGGCGGCACCTCCGACCCCACGGCGTTCCGCAAGAACTGCCAGCTCAGCCTGCTCGTCCACGTACCCCAGGGCTTCACCTACGCCGTCGCCGGCGCGGACTACCGGGGCTTCGCCTCGCTCGCGCCCGGCGCCAAGGGCACACAGAGGGCGTCGTACTACTTCCAGGGCTCCTCGAACACGGAGTACCGCACCCACCCCTACACGGGCCCCTACGACGACAACTGGCAGGCCACGGACGAGACCGACTGGGCGCAACTCGTCTACGCGCCCTGCGGGGTCCAGCGCAACTTCAACATCAACACGGAGCTCCGGGTGAGCGCCGGGACCTCGTCCCCCGACGAGGTCAGCTTCATGACGATGGACTCCACGGACGGAGACATCAGCACGGTGTACCACCTCGCCTGGAAGGAGTGCCCGGAGGGCTGACGCGGTGACCGGTGCCTGACGGTCCGGCGGTGGGCGGCGCGCCCGGAACGCGGGTGCGCCGCCCACCCGCCCGTGTTCATGTATCGCCCAACAACACTTGGCAACGCGGTAGTTGGGGCTCGACACTGCTTCTCGCGCATGACGCGCAGAGGCATCTTTCGCCGAGAAAACGGGGGGAATCATGAGCGTCCGGTCATTGCCCCGCGAATACCGCATCTCCAGCGGGCGGGCCGTCCTCGTCGCGGGAGCGGTGGTCGTCGCGACGGCCGCCGCGCTGCTCCCGCTGTGGACCGACGAGGACATGTCCGGTCCGGTGAGGTGGACCGCGAGCCTCGTCGTCCTGGCGTTGTTCGCCTGGCTGGCCGCCGGCGCGGTGCGCGCCTCGACCACGGCCGACCTCAGGGGCATCCGGGTCCGGGGCCTCGTGCGGGTGAGACGGATGTCCTGGCGCGAGATACAGGACATCCGGGTGGAGGCCGACCACGGCGCGGCCGTGCAGCAGGGAGCGCCCAGGCTGTTCACCTACGCCTACGGGGCCAACGGCAGGCGGATGCAGTTGAAGCACCTGGACGACAACACCGTCGACCTGGAGGGCGAACTGGCGCTCCTGCTCACCGCCTGGGTGGAACTGCGTGGCGCCGACTGGACCGAGTCGGCCCGTGTCACCCGCCGCATCGAGCGCGGTGAAGCCCGCCGGATGGCCGTCATGACCGGTCTGTCCTGGGCGATGGCGGCCTTCTTCCCGCTGGTCGTCCTCTCCCTGCTCCCCCTCTTCGGGGACGTGCCCGAGCCCTTGGCGACCCTGCTGTCCCCGGGAGTGCTCTTCGGCCTCGGCGGCCCCGGGGTCTGGGTCATCGGCTCCGTCATCGCCTACCGCCGCCTCGTCTGACGTGCTCCGGTGTCCGTCTCTTCGCCTCGTGCGGCACCTGCCGCGCCGGCACCGTCGGGTGAAGGCCTACGCGCTCCCCGCCGCCGGGCGGGACGCGCGCGGTCGGCAGCAACTCCCTGAACGGGAGCAGCGGACGACCTGTCGCTCACCGGCCGTCGGCTGCGGAGACCCGGTCCCGCCGGCTGCCCGGCCGGACCTCAGCCCGCCTGCCCCATCCCCGCCGCGTTCGGCCAGTTCTGCGGTCCCGGCCAGCCCGTCGCCGGGGCCGTGGACAGGCCGTTGGTGCCTCTGACCTGGGCGGCGGTCAGGCCGCCACGGGCGGGGACACCGGGTGGCGTGGGACCGGCCGGCGGGAACAGGGCCGGTGCCGGGTACGCCACCGGGGGTACCGGCGCCTGTGCCGCGGGCGCGAGCGGCTGCGCCGCGGCCGGCATCGGGGCGGGCTGCGGAACCTGCTCCGGAACCGGCTGGGGTACGGGCTGGGGTACGGGCGGCGGGGCCGGCAGGGGTGCGGGCTGGGGAAGCGGCTGCGGCGCGGGCCGGGGTGCGGGCTGGGGCACGGCCGGCATCCCGGCCGAGGCCGCGGCCGGCATCCCGCCGGCCGGGTCCGCCGTCACGGTGGACGCGGCGGCGGGGAGCGGCACGCCGGTGCCGGCGGACGGAGCGGCGGCGAACCCCACGGCGCCGGCACCGGCGGCCTGCGCGGCGAGCCCCCCCATGCCCGCCCCGTTGGTCTCGCTCACCAGACGGTCCACCGCCGCCGTGCCCGAGCTGTAGCCGGTCCCTGTGGCCTGCTCGGGCACGGCGGCTCCCCTCCTGGACGTCCCGTAGAGCACCTGCTCCAGGCCGGACACCAGGCGACGCACGTCCACCTGGGGGCGCACCACGAGACGCAGGAAGCGGCTGGACGAGCCGATCTTGTTGCCGCACTCACGCACCAGGATCCGGTGCTCGGTGAGCATCCGGTCCCGCACGACCGTTCCCTCGGCGCCGACGGGCAGGCGCACGAAGAGGAAGTTGCCCTGGGAGGGGTAGACCGTCAGGCCGGGGAGCGACGAGAGCCGGCCCGACATGTCCAGGCGGTCGCGGCGCACCTGGTGGAGGCTCTGCGCGTACTCGGCGCCGTGCTCCCTCAGCATGAACACCACGTGCTCGGCGAAGGAGTTGAGGTTCCACTTGGGGAGCATGGAGCGGACCCGCCCCGCCAGCGCCGGGTTGGCGACGAGATAGCCGAAGCGGATGCCGTGCAGGCCGAAGTTCTTGCCGAGGCTGCGCAGCACGACGACGTTGGGCCGCAGCATCGCCTCCTGCACCACGCTCGGTTCGGCCTCGGCGTCGGCGAACTCCAGGAAGGACTCGTCGATCACCACCAGGTCCAGGTCGGCCATGGCGTCCATGAACTGCACCACGGCGTGCTTGTGGAGGAAGCCGCCGTCGGGGTTGTTCGGATTGCAGACGACGGCGACCCGGGTGCCGCGCGCCCGGATGAACTCGGCGTACTGCGCGAGGTCGAGGGCGAAGCCGCTGGACTCCTGGAGCGGGAACATGTCGACCCGCTTGCCGGTCTCCATGGGCTGGTCGGTCCAGCGGCCGAAGGTGGGGACGGGGACGGCGAGGGACTCGCGGACCAGGAGGTGGTCGATCCAGGTGATCAGTTCCGTGGAGCCGTTGCCCATCGCCACGCACTGCGGCGGGAGCTGGAGCAGGCCGCACAGTTCGGCGGTGATGGTGTCGGCGCTGCTCGGGTAGTACGTGATGATGTCGCGCAGCCGGGCGGCCATCTCCTCGAACATGGCGGGGGTGGGGAAGTACGGGTTGCAGGGGATGCAGAAGTCCACCGGGCCGGCCCCGTCGCTCTCCCGTGTCAGCGCCGCCATCGACGGGCTGTGCGCCGCGGTGCTGCGGAACAACGAGGTGACGTTGTCGGCCAAGGGAACCTCCGGTACCGGGTGGCCCGCGCGGGGGAGCGCGGGCCACCGGTTCATACGGAGGGGGGTGTGCCGTCGTTCAACGCGTGTGAAAGAAATGTGTTCAGGCGTCGAACGAGTGGACCGTCGTCGTCCGGTACGTCCGCCCCGGTCGCAGCACGGTCGAGGGGAACGACGGCTGGTTCGGCGAGTCGGGGAAGTGCTGGGTCTCCAGGCACAGCCCGTCGCCCTGCCGGTAGACCCTTCCGCCCGTGCCGACGAGGGTGCCGTCGAGGAAGTTGCCGGAGTAGAACTGCAGGCCGGGCTCGCTGGTGGCGATCCTCAGCGTGCGGCCGGAGGACGGGTCGCGCAGGGTCGCGACGTGCTCCGGCCGGGCGGTGACGCCCTTGTCGAGCACCCAGTTGTGGTCGAAGCCCTGCCCGAACAGCACCTGCGGGTGCGCGGTGTGGATGTCCCGGCCGACCGGCTTGGCCCGCCGGAAGTCGAAGGGGGTGCCCGCGACCCGGGCCAGTTCGCCCGTGGGGATCAGCCCCTGGTCGACCGGCGTGTAGCGGGAGGCGGCGACGGACAGCTCGTGGTCGTACACCGAGCCGCTGCCCTCGCCCGCCAGGTTCCAGTAGACGTGGCTGGTGAGGTTGACGACGGTGGCCCGGTCGGTGGTGGCCGCGTAGTCGACGCGCCAGTCGCCGGCGCGGGTGAGGGTGTACGTCACTTTGGTGCGCAGCGTGCCCGGGTAGCCCATGTCACCGTCGGCGGCCGTGTGGCGCAGGTGCAGGCCGACGTCGGAGCCGCGGGTGAAGGGCTCGACGTCCCAGACCCGCTTGTCGAAGCCCTGGGCGCCGCCGTGCAGGCTGTTCTCGCCGTCGTTGACGGAGAGCCGGTACGACGTGCCGTCGAGGGTGAAGCGGCCCTCGCCGATGCGGTTGCCGTAGCGGCCGATCAGGGCGCCGAAGTACGGGCTGGAGGCGACGTACTCATCGAGGGTGGAGAAGCCGAGGGAGACGTTGGCGCGGCGGCCGCGCCGGTCTGGGATCTCCAGGGACTGCACGATGCCGCCGTAGGACAGGACCTTCATGCGGGTCCCGCCGTTCTCCAGCGACCAGCTGTGGACCTCGGTGCCGTCCGCGAGCCGGCCGAAGAGCGTCCTCACCGGCTTCCCCCTGCCCGGCGAGGCGTGGGCCGTACCGCCGAGGGCGGTGCCGGCGGCCAGTCCCGCCGCCGCTCCGGCTCCCGCGATGACCGTGCGTCTGTTCAGTTCCATGTGCCACTCCCCAAAGGAAGGGGCCCCGCCGTCCGGCGGGGCCCGAGCCGACCTACGAACCGACCTTGCGCTTGTTCCACACGTCGAAGCCGACCGCCGCCAGCAGTACCAGGCCCTTGATGACCTGCTGCCAGTCGCTGCCGATACCGACGAGGTTCATACCGTTGTTCAGCACTCCCAGGACCAGACCGCCGATGACCGCGCCGAGGACGGTCCCGACACCGCCGCTCATCGACGCGCCGCCGATGAACGCGGCCGCGATGGCCTCCAGTTCGAAGTTGAGGCCGGCCTTGGGCGAGGCCACGTCGAGGCGGGTGGCGTACACCAGACCCGCCAGGGCCGCGAGCATGCCCATGTTCAGGAAGACCAGGAAGGTGATCCTCTTGTCCCGCACACCCGACAGCTTCGCCGCGGGGAGGTTGCCGCCGATCGCGTAGATATGGCGGCCGATGACGGCGTTGCGCATCACATAGCCGAAGCCGACGAGCAGCGCGCCGAGGAGCAGCAGCACGCTCGGGGCGCCCTTGTAACTGGCGAGCAGCATCGTCACCACGAGAATGGCGGAGGCGAGTGCGACCAGCTTCACCAGGAACAGCTTGAGGGGCGGGACGTCGAGGGCGAACTCCTGCTGACGCCGGCGGTCGCGCACCTCCTGGAGGACGACGAGCGCGATCAGGGTGAGGCCGAGGAGCAGGGTGAGATTGTGGTAGTTGGTCTCCGGTCCGGCCTCGGGCAGGAATCCGTTGGTCACCTCCACCAGGCCGTCGGGGAACGGGCCGAGGGTCTGGCCCTCCAGGAAGATCTCGGTGAGACCCCGGAAGGTCAGCATGCCCGAGAGGGTCACGATGAACGACGGTATGCCGCCGTAGGCGATGAACCACCCCTGGATCGCGCCCGCGAGGGCGCCCACGGCCAGGCAGAGCACCACCGCGAGCGGCCAGGGCATGTCGTTCCTGACCATGAAGACCGCGGCCATCGCCCCGACGAACGCCGTCAGGGAACCGACCGACAGATCGATGTGGCCCGCGATGATGACCAGCATCATGCCGATCGCGAGGATCAGGATGTAGCTGTTCTGCACCACCAGGTTGGACACGTTGCGCGGCAGCAGCAGGTCGCCCTCGGTCCACACCGCGAACAGCACCACGATCAGGCCGAGCGCGATCAGCATGCCGTACTGCCGCATGTTGCGGCGCAGGCCGTCCAGCATCAGCCGGAGCAGGCCCGCCCCGCCGCCCGTCCCGTTCCCGCCCGGCGGCGCGGCCGCCGGGGTCTTGTCGGTGACTGTGCTCATCGGGACACCTCTTTGTCCTTCGTCATCTGACGCATCAGCGATTCCTGGGAGGCCTCGGCCCGCGAGAACTCACCGGTCAGCCGCCCTGCGGCCATCGTGTAGATGCGGTCGCACATGCCGAGCAGCTCGGGCAGTTCGGAGGAGATGAAGACGACCGCCTTGCCCTCGGCGGCCAGCCGGTCGATGACCGTGTAGATCTCGTACTTGGCGCCGACGTCGATGCCTCGCGTCGGCTCGTCGAGGATCAGCACCTCGGGACCCGCGAAGATCCACTTGCTGAGCACGACCTTCTGCTGGTTGCCGCCGGACAGCTTGCCCACCGGCTCGAAGACCGTCGGCGTCTTGATGCTCATGGAGGCGCGGAACCCCTCGGCGACCTGCCGCTCCTCGTGCTCGTCCACGACACCGCGCCGGGCGACCTTGCCGAGGGCGCTGAGCGAGATGTTGCGGTGGACGGTGTCGATGAGGTTCAGGCCGTAATGCTTGCGGTCCTCGGTGACGTACGCGATGCCGTGCCCGACCGCCTCGGGGACGGTCCTCGTAGGGATCTCCCTGCCGTCCTTGAGGACCGTGCCGCCGGCGTGCCGGCCGTAGGTGCGGCCGAAGACGCTCATCGCGAGCTCGGTGCGGCCGGCGCCCATCAGGCCGGCGATGCCGACGATCTCGCCGCGCCGGACCGTCAGCGAGACGTCGTCGACGACCTTGCGCTGCTGGTCGATGGGGTGGTGCACCGTCCAGTTGCGGATCTCCAGGGCGGGCGCGGCACCCTCCTCGGGGTGGTGCGGGGTGCGCTCCGGGAAGCGGTGCTCCAGGTCGCGGCCGACCATTCCGCTGATGATCCGGTCCTCGGTGGTCTCGGGGGCCTTGACGTCGAGCGTCTCGATGGTCCGCCCGTCCCGCAGGATCGTCACCGAGTCGGCGACCTTGCGGATCTCGTTCAGCTTGTGGGAGATGATGATCGCGGTGATGCCCTGTTCCTTCAACTGCAGTATCAGGTCCAGGAGTTTGCCGCTGTCCTCGTCGTTGAGCGCGGCGGTCGGCTCGTCGAGGATGAGCAGTTTCACCCTCTTCGACAGCGCCTTGGCGATCTCCACCAGCTGCTGCTTGCCCACGCCGATGTCGGCGACCCGGGTCTCCGGGTGCTCGTCGAGCCCGACCCGGCGCAGCAGTTCGGTGGCGTGCCTGAGGGTCTCGTTCCAGTTGATGAGGCCCCGGGTGGCGTGCTCGTTGCCGAGGAAGATGTTCTCGGCGATCGAGAGGTAGGGCACCAGGGCCAGCTCCTGGTGGATGATCACGATGCCGTGCTCCTCGCTGGCCCGGATGTCCTTGAACCGGCAGACCTCCTCCTCGAAAAGGATCTCCCCTTCGTAGGTGCCGTGCGGATGGACGCCGGAGAGGACCTTCATCAGGGTCGACTTGCCGGCGCCGTTCTCGCCGCAGATGGCGTGGACCTCGCCCCGCCGGACGGTCAGGCTGACGTCCGACAGCGCCTTGACGCCGGGAAAGGTCTTGACGATCGAGCGCATCTCCAGGACGGGTCCCGCCATGGTCGTGCCTTCCAATCCGTGGTCGCCGGCGTTTACTTGAGGTCGCTTTCCTTGATGTAGCCGGAGTCGACGACGGCCTCCTGGTAGTTCTCCTTGTCCACCGCGACCGGCTCCAGCAGGTAGGCCGGGACGACCTTCGAGCCGTTGTCGTAGGTCTTGGTGTCGTTGGTCTCCGGCTTCTTGTCGTTGAGCAGCGCGTCGACCATGCCGGTGGCCACCTTGGCGAGTTCGCGGGTGTCCTTGTAGACCGTCATCGACTGCTGGCCCGCGATGATCGACTTCACCGAGGCGACCTCGGCGTCCTGGCCGGTGACGACCGGCAGCGGCTTGTCCTTGCCGCCGTAGCCGTCCGACTTCAGGGCGGACAGGATGCCGATGGAGATGCCGTCGTACGGCGAGAGGACCGCGTCCACCCGGTCGCTGCGGTAGGCGGAGGTCAGGATGTCGTCCATGCGCTTCTGCGCGGTGCCGCCGTCCCAGCGCAGGGTGGTGACCTGGTTCAGTTCGGTCTGCCGGGACTTGACGACGAGCTGCTTCTTGTCGATGTAGGGCTGCAGGACGCTCATCGCGCCCTGGAAGAAGTAGCGGGTGTTGTTGTCGTCGTTGGAGCCGGCGAACAGCTCGATGTTGAAGGGGCCCTTCTTGCCGCCGTCCTTCAGGCCGAGCTTCTCGACGATGTAGGTGCCCTGGAGCTCGCCGACCTTCTCGTTGTCGAACGAGGCGTAGTAGTCGACGTTCTCCGTGCCGAGGACGAGGCGGTCGTAGGAGATGACCGGGATGTCGGCGTCCTTGGCCTGCTGCAGGACGTTGTTCATCGACTTGTTGTCGATCGCGGCGACGATCAGGGCCTTCACGCCCTGCGTGATCATGTTCTCGATCTGGGCGACCTGCTGGTCGGGGTCGTCCTCGCCGTAGGCCAGCTTGGTCTTGTAGCCCTTGTCCTCCAGGAGCTTCTTGACGTGGTTGCCGTCGGCGATCCAGCGCTCCGAGGACTTGGTCGGCATCGCGATGCCGACGGTGGCTCCTTCGGAGCTGCCCTTGTCCTCCTCGCTGCCGCCCTCGCTGTTCTGTCCGCAGGCGGTCAGGGTGAGGGCGAGGGAGGCGGCGGTGGCCAGGGCGGCGAGAGCGGCTCTGCGATTACGCATGATCATCATCCTTGACGTGTGGCCGGATCGGCCGGGCGGACGGGGCGCTGTGCGGGGTGGGACGGGGAGCCGGGAAACGGGTGTGTGGGATTGTGCGCGACTGTGTCTACTTCTGTGAAGCTGTTTTTCCGGAACGTGATGACGAGGTGTCGAACCGGCTCAGCGCGCCGGGAAGCCGGGTGCCGAGCGGTGCCATGTCGCCGTCCGCGCCGTGGCGGGCCAGCAGGTCCAGTGCCAGCCGGCCGCGCCGCACCCGCTCCTTGGCGGTGGCCAGGGTGAGCTCGCGCAGGTGGTGCCCGTAGGGGTAGAGCCCGGGCGCCTTCGCCAGGCCGAACTTCAGGTACAGCGGGGCGCCCCGCCGGATGAGCTCGGCGACCTCGTACATCCGCACATAACCGCCCAGGTCGTCCGGGGCCTCGATGTACATGTCCATCGGGGCGGCCGAGACCCGGCGGATCTCGGTGAGATGAGCCAGGGTCAGGTCGGAGGGCACGTTGACGGAGTCGGCGCCGAGCCGCTCGTAGACCGCGTAAGAGGCCGGGTTGACCGGTCCGACGAGGGCCGAGACCTTGAGCGTGGTGTCGGCCGGGATCAGTCCGGCCGTCCGCGCCCGGTGCAGCGTCCACAGCACGCCCTCGTCGGCGACCAGCAGGCACCTGACGCCCAGCCCGGTCGCCCGTACGGCGTCCTCGACGCAGCCGGCGACCGCGTCGTGGCCCCGGGCGCGCAGTCCCGCGCCGTGCGAGTCGGTGCGGACCGAGCCGCCGATGTCCCAGGTGCCGCGCGGGCCGGTGAACAGGCAGAGCTCGATGTCCCGCTCCGCGGTCGCCTCGGCCATCTCGGTGATCTCGGCGTCGGTGAGCATCCACACGCCGCTGCCCTGACTGATCCGGTGGATCGGCACGTCGAGGCGCGAGGCCTCCTTCAGTACCACCGCCAGCGCCTCGGGCCCTTCGCACGAGGGGATCTCGGTGCGCCAGCGCCCGCCGCCGGGGAAGGTGTGCGGCGAGGCGTCGGCGGGATCGAGGGCGGGTGCGCCCAGGCCCAGCGCGGTGAGCACCTGCTCACCGGGCCGGCGGGGCGCCTTGGCGGAAGCGTCGGTCACGAGGTGTCCTTTGTGTTCGATATATCGGACGAGGTTCGCGGCTCTGGGTGCGCGTCGGCGGTTCCGGAGCGAGGGAGGGGAAGGCGGGCGGTGCGCCGGTACGGAACGCGTCGGGCCGTACCGGCGCGGGCTCAGGGCCGCAGGAGGACCTTGCCCACCTTCGGGTCGCCGGACCCGGCCAGCTCCATGGCCTCCCGGAACCCGTCGAGCGGCAGCTCGTGGGTCACCAGCGGCAGCGGATCGAGCAGTCCGGCGGCGAACACCCGCACGGTGTGCGCCCAGGCGTCCGGCGGCGCGCCGAAGACGGTGCGCACCTCCAGCTGCCGTACGACCAGGTCCGTCGGGTCGAGGCCGTCGGCGCCCGGAGCCGGGATGCCGGTGAGCACCAGCCGCCCGCCGCGCCTCAGCAGCGAGGCGGCCGTACGGGCCGCGTCCGCGGATCCGGCGGTCTCGATCACGACGTCGAAGTCGTCCGGGAGGGGCCCGTCCTTGGTGCGGAAGCCGGTCGCCCCGAACTGCCTCGACAGGGCCTCCCGGTCGCCCCGGGTGCCGACGACCAGCAGCGCGGACGGTGAGTTCGCCCGCAGGAACTGCACGGCGAACATGCCGAGCGTGCCCGTGCCGACGACCGCGACCCGCTCACCGGGCACGGCGTTCGCCTTCAGCGCGGCGGCCGCGACGCAGGCGGCCGGTTCGAGGAGCGCGGCGGCGCTCAGATCGGCGTCGTCGGGGAGGACGTGCAGCAGCCGGGCGGGCAGGGTCAGCGTGGCGGCCATGGCGCCCGGCTGGGTGAACCCGGTCTCCTCGTAGCCCGCCGAGCACAGGGTCGTCTCGCCGGCGTGACAGCGGTCGCAGACCTGGCAGTTGCGGAACCCCTCACCGACGACCTTGCGGCCGACGAGCGACCGGGGCACCCCCGGGCCCACCCGCCGCACGGTCCCGGACCACTCGTGACCCGGCGTCAGCGGATACCGCACGTAACCCTCGGGCCGGTTGCCCTGGTACACCTCGCGGTCACTGCCGCAGACGCCGGCCGCGTGGACGCCGATCAGGGCCTCGCCGGGGCCGGGTTCGCGCGGCTCGTGCGGGACCAGGCGGTGCTCACCGGGTCCGTCGACGACGACGGCGGTGCTCACTTCGCGCCCTTCGGCCTGCGCTGCTCCCAGCCCTCGGCCCACAGGTCGAACCGGGCCTGCTGCTGCGGGAACTCGGCCGCCGCGTCGACGTCCAGCTCCACGCCGAGACCGGGGGCGTCGGAGAGGTGGAAGCAGCCGTCCTCCGGGTTCACCCGGGGAGCGCCCTTGACGACCTTCTTGATCTCCGCGTCCGCGAAGTCGTTGAAGTGCTCCAGGATCTTGAAGTTCGGGGAGGTGAAGCCGACCTGGAGGGAGGCGGCGGTGAGCACGGGGCCGCCGACGTTGTGCGGGGCGACCAGCATGTAGTGGGTCTCGGCGGTCGCCGCGAGCTTGCGGGTCTCCCAGATGCCGCCGATGTGGCCGACGTCCGGCTGGAGGATGTCGGCCGCCTGGCTCTCGAACAGCTCGCGGAACTCGATGCGGTCGTGGATGCGTTCGCCGGTGGCGACCGGCATGTCGACCTTGGCGGCGACCTTCTCCAGCGCCTTCAGGTTCTCCGGCGGCACCGGCTCCTCCAGCCAGGCCGGCTGGAAGGGCGCGAGCTCGTGCGCGAGGCGGACGGCCGTGGCGGGGGAGAAGCGGCCGTGCATCTCCAGCATCAGCTCGGCGTCGGGGCCGATGGCGTCGCGGACCGCCTCGATGAGGGAGACGGCGTACAGGGTCTGCCGGTGGTCGAGTTCGAGGTGGCCGGTGCCGAACGGGTCGATCTTCAGCGCCCGGTAGCCGCGCTCCATCACCGTCCGCGCCGCCTTGTGGTACGCCTCCGGGGTGCGCTCGGTGGTGTACCAGCCGTTGGCGTACGCCTTGACCTTGTCGGTGACCTTGCCGCCGAGCAGCTGCCAGACGGGCACGCCGAGGGCCTTGCCCTTGATGTCCCAGCAGGCCGTCTCGACGACGGCGATGCCGGACATCACGATCTCGCCGGCCCGGCCGTAGTCGCCGTACTTCATCCGGCGGACGAGGTCCTCGACAGCGAACGGGTCGGAGCCGAGAATGTGGTTGACCTCGGCTTCCTTCAGGTAACCCAGGAGTGCGTCGGTGTGGCCCAGCATCCTGGTCTCGCCGACTCCGGTGATCCCCTCGTCGGTGTGCACCTGGACGTACGTCAGGTTGCGCCACGGCGTCCCGACCACGTGTGTGCTGATTCCGGTGATGCGCACGGCAGTTGCCCCTCGCTGCGGTTGTGGACCCTGTCATCGGTGTCCGCGGTCCGGCGTGTTCGATATTTCGTCACACGTTCGAAATGCTGGCGTGACAGTAAGGACGGGGTGGTGGGGGTGTCAATGGGTCTCGCGCTCAACGGTTTCGGCAGTTTCGAAACCTATGGGCAGGGGTCCGCACCAAACCTTCACAGCGAGGCCTAGGAAGCGGACCGGGCCGGAACCTAACCTTCCCGCGTCATGGACTTTTGCCACCCGTGCCGACGGCACCTCAACGGCGCCCTGGCCTGCCCCGGCTGCGGCACGCCCGTCGAGACGCTCCGCGCCCACCCGCCGCAGGAGCCCGCGAGGTACGGAGGAGGCACGGGGGCGTTCGAGGACGCGGGAGCGGCTCAGGCCGACGAGCCCGTCGACGAGCCCACCGCGCGGTACGGCGGGGAGGACGGCGAAGAGCCGCGGGGGCGGCGCGCGGCCCGGCGCCCGGGGCGCGGGACGAAGGGCGGGGACCAGCCGACGGGAGGAAGCCGCCGGGACCGCAAGGCCGCGGCGCACCGCCGCCGGCGGAACCGCACCGTGCTGATCGCGGCCGGGTTCGTCCTCGCGGCGGGCGGACTCAGCCTCGCGGAACTCGGACTGGACGCGTCCGGACCGAAGCCTGAACCGGCGGCGGCAGGGGAGTCGCCCGACGGCGGGTCGGCGACCATGGAGCCGACCGGGCCGGCCGGCGGCGCCGCGCACACCCGGACGCCCGGCGGGTCCCCCGGCCCCGAGGCGTCCGACGCGCCGTCGTCGGCTTCCGCGTCACCGGAGGAGGAAGAGTCCGCGCCGGCGGAGGAGGAGACCGCGCGGGACGCCTCCTCGGCGCCCGCGGCCACGCCCTCGGCCGACCCGTCGGCACCTCCGTCCGCGGAGCCCCCGCCGGAACCGGAGACCCCGGAGCCGGAGCCGACCACCGGGAAGCCCGAACCGGAGCCCGAACCCACGCAGACGTGCGACCGGTTCCTGTGGTGGTGCACCTGAGCCGGCCGCCGGCTCCCGCGAGACGCGCCGCTCAGTCCGCGCTCAGCATCCTGCGCAGGGCGTCCCGCAGCGCCACCCGCTCCTCCTCCGACAGCCCCGCGAGCGGCTCGCGCGCGAACCGCAGGGAGTCCTGCAGGCTCCGCGCCACCCGCCGCCCCTCCGGCGTCGCCGCCGCCAGCTTCACACGCCGGTCCGCCGGGTCCGGACGCCGCTCCACCAGGCCCCGTGACTCCAGCCGGTCGACGATGCCGGTGACGTTCGACGGCTCGCACTTCAGCCGCTGCGCCAGCTTCCGCATGGGAAGGGGTTCCAGGCACAGCAGGCTCAGCAGCCTCGCCTGCGCACCCGTCAGCGCGTGACCGGCGGCCGCCTCCTCGTACTCCTCGTGGTAGCGGGCCACCACCGAACCGATGAGCTCGACGACCTCCAGGGTGAGGGCGTCGGGGCGGCTGGGCGTGGTGCGGGGTGTGGCCATGCTCTTCAGGGTACCCATTTGCTTGACATCCTGAAATATTCAGTCGCATGGTTGTTTCAGGTAGTGAAGTATTTCGAGGAAAGGTGCCCGGTCATGTCCGACGCCCCCACGCCCCCCGCCACCGGCCGCGAGTGGCATCTGCTGAGCCGGCCCGTCGGCTGGCCCGAGCCGAAGGACTTCGCCCTTGTCGAGGCGGAGGTGCCCGCACCGGGCGAGGGCCAGGTCCTGGTACGGAACGAGTACCTCTCCGTCGACCCGTACATGCGCGGCCGGATGAGTGCCGCCAAGTCCTACGTCGCCCCGTTCGAGCTGGGCGAGGTCATGCAGGGCGGGGCCGTCGGCGAGGTCGTCGCCTCGAACGCCGAGGGGATCGCCGTCGGCGACCACGTCCTGCACTTCTTCGGCTGGCGGGAGTACGCCGTCGTGGCCGCGAAGAACGCCGTCAAGGTGGACCCGCAGGCCGCGCCCCTCTCGGCGTACCTGGGCGTCCTCGGCATGACCGGGCTCACCGCCTACGCCGGTCTGCTGCGCACCGCCTCCTTCAAGGAGGGCGACTCCGTCTTCGTGTCCGGTGCCGCGGGCGCCGTCGGCAGCCAGGTCGGGCAGCTCGCGAAGCTCAAGGGGGCCTCGCGGGTGATCGGCTCGGCCGGCTCCGACGAGAAGGTGAGGCTCCTCGTCGAGGAGTACGGCTTCGACGCCGCCTTCAACTACAAGAACGGCCCGGTGAACGAGCAGCTGCGCGCCGCCGCCCCGGACGGGATCGACGTCTACTTCGACAACGTGGGCGGCGACCACCTGGAGGCGGCCATCGGCTCCCTCAACCAGGGCGGCCGGATCGCCGTCTGCGGCATGATCTCCGTCTACAACGACACCGAGCCCGCGCCCGGCCCGCGCAACCTCGCCCGGCTGATCCAGACCCGGGGCCGCATCGAGGGCTTCCTCGTCGGCGACCACTACGACCTCCAGCCGCAGTTCGTCCAGGAGGTCGGACCGTGGGTGCGCTCGGGTGAGCTGAAGTACCGCGAGACGGTCGTCGAGGGCATCGAGAACAACCTCGAGGCGTTCCTCGGCGTCCTGCGCGGCGACAACACCGGCAAGATGATCGTCAAGCTCTGACGTTCCCCGGCCGGCCGCCGCCCGCCGGGCCTGGGCCGCACCCTCGGACGTGGGGTGCGGTCCGCCGCCCCGATAAGGTGCTCCCATGCGCGATCTCGGGGTGGGTTTCCGGTACTTGCTGAAGGGCCAGCGGTGGGTGGGCCGGCACGGCAGACAGTTCGGCTTCGGACTCCTGCCGGGTCTGATCACCCTCCTGCTCTACGCGGCCGCGCTCGTCGCGCTGGCCCTGTGGGGCACGGACTTCGTCACCTGGGCGACCCCGTTCGCCGACGACTGGTCGAGCCCCTGGGCCGGCCTGTTCCGGGGCTTCCTCACCGCCGTCCTGTTCGCCCTCGGACTGCTGCTGTCCGTGGTCACCTTCACCGCGGTGACCCTGCTCATCGGGCAGCCGTTCTACGAGAACCTCTCCGAGAAGGTCGACCGTGACGTCTCGCCCGACGGCACCGCGCCCGAGTCCGGCCTGCCCCTGATGCGGGAACTGTGGATCTCCGCCCGCGACAGCCTCCGCATCGTCGCGCGGGCCCTGGTCTGGGGCGTACTGCTGTTCGCGCTCGGGTTCGTCCCCGTGATCGGGCAGACCGTCGTACCCGTGATCGGATTCCTCGTCACCGGCTTCTTCCTCACCGAGGAGCTCACCGCCGTCGCCCTCCAGCGGCGCGCGGTCGACGTGCGCGAGCGGCTGCGGCTGCTGCGGTCCCGCAGGACCCTCGTCTGGGGCTTCGGCACCCCCCTGGCGGTGGCCTTCCTCATCCCGTTCGTCGCCGTGTTCCTGATGCCGGGCGCGGTCGCCGGGGCCACCCTCATGGCCCGCGACCTGCTCGGTGAGGAGACGGCCGGGGACCGCTCCGAGGAGACCGACGAGTCCGCGGAGGAGGGCCTCACCCGGTGACCGAGGTGCTCGCCGTCGCCGTCATCACCGTCCTGGCCGTGATCGCCCCGGGCGCCGACTTCGCGATGGTGGTGCGTAACAGCTACCTCCACGGCCGCCGCACCGGACTCCTCGGCGCCCTCGGCGTCGCCGCCGGTGTGCTGGTGCACGTCACCTACACCATGCTCGGCGTGGGCCTGCTGATCGCCTCCTCCACCGTCCTCTTCACGGTCGTCAAGCTGGCCGGCGCGGCCTACCTCGTGTACATCGGCGTCCGCACCTACCGCACCCGCGGCGAGGTCACCGTCGACCTGGAGAACAGGACCGGACTGACCCCGTTCGCGGCCCTGCGCACCGGCTTCCTCACCAACGTCCTCAACCCGAAGACGACCCTCTTCGTCGTCTCGACCTTCGCGCAGGTCGTCAGCCCCGGCACCCCGGTCCTCCAGCAGGTGGGCTACGGCCTGTTCATGTCGCTGGCCCACCTGCTGTGGTTCGGCGTCGTCGCGGTCTTCTTCTCCCACGACCGGATGCGCGGGCTGATGCTGCGCGGCCAGAAGGTCCTCAACAAGGTGATCGGATCGGTCCTGGCCGGCCTCGGCGTCAGCCTGGCGTTCGCTCCGTCGCACTGACCGCCGCGGTCACGATCGCCCGCACCTGGGCGATGATGTCGAGCCGGTTCCGCACGAACTCGGGGTCGGTGACCTCGGTGGTGTTGCCGGCGCCGAACTGCAGGACCGGTGTGTGCACGTGTCCGCCCGGCAGCTCCCCGTGCAGTCCGAGCCGGTCCCGGAGCAGGGTCGCCCGGTAGGCGATCTCGTTGGAGAGGTAGTCCCCGCCGCCCCCGGCGCGGGCCGCCGAACCGGGTGTCGGCCCCTGGGGCCGGACCACGGGCGTGGTACCTCCGGCCGGGATCTCCGTCACGCTCGTGTTGTCGTACACCGGGAAGCGCCCGGTGTCCGCGGCGACGATCTCCGTGTACGGCAGCGTGGTCGACGTCCACTGCGGCTGCGAGGCCGGGTCGGCGACCGGGATCGTCCCGGTGCGGCCGGTGTTCTCGTTGTCCCCGAAGCCGCCCCGCCACGCCCCGTTGGTCCGCTCGATGTCGAAACGGCCCACCCGGCCCTGGCTCACGGTGGCGAACAGGTCGGCCTCCGGCAGGTACGGCCGCAGCGCCCGCTCCACCGTCCCGTCCGTGAAGTCCCGCCAGCGCACCGGGAACACGGCCGTCTCCACCCGCGCCGGGCCCCGCGGAGTCTCGATCACCGTGCCGTCCAGGGCGAGCGCGAGGGCACCGGACGGGTTGGAGATGCGGATGTCGCGGTCCAGGGTGAACGGGTCGAAACCGGTCACCAGGATCCGCTTCACCCCCTCGCCGCGCGGAAGGCGCAGCGTGGTCTGCCCGCGCGAGGTGCGTTCCAACGCGTCGAGCAGCCGCGTCCGCTGCCCGTCGCCCAGCCGGAAGTCCGGCTCCCAGGAGCGCAGTTCACGGGTCATCCCGAGCCGTGCCCAGTACAGCGGCCGGTCGTCGTCCCGGCTGAGGTCTCCGCCCGCCGGTCCGCGGCCCTGCGCCCGGTCGACGGCCCGTCGCCACAGCCGTGTCCCCTCGCGGACGACGGCCCGCCGGGCCTGGGCGTAGGAGCGGGCGCCGTCCAGGACGCGGGCGAAGTCCGGTGCCACCGAGGCGAATCCGGAGCGGCGGAGTATCTCCTGCGGGGCGGCCCCGTCCAGGCGGCGTTCCTCGACGGTGGTGGCCGCGGTGGTGCCGGCGGCGGTCGCGGTGGTCGTGGGGGCGGCGAGACAGGTCAGCAGCGCCAGGCCGAGCACGCCTGCGCGGACACGTGGAGAGTTCAAGGGGGTCGGGGCCTTCCGTCGTCGTGGGGAACGGGGGATGCCGGAGGCCGCAGTATCGCGTGGGTGCGGTGATCCACGCCATGGAAGAGGGAAAAGGAACAGATGTGAAGGGTTCGTACGGGATGCGAGCGGGCAGCTTGATCGAGGGCCGCGCGGCTCGCCGGAGGGATTAACGTCGGATCCGGGTCGCGCCCACATGAGCAGCCCCGGCCCGGGACCCTGACCCCGGACCGGGGCTCATGTGCGTGGCGGCCCGCGCGCTACCGCACGGCGAATCCGTAGACGGTCTCGGAGCGGAACACCTCGCCCGGCCGCAGGACCGTGCTCGGGAACGCGGGCCGGTTGGGCGAGTCGGGGAAGTGCTGGGTCTCCAGCGCGATGCCGTCCCCGGGCATGAAGGGCTCCCCGATGTGGTCCGCGGTGTAGAGCTGCATCCCGGGCTCGGTGGTCGCCACCGTCAGCACGCGGCCCGACGCCGGGTCGTGCAGCTCGGCCACCTCCACGGGCGTCGCCGTGACTCCCTTGTCGAGCACGAAGTTGTCGTCGTACCCGGTCCCCGCCGTGCGCGCCTCGCGGAAGTCGAAGCGGGTGCCCGAGACGTCGGCGAGCTCGCCGGTCGGGATCAGGTCCGCGTCCGACGGGGTGTAACGGGAGGCGGCAAGACGCAGTTCGTGGCCGGACGCGCTGCCGGAGCCGGCCAGGTTCCAGTACGAGTGGTTCGTCAGGTTCACATGCGTCGGAGCGTCCGTCACCGCCTCGTAGGCGATCCCCAGCGCGCCCCGCTCGTCCAGCGTGTACGTCACCGAGACCTCCAGGCGGCCGGGGAAGCCCTCCTCGCCGTGCGCGCCGACCAGGGAGAGCCGCACCCCGTGGTCGACCGGGACGACGGTCCACACGCGCTTGTCGAACCCGCGCCCACCGCCGTGCAGCGAGTTCGGCCCGTTGTTCGGTTCGAGGGCGTACGTGTACTCGTCCAGGGGGAAGCGGGCGCCCGCGATCCGGTTGGCGTACCGGCCGATCAGGGCACCCAGGAAGTGCTCCGGATGCCGGAGATAGCCGTCCAGGTCGGAGAACCCCAGCACCACGTTCCCGGTCCGCCCGTCCCGGTCCGGCACCTCGACGTCCTGGACGATCCCGCCGTACGACAGGATCCGAACCCGTACGCCCGCCCGCCGCAGGGTCCAACGGTGCACCGGCGTGCCGTCGGGAAGTGTGCCGAAGAGTTCGTTCATGTGCGAAACCATAGTCATCACCGCTTCGCCGTGACCGTCCGGTACGCGATCTCGGCCAGCTTGGCCTGACCGTCGACGCTGGGATGGAACCAGTCCCACTGGCTCAGCTGCTCGGTGCCGAAGCGGTACGCGTACACCGCGCCGCCGTCGAAGCGGCAGCGGCGGTCCTCGGCGCACACCTCCTCCAGCACCTCGTTGTAGTCCTCCACCCGGTCCCGCACCGTCTCGCGGCGCTGCGTCGCCGCCGCGTCCAGCGCGTCCGCGTCGCCCAGCATCGTCGGGCAGACGCCCAGCTTCCACACCTGCTTGCCCAGCGGACTGGTCCGTCCCTGCGACCACAGCCGTTTCAGATCCGGCACGCTCGCCACGTACACCTGGGCCTTGGGCAGCGCCTCGCGCAGCGTGCGCATCGCCTTCCGGAAGTCGGCACGGAAGTCGGCCACCGGCGTCATCGCGGACGTGGTCTCCCGGCAGGCGTCGTTCGCCCCCGCCATCACCGCCACCAGCTCCGGGCCGCGTCGCACCGCCCGCGCCATCTGACCCGGCAGGTCCGCCATCCGGGCCCCGGTCACCGCGTAGTTCCAGCTCCGCTCGGCCGCCCCCGCCCGGCCCAGCAGCCGTACCGCGAGACTGTCGACCTGCTCGCTGGCGCCCGTCGCCCACGACACCTCGGGACAGTCCGTCAGCACCGAGCAGGCGTCGAAGCCCCGGGTGATGGAGTCGCCCACGGCGGCCACCGAGTCCGGGCCGGTGTCCCACACGGGAGTGGGCTTCGGGGACGGCCGCCCCCGCCCGGCCTCCGTGCCGGACGGTGCGGGGGAGTCGCCGCCCACGGCGTCGCAGCCCGCCACGCCCAGCGCGGCGGCCGTCACCACGGCGAGGACGGCCCGGGCACGGCGCGTCCCCCTCCGCGTCGCCTGCTCCATCCGTGGCCTCCCCGCGCGTGTCGTGTGTCCGTCCCCCAACCCTTAACAACGCACGGGAGTTCCCGCCCGTCCGCAGGGCCCGTACGAAGGGCGGACCAGGGCTTCGTACGAAGCAACGTCCCGCACCCGTACAGGCGTCCTGCCGGGTGAATGGCCGGCGTTTCGCGGCACCGGGAGGGACGGTACGTCACACTCCTTGCTCCGTCGCACGGTAGCCTCGCCATCAACGCGACCCACCCGGGCCGCGGCCGTTCCGCCCCATGCCAGACGACCCGCTCAGCCCGGAGGTTCCGGTGACGACTCGTGGAGTTCTGTACGTGCACTCCGCGCCCCGCGCGCTGTGCCCGCACGTCGAGTGGGCCGTCGCGGGGGTGCTCGGCACGCGCGTCAGCCTGGACTGGATCCGCCAGCCCGCGGCCCCCGGCACCTGGCGCTCGGAGTTCTCCTGGCAGGGCCGGCCCGGCACCGCCTCCGCACTCGCCTCCGCGCTGCGCGGCTGGCAGATGCTGCGCTTCGAGGTCACCGCCGAGCCCTGCGCCACCGCCGAGGGCGAGCGTTACAGCTGCACGCCCGACCTGGGCATCTTCCACGCCGTCACCGGCATCCACGGCGACATCCTGGTCCCCGAGGACCGCCTGCGCGCCGCCCTGGTCCGCTCCCGGAGCGAGCAGACCGACCTGGAGTCGGACATCGCCAGACTCCTCGGCAAGCCCTGGGACGACGAACTCGAACCCTTCCGGTACGCGGGCGAGGGCGCCCCGGTCCGCTGGCTCCACCAGGTGGTCTAGCAGACACCGGCAGGCAGGGCGCCCCGTCAGGGGCGCGGGGCTGTGTCAACCATGCGGCTTCGCCGCGTGGGCGCGAGCAACCACCACCGTCCCGCACCCGACGGGCTGCCCTCACAGGGTCGAAGGGGCGAAGCCCCTCAAGGCCGGGACGGGAAGGGGCGGCGGGGGCGAAGAACCCGCCCGGCACGCCCCCACCGCGCCGCACGGCGAAGGGCCCCCACCCCGGAAGGCGGAAGCCCTTCACTCAGCAGACGGCGGTCACACGGACCGGAACGCCAGGACCACGTTGTGCCCGCCGAACCCGAACGAGTCGTTCAGCGCGGCGATCCGCCCGTCGGCGGGCAGCTTCCGCGCCTCGCCCCGGACGACGTCCGCGGTCGCCTCGGCCTCGGGGTCCAGGTTCTCCACGTTGATCGTCGGCGGAGCCACCCGGTGGTACAGCGCCAGCACCGTCGCCACCGACTCCACGCCGCCGGCGCCGCCGAGCAGGTGACCCGTCATCGACTTGGTCGCGGAGACCGCGAAGTGGTCCGCGTCGTCCCCGAACACCTTCCGCAGCGCCTTCAGTTCGGCGATGTCACCGGCCGGCGTGGACGTCGCGTGCGCGTTCACGTGCACGATCTCCGCCGGATCCAGGTCCGTGCGGTCCAGCAGGTTCTGCAGGGCGTGCGAGATGCCGCGCCCCTCCGGCTCCGGCTGCACGATGTCGTGCGCGTCGGCGGAGATGCCCTGGCCGACCGCCTCCGCGTAGACGCGGGCGCCGCGCGCGGCGGCGTGCTCGGCGGACTCCAGGACGATCACGCCCGCGCCCTCGCCGAGGACGAAGCCGTCACGCGCGACGTCGTAGGGACGCGAGGCGCCCTGCGGGTCGTCGTTGTTCTTGGACATCGCCATCATGTTGCCGAACGCCGCGATGGGCAGCGGGTGGATCGCCGCCTCCGTGCCCCCCGCGACGACGACGTCGGCGCGGCCGGTGCGGATCATCTCGATGGCGTAGCCGATGGCCTCCGCGCCGGACGCGCAGGCCGAGACCGGGGTGTGCACACCCGCGCGGGCGCCCACGGCCAGACCCACGTTCGCCGAGGGGCCGTTCGGCATCAGCATGGGGACGGTGTGCGGGGAGACGCGGCGTACGCCCTTCTCCTTCAGCACGTCGTACTGGTCCAGCAGGGTCGTCACGCCGCCGATGCCGGACGCGATGACGGCCCCGAGCCGGTCGGGGTCGACGTTCGGGTCGTCGCCCGCCTTGGCCTCGAAACCGGCGTCCGCCCACGCCTCCTTGGCCGCGACCAGCGCGAACTGCGCCGAGCGGTCCAGGCGGCGGGCCTGCGGGCGGGGGATGACCTCGGTGGGCTCAACGGCCACCGGTGCCGCGATACGGACCGCCTGCTCGGCGGCCCACTCCTGCTCCAGGGGCTTGACGCCGGAACGTCCGGCGACCAGGCCCTCCCAGGTAGAGGCTGCGTCGCCACCCAGCGGTGTGGTTGCGCCGATACCGGTGACGACCACGGTGCGATTGGTCGGGCTCATCGGAATTCATTCTCCAACGGATCTACGAGGATGCGTACGGCGCCACCGCCGGGTGGCGGGGCCGGGCCCCGGCCCCCGGGCCCTCCGTAAGGACGGAAGGCCCGGCAGGGCTCACGCCTGGTGCTTGAGGATGTAGTCGGCAGCGTCGCCGACCGTCTTGAGGTTCTTGACGTCGTCGTCCGGGATCTTGACGTCGAAGCGCTCTTCGGCGGCGACGACGACCTCGACCATGGACAGCGAGTCGACGTCCAGGTCGTCGGTGAAGGACTTGTCCAGCTGGACGTCCTCAACCGGGATGCCGGCGATCTCGTTCACGATCTCCGCGAGACCGGCGACGATCTCTTCCTGAGTGGCGGCCATGACGGCGCTCCTTCGTTGTGATTCCAGCGGTTGTGGCACCCGCCGCGTGGACGGCGGGTCTGCGGTGCCCGTGCCGGATCCGATGATCCGGCACGGAGTGCCTAGGGGAGGGTAACGACCGTAGCGGCGTAGACGAGACCCGCCCCGAAGCCGATGACGAGCGCGGTGTCGCCGCTCTTCGCCTCGCCGGTCGCCAGGAGCCGCTCCATCGCGAGCGGAATCGAGGCGGCCGAGGTGTTGCCGGTGGTGCGGATGTCACGGGCGACCGTGACGTGCTCCGGCAGTTTCAGGGTCTTCACCATCGAGTCGATGATCCGCACGTTGGCCTGGTGCGGGATGAAGACGTCCAGTTCGTCCGGGCTGATCCCGGCCGCGTCCAGCGCCTGCTGGGCGACCTTCGCCATCTCGAACACGGCCCAGCGGAAGACCGCCTGGCCCTCCTGGGTGATCGCGGGGAACTTCTCGACGGTCCCGTCGCGGTAGTCCGACCACGGCACGGTCTGCTTGATGGTCTCGGACTTGTCGCCCTCCGAGCCCCACACCGTCGGGCCGATCGCGGGCTCCTGGGACGGGCCGACGACCACCGCGCCCGCGCCGTCACCGAACAGGAAGGCCGTGGCCCGGTCCTCCAGGTCGGTCAGGTCGCTCAGCCGCTCCACGCCGATGACCAGGACGTACTCGGCCGAACCCTCGACGATCATGCCCTTGGCGAGGGTGAGGCCGTAGCCGAAGCCGGCGCAGCCCGCGGAGATGTCGAAGGCGGCGGCCTTGTCCGTGCCCAGCTTGTCGGCGATCTCGGTGGCGATCGCCGGCGTCTGGCTGAAGTGCGAGACGGTCGACACGACCACGGCGCCGATCCGCGAGGCGTCGATCCCGGCGTCCGCGATCGCCTTGCCGGACGCCTCGATCGACATCGCCGCGACGGTCTCCTCGGGCGAGGCCCAGTGCCGGGTCTCGATGCCGGAGCGCGAGCGGATCCACTCGTCGGACGAGTCGATCGTCTCGAGGATCACCTCGTTCGGTACGACCCGGGTGGGACGGTAGCCGCCCACGCCGAGGATGCGCGCGTACGGGGCGCCCTTGCTGGGCTTGATCTTCGCCATGCGGGTCGGCTCCTTAGGGCGGTCAGGCGGCGTGCTCGGCGACGAGCTCGCGGGCCGCGTCGAGGTCGGCGGGGGTCTTCAGGGCCAGCGTCCTGACACCGGGCAGGGCGCGCTTGGCGAGGCCGGTCAGGGTGCCGCCGGGGCAGACCTCGAGGAGGGCGGTGACGCCGAGCTCCTTGAAGGTCTCCATGCACAGGTCCCAGCGGACCGGGTTGGCCACCTGGCCCACCAGGCGCTGGAGCACCTCGGCTCCGCTCGTGACCGCCTTGCCGTCCTTGTTCGACACGTAGGTGACCTTGGGGTCCCCCGGCGCCAGTGCCTCGGCGGCCCGGGCCAGCGTGTCGACCGCGGGAGCCATGTGGTGGGTGTGGAAGGCGCCGGCCACCTTGAGCGCGACGACCTTGCGCACGCCCTCGGGCTTGTCCTCCTCCAGCGCGGCGAGCTGCTCCTTGGTGCCGGCCGCGACGATCTGGCCCGCGCCGTTGATGTTCGCCGGGGTCAGGCCCAGCTTCTCCAGGTGCGCCACGGTCACCTCGGGGTCGCCGCCGAGCAGCGCCGCCATGCCGGTCTCCGTGACCGCGGCGGCGTCGGCCATGGCCAGGCCCCGCTCGCGCACCAGGGACAGCGCGGCGGTCTCGTCGAGCACGCCCGCGAAGGCGGCGGCGGTGATCTCGCCGACGCTGTGACCGGCGACGGCACCGGGTGCCAGGTTCGTGCCCGCCGAGCCGGCGGACGGGCCGGCACCGAGTGCCGAGGCGGACAGCAGCCCGGCCGCGACCAGCAGCGGCTGCGCGACGGCCGTGTCGCGGATCGCCTCCGCGTCGGCTTTCGTGCCGTAGTGGACGAGGTCGAGTCCGATGACGTCGGACCACGCGGCGACGCGGTCCGCGGCACCGGGGAGTTCGAGCCATTCAGTCAGGAAGCCGGGCGTCTGGGCGCCCTGGCCGGGAGCGACGAGTACGAGCACTCTCACACTCTCTCTTGGGGACGGGCACGGCCGCCCGTGGGGACAAGGACGAAGAACGGCAGGGGGTTTTGTGGAGGTACGACAAAAGGCTAGGACGGGAGATCGCCATCGACCAGACGCCCCAGGATCAGCGCGATCCGCAGCGTGAAGGCAGAGCGTACATCGGAGGGTGACCATCCGGTGACGTCTGTCACACGTCGAAGCCGGTAACGAACGGTGTTGGGGTGAACGAACAGCATCCGCGCCGCGCCTTCGAGACTGCTCGCCTGTTCGAGATAGACACTGAGCGTCTCGAGCAGCGCGGCCCCGGCCTCCTCCAGCGGTCTGTAGATCTCCTCCACCAACTGCTGGCGGGCCGAGGGGTCTCCGGCGATCGCGCGCTCCGGCAGCAGATCGTCCGCCAGCACCGGACGCGGGGCGTCCTGCCAGGCGGAACAGGCCTTGAGTCCCGCGGCGGCGGCCTGCGCGGACCGGGTCGCGGCCAGCAGGTCCGGCACCACGGGCCCGGCCACCACCGGTCCCGCCGCGTACGGGCCGATCAGCGACTTGGCGACGCCCAGCGGGTTGTCGCTGCCGCCCGCGATCACCACGAGCCGGTCCCCGAGCACCCCGGTCAGCACCTGGAGCTTGGCGTGCCGGGCGGCCCGCCGGATCGCCTCCACGGTCAGCTCGGAGTCGCCGTCGGGCGCGGTGCCCAGCACCACGCACACGTGGTCGGGCGAGTTCCAGCCCAGCGCGGCGGCACGCGACACGGCTCCCTCGTCGGCCTCACCGCTGAGCACGGCGTTCACGACCAGGGACTCCAGCCGCGCGTCCCAGGCACCCCGTGCCTCGGCGGCCTGCGCGTACACCTGGGCGGTGGCGAAGGCGATCTCCCGGGCGTACACCAGGAGCGCCTCGCGCAGCACGCTCTCGTCGCCCGGCGCCGCCACCTCGTCGATGGCGGACTCCATCACCTCGATGGTGGTGCGCACCATCTCCACGGTCTGCCGCAGCGTGATCGCCCGGGTCAGCTCGCGCGGCGCGGTGCCGAACACGTCGGTGGAGATGGCCTGCGGGGCGTCGGGGCGCCGGAACCACTCGGTGAACGCGGCGATGCCCGCCTGGGCGACCAGGCCGATCCAGGAACGGTTCTCCGGGGGCATGGCCCGGTACCAGGGCAGCGTCTCGTCCATCCGCGCGATCGCCTGCGCGGCGAGACTGCCGGACGACCTCTCCAGCCGCTTCAGCGTCGCGGTGTGCGGATGGACGGGCCGTGCTGCGGCGTGGTGGGTACTGGTTTCGGGTTCGGGCACGGGGACAAGACTGCCTCATCCGGACGGGAGGACGTGCCCCAGGGCCTACCGTGGTCCATGTGATGGACGTACGGCGCGCGCGTGAGCGTTACCAGGGCGGGGATCCGGCGGCCGGGATCGAGACGTGGCACGCCCTTTCCTTCGGCCCCCACTACGACCCGGACAACCTGCGCTTCGGCGCGGTGATCGCCTGCAACGAGGAGCGCCTGGCCCCCGGTTCCGGCTTCGACGAGCACCCGCACAGCCACACCGAGATCGTCACGTGGGTGGTGGAGGGCGAGCTGACCCACCGCGACTCGACGGGCCACGAGACGGTGGTGCGTCCCGGGGACGTGCAGCGCCTGAGCGCCGCGTCCGGCGTCCGGCATGTGGAACGCAACGCCGGTCCGGCGCCCCTGACCTTCCTCCAGATGTGGCTGGCCCCGCTCGCGCCGGGGGGCGAGCCGGGCTACGAGGTCGTCCGCGGCTTGGCGGACTCCACCCCGTACGCCCTCCCGGAGGCGGGCGCGATGCTCCATGTGCGCCGTCTCGCTGCGGGAGAGCGGACCGCCGTACCGGACGCCGCGCACGTCTACGCCCATGTGGTGCGCGGCGAGGTCCGCCTGGACGGTGAGCGGCTGGAGACGGGCGACGCGGCCCGGATCACGGACGCCGAGGGCGTCGAGGCGGTCGCCGTGAGCCCGGCGGTGGAGCTGCTGCTGTGGGAGATGCACGCCGCTTGAGGAGGTCCTGAGCCCGCCGCGCGGAAGCCCGGCGCCCGGTGCCGCACGCACCGAGGTCCCGCTCCCGGCACGGCGGACCGTGCCGGGAGCGGGACCCGAAAGGGGGTCAGAAGGTCAGGCCCCAGCTGTTGATGTAGCCGGTGTCGGCGGAGTAGTTGTCCGTGACGCGCAGCTTCCACGTGCCGTTGGCCGTCTCCGAGGAGGCGTTCACGGTGTACGTGGTGTTGATGTTGTCCTCCGAGCCGCCGGTGCCGGACGCCTTGAGGGTGTAGACCGACCCGTCGGGCGCGACCAGCTGGACCGTCAGGTCGCCTATGTAGGTGTGGACGATGTTCACCGGCACCTGCAGGGCCGACGGGGCGCTGCCGGAGACACCGCTGACGGTGATCGGGGACTCGACGGTCGCGTTGTCGCGGATCGTGTAGTCCGCGGTGTTGCTGAAGGTGTTCCCCGACGGCGGGGTGGTGCCGCCGTTGCCGCCGACGTACAGCAGACGGTTCGGGGAGCCGGTGCCCGGGTTGCCGACGGCGCCGGAGACGGAGCTGTTGATCAGCGCGGAGGCGACCTGCGAGGGGCTGGCCGACGGGTTGTCCGCGAGGTACAGCGCCGCGGCGCCCGCGACGTGCGGGGTGGCCATCGAGGTGCCGGAGATGGTGTTGGTGGCGCTGTCGCCGGTGTACCAGGCGGAGGTGATGGACGAGCCCGGGGCGAAGATGTCCAGGTACGAGCCGTAGTTCGAGTAGCTGGCGCGGGCGTCCGTGTTCGTGGTGGCGCCGACGGTGATGGCCTCGGTCACCCGGGCCGGCGAGCCGGTCGCGGTGGTGGACTCGTTGCCTGCGGCGACGGCGAAGGTGACGCCGGCGGCGATGGCGTTGCGCACGGCGGTGTCCAGCGTGGTGCTGGCGCCGCCGCCGAGCGACATGTTGGCGACGGCCGGGAGGACCGCGTTGTCGGCGACCCAGTCGACCCCCTCGATGACGCCGGCGGTGGTGCCGGAGCCGTTGTTGTCGAGGACGCGGACGCCGACGATGGAGGCCTTCTTGGCGACGCCGTAGGCGCTGCCCGCCACCGTGCCGGCGACGTGGGTGCCGTGGCCGTTGCCGTCCTGGGCGACGTTGTCGCCGTCGACGGCGTCGTAGCCGTTGCGGGCGCGGCCGCCGAAGTCGCTGTGGGAGATGCGCACGCCGGTGTCGATGATGTACGCCGTGACGCCCTGGCCGGCCGTGTCGTCGTACGTGTACGAGCCGCTCAGCGGCAGCGCGGTCTGGTCGATGCGGTCCAGGCCCCAGGACGGCGGGTTGGTCTGCGTCGCCTGGGTGGTGAAGGTGCGGTTCTGCTCGACCAGGGCGACCGAGGGGTCGGCGGCCAGCCTGGCGGCCTCGGCCTCGGTGGCCTCGACGGTGTAGCCGTTGACGGCCTGGCGGAACGTGTGCTCGACCGTGGCGCCGTGCTTCTTCGCTACACCCTGGCCCTTGCTGGAGCCGGCCTCGGTGCCCGGCTTCAGGGTGACGATGTAGCTGTCCTCGACCGCGTTGGGGGCGTCGGCGTAGGCGATCGTCCCGGTCGCGGGCTCGGCGGCGTGCGCGGGGAGCGCGCTGAGCAGGCCGCCGGCGAGCGCGGCCGCGGCCACGGAGCAGACTCCGGCGAGCGATCTCCGCCTGGGGTTTCGCGTCACTGCCATGTGGGGGTTCCTCCTGGACAGGTGGGGAGTGGGGGGGGATGTGCGCCCGCGTGAGCCGCACGAGGCGAACGCCCGTACCGGGTCTTCCAGCACAGGAATGGTCAGGTACATGCCAAACGTGGACGCTCTGGCCCCGTCTGCTTTTCCCTGTCGCCAGCCGAAAGATTGAACGTTCTACGCGGATTGCACAAGGGGTTTCGGCCAGCTGTAACGTCCGCGCCACAAAGACCGACTGACACAAGGTCATCAACCGTGACAGGTGCGCTGCCCAAACGAGATCACCGTCACAGTGGTCACCCGGCTCCCCGGGCCTCGCCGCCCGGCGGCTCCCCCTGGTGGCGGCCGTCCCTGACCTCGTCGGCGGCCTTCGCCGGGATCCCCTGCGGGCCTCGGCGGCCGGACACCGAAAGCCCGACAAGGCCTGTGAGCCATCGGCTAAAGCCTCGCCGCCGCGGCCTGGTGGAGACCGGCGGCGACACCGCGGAGTACGCGCCTGCCGTCTTACCGGCCCGGGCGAGCGTGGCGGCGCCGGCCCGTCCGTACGCCCGGTGCGGGGACTGGCGCCACCGGGCGACCGGGAAGGCGGCGAGGTGCGGGCGTGCCGTGCCGGAAGTCGAGGACGTTGCCGGGCTGCCGCAGCACGGGCGGTGGCCCACGGCTGCCGGAGCGGATCGCCCTCGTCGGTCAGCCGCGCAGCTCCGCCAGCACCGCGTCCGTGAACGGCGGCCACGCCTCGACCGCCCAGGGGCCGAAGGCACGGTCGGCGAGCGCCACGCACGCGGCGCCGGCGTCCGGGTCGATCCACAGGAACGTGCCCGACTGCCCGAAGTGGCCGAAGGTGCGCGGCGAGGACGACGCGCCCGTCCAGTGCGGCGACTTGGTGTCACGGATCTCGAAGCCGAGCCCCCAGTCGTTGGGGTTCTGGTGGCCGTAGCCCGGCAGCACGCCCTTGGTCCCCGGGTACTGCACGGTCATCGCCGCCGCGACCGTGCGCGGGTCCAGCAGGCGCGGGGCCTGCACCTCGGCGGCGAACCGCAGCAGGTCGTCGACCGAGGACACGCCGTCCTTGGCGGGGGAGCCCTCCAGCGAGGTCGCCGTCATCCCCAGCGGCTCCAGCACGGCCTGCCGCAGGTACGCGTCGAACGGGATCTCCGTCGCCTTCGCGACATGGTCCCCCAGCTGCTCGAACCCGGCGTTGGAGTACAGCCGCCGCTCACCGGGCGCCGAGGTCACGCGGTGCTCGTCGAAGGCCAGCCCCGAGGTGTGCGCGAGCAGGTGCCGCACCGTGGAGCCGTCCGGGCCCGCCGGCTCGTCCAGCTCGATCGCGCCCTCCTCGTACGCCACCAGCACCGCGTACGCCGCGAGCGGCTTGGTGACCGAGGCCAGCGGGAAGCGGCGGCCGGCCGGTCCGTGGGTGCCCAGGACGGTGCCGTCCGCCCGTACGGCACCCGCCGCGGCGGTGGGAACCGGCCAGTTCTCGATCAGTGCGAGGCTCTTCAGCGACATGCCGTCGAGCCTAAGCGCTCAGAGCAGCAGCTCCAGCAAGGGGTCGGACCTGGGCGTGAAACCCAGGGAGGCGTACAGCGGCGCGGCCTGCGAGGACGCGGTGAGGCGGACACGCCGGGCGCCGCGCTCGCGGAACCACTCCAGCAGCGCCTCCACGCAGGCGCGCGCGTAGCCGCGGCGGCGCGTCTCCGGGTCGGTGGCGACGCTGAAGACGTGGCCGTCGGTGCCGTGGGGATCGCGCGCCCCGCCGATGCGGTACTCCAGCGAGCCGGCCACCAGCGCCGCCAGCGCGCCGGGCCGCTCCGGGTGGTCCACGACGAACGCCACGAAGGTGCCGTCCGGTTCGGACAGTCTGCCGCGCAGCACGGGCAGCGACGCGGCGTGCCAGGCCGTGGACGGGTCGGACAGGGCCATCGAGTCGATCATCACCTGGCGCAGACGCAGTACTTCCTCCGCGTCCTCGGGCGTGGCACGGCGTACAGAGGTCATACCCGCACGGTAATGAGTCACCCGCCGCCGCGTCCGCCCGTTTCCCGCCCGCGCCGCTTGCTTGGAGTGCACTCCAGCGTTCTAGCGTGGGAGCCATGACGGTGACGGAGACGGAGACCACGGACACCAGCGCCGGCACCTGCGCCGGGCCACCGCAGGGCAACCGGCGGCCGGACGGCGCGGACACGTACACGATCAGCGAGGTCGCCGCCCTCACCGGGCTGACGGCGCACACCCTGCGCTGGTACGAGCGCATCGGACTGATGCCGCACATCGACCGTTCGCACACCGGACAGCGGCGCTACAGCAACCGCGACCTCGACTGGCTCGCCCTCGTCGGCAAGCTCCGCCTGACGGGAATGCCGGTCGCGGACATGGTGCGGTACGCGGAACTGGTCCGCTCGGGCGATCACACGTACACGGAGCGGTTCGAACTGCTCAAGCAGACCCGCGAGGACGTGCTGTCCCGGATCGCCGAACTCCAGGACACGCTCGCCGTGCTCGACCGGAAAATCAGCTTCTACGCGGACGCGGGGCGGGCCCCGGCGTCGGAGAGGGCACGATGACCAACTACAGGACCATCGGCACGGCGGCACTGGGCGAGGGCGGCCCCGAGGTGGGCGTCCAGGGCCTGGGCTGCATGGGCATGAGCTTCGCCTACGGCCCCGCCGACGCGGACGCCTCCCGGGCCACCCTGGAGCGGGCCCTGGAACTGGGCGTCACGCTCTTCGACACGGCGGACGCGTACGGCGCGGGGGACAACGAGCGGTTCCTCGCCCCCTTCCTCGGCGCGCACCGGGACGAGGTGGCCGTCGCCACCAAGTTCGCCCTGGCCATCCCGCCGGACGACCCGGCCCGGCGGGTCATCCGCAACGACGCGCCGTACATCCGCCAGGCCGTCGAGGCGAGCCTGAAGCGCCTGGACGTCGACGTGATCGACCTCTACTACATGCACCGGCGGGACGTGAACGTGCCGATCGAGGAGACCGTCGGCGTCATGGCGGAGCTGGTGCGCGAGGGCAAGGTGAAGCACCTGGGCCTGAGCGAGGTCACCGCCGGTGAACTGCGCGCCGCGCACGGGGTGCACCCGATCGCCGCCGTGCAGTCCGAGTGGTCGCTGTTCAGCCGGGACATCGAGGCGAACGTGGTGCCGGCCGCGCGGGAGCTGGGCGTGACCCTCGTCCCGTACTCCCCGCTCGGCCGCGGCTTCCTGACCGGCTCCTTCACCGACGCCGGCCAGGACCTCACCGCCGACGACTTCCGCCGCCGGATGCCCCGCTTCACGGGCGGCAACGCGGTGGCCAACGCCGCCCTGCTGGAACCCGTCCGCGCCGTCGCCGAGGCCCACGACGCGTCCCTCGGCCAGATCGCCCTGGCCTGGGTCCACCGGCAGGCCGAGGTCCACGGCCTGCCGGTCGTCCCGATCCCGGGCACCCGCAGACCGGCCAGGGTGGAGGAGAACACGGCGGCGACCCGCATCACCCTCACCGAAGAGGAACTGGCCCTGCTGGAACCCATCGCCGAGAAGGTCGCGGGCCCCCGCTACGCGGACATGACGTTCACCTCCGCGGGCAGGGAGTGACGCCGGGCCGCGTGACCCGATACCCGGGAAAGCCCGCGCCCCGGTCGCCTCACAACTCCGCGAGCAGCTCCGCCTTCTTGGAGGCGAACTCCTCGTCCGTCACCAGCCCCGCCTGATGCAGCTCCCCGAGATGCCGGATCCGCTCGGCGATGTCCGCGGGGTCACGGCGCGCACGCGCCGTGGACATCGCCGGCACCGGCGCGCAGTCGCGCACCGCCGCCAGCACGGCCGCCGCGAACGGCAGCGACTCGTGCACCGGCCCGTACCCGAGCCCGAACACCACCGCCGCCGGGTCCTGATCCGCCTGCCCCGGCGGAGCCCCCGCGTCCCGCCGCAACAGCCGCAGATGCCCTTCGAACACCTCGGGCGACCGCCACTCCACCCCGCTCAGCTCACCGATGGGGAACCGCTGGTCCCCGGCCTTCCACTTCGCCGACGACGCGCCCGTCCAGAACCACCGGAAGGACACCGCCGTACCGTCGAAGGCGGCCTTCGCGTCGTACGCCTTGAACTGCCGCGGCGCCTCGGGGGCGGCCACCAGGTGGCGTTCGGCGGGACCTGATTCGGTGAGCTGTCCGCGCAGTCCGTCGGCGTAGTACTCGGCGAGCGTCTCGCGCTCGGCGGGCAGCACCAGCCGGTAGGGGTCGCTGCTCTCCTTCAGCTGCCCGGCCGCCGCCTCCAGGAGCGGATCGGCGCCGGGCCGCAGCTCCGCACGGAGGACCACGGTGCCGCGCCTGCCGGGCGTGAGGGTCACGCCCTCGATCGCCTCCAGCGGCACGCGCCGCTCCCCGAGTGCCTGGAACAGCCTGGGTGTTCGAATTCCCCGTTCGTACCGGATGACCACGGAGTCGGACTCGAACTCCCAGGCGGCATGAAAACCGGCCAACACGTCACCCATGCGGCTCATCGTATGCGGCACGAGCTTCTCCGTCCCCTCCCCGCGCATACCGCAGTATCTCCGTCTCTACGCGCGTCCGGTAGTGGTCGTACCGGACAAACCCGCCCGGCACACGTCGTCCTGACGGGCACAGGACACCGCGCGGTACGCGCCAACGCCGATCTCGGCGAAGTTCCGCAGACTGTCCGTGCCCGGCACGAAATACCCGGCGTGGCCCTCCGCCTCCCGTGCCGACAGCACCCTCGCCCCGAACCCGTCGGCGACCGGGTCGGCACCGTGTCCGAGGCCGCCGAGCTCCAGGTACGGCACGTCCTGGATCCAGTCGTCGGCGTCCCGCATCGCCCACACCCGGGCGGTGGTGTGCAGCTGGGAGGCCCTCTCGACCCGCATGCCGGGGCTGCCGGCCACCGCGATGTCGGCCACCCGCTCCGGCAGGGAGTGGGCGGCGATCCCGCACACCACGGAGCCGTAGCTGTGGCAGAACAGCGAGACCGGTGCGAGCCCGGGCAGTCCGCGCACCAGCGCGTCCAGCCGCTGGGCGCCGTCCTCGGCGCGCATCGCCGTGGCCGCGTCCATGCCGAGTCCGCTGGGCGCCGTGTAGTCGGCCCAGGCGATCACGGCGGTACGGGTGGCGGGGTCGGCGTCGCGTTCGGCTGCGTACAGGGACTTCGCCATGCCGACGGGGGCGGAGTGGGCGCGGTGCGTGCGCTGGAAGGTGAGCAGGTCGGTGTCGACACCGGGGACGACGACCGAGACCCGCTCGGCGCCCCGCAGGTCGCCGAAGACCTCGGCGACCCGGCCGGAGCCCGCCGGGTCGAAGGCGAGGATGTGCCGGCCCGGGCGCATCAGCGCCTCCAGGCGGTCCAGCCTGCGGGCGGCCTGGCGCTGGCCCGAGGCGGTGAGGCGGCTGTCGTGCACGCGCTCGGCCTCGACCGCGCGGGCCTGCCGCAGCGCGATGCGGTTGGCGCGGTAGCGCAGTTCGACCGGCGCGCCGTTCATGTTGCCGACCGCCAGCGGATAGCGGTGCGCGAGCTGCGTGCGCTGCGCCTCGGTGAGGGAGGCGAAGAACCGGGCCAGCCGCGCGGGGGCCGACTGCGGATCGGGCAGCCGGTGGCCGGCCATCCGGCCCTTCTCCCACGCGCCGAGTGATGCCTGGAGCGGGGCCGGGTGCCGCTCATGACGCAGTGCCGTCCAGCCCGTGGTCGTCAGCATCACGAAGACGACGGCGAGCGCGAGGAGCGCACGCCACACGTTGAGCTGCGGGGAGGTGTCGAAGGAAGTCACTGGAAGGACACACTAGGAGAACGGGAGTGTCTCGCGTGAACCAAGTGACCGGTATCACGTTTCGGGTGGCCGGTTCGGGGATCACCCCGCACGCCAGTTCCCCGCGAGCGCCGGGCCCACATGGTCCAGACAGGTCGTCATCACCTCCTTCATGGCCGCGACGCTGACGTCGTCGCCGGTGGACCAGCGCCGCTCCGCGACCCGGATCACCCCGCCGAACGCGGCCACCAGGATCCTGGGCCGGGGGTCGGCGTCCATGTCGAGGCCCTCGCGCTCGGCGATGATGCGCGCCAGTTCCTCCTCCAGCTCCGACGCGCGGCGCAGATGGGCGGCGAGCAGGGCGGGCGTCGACTCGATGACCCGGTAGACCCGCAGGTGCAGGTCCAGCGGGACCAGTTGCTCCACGGCCTCGTTGATGGTGTCCCAGCTGTCCAGCACGGCCCGGCGCAGCACCTCCAGCGGCGCCTCGCCCGGCGGGCGTCCGCGCGCGGCGTCGACGACGTGCGACTCCGCGAGCCGCGTGACGAAGAACGCCACCTCCTCCTTGCTGGCGAAGTAGCGGAAGAAGGTGCGCTGGGAGACCTCGACGGCCGCGGTGATGTCGTCGACGGTCGTCCCCTCGTACCCGCGCGCGGCGATCAGCTCCAGCGCGGCCCGGACGAGCGCGTCCCTGGTGCGCTGTTTCTTGCGCTCCCGCAGACCGGGCCGCGGCGGCGCGCCCACAGCGGTCCCGACCGTCTTCATGGCTCCTCCTTGAACACTGTCCCCGGTTCACGCTATAGGCGGATGTCGTGTCAGTGGCCGGCCGGTGAACGGGTTTGTGATCTGTCAGCGACTGACACTAGCCTCGAACGCATGACTAGTCAGACCATCATCGACAAGGCGGGACCGGGGGACGGGCCGTCGGGTGCCCCGTCGGGTGCCGCGCCGGGCAAGGGGCTGCGCGGGCACCCCTGGTTCACCCTCGTGACCGTCGCCGTGGGGGTCATGATGGTGGCCCTGGACGGCACCATCGTGGCCATCGCGAACCCGGCGATCGCCAGGGACCTCGGCGCCACCTTCGCCGAGGTCCAGTGGATCACCAACGCCTACTTCCTCGCCCTCGCGGTCTGCCTGATCACCGCGGGCAAGCTCGGCGACCGCTTCGGGCACCGGCAGACCTTCCTCATCGGCGTCGTCGGCTTCGCCGCAGCCTCGGGAGCCATCGGTCTGTCCGACAGCATCGCGCTGGTCATCGTCTTCCGTGTGCTCCAGGGCCTGTTCGGCGCCCTGCTCATGCCGGCCGCCCTCGGTCTGCTGCGGGCCACGTTCCCGGCCGAGAAGCTCAACATGGCGATCGGCATCTGGGGCATGGTCATCGGTGCCTCCACGGCCGGCGGCCCGATCCTCGGCGGTGTCCTCGTCGAGCACGTGAACTGGCAGTCGGTGTTCTTCATCAACGTGCCGGTCGGTGTCCTCGCCGTCGCGCTCGGCGTGTGGATCCTGCTCGACCACCGCGCGGAGAACGCGCCGCGCTCCTTCGACCTGCTCGGGATAGCCCTGCTGTCAGGTGCGATGTTCTGCCTGGTGTGGGCGCTCATCAAGGCCCCGGAGTGGGGCTGGGGCGACGGCTTCACCTGGACCTTCGTCTTCGCCTCGTTCGCCGGCTTCGGGGCCTTCGCCGTCTGGGAGACGAAGGTCAAGGAGCCGCTCATCCCGCTGGGGCTGTTCCGTTCCGTCCCGCTGTCCGCGGGTGTGGTGCTGATGGTCCTGATGGCCATCGCCTTCATGGGCGGTCTGTTCTTCGTCACCTTCTACCTGCAGAACGTGCACGGGATGAGCCCGATCGACGCCGGTCTGCACCTGCTGCCGCTCACCGGCATGATGATCGTCGGCTCGCCGCTCGCGGGCGCGATGATCACCAAGGTCGGCCCGCGCATCCCGTTGGCGGGCGGCATGGCGTTCACCGCGCTGGCCATGTACGGCATGTCCACGCTGGAGAAGGACACCGGCAGCGGCATGATGTCGCTCTGGTTCGCCCTCCTCGGTTTCGGCCTCGCCCCCGTCATGGTCGGTGCCACCGAGGTCATCGTGGGCAACGCGCCGCTGGAGCTGTCCGGCGTCGCCGGTGGTCTCCAGCAGGCCGCGATGCAGGTCGGTGGCAGTCTCGGCACGGCCGTGCTCGGCGCCGTGATGGCCTCCAAGGTGGACAGCGACCTCGAGGGCAACTGGGCGAAGGCAGGGCTTCCGCCGCTCACCCCGGAACAGGCCGGTCAGGCCTCCGAGGCGGTCCAGGTCGGTGTGGCGCCGGTGGCCGAGGGCACGCCCGGGGCGATCGCCGCGAAGATCACCGACGTCGCCCACGACACCTTCATCTCCGGCATGAGCCTGGCGTCCCTCGTGGCCGCCGGGGTCGCCGCGGTGGCGGTGCTGGTCGCGTTCCTCACCAAGCGCGGCCAGAACGCGGAGGCCGGCGCGGGCGTCGGCCACATCTGACGGGCCGTCGTGTGACCCCGTGTCGCTCGTCAGGGTGAAGCGACGCGGTGATCTCTCCCCACGGGAAGGCACCCCGGGTCACAGTGGGTCAGGTCCTGAGAGGGCATGGAGGGCGCCGGCTGCGGCGCGCTGCCGGAGGGGGGCAGCGCGCGGGCAGCGGCCCCACCGGCCTTCGCCGCGGCATGAATTCACCGCGGAAGCGGGGGTACCCGCCATGTCAACACACCCTCAAGGGAGTTGATGATGGCGAGCTTCGGACACGGAACGCGCAGGCACCCCCGCACACGTGGCCGGACGTGGTCACGGTCCGGGCCGGATCGCGCGACGCTCGGGATCATCGGGGCCATCTGTGCGGTCGCCGGCTTCTTCGTGCTGGGGATCGTCCTCGGTCCGGTGGCGATGGTCTGCGGGTGGCTCGCCATGGGCCGCAGCTGGGCGGGGGGCTCCCGCTCGGTGCCGGCCCTGGTCGCCCTCATCCTGGGCGCCATCGACACGCTCCTGGCCCTCATCTGGCTGGCCGGGCCGACCCCCGGGTACGGCATGTTCTGACCCGGGCGAACGAGCGAGGGTCCCCGGTGGGGCGCCGGGGGCCCTCGCTCACGCCGTTCCGCGCGGCGGCCCGGGTGCCGGATCCGCCGCCTGCCGCAGCGCCGTGATCTCCGCGCGCAGGGACCGTACCTCCTCGGCCAGCGCGTGGATGGCCGCCGTCTGCCGGCGTTCCTCCTCGTCGTCCATCTCGAACCGCGCGATGAACCATGCCGCGATGTTCGCGGTGACGACACCGAGCAGCGCGATCCCGGAGAGCATCAGCCCGATCGCGAGTATCCGGCCCCATCCGGTGGTCGGCGCCATGTCGCCGTACCCCACGGTGGTCATCGTCGTGAACGCCCACCACACCGCGTCGCCCAGCGTGTGGATCGTCGCGTCCGGCCGGCCCCGCTCCACCTCCAGCACGGCCAGCGCGCCGAAGACCAGCAGCCCGAGACAGCAGCCGGCGACATACGTCGTCACCCGGATCTGCGAAGCCAGCCGCGCCCGCTGCCCGGCCAGCAGCAGAAGTGACACCAGCCGCAGCAGCCGCAGCGGCTGGAGCAGCGGCAGCGCGACCGCGAGCAGCGCCAGCGGATTGCCGCGCACGAACCGCGTCCGGTCCTCGCTCAGCCACAGCCGGACCGCGTAGTCGACGGCGAACGCGCACCACACACCCCAGTTCACGGCCTGGCAGGCGGTCAGCAGGGGCCGCGCCGCGCCCGGGTCCACGATCGGCAGCGCGTAGGCGACCGCGAAGAGGACGGCCAGAGTCATCAGGGGGACCTGGGTGTGTTGCTCCCAGCGGTCCAGTGCAGTCGGTTCGGCCATGGGGGGCATCGTAGGCACGGACGGGCCGGCGGCCCGGTGGGGCCGCCGGCCCGTGACGGTCCGTGACCGCGAGGGCCGTCAGGCGTCGCCGCCCGCCACCCCCGGGTCGGCCGCCGCGACGTCCAGAAGCTGGTAGCGGTCGATCGCCTGCTTCAGGACCGAGCGGTCGACGTGGCCCTCGCGGGCCAGTTCCGTCAGGACCGTCACCACGACCGACTGCGCGTCGATGTGGAAGAAGCGCCGGGCCGCCCCACGGGTGTCCGCGAAGCCGAACCCGTCGGCGCCCAGCGACTGGTACGTCCCCGGCACCCAGCGCGCGATCTGGTCCGGCACCGACCGCATCCAGTCCGACACCGCCACCACCGGCCCCCGCGCCGCCGCCAGCTTGCGCGTCACGTACGGCGTCCGCTGCTCCTCCTCCGGGTGCAGCAGGTTGTGCCGCTCGCAGTCCACCGCCTCGCGCCGCAGCTCGTTCCAGGACGTCGCCGACCAGACGTCGGCCTTGACGTCCCACTCCTCGGCGAGGATCTTCTGCGCCTCGATCGCCCAGGGCAGCGCGACCCCGGACGCCAGGATCTGCGCCGGAAGCGACCCCGCCGTGCCCTCGCTGAAGCGGTAGAGGCCCTTGAGGATGCCCTCGACGTCCACGTTCTCGGGCTCGGCCGGGTGCTGGATCGGCTCGTTGTAGACGGTCAGGTAGTAGAAGACGTCCTCGCCGTGCGGATGCTCCTCGTCACCGCCGTACATCCGGCGCAGCCCGTCCTTCACGATGTGCGCGATCTCGAAACCGAACGCCGGGTCGTACGCGACACAGGCCGGGTTGGTGGACGCCAGCAGCTGGGAGTGGCCGTCCGCGTGCTGCAGACCCTCACCGGTCAGCGTCGTGCGCCCCGCCGTCGCGCCCAGGACGAAGCCGCGCGCGAGCTGGTCGGCCATCTGCCAGAACTGGTCGCCGGTGCGCTGGAAACCGAACATCGAGTAGAAGACGTACACCGGGATGAGCGGCTCGCCGTGCGTGGCGTACGCCGACCCCGCCGCGATCAGCGAGGCAGTGCAGCCCGCCTCGGAGATGCCGTCGTGCAGCATCTGCCCGTTGGGCGCCTCCTTGTAGGCGAGCAGCAGTTCCCGGTCCACGGACTCGTACTGCTGCCCGAGCGGGTTGTAGATCTTCGCGCTCGGGAAGAAGGAGTCCATGCCGAACGTGCGGTACTCGTCCGGCGCGATCAGCACGAACCGCCTGCCGAGCTCCTTGTCCCGCATGAGGTCCTTCAGCAGCCGGACGAAGGCCATGGTCGTCGCGATGGACTGCTGACCGGAGCCCTTCTTCACGGTCGCGTAGGTCTTGTCCTCGGGCAGCCGCAGCGGCTCGGACCGCACCACCCGCGTCGGCACG
Organism: Streptomyces toyocaensis; assembly: GCF_000725125.1. GTDB lineage: Bacteria > Actinomycetota > Actinomycetes > Streptomycetales > Streptomycetaceae > Streptomyces > Streptomyces toyocaensis. The sequence continues at coordinate 60,540 of NZ_JFCB01000023.1, forward strand.
TAGCCGCCGAGCGACCGGCGGCGGTCGTGCATGTACTGCATCTCCTCCGTGTCCGGGCCCGGGTGGTAGTACGGCGGCGGGCCGGACTCGAGGTCCTTGTCGGAGATCGGCAGGTGCAGCCGGTCCCGGAAGTGCTTGAGGTCGTCGACCGTCAGCTTCTTCATCTGGTGCGTGGCGTTGCGGCCCTCGAAGTTCGGGCCCAGCGTCCAGCCCTTGACCGTCTTCGCGAGGATCACCGTCGGCTGGCCCTTGTGCTCGACCGCCGCCTTGTACGCCGCGTAGATCTTGCGGTGGTCGTGTCCGCCGCGCCCCAGGTGCAGGATCTGGTCGTCGGTCATGCCCTCGACCATGGCGCGCAGCCGGTGGTCGTCGCCGAAGAAGTGGTCACGGATGTACGCGCCCGACTCGGTGGCGTACGTCTGGAACTGGCCGTCCGGCGTGGTGTTCATCTTGTTGACCAGCACACCGTCGCGGTCCTGGGCGAGCAGCGGGTCCCAGGTGCGGTCCCAGACCAGCTTGATCACGTTCCAGCCGGCACCCCGGAAGACCGACTCCAGCTCCTGGATGATCTTGCCGTTGCCGCGCACAGGACCGTCCAGCCGCTGCAGGTTGCAGTTGACGACGAAGGTGAGGTTGTCCAGGCCCTCGCGCGCGGCGATGGTCAGCTGGCCCAGCGACTCCGGCTCGTCCATCTCGCCGTCGCCCAGGAACGCCCACACGTGCGACCTCGACGTGTCCGCGATGCCGCGCGCGTGCATGTAGCGGTTCATCCGCGCCTGGTAGATCGCGCCGATCGGGCCGAGCCCCATCGACACGGTCGGGAACTCCCAGAAGTCCGGCATCGACCGCGGGTGCGGATACGACGACAGGGCGTACGGCGCCGCGGACTTCTCCTGGCGGAAGCCGTCCAGGTGCCGCTCGCTCAGCCGGTCCAGCAGGTACGCGCGGGCGTAGATGCCGGGCGAGGCGTGGCCCTGGAAGAAGACCTGGTCGCCGCCGTCGCCCTCGTCCTTGCCGCGGAAGAAGTGGTTGAACCCCACGTCGTACAGCGACGCGGAGGACGCGAAGGTGGCGATGTGGCCCCCGACCCCGATGCCCGGCCGCTGGGCGCGCGAGACCATCACGGCGGCGTTCCAGCGGGTCGCGTTGAGGATCTTGCGCTCGATCTCCTCGTTGCCCGGGAAGAACGGCTCGGCCCGGGTCGGGATCGTGTTGACGTAGTCGGTGCTGCGCATCTCGGGGACGGCCACACGCTTGGCGCGGGCACGTTCGATCAGCCGCAGCATCAGATACCGGGCCCGCTCCCGGCCGCGCTCGTCGACCGCGGCGTCGAGGGAGTCGAGCCACTCCTGCGTTTCCTCGGGATCGAAGTCAGGAACCTGACTCGGAAGGCCGCCAATGATGATCGGGTTGCGATCGGATGCGGAAGCCACGCTGTTCCTTACCTGTCAGAGGGCCGTGAAAGGGCCGCCGTCTCGCCGGTACGGCCCGGATTGCGCCGCTCCCCATGGTCCACCCCGGCGCCGCGCCCGTCATCTCTACCGAGAGGTAATCCGGACGCGGGACCGGTACGGTGACGCATGGGGCGAGTACATTCGAGTCTCGTACCCACAGACGGTTCCCAAACGCCCAAACGGGGCACATGGGTGTGGTGTGCGTCACCGCGGGCCATGATGGTGTGCCTGGAGTTGCGGTGACCCGGCCAGGATCGTCACCGTTTCGGCGGTCTGCACGGCCGGGTACTTGCGCGATCGGTCCCGCCCGTGTGGACTACGGCCAATGCTTCGCGCACGCGCGTGGCTGAGTTATTTCCCAAGACATGATCAGGAGGCAACCCGTGAGCGCGACCGCGGACCACGCGGAGGAGCGGACGAACCCTGCCGCCAGGCTGGGGTTCCAGCCCGGGCAGGTGGTCCAGGAAATCGGCTACGACGACGACGTCGACCAGGAGCTCCGCGAGGCCATCGAGGGCGTCATCGAGAGTGACCTGGTCGACGAGGACTACGACGACGTGGCTGACGCCGTTGTGCTGTGGTTCCGCGACGACGACGGCGACCTGACGGACGCGCTGGTGGATGCCGGCACGTACATCGAAGAGGGCGGCGCGATTCTGCTCCTCACGCCGAAGACCGGCCGTTCGGGCTACGTAGAGCCGAGCGACATCTCGGAGGCCGCGACCACGGCGGGTCTGACGGCGTCCAAGAGCGTCAGCGTGGGCAAGGACTGGAGCGGCAGCCGGCTGGCGACCCCGAAGGCCGCCAAGTCGAAGCGGTGAACCGTCCCGGACGGGCCGGTCGCGTCACGCGTCGGCCCGTCCGCCGGTCTGTCGTACTCCCTGCGTAGGGTGGGTCGGAGCGACCCACCCTCGAAGGGATGAACACGACGATGGCGATCCAGGTCGGCGACAAGGCCCCGGACTTCGAGCTCAAGGACAACCACGGTGCGGCCGTGCGGCTGTCGGACTTCCGCGGCCGCAAGAACGTGGTGGTGCTCTTCTACCCGTTCGCCTTCACCGGCGTCTGCACCGGCGAGCTGTGCGAGGTCCGCGACAACCTGCCGCAGTTCTCCGACCGCGACACCCAGGTGCTCGCCGTCTCCAACGACTCGATCCACACCCTGCGCGTCTTCGGCGAGCAGGAAGGCCTGGAGTACCCGCTGCTCAGCGACTTCTGGCCGCACGGCGACGTCTCCCGCGCCTACGGCGTCTTCGACGAGGGCAAGGGATGCGCCGTGCGCGGGACGTTCGTCATCGACAAGGACGGCGTCGTGCGCTGGACCGTCGTCAACGGTCTGCCGGACGCCCGGGACCTGAACGAGTACGTGAAAGCGCTCGACGCGCTGTGATTGTTCGTTTCCAGGGCCTGCGGGCCCCGGGAACCCCTCACTAGGATCGACTCGTTGATCCGACATCCGACGCACTACGGGGCACCCCGCCCCAGGACACCAATGGAGGACTCGTGGGAGTCAGCCTCAGCAAGGGCGGCAACGTATCGCTGAGCAAGGAGGCGCCGGGCCTGACCGCGGTCATCATCGGACTGGGGTGGGACGTCCGCACGACGACCGGCACCGACTTCGACCTGGACGCCAGCGCCCTGCTGCTGAACAACTCGGGCAAGGTCGGCAGCGACGCCAACTTCGTCTTCTTCAACAACCTCAAGAGCCCGGACGGCTCGGTCGAGCACACCGGCGACAACCTCACCGGTGAGGGCGAGGGCGACGACGAGCAGATCAAGGTCAACCTCGCCGGTGTCCCGGCGGACATCGAGAAGATCGTCTTCCCGGTCTCCATCTACGACGCCGAGAACCGCCAGCAGTCCTTCGGTCAGGTGCGCAACGCGTTCATCCGCGTGGTCAACCAGGCCGGCGGCGCCGAGATCGCCCGGTACGACCTGTCGGAGGACGCCTCCACCGAGACCGCCATGGTCTTCGGCGAGCTGTACCGGCACGGCGCGGAGTGGAAGTTCCGCGCCATCGGCCAGGGCTACGCCTCGGGCCTGCGCGGCATCGCGCAGGACTTCGGCGTGAACGTCTGAGACGACCACCCGGGCGGTGACGCCCGGGCCAGGCCGCCCACCGCGGCCACACCGCCCGGCGCCGCACGGTTTACGTGCGGCGCCGGACGCGCAGGACCACCTGAGGAACACCACACGGAGGGGGACCAGCATCATGGGCGTCACGCTTGCCAAAGGGGGGAACGTCTCCCTGTCCAAGGCCGCACCCAACCTCACGCAGGTCATGATCGGGCTCGGCTGGGACGCGCGCTCCACCACCGGAGCCGACTTCGACCTCGACGCCAGCGCGCTGATGTGCGACGGCGGCCGGGTCATGGGCGACGAGTGGTTCATCTTCTACAACCAGCTCACGAGCCCCGACGGCTCGGTGGAGCACACCGGTGACAACCTCACCGGCGAGGGTGACGGCGACGACGAGTCCCTGCTGGTCGACCTCTCCAAGGTGCCGGACCGGTGCGACAAGATCGTGTTTCCGGTCTCCATCCACATGGCCGACGAGCGCGGCCAAACCTTCGGCCAGGTCAGCAATGCCTTCATCCGCGTGGTGAACCAGGCGGACGGCCAGGAGCTCGCCCGCTACGACCTGAGCGAGGACGCGTCCACCGAGACCGCGATGATCTTCGGCGAGCTCTACCGCTACCAGGGCGAGTGGAAGTTCCGTGCAGTGGGACAGGGGTACGCGTCGGGGCTGCGCGGCATCGCTCTAGACTTCGGAGTCAACGTTTCGTAAAGCCGATCACGGCAGCGGGGGAGACCCGTACACAACACCTGGGGTAGCCAGTGGTTCTGAAAACCTTCGGCTGGTCGTTCGCGGTCACCGCGCTCGGCCTGGTCGCAGCGATCCTCTTCGGGGGGTGGACCGCCTTCGGAATCGTGGCGATCCTCTCGATCCTCGAGATCTCGCTGTCCTTCGACAACGCGGTGGTCAACGCCGGGATCCTGAAGAAGATGAATGCCTTCTGGCAGAAGATCTTCCTCACCATCGGCATCCTGATCGCCGTCTTCGGCATGCGGCTGGTCTTCCCCGTCGTCATCGTCGCGGTCAGTGCCCAGCTCGGGCCGATCGAGGCGGTCGACCTCGCGCTCAGCGACAAGGACCGTTACCAGGAGCTCGTCACCGACGCCCACCCGGCGATCGCCGCGTTCGGTGGCATGTTCCTGCTCATGATCTTCCTGGACTTCATCTTCGAGGACCGGGAGATCAAGTGGCTGGCCTGGCTGGAGCGCCCGCTGGCCAAGCTCGGCAAGATCGACATGCTGTCGGTCTGCATCGCGCTGATCATCCTGCTGATCTCCGCGGTCACCTTCGCCACCAACGCCCACCAGCACGGCGGCGCGCACGTCGACAAGTCGTCCACCGTCCTGCTCGCCGGTATCGCGGGCCTGATCACCTACATGATCGTGGGCGGTCTCTCCGGCTACTTCGAGGACAAGCTCGAAGAGGAGGAGGAGCGCGAGCACGAGGAGGAGGAGAAGGCCGCACAGGAGGGCAAACCCCGCACGGGGGTCGCCCTGGCCGGCAAGGCCGCGTTCTTCATGTTCCTCTACCTGGAGGTCCTGGACGCGTCCTTCTCCTTCGACGGCGTGATCGGCGCCTTCGCCATCACCAACGACATCGTCCTGATGGCGCTCGGCCTCGGCATCGGCGCCATGTACGTCCGGTCCCTCACGGTCTACCTGGTCCGCCAGGGCACGCTCGACGAGTACGTCTACCTGGAGCACGGCGCCCACTACGCGATCGGCGCCCTGGCGCTGATCCTGCTCGTCACCATCCAGTACGAGATCCACGAGCTCATCACCGGCTCCCTCGGCGTCATCCTGATCGGCGCCTCCTTCTGGTCGTCCGTCCGCCGTAACAAGCGGATCGCGGAGACCGAGGGAAAGGACGCCGTGAAGACTGAGGTCTCCTCCGGGGTGTGACAGCCTCCCGGGTGAGGAACGCTCTCGACGGGGCGGCCACCGAGGACCACTCCTCGGTGGCCGCCCCGTCGGCCGCCCGGCACACAGGGGTGCCCGGCGGACACGGGCGGGGGTTCGACGAGCGGACGTGGGGCGGGAATGGGTTTCCTGGACGGACTGTGGCGCGGACGTGAGAGCGCCTTCGACTCGGGCAGCGCGGCCAGCAACGCGATCGAACTGACCAAACGGTACGGTCAGGTGTCCCTGACCAAGCAGGACGCGGCCACCGGCCATCTGCGGATCAATCTGAGCTGGCGGATGCGCACCTCAGACTTCGGCGGCCCCCAGCGGGAGAGCCTGCTGCGCCACCCCTTCAAGGCGCTCAAGCCGCCGGAGGTCGTCGGCCACAGCCAGTCCATGGTCAACGTCGACCTCGACCTCGGCTGTCTCTACGAACTCCAGGACGGCACCAAGGGCGTGGTCCAGCCGCTCGGCGGCTTCCTCGGCGACGTCAACGCGCCGCCGTACGTCAAGCTCAGCGGCGACGACCGGTTCGGCTCGGGCTCGGGCGAGACGATGTACGTCAACCTCGACCAGCGGGAGAACCTCAAGCGCCTGCTGGTCTTCGTCTACATCTACGACCAGACGCCCGCGTTCGACCGGACGCACGCGATGGTCACCCTCTACCCCAGCAACGGCCCGCGGATCGAGATCGGCCTCGACGAGCGTCATCCACAGGCCCGGTCCTGCGCGGTGGTGATGATCGAGAACGTCAGGGACGAGATCGTCGTCCGCCGCGAGGTGAAGTTCGTGTACGGCTTCCAGGCCGAGCTGGACCGCCTCTACGGGTGGGGACTGCAGTGGGGCAGGGGCTTCAAGACGAAGGCCGAGCGGTGAGAGGGGCCACGGCTCCCCGCCCGTGCGACGGGCGGGGCCGGTGCGCTAGCGCCCGATGAACTGGGGGCCCTGCGGCGGCAGCCGGAAGTCCGGGTCGGGGGACGCGGGCGCCGGCGGCGGGAAGCCGTACGCCGACGGTGCGGCCGTGGCGGGCGCGGGCGGGTAGCCGTAGGCGGGGCGGCTCGCCGGATGCGGATAGCCGTAGGCGGGCTGGGCGGCCGGGGGCTGCTGCGGCGGATAGCCGTACGCGGGCTGCGCGGGCACCCCCGCCGGCTGCTCGGGCGGCAGGGGCCGCGACACCTCGGGGGCCGGCGGCACGAGCGGGGCCTGCGGCTGGGTCAGGGCGTCGGGCGAGGTCGCGTCGGCCTGGGCCTGGGTCTGTGTCGTGGCGGGCGCGGCCTGCGTGGCGTCGGCCCCGTCGGGCTCCTGCGCGGCCTCCGACTCGTCCACCGAGATGCCGAAGTCGGTCGCCAGGCCCTTCAGCCCGTTCGAGTAGCCCTCGCCGAGCGCCCGGAACTTCCAGCCGTCCCCGCGCCGGTACAGCTCACCGCAGATCAGCGCCGTCTCCTGGCCGGTCTCCGGCTTGATGTCGAAGTACGCCAGTGCCTCCCCTTCGGCGGCCTGTGCGTCGTACAGCAGAATGCGCAGCGCGCGTACGCGGTCGAAGGTGACGCCGTCCGCCGACGCGACGAGCAGAATCCGGCCGACGCCGGACTCGACACCGGCGAGGTCTGTCTGGATCGTGTCGGTGAGGCCCTCGGCGACGCGCTTCTTGCCGAGCCGCCACACCTTCCCGGACGGGTGCCGGGGCTGGTTGTAGAAGACGAAGTCCTCGTCGGAGCGCACACGGCCGTCGAGACCGAGGAGCAGCGCGGAGGCGTCGACGTCCGGTACCCCCTGCCCGGGCGACCAGCGCAGTACGGCGCGTACGGTGGTGGCCTCGAGAGGGACGTTCGACCCCTTCAGCATCGCGTGCGTCATGTGGTCATCCTGCCTTCTCCGTCCTGGTCACGACAATGCGGGGGGTTCGGGTCGACACAGGCGGGTTACCTGATGTTCATGCCTGGCGGGAACCGCCGACATGCATCTCTACGTACTATTACCGGCCACCTTCCGACATTCCACTGATTCCACTGAGGCACGGGGGAGTTCCATGCGTCATTTCGGGCACATCGCCCCTGCTGTGCGGAAACGTCTCTTCTACCGGGAACCCGGCGAGTTCACGCCCGACTCCCCGGCCCGGCTGCTTTCCGCCGCCCTCGGTGCCACGCTCTACAGCCCCGCGACCAGGCCCCGGCTCGCCGACGACGTCGTGAAGCAGGGCGGACGCGGTGTGGTCTCGATGGTGCTGTGCCTGGAGGACTCCATCAACGACGCCGACGTCACCGCCGGCGAGGAGAACCTCGTACGCCAGTTCGCCGACCTGGCCGGGAGGCCCGGGGCCGACCTGCCGCTGCTGTTCATCCGTGTCCGGGTCCCCGAGCAGATCCCCGACCTCGCCCGCCGGCTCGGTCCCGCCGTCCGCCTGCTGTCCGGATTCGTCCTGCCCAAGTTCACCGCCGAACGCGGCCTGCCGTTCCTCGAGGCCCTCACCACCGCCGAGGCCGAAACCGGCCACCGGCTGTTCGCCATGCCCGTGCTGGAGTCGCCCGAGCTGCTCTACCGCGAGTCCCGCGTGGAGACCCTCGAGGGCATCTTCCGCGCGGTCGACAAGTACCGCGACCGCGTGCTGGCCCTGCGTCTCGGCGTCACCGACTTCTGCTCCTCCTACGGCCTGCGCCGGGGGCCCGACATGACGGCGTACGACATCCAGGTGGTCGCCTCGGTCATCTCCGACGTCGTCAACATGCTGGGCCGGGCCGACGGCACCGGGTTCACCGTGACCGGACCGGTCTGGGAGTACTTCCGGGTCCAGGAGCGCATGTTCAAGCCGCTGCTGCGGCAGAGCCCCTTCCATGAGGTCCAGGCGGTCGCGCTGCGCGAGAAACTGATCGAGCACGCCATGGACGGCCTCCTGCGGGAGATCTCCCTCGACCGTGCCAACGGCCTGCTGGGCAAGACCTGCATCCACCCCTCCCACGTGCTGCCCGTGCACGCGCTGTCCGTCGTCAGTCACGAGGAGTTCAGCGACGCCCGGGACATCGTCCGTCCGGAACGCGACGGCGGGGGTGTACTCAGGTCGTCGTACACGAACAAGATGAACGAGGTGAAGCCGCACCGCGCCTGGGCCGAACGGACCCTGCTGCGCGCGGAGGTCTTTGGCGTGGCGAACGAGGACGTCGGCTTCGTGGAACTGCTCGCGGCGGGGCTGGTGGACTGACCGGGATGGAGAAGGCTGTGAACACATGGTCCGGCAGCTGGGTCACGCGCCGGCTCGGGGTCGAGCTGGCCGGCGACGAGAGCCTGCCCGACCTGCTGGGACTGGCACTGCGCCGCAACCCCAAGCGGGCCCACCTGCTCGTGTCCAACGTCCTCGGCAAGCACGTGCCGCAGTCCCCGTCCGTCGTGCACGGCCACGGCGTCGCACTCGGGCGCCGGGTGCGCGAGCTGCTGGGCGACGAGGCGGAGGCGGCGGTCGTCCTCGGGTATGCCGAGACCGCCACCGGGCTGGGGCATTCCGTCGCCGACGGTCTGGGTGCGGCGCCGTACCTGCACTCCACGCGCCGCCCGGTCGCGGGGACGGCCACGGCCGGGGGCTTCGAGGAGTCCCACTCGCACGCGACGTCCCACCTGCTTCTTCCGGAGAACCCCCTGCTGCTCGCGGGCGAGGGCCCGCTGGTCCTGGTGGACGACGAGTTCTCCACGGGGAACACGGTGCTGAACACCGTTCGGGATCTGCACGCGCGGTATCCGCGGACGCGGTACGTCGTGGTGGCCCTCGTCGACATGCGCTCGCCCGCCGACGCCGGGCGCCTGGACGGGTTCGCCCGCGAGATCGGGGCGCGCATCGACCTGGTGACGACCGCGTCGGGCACGGTGCGGTTGCCTGACGGTGTCCTGGAGAAGGGCCAGTCCTTGGTGGCGCAGTACGAGGGTGCCACGCCGGGTGGTCGGGCGACCGCGGCCGCGTCGGGGCCGGTCGCGCAGTTCCCCGCGCCCCTGAAGGGTGCTGACGCCTCCGCGAGTTCCGTGGCCGACGGTCGGACGACCCACCCGGGGGCGCGGGACGCAGCCGGATCTGCGGCTACCGCCGCGCGGGCGCGACCGGCCCCCGACGGCCCGCACTCGCACGACACGCTCACGCGCGTGGACCTGCGCTGGCCCCCCGGCCTCCCCGACGGCGGACGCCACGGATTCACCCCCGCCCACCGGGCCCGCCTCGAACACGCACTCCCCGGCATGGCGGCCCGCCTCGCCGAGGCACTCCCGGACGACGCGCGCCGCGTCCTCGTCCTCGGCTTCGAGGAGCTGATGTACGCCCCGCTGCGCCTCGCGGGCGAGCTGGAGCGGACCACCGGCGCCGACGTGCGCTTCTCCACCACCACCCGCTCACCCGTCCTCGCCGTCGACGACCCCGGCTACGCGATACGCACCCGCCTGGTCTTCCCCGCCCACGACGACCCCGCCGACGGTCCCGGTGAGCGCTACGCCTACAACGTCGCGGGCGGAGGCTTCGACGCCGTGGTCGCCGTCGTCGACTCGGCCGCCGACACCCCCGCGCTGCACGCCCCCGACGGCCTGCTCGCCCGGCTCGCCGCCCACACCCCGCAGGTCCTCCTCGCGGTCGTACCGTCGTACGTACCCGCATCCCAGGACGCCCGACAGGACGCCCCCGAAAGGCCCGCCACCATGCTGCCCGAGCCCCTCAGAGGCCCCGCCTTCTCGTCGTACGCGCCCGAGGAGGTCGGCTGGCTGCTCCAGGACCTCTCGGACGTGACCCTGGAGGCGCCGACCGAGGAGCGCGAGGAGGCCATCCAGAGCGGCGGCGCCCACTACGCCGAGTCGCTGCCCGTGGAGTACCAGCCGAGCGAGCGGTACCAGGAGCTGTTCCACGCGGCGCTCAAGGAGTCGGCGGCCCGGCTGGCCCACGCGGTGGGTGTGGTCACCGAGACCGTCCTCACCGAACGGTCCCCCCGGCCGGTGCTCGTCTCCCTGGCCCGCGCGGGCACCCCGGTCGGCATCCTGATGCGCCGCTGGGCACAGCACCGCCACCAGCTCGACCTGCCCCACTACGCCGTCTCCATCGTCCGCGGCAGGGGCATCGACGCCAACGCCCTGCGCTGGCTGGCCGCCCACCACGACCCGCGTGACGTCGTCTTCGTCGACGGCTGGACGGGCAAGGGCGCCATCACCCGCGAACTCGCCCAGGCCATCAGGGAGTTCGAGAGGGCGGAGGGGGTCAGCGGCTTCGACCCGGAGATCGCGGTCCTCGCCGACCCCGGCTCCTGTGTCCGTACCTACGGCACTCGCGAGGACTACCTGATCCCCTCCGCCTGCCTCAACTCGACCGTCTCCGGCCTGATCTCCCGCACCGTGCTCCGCGCCGACCTGGTCGGCCCGGACGACTTCCACGGAGCCAAGTTCTACCGCGAACTCGCCGGGGCGGACCTGTCGGTGGCGTTCCTGGACGCCGTCTCCGCCCGTTTCCCGGACGTCATGGACGCGGCGTGCGCCCAGGCCAAGGAACTCCTCTCCGCCGACCGCACCCCCACCTGGGAGGGCTGGGCCGCGGTCGAGCGCATCAGCGAGGAGTACGGCATCCACGACGTGAACCTCGTCAAGCCCGGCGTCGGCGAGACCACCCGGGTGCTGCTGCGCCGGGTGCCCTGGAAGGTGCTGGCCCGTGCGGGAGCCGGCGGCGACCTCGACCACGTCCGCCTGCTCGCGGGACAGCGCGGCGTGCCCGTCGAGGAGGTCGACGGACTGCCCTACACCTGCGTGGGGCTGATCCACCCCCGGTTCACCCGGGGCGCGACCGGCGCCGACGGCAGGGCGGTGACCCGCTGATGTCCGTCGTCGTCGCCAGCGATCTGGACCGAACCCTCATCTACTCCGCCGCCGCCCTCGCGCTGACCATGCCGGACGCGCGCGCACCCCGGCTGCTGTGCGTGGAGGTCCACGAGAGCAAGCCCCTGTCGTACATGACGGAGACCGCGGCCCAGCTCCTCACCGACCTCGGTGACGAGGCCCTGTTCGTCCCCACGACGACCCGCACCCGCAAGCAGTACCAGCGCATCAGCCTGCCCGGCCCGCAGCCCGCCTACGCGATCTGCGCCAACGGCGGCCACCTGCTCGTCGACGGCGAGACGGACCGGGACTGGCACGCGCGGGTGCTCGCGCGGCTGGCCGACGAGTGCGCCCCGCTGGCCGAGGTGCAGGAGCACCTGCTGCGGACCGCCGACCCGGTGTGGGTGCGCAAGCACCGCGTCGCCGAGGACCTGTTCGCCTACCTCGTCGTCGAGCGTGAGCTGCTCAGCGAGGAGTGGGTGAAGGAGCTCGCGGTGTGGGCGGAGAACCGCGGCTGGACGGTGTCCCTCCAGGGCCGGAAGATCTACGCCGTGCCCAAGCCGCTCACCAAGAGCGCGGCCGTGCGCGAGGTCGCCCGGCGCACCGGCGCCGACCTCACCCTCGCCGCCGGCGACTCCCTGCTCGACGCCGACCTGCTGCTCGCCGCCGACCGGGGCTGGCGCCCCGGCCACGGCGAACTCGCCGACGCCGCCTGGACGGCGCCCGCGATCAGGGCCCTGCCCGAGCGGGGCGTGCTGGCCGGCGAGCGCATCCTGCGCGAACTGCTGCGGACGGTGCGCTCACCTCGGTGAGGGGCCGTAGGGCCACGCGGCCGGCGCGTCAGCGCCGGCGTCGCAGGGCCATCGTGTCGGCGGGGTCGCACCCCTCGGCGGAGCCGCTCCCGTCGCCGTGACCGGCGGCGGGGTGCGGCGTGCGCGGGCCGTCCGTGCCCCCTCGCCGGTCCCGCCTGCGGCGGCCGGCGCCCGAGCGCGTCAGCCGCAGCACCACGAACGCCACCAGGGCCAGCGCGGCCCCGGCCAGGACCACCTTCGAGTACGCCGAGACGACGGCCGTCACCTGCTGCCAGTTGTCGCCCAGCGCGTAGCCCGCGAGCACGAACGCGGTGTTCCAGATCGCGCTGCCCAGCGTGGTCAGGCCGAGGAACACCGGCAGCCGCATGCGTTCCACACCGGCCGGCACGGAGATGAGACTGCGGAAGATCGGGATCATCCGGCCGAAGAACACCGCCTTGGTCCCGTGCCGCAGGAACCACGCCTCCGTCTTCTCGATGTCCGCGACCTTCACCAGCGGCAGCCGGCCCGCGATCGCCACGGTCCGGTCACGGCCCAGCAGGGCGCCCACCCCGTACAGCGCGAGCGCGCCGATCACCGAGCCGATCGTGGTCCACAGCAGGACCTCGACCAGACCCATCCGCCCGCTGCTCGCGGCGAACCCCGCCAGGGGCAGGATCACCTCGCTGGGCAGGGGCGGAAAGAGGTTCTCCAGCGCGATCGCGAGGCCGGCCCCGGGGGCGCCCATGGCGTCCATGAGGTCGTTGACCCATCGTGGCCCGGCACTCCCGTCCGCGGCCGCCGTGATCGTGAGCGCTGCGCCGGATGTCATGCCCTCACGCTAGGAACGCGAAGCTGAAGGGACCCTGAAGGCGGCCCGTCAGCCGCAGCAGCCACCGCCGCAGCAGCCGCCACCGCCACCGCCCGCGGGCGGAGCGGGCGCGGCGGCGGAGGCGGTACCGCCCACCGCGACCGTGGAGAGGAGCTTCACCGTGTCGTCGTGGCCCGCCGGGCAGGCCGCGGGCGCGGAGGACTCCGCCATGGGGCGGCTCAGTTCGAAGGTGTCGCCGCAGGTCCGGCAGCGGTACTCGTAGCGAGGCATGGGCACAGGTTAACCGGACCGCCCGGCGCCGTGCCGGTCAGTGCGCGCCGCCGCCCCGCTCGTCGCGGATCCGGGCCACCACCCGGCCGACCGTCGCCCGTACCGCCTCCGTCTCCGTCAGGAAGTGCCAGTAATCGGGGTGACGCCCCTCCAGACCGGCGACGGCCCGCTCCAGCCGGGCCACGGCGTCGTCCAGCGGACGGGCGTGGTGCGGGTCGGGGGTGTTGCGGCCGGCCATGGCGAGGCGCTGCGCGTCCCGGATGGCGAAACGGGTGCGCTCGATCTCCCGCTCCGGGTCCTTCTGCACCGCGTTCAGCCGCCGCAGCCGGTCACCGGCGGCCGACACGGCCTCGTCGGTGGTGTTCAGCAGCGCCCGCGCGGTCGACAGCAGCGCGGTCGCGTCCGCCCAGCGCTGCTCCTCGCGGGCGGCCCGGGCCTCGGCGAGCCGGGCCTCGGCCAGGCCCACGTTCTCCGACGCCACGTCGGGGACCTGCTGCAGGTCCTGCCAGCAGGCCGCGGTGAAGCGGCGCCGCAGCTCGCTCAGCACCGGTTCGACCTGCTCGGAGCGGGTGGTGAGGGCTTGGGCGCGGGTGCGCAGGGAGACCAGCCGGTGGTCGATCTCGGCGGCCCGCTCGGGCAGGCGCTCGGCCTCCACGCGTACGGCCTCGGCCTCGCGCGTGACACGCTCGGCCCGCTCCAGGGTCTGCGGCACGCCGTGCTGCCCGGCGCCCTGGTTCAGCTTGGTGAGTTCCGGGGAGAGCGCGGCGAGCCGGGCGGCGAGGTCGTCGGCCTTCAGCCCCGAGCCCCGCGCGGTGTCGAGGGCGTTCGAGGCGGCGAGCAGCGACTGCCGGGCGCGTTCGACGGACGGGGCGAGCCGGGCCAGCTGGGTCTCGGCCTTGCCGAGGAGGGGACCGAGCCCGTCGGCGAACCGGTCCAGCTCCTGCCGGACCCGCCCGAGCTCCTCCTTGGCGGCGGTCAGTTCGGCGCGGGCCCGCACGGCCGCCGAGGCCTCCAGGTCGTCCCGGTCGAGGTCATGGGCGTCGACGGCGTCGATGTACCGGTGGCTGGCCTCGTCGATGCGCCGGCCGAGCGCCTCGAAGTCGGACACGACGCGGCGGGCGGCGGGGGAGGCGTCGACGGCGGTGATCGTCTCGATGGAGATCCGCAGGTCGCGCTGGGCGGTGTCGAGGTCGTAGAACGCGGCCGCCGCCGCGTCCTTGGCGGCCTGGGCCTCGGCCCGCTGGTTCTCGGCCCGTCCGCCGAACCAGCGCCGGGTGCCGCCGCCGGCGAACGCGGCCGGCAGGACGAGCGCGGCGGCCAAGGGCAGCCCGAGGAGGGCGAACGCGTCCCGCACGGGGCCGGGTGTCCGGCGGGGGCGTGGCCCCGGTGGGCGAGGGGACGCGGCACGGCGCACGCGGGGCACGCGCGGCTCCGACGGCGAGTACGGCCGCGCTGGTGTCGCCGTCACATCCCTCTCCCGTATGTCGTTCGCCCTGCCCGGTGCCATTCTCCCACCGGTGCAAGACGAACACACGGGTCCGTCAGTTCGCCGTGCGGACCGTGAGTTTCCCGTCGCCGGTGCGGGCGGTCACCTTGTGGGGGCTGGAGTCGTCGCGGGGCACGGACACGTCCTCGGCGCCGTCACCGGTCCCCGTCTCCACGCGGTAGCCGGCCCGCGGCAGCTCGATGGTCAGGGAACCGTCGCCGCTGCGGGCCTCCACCAGGTCCGGTACGACGCCGAGTGCGAGGCGGACCGAGCCGTCGCCGCTGTGGGTGCGCACCGAGCGGGAGGTGACGTCCGCGCGCACCGACCCGTCACCGGTGTGCAGTTCCAGGGGGCCGCTGGAGTCCGTGACGCGCACCGAACCGTCCGTCGTACGGATGCTCAGCGCGTCGCGGAAACCGCGCGCCCGCACGCTGCCGTCCTTCTCCTCGACCTTGACGGCCACACCGCGCGGCACCTCGATGCGGTGCTTGGTGGAGCAGTCGGCCACGACGCCCGAGCAGTTCTCGCGCAGCACCAGGCGGTCGCCGTCCATCGACCAGGTGACCTCCGGGTCCGAACCGATGGCGACGGTTCCGCGGAACCACCGGGTGACCGCGATCCTGCCCGCGGGGTGGTCGTCCGCGGCGACGATCTCGAGGGCGGAGTCGTCGGAGTCGATGGTGAGCGTGTTGCCGGACAGGCCGAAGGACCGGTGGTCGGGATCGTCGTCGTCGGCGGCCGAGGCGCCGCAGGCGCTCAGGCCGGCGACGAGCACCGCCCCGGCCCCGGCGAGGGCGAGGGCACGCGTCCACGGGGCGCGGGCGGTGCGGGCGCCGGGCGCGGAGCCGGTGGTGCGGGCGGTGGTGCGGGACGTGCGGGTCATGACGGTCTCCCCCTGGGCGGACGGTGGCGCTCGCAGCCGTGTCCGAGCGCTCTTCGACCGTACGGACGAGCGGCCCTGCGGGGGATCCGGGCCACTACCGGATCAGGGGTGGGGATATCCCCCGGGGGACCTCGGGAGGCCGTCGCGCGGACCCCGGCGGGAGCGGGCGACAGGTGTTTTACGGCCCGTGCCCCGGGCCATGTAGGCTGTCGACTCGACCTGGGCACGCGGCCCGGGCCCCGGGTGCGTAGCTCAGGGGTAGAGCGCCTGCCTTACAAGCAGGATGTCGGCGGTTCGAAACCGTCCGCGCCCACCGCGCAGAAGGGCCTCCGGAGCTTCTCCGGAGGCCCTTCCGGCATCATGTGCCCGTCGCGAGGCGGCCTTACGGGGAATCCGCCGTGCCCCGCGCACCGTCCTCGCGGGCGTGCTTCAGCCGGGAACGGGCGTGGATCCGGTCGGAGCCGGTGAGTTCGGCCCAGTAGCGGTGGGTGCTGACGAACACGGCGAGTTCGTGCTCGCGCCGTCTGAGCTTCTCGACCTCGGCCTGCTCGTCCTCGGTCCAGCCGGGTGACGCGGGGCGCTCGACCTTGCGCCAGCCGTTGTCCTCGCTGAAGCCGTCGAGGGGTTCGACCGACCAGGGGAGCCGCTTCAGCAGGGCCGACAACTCGGCCCGGACCTGATGCAGTTCCTCCTGACCGGCGAGGAGGTCACTCGGAAAGTCATAGGTCGCAGCCACCCTCCAATGATACGCCTGTTCGATTTTGGGTGGCGAGTTGCTCCAGGGTCTCGGGTCGGCATTCATCCGTTCGTGGTCGTGGGCGGGCCTCGCGCGTCAGACTGGAGGCATGTGCCGGAGTATCAAGACGCTGCGTCCGCCCGTCCTGCCCGAGGAGGCCACGGAGGAGGAGATCCGGGCCGCTGCCCTGCAGTACGTGAGGAAGGTGTCCGGGTTCCGCGCGCCGGCCGCCCACAACCGGGAGGTGTTCGACCGGGCGGTGGAGGCGATCGCCGAGGCGACGTCCGAGTTGCTGGACGGGCTGGAGGTCCGCGGGGTCGCTGCGCGGGCGGCGGGTTAGGGGCGCGGGGCCGTTGGCCGTTGGGTGAGCCTTGTGGGGCTGGGCCGGGGGCGGTTTCGCAGCCCGGCGACGGCGGGGTGCCGCTGCGCCCACCCGTGCCGCCCTGGGGGCACCTCCCAGGCCGTTCGGGCACTGGGGGAGGCACGACTGCCCGCAGCTGCGGCGGCACGACTGGCCGCGGCTGTGGCGGGACGACTGGCCGCGGCTGCGGCGGGGTGGCGGTTCGTGGGTGTGGCGGGGCGGCGGTTCGTGGGTGTGGCGGGGTGGCGGTTCGTGGGGGTGGTTACGAAGCCTCCGAAGGCTGCCCCTGGGGCGTCCGGCGCATCAGGAAACCGGCGCCCGCGCCCGCCGCGAACAGGGCGCCGACCGACACCGCCGTCGCCAGCCACGTCGCGCCCAGCCAGTGGGCGCCGAAGTAGCCGAGGGCCACGCTGTACCCGGCCCAGGACAGGCCCGCCAGGGCGGACCAGGGCAGGAAGTCGCGGGCGCGGTGGCGCGCGGCGCCCGCGCCCAGGGAGACCACCGAGCGGCCGGCCGGGGCGAAACGGGCGAGGACGACCAGCGCGCCGCCGCCGCGCGCCAGCGTCGCACCGAGACGTTCGTGCGCGGTGCTCAGCCGCCGGGAGCGGGCGATGGCCCGGTCCAGGCGGGCGCCGCCGCGCCAGGCGAGCCGGTAGGCCACCAGGTCGCCGAGGACGGACGCGGTGGCGGCGCAGAGGGTCAGCACCAGGAGGTCGGGCACGTCGGTCGCGGTGCTCGCGGCCGCGGCGGTGGCCGCGGTGATCACCAGCACCCCGCTGGGCAGCACCGGGAGGAACACGTCGAGCAGGACCGACAGGGCCACCGCCGCATAGATCCACGGGCTGCCGACCAGCGACCCCAGACTGTCCACCCGAACTCCCCGTCGTGCCCCCGTGGGCCAACCGTGCCGCGCTGTCGCGGAGGGGGCGGCAGGGGGTGGCAGGAGTGGCCGATGACAGCCATACAGCGTACGCCCGGTAAGTGACGGAAGTGTCACGGGGGGTTCGCGCGTGTGGCGCCCGGGGTTCTCCCTCCCGTCGCGACGACGGGTGTCCTCCCCGGTGTGGACAGGGGAGGACACCCGCGTGGGCCCGTGCACGAGGGGCCGGGGACCGCCGGGGACGGTCAGGCCGTCACCGGGGTCTGCTCGGCCGTCCGCTGTCCGTTCGCCGTCGACCGCCTCGCGAACAGGCGGTCCAGGCCGAGGGCTCCGGAGCCGGTGAACACCAGCAGGAGCATGGCCCAGCAGTACAGGGCGGCGGCCTCGCCGCCGTTCTCGATCGGCCACAGGGCCTCGGGCTGGTGAGTCTTGAAGTACGCGTACGCCATCGCGCCGGACGAGAGGAACGCCGCCGCTCGGGTGCCGAGGCCGAGCAGGACGAGACTGCCGCCGACGAGCTCTATCAGGCCCGCGTACCAGTAGGGCCAGGCGCCGGTGTCGACGGTGCCGCCTTCGCCGTCCGCGCCGCCGAGCACGCCGAGCAGCTTCGCCGCGCCGTGGCAGGCGAAGAGCAGGCCGACGACCATGCGGAACAGGGCCAGGACGTAGGGCTGGGCGCTGTTGAGGCGTTCGGTCATGTGGGGGGTCTCCTTCGGGCAGGCCGGCCCGGGGTGGGGCCGGTCCGGGGGACGGAACCGAGTCGGAGGCCCACGTTAGGAGCGCCTCTCACTTACTTGCAAGTTCAACATTTGGCCAGCGAAATCCTGCTCGGCCCGGGCGCCCACGGGCTCGCCGCCGCAGGTCAGCGAGGGTTTCGTCCCGTCTCTGCGCCCTCCACGGTGACCGGATCCGCACCCCCGTGCACAGGCGGCTCACAGGTTCCTGCAGCCTCAGTGGCTCAGCCGGGTCTCCGCCACCGTCCTGAGCCGTGTCCCGGCCTCCTCCCGCTGCGCGTGCTCCAGCCTCAGCACCGCCGAACGCCCCTGTGCCGTCAGTGTCATGAGCTGGTTGCCGAACCAGGGCCCGCCCGTCTTGCGCCAGCCGACCGCCGGCCGGCCCAGACCGCCGTGCCGCGCGAACAGGCGCCCGAGCCCCCGGGCGGCGGCGCTCCAGCCGAAGCGGAAGCCGAGCCGCATCGACTGGGGGATGGAGTTGTGGACCGGGGAGCAGGTGAGCTGCACCACCCGGGCGTCCGGCGCCGCGCGCCCCGGCCAGCTCGGCTCGGCGACATAGGCGTGGTGGACGTCCCCGGAGAGCACGCACACCGTCGCCGGCGCGTCCGGACCGGTGCCGGTCTCGGCGATCAGCTCCGCCAGCTCGTCGAACGACTCCGGGAAGGCCGACCAGTGCTCCAGGTCCGCCGCACGCCGCAGCTTCTCCCCGAGCCGTGCCCAGCGCGGCCCCTTGTCGCCCCGGCACAGCGCGGAGCTCCACGCCTCGACGTCGTGCACGAGATGGGGGAGCAGCCAGGGCAGGGACGTGCCGATGAGCAGGTGGTCATAGGTGTCGCGGGCGTCGAGGGCCTGGTCGCGCAGCCAGCCGGCCTCGGTCCGGTCCAGCATCGAGCGCCGGCCCTCCTCCAGGACGCGGGCCGCGCGGCTGTCCACCATCAGCAGCCGGACCCGGCCGAAGTCACGCCGGTAGCTCCAGCGCACGGCGGTCGCGTCCGCCTCCGCGTCGGAGGCGAAGGCGCGCAGCGCGTCGGTGCCGTCGGGGCTCTCCCGGACGGCCGCGTACAGCGGATCGGCCTCCACGTCGGCGGGGGAGAGGTTGCCCAGGTGCTGGTACACCCAGTACGACATCAGGCCGCTGAGCACCCGCTCCCGCCACCACGACGTCGCGCGCATGTCCTCGACCCAGGAGGCGGAGGTGTTCCAGTCGTCGATGACGTCGTGGTCGTCGAAGATCATGCAGCTGGGCACGGTCGACAGCAGCCAGCGCACCTGGGGGTCGAGCCAGGACTCGTAGTAGAGATGGGTGTACTCCTCGTAGTCCGCCACCTGACTGCCCGGAGGGTCCTTCAGGTCGCGGCGGGCGGCGAGCCACTCCTTCGTCGCGTCGGAGGTCTCGTCGGCGTACACCTGGTCGCCGAGGAGCAGCAGGACGTCGGGCCGCTCACCGGCCGGGTCGGCGGCCACGCGCCCGGCCAGGGCGTCGAGGGCGTCGGCGCCGACGGGGTCGGGCTCCCCGGTGGGCGGGGAGGCCCAGCGGCAGGAGCCGAAGGCGATGCTCACCCGGTCGCCGGGGCCCGGGGTGGCGATCACGGAGGGCGGGAGCGACGGGAACGGGTCCTCGGCCAGCGGCCACACCCGTGTCTCGTCGAGGAAGACCTCGTACGGGGTGGCCGTGCCCGGGGTGAGGCCGGTGACCCGGACGAGCGCGTAGTGGTGACCCGCGATCCGGAAGGTGCCGGCCTTCCCCCCGGTGCCGTCCGGACAGCGCACCTCCACGGTGCCCGGCCGGGCGGTCTCGACCCAGACGGTCGCGGACGAGCCGTCGACGTACCTCAGCAGCGGTCCGAGCCGCAGTCCGGCCATGGTCACCCCTTTCTCCGTCGCCCCGTACGGTACGCAGCGACGGAGGTCCCCGGGGAGATTTGCGCACCCCGCAGTTTCGCGGGCGCGTCAGCAGGCGGCGAGGTACCCCTGCAGGGCGGTCTTCTCGGCCGAGTCGACCGACAGGCCGTAGTAGTACTTCACCTGCACCCAGGCGCGGACGTACGTGCAGTGGTAGGCCGTGCGCGACGGCATCCAGGTGGCCGGGTCCTGGTCGCCCTTGGACTGGTTGACGTTGTCCGTGACGGCGAGGAGCTGCGGGCGCGTCAGGTCGTTGGCGAAGGCCTGGCGCCGCGAGGTGGTCCAGGAGCCCGCGCCGGAGTCCCAGGCCTCGGCGAGCGGCACGAGGTGGTCGATGTCGACGTCGGAGGCGGCGGACCAGGTGGCGCCGTCGTACGGGGAGTACCAGCTGCCGCTGGTGGCGGCGCAGGAGGAGTCGGTCCGCACGTTGGAGCCGTCGCGCTTGAGGACGGTCTCGCGGGTGTTGCAGGTGCCGCTGACGGTGATCCAGTGCGGGAACAGGTCCCGGCTGTAGCCGGTGCGGTTCTCGGTGCGCACGGGCAGCGTGGCGAGGTAGCTGCGGGCGGTGTCGGCGCTGACCGGCGTGGGGAGGGCGGCGGAGGCGGTCGGGCTGTTGAACAGGCCGACGGAGGCTATGAGGCCGGTGAGTGCCGCGGCTATGCTGAGGCGTCGACGCGCGTAGAACTTCGACATGCGAACTCCCTTGTGGGGTGGGGCCGTTGGCGTGCGGGCAGGCACATGCTCGCCACGCCGCGTTGCCGGGAGGGGTGCTTCCGGTAAGAAGTTAATGACGCGTCCATGACACGTCTATGGTCCGGGTGTGAAGTTTCCGCGCACGAGGCCCCGCCGGGGCCTCGCGTACCATGGGCGGTGCAGAAGGGGAGTAGCCCTGTGCCGGACCGTCGACATACTGCTCAGCGAGCCTGAGCCGGCGCCCGGAGGCGGGCCTCACGACGTGGGGCCGGCCGGCGAGACCTTCGGCAAGCAGTGCACGTCCGTGCCGTACGGCACGGACGCCGTGTGTGCTGCCGTGCCGAGGTGTCCCGTGGAAACGCACAGCACTCTCGGCGGGGCAGTCCCGACCGATTGAGGAACCGTTGATCAGCCTGACCGTGACGGCCGTCGTCTTCGGCGTCGTCTTCCTCGCCGAACTGCCCGACAAGACCGCGCTCGCCGGCCTCGTCCTCGGCACCCGCTACCGCGCCTCCTACGTCTTCGCCGGAGTCGCCGCCGCCTTCGCGCTGCACGTGGCGCTCGCCGTGGCGGCGGGAAGCGTCCTCACGCTGCTGCCGCAGCAGATCGTGCACGCGCTCACGGGTGTGCTCTTCCTGGGCGGTGCGGCGATGCTGCTGTTCAAGAAGGACGAGGACGAGGAGGAGGTCCGCAAGCCGGAGAACCAGTCCTTCTGGAAGGTCTCCGGGGCGGGTTTCATGCTGATCCTGGTCGCCGAGTTCGGTGATCTGACGCAGATCATGACGGCCAACCTCGCCGCCCGCTACGACGACCCGCTCTCCGTCGGCCTGGGCGCGGTGCTCGCGCTGTGGTCGGTCGCCGCCCTCGGCATCGTCGGCGGAAAGGCGCTGATGAAGCGGGTGCCGCTGAAGCTGATCACGCAGATCGCGGCGCTGCTGATGCTGGGCCTCGGCGTGTGGAGCCTGTGGGAGGCGGTCACCGCCTGACGCCCGCCGCGGGCCCTCCGGGAGCGACGGCGGGCCATGTCGGGGAGAACGGCCGGCGAAGTCGGTGGCGCGATGCCGGGTTTGTTTTGTACCGTGGAGAAACAAAGTGGCTCCCGCCCGTTTTCCCTGACCGGCGGGCGGGGCCGCCTTGTTCCCCCAGTGTCAGCCCCCGCGCCCCGGAGTTGCCGATGACGGCCACCGCCGTACTCACCGCCCGCGCCCTCCTGCTGGACATGGACGGCACCCTCGTCAACTCCGACGCCTCCGTCGAACGCGTCTGGCGGCGCTGGGCCGACCGCAACGGCCTCGACGGGGACGAGGTCATGAAGGTGGTGCACGGGCGTCAGGGGTACGCGTCGATGGCCCTGCTGCTGCCCGACCGGCCCATGGAGCAGAATCACGCCGACAACGCCCGCATGCTCGCCGAGGAGACCGCCGACACCGAGGGTGTCGTCGAGGTGCCGGGCGCGAGCGGCTTCCTCGCCTCGCTCAAGGGCCTGCCGCACGCCCTCGTCACCTCCGCCGACGTCGCCCTGTCGACGGCGAGGATGGCCGCCGCCGGGCTGCGGCAGCCCGACGTGCGGGTGACGGCGGAGTCCGTGGGCGCGAGCAAGCCCGACCCCGAGGGCTTCCTGAAGGGCGCGGCGGAACTGGGTGTCGAACCGGCCGACTGCGTGGTCTTCGAGGACTCCGGCGCGGGCATCGCGGCGGGCCGCGCGGCCGGCATGCGCGTCGTGGGCATCGGCCCCCGGGCCGGCTTCCACGCGCCGGACGTGGTCGTACGCGACCTGACCCAGGTTCGCGTGGAGCCCGCCGCCGACGGCACGATCCGCCTGCACGTCACGCGGTAGCCGCCCCCAGGAGCTCCCCGGCCGCGGCGCCGCGCGGGCCGGCCGCCCGGCCCCGGGGCGTCACGGCTCCCGGGTCTCCGACTCCAGTTGGGCCCGGGTCTGCGGGCCGTACACGCCCAGTTCCTCGCGGACTCCGCGGGACCACTGGTAAGTGCGCAGGGCGTCCTCCACCCGGTGGTTGAACTGGCCGTTGATGTCGTCGTCGTACAGGTACAACTGGCTCAGGCGCTGCTGGAGTTCGACGACCTCCTGACCCCGGTCGCCGCGGCTCAGCACCGGGGCGGTGCCGTCGCCCTCGCCCGTCTCCGCCGGGGCGTCCGAGGGGGCGGAGGCCGACGGGGCCGTGGACGGCTCGGCCGGTTCCGGCGCGGACGGCGAGGCGCTGGACGCCGACGGCGACGGCGACGGCGAGGGAGGAGCCGAGGCGCTCGCGGACGGGGAGTCCGAGGGGGAGGCGGACGCCGTCGCAGAGGCGGGGGAGGGGGCGGCCGTCGGCTCCGCGGACGGCGCGTCGGACGACGGGTCCGGGACGCTCGCCCTGACCTCCTCCGGCGCGGCGCTGTTCCGGGAGGGCGTCTCGTAGGAGAACATCCCGCTCGCCCACCCCGCCGCCGCCACCACGATGACGACGGCCCCGGCGGCCGCGAACAGGATCCCGCGGCGGCGCCGGCCCGCCGGTGCCCCGTCGACGGCCTGCGGACCGGGTGTCTTCGGGACGGCCCCGAGCGGCTGCGTCGTGTCGAACAGGTTCAGGTCCGTGGCGTTCGGCCGCGTCGTCGCCGGCCCCAGGGGCGTGGGCAGCACGGACGTCGAGTCCGCCGCGCCGGGCGCCGCCTCCGGCGGGACGGCGCGCAGGGGCATCGTCCGGTCGGGCACCCCCGAGTCGTCCGGCGGCGGCCCGGACGCGTCCGTGGCCTGCCCCGGCCCGTCCGGCGTACTCCGCGCGGTCCCACCGTCCAGTTCGACGTACGGCCGGATGCGCAGCGGGTCGAAATCCTCCGCGGCGGCGGCCTCCGCCGTACGCGCGTCGCGGAGGGCGTCGGACGCACGCAGCGTGCAGACGCAGGAGGGCGTGCTGTCGCTGTTCCTGGGCGCACCGCACTCCGGGCACGGGTGTCCGTTCGGTTCTTCCACGTGTCGTCCCTCCCCTCGCGAACTCCAGAGATTATGCAGATCTTCTTCACAGCTCGGGCCGCGTGCCCCCGGAATGCGAACTTCCGGCAGGACTCGACAGGCCATAACAGGCCACACCGATCACGATGGACGGGGAAACGAGAACTGTGGAGGTGTCCATGGCCGACGACGCGCACGGTACGGCGCCGAAGGGCGACACGCGGCCCGCGCCCCCCGCCGGACCGCCGGCCCCCGGCGGCGGCCGGGAGCACGTCTCCGGCGACGTCCTGTTCTCGATCGGCGCCCTGCTGCTGGGCCTGTTGCTCGCCGCGCTCGACCAGACCATCGTGTCCACCGCCCTGCCCACCATCGTCAGCGACCTGGGCGGCCTGGAGCACCTGTCCTGGGTGGTCACCGCCTATCTGCTGGCCTCCACCGCCGCGACCCCGCTCTGGGGCAAACTCGGCGACCAGTACGGCCGCAAGAGGCTCTTCCAGGCCGCGATCGTGATCTTCCTGGTGGGCTCGGCGCTGTGCGGCACCGCGCAGGACATGGCCCAGCTCATCGGGTTCCGCGCACTCCAGGGCCTGGGCGGCGGCGGCCTCATCGTGCTGTCGATGGCGATCGTCGGCGACCTCGTCCCGCCCCGTGAACGCGGCCGCTACCAGGGCCTGTTCGGGGCGGTGTTCGGCGCGACGAGCGTGCTCGGCCCCCTGCTCGGCGGACTCTTCACCCAGCACCTGAGCTGGCGCTGGGTGTTCTACGTCAACCTGCCCGTCGGCATCCTCGCCCTCGCCGTCATCGCGGCGGCCCTGCACATCCCGCGCACGCCGGCCAGGCACGTCATCGACTACCTCGGCACCCTCCTCATCGCCTCCGTCGCCACCTGCCTGGTCCTGGTCGCCTCCCTCGGCGGCACCACCTGGGGCTGGGGCTCGCCGCAGATCGTCGGGCTCGCGGTGCTCGGCGCCGTGCTCGTCGTCGCGTTCGTGGCCGTGGAGCGCCGGGCCGCCGAGCCCGTACTGCCGCTGAAGCTGTTCCGGGTGCGCACCTTCACGCTCTCCGCCGTGATCAGCTTCGTCATCGGCTTCGCCATGTTCGGCGCGATGACCTACCTGCCGACCTTCCTGCAGGTGGTCCACGGCATCTCACCCACCATGTCCGGCGTGCACATGCTGCCGATGGTGGCCGGCATGCTGCTGTCCTCCACCGGCTCCGGACAGATCGTCAGCCGCACCGGACGCTGGAAGGTGTTCCCGATCGCGGGCACCGCCGTCACCACCCTCGGACTGCTGCTGCTCCACCAGCTCGACGCGGCCAGCTCCACCGCCGTGATGAGCACCTTCTTCTTCGTCTTCGGCCTCGGACTCGGCCTGGTGATGCAGGTCCTCGTGCTGATCGTGCAGAACGCCGTGCCCTACGAGGATCTCGGCGTCGCCACCTCGGGCGCGACGTTCTTCCGCTCCATCGGCGCCTCGTTCGGCGTCGCCGTCTTCGGCACGATCTTCGCGAGCCGCCTCGGCGACGAACTCACCGACGCCTTCCGGGGCCCGCCCCTGCCGCCCGGTGTCACCCCCGGCGCCCTGGAGGACGATCCGCGCGGCATCGCCGCCCTGCCGCCCGCGCTGCGCCCCCCGGCGCTCGACGCCTACGCGAACGCCATCACCGACGTCTTCCTGTACGCCGCGCCCGTCGCCCTCATCGGCTTCGCGCTCGCCTGGTTCCTCAAGGAGGACCGGCTGCGCGCCTCGGTCACCGCGCCCGACGTGACCGAGACGCTCGCCAGCAACCCCGTGGAGCGGTCCTCCTACGACGAGGTGTGCCGCGCGCTGTCGGTGCTCGGCACCCGCGAGGGACGGCGCGAGATCTACCGGAAGATCACTGACCGCGCGGGCTACGACCTGCTGCCCGCGGCGAGCTGGCTGCTGCTGCGGATCAGGAGGAACGGCTCGGTGGAACCGGCCCGGCTCGCCGAGCACAACCCGGTGCCGCTCGGCGTCGTCCTCGAGGCCACCCGCCAGGTCGAGACCCGGCACCTCGCCGTGCGCCGGGGCGTCGACCTGGTGCTCACCGACGAGGGCCGCGAGACGGCCGAGCGGCTGGCACGGGCAAGGGAGGAGTCCCTGGCGGAGCTGCTCGGCGACTGGTGGGGACCGGACCGCCCGACCGACCTGGTGCGGCTGGTGCACGAGCTGAATGACGAGCTGTGCGGCTCCAGCGGGGAACGCCCCCACGACACCGGTGCGGTGTCCCCGACGTCGTGAACCTTCAGCCGAGCCGCCTGGCGAACCAGTGCTCGGCGTACGGGTCGTTGTTGTGGGGCTCGGTCTCCGCGTAGCCGAGGCGGGCGTACAGGGCCCGTGCCTCCACGAGGTCACCACGCGTGTCGAGGATCATCCGGGTCGCACCCGCCGCCCGGGCCGCGTCCTCGGCGGCCCGCACCAGCAGTCCCGCACCGCCCCTGCCCCGCATCCCCTCGTACAGGAACACCCGGGTCAGCTCGGCGGTCCCGCCGTCCAGCAGCCGGAAGCCCGCACTCCCGGCCGGCTCGCCCCCGTACCGGGCGACCAGCAGCAGCCCCCGCGGCGGCGCGAGGTCGGCCCCCGACTCGGCGGCGATCCCTTGCTCCAGCTCCCGCGGGTCGGTCCGCCGTCCCTCGTGCAGCAGGTACCAGCGGTCGCTGACCTCGGTGTAGTACGCCCGCCAGAGCGCACCCGCGACGGGCGAGTCGTACGGCTCCGGGGCCACGGTCCACGTCATGGGCGCATTCTCGGCGCCCCGTCCGGCGGACGCGCAAGCGAATAAGCCGTGCCGGACGGTGACGGCCGGGAACAGTTTGTGCCCGGACCTTCGGGCAACACGGAAGACGACCGGCTCGCGAAGAGTGCCGGCCCGGCCGAGAATCCGGAAGGCATCCATGTCCACTGGCCTGATCATTGCGTTGATCGTGATTGTTGCGGTCGTTGCCGCCGTCGCGGCCGTGCTGACCCTGCGCGCCCGCGGTCCCCGGCACGGCAAGGGCCTGAAGCGTCGCTTCGGGCCCGAATACGACCGGGCCGTCGCCCGGCACGACGGGGACACCAAGGCCGCCGAGCGGGAGCTCGCCGAGCGCGTGCAGCGCCACGGCGACCTGCGGGAGCGCTCGTTGGAGCCCGTCGAGCGGGAGAGGTTCGAGGCGCGCTGGACGGCCGTCCAGGAGCGTTTCGTCGACGCGCCGCGTGAGGCGGTCGCCGAGGCCGACCGCCTGATCGCCGAGGTCGCCGCCGCCCGCGGCTTCCCCGCCGACGGGCACTACGAGGACCAGCTCGCCGCGCTGTCCGTGCACCACGCCCACCACGTCGAGGGCTACCGGCGCGTGCACCGGGTGGCGCAGGCCCACGCGAACGGCGCGCACGACGGCGGTGCGGGCACCGAGGAGATGCGCGAGGCCGTCGTCGAGGCCCGGGCGTTGTTCGAGGAACTGGTCCGCCCGTCCCGGCACGAAGGACACCACCGCGGTGACGGCGACCGCACCCCGTCCCCGGCAGCCCGCCGCGGGCACCAGACCTCGTCGCTGTTCCACCGGCGCCAGACGAAGGAGAGCTGAACCGATGACCGACGAGACCCGCCGCCCCGGCGGCACACCGCCCTTCGAGGGACACCGCACCACGTCCGGCGTCCCGGGTGGCGCCCCGGCCCCGGCCGTCGGCGGCCAGGGCCGTGTCCCGGAGGCGGACGCCGGCCTCCGCGGTGACGCCCCGGCCCGGGACGTCCGCGAAGAGGCCGGCCGCGCGCCCCACGACACCCGCGACGGCGTGCACGGCATCCGGGACGGTGTGCACGGCGCCCGGGACGGCGCCCTAGGCGCCCGCGACGGCGTGCACGGCGCCCGCGACGGCGCCCTCGGCACCCGGGACGGCGCCCTCGGCACCCACGACGGTGTGCACGACACCCGCGACGGCGTGCACGGCGCCCGCGACGGCGCCCTCGGCACCCACGACGGTGTGCACGGCACCCGGGACGGCGTCCTCGGTGCCCGTACCGGCGACGGGACCCGTGAGGCCGACGGCCGTAGCGCCGCGGACGCCGGGAATCCCCTGACCGCCGGGAGCCCGCGGCACGGCGAAGCCGGGCCCACCGGCACCGGCCACGACGGCGACCGGACACCGGGACGCCTCCTCCGGCTCGACGACACCGACAGGGTCACGGCGCAGTTGCAGCACGCCGTGGCCGAGTTCGTCGACGCGCCGCGGGACGCCGTACGGGAGGCCGACCGCGCCCTGCAGGAGCTCACGGAACGCTTCACGGAGGCCGTGACCGAGCGCCGCCGCACCCTGCGGCGGTCCTGGCAGGACGGCGGGGCCGACGACGGCGGCTCCGTGGCCGCGACCGACACCGAGCAACTGCGCCTCGCCCTGCGGGACTACCGCGAGCTGGCGGAGCGGCTGCTACACGTCTGAGCCGCCCCGCCCGTCCGACGCCGCCCGGCGCTCCCGCCACTGCCTCACGACGTCCTCGACGTCGTAGGGCTTCTTGCCCAGCGGGGGGCCGGGCGGCGGCTTGAACATCATGTCGCTGATCCTGGCGTTGATCTCCGTGAGGATCTTCCGGACGATCCGCTCCGACGGGGCCGCGAGCGCGGCCTCCAGCGCGTCCTCGGCCTCCTTGCGCAGGGCGAGCGTCGGCGGCAGCACCGAGAACCCCTCGCGCGCCATCTTCCGCTTCACCCACCACAGTTCGTCGTAGGTGCTCTCGACCTCACGGGGCAGCGGCTTGCCCGCCCCCGCCAGCTGCTCGAACTCCCCGCGCGCGTCGGCGTCGCGAATCTGCCTGTCGACCCAGCTCTCGAAGTCGACGCCGGGTGGCTTTCGCTCGGTCATGCGTTCATTGTGCCGGACGCCGCGAACCCGGACGTTTTATCATTCGGCGGCAGAAGGACGTCTCAGGAGGAGCGCAGGTGCTCGAACTCACCATGGCCGCGGTGTCCGCGGCGGAAGCGGGTGCCACGGCCGGCATGCTCATGGCCGACGCGCCCAGCGAGCCGGGTGCCGTGCTGCGGGTGGGCCGGGACAGGTCGCTGTGCCGGCTGTCGACGCCGGACGACTGGCTGTTCGTCTCCCGCGTCCACCTGGAGTTCGGCTGCGCGCAGGACGGCACCTGGCAGCTGACCTGGCTGCGCGGGTCCCTGCCCGAGCCCTCCTCCGAGGTCCGGCTGACCATCGGCGAGTACGTCCGACCGGTCGCCTACGGCGGCACCGTCGCGCTGCCCCGGGGCGGCAGCGGCGAGGTCGTCATCCAGGACCGCACCGCCCCGCGCAGCGTCAACGTGGGCTTCTACCACGAGGTCTGACGCTGCCCGGTTCACGCCAGCACGCGCGCCAGTGCGAAGCCGTCCCAGCCCTTGATGCCGACCGTCTGGATCGCCGTGCCCGTCAGCCTCGGGTGGTTGCCGATCATGTCGAGGGCGGCGCGGGTGCCCACCACGTCCGGGTCCGTGTTGTCCTGGTCGGCCACCCGGCCGCCGCGGACGACGTTGTCCAGGACGATCAGGCTGCCCGCGCTGGTCAGCCTGAGCGCCCATTCCATGTAATGGGCGTTGTTGGCCTTGTCCGCGTCGATGAAGACCAGGTCGAACGGAGGCGGATTCTCGTCCGCCAGCCGGGGCAGCGAATCCAGTGCCGCGCCCACCCGCACCTCGACCTGCTGGTCGAGTCCCGCGCGGGCGATGTTGCGGACCGCGACCTCGGCGTGATGGGGGTCGTACTCCAGGGAGATCAGCCGTCCGTCCGCGGGGAGGGCACGGCCCAGCCAGATGGTGCTGTAGCCGCCGAGCGTGCCGATCTCCAGGATGGTGCGGGCGCCCTGCACCTGGGCGAGGAGCTGCAGCAGCTTCCCCGCCGGGGCCGAGACGGCGATCGGCGGGAGTCCGGCGGCGTCGCTGTCGCGCAGGGCGGCCGCCAGGGCCTCGTCGGGTGCGTCGGTCAGGAGCCGGTCGGCGACGTACTCGTCCATCGCTTGCCAGAGCTGCGCCTCGCTCATGCGCCTGTACCTTCCGTACGGCTGGTTAGCTTCTCTAACTAGCATCGCTAACGAAGATACGCCGCGCGTCCGCCGTCCGTCAGGTGCTTTCCCGGTGTGTCCCGGGGCCCCGTCCGCTCACTCGTTGTGACGCTTCTCGCGTCGTCCCGAGGTGACGCCACCCCCCGCGGACTATCGTCGTTCGGGCACAAGCGAACGGGCCGTCAGGTGACGCCGCGGTTTCCCGCGTCTCCCTACGGAGGGCGGTGCGCGCCTCATAGGCTGCGCGGAGCGAACCCCCACGTACGGGACACGCGGGGTGAAACGGGGCGGGAGGCCGACGAGGCGTGGCGAACGCGGAGCACAGGGGGCGACCGACGGAGACGCTCGGGGCGACAGCGGTCGGCGGCACCCGGGCACGGCTGCGCACGGCGCGCCTCGCGCTGTGGCTGCTCGCCGCCGTCCTCGCCGTACGGCAGGTCGCCGCCGTCCTCACCACCCCGAGCGGAGAGCGGCTCACCGCC
Organism: Streptomyces toyocaensis; assembly: GCF_000725125.1. Lineage (GTDB taxonomy): Bacteria > Actinomycetota > Actinomycetes > Streptomycetales > Streptomycetaceae > Streptomyces > Streptomyces toyocaensis. The sequence goes on from NZ_JFCB01000023.1 coordinate 90,834, forward strand.
CTGGAGACGTGGGTGGGCCCCGAGGGCGTCCTCCACGTCAGCGGCTCTCTCTACGAATCCACCCGGTTCACCGGAACCCCCTTCAGCGGGCTCGTCCTCAAACCCCTCACCCGCCCGGCCGAACAAGCCCTCGGCTGGGGCTGGACCTTCGGCACCCTGCTGCTGGTCGTCGCCCTCGGCCTGGTGGCCGCCCGCGCCCTGCCCGAGCCGGTCGGCCGCCGCACCGCGATCCTCGCGGCGCCCGTCGCCATCAGCCTGCTCATGCTGTCCCTGCCGGTGCGCAGCACCCTCTGGCTCGGCCAGACCAGCATCATCCCGGTCCTGCTCGTGCTGCTCGGCTGTTTCGTCACCCGCGGCCGGCGCGTCAGCGGCACCCTCATCGGCGTCGCGGCGGCGCTCCAGCCCACCCTCCTGCTCTTCGCCCCGCTGCTGTGGTTCACCGGCCGCCGGCAGGCCGCCACCGCCACCGGCCTCACGTTCGCCGCCGCCACCGCGCTGGCCTGGGCCGCGATGCCGCGGGACTCCTCCACCTACTGGGTGCACCACCTGGCGGGCACCGGCCTCGGCGGCCCCGCCGACGACCTCGCCAACCAGTCCCTGCACGGCGCCCTGCTCCGCCTCGGCCTCGCGGGCCCCCTGGAGATCGGCCTCTTCCTCCTGCTCGGCGCCGCCGTCGTGACCCTCGCCCTCCGGCGCGCCGTCCGCCACGCCCACGACGGCCAGCCGCTGCTCGCCGTCGCCGTCACCGGCTGCGCCGCCCTGGCGGTCGCCCCGACCGCGTGGCAGCACCAGTTGCTGTGGGTACTGCTCACCGCCGTCGGCCGGGTCGGCAGGCGCGCCCGCGACCGGATGGTGTGGCCCGTCGCCGTCGTCCTGGTGATGACGCTGCCCTCCAGGATGATGCTGCCGAACATGGCGTTCCTCCACCCGGTGCGCGACAACGTCGTCCTCCTCGCCGCCCTGGCCGCCGCCACCGCGGTCCCCTTCCTCTCCCGCACCTCCCCGTACTTCCGCACACCGGTCCCGACCCCGTACGCCCCTCCCGTCCCGGCCCGCTTCGCGTTCGTCCCGCTGCTGCCGTTCCTGCGCCGGGTACTGCTGCGGCCGAACCTCCTGCTCGAACTCCTGCTGATCCGCGTCACCTACGCCGCGTACGCCAAGGTCCGCCTCGCCGCGACCGGCGGCAGCAACTCGGCGGGCCGCGCCCGCGCCGAGGAACACGGACAGCAGGTCCTCGACCTCGAACGCCTGCTCCGGATGGACGTCGAGCACGCCGTCAACCACGCCGTGGCGAGGATCGGCTGGCTGCGGGAGTTCTTCGACCTCTACTACACGTCGTTCCACTTCATCGTCCCGCTGACCGTGCTCGGGCTGCTGTACTGGCGCCGCCCCGTCGACTACCGCTGGGCCCGCTCGGCCCTGGGCTTCGCCACTCTCCTCGCCCTCGTCGGCTTCTGGCTCTACCCGCTCGCCCCGCCCCGCCTCATGCCGGGCCTGGGCGTCATCGACACGGTGCACGGCGTCCAGGACTTCTCCCAGCCGGAGTACGGCACCCTCACCCACCTCACCAACCAGTACGCGGCGATGCCGTCCCTGCACTTCGGCTGGTCCCTGTGGTGCGGAGTGGTGATCGCGCTCCTCGCGCCGAAGCCGTGGATGAAGGCCCTGGGGGTGCTCCATCCCCTCCTCACGACCGCCTCGATCGTCGCCACCGGCAACCACTGGATCCTGGACGCGGCGGGAGGCGCGGTGGTCGTCGGCGCCGGCTTCGGCCTCACCCACCTCCTCCAGGGGCCGCGCGCCCGTACGACGGTGACCGCGGCCGACCTCGGAAGCGAGCCGTCGGCGCAGGACCAGGACCGTACTCCGGGCTGATCCGGAACTCGCCCGGCGCCGGCACGGTGAGCCGCGTGAACTCGCCCTCGCGGTCCAGGCACCCGCCGTCACCGCGCAGGCGGGGCGAGTGCGCGTCCCGCACGGTCACCGCGCCCGGCCGTGACGCACGCGGCACCGGATCCGCACCGAACGGGCAGCACCGGTCGGGCAGCACCGGTCGGGCCGCCAGCTCTACGATCATCTTCAGGCGGTCGCCTGGCCCTTGGGGGACTCGGCGGAGCCGACCCGACGCGTGACGGAGGAGCGCCATGAGCAGTACCAGGTCCGCAACATGGTCCGGCTGGCGCAGCCGCACCGTCGAGATACCCGGCGCAGGGGACGGAAAGCCGGTCCCCTTGGAGTTCCGCGCGGGATTCACCACGAGCTTCCAGCTGGTGACCGTGCGCAAGGGCCCGCATCACCAGCGGGCCCACGACACGCTCGTCACGATCGGCCGGACCGGGCCCTCGCACATCGTCCTGCCTGCCGACTGTGACGCCCTCGCCATCTGGCGAGTCACGGTGGGCAGCGAGGGCGCCAGCGGCTTCGGCAGGTGGAAGCTGCGCATCGCGGACGGCGACGCGCTGCCCCGGCTCCCGTCCGGAACGACCCAGGGAAAGGGAACCAGGACCTTCGCCTACTTCAGCCCCAAGCCGTACTTCGAATACGCCCCGGTCGTGCACTACGACTTCGCCGACGCGCCCGGCACCATCGTCTACACGCCGGCCAACGGCGGGAAGCGGCAGATCCGCTTCACCTCCGCTGCCGACCAGAGGGGCACCCTGCGTCTCCCGCAGCACGGATACGTCACGGTGTCCGAGCATGGCAAGTGGCACCTCTCGATGACCTGACGCCGCAGGTTCGAGCGCGCTCCGTCTCGCTGGGAGACGGCGAAGGCGGCGGCCCCGGGGATCGTGGGGTCGCCGCCTTCGGTATGGGGGATGCGGGGCTGTCAGTACCAGTTGTTGGCCTGCCAGAAGGACCAGGCGCCGCAGGCGCTGCCGTAGCGGTCCTTCATGTAGTCCAGGCCCCACTTGATCTGGGTGGCCGGGTTGGTCTTCCAGTCGGAGCCGGCCGAGGCCATCTTGGAGGCGGGCAGAGCCTGGACCAGGCCGTAGGCACCGCTGGAGGCGTTGGTGGCGGTGTGGTTCCAGCCGCTCTCGTGCTGGACGATGTTCGAGAAGCACTGGAACTCGGCCGAGTTGCCGATCATCTTCTGCGCGGTCGCCTGGGCCGAGGAGGCGCTCGTCGTGGTCGCGGCCTGGGCGGGCGCGGCGGCGATCAGGGTGCCGCAGGTGGCGGCGACCAGGGCGGCACCGGCGAGGGTCTTCTTCGGGGTGGCGACGGTGCGGAGGAGGGAAGCGGCGGACACGGGCGGCCTTTCGGTCGGTGAGCAGGGCGGTCGCGTTACGCCGTGCCGGATGCCGCGACGTGCGGCGGGGGGCATGCGTCGGCGCCGCGACCCGGGTGGGTACGTCGGCGCCTGGCGACGGCTCCACAGAAACAAATCCCGGGATTGCCCGCAAAGGTCCCTTTTACTACCGAAGGTCGGAGCGGGGAGGTGCAGGGGTCGGGACGCCGTGCGCGGCCCGGTGCGTCGCTACGGTGCCGGGTCGTATGTGACGCGGCTCATGTGGGGTGGCTCACCGTCCCCGTCACGCGGTGCGCCCGGGACTTCACCGAGGGGCGTCGCCGAACGTGACCGGGGTCTCGAAGGCCGCCCTGCGGGTGGCTCGGCGGAGGGCCTTCAGGAGCGGGGTGCCCACGGTGAGGGTCAGGGCGACCGTGACCAGGGCCCGTCCCAGGTCCCAGCCGAGCGAGGTCGCCAGGCAGTACGCCAGGAAACGGGCCAGGTTGGTGGGGAGCGACGCGTCGGGGGAGAAGGAGATGTTCGAGGCCAGCGCCGACATGAAGGGCCAGCCCGCCATGTTCATCACCGTGCCGTAGGCGAAGGCCGCCAGAAAGCCGTACACCGCGAGCATCCAGGCCTCCGCCCGGCCGCGGAGGCGGTCGGGGCCCGGGAGGAAGCCCGCGCCCATCGTGAACCAGCCCATCGCCAGCATCTGGAACGGCAGCCACGGGCCGACACCGCCCGTGAGCAGGGCGGAGGCGAACATCGTCACCGAGCCGAGGACGAAGCCGAAGCCCGGGCCGAGCACCCGGCCGCTCAGGACCATGAGGAAGAACATGGGTTCCAGGCCGGCCGTGCCGGCGCCGATGGGACGCAGGGCGGCGCCCGTCGCCGCCAGGACGCCGAGCATCGCCACCGCCTTCGGGCCGAGGCCCGACTCCGAGATCGTCGCTGCCACGACCGCGACCAGGAGGACCAGCAGGCCCGCGAACAGCCACGGTGCGTCCTGGGCGTGGGCGTTCAGCGCGGAGGCGGGCGGGGCGAGGAAGGGCCAGCCGAAGCCGGCCACGCCCACCGCGCTGACCAGGGCGAGGGCCAGCCACGAGCGGGGGCCCAGGCGGATGGCCCTGGCCTGGCGGTCCGTCCGCCGTGTGACCGTCATCGCAGTGCCTCCCGGACCTGGGAGACCGTGAGCCAGTGCTGCGGGGCCAGGATCTTCGCCACCTGCGGTGCGAAGGACGGGGACGCCACGACCACTTCCGCGGCCGGGCCGTCCGCGATCACCTCGCCCTCGGCCAGCAGCACCACCCGGTGGGCGAGTTCCGCCGCCAGTTCCACGTCGTGCGTGGCCATGACGATGGCGTGGCCCCCGGCGGCCAGCTCGCGCAGGATCGCCACCAGGCGGGCCTTCGCCGCGTAGTCCAGGCCGCGGGTCGGCTCGTCGAGGAGGAGCAGCGGCGGGCGGGCGGTGAGGACGACCGCCAGGGCGAGGGTCAGGCGCTGGCCCTCGGACAGGTCGCGGGGGTGGGTGTCGTCGGCCACCGAGGGGAGGAGTTCCGTCAGGAGGGCGCGGCAGGTGCCGGGGGGCGCCTCCGCGTCCCGGTCGGCGGCGGCGCACTCCGCGGCGACCGTGTCGGCGTAGAGGAGGTCGCGGGGTTCCTGGGGGACCAGGCCGACCCGGCGGACCAGGTCGCGGGGGCGGGTGCGGTGCGGGACCGCGTCGCCGGTGCGGACCGAGCCCGCGGAGGGGGCGACCAGACCCACCAGGGCGCTGAGCAGCGTCGACTTGCCGGCGCCGTTGCGGCCCATGAGGGCGATCGTCTCCCCGGGGGTGACCGTCAGGTCGACGTGCCGAAGGGCCTGGACCCGGTCGCGGCGGACCGCGAGGGAGCGGATCTCGGCCACGGGGGCGGGGGCGGCAGGACCGTCCGGTCTCGTGCGCCGGAACAGGCGCCGGGAGGGGGCGGGCGGCGGGGGTGCGGCGTCGTCCCGGCGCGGCTGGCGGCCGGCGAGGCGGGCGCGCAGATCACCCGCCCCGCGTCGGGCGTCGCGGACCGTCAGGGGAAGCGGGGACCAGCCGGCCAGCCGGCCCAGGTCGACCACCGGGGGGCAGACGGGGGAGACCGCCATCATCTCCGGCGGGGTGCCGAGCAGCGGCCGCTCACCGGGGCCCGGCAGCAGCGCCACCTGGTCGGCGTACTGGACGACGCGCTCCAGGCGGTGCTCGGCCATGAGGACCGTGGTGCCCAGATCGTGGACCAGGCGCTGGAGTACGGCCAGGACCTCCTCGGCCGCCGCCGGGTCGAGTGCGGAGGTCGGCTCGTCGAGGACGAGGACCCGGGGGTGCGGGGTCAGGACCGAGCCGATGGCCACGCGCTGCTGCTGGCCGCCGGAGAGCGTGGAGATCGGGCGGTCGCGCAGGCCGGCGAGGCCGAGGAGGTCCAGGGTCTCCTCCACCCTGCGGCGCATGACGGCCGGGGGCAGGCCCAGCGACTCCATGCCGTAGGCGAGCTCGTCCTCCACCGTGTCCGTCACGAAGTGGGAGAGCGGGTCCTGGCCCACCGTGCCCACGACGTCGGCGAGTTCGCGTGGCTTGTGGGTGCGGGTGTCGCGGCCCGCGACCGTGACCCTGCCGTGCAGGGTGCCGCCGGTGAAGTGCGGGACCAGTCCGCTCACCGCGCCCAGCACGGTCGACTTGCCGACCCCGGACGGGCCGACGAGGAGGACCAGTTCGCCCTCGGGGACCTCGAAGTCGACGTCGCGCACGACGGGTTCCGGCGCTCCGTCGTAGGTCACCGACACGTTCTCGAAGCGGATCACGTCGGCTCCTTGCGGGTGTCCGTGCCCGCCTCGGGGGCGGGGGTGATGAAGGCGGGGAGCAGACCGATGAGGACGGCCGCCGCCGGCCACAGGGGGAGGGTGGGGGCGACGAGCGGGACCACGCCGGGGTGCAGGGCCGCCGGGTCGCGGGAGGCGGCCAGGGTCAGGAGGCCGGCCACGGCGACTCCGGACGCGGTGACCAGCCAGGCCCGCGCGTCCCAGGCGTCCGGGCGGTAACGGGTGCGCAGGGTGCGCCGGCCGCCGAGCCGGAGCCCCGCGAGGGCGGCGGCCAGACCGGCGAGGAGGACGGGGACGCCATACGTGCCGCCCTCGGCGGTGAGCAGCCCGTACGTTCCCGCGCAGACGCCGAGCAGGCCACCGAGGGTGAGGGCGGCGGTGGTCCGGCGCACGGCGGGCGGGACCTCGGCGGTACGGCCGTATCCGCGCGCGTCCATCGCGGCGGCGAGGGCGACGGAGCGTTCCAACGCGCCTTCCAGGACCGGGAGTCCCACATGCAGGAGTCCGCGCACGCCCTTGTCGGGGCGGCCCCGCAGACGGCGGGCGGCGCGCAGGCGCTGTGCGTCGGCGATGAGGTGGGGGGCGAAGGTCAGGGCCACGACCACGGCCACGCCGAGTTCGTACAGGGCGCCGGGGAGGGACTTCAGGAGGCGGGAGGGGTTGGCCAGGGCGTTCGCCGCGCCCACGCAGACGAGCAGGGTGGCAAGGCGCAGGGCGTCGTAGAGGGCGAAGGTGAGGGCCTCCGCGGTGACCCTGCCGCCGAGCCGGATCCCCTGGGCCCAGTCGGGGAGGGGCACTTCGGGGAGGGTGACGACGGTGTGGGTGCCGGGGACGGGGGAGCCGAGGACCACGGCGAAGGCGAGGCGGACGAGGAGGACGGCGAGGGCGAGTCTGACGAAGGCGCCGTAGGAGCGGGACCAGGGGGCGTGGGGGCGCCGGGTGGCCACGACGTAGGCGGAGGTGGTGACGAGGAGGGCGAGCAGGAGGGGGTTGGTGGTCCGGGTGGCGGCGGTGCCGAGGCCGAGGGCCCAGAGCCACCAGGCACCGGGGTGGAGTGGTGTCCGGTGCGTGCGAGGGGCGGGGGTGGGCGTGCCCGCCGGCGCTCGGCCGGTGCCTCCCTGGGGGGACCTCCCGGGGAGGCGCGACTGCCCGCAGCTAGGCACGGCGGCGGACCTGCCAGACGGCTGCCGATCCGAGGAGGGCCACCGCGGCGATTCCGGCCATCAGGCCCACTGACGGGCCGGAGTCGTTCGAGTCGTTCTTCTCTTCCTTCTCTTCGGCCTTCTCCTCCGCGGGAGCCGGGGCCTTCGCCGAGACCTGTTCGCCGCAGCCCTTCTCCGGGTAGCCCGATATCGCGCACAGCAGGGCGCTCGTGCCGTAACGGAGAGGCTTCGCGACCGAGGCCAGCGCCTCGGCCGTCGTGGCGTTCTCCGGCACCTGGGCGCAGGCCGTGCGGCCGGCCGGCGGGGTTTCGCCGGACGGGGCGTCGGCGGGGGTGCCGAAGTCGATGACCAGGGCGACGCGCTTCTCGCCGTCCCGGGCCGGGGTCTTCGCGCAGATGGTGCCGAAGTCCGACGTGCCGCGGGGCTTCGCCGCGTCGGCGGAGTCCTCGCTGACGGAGAAGCGGAAGCCCTGGACGTCGCCGTCGGAGGGGCGTGCGGTGGACGGGCCCTGGGTGGCGTACGTCCACGCCGTGCCGTTCCGCTCCCAGAAGGACCAGTAGCGGTAGCCGGCGGCCTGGGCCTGGCCCGCGCCCGCCAGCAGGGGCAGGAGCGCGGCCAGGAACAGTACGGTGGCCCGGCGGATCACGGCCGGCGCTTCCTGCGGCCGCTGATCAGGAAGCCGATGCCGATGCCGGCGACCAGGCAGACGCCGACGAACCACCAGACACCGGGCCCGGAGTCCGACTCGTCCTTCTTCTCCTCCTGCGCCTTCGCCTCCGTGGTCTTCCCGGCGGCGGCCGGGCCGGTCGCCGAGAGTTGCTTCACCAGGTCCTTGCCGCCGAAGGCGCGCGGGTCCGCGCCGGTGGCGTGGGCGGCGAGGATCAGCTGGGCGTAGGCGGCGGGGCCGCTCTGCGTGGCCCAGCCGGCGGCGTTCTTCTCCAGCCAGGCCAGGGAGGCGCGGGCCTGCTCGGTGGCGCCCTGCGCGGCGAGCGCGACGACCGCGTCGGCGGTGTTGCCGTAGTCGGGCTGGTCCTCGGAGCCGGGGAGGGAGGAGACGAGGTGGCCGTCCTCGGCGAGGGCGTCGGTGAGGTACGCGGCGCCGTTGGCGGCGGCCTGCTCGGGGCTCTCCGCCTTCGCGCAGGCGGCGTCCGCGCCCGTGCCCTTGCCGGGCCCCGCGGCCAGGCCGGCGCCCAGCGCACCGAGCACACCCGCCGCCGTCGCGTCGGCGTTGGCGACCAGCTTGCCCTTCTTGTCCGGCTGGAAGGCGAACGCGCCCGCGCCGTCGCCCTCGCAGGGGAGCTCCAGCTTCAGCAGGGCGTCGTAGGGGGACTTGCCGTCCTTCTCCACCTCGGCCGGCTTCTCGCCGGCGGCGGCGAGCGCGCCGATGACGACGGAGGTGGAGTTGGTGTCGCTGGCGCCGCCCGCGGTGTAGCCCCAGCCGCCGTCCTCGTTCTGCACGGACTTCAGCCAGCCGACGGCCTTCTTCGTCACGTCGTCGTGGCCGCCGAGCGCGGCGAGGGCCTGGACGGCGGCGGCGGTCTGGTTGGTGTCGACCGTCGTCTTCGCGTCGCACGCCTTCGCGGTGTCGGCGCGGTACGGGGCGAAGGAACCGTCGGCGCACTGCTGGCCCGCCAGCCAGTCGACGGCGGCCTTCGGCGGTTCGACGTCGACCGTGTGCTGCGCGAGCAGGGCGAGCGACTGGCGCCAGACGCCGTCGTACTGGGGGTCGCTGTCGCCGTACAGGGCGGAGGGAAGCGGCGCCCGGGACGGCGAGGGGGACGAGTCGGCGGCGGCCGGTGCGGCGGCGCCGATCACGGCGACGGCGGCCAGGACCGCGGCGCTGCGGCGGACATTCATGATCGGCGGGTGCCTCTCCCTGAAGAGGGCCGGGCAGCGCGGGACACCCCGGCGGCTCGGCTCCGTATACCTCGACGGTGCCCGTGCTCCGGCGGGCTGCCGGGCACGTGAGCCGGTCACGAACCGTTCGGGGCATTCCGGCTCACCGTCTCGGCGGACGGCTCACGGTTGCGGGTCAGCGCCGGAATTGCACCGGCTTCCCCCCGTACGGGTGTGATGACGACGCCGCCACTCTACCCGCCCGTAGGAAGGGCGTTCGGGGTGGCTTCGGAAGGTGGGAGAGGCAGAGGTCCGCGGCGTGACCGGGGTCACGGCGGCGGTGAGACGCGGCCCGCACCCGGGACCCTGGAGGGGCCGCGGGAGCGGGCCGGTGGCGGCGGGGCGGGTCAGGAGGCCGTACAGGCGCCGACCTGCGGCAAAGGCGCGGTGCCGCCGTTCACGGGGAGGCAGAAGCCGGTGGACGCCCCGGCCGGGAGGGAGCCGTTCCCGCCGGGCCGGACCGTCATGACGTTTCCGCTGCCGTCCCAGGTGAGTGAGCTGTTCCACAGTCACCTTGCCGTCCCGGCTCGCTCCTCGGGCTGAAGCGGCTCACCCCACCCTGCCGGCTCAGCGGGGGTCCGCGGTCGTCGGTGCCGCCGCCAGGTCCATCAGCCGGCACGCCGTCTCTATGTCGACCCTCACCTGGGCGATGGAGGCGCGGCCCGAGAGCCAGGTGATCAGGGCCGAGTGCCAGGTGTGCCCGATGACGCGGACCGCCGCGAGCTGCTCCGGCGTCGGGTCGGTGAGCTCCATGGCGTCCAGGATGATCCTCGTGGTCTGCCGGAAGACCTGGTCGACCTCCGGGCTCACACTGCGGTCCGCGAAGGTCAGGGCGCGCACCATCGCGTCGGCCAGGTGCGGCTCGCGCTGGAGCGCGCGGAAGGCCCGCATCAGGGTCTCCGCGGCCCGCTCGGCCGGGGTCTCACCGGCCGGCGGCTTCTTCCGCAGTGTCGCGTGCAGGTCCTCCAGCTGGTCCTGCATGGTGGCGACCAGCAGGTGGATCTTGGACGGGAAGTAGCGGTACAGCGTGCCGAGCGCCACCTGGGAGGACTCCGCGACCTCGCGCATCTGCACCGCGTCGAAGCCGCCCCGGACGGCCAGCTGGGTGCACGCCCGGAGGATGCTGCGCCGACGGGCCTCCTGCCGCTCGGTGAGCGGGGAGGCGGGGCCGGTGAGCGCGGAGGCCGGGCCGGGGCGCGCGGTGCCGGCTTCCGGCTTCGCCGCCTTGGCCGCCTGGGTCCTGTGGGATTCCGCGGGCATCGGTCCCGTCCGTGACAGTCGGTGAGGGTGGATGATCGGACAGCATGGCACGCCGTCCGCCGTGGCGTGAATCACCTGATCCACTGCTCACAGCGTCCCTACCTGCCGGTAGATTCGGATCCTCCGAACGATCAACTCTGAAACTTGTTCTAGGTTAGCGTCCCGGCGTAATGTCGCGGGACAGTGCAGGGAGAAGGGGGCCCAGAGTGACCGCTGAGGCCAGTCAGGCCGGGCCCTCGGCGGGCCCCGCATCCGACGGCTTGCGACCGCTCCGGATCGCACTCCTCACCTACAAGGGAAACCCGTTCTGCGGTGGCCAGGGCGTCTACGTGCGTCACCTGTCCCGCGAACTCGCCCGCCTGGGGCACCGCGTCGAGGTCATCGGCGCCCAGCCCTACGCGGTGCTCGACGAGGGATACGACGGGCTCGGCCTCACCGAGCTGCCCAGCCTCGACCTCTACCGCCAGCCGGACCCCTTCCGCACTCCCGGGCGTGACGAGTACCGCGACTGGATCGACGCGCTCGAGGTCGGCACGATGTGGACCGGCGGCTTCCCCGAGCCGCTGACGTTCTCCCTGCGTGCCCGCCGTCACCTGCGCGCCCGGCGCGGCGACTTCGACGTCGTCCACGACAACCAGACGCTCGGCTACGGCCTCCTCGGCGACCTCGGCGCCCCCCTGGTGACCACCATCCACCACCCCATCACCGTCGACCGGCGTCTCGAACTGGACGCGGCCGAGAACTGGAAGCGGCGGTACTCGGTGCGCCGCTGGTACGCCTTCACGCGGATGCAGAAGCGGGTGGCGCGCAGGCTGCCGTCCGTGCTCACCGTCTCCGGCACCTCGCGCCAGGAGATCGTCGAGGACCTCGGCGTACGGCAGGACCGCATCCACGTCGTCCACATCGGCGCCGACACCGACCTGTTCGCGCCGGACCCGTCCGTGGCGGTCGTGCCGGGCCGGATCGTGACCACGTCCAGTGCGGACGTGCCGCTGAAGGGCCTGGTCTTCCTCGTCGAGGCGCTGGCGAAGGTGCGGGCGGACCAGCCCGGCGCCCATCTCGTCGTGGTCGGCAAGCGGCCCACGGAGGGCCCGGTCGCGCAGGCCATGGAGCGGTACGGGCTGGAGGGCGCCGTCGAGTTCGTCAAGGGCATCTCGGACGCCGAACTGGTCGACCTGGTGCGCTCGGCGCAGGTCGCGTGCGTGCCGTCGCTGTACGAGGGCTTCTCGCTCCCGGCCGCCGAGGCCATGGCCACGGGCACCCCGCTGGTCGCCACGACCGGCGGAGCGATCCCCGAGGTCGCGGGCCGCGACGGGGAGACCTGTCTCGCCGTGCCTCCCGGTGACGCGGGGGCCCTGGCCGCCGCGCTGACCCGGCTGCTCGGTGACGCCGAGCTGCGCGCCCGCCTCGGGGCGGCCGGACGCGAGCGGGTCCTGCGGCACTTCACCTGGGCCCGCGCGGCCGAGGGCACGGTGGCCCGCTACCGCGAGGCGATGGCGCGCCAGGCGCGACCGGCTCCGCGCCCTCCGGCCCCGGCGGACCCGGGCCTCTTCCCCGGCACCCTCGCGGACGCGGGCGCCGTCCCCGTGGACGCAGCCGACACCTCCGACCGCTCCGACCGTGAAAGCAGGGCCACGTGCTGACCGTCGACTTCTCCCGGTTCCCGCTCGCCCCGGGCGACCGTGTGCTGGACCTCGGGTGCGGCGCCGGCCGGCACGCCTTCGAGTGCTACCGGCGCGGTGCCCGGGTCGTGGCGCTGGACCAGAACGGCGAGGAGATCCGCGAGGTCGCCAAGTGGTTCGCGGCGATGAAGGAGGCCGGGGAGGCGCCCGCCGGGGCCACCGCCACCGCCATGGAGGGCGACGCGCTCGCCCTGCCCTTCCCCGACGAGTCCTTCGACGTCGTCATCATCTCCGAGGTGATGGAGCACATCCCCGACGACAAGGGAGTGCTCGCCGAGATGGTGCGGGTGCTCAAGCCCGGCGGCCGGATCGCCGTCACCGTGCCGCGCTACGGCCCCGAGAAGGTCTGCTGGGCGCTGTCCGACGCCTACCACGAGGTCGAGGGCGGCCACATCCGCATCTACAAGGCGGACGAACTGCTCGCCAGGATGCGCGAGGCGGGCCTCAGGCCGTACGGCACCCACCACGCGCACGCGCTGCACTCGCCGTACTGGTGGCTGAAGTGCGCGTTCGGCGTGGACAACGACAAGGCCCTGCCGGTGCGGGCGTACCACAAGCTGCTGGTCTGGGACATCATGAAGAAGCCGCTGGCCACCCGGGTCGCGGAGCAGGCGCTGAACCCCCTGATCGGCAAGAGCTTCGTGGCCTACGCGACCAAGCCGCACCTGCCGCGCGCCGAGGCCGAGGCGGACGCCACGTGACGACCGCCCGGTCCCCGCGGACCGAACACCTCGTGCTGCCCGGTGTCCTGACGGCGGACCAGGCCGCCGCGACCGTCGCCGGCATCCTCGCCGTGCAGCGGGAGGACGGCGCGATCCCGTGGTTCCGCGGTCACCACCTCGACCCGTGGGACCACGTCGAGGCGGCGATGGCGCTGGACACCGCGGGCGAGCACGAGGCCGCCGGGCGGGCGTACCTGTGGCTGGCCCGGCACCAGTTGGAGGACGGCTCCTGGTACGCGGCCTACGCCGACGGCGACCCGCTCGACGTCACCGACCGCGGGCGGGAGACCAACTTCGTCGCCTACATCGCCGTCGGGGTGTGGCACCACTACCTCTCCACGGGTGACGACACCTTCCTCGACCGCATGTGGCCCGTCGTGTACGCGGCGGTGGAGTTCGTGCTGCGGCTGCAGCAGCCCGGCGGGCAGATCGGCTGGCGGCGCGACGACGACGGCACGCCCACGGCGGACGCGCTGCTCACCGGCTCCTCCTCCGTCCACCACGCGCTGCGCTGCGCCCTGGCCATCGCCGAGCAGCGCGAAGAACCGCAGCCCGACTGGGAGTTGGCGGCGGGTGCGCTGCGGCATGCGATCCGGCGCCACCCGGAGCGGTTCCTGGACAAGGACCGCTATTCGATGGACTGGTACTACCCGGTGCTCGGCGGCGCGCTGACCGGTGCCGAGGCCACGGCGCGCATCGAGGAGGGCTGGGACCGGTTCGTCGTGCCCGGGCTCGGGGTGCGCTGCGTGGTGCCCAACCCGTGGGTGACGGGCGGCGAGTCGGCCGAACTCGCCCTGGCGCTCTGGGCGATGGGCGAGTCCGACCGTGCGCTGGAGGTACTCCAGTCGATCCAGCACCTGCGCGATCCGGAGACCGGCCTGTACTGGACGGGGTACGTCTTCGACGACGACGCCCTCTGGCCGCGCGAGCTGACGACGTGGACGGCCGGTTCGCTGTTGCTGGCCGTCGCCGCGCTCGGCGGGCACGAGCCCACCTGCGCGGTCTTCGGCGGCGATCACCTGCCCAGGGGCCTGGACCCGGACTGCTGCACGCTCGTCTGAGCCGGTCCCCACGGGGGACCGGCCCGGTACGGGTCAGTGCCGGCGCAGCCGGCCGGCGATGGCGTGACCGATGAACAGGTAGACCACGGCGGCGAGTCCGTAGCCGGCGACGACCCGGGCCCACGCCTCGTCGAACGTGAACAGGTCACGCGACCAGGCGGCGAGCCAGTTGGCCGCTTCATGGACGAACTGGACCAGGTCGTTGGCCCGGTTGGCGTCCAGCAGGTACATCAGGATCCACAGTCCGAGGATGACGGCCATGATGTCCGCGATCACCGCGATGACCGTCCCCGCGGAGGTGGAACCAGAGCGATATCGAGAGGACATACCTTCCGACTGGCCCCGAACGGCCGGTTGAAACCAGGAACGCCCGGGGCCCGCGCGGAAGTTCGGCGGCGGCCCGGCTCACCGGTGGGTGAGCAGCAGCCGCCAGGCCTCCGGGCCGCGCTGCTGGTACTCCACCGAGAAGACACCGGGGTGCCGGTCCTCGATCTGCCGCAGCAGCGGCAGCGGGTCGTGCGGTGCCACGAGCAGCATGGCCCGCCCCGCCGGTACGGCGCCGAGCGCGCCGAACACCGTCGCGTGACGCAGCGCGTGCGGCACCTCCCGGACGTCGAGTTCGGGCACGTCGGCGTCGTCCGAGCCACCGCATCCGCACGTCCCGCCGCAGCCGGCGCCCGATGACTCGCCCCCGGACTCCTCGCCGCCGCCGAGCAGTTCGTGCATGCCTCCCAGCAGGTCGGCCAGTGAGATGTCCGGGGCGCCGGCCAGGAGCGGCAGGATGAGGTTGTTCTCCTTGTCCAGGTGCTCCTCGAACAGCACCTGGAGGGCCCGGCCGTCGGCCGCCGCCCGCACGGCGGGGCCGGCCCCGCGCACCGCGTCGACCAGGGCGGTCAGTCTGCGGTGCTCGGCGAGCATGCCGTCGACGAGGAGACGGGCCTCGGGCAGGTCGCGGGCGGCGGCGTACAAGGTGCTCTCCTCGGCGACCGCGTGCGGGAGCAGGTCCCGGTCGCAGAACGCGACCAGTCCGGAGCGGATCTCGTCGGCCTCGGCCGGGTCGCGGTCCGCCGCGGCGATCAGCATCGCCACCCGTCCGGCGAGCTCACCCGCCAGCTGCGCGTGATGCGCTTCGACGGCTTCGACGGCCGCCGCGTCCTCGGGGTCCGATGCGAGGGTGAGAGTACTCATCAGGGGGCCGTTCCTTCCAGCCGTCGACAACCCGTCCGATCGGACCGGGTCGGTACCTGCAATATAGTACGGACATGACCGTGGAAAATAACGGACCGCTTCCCGGCAGCGGAGCGCGGCGCGTCCCGCTGTCCCGGCAGCGGAGCGGTGTCCTGCAGTACCTGCGCGGGCAGTCCGGTCCCGTCACCGCCACCGCCCTCGCCCAGGTGTGCGCGCTGCACGTCAACACCGTCCGCGAGCACCTGGACGCCCTGGTGGAGGACGGTCTGGCGGCCCGCGAGCGGTCCGCGCCGGCCGGACGCGGCCGGCCCGCCTGGCGCTACCGGGCCCGCCCGCCTCAGGAGTCCCCCGCCCGGGAGTACGCCGGACTCGCCGCCGTACTGGCCGCGCGGATCGCCCGCACCAGCGCCGATCCGCGCACGGACGCGCTGGCCGCGGGGGAGGACTGGGGACGTGTCCTGACCACCGGGCAGGAGCCGTCGGCGGATCCGCAGGAGGCGCGCAGGCGGCTGCTGGACCTCCTCGGGGAGATCGGCTTCGCGCCGGAGGCGGACGCGGAGGCGCGCCGCGTCCGGCTGCCGCGCTGCCCGTTCGTCGAGACGGCCCGCGAGCATCCCGGCGTCGTCTGCGGCGTCCACGAAGGGCTGGCCCGTGCCGCCCTCGCCGCCCTGAGCGCGAATCCCCAGGAGACCGAACTCCTCCCCTTCGCCCAACCAGGCGCCTGCCGCCTCCACCTGGACACCGGCACGACGGCGGGGGAGCGCCCGCATCCGGGTACCGGCGAGCCGGGGGAGGCCTCATGACCCCCGCCGGCCCGGCCGCCCGCCGCGTGGGTGCCCGCCGGGCGCCTCTGCTGCTGGCCGCCGGCGTCTGCCTGCTCGCCGGTCTGGACGCGGCCCTCGTCCTGCTCGGGCTACCGGCTCCGATCACCAGCGACCGTCTGCCCCAGGTCCACGGGATGCTGCTGGTCCTCGGTTTCGCCGGCACGCTGGTCGCACTGGAACGCGCGGTCGCACTGGGCGGCCGCTGGCCCTACCTCGCCCCCGCCGCGCTCGGCGGCGGGGGCCTGCTGCTGCTCAGCCCCGTGGACCTGGTCGTCCCGCGGCTGCTGCTCGTCGCCGGGGCCACCGTACTGGCCGTGCTGTACGTGCGGTTCTGGCAGCGGCAGCCCGGCCCCGCCCTGATCGCCCAGGGAGCGGGCGCCGTGTCGGCGCTCGGCGCGGCACTGCTGTGGCTGGGCGGCCTCGACGTCCCGCGCCTGCTGCCCTGGCTGGTCGCGTTCCTCGTCCTGACCATCGCGGGCGAGCGGCTGGAACTCGCCCGGGTGGCCCTCCTCGCCCCCCGCGCGGAGCCGGCCTTCCTGGCGTGCGCAGGCGCCGTCGTCACCGGCGTCGTCACCACGCTGATGTGGCCGGCCACGGGCACGCTGCTTCTCGGCGCCGCCCTGCTCGCGCTGGTCGCGTGGCTCGTCGTGCACGACGTCGCCCGCCGGCTGCTGCGCTCCACGGGACTGCCCCGTTTCTCCGCCGCGTGCCTGCTCGCCGGGTACGCGTGGCTGGGCCTGGCCGGCGCCCTGTGGCTGCTGGGCGGCCCGGTCGCCGGGGGGAGCCGCTACGACGCCGTCGTGCACGCGGTGTTCCTCGGCTTCGTGATGTCGATGATCATGGCGCACGCCCCGGTGATCCTGCCCGCCGTCCTGCGCCGTCCGCTCCCGTACCACCCCGGGCTCGCGGTGGCGGCCTGGCTGCTGCACGGCTCCCTGACCCTGCGCGTGGTCGTCGGTGACCTGCGTGAGCTCCGAGGGGCGTGGCAGCTCGGCGGGGCGCTCAACATCGCCGCGGTCCTGCTCTTCGTGCTGACGGCGGCGACCTCGTCGGTGACCGCGACCCGGCGTGCGGCCGCCTCCTCCGCCACGAGGCGTCCCGACGCCGACCCCGTGCCCGATCCCGACGCCGACGCCGACGCCGTGCCCGATCCCGACGCCGACGCCGTGCCCGGTCCTGACGCCGACGCCGTGCCCGGTCCCGACGCCGACGCCGACGCCGACTCCGTGCCCGGTCCCGAAGCCGATGCCGACGCCGACCCCGTGCCCGGTCCCGACGCCGACGCCGTGCCCCAACCCGACGCCGACCCCGTGCCCGCGCCCGTGCCCGCCGACCCGAGGAACGACCGGTGACCACGCAACTGTCCTCCCCCACGGCGAACGGGCCCGCCCCGAGGCCCCCCGGTCGCTCCCCGCGTGCCCTCTGGCACCTGGGCGTCAACGCGATCGTGGTGGCCTGGCTCGCCCTGTTCGCGGTGGTCGGCAGCGCCCACCACTTCCTGCCGCACGCCTTCTGGCTGCTCGTGCACTCCCTGCTGCTCGGGGCGGTCACCAACGCCGCCGTCATCTGGTCGGGCCACTTCGCCGCGTCCGTACTGCGGCTGCCGGAGGCCAACCGGGGCGCGCCCGCGGCACTGCGGCTGGCCTGCCTCAACGCGGGGGCCGTCGCCGTGATCGGGGGCATGTTCTTCGACCGCTGGCCCGCCGTGCTCGTCGGCGGAGGTCTGGTCGCGGCCGCCGTCACCGCCCACGCCGTGTGGCTGGTGCGGCTCCTGCGCCGGGCGCTGCCGGGCCGGTTCTCCATGACCGTGCGCTACTACATCGCCGCCGCCGCCCTGCTGCCCGTGGGCGCCGCGCTGGGCGTCGTCATGGCCCGCGGCGACCTCGGCGGTGACCTGCCGGAGCGGCTGCTGCTCGCCCACGAGATGATCAACCTGCTCGGCTGGGTCGGCCTCACCGTGGCCGGAACCCTCATCACCCTGTGGCCGACGATGCTGCGCACCCGCGTGGCGGACGGCGCGGAACGGGCCGGCCGCCGGGCCCTGCCCGTGCTGCTCGCCGGGCTCGGCGCGGCCGTCGCCGCCGCGCTGCTCGCACCCCCACCGCTGGCCGCTCCCGGTGTGGTCGTCCACGCCGCCGGGCTGGTGATCGCCGGTATTCCCTGGGTGCGCGAGGCCCGGACCAGGGCTCCCCGTTCCTTCGCCGCCTGGTCGGTGGCCGCGGGCAGTCTCTGGCTCGCCGGGTCCCTGCTGCTCCTGGCCGGCATCCTCCTCTCCACGACGTCCTGGATCACGGTGGGGGAGCGCACGTCGATGCTCACCGCGCCGCTCGCCGCCGGCTGGATCGCCCAGGTGCTGCTCGGCGCCCTCAGCTTCCTCGTCCCGGTGGTCCTGGGCGGCGGCCCCATGGCCGTGCGGGCGGCCACCACCGGACTCGAACGGGCCTGGCCCGCCCGACTGACCGTCACCAACGCCGCGCTGCTGCTCTGTGTCCTCCCGGTGCCGTCCGTGGTCCGGGTGGTCTGCTCGGTGCTGCTGCTGGTGATGCTGCTGTACTTCCTGGTCCTGCTGCTCCTCACCGTCGTACGGGGCATACGGAACCGGCGGAAGGCAAGGGCCGAGCCGGTACCTCCGCAGGCGCCCGCTCCCGCTCCCGCGCACCGTGTGCTCGGGGGCGTGGCCCTCGGCCTCGCCGTGGTGATGCTGGCCGTCGCGGGCGGCGGCGCGGCGGACGTGCGGTCGCTGCCGATCCTGGAACGGTCCGCGGCGACGAGTGCGGACGGCGGGGAGGTGACGCCGACCGGCCGCACCACCACGGTCGAGGTGACGGTACGGAACATGCGCTTCGCCCCGGCCGCCATCGACGTGCCCGCGGGCGACCGCCTGGTGATCGAACTGCACAACACCGGTACCGACACCCACGACCTGGTGCTGGAGACCGGCGCCCGCACCGACCGGATCGCCCCCGGAGGGCGGGCCACGCTGGACGCGGGCGTCGTCGGCCGGAACCTCGACGGATGGTGCTCGGTGGTGGGACACCGGCAGATGGGCATGGTGTTCGGGGTGCGGGTCACCGGTGACGCGGGCAACAGCGCGTCGGAAGGAAGCGAGAGGAGCGGGGAGAGCGAGGAGAGCGGGGGAACCGCACACGACCACGGCGGGACGGCGGCCGAGGGCACGGGCGAATCCGCCGCGGACGCCTTCGACCCGATGGCCGAACCGGCCGACGGCTTCACCGCCCGCGACGCCCAACTGCCGCCCACTGCCGAAGGATCAGGTCCGCAGGTGCACAGGCGGACCCTCACCGTGAGGGAGGCGGAGGCCGAAGTCGCCCCCGGTGTACGGCAGACGCTGTGGACCTTCGACGGAACGGCCCCCGGGCCCGTGCTGCGCGGCCGCGTAGGGGACACCTTCGAGATCACCCTCGTCAACGACGGGACCATCGGTCACTCCGTCGACTTCCACGCCGGGGCGCTGGCACCGGACAGGCCGATGCGCACCATCCAGCCCGGCGAGTCGCTGACGTACCGCTTCAAGGCCACCCGCAGCGGGGTGTGGATGTACCACTGCTCGACCATGCCGATGTCCCTGCACATCGCCAACGGCATGTTCGGCGCCGTCGTCGTCGACCCGCCCGGCCTGCCGCGTGTCGACCGCGAGTACCTGCTGGTCCAGTCGGAGTACTACCTCGGCGAGCAGGACGGCACCGCCGACCCGGCCAAGGTGAACGCCAAGGAACCCGACATGGTCGCCTTCAACGGGTACGCCGGCCAGTACGACCACGACCCGCTGACGGCGAAGGCCGGCGAGCGCGTACGGATCTGGGTGCTGACGGCCGGGCCGAACGTGCCGAGCGCCTTCCACGTCGTGGGCGGGCAGTTCGACACGGTGTTCCGTGAGGGCGCGTACGACCTGCGGCCGGGCGGCCCGGAGCGAGGCGGCGCACAAGTCCTCGATCTCGCCCCCGCGTCGGGCGGCTTCGTCGAGCTGGCCCTGCCCGAGGCAGGCAACTACCCCTTCGTCACCCACATCATGACCGACGCGGAACGGGGCGCGCACGGCGTCCTCCGCGTGCGCTGAACGGGCCGGATGGGCCGAACGGCCCTGAGCGGCACCCCGACGGACCCATGCGGCCGCCGGGGCGCCGCTCCTAGGCTCGCGGGGAACGCACCGCGCGATCCCCGCCGTTGTGAGTGAGGCCCCTGGTGAAACGCCGCCGTGATCTGCCGCTCGTCTACTCCTGCTCGGGCTGTTCGAGCGCGGCTCAGATGACCAACTGGATCGCGGTCCAGCTCGACCGGCGCGGCATCGCCGAGATGTCGTGCATCGCGGGTGTCGGCGGGGATGTGCCGAGCCTGGTCCGCAAGGCCCGCAGCGACCGGCCGGTCATCGCCGTCGACGGATGTGTGCTGCAGTGCGCGCGCAGCTGCCTCACGCGGCAGGGCGTGACGCCGGCCGTGCACCACCTCCTCAGCGACGACGGCGTGCGCAAGCGGCTGGGGGAGGACTTCGACCCGGAGCAGGCCGAGCAGGTGCTCGACGGGCTGATCGTCCGGATCGAGAAGGAGATCGGGGGCGCACAGAAGCCGGTGGAGCCGGGGGAGCCCGCCGAGCCACGGGAGCCGGTCGGGCCTGCCGGAGCGGTCGTGGATCCCGTCGGCCGCTGATCCGTGCTTCGCCACAGCCGGCGCTCCGCCTCCGCCGCGTCGATCCGCTCGGTGGGGGCGGAGCGCCGGTCGGGTACGCGCCCCACGCGTGACCGGCCCGCACGACAGCGGCCCCCCGCCCGTGAGGGCGAGGGGCCGTGACGAGGACGGGACGGTGAATCAGCCGCGCTGGATGCCCGAGGTGTCCTGAAGGACGCCGCGACGGCCGTCCTGCGTCTGCGCGACGAGCGCCTGACCACGCTGCTCGACCGCCAGGTACCAGGTACCGGGCGCGAGTTCGGCGATCGGAGTGGGCGAGCCGTCCTCCGGGAACAGCGGCCGCGGCACCGGCACGGCGAACCAGAACGGCGAGAAGTCACCGGCGGGCGCCGGGGCAGCGGGCTGGCCCTGCTGCGGCTGGCCCGGCTGCGGCTGGCCCGGGAAGGGCTGCTGCCCCGGCTGACCGGGCTGGCCCTGCTGCGGCTGACCGCCGAAGGGGGCCTGCTGCTGCGCACCCGCGCCCGGGTAGCCGTAACCGCCGGGCGGCTGGGCGCCGTAGGGCTGCGGCGCCGCGGGACGGGCGGCCGGGAGGAGGGGACCCTTGAGGGCGGGTACCAGGGGCGAGGCGATCGCGGCGGCGGCCATGAGGGCGGCGGCGATGAAGGCCAGGATCAGTCCCATGCCGGCGCCGATCTCGGTGGAGAAGCCGCCCGTGCCGTCGAAGCCGCCGACCGGGTCGAAGAGGTTGCCGAGCGCGCACCAGGCGGCGAACACCGTGAAGGCGACGCCGAACTGGCCGAGGTCGAGGCCGGCGACCTTGCGCGGCTGCGACAGCCCCCGGGACACGACGACGAGCGCGGCGCCGATGATCCCCGCCAGCACGACCCCGAGCACCACCGGGCCGCTGTCCCACAGGCTGGGCATGTCCGCGTCGTCCGGGGCGTTGTCGAGCGAGTACAGATCCAGGAACGACGCGATGAACAGCAATACCGCTGCTCCGATCACCACGCCGTCGCCTCGAGTGAGGGAGCGGATATTCACTTCAGGTCCTTCGTAGGTCGTCTCGTCGTCGGAAGAGGCGTCGCTGTCACCAGGTCACCCGAAGGGTCCGGTGCGAAGCGCGGGGGTGGCCCCTCATCGTACGGGCGACACTATCGTCCGTACGATCGGGCTGTCCGCCCGGATCAGTGCGCCGATCCCTGCCCGCGCAGGAAACTCACGATTCCGCCGGAAATCCCTCGCGCCGCTTTCTGCCGCCAGGCACCGCTGCTCAGCAGCGCCGCGTCCTTGCTGTCGCGCATGTTGCCGCACTCGATGAACACCTTGGGAACCGTTGACAGATTGAGACCGCCGAGGTCCTCACGCGTGACGAGACCGGTACCGCCGCCGACGTAGTTGGAGGGCGCGCTGCCGGTGACCCGCACGAAGGTGCCCGCGATGCGCTCCCCGAGTTCGCGCGAGGGCCCGACGACGGGACGGGTGTCGGCCGCGCCGGCGTTCACGGCACCCGGGAGGATCACGTGGAAGCCGCGGTTCCCGGTGCCGGAGCCGTCCGCGTGGATCGAGACGACGGCGTCGGCCTCCGCCTTGTTGCCGATCCGGGCCCGTTCGTCCACGCACGGCCCGAACGGCCGGTCGGCGTCCTGCGTCAGTTTCACGGTGGCGCCCTGCTTCTCGAGGAGCGTGCGCATCCGGTGGGCCACGTCGAGGGTGAACTCGGCCTCGGTGTAACCGTCGTTGGTGGACGTGCCGGTGGTGTCGCACTCCTTGCGGTTCGTGCCGATGTCCACCTGGCGGTTGATCTCGCCGGCGTGCCGGAAGTTGCCCGGGTTGTGCCCCGGGTCGATGACGACGACCTTGCCTCTGAGGGGGCCGGACGGGCCGGGAGCGGACGCCGGGGAGGACGCGTCGGGCTTCCCGTCCCCGGGGCCGCCGGACGGCGACGCGCTCCCGGCCGAGGGCGACGGCGTACGCGCGGAGGCCGACGCGGACGCGGAGACGCCCGCCTGCCCCTCCTCGTCGCCCGGCCCGCCCACGGCCGCGTACACCGCCCATCCGAGCAACGCCCCGGGCACGAGCGCGGCGAGAGCCACGGTCAGGGGGCGCCGCCGGGACCGCGGGGGCCGGGGTGGATCGAAGCCGGGACCTGTGTACGACACGCCGTCACCCTAGCGCCGGCCCTCGGACGCCCGCGCCGGTGCGGCGCAGGACGCGCAGCGAGCCGGTCGCCGAGACCTCGCTGAAGGCGCCGGACGCGACGGCGCGGAGGTACACGCGGTAGGGGGCCTGGCCGGTGAACTCGTCGACCGGGTCGGGGAAGACGTCGTGGATGACCAGCAGGCCACCCTCGGCGACGTGCGGGGCCCAGCCCTCGTAGTCGGCGGTGGCGTGCTCGTCGGTGTGGCCGCCGTCGACGAAGACGAGGGCGAGCGGGGAGCTCCACAGGGCGGCGACGCGGGGGGAGCGGCCGACCAGGGCGACCACGTGGTCCTCCAGTCCGGCCCGGTGCAGCGTGCGGCGGAAGGTGGGGAGGGTGTCCATCAGGCCCAGCTCGGGGTCGACGGTCTCCGGGTCGTGGTAGTCCCAGCCGGGCTGCTGCTCCTCGCTGCCGCGGTGGTGGTCCACGGTGAGCGCGGTGACACCGGCCGCGCGGGCCGCGTCGGCGAGCAGGACCGTGGAGCGGCCGCAGTAGGTGCCGATCTCCAGGAGGGGCAGACCCAGCCGTCCGGCCTCTGCCGCCGCCGCGTACAGGGCCAGGCCCTCGTCCACGGGCATGAAGCCCTTCGCCGCCTCGAACGCGGCCAGGACGTCGGGCCCGGGTGCCGTCGGCATGGGTTCCGCGTTCGGCATGGGGCCTGCCTCTTCCGGGGTCGTCCGTGTGTCCACGCGCCCATGCTGCCGTACCCGCCGCCCGGCCGCGCGACAGGGGTACCGACGGGTAACCGGCGGTGGGCGCTCCCGCGGGCGGCGGGGCGGGCGCCCGCGTCAGGCGGAGACCGTCTCGCCCGGCAGGGCCAGGTCCAGGTCGACCGGGTGCGGGCCGCCCGTGTGGGCGGCGGGGGAGGCGAGCGGGGCGTGGCCGGCGGCCCGGGCGGACAGCACGTACGGGCCCCGCGCGGGGACGGGGAGGGCGTAACTGCCGTCGTCGGCGGAGACGGTGGAGCCCGCCCGGCGGCCGCGCCGGTCGGTCAGGGTGACCTCGGCGCGGGCGACCGGAACCCCGGCCGCGTCCAGGACGCGGCCCCGGAAACCGCGCAGCGCCGCCTGGGCGCGCTCCAGGTTCGCGTCCTCCTCACTGCTCGCCCGCAGCTGCGGATGCGCCGGCGGGCGGCCCGAGGGCAGGAACAGGGCGAGGGCCAGGCCCACCGCCACCGCCGCCGTCGCGATCACGAAGGAGAGGCGGAAGCCGTGCAGGGTCGGGATCTCCACCCCGCCCACGGTGTCCGCCGTGTTCGCCAGCACCATGCCGACGACGGCGCTCGACACCGACGTACCGATGGAACGCATCAGGGTGTTGAGGCCGTTCGCCGCGCCGGTCTCCGAGGCCGGGACCGCGCCGATGATCAGCGCGGGCAGGGAGGAGTAGGCGAGGCCGATGCCCGCGCCGAGGACCACGGAGGTGACGACGGTCTGCCAGGCGGCGTCCATCAGCCCGAGGCCGCCGGCGTAGCCGGCCGCGATGATCAGCAGGCCGAGGATGAGGGTGGTCTTCGGGCCGTACCGGGCGGACAGGCGGGCGTAGACGGGTGCCGTGAACATCATCGTCAGGCCCAGCGGGGCCACGCACAGGCCCGCGACGACCATCGACCGGCCGAGCCCGTGGCCGGTGGCGGCGGGGAGCTGGAGCAACTGCGGCAGGACCAGGGAGACGACGAAGAAGGAGACGCCGACCATGATCGACGCGAGGTTGGTGAGCAGGACCTCGCGGCGCGCGGTGGTACGCAGGTCCACCAGGGGCGCGGCGACGCGCAGCTCCATCACGCCCCACAGCAGGAGGACCGCGGCCGCCGCGCCGAGCAGGCCCAGCGTGGTGCCGGAGGTCCAGCCCCAGTCGCCGCCCTTGGAGACGGGGAGCAGGAGCAGCACAAGACCGGCGGACAGGCCCAGCGCGCCCGGCAGGTCGAAGGTGCCCGGGGCGCGCACCGGGGACTCCGGCACGACGGCCAGGGTGAGGGCGATGGCGAGGACGCCGAGGCCCGCCGCGCCCAGGTAGAGGACGTGCCAGTCTGAGTACTGGGCGACGAGCGCCGCGGCGGGCAGGGCGAGACCGCCGCCGACCCCTATGGAGGAGCTCATCAGGGCCATCGCCGAGCCCAGCCGCTCGCGCGGCAGCATGTCGCGCATCAGGCCGATGCCGAGCGGGATGGCCCCCATCGCGACGCCCTGGAGCGTACGGCCGGCGATCATCAGCAGCAGGTCGCTGGTGAGCGCGCTGACCAGCGCGCCCACCACCATCACGGAGAGGCTGGCGACCAGCATGCGCCGCTTGCCGTGGAGGTCGCCGAGCCGGCCCATGATCGGGGTGGACACGGCGCCGGACAGCAGGGTCGAGGTGAGGACCCAGGTGGCGTCGGCGGGGGTGGTGTCGAGCAGCAGTGGCAGGTCCTTGATGACCGGGACCAGCAGGGTCTGCATCACCGCGACGACGATGCCCGCGAAGGCGAGCACCGGGACCACGGCCCCGCCCGCTCTGCCGGAAGGACGGTCGGACGTCGTCTGGGTCATGAAGGGTGCCTCCGGGGCCGGCCGTGCTCACAGGTACGTGCAGAGCGAACCCCGTACACCGAGGCAACTATTCCGTCGCCTCGGCATTCCCGCGACGTCTTGACCGTTCCTTGGGACCCGGAGGGGATCGGCGATCACCCGGATGAGCGCCCCGGCGGGCAACGCGGGTGCCCCGGACCTACGTTCAAGCCGTCCCCCGTACACCCTTCCTCGCGCCTCGAGCGGACTCGACCTCTCCTGCCCGCACAGGCCGAGAACAAGGAGAGTGAGGTACCTGCCGATGCGCAGGAAAGCGATAGCCGTGCTCGGTCTGCTGGCGCTGACCGCGGGCGCCGCCGGCTGCGGTGCCGGTGAAGCCGCCTCGTCCGCCCCCGGGACCGAGCGGAGGCCGCACGCCGCCCCCCGGTCCGGGACCGGACAGGACGCCTTCTACGACTCCCCCGACCAGGACCTCGTCGCCAAGGCGGCGCCGGGCGAGATCCTCAGGTCGCAGCCGATCCCGGCACCGGCGTCGTCCCTGCTGGGATCCGCCGTCTCCCGGGCGGAACGCATCATGTACCGCACCACGGACGAGCGCGGCAATCCGGTCGCGGCGACGGGGTTCCTGCTGCTGCCCAGGAAGGCGCCCCGGAACGAGGACGGCTGGCCGCTGATCTCCTGGGCGCACGGGACGACCGGCCTCGGGCCCATGTGCGCACCCTCGCGGACCGAGAGCCTCGGCGGAGTGACTCCCCTGCTGGTGAAGTGGCTGCAGGAGGGCTTCGCGGTCGTCGCCGCCGACTACCCCGGCCTCGGCCCCGAGGGCCAGGTCCACGGCTTCCTCCACCTCCGTGCGGAGGGCCGGTCCGTCGCCCACGCCGCGCTGGCGGCACGCAACGCCGGGGGCAGGGCGGTGAGCGAGAAGTGGTTCGCCGTGGGCCTCTCCCAGGGTGGTCACGCCGCCCTGGGCGCCGGCGAAGAGGCGGCCGAGGCGAAGGGCATGCGCTTCCTCGGCACCGCGGCCTTCGCTCCCTCCTCCCACCTGTCCACCGCGCTCAAGGAGGCGGTGGACAAGCAGGTGAACGGCGTGTCCCTCGAAGGACTGCGCGGACTGATCGCCTACATCGGCGCCGGCGCTCACGTCTTCGACCCCGAGAAGTTCCCCTACGACGCCCTGCTGTCGCCCGAGGTCGCCAAGGAGATGGCACGGCCCGCCGTGCACAACCTCTGCCTGGACCAGATCGACGAGTACCTCTCCCTCTTCGCGCCCGAGGAGACGGCCGGGACCCTCAACCCGGACTGGTACGAGAACAGTCCGGCGCTCAGGGAGTGGCTGGACTCCCTGAACCCGGCACGGCGGACGTCGGCCGGCCCGGTGCTCGTCCTGCAGGGCGAGGACGACAAGGTGGTGTCCCCCGAGGGCACCAGGAAACTGGTCGCCGAACTGTGCGCCGAGGAGAACGTCGTCGACTCGAAGTCGTACCCCGGCGTGGACCACGTGGGCGTGATGCCCACCGGCCTGCGGGACCTCGGCACCTGGATGCGGGACCGGCTGGAGAACACCCGGCCCACCAGCGTCTGCCCGGCCGGATCCCCCGCGACCCGGGGCAAGTGACGCCGCGGCCACCGGTACCCGGGGACCAGGACGAAATGCCGATGCGGGGACCAGGAACCGGTTGAGAGCATGGCACCCATGCTCGAGACCACCGGCACCGCCCGTCCGCCCGTCCGCACCTCACCCCCCACATGGCTGGTGGTGGCCCTCGCCTGCGCCGGGCAGTTCCTCGTCGTCCTCGACATCTCCGTGGTGAACGTCGCGCTGCCGTCCATGCGGACCGGGCTGGGTCTCGACGAGCAGGGACTGCAGTGGGTGGTGAACGCGTACGCCATCGCCTTCGCCGGCTTCATGCTGCTCGGCGGACGCGCCGGCGACCTCTACGGGCGCAAGCGCATGTTCCTCGTCGGCCTCGGCCTGTTCACGCTGGCCTCACTGGCGGGCGGGCTGGCCCAGGAGGGCTGGCAGCTGCTGCTGGCGCGGGCGGCGCAGGGGCTGGGCGCTGCCGTGCTGGCGCCCTCCACGCTCACCCTCGTCACCTCGGCCGTGCCCGAGGGCGCGGCACGGGCCCGGGCCATCGCGACCTGGACGGCCGTCGGAGCGGGGGGCGGCGCGGCCGGCGGGTTCGTCGGCGGGGTACTGGTGGACGCGCTGTCGTGGCGGTGGGTGCTGCTGATCAACGTGCCCGTCGGGGCGGTGGTGCTGGCCGGGGCCGCCCGGTGGCTCGCGGAGAGCCGGGCCGGTGACGGGCGGCGGCTCGACCTGCCGGGCGCGGTGCTGGTGACGGCCGGTCTCGCCACCCTGGCGTACGGCATCTCGCAGACCGAGGCCGAGGGCTGGACGGCGGGTGCCACCCTGGTGCCGCTGTGCGCCGGGCTCGCGCTGACCGCGCTCTTCCTCCTCGTCGAGGCCCGGGCCAAGGCCCCGCTCATGCCCCTGGGGCTGCTGCGGCTGCGGTCGGTGGCCTCGGCGAACGTGGCGATGTTCCTCAGCGGCTCCGCGATGTTCTGCATGTGGTACTTCATGACCCTGTACGCGCAGAACGTCCTCGGCTACAGCCCGCTCGAGGCGGGACTCGCCCTGGTGCCGAGCTCCCTCGCCGTGGTCCTCGGCTCCAAGCTCGCGCCCCGCCTGATGCGGACGGCGGGACCGCGCGCGGTGGCGGTGCTCGGCACGGTGGTCGCGCTGGCCGGCTTCGGCTGGCAGTCGACGATGACCGCGGACGGGGCGTACCTCACCGCGATCATGTTCCCCGGCATCCTGATGATGCTGGGCGCGGGCCTCGCCGGGACCCCGCTCGCCGCACTGGCCACGTCCGGCGCGGCCCCCGAGGAGGCCGGCCTGGTCTCCGGCCTGGTCAACACCTCCCGCACGATGGGCGGTTCCCTCGGCCTTGCCGTCATGTCCACCATCGCGGCGGCCCACACGGCGGGAGACCGGACACCGCAGGCCCTCACGGAGGGATACGCCCTGGTGTTCGCCACGGGGACCGCCGTGCTGGCGGCCGGCGCGGTCCTGATGTGGGTGTGGCTGCCGCGGCGGCCGGCGGAATCTCCCTGAATCCGACACATGCCCGCGGTGTCGCGGCGTCCGGCACGCACTCTCCCGGAGGGGGACCCCCGGCCGCGTTGCCGGAACGCCCACGGGGCTCCTTCCCCGCTGCCGGCTTCGCTCGAGCGGGGGCACCCCCGTCGAGGACGCTCCGGCGCCTTGCGACCGCACGCGCCGGACGCCGCTCCTTCTCCCGCGCTCATGTGCCAGACACCCCCCGGAACGCCGGGCCGTACGGGCGGCGGCCGGCCGCCCGCGGCCGGTCGCGGGGTCGTTGCCGGTGCCGGGCGCCGCGGAGGGCGTCCACACGGCCGCGGGCCGTTCCGCCGGTGGCGGCCGCGAGAGACCGCAGCCGGCCGGTGCCGCCGCCGCGCGGTACGGGGCCGGGCCCGCACGGTGCGGCGTAGCCGCCTGTACGGTCTCCGGCGGGACCCGCGTCCCGGCCGGCACGCCCGGCGGGCGCCGGGCCCGCGCCCCACGGGGTGCCCGCACCCTCCGGTGATCAGGAGACGCATGCCCCTCGACGCAGCCACGGCACTCGCCGCCCCGCCCCGGACCCGCGCCATCTCCTGGACCCCCAGGGACGTCCTGCTCTACCACCTGGGCATCGGCGCGGGCCGGCCCGCCACCGACCCCGGCGAACTGCGCTACACCCTGGAGTCCCGGCTGCACGTCCTGCCGAGCTTCGCCACCGTCGCGGGCGGCGGACCGCCCGGGGTGATCGCCGGGCTGTCCATGCCCGGTGTCGACGTCGACCTCGCCCGCGTCCTGCACGGCGGGCAGTCCCTCACCGTGCACCGGCCTTTGCCCGCCGAGGGCACCGCCACCACCACCGACCGGATCACCGCCGTGCACGACAAGGGCACGGCCGCGGTCCTCGTCCTGCGCACCGAGGCCGCCGACGCCGACGGCCCGCTGTGGTCCTGCGACGCGGAGATCCACGTACGCGGCGAGGGCGGCTGGGGCGGTGACCGCGGCCCGTCCGTACGGCGCGAGGCGCCCCCGGGACCGCCGGAGCGGACCCGCGACCTGGCCGTCCGGGAGGACCAGGCCCTGCTCTACCGTCTCTCCGGAGACCTCAACCCCCTGCACGCCGACCCCGCGTTCGCGGCCCGTGCCGGATTTCCCCGCCCCGTCCTGCACGGGCTGTGCACCTACGGCATGACGCTCAAGGCGGTCGTCGACACCCTGCTCGAAGGTGACGTCACGCGCGTCCGCTCCTGCGCCACCCGGTTCGCCGGGGTCGTGTACCCGGGCGAGACGCTGCGGATCCGGATGTGGCGCGGGGACGGAGAGGTGCGGGTGACCGTGAGCGCGGTCGAACGGGGGGACGCGCCGGTGCTCACGGACGCCGTCGTCGGGCACCGCTGAGCCGGTGGACGGCGAACGGCCCCGCCCACCGTCGTGCGACGGGGCGGGGCCGTTCGTGGTGCGGTGCGGCGCCTCGGCCTGACGAGACGTCAGGCATCCGTCTCCGCGTGCTCGTTCTGCTCCGCCGGCCTGCGGTGACGGCCACGCGGGGACGTGTCGGCCTCCTGTGTGGAAACCGGTCCCCGGTGCCTGCCGTGCCCGGCGGCGGCCTGCCCGTCCTCGACGGACTGCGCCTGGTGCGTCATGACGTCGCTCATCGGAAGGAATTCACCCCGTAAACATGATCTTTCCTACAGCCGGGCGAGTCTAACCGGCACACGACGCCCCGAATCCAGGCGGCCACGCCGACCGCCACTATTTCGTTACAAGCCGTCCCAGAGGCGCCTGTTGGAGGGGCACCGGCCGGGGCGCCGAGGGCGGCTCGGCCGGGTACAGCGCCACCGTCGGCCCCGTGGGGGGCGGCAGTTCACCGGGCGGGAACCCCGACTCCCCTCCGGAGGGGCGGGGTTCGCCGTCGTCCGCGGCCACCGGGAGCTCCAACGGCGGACGGACGTCCAGCCCCTCCGCCCGCCGCTCCTGCCCCGGCACCCTCAGCACGGCCACCCCGCACCGCACCGACCGGTTGGCGTACGGCAGCCGCAGCGCCCCGTCCGCCGTCCACAGCCCGGTGCCGGTCAACCACCCGGCGGGCGCCCGGACATGGCGCACCCGCCGCTCCGCCGGCCGCCACAGCCCGACCCAGCTGCCGGACGCGCCGTCGACGCGCAGCGCCACCCCGCAGCCCTCCGGCGTCAGCATCTGGCCCGGCTGGACGGCGAACGGCGTCACCGTGCAGTCCGGCAGTCGCAGGCACTGAGGGAACCGCACCGGCAGCGTGCTGCCCAGCACCCCCCAGCCCAGCCGGTCCCGCCCCGGGGAGGGCGCGTCCGAGCGGATCAGCAGCAGCCCGCTGTCCGGGTCGGCGAGCAGCACCCGGTCGTCGCTCCCGTCGGCGATCTGCAGCAGCGGCGACATCTCACCGCCGCGCCCCAGGTCCACCACCACCGCCTTGGTGCACCCGCCGGTCTCCCGGTCCAGGGCCAGCATCCGCCCCGCCCGGTCCAGCCACACCCCGCCCGAGCAGCGGCCCGGCACCTCGGCGACCCGCTCGGGTCCGAACGCGCCCCCCGCCACCAGCCACACCGCCGCCGACCGCGGGCCCGCGGCGAGGGCGTACGCCCGCCGCCCGTCCGGCGCGGGCGGCAGCAGCCGCAGCCGGGTCTCCTCGTCCGGGCACTCGACCGCGCCCAGCGGCAGCTCACCGGTGCCGGGACCGGCCGGGTAGAGCAGGGAGAAGGCGTGCCGCCCGTCCACCAGCCGGTGGATGAGGACCCGCCCGTCGCTCAGCGGCTGCACCTCCGTGCCCGGTTCCTCGGGCTGGTTGCCGGGCAGCGGCACGGCGTAGGGCTCGGGGCCGTCCAGGGTCCAGCGCTCCGGGAAGAGGGAGTCGCCGGCGAGGGCGAGGCGTGCGGCGTAGCAGCCGTCCGCGGTGATGGCGCAGCCCGCGCGCCCGGCTCCGTCCTCGCGTCCCGCCGCAGGTTCGATGGCACAGACCGTCATCGTTCGGTCACCTCCGGTGACGAACGGTAGTTTTCGCGTTCACGGGCCGGGGAGAGGTGGGCCCCGCTTCACACGTAAGGGTGCTCCAGGAACGATTCGCCTGAGGAAGGACGGGGGGCTGTGCTCCCCGGAGCCGGTACTGCCGTACGAAACAGCCAGGTAGCCTTGCAACCGTGCCCCGTCTGTCAGAAGTCATCGCCGCGCTGGAGAACCTGTGGCCCGCCGAGCGGGCCGAGTCCTGGGACGCGGTCGGTACCGTCGTGGGCGAGCCCGGCCAGGAGGTCACGCGGGTCCTGTTCGCCGTCGACCCGGTCCAGGAGATCGTCGACGAGGCGGTGAAGCTGGACGCCGACCTTCTCGTCACCCACCACCCGCTCTACCTGCGCGGTACGACCACGGTCGCGGCCTCCACCTTCAAGGGCCGCGTGGTGCACGCCCTCATCAAGAACGACATCGCGCTGCACGTCGCCCACACCAACGCCGACACCGCCGAACCGGGTGTCTCCGACGCCCTCGCCGGGGCGCTGGACCTCCGGGTCGTCGGACCCCTCGTGCCGGACCCGTCCGACCCCGAGGGCCGCCGCGGACTGGGCCGCGTCTGCGAACTCGACCGTCCGCTGACCGTCCGCGAGCTCGCCGCCCGCGCCGCCGAACGGCTCCCCGCGACCGCGCAGGGCATCCGTGTCGCCGGCGACCTCGACGCGCCCGTCCGCACGATCGCCGTCAGCGGCGGCTCGGGCGACAGCCTCTTCGACCACGTCCGGGCCGCCGGCGTGGACGCCTTCCTCACCGCGGACCTGCGCCACCACCCGGTGTCCGAGGCCCGCGCCCAGAGCCCCCTCGCGCTGCTCGACGCGGCGCACTGGGCCACCGAATGGCCCTGGTGCGAGCTGGCCGCAGCCCAGCTCGACGAGATCTCCGACCGTCACGGGTGGGACCTGCGGGTCCACGTCTCCAGGACGGTCACCGACCCCTGGACCGCCCACGCGGCGTCCAGCGCCACCACCGATACATCTGGAGCCCCCAACTGAACGCCGCGCCCGCCGACCAGATCCGACTCCTCGACGTCCAGGACCTCGACGTCCGCCTCCAGCAGCTCGCCCACAAGCGCCGGTCGCTGCCCGAGCACGCCGAGATCGAGTCGCTGAGCCGGGACCTCACCCAGCTGCGCGACCTGCTCGTCGCCGCGCAGACCGAGGAGAGCGACTGCGCCCGCGAGCAGACCAAGGCCGAGCAGGACGTCGACCAGGTGCGCCAGCGCGCCGCCCGCGACCAGAAGCGCCTCGACTCCGGTGCCGTCTCCTCGCCCAAGGACCTGGAGAACCTCCAGCGCGAGATCACCTCCCTCGCCAAGCGGCAGGGCGACCTCGAGGACGTCGTCCTCGAGGTGATGGAGCGCCGCGAGTCCGCGCAGGAGCGGGTCGCCGAACTGACCGAGCGGGTCGGCTCCGTGCAGGGGAGGATCGACGACGCGACCGCCCGCCGGGACGCCGCCGTCGAGGAGATCGACGGCGAGGTCGCCTCGATCACCAAGGAGCGCGAGGTCGTCGCAGGCTCCGTGCCCGCCCCGCTGCTGAGCCTGTACGACAAGCTGCGCGGGCAGCAGGGCGGCATCGGCGCGGCGAAGCTGTACGCCCGCACCTGCCAGGGCTGCCGCCAGGAGCTCGCGATCACCGAGCTGAACGAGATCCGCTCCGCCGCCCCCGACACGGTGGTGCGCTGCGAGAACTGCCGGCGCATCCTGGTGCGCACGTCGGAGTCGGGCCTGTAGGGGCGTCAGGCGTGCGGGAGTTCATCGTCGAGGCGGACGGCGGGTCGCGGGGCAACCCGGGGCCCGCGGGCTACGGGGCCGTGGTGAGCGACGCGGCGACGGGGGAGACCCTGACGGAGACGGCCGAGTACCTCGGCGTCGCCACGAACAACGTCGCCGAGTACCGGGGCCTGCTGGCCGGCCTGCGCGCCGCCCGCGCGCTGGACCCGCGGGCCCGGGTCCACGTCCGGATGGACTCCAAGCTCGTCATCGAGCAGATGACGGGCCGCTGGAAGATCAAGCACCCGGCGATGAAGCCGCTCGCGGCCCAGGCGGCGGACGTCTTCCCGCCGGAGCGGGTGACGTACGAGTGGATCCCGCGCGAGCGGAACAAGCACGCCGACCGCCTGGCCAACGAGGCGATGGACGCGGGCAAGCGGGGCGGCACCTGGTCGCCCACGACCTCCCGCGCCGACCTGGACACGCCGGCGGCACGACCGGTGACGCCCGAGGCGTCGGGCCCGCCCGGGGACGCGAGGGCGGGCGCGGCCCGCGTCCGCGCCGCGCTGACGTCATCCGCCGGTGCCGCGGATTCCCGACCCGAGGGGTCGGACACCGAGCCCGTCACGGCTGCCGCTCCGGTGGACGCCGGTCCGCGGGCCGCCCGGGACACCGCCGGTGCCGGTGCACACGGCGCCGGGGCGGACGCCGATGTCCCGGCGACGGGCGCGGGTGCGGGTTGGGAAGGCGCGCCTGCCCGGGGCACCGCCGGTGCCGGTGCACGCCGTGCCGCGGCGGACGCCGATGTCCTGCCCGCGCGGGAGCCGGGTCCGGGCGCCGGTGTCGACCGGGCCGGGGCCGTGGCGCCGGAC
>NZ_JFCB01000024.1 GCF_000725125.1 Streptomyces toyocaensis
GGCCCCCGCCCCGCGGCGCCGAAGGTCATCCGCCTGGGCAGCCCCCGCCCCCGGCTGCGCCTGGTCGGCGTGGGCCTGACCCTGGTCATGCTCGCCTTCGTCGTACGCCTGGTCCAGGTGCAGGCGGTCGACGCGAGCACCTACGCCGGCAAGGCGGAGCAGAACCGCTACGTGGGCCAGGTACTGGCCGCCGAACGCGGCGAGATCACCGACCGCAACGGCGTGGCTCTCGCGACCAGCGAGGACGCCTACGACATCACCGCCGACCCCACGATGTTCGCACCGGAGGAACTGGACATCGCCGACGGCCCCGAGCAGGCCGCAGCCCTCCTCGCCCCGATCCTCGGCGCGGACCAGGACGACCTGGTCGAGAAGCTTCGGCCGGAGAACGAGGCCCTGCGCTACGTCAAACTGGCCGGCCGCCAGACCCCGCAGGTCTGGAAGCAGATCAAGGACCTGAAGGCCGCACTCGCCAAGAAGGCGGAGACGGACGAGTCCACCGCCAACGTCCTGGCCGGCGTGTTCTCCGTGCCCACCAGCAAGCGGGTGTACCCCAACAACGAGCTCGCCGCCGGGATACTGGGCTGGGTCAACGCCGAGGGCAAGGGCGGCGGCGGCGTCGAACTGCAGCTGGACAAGCGGCTGGCCGGCGAGGACGGAAAGATCCGTTACGCCCAGTCCGGGGGTCGTCTGGTGCCCACCGCGGGCGGCTCCACCGAGACCCCGGCCGTGCCCGGCAGCGACATCGAGCTCACCATCGACCGTGACATCCAGTGGGCCGCGCAGAACGCCATCAGCGAGCAGGTGAGGAAGTCGGCGGCCGACCGCGGTTACGTCATCGTCCAGGACACCCGCACCGGTGAGGTCCTCGCGATGGCCAACGCACCCGGGTTCGACCCGGGCGACCTCTCCGAGGCCGATCCCAAGGCGCTCGGCAACGCGGCCCTCCAGGACGCCTTCGAACCCGGTTCCACGGCCAAGGTCCTCTCCATGGCCGCCGTCCTGGAGGAGAACGTCGCCACCCCGGGCACCCACGTCGTCGTGCCCAACCGGCTGCACCGCGGCGACCGGCTCTTCAAGGACGACGTCGACCACCCGACCTGGTACCTCACGCTCAACGGGGTGCTCGCCAAGTCCAGCAACATCGGCACCATCCTCGCCACCGGCCAGCTCGGCAGGACCCAGGCCCAGGCCAACAAGGTCCTCTACGACTACCTGCGCAGGTTCGGCCTCGGCAGCCACAGCGGGCTCGGCTTCCCCGGCGAGACCAAGGGCATCCTCGCCCCGCCCGACGAGTGGTCCACCTCCCAGCAGTACACGATCCCTTTCGGCCAGGGCGTGTCCATCAACGCCATGCAGGCCGCCTCCGTCTACTCGACCATCGCCAACGGCGGCGTCCGCGTCGAGCCCACCCTCGTGCGCGGATCCAAGGGCCCCGACGGACGCTTCACCCCCGCCCCGAAACCCGGCAAGACCCGCGTCGTCAGCGAGAAGACGGCGAAGACGCTCGCCCGGATGCTGGAGTCGGTCGTGGACGACGAGGAAGGCACCGGCACCAAGGCACGCATCCCGGGGTACCGGGTCGCGGGGAAGACGGGTACGGCGAACCGCGTGGATCCGGCCACCGGCAAGTACCACGGCTACACCTCGTCCTTCGCCGGCTTCGCGCCCGCCGACAAGCCCAGGATCACCGTCTACTGCGTCATCCAGAACGCCACCGAGGGCAGCTACTTCGGCGGCCAGATCTGCGGACCCGTGTACAAGCAGGTCATGGAGTTCGCCCTGAAGACCCTCCAGGTGCCGCCCACCGGTGCCGCCCCCGCCGCCCTCCCGGTCACCTTCACACCCTGACCCGTACCGAGCACCGAGCCCCCAGGAACCACCTCGTGACAACGATCACCCCCGATCCCGGGAACCAGAACACCCCCCGCCCCTCGCTTGGCCCCCCGGCCGGTGAGCCCGGTACGCTCACCGCCGTGCCACACGCCGATCAGTCCCAATCCGCCCAGAAGGGCCACCCCGTGACATATCCGGGACCGCCCCGTCCGGTTCAGGTCTCCGCCACACCCCTCGCGGAACTCGCCGGTCAGCTGGGTGCACCCGCGCCGGAGCAGGCCGCCGAGGTCACGGGCATCACCCATGACTCGCGGGCCGTCCGCCCCGGCGACCTGTACGCGGCCCTCCCGGGCGCCCGCGCCCACGGCGCCGACTTCGTCAACCAGGCCGCCGGCCTCGGCGCCGTCGCCGTGCTGACCGACCCGTCCGGCGCCGAGCGCGTCGCCGCGGCCGGACTGCCGGCGCTCGTGGTGGACGACCCGCGCGCCCGGATGGGCGAGCTGGCCGCCACCATCTACGGCCGGCCGGGCCGCGATCTGCTCCAGATCGGCATCACCGGAACCTCGGGCAAGACCACCACCGCCTATCTCGTCGAGGGCGGTCTGAGGACCGTGCGCAGCACCGGACTGATCGGCACCGTGGAGATGCGCATCGGTGACG
Organism: Streptomyces toyocaensis; assembly: GCF_000725125.1. Lineage (GTDB taxonomy): Bacteria > Actinomycetota > Actinomycetes > Streptomycetales > Streptomycetaceae > Streptomyces > Streptomyces toyocaensis. The sequence goes on from NZ_JFCB01000024.1 coordinate 2,497, forward strand.
AGCGCATCAAGTCCGAGCGCACCACGCCCGAGGCCACCGACCTCCAGGCGCTGTTCGCCGTCATGCGCGAGCGCGGCACCGAAGCGGTCGCCATGGAGGTCTCCAGCCATGCCCTGGTCCTCGGCCGGGTCGACGGCTGCGTCTTCGACATCGCCGTCTTCACCAACCTCAGCCCGGAGCACATGGAGTTCCACTCCGGGATGGAGGACTACTTCCAGGCCAAGGCGCAGCTGTTCACGCCCGCCCGCAGCCGGCTCGGCGTGGTCAACGTGGACGACGAGTACGGCCGCCGCCTCGTCAAGGAGGCCGGGGTCCCGGTCGTCACGTACTCCGCCGAGGGACACCCCGACGCCGACTGGCGCGCCGAGGACGTCGAAGTCGGTCCGCTGGACTCGACGTTCACCGTGGCCGGCCCCGAGGGCGAGCGGATCACCGCCCGCTCGCCGCTGCCGGGCCCCTTCAACGTGGCCAACACCCTGGCCGCGATCGTCGCCCTCGCCGTCGCCGGGCTCGACCCGCAGGCCGCCGCCGACGGCGTCGCCGCCGTTCCGGGCGTGCCGGGCCGGCTGGAGCGGGTGGACGCCGGGCAGCCGTACCTCGCCGTCGTCGACTACGCGCACAAGACCGACGCCGTGGAGTCGGTGCTGCGCGCCCTGCGCAAGGTGACCCAGGGGCAGGTGCACGTCGTGCTCGGCTGCGGCGGCGACCGTGACCGGACCAAGCGCGAGCCCATGGGCGCCGCCGCCGCGCGGCTCGCCGACACCGCCGTACTGACCTCCGACAACCCCCGTTCCGAGGACCCCCTCGCGATCCTCGCCACCATGCTCCAGGGCGCGGCCTCCGTGCCCGCCCACGAGCGCGGCGAGGTGCAGGTCTTCGAGGACCGGGCCGCCGCGATCGCCGCCGCCGTCGCCCGGGCACGGCCCGGCGACACCGTGCTGGTCGCGGGCAAGGGCCACGAGCAGGGGCAGGACATCGCCGGGGTGGTGCGTCCCTTCGACGACCGCCAGGTGCTTCGGGAAGCCATCAAGAAGACCCAGGGATGAACTTGTGATCGCCCTCTCCCTCGCCGAGATCGCTGAAGTCGTCGGCGGGCAGACGCACGACATACCGGATCCGTCCGTCCAGGTCACCGGGCCGGTGGTCCGGGACTCGCGGGAGGCGGGTCCGGGCAGCCTGTTCGTCGCCTTCGTCGGCGAGCGCGTGGACGGACACGACTACGCCGCCGCGGTCGTCGAGGCGGGAGCGGCCGCCGTGCTGGCCTCCCGGCCCGTCGGCGTGCCCGCGATCGTCGTCGAGGACGTCCAGGCCGCCCTCGGGGCCCTCGCCAGGTACGTCGTCGGCCGGCTCGGCGCCACCCTCGTCGCGCTGACCGGCTCGGCCGGCAAGACCAGCACCAAGGACCTCATCGCCCAGGTGCTCGGGAGCAAGGCGCCGACCGTCTTCACCCCCGGCTCCCTCAACAACGAGATCGGGCTGCCGCTCACCGCGCTCACCGCCACCGAGGAGACGAAGTTCCTGGTGCTGGAGATGGGAGCGCGCGGAATCGGCCACATCCGCTACCTCACCGGTCTGACACCGCCCAGGGTCGGCCTGGTCCTGAACGTCGGCTCCGCCCACATCGGCGAGTTCGGCGGCCGGGAGCAGATCGCCGAGGCCAAGGGCGAGCTGGTCGAGGCCCTGCCCCCGGCCGAGGAGGGCGGTATCGCGATCCTCAACGCGGACGACCCCTTCGTCCGGGCCATGGCCTCCCGTACGAAGGCGAAGGTGGTCCTTTTCGGAGAGTCCGACGAAGCGGACGTCTCCGCCGAGAACGTGCGACTCACGGACAGCGGACAGCCCTCCTTCAGGCTTCACACACCCTCCGGTGCATCCGATGTGACCATGCGCCTGTACGGTGAGCATCACGTGTCGAACGCGCTCGCCGCGGCCGCCGTCGCCCACGAGTTGGGCTTGTCCGCAGACGAGATCGCCCGCGCGCTCTCCGAGGCGGGCTCCCTCTCCCGCTGGCGGATGGAGGTCACCGAGCGCCCGGACGGCGTGACGGTCGTCAACGACGCCTACAACGCGAACCCCGAGTCCATGAAGGCCGCGCTGCGCGCGCTGGTGGCCATGGGCAAGGGACGCCGTACGTGGGCGGTGCTCGGCAAGATGGCCGAGCTCGGGGACGAGGCGCTCGCCGAGCACGACGCGGTCGGACGGCTCGCCGTCCGGCTCAACGTCAGCAAGCTCGTCGCGGTCGGGGGCAGGGAAGCCGCCTGGCTGCAACTGGGCGCATATAACGAGGGTTCGTGGGGTGAGGAGTCGGTGCACGTGTCCGACGCACAGGCGGCGGTCGACCTGTTGCGCAGCGAATTGCGCCCGGGAGACGTCGTTCTCGTGAAGGCGTCCCGTTCGGTCGGGCTCGAGAGCGTGGCGCAGGCGCTGCTCGAGACCGGTGCCGAGGGTGAGGTCGCCGCCCGATGATGAAGCAGATCCTGTTCGCAGGAGTCATTGGCCTCTTCCTGACCCTGGTCGGCACCCCGCTGCTGATCAAGCTGCTCGCCCGCAAGGGGTACGGGCAGTACATCCGTGACGACGGCCCGCGCGAGCACGCCAGCAAGCGCGGTACGCCGACGATGGGCGGTATCGCCTTCATCCTGGCGACGGTCGCCGCCTACTTCCTGTCCAAGGCGATCACCGGTTACACCCCGACGTATTCGGGTCTGCTGGTGCTCGGCCTCATGGTGGGCATGGGCATGGTCGGCTTCCTGGACGACTACATCAAGATCGTCAAGCGGCGGTCGCTGGGTCTGCGGGCCAAGGCCAAGATGGCCGGCCAGCTGATCGTCGGTATCGCCTTCGCGGTGCTCTCCCTGCAGTTCGCGGACGCCCGCGGTCAGACCCCGGCGTCCACCAAACTGTCGTTCATCACGGACTTCGGCTGGACCATCGGTCCGGTGCTGTTCGTGGTGTGGGCGCTGTTCATGATCCTCGCCATGTCCAACGGCGTGAACCTGACCGACGGTCTGGACGGCCTCGCCACCGGCGCCTCCGTCCTGGTCTTCGGCGCCTACACCTTCATCGGCGTCTGGCAGTTCCAGGAGTCCTGCGCCAACGGCGAGACGCTGACCAACCCGGGCGCCTGTTACGAGGTGCGCGACCCGTTGGATCTCGCGGTCGTCGCCTCCGCGCTGATGGGTTCCTGCCTCGGCTTCCTGTGGTGGAACACCTCCCCGGCCAAGATCTTCATGGGCGACACCGGTTCGCTGGCGCTCGGCGGTGTGCTCGCGGGCCTCGCGATCTGCTCCCGCACCGAGCTGCTGCTGGCCATCCTGGGCGGTCTGTTCGTCCTCATCACCATGTCGGTGGTCATCCAGGTCGGCTCGTTCAAGCTCACCGGCAAGCGCGTCTTCCGGATGGCGCCGCTCCAGCACCACTTCGAACTCAAAGGCTGGTCCGAAGTCCTCGTGGTGGTCCGTTTCTGGATCATCCAGGGCATCTGTGTGATCGTCGGACTCGGCCTCTTCTACGCGGGATGGGCAGCGGACAAGTGACCACCTCCTCGGTGCCTTTCGAATGTCAGGGCAAGCACGTCACCGTCGCCGGCCTCGGCGTCTCCGGCGTCCCGGCGGCCAAGGTGCTGCACGGGCTCGGCGCGAAGGTCACCGTCGTCAACGACGGGGACGACGCACGCGCGCGGGAGCAGGCCGCCGGACTGGAGGCGCTCGGTATCACCGTCCGCCTCGGCGACGGCGACACGCTTCCCGAGGGCACCGAGCTGATCGTCACCGCTCCCGGCTGGAGGCCGGACAAGCCGCTGTTCGCGGCCGCGGACGAGGCCGGGGTGCCGGTGTGGGGCGACGTCGAGCTCGCCTGGCGGCTCAGGAAGCCCGGCGCGGCCCCCTGGCTCGCGGTCACCGGCACCAACGGCAAGACCACCACCGTCCAGATGCTCGCCGCCATCCTGAAGGCGGCCGGGCTGCGCACCGCGGCCGTCGGCAACATCGGCGTCTCCCTCCTCGACGCGGTGCTCGGCGAGGAGGAGTACGACGTGCTCGCGGTGGAGCTGTCCAGCTACCAGCTCCACTGGGCGCCGTCCCTGCGCGCCCACTCCGCCGCCGTGCTCAACCTGGCCCCCGACCACCTCGACTGGCACGGCTCCATGGAGGCGTACGCCAGGGACAAGGGCCGTGTCTACGAGGGCAATCGCGTCGCCTGCGTCTACAACGTGGCCGACAAGGCCACCGAGGACCTGGTCCGCGAGGCCGACGTGGAGGAGGGCTGCCGCGCCGTCGGCTTCACCCTGGGCACGCCGGGCCCCTCCCAACTCGGCGTCGTGGAGGGCCTGCTGGTCGACCGCGCCTTCGTCGAGAACCGCCAGAAGAACGCCCAGGAACTCGCCGAGGTCTCCGACGTCAGGCCCGCGGCCCCGCACAACATCGCCAACGCCCTTGCGGCCGCCGCCCTCGCGCGGGCCTACGGGGTGCCCGCGGGCGCCGTACGGGAGGGCCTGCGTGCCTTCACCCCGGACGCCCACAGGATCGCGCACGTCGCCGACCTGGACGACGTCGCCTACGTCGACGACTCCAAGGCCACCAACACCCATGCCGCCGAGGCCTCGTTGGCCGCGTACGAGTCGATCGTGTGGATCGCCGGCGGCCTCGCCAAGGGCGCCACCTTCGACGAGCTGGTGGCGGGCTCGGCGAAGCGGCTGCGGGGTGCCGTGCTGATCGGCAGGGACCGTGCCCTGATCCGCGAAGCCCTAGCGCGACACGCCCCGGAAGTACCCGTCGTCGACCTCGACCGGACCGACACTGGGGCGATGCTCCAGGCCGTCCAGGAGGCGAAGCGGCTCGCACGGCCCGGCGACACGGTCCTGCTGGCCCCCGCCTGTGCCTCGATGGACATGTTCGCCAACTACGACAAGCGCGGTGACGCGTTCGCACAGGCGGTGCGCGAGCTCGGCGCCTGAATCCCGGCCGCCTGGCGCCGGGCGACCTTGGGAGGGACGCGTGGGACCGTCTAGGGCCTGTTGTCCGGTGTACGGCGGAGGTCGTGATGCCCAGTAGCCGTACCGGGCGCCCGCCCGTCCAGCGGGCCGCCCGGCGACCCGTCGTACCCGGGCCCCCGCGCGAGAACCCCTTCCGCGCCCTGGTCACCCGGGCGCGCCGGGCCTGGGACCGGCCGCTGACCGCGTACTACCTGATCCTCGGCGGCAGTCTGCTGATCACCGTGCTGGGCCTGGTGATGGTCTACTCGGCCTCCCAGATCACGGCGCTGCAGATGTCGCTGCCGGGCTCGTACTTCTTCCTCAAGCAGCTCCTGGCGGCCGGGATCGGCGCCGTCCTGCTGCTCGCGGCCTCCCGGATGCCGGTGAAGCTGCACCGTGCGCTGGCCTACCCCATCCTCGCGGGCGCCGTCGTCCTGATGATCCTGGTGCAGGTGCCGGGGATAGGAGTCGCGGTCAACGGGAACCAGAACTGGATCGCCGTCGGCAGTACCTTCCAGCTCCAGCCCAGTGAGTTCGGCAAGCTCGCGCTGGTGCTGTGGGGCGCCGATCTGCTGGCCCGCAAGCAGGACAAGCGGCTGCTGACCCAGTGGAAGCACATGCTGGTGCCGCTGGTGCCGGCCGCCTTCATGCTGCTCGGGCTGATCATGCTGGGCGGCGACATGGGTACGGCGATCATCCTGACGGCCATCCTGTTCGGTCTGCTGTGGCTGGCGGGAGCGCCGACCCGGCTGTTCGTCGGCGTGCTGTCGGTCGCCGCGCTGCTCGGCGCCGTCCTCATCCGCACCAGTCCCAACCGCATGGCCCGGCTCTCCTGCCTCGGCGCCACCGAGCCCCAGGCGGGCCCGGTCGACTGCTGGCAGGCCGTGCACGGGATCTACGCCCTCGCCTCCGGCGGAATCTTTGGTTCCGGACTTGGCGCGAGTGTGGAGAAATGGGGCCAACTGCCAGAAGCCCACACGGACTTCATCTTCGCCGTCACCGGTGAGGAACTGGGCCTGGCGGGGACGCTGTCGGTACTCGCCCTGTTCGCGGCTCTAGGCTATGCGGGTATCCGCGTGGCCGGACGCACGGAGGATCCCTTCGTGAGGTATGCCGCGGGAGGCGTGACCACCTGGATCACGGCCCAGGCCGTGATCAACATCGGTGCGGTGCTCGGTCTGCTGCCGATCGCCGGTGTCCCGCTCCCGCTGTTCTCCTACGGAGGGTCCGCCCTGCTGCCGACCATGTTCGCCATCGGGCTGCTGATCGCCTTCGCGCGTGAGGACCCCGCTGCGCGGATGGCGCTTGCGATGCGGCAACCCCGCTTTGGTAAAAAGCGGATCGGGGGTTCTCAGCGGCCCCGGAGATGGAACACGATGCGACGGCGCGCCCCGGTGGCGCGTTCGTCCGGAGAGCGGTGAATTTCGGTGCATGTCGTACTCGCCGGCGGAGGAACCGCGGGCCACATCGAGCCCGCGCTCGCCCTCGCGGACGCCCTGCGCAGGCAGGATCCGGCCGTGGGCATCACGGCCCTGGGCACGGAGCGCGGCCTCGAGACCCGTCTCGTACCCGAGCGCGGGTACGAGCTGGCGCTGATCCCCGCCGTACCGCTGCCACGCAAGCCCACCCCCGAGCTGATCACCGTCCCGGGCCGGCTGCGCGGCACCATCAAGGCGACCGAGCAGATCCTGGAGCGCACCAAGGCGGACGCCGTGGTCGGCTTCGGCGGATACGTCGCCCTGCCCGGCTACCTCGCGGCCAAGCGGCTCGGCGTGCCGATCGTGATCCACGAGGCCAACGCCCGGCCCGGTCTGGCCAACAAGATCGGCTCGCGCTACGCCACCCAGGTCGCCGTCTCCACGCCCGACAGCAAGCTGCGGAACGCCCGTTACATCGGCATCCCGCTGCGCCGCTCCATCGCCACCCTCGACCGGGCCGCCGTCCGCCCCGAGGCCCGCGCCGCGTTCGGGCTCGACCCCAACCTGCCGACGCTGCTGGTCACCGGCGGCTCGCAGGGCGCCCGCCGGCTCAACGAGGTCGTCCAGCAGGTCGCTCCGTGGCTCCAGCAGGCCGGTATCCAGATCCTGCACGCGGTCGGTCCGAAGAACGAACTGCCGCAGGTGCACCAGATGCCGGGAATGCCCCCTTACATCCCGGTAAGTTACCTGGACCGGATGGACCTCGCGTACGCCGCGGCCGACATGATGCTCTGCCGTGCGGGCGCGATGACCGTCGCCGAACTCTCCGCCGTCGGGCTCCCGGCCGCCTATGTCCCGCTGCCCATCGGCAACGGCGAACAGCGGCTCAACGCCCAGCCGGTGGTCAAGGCCGGCGGCGGACTGCTGGTCGACGACGCGGAACTGACGCCGGAGTGGGTGCAGCACAACGTGCTGCCGGTGCTCGCCGACCCGCACCGGCTGTACGAGATGTCCCGTGCCGCCGCCGAGTTCGGCCGCCGGGATGCCGACGACCTGCTCGTCGGCATGGTGTACGAGGCGATCGCCGCCCGTGCGCACCGTTAGACGCGGGTGACGGAGGGCAGGGAGCGTGGCCGGATCGACCACCGCGGAGCGCGGTGAACGCAAGCGGGAGTCCTCCGGCCCGCCGCTCGCCGGGCGGTTCGGGCGGTTCGGGCGACGGCGCTATCGTCGGATCATCGCATCGGCCGTCGTCCTGGTGTTCCTCGGCACCGGGGGGTTCTGGCTCCTCTACGGATCGGACCTGGTGCGCGTGGAGCGGGTCTCCGTCTCGGGGACCGACGTCCTGACGCCCGCCCGGGTGCGTGAGGCCGCCGACGTCCCCCTCGGCGAACAGCTGATCTCCGTGGACACCGAGGAGATCGAGGCCCGCCTGGCGAAGGTGCTGCCCCGCGTCGACACGGTCGACGTGGTCCGTTCGTGGCCGGACGAGATCACCCTGGACGTGACGGAGCGCACCCCCGTTCTTCTCGTCCACCGAGGCGGGAAGTTCATCGAAGTGGACCACGAAGGTGTCCGTTTCGCCACGGTTTCCAAGGCTCCCCGGGGAGTGCCCGAGCTGAAATGGGAAGTCCCGGGGACCGGTTCCGCGGCGGCCGGCCTGCGCCGCTTCGGCGAGGACCGGCTGACGCGGGAGGCGGTCCGGGTGGCCGGCGCCCTTCCGGGCCCCGTGGCGCGGGTGACCCGGAGCGTCAAGATCCGTTCCTACGACGCCATCTCGCTCGAGCTGACGGACGGCCGTACGGTCGACTGGGGGAGCGGCGAGAAGGGGGCCGAGAAGGGCCGGACTCTCACCGCGCTGATGAAAGCGGAGCCCCGCGCGCGGCACTTCGACGTCAGCGTTCCCACGGCCCCGGCGTCATCAGGGAGTTGACGCACATCAGCGCAGGCCAGCACCCTGGTTGGGCAGCGCTATGGCTGATCACATAGGGTGAAAAGAAAAACGGGAGGTTCGGCGTGTTCGTTGAACGTGCGCCACTTGTCGACTTAGTGTCCTGTTCAGAAGACTCCAGGGAACAGACACACTGGTAACCCTAAACTTCAAGGTTAGGGTTCGGGTCGGCGCTACGGACCGTCCCATTCGGCATCAGTCGTCGGATCGCGGGGCATCAGTGCCTCAGCGGTCGGGCGACACGTAACTCGAGGCGAGAGGCCTTCGACGTGGCAGCACCGCAGAACTACCTCGCAGTCATCAAAGTCATCGGTGTCGGCGGCGGTGGTGTCAATGCCATCAACCGGATGATCGAGGTCGGTCTCAAGGGCGTCGAGTTCATCGCCATCAACACCGACGCGCAAGCCCTGTTGATGAGCGACGCCGACGTCAAGCTCGACGTCGGCCGTGAACTCACCCGCGGACTCGGCGCCGGAGCCAACCCGGCCGTCGGCCGCAAGGCCGCCGAGGACCACCGCGAGGAGATCGAGGAGGTCCTCAAGGGGGCCGACATGGTCTTCGTGACGGCCGGTGAGGGCGGCGGCACCGGCACCGGCGGCGCGCCCGTCGTGGCCAACATCGCCCGCTCGCTCGGCGCCCTCACCATCGGTGTGGTCACGCGCCCGTTCACCTTCGAGGGGCGGCGCCGCGCGAACCAGGCCGAGGACGGCATCGCGGAGCTCCGCGAAGAGGTCGACACCCTCATCGTGATTCCGAACGACCGGCTGCTCTCCATCTCCGACCGCCAGGTGTCGGTCCTCGACGCCTTCAAGTCGGCGGACCAGGTCCTGCTCTCCGGTGTCCAGGGCATCACCGACCTCATCACCACCCCCGGTCTGATCAACCTCGACTTCGCCGACGTCAAGTCGGTCATGTCCGAGGCCGGTTCCGCCCTCATGGGCATCGGCTCGGCCCGCGGCGACGACCGCGCGGTGGCCGCCGCCGAGATGGCCATCTCCTCGCCGCTGCTCGAAGCCTCCATCGACGGTGCCCGCGGGGTGCTGCTCTCCATCTCCGGCGGCAGCGACCTCGGTCTGTTCGAGATCAACGAGGCCGCCCAGCTGGTCAGCGAGGCCGCCCACCCCGAGGCCAACATCATCTTCGGCGCGGTGATCGACGACGCCCTCGGCGACGAGGTCCGCGTCACCGTGATCGCGGCCGGCTTCGACGGCGGCCAGCCGCCCTCCAAGCGGGACAACGTCCTCGGTTCGTCCTCGGCCAAGCGCGAGGAGCCCGCCCCGGCCCGGCAGCCGGAGAGCCGCCCGTCCTTCGGCTCGCTCGGCAGCGTGACGCCGAAGGAGGACCCGGAGCCGGTGGCGCCGGAGCCGGTGGCCGACATCCCCGTCGTCCAGCCCCCGGTCCCGCCGTCGCGGACCTACGACAGCGCGGCCGAGGAACTGGACGTGCCGGACTTCCTGAAGTGATAGGACAGCGCGAGAGCGTGAGCGGCGCCCACTTCGCCTTCACCGACCGGTGGGGCGGGGTGAGCGCCGCTCCGTACGAGGAGCTCAACCTCGGCGGAGCGGTCGGCGACGACCCCGGCGCCGTACGCGCCAACCGCGAACGGACCGCCAGGTCCCTCGGTGTGGACCCCGCCCGGGTGGTCTGGATGAACCAGGTCCACGGGGCCGACGCCGTCGTGGTCGACGAGCCGTGGGGCGACCGTCCGGTGCCGGAGGTCGACGCGATCGTCACCGCGCGGCGCGGACTCGTCCTCGCGGTGCTCACCGCCGACTGCGTGCCGGTGCTGCTCGCCGACCCCGTGGCCGGGGTCGTCGCCGCGGCGCACGCGGGCCGGCCCGGGCTGGTCGCCGGGGTGGTCCCCGCCGCCGTCCGGGCCATGGCCGGACTCGGTGCCGACCCGGCCCGGATCGTCGCCCGCACCGGACCCGCCGTGTGCGGCCGGTGCTACGAGGTGCCGGAGGCGATGCGTGCCGAGGTGGCCGCCGTCGAGCCGGCCGCGCACGCCGTGACGAGCTGGGGCACACCGGCGGTCGACGTGGCCGCGGGCGTGCACGCCCAGCTCGAACGGCTCGGGGTGCGCGACCGGGAACGGTCGCCGGTGTGCACGCTGGAGTCGCCGGATCACTTCTCGTACCGCCGCGACCGCACCACGGGGCGGCTCGCGGGCCACGTGTGGCTGGACTGAATGGGACATGACGAACCGTAGGGACGAACTCGCCGCGAACCTGGCGAGAGTGGAGGAGCGGATCGCCGCCGCGTGCGCCGCCGCCGGACGCGCGCGTGACGAGGTGACCCTCATCGTGGTCACCAAGACCTACCCGGCGAGCGATGTGCGGATCCTGTCGGAACTCGGTGTGCGCCACGTCGCCGAGAACCGTGACCAGGACGCCGCCCCCAAGGCCGCCGCGTGTGCGGATCTGCCCCTTGTGTGGCACTTCGTCGGCCAGCTTCAGACCAACAAGGTGCGGTCTGTGGTCGGTTACGCCGACGTCGTGCAGTCCGTGGACCGTTCCCGGCTGGTGACGGCTCTCTCCAGGGAGGCCGTGCGGGCCGGCCGCGAGATCGGCTGCCTGATCCAGGTGGCGCTCGACGCCGGAGCGAGCGGCCGGGGAGAGCGCGGGGGTGTCGCGCCCGGCGGCGTCGAGGAGTTGGCCGGCCTGGTGGCCGGGGCGGAGGGGCTGCGGCTCGACGGACTGATGACTGTCGCCCCGCTCACCGGGGAATACGCCGGGCGTGAACAGGCGGCGTTCGAGCGGTTGATGGATTTGTCGACCGACCTGCGCCGGGTCCGTCCGACTGCGACCATGGTCTCGGCAGGGATGAGTGCGGACCTCGAACAGGCCGTGGCCGCCGGAGCGACACATGTGCGCGTCGGCAGTGCGGTACTCGGAGTCCGCCCCAGGCTCGGGTAACGTCGCCAGGAAGTCGGACCACAGCAGAAAATATGGTCAGTTCCGCCGAACAGCGGACGTAAAGACCTAGTGGATCGCGGGCACTTGGCGGTCGTCAGCGGATCCACCACAGAGCGGAGGACTCGGAGCATGGCCGGCGCGATGCGCAAGATGGCGGTCTACCTCGGCCTCGTGGAGGACGATGGGTACGACGGCCGCGGATTCGACCCAGACGACGACTTTGAACCCGAACTCGACCCGGAGCCCGAGCGGGACCACCGGCGGCACGAGCCGTCGCACCAATCCCACGGCGCACATCAACCCCAAAGGGACGAAGAGGTACGAGTCGTACACCCTCCCGCGCCGCGCGAACCGGTCGCCCGTGCCGCTTCGCTCCCCGCGGAATCGCCACGCCCGGCGCGGATCGCGCCCGTGGCATCCATCACACAAGAACGCGCGAGCCTGGAGAAGAACGCACCGGTGATCATGCCCAAGGTCGTGTCGGAACGAGAGCCTTACCGGATCACCACGCTTCACCCCCGGACCTACAACGAGGCCCGTACCATCGGGGAACACTTCCGTGAGGGAACTCCGGTGATCATGAATCTGACTGAGATGGACGACACAGACGCCAAGCGACTTGTCGACTTTGCGGCCGGTTTGGTGTTTGGTCTTCACGGCAGCATCGAGCGGGTGACGCAGAAGGTGTTCCTGTTGTCGCCTGCTAACGTCGATGTCACGGCGGAGGACAAGGCCCGCATCGCAGAGGGCGGGTTCTTCAACCAGAGCTGAGACGCAGTACCGGATCGAGCAGGGCACAGGGGAGAGGGAAAAGCAGGCCATGGGCGTGTTCGCGCAGGTGATCTACATCGCGCTGATGGTGTTCCTCATCGTGCTCATCTTCCGGTTGGTCATGGACTATGTGTTCCAGTTCGCCCGCTCGTGGCAACCCGGCAAGGCGATGGTGGTCGTCCTGGAGGCCACCTACACTGTCACCGATCCACCGCTGAAGCTTCTGCGGCGGTTCATCCCGCCGCTGCGTCTCGGGGGCGTGGCGCTCGACCTGTCCTTCTTCGTCCTGATGATCATCGTCTACATCCTGATCTCGATCGTGGGCAATCTCGCGAGGTGACTGTGGACGATACGGTCTTGCCGACTGCCGATGACTACGTTGAGGTGAAGAGATGCCGTTGACCCCCGAGGACGTGCGGAACAAGCAGTTCACGACCGTCCGCCTCCGAGAAGGCTATGACGAGGACGAGGTCGATGCCTTCCTCGACGAGGTCGAAGCCGAACTGACGCGCCTGCTCCGCGAGAACGAGGACCTGCGCGCCAAGCTGGCCGCGGCCACGCGCGCGGCCGCCCAGAACCAGCAGAACATGCGCAAGCCTCCCGAGCAGCAGGACCAGCAGCAACAGCAGGGGCCGCCCCCGGGCATGCCCCAGCAGGGCATGCGAGGTCCCGGCGCTCCCGTGCCCGCCGGCATATCGGGCCCGCCGCAGCAGCAGATGGGTGGCCCCATGGGTGGCCCGCCCCAGCTGCCGAGCGGTGCTCCTCAGCTGCCCGCCGGCCCCGGCGGACAGGGCGGCCCGCAGGGTCCCGGCCCCATGGGTCAGGGTCCCGGGCCGATGGGCCAGGGTCCCGGGCCGATGGGCCAGGGCGGTCCGATGGGCCAGGGCGGCCCGATGCAGGGGCAGATGGGCCCCGGTGGCCCGATGGGCGGTCCCATGGGCGGCCCCGGTATGCCCGGTCAGCAGGGCCCCGGTGGCGACAGCGCCGCGCGGGTGCTGTCGCTGGCTCAGCAGACCGCCGACCAGGCGATCGCGGAGGCCCGTTCCGAGGCCAACAAGATCGTGGGTGAGGCGCGTTCGCGTGCCGAGGGCCTCGAGCGGGACGCCCGCGCCAAGGCCGACGCCCTGGAGCGGGACGCGCAGGAGAAGCACCGCGTCGCGATGGGCTCCCTGGAGTCCGCCCGCGCCACGCTGGAGCGCAAGGTCGAGGACCTGCGCGGCTTCGAGCGCGAGTACCGCACGCGGTTGAAGTCCTACCTGGAGTCCCAGCTGCGTCAACTGGAGACCCAGGCGGACGACTCGCTCGCCCCGCCGCGCCAGCCCGCGAGCGCCGCTCCGTCGCTGCCGCCGTCCCCGGCGCCCTCGATGGCCCCGGCCGGTGCCGGCGCGCCGTCCTACGGCGGCAACCAGGGCATGGGTGGCGGCCCCGGCGGTCCCTCCGGCCCGTCGTACGGCGGTCAGCAGCAGATGCAGCCGGCGATGACCCAGCCGATGGCGCCGGTGCGTCCGCAGGGCCCGTCGCCGATGGGCCAGGCGCCCTCGCCGATGCGTGGCTTCCTGATCGACGAGGACGACAACTGACGGCCCCGTGGCCATGAGTACGGCGTAGCAGTCGGCAGCGTTCAGGGCGGGGCCCCGGGTTCACCAACCCGGGGCCCCGCCCTTTCGCTACGCGTGTTCACGGAGTATGCGGCGTTTGTTCGGCCCTGGGCGGGATGTGCGACGTACGCCATGCCGAAGGCCCGGGTCCGCCGAGAAATCTCCTCGGCGGACCCGGGCCTTTGTGTCTCCCGGCTGTGCCCCTACGCCTTGCGCAGGCGGAACGTCAGCGACAGCCCCTCGTCCGTGAACGTGTGCCCGTACGTGCCGTCGGCCTCGCCCTGGGCGAAGTCCGTCGCCAGGACCTCGTCGGCGATCAGGGCGGCGTGCTCCGTCAGTGCGGCGACGGTCGCGGGCTCCGTGGCCGTCCAGCGCAGGGCGATGCGGTCGGCCACGTCGAGGCCGCTGTTCTTACGGGCCTCCTGGATCAGCCGGATCGCGTCACGGGCGAGACCCGCGCGGCGCAGCTCCTCCGTGATCTCCAGGTCCAGGGCGACCGTGGCACCGGCGTCGGACGCCACCGACCAGCCCTCGCGCGGGGTCTCCGTGATGATCACCTCGTCCGGGGCGAGCGTCACCGTCTCACCGTCGACCTCCACCGAGGCCGTGCCCTCGCGCAGCGCCAGGGACAGCGCGGCGGCGTCCGCGTTCGTGATCGCCTTCGCCACGTCCTGGACCCGCTTGCCGAACCGCTTGCCCAGCGCACGGAAGTTGGCCTTCGCCGTGGTGTCCACCAGGGAGCCGCCCACCTCGGACAGCGACGCCAGGGACTCGACGTTCAGCTCCTCCGTGATCTGCGCGTGCAGTTCGGGGCCCAGGCGGTCGAAGCCGCCCGCCGCGATCAGCGCGCGCCTCAGCGGCTGGCGGGTCTTCACGCCCGACTCCGCGCGGGTGGCACGGCCCAGCTCCACGAGCCGCCGCACCAGCACCATCTGCTGCGACAGCTCCGGGTCGATCGCGGACGGGTCCGCCTCCGGCCAGGAGGACAGGTGCACCGACTCCGGCGCGCCCGGGGTGACCGGAACGATCAGGTCCTGCCAGACCCGTTCGGTGATGAAGGGGGTCAGCGGTGCCATCAGCTGGGTGACCGTGCGCACCACGTCGTGGAGGGTGCGCAGCGCGGCCTTGTCGCCCTGCCAGAAGCGGCGGCGTGAGCGGCGCACGTACCAGTTGGACAGGTCGTCGACGAACGCGGACAGCAGCTTGCCCGCCCGCTGGGTGTCGTAGGAGTCCAGCGCCTGGGTCACCTGGTCGGTGAGCGCGTGCAGTTCGGACAGGAGCCAGCGGTCGAGGACGGGACGGTCGGTCGGGGCCGGGTCGGCCTCGCTCGGCGCCCAGTTCGACGTACGGGCGTACAGGGCCTGGAAGGCGACCGTGTTCCAGTACGTCAGCAGCGTCTTGCGGACGACTTCCTGGATGGTGCCGTGTCCCACGCGCCGGGCCGCCCACGGCGAACCGCCTGCCGCCATGAACCAGCGGACCGCGTCCGCGCCGTGCTGGTCCATCAGCGGGATCGGCTGCAGGATGTTGCCCAGGTGCTTGGACATCTTGCGGCCGTCCTCGGCGAGGATGTGACCGAGGCAGACCACGTTCTCGTACGACGACTTGTCGAAGACCAGCGTGCCGATGGCCATCAGGGTGTAGAACCAGCCGCGGGTCTGGTCGATGGCCTCGCAGATGAACTGCGCCGGGTAGCGGGCCTCGAACAGTTCCTTGTTCTTGTACGGGTAGCCCCACTGCGCGAACGGCATCGAACCCGAGTCGTACCAGGCGTCGATGACCTCCGGCACGCGCGTGGCCGTCTTTCCGCAGCCCTCGTGGCGACAGGCGAAGGTGACCTCGTCGATGTACGGGCGGTGCGGGTCGAGGGCGGACTGGTCGGTGCCGGTCAGCTCGGTGAGCTCGGCACGGGAGCCGACGACCGTGAGGTGATCGTCCTCGCAGCGCCAGATCGGCAGCGGGGTGCCCCAGTAGCGGTTGCGGGACAGCGCCCAGTCGATGTTGTTGTTCAGCCAGTCGCCGTACCGGCCGTGCTTGACCGTGTCCGGGAACCAGTTGGTGTTCTCGTTCTCCCGCAGCAACTGCTCCTTGACGGCCGTCGTGCGGATGTACCACGACGGCTGCGCGTAGTAGAGCAGCGCGGTGTGGCAGCGCCAGCAGTGCGGGTAGCTGTGCTCGTACGGGATGTGCTGGAAGAGCAGGCCGCGCTCGTCGAGGTCCGCGGTGAGCTTCTCGTCGGCCTTCTTGAAGAAGACGCCGCCGACCAGGGGGACGTCCTCCTCGAAGGTGCCGTCGGGGCGGACGGGGTTCACGACGGGCAGGCCGTAGGAGCGGCAGACCTTGAGGTCGTCCTCACCGAAGGCGGGTGACTGGTGGACCAGGCCCGTACCGTCCTCGGTGGTGACGTACTCGGCATTCACCACGTAGTGCGCCGGCTCGGAGAACTCCACCAGCTCGAAGGGGCGCCGGTAGGTCCAGCGCTCCATCTCCGCGCCGGTGAAGGTCTGGCCGGTGGTCTCCCAGCCCTCGCCCAGGGCCTTGGCGACGAGCGGCTCGGCGACGACCACCTTCTCCTCGCCGTTGGTGGCGACGACGTAGGTCACCTCGGGGTGCGCGGCGACGGCCGTGTTGGAGACCAGGGTCCAGGGGGTGGTCGTCCACACCAGGAGCGCGGCCTCGCCGGCCAGCGGGCCCGAGGTGAGCGGGAAGCGGACGTAGACCGACGGGTCGACGACCGTCTCGTAGCCCTGGGCCAGCTCGTGGTCGGACAGGCCGGTCCCGCAGCGGGGGCACCAGGGGGCGACGCGGTGGTCCTGGACCAGCAGGCCCTTGCTGAAGATCTCCTTCAGCGACCACCAGACGGACTCGATGTACTCGGGGTCCATCGTGCGGTACGGGTCCTGCAGGTCGGCCCAGTAGCCCATGCGGGTCGTGAGCTCTTCGAAGGCGTCGGTGTGGCGGGTCACCGACTCACGGCACTTCGCGTTGAACTCGGCGATGCCGAACGCCTCGATGTCCTGCTTGCCGGAGAAGCCGAGCTCCTTCTCGACCGCCAGCTCCACGGGCAGGCCGTGGCAGTCCCAGCCGGCCTTGCGGGCCACGTGGTAGCCGCGCATGGTGCGGAAGCGGGGGAAGACGTCCTTGAAGACGCGGGCCTCGATGTGGTGGGCGCCCGGCATGCCGTTGGCGGTGGGCGGACCCTCGTAGAACACCCATTCGGGGCGGCCCTCGGACTGCTCCAGGCTCTTGGCGAAGATCTTCTGCTCACGCCAGAAGTCGAGCACCGCGTGCTCGAGGGCGGGCAGGTCGACCTGGGCGGGTACCTGGCGGTACGTCGGCGATGTCATCAGCGGGCTTCCTCCGGCGGACTTGCTGCCTTCCGTCCGGAGGGACGAGAGCTGTTTCGATCCCTGCGCCGCCGTCGGCGCGCTCCCGCGGTACCACCCTCCTTGGCCCTCCGGCGCGGCGCGCGCTCCGGTGAGCCCCCTCATTGGGGTCGCGATGCCGGTTCTACCGCCCCCGCGGGGGTTTCTTCCGGCGGCTCCGGGGTGATCTTCACGTCGCGCTCACCCCCGGGCTCCCACCGTCCCCGGGTCGCTCTGGGCTGCGTACGCCGCTACTCGTCCCCATCCACGCTTTTCGCTCCGCCCAGTGTACGGCGCGGCGCGGACAGCGGCCGACCGGTTTTCCGCCGGGGTATGACCGGGAATGCCCCGAATGGCGAGGTGTGCGCGTTCGCATTCCAGGACGTCCGTCCGGGCGGCATACCCGGCGGGGAGCTGGGCACAACGGATGCAGGCTCACCTCGCGGCATTCGTGGCGCGGGGGAATCGAGCGGTGCGCCCCGTTGCCGCGGGACTCGAGTCGATTTATCGTCCCAGCACGATTCGCGCGCAAGATCACAATATGTGAAGGGGCCGCGGCCATGGTGGCGAAGAGGACCGCTGCACAGCAGCCGGCGCCGTCCGGCGGGCCCGGACCGGCTCCCGACGGTGGGACCAGGGGTTCGGGCGCGAGCAAGGGCACGCGGGCCACGCCACAGGCCGGCACCGCGGCGGAGCGGCAGCCCTCGCAGCACCCCTCCGCGAAGGCCCCCGCGAAGAGGACCGCTGCCGCCCGGAAGCCGGCGGCAGGCACGGCGGCACCCTCCGGGGAGAAGGCGGCGTCCCGGACGTCCTCCGCGAAGAAGCGGCCGGCCAGGACGCCCGCCGCGAAGGTGCGGCAGGTCAGGGAAGCGCCGGAGGAAGCGGCTCCGAAGCCGGCCGCCACCGGCAAGGCCTCCGCGGGAGGGGCGGCGGTGGCGAAGGACGCGGCGGGGAAGGCTCCCGTCAAGAGGACGGCGCGGGCGGCGCCCGCCCGGGGAGCGGCGGCGGACGAGGCGTCCGCCGGGAAGGCGGGTAAGGCTGCCGCTGGGGAGACCCGGGGGAAGAGGGCGTCGGCAGGGGCGGGCGCCGGCAGGAAGGCGGCGAAGAAGGCGGTGGGGCGGAAGGGCGGCGGTGAGGGGGCCGCCGCGGCACGCGGGAGCTCCGGTGGGGAGCGCGCGGGCGCCGCCGGGACCAGTGGGTCCACTCAGGATGTGGCCGGGCACAGCGCGGCCGATGACGCGGGCGCGGCCGAGGCCGCGGCGCAGACGGGAGTGACGACGGTGGGTGCGAAGAAGACCCCTGGCCCGGCGGCCACGGCGGCCACGGCGGCGAAGACCGCCGTACCCAAGGCCCGGATCGGCGCGGTGGAGGCGGGCGAGCTCGCGGTGCGTCCGGGCGAGGAGCCCTGGACTCCCGAAGAGGTCGAGGAGGCGCGGACCGAGCTGATGTCCGAGGTGCTGCGGCTGCGCGAGGAGATCACCAACTCCGAACAGTCCCTGGCCGGCCTGATGCGGGACTCCGGCGACGGCGCGGGCGACGACGACGCCGACACGGGCACCAAGAACATCACGCGCGAGCACGAACTCGCGCTCGCCGCGAACGCGCGCGAGATGCTCAGCCAGTTCGAGCGCGCCCTCGAGCGGCTCGACGCCGGCACCTACGGCCTGTGCGAGAACTGCGGCAACCCCATCGGCAAGGCCCGGACGCAGGCCTTCCCCCGGGCCACGCTGTGCGTCGAGTGCAAGCAGAAGCAGGAGCGCAGGTACTGATCGGCGGCCGCGCAGGTCGTGCCGTACCCTCGTCCTCAGTCAGGTACCTAGGCTGAGGGACTCACGTGGCAGAGGCGGAGCGCATCATCGGTACGCCGGACACCCCGGACGCGGACCGGGACGAGCAGGAGCGGGCCGGCACCGACCCGATGGCGGCGGAGAGCGAGGGGTCCCGCGGTAAGCGGCGGGTCGCCGTGCTCTTCGCCGTCGCCGTCTTCGCCTATGCCCTCGATCTGGTCAGCAAGATGATCGTGGTCGCCAAGCTGGAGCACCACGAGCCCATCGAGATCGTCGGGGACTGGCTGAGGTTCGAGGCGATCCGCAACGCGGGCGCGGCCTTCGGTTTCGGCGAGGCCTTCACCGTGATCTTCACGGTGATCGCCGCCGCGGTGATCGTGGTGATCATCCGCCTCGCCCGCAAGCTCTACAGCCTGCCCTGGGCGATCGCGCTCGGCCTGCTGCTCGGCGGCGCCCTCGGCAACCTCACCGACCGGATCTTCCGCTCACCGGGCGTCTTCGAGGGCGCGGTGGTCGACTTCATCGCGCCCAAGCACTTCGCCGTGTTCAACCTGGCGGACTCGGCGATCGTGTGCGGCGGCATCCTGATCGTGCTGCTGTCGTTCCGCGGCCTCGACCCGGACGGGACCGTCCACAAGGACTGAGGCCGCCGGCACTCCCGTACGGGAGTGCCGGCCCCGTCCGGCATACTCGACGGGTGAGCACGATTCCCGAGATCCGCACCCTGCCCGTGCCCGACGGCCTGGAGGGCGAGCGCGTCGACGCCGCCATCTCCCGCATGTTCGGCTTCTCCCGCACCAAGGCGGCCGAGCTCGCCGCCGCGGGGAAGGTCACGGTCGACGGGTCGGTGGTCGGCAAGTCGGAGCGGGTCAGCGGCGGCGCCTGGCTCGAGGTGGAGATGCCGCAGGCGCCCGCGCCGGTCCAGGTCGTCGCCGAACCGGTCGAGGGCATGGAGATCGTGCACGACGACGACGACGTGGTCGTGATCGTCAAGCCCGTCGGCGTCGCCGCGCACCCCTCGCCCGGCTGGACCGGCCCCACCGTGATCGGCGGTCTGGCAGCCGCCGGGTACCGCATCTCGACCTCCGGCGCCGCCGAGCGCCAGGGCATCGTGCACCGCCTCGACGTGGGCACCTCCGGCCTGATGGTGGTCGCCAAGTCGGAGTACGCCTACACGTCGCTGAAGCGCCAGTTCAAGGAGCGCACGGTCGACAAGCGGTACCACACGCTCGTCCAGGGCCACCCCGACCCCACCAGCGGCACCATCGACGCCCCCATCGGCCGTCACCCGCAGCACGACTACAAGTGGGCGGTCACCGCCGACGGCAAGCCGTCCGTCACGCACTACGACCTCATCGAGGCCTTCCGCGCCGCCTCCCTGCTCGACGTCAAGCTGGAGACCGGCCGCACGCACCAGATCCGCGTCCACATGGCCGCCCACCGGCACCCCTGCGTCGGCGACCTCACCTACGGCGCCGACCCCACGCTCGCCAAGCGGCTCCGGCTGGCCCGCCAGTGGCTGCACGCGGTGCGCCTCGGCTTCGAGCACCCCGGCGACGGGCAGTGGGTGGAGTTCGGCTGCGACTACCCCGAGGACCTGCAGCAGGCGCTGGACCAGGTCCGCGAGGAGACCTACGCGTGAGCCTGCCGTACGTCGTCCGTGTGGCGGAGGGGCCCGCCGACCGCGAGGCCTGCTTCGCCGTGCGCAAGGACGTCTTCGTCGCCGAGCAGGGCGTTCCCGAGGACATCGAGTACGACGCCCACGACGCCGGCGCGGTGCACGTGCTGGCGGTCCGGGAGGACGGCACACCGCTCGGCACCGGACGGCTGCTGCACGGCGCCGCAGCCGCGGCGAGGAACGGCGGCGACCCGGCGGTCGGCTCCCTGGGGCGGCTCGCGGTGACACGCGAGGCACGCGGCCTCGGTGTCGGCGCGGCGCTGGTGCGGGCAGTCGAGGACGCCGCCCGCGACCGTGGGCTCACCGCCGTCGACCTGCACGCGCAGACCCACGCCCTCGGTTTCTACGAGCGGCTGGGATACGAGGCCTACGGGCCCGAGTTCCCGGACGCGGGCATGCCGCACCGGGCCATGCGCCGCGTGCTGTAGCACGCTCCGCGAACGTCCTGGTGGGGGCGTCGGCGTGGCAGGGTGGAGGTCCGCTGACCGATCACCGACCACCCGGGAGCACTGACCGTGGATCAGTTGGCCCTGCTGTTCGCCCTGCTGCTCGGGGCGGTGGTGAGCGTCCCCGTGGGGGAGCGGCTGCGGCTGCCGGCACCGGTGCTGATGACGGTCCTCGGGATCGTTCTGGCGCTGCTGGAGTTCGTCCCGAACGTCGACGTCCCGCCGGACCTCATCCTGCCGCTGCTGCTGCCGCCCCTGCTCTACGCGGCCGTGCGCCGGACGTCCTGGCGCCAGTTCGCGGCGAACGTCAGGCCGATCCTCCTGCTGGCCGTGGCCCTCGTCTTCGTCACCACCCTGTGCGTGGCCGTCGTCGCCCACGCGGTCGTGCCGGGGCTGCCGCTGGCCGCCGCCGTCGCCCTCGGCGCCCTGGTCGCGCCGCCCGACCCGGTCGCCGCGACCGCCGTCGCCGGGAAGCTGGGGCTGCCACGCCGGCTGGTGTCGATCCTGGAGGGCGAGGGGCTGTTCAACGACGTCACGGCCATCGTCCTCTACCACGTGGCCGTCGCCGCCGCCGTGAGCGGGACCTTCTCGCCCTGGCGGGCCGGTCTCGACCTGGTGCTGTCGGCGGTGGTGGCGATCGCGGTCGGACTCGTGCTCGGCTGGGGCACCGACAAGCTGATGGGCCTGCTCGGGGACCCCGCCCTGCAGGTCGCCCTGACCCTGCTGGTGCCGTTCGCCTCCTACGTCCTGGCGGAGGAACTGCACGGGTCGGGCGTCCTCGGGGTGCTCGTCACCGCGCTGTTCCTCGTGGAGTACGCCACCGACGCCGACGACGTCATGGTCCGGCTCGCCGGGCACACGTTCTGGGACATCGTGGACACGCTCGTCACCGGTGTCGCCTTCGGACTGGTCGGTCTCGAACTGCACAACGCGGTCGAGACCGCCGCCGGCCACTGGGGTGAGCTGCTCACCTGGGCGGGGGTGGTCGTGGCCGTCGTCGTCCTGGTCCGGCTGGCGTGGCTGCTGCCGGCGACCTGGGTCACGAAACGGCTGCACACGGCGCGCGACGTCGGCGAGGACATCCCGGTGAGCTGGCGCGAGACCGTGGTGATGTGGTGGTCGGGGATGCGCGGGGTGGCCTCCGTCGCGCTGGCCCTCGCCATCCCCCTGGAGACGGACGCGGGGGACGCCTTCCCCGCCCGGGGCGAGATCGTGTTCATCGCGTTCGGCGTGGTGCTCGCCACGCTGCTGGTGCAGGGACTGACCCTGCCGTGGCTGGTGAACCGGCTCGGCGTGCGCGGCGACTCCGGCCGTGAGAAGGAGTTCGAGCGGCGCCTGGCCGTCCGGGCGGCCAGGGCGGCGAAACGGAGGCTGCGGGAGATCGAGCAGGTCGAGGACCTCCCTGAGGAGCTGTCCGAGCAGATGCTGCGCAGGTCGTTCGACATCGGGGTGCGGATCAGCCCGGACCTCGCGGAGGACGAACGGCGGGAGGCGTACCGGCAGCGGGCCCGGCGGCTGAAACGGGTGCGGCGGATCGAGGGGGAGATGCTGAGCGCGGCCCGGCACGAGGTGCTGACGGCCCGCAGCGAACAGGGCGCCGATCCGGAGGTGGTGGACCGGGTACTGCGCCATCTGGACGTGCGCAGTCTGCGGTGAGCGCCGCTGGGTTACCGGCGGCGGCGGCTTTCTGTTCGTAGGGTCGGGGGATGACTCGGAACGTTGTGATCAGCGGGGGCGGTACCGGCATCGGACTGGCCACCGCGCGGGTGTTCGCCGCCGACGGGGACCAGGTGCTGCTGCTCGGGCGGCGCGGGGACGTGCTGGAACGGGCGGCGGTGCCGGGCGCCCTGACCCACGCCGCGGACCTGGCCGACCCGGAGGCAGTACGGGGCGTGGCCGGCTTCGTGGGCCGCGAGTTCGGGGCGGTGGACGTACTGATCCACTGTGCCGGGGGCAACGGGCTGCTCGAACCGTCCGTGGGCGCCGACGACCCGCTCGACGCGGTCGCCCGCGACTGGACGGTCAACTTCCGGCTCAATGTGCTGACCGCCGTGCTGCTCACGGAGGCCCTGCGGGAACGGCTCGCCGAACCCGGCGGGCGGGTGCTCTTCCTGAGCTCCATCGCCGCCTACCGCGGCTCCGGACGGGTGTCGTACGCGGCGGCCAAGGCGTCGCTGCACCCGTACGCGCACGACCTGGCCCGGCGGCTGGGGCCGCACGGCATCACCGTGAACGTGGTGGCCCCCGGCTACATCGAGGACACCGCGTTCTTCGGCGACGGTCCGGACGAGGAGCGGCGGGCCCGGCTGATCGCCGAGACGTCGGACAAGCGGCCGGGGACACCCGGGGACGTCGCGGCGACCCTGCACTGGCTCGCCTCCCCGGGCGCCGGACACATCACCTCGCAGATCGTCCAGGTCAACGGCGGTGCGGAACGCGGTCACTGAGGGCCGGTCAGCGCTCCCTCGGGTGGTGGTGCAGACGGCGGGCAGCCGGCACCCCGTCGGGGGAGCGGTGCCCGTTGAGGCCGGTACGCAGGACCGCGTCGGCCGTGTTCACCCGGGGCAGTGCGTAGGGGTGCTCGTCGGTCAGCCAGCGGATCATCTGCTCGCGGACCGTGACCCGTACCGTCCAGATGTCGTCCGCGTCCTTGGCCGTGGCCAGGGCCCGCACCTCCATGGTGCTGGGCGTGCTGTCCGTCACGGTCAGGTTGTAGGCGCGGCCGTCCCAGGCCGGGCACTCCCTCAGGATGTCCCGGAGCTTGTCGCGCATCGCGTCCAGCGGGGCCGAGTGGTCGAGGTGCCAGAAGACGGTGCCCGTCATCTGCGGGGTCCCGCGCGACCAGTTCTCGAACGGCTTGGAGGTGAAGTACGACACCGGCATGGTGATCCGGCGCTCGTCCCAGGTGCGTACGGTCAGGAAGGTCAGTGTGATCTCCTCGACCGTGCCCCACTCACCGTCCACGATCACCGTGTCGCCGATGCGGACCATGTCACCGAAGGCGATCTGCAGCCCGGCGAACATGTTGCCCAGGGTGGACTGGGCGGCCACACCGGCGACGATGCCGAGGATGCCCGCCGAGGCCAGCAGCGAGGCCCCGGCCGCGCGCATCGCGGGGAAGGTCAGCAGCATCGCGGCCACCGCCACCACCCCGACGACCGCCGACACCACACGCCGGATCAGCGTCACCTGGGTGCGCACCCGGCGGACCCGGGCGGGGTCGCGCTCGCGGTGGGTGCTGGCGTAGCGCGTGTACGAGGTCTCCACGACCGCGGCCGCGACACGGATCGCCAGCCAGGCCGCCGACCCGATGAGCACCAGCGACAGTGTCCTGCCGATGGCGACCTGGTGGTCCGGCCAGAGCCGGGCCTCGTCGTACGACCCTCTGAGCAGCGCGGCGCAGACCAGCAGCTGGTAGGGGACACGGCCGCGGCGCAGCAGGCCCCACAGCGGAGTCTCGGGGTGGCGTTCGTCGGCCTTGCGCAGCAGCAGGTCGGTGGCCCAGCCGAGCAGCAGCGTGAGCACGACCGAGCCGCCGACCACGATCAGTGGGCGGAGCACGTCATCCATGTCCCCGAACCTAACCGGCCGCGCGGGGGCATGAACATGTGACTTCCGCCGGATCGCGGGTAGTGCCGCGGTCCGGGGCCGTCAGACCCGGCTGGCACCATGGTCCGCATGAACATCATGCTCTTTCACTCGACCTACGGTCCGCGGCCCGCGGTGGCCCGGGCCGCGGACCGGCTGCGTGCGGCCGGACACGAGGTGTGGACGCCCGACCTCTTCGGGGGCCGCACGTTCGACACGGCCGAGGAGGGCATGGCGTACAAGGAGGAGGTCGGCAAGGACGAGCTGCTGAAGCGGGCCGTGCTCGCCGCCGCGCCCTACTCCGAACGCGGTCTGGTGTACGCGGGGTTCTCCTTCGGCGCCTCCGTGGCCCAGACACTGGCCCTCGGTGACGACCGGGCGCGCGGGCTGCTGCTCCTGCACGGCACGTCGGACATCGCGGAGAACACCTCGGCGGACGAGCTGCCGGTGCAGTTGCACGTCGCCGAGCCCGACCCGTTCGAGACCGACGACTGGCTCACCGCCTGGTACCTGCGGATGGGCCGGGCGGGTGCCGACGTCGAGGTGTACCGGTACGCGGGCGCCGGCCACCTGTACACCGACCCCGGCCTTCCGGACTACGACGAGGAGGCCGCCGAGGCCACCTGGCGGGTGGCACTCGGCTTCCTCGCCTCGCTCGAAGGGGATCAGCCGGCGCGGTAGGCGAGCCAGCTCTCCTGCATGCGCGTCACCTGACCCGCCGTGAACTGGTACATGCAAGCGTCGTACGTGTAGTCCATGAAGTTGTGGATCGGGTCGACGCCCGCCTTGCGGGTGCAGGAGTCGCTGCCCTCGGGGCACTGGTAGGCGGGGCTCTTCTCCGCCGGGGTGTCCTCGACGTAGTCGCCGTTGCCGTTGCAGCCGCCCTGGAAGGTGTGGTACAGCCCCATCCAGTGGCCGACCTCGTGGGTGGCGGTGTCGCCCTCGTCGTAGTTCGCTGCCGAGCCGCCGGGCAGCGAGGAGTTCAGGACGACGACGCCGTCCATCTCCGGGCTGGATTGGTAGGAGCTGGGGAAGGTGGCCCAGCCGAGGAGACCGTCGCCGATGTTGGCGGTGTAGAAGTTGAGCGCGTTCGCGCCGCCCTGGTGCAGGGCGGTCTTCATCGCCTTCTCCTCCGGCGAGCCGTGACCGACGGTGTACCAGGCGGCGTTGTCGGTGTAGTCGGTGCCGGCCAGCGTGAACTGGAAGCCCGAGTCGGTGTTGCCCGTGCCCTGGCCGGCGTAGGCCGCGTTCAGGACGTCCATCTGGGCGGTGATCTGTGCGGAGCTGAGCTTGCCCGCCTCCCCGTCGTGGATGACGTGGAAGTAGACCGGTACGGTCGCCGATGCGGCGGCCGCGCTGACGCGGCCGTCGGTGCGCAGCTTGTCCAGCTTGGCGCGCAGGTCGGCGTCCATGGCCTTGGCGCGGGTCTGGCTGACCTCGTTCGGCTCGGCGGCGTGCCCGTCGTCACCGGGACGGGCCTTGCGTGCCGTGGCGGAGGTGTCGTCGGCGCACTCGGCGGCCTGGGTGCCGGCCGCGGCCACCGTGGTGGGCGCGGACAACGGGGTGAGCATCAGGGTTCCGGCCACGACGGCCGTACCGAGCAGGCGTCTGTGCGACAGGGACGATATCCGGGCGAGCGGGCGCATGGGGGCTCCTGGCGGATGCGGTGGGGTCCGGGCCAGGGATCTTCCTGGCCGCCGCCGGGAGATTACGTGGACATGATCAGGCGCCAAGAGGAGCGATCAAGCCCAATCGTTGACCCGTCAAACAGGGGCAACAGGGAAAGCGGCGAGCGCCGAAACGTTACAGCGGCCGGTGTTTGAGAACGCGACGTCATCGTTTCGGTCACCGGGCGGGTGGTGTGTCCGGATTCGGTTCACCGTCCGCACCACCCGCCGTAGGCGAACCTGATCGGTTATCAGCCGCGCGTCGCACGGGCGGAGATGGCTGAAAATCGCCCCTGAGGGTGAGGGTTACACCGGGTCGTAGGTGCGCTCGGCCTTCTGCGTGCCGCTGCGGGTCCGGTAGGAGCGGGCCCACTTCGCCGTGGCGTCCGCCTCCGTGCGGCTGGAGAGCACGTAGTAGTCCATCTGCGCCCGCTCGGCGGTGATGTCCAGCACGCCGTAGCCGTGGCGGTCGGTGTCGACCCAGTGGACGTGCCGGTTGGCGGCCCGGATCAGCGGGGAGGCGAGCGCGGTGACGGTTCCCTCGGGGACCTTGACGATGTCGTCGAGGTTGTCCGAGGTCACCGAGGTGACGACGAACTCCGTGGCGGCCGAGGCCGACAGCGGATAGGTACCGGCGTCCACCGGTACGTCGTTGGCCCACGCCATGTGGATGTCACCGGTGAGGAAGACCGTGTTGCGGATGGCGTTCGCCCGCAGATGGGCGAGGAGTTCCCGGCGGTCGTCGGTGTAGCCGTCCCACTGGTCGGTGTTGAGGGCGAGGCCCTCCTGCGGCAGGCCCAGCAGCTTCGCGAGCGGCTTCAGCACGCTCGCCGGGAGGGACCCCACCGAGAACGGCGAGATCATCACCGAGGTGCCGACCAGCCGCCAGGTGGTGTCGGAGGCGGCCAGGCCCGCCTTGAGCCAGTCCAGCTGGGCGCGCCCGGTGAGCGTGCGGTCCGGGTCGTCGACGTCGCCGTCGCCGGTGGTGACCTGCTGGGAGCGGAACGAGCGCAGGTCCAGCAGGGACAGATCGGCGAGCTTGCCGAAGCGCAGCCGGCGGTAGGTGGTGCCGGCCAGCGCGGGACGTACCGGCATCCACTCGAAGTAGGCACGCTTGGCGGCGGCCTGACGGGCGGCCCAGGTGCCCTCCGTGCCCTCGGTGTGGTTCCCGGCGCCGCCCGACCAGGTGTCGTTGGCGATCTCGTGGTCGTCCCAGATGGCGATGACCGGCGCCTTGGCGTGCAGGGCCTGGAGGTCGGGGTCCGTCTTGTACGTCGCGTGGCGGACGCGGTAGTCGGCGAGGGTGACGATCTCGTGGGCGGGCGCGTGCGGGCGGACGACGGTGTCGCGGGTGCCGTACTCGCCGGTGCCGTACTCGTAGATGTAGTCGCCCAGGTGCAGCCAGGCGTCAAGATCGCTCCGGGCCGCGAGATGGCGGTACGCGGAGAAGTGCCCGGCCTCCCAGTTGGAGCAGGACACCACGCCGAAGCGCAGCCCGCCCACGGCGGCGTCGGCGGCCGGCGCGGTGCGGGTGCGGGCGACGGGGGAGTCGGTGCCGCCGGCGGAGAAGCGGAACCAGTAGTCGGTGGCCGGCCGCAGGCCGCGGATGTCCGCCTTGACGGTGTGGTCGGAGGCGGCGGTGGCGAGGGTCGAGCCCTTCGCGACGACGTCGGTGAACGCCCTGTCCCGGGCGACGGTCCAGCTCACCTCGGTGTCGGGCCCGAGCCCGGAGCCGGGTACCGCCTGAGGCACCGGTGTCACCCGGGTCCACAGCAGGATGCCGTCCGGCAGCGGATCGCCGGAGGCGACGCCGTGCAGGAAGGCGGGGGCCTGCCCGGCCGCCCGGGCGGGCAGCGCGGCGGCGAGCGGTCCGGCGAGCGCCGCGGTGGCGGCGGCCGCCTTGACGACCGTACGGCGGCGCGGGGCGAGGGAGTCGGCGTCCGCGGTGGCGGAGGCGGCGTTCTCGGATGATCTGTGTCGACTGGTCACAGCCGGACAGGCTACTGACAGGTACACGCTAGAGCGGGCGAACTCGGAAAAGTTCGCCCGCTCTTCAGCACGCCGTCGTCCGGCCGGAACTCAGCCCTTGAGGGCCTTGTCGACCGCCGTGTTGAACTCGGCCACCGTCATCGGCGCGTTCTGCCCGTCGGATCCGGTGATCTTCTTGCCGTCCATCTTCAGCGTCGGGGTGCCCTTGACGTCGCTGTCGTCGAACGTGTCGGACATCTCAAGAGCCCACCGGTCGAAGGTGCCGTCGTTCACGTCCGCCTGGAACTCCTTGTTGTTCTTCAGGGCGTCGACCGTGTTGGCGACCTTGATCAGGTACGAGTCGTCCGCGAACTTGTCGTCCGACTCCTCGGGGTGGTACTCGGCCGAGTAGAGGGCGCTCTTGTAGGCGAGGAACGCGTCGGGGCTGACGTCCAGTGCGGCGCCGAGAGCGCTCAGGGCGTTCTTGGAGCCCTCGCCGGACAGGCCGCGGTCGAGGAACGAGGCGCCTATGAAGCGGACCTTGTACTTGCCGTCCTCGACGTCCTTCTCGACGGTCCCGCCGACCGCCTGCTCGAACGTGGCGCAGACCGGGCAGCGCGGGTCCTCGTACAGTTCGAGGGTCTTCTTCGCGTCGGGCTTGCCGATGACGACGGTCGTGCCGTTCTCGCCGCTGGTGTTGGCCGGCTTGACGAGCTTGGCGTCCTTCGCGGCCTCCCAGGCGCTGGGCTTGTTGGCCTGGACGACCGCGTAGCCGATGCCGCCGGCCGCGGCCAGGACGCCGACGACCGACAGGGCGACCACGATCTGCCGCTTGGCCTTCGCCTTCTTCGCCTGGCGCTCGCGCTCCTGGCGCAGCCGCTCCCGGGCCGCCGTCTTCGCCGCCTGGCTGTTCCGCTTGCTCATGGTGATGTCTCCACGGGGGACGCACACGGTCGTGTGCGGGATACGTATGGGGGACTGCTGGTGCTCGGGGTCGGGCCGCCGGTCTCAGGCGTGGGCGGCGACGGAGCACGGCGGTCCGCGCCGTCCCAGGGAGTGCGCGAGGAGCAGGGTCCGGGCGATGGCGGTGCGCAGGACCGGGTGGCCGGGACGGAGGGTCCCGGGGGCCCGGCGCACGGTCACCGCCGCGACCGCCAGCAGCAGCGGGCGGACCGCCGTCGAAGCCGCCGCGGCGAGCGCGCTCAGCGACCGGGCCAGCGCCCGCTCGCCGCGGCGCAGCCAGGCGGCGGCGAACAGGCCGACCCCGATGTGCGCCCCGAGCAGCATCCAGGCGGTGGCCGGGTCGGCCTCGGCCAGCAGGGCCGCCAGCCGGTCACCACCCCCGGCGGCGGGGGAGGTCACCCGGGCGAGCGGTGCGCCCACGCTGGTGCCGTCGCCGCACAGCACGTCGAAGCCGACGGAGCGCAGCGGGCCCGCCACGGGCCCGCCCATCCGGCCGTAGCAGACGTGCTGGCCCGTGGTGAAGACCGTGTCGGCGGCCAGCTCCAGCGGGATCAGCAGGGCGGCGATCCGCCCGAAGGAACGCTCACGCCCCGCCAGGGCGTACGCCAGGAGGAACACGGCGGCGGCGATCGCGGCCACCGTGTTCAACGGCAGCGGAGCCCCGGACAGCAGCACGTGCGACGCGGCGCTGAGCGTCACGACGACGGCCGTGAACAGCGCCGCGCGGACGGCTCTGAGCTGGGTTCCGGATATGTCCATGGCGGGAACGAGTGTGCCACGTGCTCCGGTGAGGGATCCCTGAAGGGTCCCTGTGAAAGGGCGGACGGTCACAGCCCTGGAATCCTGCCGTTGCGGAAGAGGTCCAGGAAGGTCTGGTGGTCGGCGCGTGCGCGGGCGCCGTAGCCGTGGGCGAAGTCGACCAGGAGCGGGACCAGGGAGTCCTCGTCGGCGGCGATCGCCGCGTCGATGGCGCGCTCCGTGGAGAACGGGACCAGGGACTCGCCGGAGGTGTCGTCCGCCGCGGCGTGCATCGTCGCCGTGGCCCGGCCGAGGTCGGCGACGACCAGGGCGATCTCCTCCGGGTCGTCGATGTCGCTCCAGTCCAGGTCCACGGCGTACGGCGAGACCTCGGCAACCAGCTGGCCCGAGCCGTCCAGCTCGGTCCAGCCGAGCCACGGGTCGGCGTGCGCCTGGAGGGCGCGCTGGGAGATCACCGTGCGGTGCCCCTCGTGCTGGAAGTAGCCCCGGATGGCCTGGTCGGTGATGTGCCGCGAGACGGCCGGGGTCTGGGCCTGCTTGATGTAGATCACGACATCGTTCTCCAGGGCGTCGCTGTGACCCTCGAGGAGGATGTTGTACGACGGCAGCCCTGCCGAGCCGATGCCGATGCCGCGGCGGCCCACGACGTCCTTCACGCGGTAGGAGTCCGGGCGCGCCAGCGAGGCGTCCGGCAGCGTCTCCAGGTAGCCGTCGAAGGCCGCGAGCACCTTGTAGCGGGTGGCGGCGTCCAGCTCCACCGCCCCGCCACCGGGGGCGAAGCGGCGCTCGAAGTCGCGGATCTCGGTCATCGAGTCCAGCAGGCCGAAGCGGGTCAGCGAGCGGGCGTCGCGCAGCGCGTCGAGCAGCGGGCCCTGGGCGGTGTCCAGGGTGAACGGCGGCACCTCGTCGCTCTTCGCACCGGTGGCCAGCGCGTGGACGCGCTCCCGGTAGGCCGTCGCGTAGACGGCGACCAGTTCGCCGATCTGCTCGTCGCTGAGCGCCTTGGCGTAGCCGATCAGCGCCACGGAGGCCGCGAAGCGCTTGAGGTCCCAGGTGAACGGGCCGACGTAGGCCTCGTCGAAGTCGTTGACGTTGAAGACCAGGCGGCCGTTGGAGTCCATGTAGGTGCCGAAGTTCTCCGCGTGGAGATCGCCGTGGATCCACACGCGCGAGGTGCGCTCGTCCAGGTACGGCCCGCCGTACGTCGCCCCGCCGTCCGGCCCGGCGTTCCCTGCGGCCAGGTCGTGGTAGAAGAGGCACGCCGTCCCGCGGTAGAAGGCGAACGCCGAGGCCGCCATCTTCCGGAACTTCACCCGGAACGCGGCCGGGTCGGCGGCCAGGAGTTCGCCGAAGGCGGTGTCGAGGACGGTGAGGATCTCCTCACCGCGGTGCTCGTCGTTGAGCTGCGGGACCGACATCGCTGTGTGCCTCCAGGTGCGTGACGTCTCGGGACGGCTGGCCGTCCCCTGCCTAACGCGTGACCGGCCACGGGAGTGCCCGCGCCACCGCCCGAAGGTACGTCGCGGCGGCCCCCGCGTGTCAGTCCCGGGGCATAGACTTCGACGCTGTGCCCGGACTGTCCGCCCGCCCGTCGCCGAGAGTTCTTCCTGGAGGCCGCACCGTGTCGAAGCCGCCGTTCACGCACCTGCACGTCCATACCCAGTACTCGCTGCTGGACGGTGCCGCGCGGCTGAAGGACATGTTCAACGCCTGCAACGAGATGGGCATGACGCACATCGCCATGTCCGACCACGGCAACCTGCACGGGGCGTACGACTTCTTCCATTCCGCCCAGAAGGCCGGGGTCACCCCGATCATCGGGATCGAGGCGTACGTCGCACCCGAGTCCCGGCGCAACAAGCGCAAGATCCAGTGGGGCCAGCCGCACCAGAAGCGGGACGACGTCTCCGGCTCCGGCGGTTACACCCACAAGACGATGTGGGCGGTGAACAGCACCGGCCTGCACAACCTCTTCCGGCTCTCCTCCGACGCGTACGCCGAGGGCTGGCTGCAGAAGTGGCCCCGGATGGACAAGGAGACCATCGCGAAGTGGTCCGAGGGCATCGTCGCCTCCACCGGCTGCCCCTCCGGCGAGGTGCAGACCCGGCTGCGTCTCGGCCACTTCGACGAGGCACTCAGGGCGGCCGCCGACTACCAGGACATCTTCGGCAAGGAACGCTACTTCCTGGAGCTGATGGACCACGGCATCGAGATCGAGCACCGGGTCCGCGACGGCCTGCTGGAGATCGGCCGGAAGCTCGGCATCCCCCCGCTGGTGACGAACGACTCGCACTACACCTACGCGCACGAGGCGGGTGCCCACGACGCGCTGCTGTGCATCCAGACCGGCAAGAACCTCTCCGACCCGGACCGCTTCAAGTTCGACGGCACCGGCTACTACCTCAAGTCCACCGACGAGATGTACGCCATCGACTCCTCGGACGCCTGGCAGCAGGGCTGCGCCAACACCCGGCTGATCGCCGAGATGGCCGACACCACGGGCATGTTCGAAAAGCGCGACCTGATGCCCCGCTTCGACATCCCGGAGGGGTACACGGAGGTCAGCTGGTTCCGCGAGGAGACCATGCGCGGCATGCAGCGCCGCTTCCCGGACGGCATCCCGGACGACCGCATGAAGCAGGTCGAGTACGAGATGGACACCATCATCTCGATGGGCTTCCCGGGTTACTTCCTCGTGGTCGCCGACTTCATCATGTGGGCGAAGAAGCAGGGCATCGCGGTCGGCCCGGGCCGCGGCTCCGCGGCCGGCTCGATCGTCGCCTACGCCCTCGGCATCACCGACCTCGACCCGATCCCGCACGGCCTGATCTTCGAGCGGTTCCTCAACCCCGAGCGCATCTCCATGCCCGACGTCGACATCGACTTCGACGAGCGCAGGCGCGTCGAGGTGATCCGGTACGTGACGGAGAAGTACGGCGCCGACAAGGTCGCCATGATCGGCACCTACGGCACCATCAAGGCCAAGAACGCGATCAAGGACTCCGCGCGCGTGCTGGGCTACCCGTACGCGATGGGCGACCGGCTCACCAAGGCGATGCCCGCCGACGTCCTGGGCAAGGGCATCCCGCTGTCCGGCATCACGGACCCGAACCACCCCCGCTACTCCGAGGCCGGCGAGATCCGCGGGATGTACGAGAACGAGCCGGACGTGAAGAAGGTCATCGACACCGCGCGCGGTGTGGAAGGCCTGGTCCGGCAGATGGGCGTGCACGCGGCGGGCGTGATCATGTCCAGCGAGACCATCACCGACCACGTCCCGGTCTGGGTCCGGCACACCGACGGCGTGACCATCACGCAGTGGGACTATCCGAGCTGTGAGTCGCTCGGCCTGCTGAAGATGGACTTCCTCGGCCTGCGCAACCTGACCATCATGGACGACGCCGTCAAGATGGTGAAGGCCAACAAGGGCATCGACATCGACCTGCTGTCGCTGCCCCTGGACGACCCCACGACCTTCGAGCTGCTCCAGCGCGGCGACACGCTCGGCGTGTTCCAGTTCGACGGCGGACCGATGCGCTCGCTGCTCCGGCTGATGAAGCCGGACAACTTCGAGGACATCTCCGCCGTGTCGGCCCTGTACCGGCCGGGCCCGATGGGCATGAACTCGCACACCAACTACGCCCTGCGCAAGAACGGCCAGCAGGAGATCACACCCATCCACCCCGAGCTGGAGGCCCCGCTCAAGGAGGTCCTGGACGTCACCTACGGCCTGATCGTCTACCAGGAGCAGGTGCAGAAGGCCGCCCAGATCATCGCCGGCTACTCGCTCGGCGAGGCCGACATCCTCCGCCGCGTGATGGGTAAGAAGAAGCCCGAGGAACTGGCGAAGAACTTCACCATCTTCCAGGCCGGCGCCCGCAACAACGGCTACAGCGACGAGGCCATCCAGGCGCTGTGGGACGTACTGGTGCCGTTCGCCGGCTACGCGTTCAACAAGGCCCACTCCGCCGCGTACGGACTGGTGTCGTACTGGACCGCCTATCTGAAGGCGAACCACCCGGCCGAGTACATGGCCGCGCTGCTCACCTCGGTGAAGGACGACAAGGACAAGTCCGCGGTCTACCTCAACGAGTGCCGCCGCATGGGCATCAAGGTGCTCCCGCCCAACGTCAACGAGTCCGAGTCCAACTTCGCCGCGCAGGGCGACGACGTGATCCTCTTCGGCCTGTCCGCGGTGCGCAACGTCGGCACCAACGTCGTCGAGTCGATCATCAAGTGCCGCAAGGCCAAGGGGAAGTACACCTCCTTCCCGGACTACCTCGACAAGGTCGACGCGGTCGTCTGCAACAAGCGGACCACGGAGTCACTGATCAAGGCCGGCGCCTTCGACTCCATGGGGCACACCCGCAAGGGCCTCACCGCGCAGTACGAGCCGATGATCGACAACGTGGTCGCGGTGAAGCGCAAGGAGGCCGAGGGACAGTTCGACCTCTTCGGCGGCATGGGAGAGCAGGAGACCAGCGAGCCCGGCTTCGGTCTCGACGTCACCTTCACCGACGACGAGTGGGACAAGACGTACCTGCTCGCGCAGGAGCGCGAGATGCTCGGCCTGTACGTGTCCGACCACCCGCTGTTCGGCCTGGAGCACGTGCTGTCCGACAAGGCCGACGCGGGCATCTCACAGCTCACCGGCGGGGACTTCGGCGACGGCGCCGTGGTCACCATCGGCGGGATCATCTCGGGCCTCCAGCGCAAGATGACCAAGCAGGGCAACGCGTGGGCGATCGCGACGGTGGAGGACCTCGCGGGCTCCATCGAGTGCATGTTCTTCCCGGCGACGTACCAGCTCGTCTCGACGCAACTCGTCGAGGACGCCGTGGTCTTCGTCAAGGGCCGGCTCGACAAGCGGGAGGACGTGCCGCGGCTGGTCGCGATGGAGCTGATGATCCCCGACCTGTCCAACGCGGGCGCCAACGCGCCGGTGGTGCTCACCATCCCGGCGACACGCGTGACCCCGCCGATGGTCAGCCGGCTCGGTGAGATCCTCACGCACCACAAGGGCGACAGCGAGGTCCGCATCAAGCTCCAGGGGCCCACGAAGACGACGGTGCTGCGCCTCGACCGGCACCGGGTCAAGCCGGATCCCGCCCTCTTCGGCGACCTGAAGGTCCTCCTCGGGCCGTCCTGCCTGGCGGGCTAGCGACCGCCTCCGGCGGACGCGCGTGAGGGGCGCACCCTGCGGTGGGTGCGCCCCTCGTCATGTCCTGAGCCGCGACGGCCCGTCACGCAGACGTCAGTTGTGGCCGAAGCGCTTCCGCCGGCCCTTGCCGGGGCCGACCTCGCCGGTCATGACCGGCGTGGTGCGCTGCTCGTCCGGCGTCTCCATCGCGGACGACTGCGCCGCGCGCGGGGTGCGCTCGGCCTGGCTCTGCTTACGGTCACGGTTCTTGTTCTTGGCCATGGTGATGCCTCCTGTGGGGGACTAGGGGCCAGGGCCGGAACCAGATTCACACAGCCCGATAACCCACGCATGTCGGACAATTACCGTCCGTGACGGGGTGGTCGGGGGAGGAAGTGAGGAAACGCCACGCCGAAGATCGAGTCCGGGCCGTTAACCCCGGCGCGGTCGGGCAGACTCGAAGCAAGCCCGAAGCAAACCTCCCGGAAAGAGGGTGGATCGCGTGGACCGCTGCATCGTCCTGGTGGACGCCGGGTATCTGCTGGGGGCCGCCGCCAGTCTCCTCGCCGGGGAGCCGTCGCGGTCCCGCATCACCGTCGACCACACCGCCCTCATCCAGGGGCTGCGCGAGCGCGCCGAGAACGACACCCGGCAACCGCTGCTGCGCATCTACTGGTTCGACGGCGCCCCCGACCGCGTTCCGCAGCCCGAGCACCGCAGGCTGCGCGTGATGCCGCGGGTCACCGTCCGGCTCGGTGCGCTCACCCGCAGCGACGGCCGATGGGCGCAGAAGGGCGTGGACGCCGCGATGCACGCCGAGCTGACCGAGCTGGCCCGCAACCGCGCCTGCTCCGACGTCGTCCTGGTCACCGGTGACGGTGATCTGCTGCCGGGCATGATGGCGGCGAAGGAACACGGCGTGGCCGTCCACCTGTGGGCCGTGCAGGCCGCCGACGGCGACTACAACCAGTCCGAGGACCTGGTCGCCGAGGCCGACGAACGCCGGGTGCTGGACCGGGCGTGGATCACCCGGGCCGTCCGGGCCAGGGAGCACACCGGCGTGTGCGCGCCGCCGCCCGTTCCGCGGCCCGAGATCGCCGCGATCCTCTCCGCCCCGCTGCCGGACTCCGCGCTCACCGCGACGGCCGAGCGGACCGCGCGGGAGCCCCAGCACCCGGCCGCGGCGCACAACGGCACCGCCGAGCGGGCGCCGACGGCGAAGGGCGTCCCCACCCCGAAGGACCTGGCCGCGCTGCGCAGCCCGGGCCCGCACCAGCCCCCGCAGCCCGCCTCCGCGACGCTGCGGTGGTCCTCCGACAAGGGATGGGTCGACCGGCCCGTCGCCGAGCCGCCCGAGGCCGCGTCCATGCCGACGCTCGCCCAGCTCACCACGGCGGAGCAGCGGTGGGCCGACCGCGAGGAGGACATCACCACCGTCGGCGGGGATCCCTTCGAGGTGGGTCAGGTCTTCGCCCGGCGCTGGGTGGAGCGCCTCGGCGACCAGAGCCACCTGCAGAAACTGTCTGCCATGTACCCCCGCGTCCCCCACCGCATCGACGGCGAGCTCCTGCGCTACGCGGCCCGCTTCGGCCTCCTCGCCCACAAGGACGACCAGATCGACGAACGCGACCGTTACGCCATCCGGGCGGGCTTCTGGCGGGAACTCGACCAGCGCACCGGCACGGAACGGGCCCCCGCCGGGGAGTGAGCGGCGCCGCCGCCCCGCCCCCCGGTGAACGCCCTAGTCGCCGAGTTCGGTGAAGAGGGTCAGCTGGAGCGCGCCCGGGCCTTCGAGCCGCGAGTTCAGCGAGTTCCAGGGGGTGCGGGTCGGCTCGGCGACCACCTCGGCCCCGGCGGCGGCGAGCTTCGAGGTGGTGGCGACGGCGTCGTCGACCTGGAAGGCGACCCGGACGTGACCGGCCACCCGCCGCCCGACCTCCACCTCGTCGATGAAGGCGGCGTGGTTCGGATCGGTCAGCTCAAGGGTGGCCCGCCCCGCCTCGAGGATGGTGACCCGGCCGTCGGGGGACGAGAACGCCGCACGCTCGGGCAGCCCCAGGACGTCGCGGTAGAAGTGCAGCGCCGCCTCGTAGTCGGCGGCCGTGACCACCAGGCGCAGTTCCCGGACAGCGGGTTCGTCGGTCATGTCGGCTCCTCGTCGGTCGTTCGCGCGGACGACGGGTGAACACGGTGAGCGAGCGGACGATTCCCCGGGGCTCCGGCCGGAGCCCGCTCCGGAGGCGCGGGACGCGCGGCAGGAGAGCGCCCCGAGGAGCCGCCGGGCTTCCCGACCCCGTAGGCTCGTCCCTTGTGAATACGCGCGCGGCAGAGGCACCCCGGCACCGTGGTGGTGCCGTGTGCGCGGTGCGCGGCCTGACCAAGACCTATCCGGCGGTGCGCGGCCGGCGCGGGGTTCCCTCCACACCCGAGGTCCGGGCCACCGACGACGTGACGCTCGACATCCGGCGCGGTGAGATCTTCGGCCTGCTCGGACCGAACGGCGCCGGCAAGTCCACCCTCGTGCGCCAGTTGACCGGCCTGATGCGGCCGGACAGCGGGAGCGTGGAGATACTCGGCCACGACATCGTGCGCCACCCCGAGCGGGCCTCACGCATCCTCGCCTACCTCGGCCAGGAGTCCAGCGCCCTCGACGAGCTGACCGTGTCCCTCGCCGCCGAGACCACCGGCCGGCTGCGCGGGCTCGACGTGCGCCGGGCACGGGCCGAGCGGGACGATGTCCTGGACGAACTGGGGCTCGCCCCGCTCGCCGGGCGCCCGCTGAAGAAGCTCTCCGGGGGCCAGCGCAGGCTCGCCTGCTTCGCCGCCGCGCTGGTGGGGGAGCGCCCCCTGCTCGTGCTCGACGAGCCCACCACCGGCATGGACCCGGTGGCCCGGCGCGCGGTGTGGTCCGCCGTCGACCGGCGCCGCGCCGAGCACGGTTCGACCGTCCTG
Organism: Streptomyces toyocaensis; assembly: GCF_000725125.1. Classification (GTDB taxonomy): domain Bacteria; phylum Actinomycetota; class Actinomycetes; order Streptomycetales; family Streptomycetaceae; genus Streptomyces; species Streptomyces toyocaensis. The sequence continues at coordinate 40,435 of NZ_JFCB01000024.1, forward strand.
CTGGTCACCCACAACGTCATCGAGGCCGAGACCGTCCTCGACCGGGTCGCGGTGCTCGACCGCGGCCGGGTCATCGCCTGCGACACCCCGGCCGGGCTCAAGGAACAGGTCGCCGGCGAGGTCCGGGTCGACCTGGTGTGGCGCGAGGCCGCACCCCTGCACGTGCCCGAGGTCGCCGCGCTGCGGGACCGGGTCGTCGAGTCCGGCCGCCGGTGGACCCTGCGGCTGGCGCCCGAGGAGGCCCGCACGGTCGTCGCCACCGTCACCGGCGGCGCCGCCTTCGCCGCCCTGGACGACTTCACGCTGGCCACGCCCAGCCTGGAGGACGTCTACCTGGCGCTGGGCGGCGCCGTACGGCAGGGACTGGTGAAGGCGTGAGGACACGGGCCGCGTCGTCCGTGCGCAACAGGGCGACCGCCGGAGCGGATCCGGGTGACCCTCCGAGCGAAGGAGAGCAGCACGTCGTGAGTGCCGTACCCGCCGATGTCCTGCCGGGCGGCGCCCCCGCCGCGGAGGGGACCGCGCCGGAAGCGGCCGAGCTCGGCCCCCGGGCACGGATGTGGCCGTCGCTCGCCGCCGTGTACCGGGCGCAGCTGTCCCGGGCCCGGGTCGCGCGGATCCCGCTGCTGTTCGTGGCGACGTTCCAGTCGGTCGGCATCATGATCCTGATGCGCGGGGTCGTGGACGGCGGCGGCGAGGCGCAGGCCGTGGTCGCCGGCTCGGCGGTGCTGGTCGTCGCGTTCGTCGCGCTGAACCTCCTCGCCCAGTACTTCGGCCAGCTGCGGGCCAGCGGCGGCCTCGACCACTACGCGACCCTGCCCGTGCCGCCGGCGGCCGTGGTGCTGGGCACGGCGGGTGCCTACGCGTCGTTCACCGCGCCCGGAACGGCCGTGACCGCCGTCTTCGGCTGCGCGCTGTTCGGGCTGCCGCTGGCCCACCTGTGGATCCTGATCGCGGTGATCCCGCTCGCGGGCGCCGCGCTCGCCGGGCTCGGAGCGGCCCTCGGCCTGCTCGCGCCCCGGCCGGAGCTGGCCACCCTGCTCGGCCAGCTCGGCATGTCCGCGGCACTGCTGCTGGGCGTGCTGCCGCCGGAGCGGATGCCGGAGGCGGTGCGTCTCGCCCGGGACCTCCTGCCGTCGACGTACGGCGTCGAGGCCTTCGCGCGGACCTTCGGACCGGACCCCGACTGGGCCCGTGTGCTCGGTGACCTCGCCGTGTGCGGGGGCGTCGGCGTGATCTCGCTGGCCGTGGCGACCTGGGCGTACCGCAGGGCAGCCGTCCGGTGACGCGCCGCACAGCCGGGCCTGGCACGATGGCAGGGTGAGCGCTCCTCTGACACCACCACCGCCCCCGCACGAGCATTCCGCGCAGGACGCGTGGCAGCCGCCGTCCGACGGGTCCGCGGCCGCCTCGGGCCGGCACGCCGGGACGGCCGGGCACGCCGGGTCTCCCCGGCACGGCTGGTGGGACGAACAGGACGGCCCCGGGATGAAGAAGGAACTGCGGGAGGCCGCCGTGACCGCGGTGGCGGTGGCGCTCGGCGGGGCGCTGCTCGGGGTGCTGTGGTGGTGGCTGGCGCCGCGTGTGCCGCTGGTGGGTGACGTGGTCCGCGGCAACTGGGCCGTCTACCTCAAGGACTCCGAGGGCGAGCAGGGTGTCGGGGTGGACGGCACGTTCACGCTCCTCGCTCTGGCGTTCGGCGCGGTGAGCGCGCTGGTCGTGTTCCTGGTCCGCCGGCGCGGTGGCGTGCCGTTGGTGGTGGCGCTGGCGGCGGGAGGGCTGCTGGGGTCGGTACTGGCGTGGCGGCTGGGGGTGTGGCTCGGGCCGGCGCAGGACGTGATCGCCCAGGCCCGGAGCGTCGGCGAGGGCGTGACCTTCGACGCGCCGTTGAAGCTGAGCGCGAAGGGGGCACTGCTGGCATGGCCGTTCGCGGCGCTGGTGCTGCACCTGGGCCTGACGGCGCTGTTCGGGCCGCGGGACCCCGAGCCCTTCCCCCCGGCGGAACCGTACGCACCACGAGGGACGGCGTAGTCTCCCGCCCCGGGGGCCGCGGGCGGTGTGGCGGTCGGCCCTGCTGCCCGCCCGGCCGCGCCGTGAACCGTTCGCCGGGCCGCTCCGCAGGCGCGTGAGGCACTGCGGGAGGCACGACTGACAGCCTGAGCCGCAGGGTGGCCGGGCCGGGGCGCCGGCGCCGGGCCTGTCCTCGCCGGCCGGAACCGGACTCGCGGTCGCGCGGCTAGACCCGCCCGATCGGGGCCGAGGTCGCCGACGTCAGCTTCGTCAGGTCCTCCGGGGAGAGTTCGACCTCCAGGCCGCGGCGGCCGGCCGAGACGCAGATCGTCTCGTGCCGTGCGGCCGACGCGTCCAGGACCGTCCGAAGCCTCTTGCGCTGGCCCAGCGGCGAGATCCCGCCGCGCACGTACCCGGTCGTGCGCTCCGCCAGCGCCGGGTCGGCCATCGCCGCCCGCTTGCCGCCGACCGCCGTCGCGAGGGCCTTCAGGTCCAGCCGGCCCGCCACCGGGACCACCGCCACCGTCAGCGCCCCGTCGACGTCCGCCACCAGCGTCTTGAACACCCGGTCCGGCGAGACCCCCATCGCCTCGGCCGCCTCCTCGCCGTACGACGGGTGGGAGGGGTCGTGGTCGTAGGAGTGCACCGTGAACGGCACCCCGGCCGCGGTGAGCGCCACCGTCGCGGGAGTTCCTCCCGGCTGCTGCTTCCTGGACTTCTTCGCCATTCCGGCTCGGCACCCCAGACACTCGTGGGTCAGTTGAGACTCGTCGGGCCGCGCGTCAGTTCCGACGCCGGCAACGACGGCAGATTACGGATGACGGCCGTCTCCGTGCGAAGGAGTTTCAGCTCGTCGCGGAGCCGGGAGGCGGTGTCCGGTGCCTGGAGCAGACGCTGCCGCGTCGGCGTGTCCAGCATCATCGCGGCGGCGACCAGGTAGGAGACCACTCCCGGCTCGTCCGGGAGGTCCGCACCGGTCGCCAGCGACCGCTCCCGCGCGCCCGCCAGCCGCTTCTGGTACTGCCGGAACGCCCGCAGCACCCCCTCCGCGAGCGGCCCGGACTCCTCACCGGGATCCTCCTCCACCGGCTCCAGCTCGGCCGTCAGGAACGGCCCCGAGGCGTCGACCGACAGCAGCCGCACCCGGGTCGTGCCCGTCGCCAGCACCTCGAAGGTGCCGTCGGCACGCTCCCGGACCGTCGCCGCGTCGGCCACACAGCCCACCTTGTGGAAGGCCCGGATCGGGTCCGGGCCGAAGCCGGCCGCCGGCCCCCGGTCGGGCTCGGCGGTCGGACCGGGCAGGCCGGGGGCGCTCGGCGCGATCTCGTGGCCGTCGCGGATCGCCACGACGGCGAACTGCCGCGGCTCGTCCTCCGGGGTCTTCAGCAGCTCGCGCATCATGGCGCGATAGCGCTCCTCGAAGACGTTGAGCGGGAGCACGAGCCCCGGGAACAGCACGGTGTTCAGGGGGAAGAGCGGGAGCCGGACGGTGGTCACGACGCAAAAGCCTAATGGTCGCCGGGGCGGAGTCGCCCGCCCCGCCCACTTCCCGGACGGCCGAGGACCGGTACGGAGCCACCCGGTCCGGCCGCGGGGGAGCCTGAGGCGACCGCGGCGCGCACGTCCCGGCGCACCTCCAGGAACCGCCCGAGCGGGTCCTCCGCACCCCGGTCCCAGGGGAAGGACGTGGCGTAGGGGCCGGTCAGACGCAGCTGCTCGAGCGCGTCCTGCCAGCGCTCCAGGCGCACCAGGACGTAGGTCAGCAGGTTGCGCTGCTCGGCCGGCCAGGGCCGGCCCGCCGGCAGCCGGGCGGACAGGGCGGCGGCGCGGTCGGCCGCGGCGTCGAGCCGTTCCCGGGGCACCTCGGGCCCGCAGCCGTCCGTCAGATAGCCGTACGCCGCCCGCAGCGGCAGCGCCTGCGTGAACGAGCCCTCCGGCGCGTCCTGCGCGGCCCGGTCCGCGAAGTCGAGGCACTCCCGGTGGGAACCGTGCCAGGAGGACGCCAGGTAGCGCAGCGCCGCCACATGACAGCCGTGGTGGTGCGGGGCGCGCCGGACCGCCGCCTCCCACAGCTCCTCGACGTAGGTGTGGCCGGCGCGCGTGCCGCGGGCGTGGTCCAGCGCGAGCCGCCACGGCACCGGGTCCCGGTTGTCCGCGCGGGCGGCGGCCGTGATCAGCGGGCTCACCTCGCGCAGCAGCTCGGCACGCGCCGGTGAGTCCCAGGCGCGGTCCACCGCCCGCTGCGCGTCCACCAGCAGCACGTCGGGATGGCGCGGGTCCAGGGCGCGCCAGGTCTCCAGCCACTCCGGGCGGGAGCGCGCGAAGGCGGCCAGCCGCCGGACGTACCGGTCGCGGTGCTCCCAGGCCCCCGTGCGCCGGGTGGCGGCGAGCAGGTCCGCGGCGGGCGCGTGATCACCGTCGGCGGCCCCGACGAGCGCCGGGCCGAGAGCGTCGTCGGGTGCGTCGAGGAGCACCTCGTCGTCACCGGGCAGCGCGACGGGAACGGGGGACGCGGCGCCCGTCGACTTTCCTCGCACCCGGGACGTGCGGGTGAACGCGTGCAGCAGAGCCATGGTGTCGACCATTGAAAGACCGCAGGTCACGGCGGCGCCAGAGGTCGCGCGGAAGTCACGGAAGGTTGTACGGGGTTCGGTCAAGGCCCGGCAAAAACAGCCGCTCCCCCCGGGGAGCGCGGGCCCCGGCGGCCCGCCGGTCACGGGCGCGGACGGATCATGTGCGACGCAGCGTCCGGGTCGCCCCCGCCGCCACCGTCGTCGCCAGGATCCAGCCCAGCAGGACGAACGCGGCCGACAGCCACTGCCAGCCGCCGCGGAGCTGCCAGAATCCCACCTGGCCCAGGTCGATCACCGGCAGCAGCAGGTCCAGCGCGAACAGCGCCGGGTTCCAGTCCGGATGCTCGCCGCTCTTCAGCGGCGGGTGGTCGGCACGGGCGAAGGCCAGCGAACCGGCCGCCCACAGCACCGCCATCCACACCGCGGCCCGGCCCGGCCGGTACCCGTAGGCGACCGTCCAGTCCTGCGCGTAGCCCCACAGCTTGGCCGCCGGCGGCAGGCTCTCGCGGCGGCGCCGCTGCTTGGCGAGCAGCACCTCCCGGGCGTCCTCGTCCTCCCCGCCCTCCCGCAGCACGGCGGCCAGCCGCTCGTACGGCTCCGGGTTGTACTCGGCGCTCGCCGCGTCCACCCAGCGCAGCCGCAGCGCCAGCGGGAACGGGCCGCGGGGGACCAGGTTCTCGTAGGCGAAGCCGCCCATGTGCAGCCGGCCGGGGCCGGGCCAGCTGTCCGCCCGGTCCACCAGGTTCACCACCCGCGCCCCCGACAGCACCACCCGCCCACGGGCGGGCCGCTCCCCGAGGAAACGCAGCTCGGGTGTCTGCACCCGGCGCAGCGACAGCTCCTGCTCGTCGGTGAAGGTGAACCGCGCCCCCTCGAAGTCGACCGCGTCCCCGAACCGCCCGTCGTCCAGCCGCACCCCGCCCTCGCACTCGAACCGCTGGATCCGCGTCCCGCGCGCCGGTGTCATCCCGCTCCGCGCGTGGGCGCCCACCCCCGCCGGCGTCAGATACAGCGAGCGCTCCACGGTCAGCTGCGGCGCGTTGAGCGCGAGCCGGGTGTGCGGGTCGCCCAGGCGCGCGCCGCGCAGGCTCAGCGAGACGCCGATCGTCGCACTGCGCAGGCTCAGTTCGCCGTGCGACTCCAGCATCTCCGCCTGGAGGTCCTGGCCGACGTTCATGCCGTCGGCGGCTATCGAGCGGCCGCTGCGGTCCCGGTGCACGATCGCCTGGTTGAGCAGCAGGTCCGTGCCGATCCGGGCGTCGGTGAGCCGTATGCCGCCCAGGAACCGGCAGCGCGGCAGATGCAGATCACCCTCGGTGCTCAGCCGGGCCGCCTCCAGGCGCGGTATCGAGCAGTCCACCATCCGCACGGTCGTGAAGCGGGCCTCCGGCAGCAGCACGTCCCGCTCGAAGCGGCAGCCGCGCATCTCCATGTAGGGCTCCACGGTGCCCCCGGCCAGATCCAGTACGCCGCTGATCAACACCCCGACCAGTTTCAGGGAGGAGACCCGGCCGGCCAGCGCGGGCGGGCCGTCCAGCAGCAGCCAGCACACCACGCGCGCCCGCACCGTCCGCTCAGGTCCCCACGGATGTCCCCCGTGCGGATCGTCGACGACCGTGTCGCCGCTGCTCAGGTCGTACACACTGCCGTTGCGGAAGGCCTGCCACATCCCTGCCTCCGTGGCGGTCAGGTCCTCCGGCGGTTCTCCGCCGCCCGGTCCCACCCCCTCGGTCACGGAACTCCCCTCCTCCCCCTCTACTCGCCGGTTCATCTCTTCGTACAGCCGTTCATGCCCGGTGCGGTGACGTGTTGAACACGGAAAGTGAAGAGGATCTCGACAATGTGCGCGTACCGTCACCGAGGGGGTGACGTATCAGCCACTGGGACGGGCGGACGTCCCACGGCGCGGGTCTGAGAGAATTGAGCACGTGATCTCACGAATCGATCTGCGCGGCGACGCCCTCCCCGAGGGTGCCGCCCTGCGCGACCTGCTGCCCCGAGCCGACTTCGACGTCGCGGCCGCCCTGGAGAAGGTGCGGCCCATCTGCGAGGACGTGCATCATCGGGGCGACGCGGCGCTGATCGACTTCGCCGAGCGGTTCGACGGCGTCCGGCTCGACCAGGTGCGGGTCCCGGCGGCCGCGCTCACGCGCGCCCTGGAGGAACTCGACCCGGCCGTGCGCGCCGCCCTCGAGGAGTCCATCCGCCGCGCCCGGCTCGTCCACCGCGAGCAGCGCCGCGGCACCCACACCACCCAGGTCGTGCCCGGCGGCACGGTCACCGAGAAGTGGGTCCCGGTCGACCGCGTGGGGCTGTACGCGCCCGGCGGCCGGTCCGTCTACCCGTCCTCCGTGATCATGAACGCGGTGCCCGCCCAGGAGGCCGGTGTCCCGTCCGTCGCGCTGGCCTCCCCGGCCCAGGCCGACTTCGGAGGGCTGCCGCACCCGACGATCCTCGCCGCGTGCGCGCTGCTCGGCGTCGACGAGGTCTACGCCGCCGGCGGCGCCACCGCCGTCGCGATGTTCGCCCACGGCACCGAGTCCTGCCCTCCCGCGAACATGGTCACCGGCCCCGGCAACATCTGGGTCGCCGCCGCCAAGCGCTACTTCACCGGCCGCATCGGCATCGACGCCGAGGCCGGCCCGACCGAGATCGCGATCCTCGCGGACTCCACCGCCGACCCGGTGCACGTGGCCTCCGACCTGATCAGCCAGGCCGAGCACGACCCGCTGGCCGCCGCCGTCCTGGTCACCGACTCCGCGGAGCTGGCGGACGCGGTGGAGAAGGAACTGCGGCCGCAGGTCGAGGCGACCAAGCACGTCGACGACCGGATCGTCCCGGCCCTCACGGGCCGCCAGTCCGCCGTCGTCCTGGTCGACGGCCTCGACGAGGGCCTGCGCGTCGTCGACGCCTACGGCGCCGAGCACCTGGAGATCCACACCGCCGACGCCGCCGCGGTCGCCGACCGGGTGCGCAACGCGGGCGCGATCTTCGTCGGCCCCTGGTCCCCGGTCTCCCTCGGCGACTACGCGGCCGGCTCCAACCACGTCCTGCCCACCGGCGGCTGCGCCTGCCACTCCTCGGGCCTGTCCGTCCAGTCCTTCCTGCGCGGCATCCACATCGTCGACTACACGCGGGACGCGCTGGCCGAGGTCGCGCACCACGTGGTCACGCTGGCGGAGGCGGAGGACCTGCCCGCGCACGGCGCGGCGATCAAGGCGAGGTTCGTCGGAGACGAACAGATGTCGCGTGGCTGGAAGGTGCCTGAGAACACGTGAGCTTCGGAATCGACGACCTCCCCGTACGGGACGAGCTGCGCGGCAAGTCCCCCTACGGCGCGCCCCAACTGGACGTCCCCGTCCGGCTGAACACCAACGAGAACCCCTACCCGCTGCCCGAGCCGCTGGTCGAGCGGATCACCGAGCGGGTCCGGGAGGCCGCCCGGCACCTCAACCGCTACCCCGACCGGGACGCGGTCGAACTGCGCACCGGGCTGGCCGCATACCTGACGAGGACGGCCGGCCACCCGGTCTCCGCCGAGAACGTCTGGGCCGCCAACGGCTCCAACGAGGTCATCCAGCAACTGCTGCAAACCTTCGGCGGACCGGGCCGCACGGCCATCGGCTTCGAACCCTCGTACTCGATGCACGCCCTCATCGCGCGCGGGACCGGCACCGGCTGGATCTCCGGGCCGCGGGGCGAGGACTTCGGCATCGACCTGCCCGCCGCGCGGGAGGCGATCGCCGAGCACCGACCCGACGTCGTCTTCGTCACCACCCCCAACAACCCCACCGGCAACGCCGTCCCGGCCCGGACGGTCCTCGCGCTGTACGAGGCCGCCCAGGCAGCCAAGCCGTCGATGGTGGTCGTCGACGAGGCGTACGTCGAGTTCAGCCACGGCGAGTCGCTGCTCCCGCTGCTCGACGGACGCCCGCACCTCGTCGTCTCCCGCACCATGTCGAAGGCGTTCGGCGCGGCGGGACTGCGCCTCGGCTACCTCGCCGCCCACCCGGCGGTCGTCGACGCCGTCCAGCTGGTCCGGCTGCCGTACCACCTGTCGGCCGTCACCCAGGCGACCGCGCTTGCCGCCCTCGAACACACCGACACGCTGCTGAAGTACGTCGAGCAGCTGAAGGCGGAGCGGGACCGGCTGGTCGCCGAACTGCGCGCCCTCGGCTACGACGTCACCGAGTCCGACGCGAACTTCGTCCAGTTCGGACGGTTCGAGGACTCCCACGCCGCCTGGCGGAAGATCCTCGACCGGGGCGTCCTGGTCCGGGACAACGGCGTGCCCGGATGGCTTCGGGTCACCGCCGGAACCCCCGAAGAGAACGACGCGTTCCTCGACGCGGTACGTCAGTTGAAGAAGGAGCAGAGCGCATGACCCGCGTAGGACGTGTGGAACGCACCACCAAGGAAACGTCCGTCCTGGTCGAGATCGACCTCGACGGCACCGGCAGGACCGAGATCTCCACCGGGGTCGGCTTCTACGACCACATGCTCGACCAGCTCGGCCGGCACGGTCTGTTCGACCTGACCGTGAAGACCGAGGGCGACCTGCACATCGACTCCCACCACACCATCGAGGACACCGCCCTCGCGCTCGGCGCCGCGTTCCGGCAGGCGCTCGGCGACAAGGTGGGCATCTACCGCTTCGGCAACTGCACGGTCCCGCTGGACGAGTCCCTCGCCCAGGTCACCGTCGACCTGTCCGGACGCCCCTACCTCGTGCACACCGAGCCCGAGAACATGGCGCCGATGATCGGCGCGTACGACGTGACGATGACCCGGCACATCCTGGAGTCCTTCGTCGCCCAGGCCCAGATCGCGCTGCACGTGCACGTGCCCTACGGGCGCAACGCGCACCACATCGTGGAGTGCCAGTTCAAGGCCCTCGCCCGCGCCCTGCGCTACGCCTCCGAGCGGGACCCCCGCGCGGCCGGCATCCTGCCCTCCACGAAGGGCGCGCTGTAGGCATGAACGGTCTGTCCACCGTCCTGATCGTCGTCGGCCTGTTCTTCGTCGGCGGGATCATCTCCTTCGTCAAGCAGAAGATGCCCACGGGCCTCGTCGTGCTGCTCGCCGTCGGCGCCGCGCTGTGCATCGGCACGGGCCTTCTGTACCTGGAGGTGTGAGGCCTTGAGCACCACCAAGAAGGTCGTGGTCTTCGACTACGGCTTCGGCAACGTCCGCTCCGCCGAGCGGGCCCTCGCCCGCGCGGGAGCCGACGTCGAGATCACCCGCGACTACGACCGGGCCATGAACGCCGACGGGCTGCTGGTACCCGGCGTCGGCGCCTTCGCCGCCTGCATGAAGGGCCTCAAGGAGGCCCGGGGCGACTGGATCGTCGACCGCCGGCTGTCCGGCGGCCGCCCGGTCATGGGCATCTGCGTCGGCATGCAGATCCTCTTCGCGCGCGGCATCGAGCACGGCGTGGAGAGCGAGGGCCTCGACGAGTGGCCCGGATCGGTCGAACCGCTCCGGGCACAGATCGTGCCCCACATGGGCTGGAACACCGTGGACGCCCCGGCCGGCTCCGAGCTGTTCGCCGGCCTCGACGCGGACGCACGCTTCTACTTCGTGCACTCCTACGCCGTCCACGACTGGACCCTTCAGACCACGAACCCGGCGATGCGCGCCCCGCTGGTCACCTGGTCCACCCACGGCGAGCCCTTCGTGGCGGCCGTGGAGAACGGCGCCCTGTGGGCCACGCAGTTCCACCCCGAGAAGTCCGGCGACGCCGGTGCCCAGCTCCTCACCAACTGGATCGGAACCCTGTAGAGACATGGCCAAGCTCGAACTCCTCCCCGCCGTCGACGTCCGCGACGGCCAGGCCGTCCGCCTCGTGCACGGCGAGTCCGGGACGGAAACCTCGTACGGCTCCCCGCTCGAGGCCGCCCTCGCCTGGCAGCGCGCCGGCGCCGAGTGGCTGCACCTGGTCGATCTGGACGCCGCGTTCGGCACCGGCGACAACCGCGCGCTCGTCGCCGAGGTCACCGGGGCGATGGACATCAAGGTGGAGCTGTCCGGCGGCATCCGCGACGACGACACCCTCGCCGCCGCCCTCGCCACCGGCTGCACGCGCGTCAACCTCGGCACCGCCGCCCTGGAGACGCCCGAGTGGGTCGCCCGGGTCATCGCCGAGCACGGCGACAAGATCGCCGTCGGCCTCGACGTACGCGGCACCACCCTGCGCGGCCGCGGCTGGACCCGCGACGGCGGCGACCTCTACGAGACGCTGGAGCGCCTCGACAAGGAGGGCTGCGCCCGCTACGTCGTCACCGACATCGCCAAGGACGGCACCCTCCAGGGCCCCAACCTGGAGCTGCTGAAGAACGTCTGCGCCGCCACCGACCGCCCGGTGGTCGCCTCCGGCGGTGTCTCCTCCCTCGACGACCTGCGTGCCATCGCCGGACTCGTCCCGCTCGGCGTCGAGGGCGCCATCGTGGGGAAGGCCCTGTACGCCAAGGCGTTCACCCTGGAAGAGGCCCTGGAGGCCACCTCTTGAACAAGGACACAGACCGATGACGTCGGATGCCGTGCGGCGCGTGCAGAGCGGGAACCCCTGGGAGGAGGCCTTCGGCTTCGCACGTGCCGTGGCGGCGGGTGACCGCGTCCTGGTGGCGGGGACGACCGCGTTCCGGGGCGAGGTGCTGTACGGCGAGGGCGACCCGTACGAGCAGGCCAGGACGGCCTTCGCCAACGCGCTGGAGGCGATCGGCGAATTCGGGCTCGGCATCGGGTCCGTGATCCGCACGCGCCTGCACCTCGCCCACGCGCGGGACGTCGACGCGGCCGGCCGCGCGCACAAGGAGCTGTTCGACTCGGTGCGCCCGGTCACCACCCTCCTGGTGGTCGAGGGCTTCGTCGACTCGCGCGTACTGGTCTCAGTGGAACTCGAAGCATTCAGAGGAGCCGTGGATTCATGACCCTGGCGGTCCGAGTCATCCCCTGCCTGGACGTGGACGACGGCCGGGTCGTCAAGGGCGTCAACTTCCAGAACCTGCGCGACGCGGGCGACCCCGTCGAGATGGCCAAGGTGTACGACGCCGAGGGCGCCGACGAACTGACGTTCCTGGACATCACGGCCTCGTCGGGCAACCGCGAGACCACCTACGACGTGGTGCGCCGCACCGCCGAGCAGGTGTTCATCCCGCTCACGGTGGGCGGCGGCGTCCGCACCGCCGAGGACGTGGACAGGCTGCTGCGCGCGGGCGCCGACAAGGTCGGCGTGAACACCGCCGCCATCGCACGGCCCGAGCTCATCCGCGAGATCGCCGAGCGCTTCGGCCGGCAGGTCCTCGTCCTCTCCGTCGACGCCCGCCGCACCGGGTCCGGCTCCTTCGAGGTCACCACGCACGGCGGCCGCCGCGGCACGGGCATCGACGCCGTGGAGTGGGCGCACCGCGCCGCCGAGCTGGGCGCGGGTGAGATCCTGCTCAACTCCATGGACGCCGACGGCACCAAGGACGGCTACGACCTGGAGATGATCGCCGCCGTCCGGGGGCACGTCACCGTGCCCGTGATCGCCTCCGGCGGCGCCGGAAAGCTCGCCGACTTCCCGCCCGCCGTCGCGGCCGGCGCGGACGCGGTGCTGGCCGCGTCGGTCTTCCACTTCGGCGACCTGCGCATCGGCCAGGTCAAGGACACGCTGCGGGAAGCCGGTCACCTGGTGCGGTGAGGCCCGGCCCACGGGCTGCGCAGGCCGGACGAGGTCGCCCACCGTGTCGTCCAGGACCACCGTGATCACCGGGCCCTGCTCCCGCGGGTCCTGGACGACGTGGACGCCCTCGCCGCGCGGCCGCCCGGATCAGATGCCGAGCTGTTCGGTCTCCCGCAGCTTCCTGATCGCGTTCTCGTCGCCGTCCAGCCCGACCTTGGCCGCGCTCTGCCGCCCGTAGGCGAACAGCACCAGCTCGGACGGCTCCCCGGTCACCGTGACCACCGGGGTCCCGCGATGGGCCACCACCGTCTGGCCGTCCGGACGGCGCAGCACCAGACCCGTGGGGACCCCGCGGCCCATCAGGCGCGCGGAGCGCTCCAGGCGTGACCACAGGGCGTCCTGGAACACCGGGTCCAGCTCCCGGGGTGTCCACTCGGGCTGGGCCCGGCGGACGTCCTCGGTGTGCACGTAGAACTCGACGATGTTCGACAGTTCGTCGATCTGCTTGAGCGAGAAGGGCGAGAAGCGCGGGGGACCGGTCCGGATCAGCTGGATCAGGTCCTCGTACGGCTTGGCGGTGAACTCCGCCATCACCCGCTCCAGGCGCGGCGCGAGCTGTTTGACGAGCATCCCGCCGGCCGCGTCGGGGCGGCGTTCGCGCACCACCACGTGGGCGGCGAGGTCCCGGGTGGTCCAGCCCTCGCAGAGGGTGGGGGCCTCGGGCCCCGTGGTCTGGAGCAGATCGGCCAGGAGAAGTCGTTCACGCTTGGCATGGGTCGACATGGGAGCCAGCCTACGGCCGGGCGCCGGGTCCGCCCAGTGGACATGGTCCGGGCCGGGCGGCCGGGACGCGTCACAATGGTCCGCATGACCAGCACGCCCGCCCGTCGCCCGGCCGCCACCCCTCACGGAGGCGCTTCGCGCCCCAGCGCTCCGTCCAGCCGCCTCGACCCGGAGATCGCCGCGCGGCTCAAGCGCAGCCCCGAGGGTCTCCTGCCCGCCATCGCCCAGCAGTACGACACCGGGGAGGTGCTGATGCTGGGCTGGATGGACGACGAGGCGCTGCACCGCACGCTGACCACCGGCCGCTGCACCTACTGGTCGCGCAGCCGCCAGGAGTACTGGGTCAAGGGGGACACCTCGGGCCACTACCAGTGGGTGAAGTCGGTCGCCCTGGACTGCGACGCCGACACCGTGCTGGTCAAGGTCGACCAGGTGGGCGCCGCCTGCCACACCGGTGCCCGTACCTGCTTCGACGCCGACGTCCTGCCGGCGGACGCCCCCTCCTCGGATCAGTAGGGTCTGCCGCCATGGACCTCGAGACCTTCCGCAAGCTCGCCACCGACCGCCGGGTCGTCCCGGTCACCCGCAAGCTCCTCGCCGACGGCGACACCCCGGTCGCCCTCTACCGCAAGCTCGCCGGGGAGCGCCCCGGCACCTTCCTGCTGGAGTCCGCGGAGAACGGCAGGTCCTGGTCCCGTTACTCCTTCGTCGGCGTCCGCAGCGCCGCCACCCTCACCGAACGCGACGGGCAGGCGCACTGGGACGGCACCCCGCCCGTCGGCGTCCCCGTCGACGGCGACCCGCTCGCCGCGCTGCGCGCCACCCTGCAGGCCCTGCACACCCCGCGCGACCTCGCCCACGACCTGGGCCTGCCGCCCTTCACCGGCGGCATGGTCGGCTACCTCGGCTACGACATCGTGCGCCGCCTGGAGAGGATCGGCCCCGGTGGGCGGGACGACCTGGGACTGCCCGAGCTGACCATGCTGCTCACCAGCGACCTCGCCGTCATGGACCACTGGGAGGGCTCCGTCTGGCTGATCGCCAACGCGATCAACCACAACGACCTGGAGACCGGCGTCGACGAGGCGTACGCCGACGCCGTGGCCCGCCTGGACGCGATGGAGGCCGACCTCGCCCGCCCGGTGGCCCAGCCGCCGGCCGTGCTGCCCCCCTCCGAACTGCCCGGGTACACCGCGCTGTGGGGCGGCCCCGACTTCCGGCGGGCCGTGGAGGACGTCAAGGAACGCATCCGCGCGGGCGAGGCCTTCCAGGTCGTGCCCTCGCAGCGGTTCGAGACCCCGTGCACGGCGAGCGCCCTGGACGTCTACCGGGTGCTGCGCGCCACCAACCCGTCGCCGTACATGTACCTGTTCCGCTTCGACGGCTTCGACGTGGCCGGCTCGTCCCCCGAGGCCCTGGTGAAGGTCGAGGACGGGCGGGCCATGGTGCACCCCATCGCCGGCACCCGGCACCGCGGCGCCACCCCGCGGGAGGACCAGGCCCTCGCCGACGAACTGCTCGCCGACCCCAAGGAGCGCGCCGAGCACCTCATGCTCGTGGATCTGGGCCGCAACGACCTCGGACGGGTCTGCGCACCCGGTTCCGTCGAGGTCGTCGACTTCATGTCCGTCGAGCGGTACTCGCACGTCATGCACATCGTCTCGACGGTCACCGGCCGCGTCACCGACGACCGCACCGCCTTCGACGTGCTCACCGCCTGCTTCCCGGCCGGCACGCTCTCCGGCGCGCCCAAGCCGCGCGCGATGCAGATCATCGACGCACTCGAACCGTCCCGGCGCGGGCTGTACGGCGGCTGCGTCGGCTACCTCGACTTCGCCGGCGACTCCGACACGGCCATCGCCATCCGTACCGCCCTGCTGCGCGACGGCACCGCGTACGTGCAGGCGGGGGCGGGAATCGTCGCCGACTCCGACCCGGTCGCCGAGGACACCGAGTGCCGCAACAAGGCGGCGGCCGTCCTGCGCGCCGTGCACACGGCGAACCGGCTGGGAAAGGCCTGAGACGAACCCCGGGTGACGGTTCGCCCGGGGTTCAGGCGATAGTGGATGTCGTGACTGCCGTACCCACCCCCCGTTCCGAGGCCGCCGGCTCCGCCCGGACCGGCCGTCTCAGCCTCGCCGCCGCCCTGTTCTGCGGCGCCCTCGGCGCGGCCGTGGCCCTGCTCGCTTCCCGGCAGCAGTGGTCGGAGGGCACCGCGACGGTGGCCGGCGGCGCGTTCCCCCTGACCGCCCGGGGCAGCGACGTCACCGGCGTCCCCGCCGCCCTGGCCGTGGTGGGGCTGGCCGCGCTCGTCGCCGTCTTCGCCGTCCGCCGGGCCGGCCGCCTCGCCGTCGCCGCGCTGCTCGCCCTCTCCGGCGCGGGCATCGTCACGGCGGCGCTGCTCGGGACGTCCGACAGCGCGGCGCTCGACGAACAGGCGGCCAAGGCGTCCGGGGACACGTCGGCGACGGTGGACGCCCTCAGCCACACGGCCTGGCCGTACGTCGCCGCCGTGGGCGGTGCGCTGCTGCTGGTGGCGGGCCTCCTGGCGGTGCGCTACGGGCGGCTGTGGCCGGCCATGTCCGGCCGCTACGAGCGCGACGGTGCGGCGCCACGTCCGCGCCGCAGGCCCGCGCCCGCCGCCCCGGACCGGCCGGAGGACCTCTGGAAGGCGCTCGACCGGGGCGAGGACCCGACCGGGGCCTGAGGGCGGCAGCGGGCGGCACGCCCGTCCGGCACCCCCGGTCACCCGGCCCGGGCGCGTGCGGGACAATGTGGGGGAGCGCCCTGCTCAGACACGTACTCAGCAACGAGGAGCAAGCAATGGCGGGCAGCAACCACGGTCACACCCCGGCCGCCTGGACCGGTGTCATCATCGCCTTCATCGGTTTCTGCGCCGGTGGCGCGTTCATGGTGATGGACCAGCCGGTGGGCTTCTGGGCGAGCATGGGCGTCGTTCTTCTCGGCGGTGTCGTCGGCGTCATCATGCGTGCGATGGGCATGGGCCAGCCGAAGGACGCCCACCCGGTGCACCAGCTCACCGGCGAGCGCGCGCCGGCCCACGCCGAGGGCTGAGCGAGCACGGAGCGGTCCGGACAGGGGCGGCGGCCCGCGCGGCGCAGCCGGCACCGCCCCTGCCCCGTGGCCGGGGCACAATGCACAGCGTGAACGCCCCCCGTCCCAGCGTGCCCCGCGGCAGGGCGGCCCGGCTGGCCGTCCCCGCCGCCGCCCTCGCGGCCGTCGCCGGAGCCTTCGCCTACGTCGGGGCCGTGGACCCCAACGAGCCGGGCCACTACCCCGCCTGCCCGCTGCTGCGCCTCACCGGCCTGTACTGCCCCGGCTGCGGCGGACTGCGCAGCGCGCACGCCGTCGTGCACGGCGACCTCCTGGCGGCGCTCCAGGCCAACGCCCCCGCCGTCCTCGGCTATGCGGGCCTCGCCGTGCTGTGGACCGTCTGGGTGGTCCGCACGGTGCGCGGCAGGCCGCTGCGGATCGACCCGCCCCCGGCGCTCCTGTGGTCGCTGGGAGCGTTGCTGCTGGTCTTCACCGTGGTCCGGAACCTGCCGTTCGGCGGCTGGTTGCATCCTTGATCAACGGCGCAGGTCCGGGTACTGGGACCGGCGTCGGCCGGATGCGGGGCATCCGCCCCGCTGCGGATACCATCGCAGTGACCATCGAAAGTCCGACCGTCAGGCAGGAAGGGGGCCGCTCGCGTGAGTGTGCTCGACGAGATCATCGACGGAGTCCGTGCCGACCTCGCGGAGCGGCAGGCGCGCGTCAGCCTCGACGAGCTCAAGGAGCGCGCGGCGAAGGCCCCCGCGGCCAAGGACGGCGTGGCCGCCCTGCGCGGTGACGGCGTCAAGGTGATCTGCGAGGTCAAGCGCTCCAGCCCGTCCAAGGGCGCGCTGGCCGCGATCGCCGATCCGGCGGGCCTCGCCGCCGACTACGAGGCGGGCGGTGCCGCCGTCATCTCCGTCCTCACGGAGGAGCGCCGCTTCGGCGGCTCGCTGGCCGACCTGGAGGCCGTCCGCGCGCGCGTGGACATCCCCGTGCTGCGCAAGGACTTCATCGTCACCTCGTACCAGCTCTGGGAGGCACGCGCGTACGGCGCCGACCTGGCCCTGCTGATCGTGGCCGCGCTCGACCAGGTGGCCCTGGAGTCGCTGATCGAGCGCGCCGAGTCCATCGGGCTCACCCCGCTCGTCGAGGTCCACGACGAGGACGAGGTCGAGCGCGCGGTCGACGCGGGCGCCAAGGTCATCGGGGTCAACGCGCGCAACCTGAAGACCCTGGAGGTCGACCGGGGCACCTTCGAGCGGGTGGCCCCCGAGATCCCCGCCCACCTGGTCAAGGTCGCCGAGTCCGGCGTCCGCGGCCCGCACGACCTCATCGCCTACGCCAACAGCGGCGCCGACGCGGTCCTGGTCGGCGAGTCCCTGGTCACCGGGAAGGACCCGAGGACGGCCGTCTCCGACCTGGTCGCGGCGGGCGAACACCCGGCACTGCGACACGGTCGCGGCTGATCCACCGGTAGGCTTGGCCGCGATGACTCTCCCGCTGACCCTGACGGCCAGGGACCCGTATGCGCGCCTCGCGCGCGGCTGCCGCCCCCGCGGCTGCCGTGCCCCCGCGCGCCGCGTCCACGGCCGCAGGGTCCGCTACGTCATCGGCGACGAACCCGGGCAGGTGAACGGGCGGCGATGGCGACGCGCCCCACAGGGGCGCGGGGAACTGCGCGACCAGCCACGTACGGCCTGAAGCGGGCCGACGACCCCCCGCCCCACGGCGATCAGTGCCCAACAGACGCTCACCGTGAGGTTCACGCATGTCCAGCACCTTCTTCGTCCCCGACCCGGAGGGTCAGGTACCCAGCCCCGAAGGCTACTTCGGCGCCTTCGGCGGCAAGTTCATCCCCGAGGCCCTCGTCGCGGCGGTCGACGAGGTCGCCGTCGAGTACGACAAGGCCAAGTCCGACCCCGAGTTCGCCAGGGAGCTCGACGACCTCCTGGTCAACTACACCGGCCGCCCCTCGGCACTCACCGAGGTCCCCCGCTTCGCCGAGCACGCCGGCGGCGCCCGGGTCTTCCTCAAGCGCGAGGACCTGAACCACACCGGCTCACACAAGATCAACAACGTGCTCGGCCAGGCCCTGCTGACCAAGCGCATGGGCAAGACCCGCGTGATCGCCGAGACCGGCGCCGGCCAGCACGGGGTGGCCACCGCGACCGCCTGCGCCCTCTTCGGCCTCGACTGCACGATCTACATGGGCGAGATCGACACCCGGCGGCAGGCCCTCAACGTGGCCCGCATGCGCATGCTCGGCGCCGAGGTCATCGCCGTGAAGTCCGGCAGCCGCACGCTGAAGGACGCCATCAACGAGGCGTTCCGCGACTGGGTCGCCAACGTGGACCGCACCCACTACCTGTTCGGCACGGTCGCCGGACCGCACCCCTTCCCGGCGATGGTCCGCGACTTCCACCGGGTCATCGGGGTCGAGGCCCGCCGCCAGCTCCTGGAGCGCGCCGGACGCCTGCCCGACGCCGCCGTCGCCTGCGTGGGGGGCGGGTCCAACGCCATCGGCCTGTTCCACGCCTTCATCCCCGACCCGGACGTGCGCCTGATCGGCTGTGAGCCGGCCGGCCACGGCATCGAGTCCGGCGAGCACGCGGCCACCCTGACCGCGGGCGAGCCCGGCATCCTGCACGGGTCCCGGTCCTACGTCCTCCAGGACGACGAGGGCCAGATCACCGAGCCCTACTCCATCTCGGCCGGTCTGGACTACCCGGGCATCGGCCCCGAGCACGCCTACCTCAAGGACAGCGGCCGCGGCGAGTACCGGGCGGTGACCGACGACGCCGCCATGCAGGCCCTGCGCCTGCTGTCGCGCACCGAGGGCATCATCCCGGCCATCGAGAGCGCCCACGCGCTGGCCGGCGCCCTGGAGGTCGGCAGGGAACTGGGCGGGGACGGACTGATCGTGGTCAACCTCTCCGGTCGCGGCGACAAGGACATGGACACCGCCGCGCGCTGGTTCGGCCTGTACGACACCGACGCCGAGGTCGCCGCCGACGAGGCCGGCGGCGCCGCCGAGATCGAGGGGGACGCCAAGTGAGCGGGAACCTGCAGCTGCTGAACGACACCCTCGCCGCGGCGAAGTCCGAGGGCCGCTCCGCCCTCATCGCCTACCTCCCGGCCGGCTTCCCGACGGTGGACGGCGGCATCGAGGCGGTCAAGGCCGCCCTGGACGGCGGCGCCGACGTCGTCGAGGTGGGTCTCCCGCACAGCGACCCCGTCCTGGACGGGCCGGTCATCCAGACCGCCGACGACATCGCCCTGCGCGGCGGTGTCAGGATCGCGGACGTCATGCGCACGGTGCGCGAGGCCCACGCGGCCACGGGCAAGCCGATCCTCGTCATGACGTACTGGAACCCCATCGACCGCTACGGCGTCGAGCGCTTCACCGCCGAGCTCGCCGAGGCGGGCGGCGCCGGGTGCATCCTGCCCGACCTGCCCGTCCAGGAGTCCGCGCTGTGGCGGGAGCACGCGGAGAAGCACGGGCTCGCCACGGTCTTCGTGGTGGCGCCCAGCAGCAAGGACGAGCGGCTCGCCGAGATCACCGCGGCCGGCAGCGGCTTCGTCTACGCCGCCTCCCTGATGGGCGTCACCGGCACCCGGGAGTCGGTCAGCTCGCAGGCCGAGGACCTGGTGCGGCGCACCCGCGCCACCACCGGCACCCCCGTCTGCGTGGGTCTCGGTGTCTCGACCCCCGCCCAGGCCGCCCAGGTCGCCCGCTTCGCCGACGGGGTGATCGTCGGCTCCGCGTTCGTCAAGCGGATGCTGGACGCCCCCGACGACGCGGCCGGCGTCGAGGCCGTCCGTGAGCTCGCCGGCGACCTGGCCGAGGGCGTGCGCGGGCGGGCGTAGCGGACCGGGCGTCCGCAGGTGGTCATACGGGTCCCTCGTACGGGTGGACCTGGGACCGGGGAGGCGCTCTGCGCCTCCCCGGTTCGTTCTGCGGGGTGTGAGCGAGAAGAACCGTGAGGGAAAGCGCACCGCCCGGGAGCGGATGGCGGTCGAGCGCGAGAAGCAGAAGGCGGCGGAGAAGCGACGACGCGCCCTGATCGTGGGCGCGAGCGTGGTCTGTGTGCTGGGGCTCGCGGCGGTGATCGGTGTCGTCGCCGCCAACTCCGGCGGCGACGACACCGAGAGCGAGTCGGCGGGCCCGGTCGTCGCGCCCTCGGGCGCCCTCGGCAAGGACGGCACGGCCATCCCCGTCGGCGAGCCGGGCGCCAAGGCGACGCTCACGGTGTGGGAGGACTTCCGCTGCCCGGCGTGCAAGTCCTTCGAGCAGGTGTACAGCCCCACCCTTCGCGAGCTGACCGAGGCCGGTCAGCTGAAGGTCGAGTACCACCTGGTGACGCTGATCGACAACGGCCTGGGCGGCAGCGGCTCGCGCACCGCCGCCAACGCCGCCGCCTGCGCCCAGGACGCCGGGAAGTTCACCGCTTACCACGACGTGCTCTTCGAGAATCAGCCGTTGGAGCGCGACGACACCTTCGCCGACGAGGACAGGCTGATCCGGCTGGCCGGCAAGGTCGACGGACTGGACACCCCCGCCTTCCGCTCCTGCGTCGAGGACGGCACGCACAACAGCTGGGTCGCCAAGTCCCACGAGGCCTTCCAGAAGGGCGGCTTCGGCGGCACGCCGACCGTGCTGTTCGACGGGAAGAACATCTACGAGGACCGCTCGATGACCCCCGAGAAGCTGAAGCAGATGGTGCAGGAGGCCAACGAGGGATAGCGCCGGCCGCCCGGCGCACTCCGGGGTTCCTGTTATGGAGCCGTAGCCGGGCCGCCCACCGCGAGCCCGGTCCGGCACGGTAGCGTCGACCCTGCCATGGAACTTGCCTACATTCCCAGCCCGTCGAGCGGGGTGCTGTACCTCGGCCCCGTTCCGCTGCGCGGCTACGCGTTCTGCATCATCATCGGCGTCTTCGTTGCCGTCTGGCTCGGCAACAAGCGCTGGGTCGCCCGGGGCGGGCGGGCCGGCACGGTGGCCGACATCGCTGTCTGGGCCGTGCCCTTCGGTCTGATCGGCGGACGCCTCTACCACGTGATCACGGACTACCAGCTGTACTTCAGCGAGGGCCGTGACTGGGTGGACGCGTTCAAGATCTGGGAGGGCGGCCTCGGCATCTGGGGCGCGATCGCCTTCGGCGCGCTGGGCGCCTGGATCGGCTGCCGGCGCCGGGGCATCGCGCTGCCCGCCTACGCCGACGCCGTCGCGCCGGGCATCGCCTTCGCCCAGGCGATCGGCCGTTGGGGCAACTGGTTCAACCAGGAGCTGTACGGGCGGTCCACGGATCTGCCCTGGGCGGTGGAGATCACCTCCTCCTCCGACGGACGGGTCCCGGGCACGTACCATCCGACCTTCCTCTACGAGTCGCTGTGGTGCATCGGTGTGGCGCTGCTGGTGATCTGGGCCGACCGCCGCTTCCGGCTCGGGCACGGACGGGCCTTCGCGCTGTACGTCGCCGCGTACTGCGCGGGGCGGTTCTGGATCGAGTACATGCGGGTCGACGAGGCGCACGAGATCCTCGGACTGCGGCTGAACAACTGGACCTCGGTCCTCGTGTTCCTGCTCGCGGTGCTGTACATCGTGCTGTCGGCGCGGAAACGGCCGGGGCGGGAGGACGTGGTGGAGCCGGGTGCCTCCGGCGGCTCGGACGACTCCGCTGCCGCCTCCGGCGAGGCCGGGGCCGCGGAGAAGGACGAGGAGGACGCTCCGTCGGACGCGTCACCCGCGAAGGACGGCTCCGGGGACTCCGAGGAGTCGAGGAACGGGGCCGGGTCGGCCAAGAAGGGCTGACGGCTCGCCGTACGACGATGAGGGCGCCCGGAGTCTTCCGGGTGCCCTCGGTGTGTGCAGCGCCTGCCGGGGCGGCGCTCATCCCCGGCGGGCCAGGGACAAGGTGCGGCGGGCCGCGGTCACGACCGCCGTGTCGATGAACGTGCCGTCGGGGAGGGCCTGCGCGCCCAGGGTGGTGGCCGCTGCCTTGAGGATCGTCTCCGCCCGTTCGGTCTCCTCCTCCGTGGGCAGGTAGGCACGCTCGATGACCGGGAGCTGGCGCGGGTGGATCGCGGCGCGGCCCAGGAATCCCAGGGCGCGGCCCCGGACGCAGGAGGCCGTCAGGCCGTCCAGGTCCCGGATGTCCGGGTGGACGGACTGGGTGGGCGGGGCCAGGCCCGCGGCCCGCGCGGCGACGACCACCCGGGAGCGGGACCAGTCGAGGCCGGCGTCGTCACGGACTCCCAGATCGGCCCGTAGGTCGGCCTCCCCGATGGCGATGCCGCGCAGGGACGGGTGGGCGGTGGCCACCGCGTGGGCGCGCTCGATGCCGAGGGCCGTCTCCAGGAGGGCGTACAGGGGCAGCGCGCCGCCGTGTGCGGACACCGTCCGGCGCGCGACGCGGACCACGTCGGACGGCGACGCCACCTTGGGCAGCCGCAGGCCCGACAGACCGGGGACGTGGGCGACGGCCGCCAGGTCCGCACGGGCCCACGGACCGGACAGGGCGTTGACGCGGACGTGGACCGGGACCGGCTGGGGATCGCGCAGCAGTTCGGCGGTGGCCGACCGGGCGTAGGCCTTGCGGTCGGGCGCGACCGCGTCCTCCAGATCGATCACCACCACGTCGGCCCCGGCGGCGAGCGCCTTCGCCACGACGGCGGGACGGTCGCCGGGGACGTACAGCCAGGTCAGGGGAAAGCCCGTCACAGGGCGCCCTCCGCGCGCAGCTCCGCGAGGTCGGCCGGGGTGAGGCCGAGCCCGGTCAGGACCTCCTCGGTGTCCGCGCCGTGCGGGCGGCCCGCCCAGCGGATCCCGCCCGGGGTGCCGGAGAGCCGGAAGAGGACGTTCTGCATGCGCAGCGGGCCCAGCTCCGGATCGTCGACCGTGGTGATCGTGCCCAGCGCCTGGTACTGCGGGTCCGCCATGACGTCCCGTACGTCCTGGACGGGGGCGACGGCCGCCTCGGCCTTCTCGAAGGCGGCCAGGACGTCGGCGCGGGTGTGCCGGGCGATCCAGCCGCCGACCGCCTCGTCCAGGACGTCCGCGTGCCGGGCCCGGTCCTCGCCGGTGGCGAACCAGGGCTCGTCGATCAGGTCCGGCCGCCCCACCAGCACCATCACGCGCTCGGCGATCGACTGGGCCGAGGTGGAGACGGCGACCCAGGTGCCGTCGGCGGTGAGGTACGTGCCGCGCGGGGCGTTGTTCTGGGAGCGGTTGCCGGTGCGGGGCTGGACGTGACCGAGCTGGTCGTACCAGGTCGGCTGGGGCCCGAGCGCGGTCAGGATCGGCTCGATCAGGGCCATGTCGACGACCTGGCCCTCTCCCGTGCGGTCGCGGCCGGCGAGGGCGGTCATGACCGCGTACGCCGTGGCCAGGCCCGCGATGGAGTCCGCCAGGCCGAACGGCGGAAGGGTCGGCGGCCCGTCCGGTTCGCCGGTGATCGCGGCGAAGCCGCTCATCGCCTCGGCGAGGGTGCCGAACCCCGGGCGGTGCGCGTACGGGCCGAACTGGCCGAACCCGGTGACCCGGGCCAGGATCAGCCGGGGGTTGACCGCGGACAGCTCGGGCCAGCCCAGTTCCCACTTCTCCAGGGTGCCGGGGCGGAAGTTCTCGATCACGACGTCGGCGGTCCCGGCCAGGCGCAGGAGGGTGGCACGGCCGCCCGGCGTGGACAGGTCGAGGGTGACGGTGCGCTTGTTGCGGCCGAGCACCTTCCACCACAGGCCGATGCCGTCCTTCGACGGGCCGTGGCCCCGGGAGGGATCCGGCTTCCTCGGATGTTCGACCTTGACGACCTCCGCGCCGAAGTCGCCCAGCATGGTGGCGGCGAGCGGTCCGGCGAAGAGGGTGGCCAGGTCCAGGACGCGCAGGCCGGTCAGCGGGGGGCCCGCGGGGGTGGGGTCGTACGGTGTCATGGGCGGGTGGCCTCCAGGTGGGTCAGACGGGCCAGGGTGTCGAAACCGGAACCGTCGAAGCCGGCGACGGACGTGGCCAGCCGGTTCTTCAGCGGGGCGGTCCAGCGGCCGGGGAGCGCCCGGGGCGACCCCGCGAGCAGGCCGGCGACGCTGCCGGCGGTCGCGCCGTTGGAGTCGGTGTCCCAGCCGCCCGAGACCGCGCGGCACACGGAGCCGGTGAAGTCGCCGCCGGCGTGGGTGAGGGCGGCGGCGATCAGCGCGGTGTTGGGGACGGCGTGCACCCAGTGGTGGGTGCCGGCGTGGGTGTCGTGCAGCAGGTCGACGACGGTGTCGAAGTCGGCGTGCTCGTGCGCCAGCCGGATGGCGTGCCGGACGGCGCGGGCGAGCCGTGAGCGGGGCGGTACGACCGTCAGTCCGGTGCGCAGGCAGGCGTGGACGTCGTGGTCGCCGGTGGCGGCGACGGCGATGACGGCCGCCGTGAACATCGCCGCGTAGACGCCGTTGGCGGTGTGGGTGAGGGTGGCGTCGCGGTGCGCCTGTTCGGCGGCGGCGGCCGGGTCGCCGGGGTTGGTCCAGCCGTGCACGTCCGCTCGGATCAGGGCGCCGATCCACTCGCGGAAGGGGTTGTGGTGGTGGGCGGTCCGCGGGGGTTCCAGGCCGCTGAGGAGATTGCGGTAGGCGACGCGTTCGGCGGTGAACGTGCGGCCGGCGGGGAGTTCGTCGAGCCAGACGCGGGCCACGTCGGTGGTGGTGAAGGCGCGGCCGTGGCGCCGCAGGACGAGGAGGGCGAGCAGGGGGTAGTTGAGGTCGTCGTCCTCGGGCATGCCGTCGATGTTCTCGGCGAGGGAGGTGGTCGCGGAACGGCGGTTCCAGGGGTACCTGGTCACGAGGTCCTCGGGGACGCCGCGGGCGGTGAAGTACGTGCCAAGGGGCCAGTTGCCGGTGGCGCGGGCGAGTCGGCGGATGCCGGTGAGGGGGAGCTTCTCCACCGGTTTGCCCAGGAGGCAGCCGACCGCCCTGCCGAGCCAGGCGGCTTCCAGGGCGGCGGGGTGTGACGCCCGGGGGGCGGTTGCGCGGCCCGGTGCTCGCGGGGTGCCCTCGCGTCCACCCTCCCCCTCGCCCCTGGGGGTGCCTCCCAGGCCCTCGACGCCCTGGGGGAGGCACGACTGCCCGCGGTCGGCGGCAGTGCTGCCTGCGGCGTACGGCCAGTCGGGGCACAGGGACCTGATGGCGGCGAGGCCGTTC
Source organism: Streptomyces toyocaensis (assembly GCF_000725125.1). Classification (GTDB taxonomy): domain Bacteria; phylum Actinomycetota; class Actinomycetes; order Streptomycetales; family Streptomycetaceae; genus Streptomyces; species Streptomyces toyocaensis. The sequence goes on from NZ_JFCB01000024.1 coordinate 65,695, forward strand.
GGTTCGTCGTCGGTCAGTGTGCTCGGGAGGTCGGCCAGTTCGTCCAGGAGGTCCGAGGCCAGGAGGCGGAGGTAGGAGGAGGCCGGGGTGGGGGAGGCGCCCGCGGTGAGGGGGGCCTCGGCACCGCCCGCCGCCCGCCAGCGGGCGGCGACGGCCGAGGGTTCGCGGCCGTCCTGGGCCGCCTGGCGCAGTTCGTGGCCGATCAGGTCCTCCGGCTGCACCCAGGTCAGCCGGAGCATTCCGGCCCCTCCAGCGTCGCGAACGCCTCCTCGTGGGCGCGGCGGCGGCGCACGTCGCGGGCGAAGATCTCGCGGGTGACGGAGGTGAGCGCGGCCGCCGGTTCCCACAGGTCGAGGCGACTGGCCTCCGCCACCGTCTTGGCCCAGTCCTCGGGGACCGGTGAGCCCAGGGCGCCGGCCACGGCGCCGGCCATCGTGGCGATGGAGTCGCAGTCGCGGCCGTAGTTCACGGCGCCCAGCACCGCGTGCCGGAAGTCGCCGCCCGCCACGACCACCATGCCCAGCGCGACCGGGAGCTCCTCGACAGCGTGCAGCCGGGACGGGCGCCGGGCGCCCAGGGAGGGGGCGCGGTAGTCGGGACCCACCGTGTCGTACGGGGTCACCGCCTCCCGCAGCGGACGCAGTGCGGACTCGGCGTCCGTGTACCGCCCGGCCGTGTCGCAGACCTTCTCGATCGCCGCCCGTGTGCCGTCCTTCGCCAGCGACAGACACGCGCCGACCACGGAGTCCGCCGTCGCGCCCGGCGCGCACGCCGCGGCCACGGCCGCCGCGAAGACCCCTGCCGCCTCCCTGCCGTACGACGACTGGTGGGCGCCCGCGACGTCCAGCGCCTCGGCGTAGGCGGCGGCCGGGTGGGCCGCGTTGACCAGTCCGACCGGCGCCATGTACATCGCGGCCCCGCAGTTGACGATGTTGCCGACGCCGGCCTCACGCGGGTCGACGTGCCCGTAGTGCAGGCGGGCCACGAGCCACTTCTCCGCGAGGAAGATCCGCTGCAGCGGGAGCGCCTGCGCCTCCAGCTCCGGGATCCAGCGCGGGTTCGTCATCAGGTCCGGGACCAGGTGGTCGGCGACGGCGTAGGCGTCCAGGTGGTCGCGGACCGTCGCATACACCCGGACCAGCGCGTGGGTCATCAGGGTGTCGTCGGTGACGTGGCCGTCGCCCTTGTGGTACGGCGCGATGGGCCGCGCGGTGCGCCACGCGTCGCCGTTCCACGGGCCGACGACGCCGTGCACGCGTCCGCCGTGGCGTTCGACGATCTGCTCGGGGGAGTAGCCCTCGACCGGTCCGCCCAGGGCGTCGCCGACCGCGGCCCCCACGAGGGCCCCGGTGATCCGCTCGTCCAGGGGGAGGCCCCGGCCGGGATGTTCTGCCGTTTCGCGCGTCATGCCCGAATCATCCCCCTGTCGTGGCCGGTCGCGCGGCTTCCAGGAGTCCGGCGAGTTCCACCAGGTCCGTTCCGGTGAGCCGGGGGAGGGCGCAGCCGGAGAGGGTGCGGCAGGCCTCCCGCCACGACGCCGGGACCGCGCCGCCGCCGCCCAGCGCCCCGGTGAGGGCGCCGGCGAGCGCCGGGGCGGAGTCCGCGACCCGCGACAGACAGGCCGCCGCGGGGACCGCCTCCGCGATACGGCCCCGGGCGGCGACGGTGAGGGCGAGGGCGACGGGGACGGTTTCGGCGGCGGCGATGCCGTAGCTGTAGACGTGGTCGACGATCTGGTGCTCCAGCGGCGGTACGAGGGCGAAGGCGCTGTCGGCCTCCGCCGCGAGCCGCAGGGCGTGCCGGGCGTTGCGGCCGATCTCCGTGTCCTCGGGCAGTTCGGCGCAGGCGGCGGCCGCGCAGGCGAGCGGGTCCGCCCCGGTCAGGGCGAGGGCGACGGCGGCGGCCATGGCGCGGGCGCCGTGCACGCCGTCGCCGTCCTGGGTGTAGCGGGCGTCGAACTCGGCGAGATCGGCGGCGGCCGCGGGGTCGCCGGGGTGGGCGACGGCCAGTACGCAGGCCCGTACGCAGGCCGCGTCGTCGAAGTAGTGCGGGTTGTCGTGGCCGGTCGCCGGTGGGCGCAGACCGGTGGCGAGGTTGCCGAGGCCCGCGCGGACGGAGATGCGGGCGCGCAGGGGGAGCACGGCGGACTCCGTCTCGGGGGCGCGGTCCGCCGCGGCGGCGGTCTCCCCGGCCACGGTGTTCCAGGTCAGGTCGATGGCCGCACGGGTGCGGCGCTCGCGGCTCAGGTCGCCGAAGGCGGTCTCGTCGCCGGCCCGTAGAACGGCTTCCGCCGCGAAGGCCGCCCATTCGGCGTCGTCGGAGGGGCCCAGGCGCAGGGGCTCGGAGGGCTGGTTCAGGGCGATGGGGACGGGGAGGGTGGTCGTCGCGTTCTGTTCGGCGAAGGTGTCGAGTTCGCGGGTGAGGCGTCTGGTCCACTCCGGCATGCGGGCCGCGCGGTGGCGGGCGGCGGGCCAGCCGGCGGCGTCCCCCGCGGCGAGGCCGAGGAGGAGGCCTTCGACGCGGGCCTGCGGGTGTGCCTGGGGCCGCCGGACGGGGTGTTCGGCCTCGGCTGCGCCTTCGGCCCGGATGTTCCCGCCCGTACCACCCGTGCGGGTTTCGGCGCCGGGTGCGGGCGGCCCTTGCGGGGCGTGAACGCCGTCGGCGGGTTCGGGTGGGGCGTTCAGGGGGGCGTCGCGGCCGGCGGGTGCGGGTGGGGATTCGGGGGAGGGGGTCTGTGTGGTCATGAGGGGATCTCCGGCGTCAGCAGGTCCGCGATGTCCAGGACGTGGTGGCCCGCCATGGCGGGGAGGCAGGTGCCCCGGGCCGGGGCGATGGCCGTCGCCCAGCGTTCGGGGACGGCGCCGACGCCCTGGGTCGCTCCGGCCAGCGCCCCCGCCACCGCCGCCGTCGTGTCGGCGTCGCGCCCCATGTTGACGGCCGTCAGCACCGCCTGCGCGAAGTCCCCGTCGGCCGCCGCGTACGCGCCGAAGGCGAGGGCGACCGCCTCGGGAGCCAGGTCGGTCCACGGGTAGCCGCCGATCACCACCGCGGAGCGGACCGCGCGTTCGCCGAGGTGGGCCGCGGTGGCGGCGCGGCGCAGTGAACGGGCGGTCCAGGAGTCCTCCGGGACCACCGCCAGGGCCGAGGCCACCACCGCGACCACGGGCGCCCCGGCCATCGCCGCCGCGACACCGGCGGCGACCGCCTGGCCGCCGTAGATGCCCTCACCGTCGTGGCTGACCGAGCCGTCGATCGCCGCGAGCCGCGCCGCCTCGTCGGGTCGGCCCGCCGCGAACACCCCGTGGGGCGCCGCCCGCATCGCCAGCCCGTCGCTCCAGGCGTGCCGGTGCTGGGCGGAGATGGGCGCCGCCAGTCCCCTGCGCAGGTTCTCCAGGGTGCCCCGTTCGCTGAACCCGGCACCCCGGAAGGGACCCTCGGCGCGGTCCGCGATCCATTCGTGCCAGGCGGCCTCGACGTGCGCCGGGGTGAGGGAGGAGCCGTGCCGGGCCAGCAGCAGGCCGGAGAAGATGGCGTACTCGGTGTCGTCCGTGCCCGCCGGGCGGTCGGTCACGTACCCCGTGATGCGGCCCCACCGCGCCCGGATCTCGGAGGGCTTCATGTTCTCGGCCGGGGCGCCCAGCGCGTCACCGACGGCCAGGCCGAGCAGCGCGCCGCGCGCCCGTTCCCGGCGTCCGAGGACGTCCCCGGGCGCCGGGGCGGAGGGGATGCGGGCGGTCGATGCCATACGCGGCTCTCCTCTCGGGCGCGCCGCCGGGGAGGCGCGGAGCCCTTTGCGGAACTGTCCCCGGTGCGGTGCACGGCGCAGCATCACCGGCCTCAGCGTCACCCGGTCGACATCTGTGCGTTCATCTACACAAACGAGCAGAGCGTGCAAAAGCGCAGGTTAGCCCAGCCTTTCCTTGCTGGCGGACGGGAATCGGACCGCGTAGGTTCGGTGTTGTCGAAGAATGGAACTTGTCCAAAGAGGGCTCTGGGGGACGTAGGCATGGCCATCATCGAGACCGAGGCGACGCTGCACGAGGCGCACCGCGACAACCACACGCACCGGGACGTGAACGGCGGGTGGCTGCGCCCCGCCGTCTTCGGCGCGATGGACGGACTGGTCTCCAACCTCGCCCTGATGACGGGCGTCGCCGGCGGTGCCGTCAGCCAGCAGACCGTCGTCCTCAGCGGTCTCGCCGGTCTGGCCGCCGGCGCCTTCTCCATGGCGGCCGGCGAGTACACCTCCGTCGCCTCCCAGCGCGAGCTGGTCGAGGCCGAGCTGGACGTCGAGCGGCGTGAGCTGCGCAAGCACCCCAAGGACGAGGAGGCCGAACTCGCCGCGCTCTACGAGGCCCGCGGCGTCGAGCCCGGCCTGGCCCGCGAGGTCGCCCGGCAGCTCTCCAAGGACCCCGAGCAGGCGCTGGAGATCCACGCCCGCGAGGAACTGGGCATCGACCCCGGCGACCTGCCCTCGCCCACGGTCGCCGCCGTGTCCAGCTTCGGCTCCTTCGCGCTGGGTGCCCTGCTGCCCGTACTCCCGTACCTGCTCGGAGCGAGCAGTCTGTGGCCGGCCGTGCTGCTGGCGCTGCTCGGTCTCTTCCTGTGCGGCGCGGTGGTGGCCAAGGTGACGGCGCGCAGCTGGTGGTACAGCGGCCTGCGGCAGCTCGCCCTCGGTGGCGCGGCGGCCGGTGTGACGTACGCCCTGGGCGCGCTGTTCGGAACGGCCCTAGGATGATGCCCCTCGCGGTTATACGAGAGACCGCATAACTAGTCGTTACTTGCTGGTTTCGACGGCATGACCGCTGGGAATGAGCCGTAAGCGCTGTGGGCAACGAGGCCGGCGGCGCGTCCGCGGGACGGGGCGAAGGAGCCCTTTCCCGCCATCGACCGGAGGACATCGATCTGTCCGGACCGGTCTCCATAGCCTCCACCGCCGGGCGCGGAACTCCGCCGCGACCCGTGTGGTGTCCGCATGGTGGAACGGAGTATCCCGGTTTCCGAGAACGCCGCCATCATGTAACCTGCACGAAATTTCGCACCACGCAGAGGGCCAACGTCGTCCCTCGGCACTTCGCACATGCCACATGACGACGACGGGAGAGCCGATGCGTACGCCGCGCCAGCCGTCCCAGCATTCTCCGAGCGACCGCCCGAACTGGTCGTTCATGGATGCTCGCCCTGCTGCGCAGGGTATGTACGACCCCCGCAACGAGCACGACGCCTGCGGCGTCGGCTTCGTCGCCACCCTGACCGGCGAGGCGTCCCACACCCTGGTCGAGCAGGCCCTCACCGTCCTGCGCAACCTCGAGCACCGCGGCGCCACCGGCTCCGAGCCGGACTCCGGCGACGGTGCCGGAATCCTCTCCCAGGTGCCGGACGCCTTCTTCCGTGAGGTGGCCGGATTCGAGCTGCCCGAGGCCGGCGGCTACGCCGTGGGCATCGCCTTCCTGCCGGCGGACGGCACCGACGCCGCCGTCGCCCGGATCGAGGAGATCGCCGCCGCGGAGGGCCTGACCGTCCTCGGCTGGCGCGAGGTGCCGGTGGCGCCCCAGCTGCTGGGTGCCACCGCCCGTTCGACGATGCCGGTGTTCCGGCAGATCTTCGTCACCGACGGCCGGAGCCGGGGCCTCGAACTCGACCGCCGGGCGTTCGTGCTGCGCAAGCGCGCCGAGCGCGAGGCGGGCGTCTACTTCCCGTCGCTGTCCGCGCGGACCGTCGTCTACAAGGGCATGCTGACCACCGGCCAGCTCGAGCCCTTCTTCCCGGACCTGTCCGACCGCCGCTTCGGCTCCGCGATCGCGCTGGTGCACTCCCGGTTCTCCACGAACACCTTCCCGTCGTGGCCGCTCGCGCACCCGTACCGCTTCGTCGCGCACAACGGTGAGATCAACACCGTCAAGGGCAACCGCAACTGGATGCGCGCCCGGGAGTCGCAGCTCGCCTCCGAGCTGTTCGGCCCCGCCGGCCACGAGCACAGCGGCACCGGCACGGACCTCGACCGGATCTTCCCGGTCTGCACGCCCGACGCCTCCGACTCCGCCTCCTTCGACGAGGTCCTGGAGCTCCTGCACCTGGGCGGCCGCTCCCTGCCGCACTCCGTGCTGATGATGATCCCGGAGGCGTGGGAGAACCACGACTCCATGGACCCCGCGCGGCGCGCCTTCTACCAGTACCACTCCACGATGATGGAGCCCTGGGACGGCCCCGCCTGCGTCACCTTCACCGACGGCACCCAGGTCGGTGCCGTGCTCGACCGCAACGGCCTGCGTCCCGGCCGCTACTGGGTCACCGACGACGGTCTGGTCGTCCTCGGCTCCGAGGTCGGTGTCCTCGACATCGACCCGTCGAAGGTCGTCCGCAAGGGCCGCCTCCAGCCCGGGCGCATGTTCCTCGTCGACACCGCCGAGCACCGCATCATCGAGGACGACGAGATCAAGGCCGCGCTCGCCGCCGAGCACCCCTACGCGGAGTGGCTCGAGGCCGGCGAGATCGAGCTGTCCGACCTGCCCGAGCGCGAGCACATCGTGCACACCCACGCCTCGGTCACCCGCCGCCAGCAGACCTTCGGCTACACCGAGGAGGAACTGCGCGTCCTGCTCGCGCCGATGGCCAAGGCCGCCGCCGAGCCGATCGGCTCGATGGGCACCGACTCGCCGATCGCCGCCCTCAGCGAGCGTCCGCGCCTGCTCTTCGACTACTTCACTCAGCTGTTCGCCCAGGTCACCAACCCGCCGCTGGACGCGATCCGCGAGGAGCTGGTCACCTCGCTGCGCTCCTCGCTGGGCCCGCAGGGCAACCTGCTGGAGCCGACCGCCGCCGCGTGCCGCAGCGTCACGCTGCCCTTCCCGGTGATCGACAACGACGAGCTGGCCAAGCTCATCCACATCAACGCCGACGGCGACATGCCCGGTTTCAAGGCCGCGACGCTCTCCGGCCTGTACCGGGTCTCCGGCGGCGGCGACGCCCTCGCGACACGCATCGACGCGATCTGCGCCGAGGCCGACGCCGCCATCGAGAACGGCGCCCGGCTGATCGTCCTGTCCGACCGGCACTCCGACGCCGAGCACGCGCCGATCCCGTCGCTGCTGCTGACCGCCGCCGTCCACCACCACCTCATCCGCACCAAGCAGCGCACTCACGTGGGCCTGCTGGTGGAGGCCGGTGACGTCCGCGAGGTCCACCACGTCGCCCTGCTCATCGGCTACGGCGCCGCAGCCGTCAATCCGTACCTGGCGATGGAGTCCGTCGAGGACCTGGTCCGCGCGGGCACCTTCCTGCCCGGCATCGAGCCCGAGCAGGCCATCCGCAACCTGATTTACGCCCTCGGCAAGGGCGTGCTGAAGGTCATGTCCAAGATGGGCATCTCCACGGTCGCCTCCTACCGCGGCGCGCAGGTCTTCGAGGCCGTCGGCCTGGCGGAGGACTTCGTCGAGAAGTACTTCAACGGCACCGCCACCAAGATCGGCGGCGTCGGCATCGACGTCGTCGCCAAGGAGGTCGCCGCCCGGCACGCCAAGGCGTACCCCGCCTCGGGCATCGCTCCCGCACACCGCGCGCTGGACATCGGCGGCGAGTACCAGTGGCGCCGCGAGGGCGAGCCGCACCTGTTCGACCCGGAGACGGTCTTCCGCCTCCAGCACTCCACGCGCTCCGGCCGCTACGACATCTTCAAGAAGTACACCGAGCGCGTGAACGAGCAGTCCGAGCGGCTGATGACGCTGCGCGGGCTCTTCGGCTTCAAGTCCGGCCGGGGGCCGATCCCCGTCGACGAGGTCGAGCCGGTCTCCGAGATCGTCAAGCGGTTCTCCACCGGCGCCATGTCGTACGGCTCCATCTCCCAGGAGGCGCACGAGACCCTCGCCATCGCCATGAACCAGCTGGGCGGCAAGTCCAACACCGGTGAGGGCGGCGAGGACCCGGAGCGGCTGTACGACCCGGCCCGCCGGTCCTCCATCAAGCAGGTCGCCTCCGGCCGCTTCGGCGTGACCTCCGAGTACCTGGTCAACTCCGACGACATCCAGATCAAGATGGCCCAGGGCGCCAAGCCCGGCGAGGGCGGCCAGCTGCCCGGCCACAAGGTCTACCCGTGGGTGGCGAGGACCCGGCACTCCACGCCGGGCGTGGGGCTCATCTCCCCGCCGCCGCACCACGACATCTACTCCATCGAGGACCTCGCCCAGCTGATCCACGACCTGAAGAACGCCAACCCCCGGGCGCGCATCCACGTCAAGCTGGTCTCCGAGGTCGGCGTCGGCACCGTCGCCGCGGGTGTGTCGAAGGCCCACGCGGACGTCGTGCTCATCTCCGGCCACGACGGCGGTACGGGCGCCTCCCCGCTCACCTCGCTCAAGCACGCGGGCGGCCCCTGGGAGCTGGGCCTCGCCGAGACCCAGCAGACGCTGCTCCTCAACGGCCTGCGCGACCGGATCGTCGTGCAGACCGACGGCCAGCTCAAGACCGGCCGTGACGTGGTCATCGCCGCGCTGCTCGGCGCCGAGGAGTTCGGCTTCGCGACGGCCCCGCTGGTCGTCTCCGGCTGCGTCATGATGCGCGTCTGCCACCTGGACACCTGCCCCGTCGGCATCGCCACGCAGAACCCGGTGCTGCGCGACCGGTACTCCGGCAAGGCCGAGTACGTCGTGAACTTCTTCCGGTTCATCGCCCAGGAGGTCCGCGAGCTCCTCGCCGAGCTGGGCTTCCGCTCCGTCGAGGAGGCCGTCGGCCACGCCGAGGTCCTCGACGTGACCCGCGCGGTGAACCACTGGAAGGCGCAGGGCCTGGAGCTGGAGCCGCTGTTCCACGTGCCCGAGCTGCCCCAGGGCGCCGTCCGCCACCAGGCCGTCGCCCAGGACCACGGCCTGGAGAAGGCGCTCGACAACGAGCTGATCAGGCTCGCCGCCGACGCGCTCTCCGCCTCCGGCGCCGAGGACGCCCAGCCGGTGCGGGCCCAGGTCGCCATCCGCAACATCAACCGCACGGTCGGCACCATGCTCGGCCACGAGGTGACGAAGAAGTTCGGCGGCGCGGGCCTGCCCGACGACACCATCGACATCACCTTCACCGGCAGCGCCGGCCAGTCCTTCGGCGCCTTCGTCCCGCGCGGTGTCACCCTGCGCCTGGAGGGCGACGCCAACGACTACGTCGGCAAGGGCCTGTCCGGCGGCCGGATCGTCGTCCGCCCGGACCGCGCGGCCGACCACCTCGCCGAGTACAGCGTCATCGCGGGCAACACCCTCGCCTACGGTGCCACCGGCGGCGAGATGTTCCTGCGCGGCAAGGTCGGCGAGCGGTTCTGCGTCCGCAACTCCGGCGCGCTGGTCGTCTCCGAGGGCGTGGGCGACCACGGCTGCGAGTACATGACCGGCGGCCACGCGGTCGTCCTCGGCGAGACCGGACGCAACTTCGCGGCCGGCATGTCCGGAGGCGTCGCCTACGTCATCGACCTCGACCGCGACAACGTCAACGCCGGCAACCTCGGCGCCGTGGAGGCGCTCGACGACGCCGACCGGCAGTGGCTGCGCGAGGTGGTCCGCCGGCACCAGGAGGAGACGGGCTCCACCGTCGCCGGGAAGCTGCTCGCCGAGTGGGACACCGCCGTTCAGCGCTTCAGCAAGATCATCCCCAACACGTACAAGGCAGTGCTCGCCGCCAAGGACGCCGCCGAGCGAGCCGGTCTGTCCGAGACCGAGATCACCGAGAAGATGATGGAGGCGGCGATCAATGGCTGATCCGAAGGGCTTTCTGAACCACGGCCGCGAGGTCGCCAGGTCCCGTCCGGTCGAGGAGCGCACGAAGGACTGGAACGAGGTCTACGTCCCCGGCTCCCTGCTGCCGATCATCAGCAAGCAGGCCGGCCGCTGCATGGACTGCGGCATCCCCTTCTGCCACAACGGCTGCCCGCTCGGGAACCTCATCCCCGAGTGGAACGACTACGCCTACCGCGAGGACTGGGCGGCCGCGTCCGAGCGGCTGCACGCCACCAACAACTTCCCGGAGTTCACCGGCCGCCTGTGCCCCGCTCCGTGCGAGTCGGCGTGTGTGCTCGGCATCAACCAGCCGCCGGTCACCATCAAGAACGTCGAGGTCTCGATCATCGACAAGGCGTGGGAGACCGGTGACGTCGCGCCGCAGATCCCCGAGCGCCTGTCCGGCAAGACCGTCGCGGTGGTCGGCTCAGGACCCGCGGGTCTGGCCGCCGCCCAGCAGCTGACCCGGGCCGGCCACACGGTCGCCGTCTACGAGCGCGCCGACCGCATCGGCGGCCTGCTCCGCTACGGCATCCCCGAGTTCAAGATGGAGAAGCGGCACATCAACCGCCGCATCGAGCAGATGCGCGCGGAGGGCACCAAGTTCCGCACCGGCGTGGAGATCGGCCGCGACATGCCGGCGACCGCGCTGCGCAAGCGGTACGACGCCGTGGTCCTCGCCGCCGGCGCCACGACCGCGCGCGACCTGCCGGTGCCGGGCCGCGAGCTCAAGGGCATCCACCAGGCCATGGAGTACCTGCCGCTGGCCAACAAGGTGCAGGAGGGCGACTACGTCGCCCCGCCGATCTCCGCCGAGGGCAAGCACGTCGTGGTGATCGGCGGCGGTGACACCGGCGCCGACTGCGTGGGCACCGCCCACCGCCAGGGCGCCGCGTCCGTGACGCAGCTGGAGATCATGCCCCGCCCGAACGAGGAGCGGGACCCGGTCGCGCAGCCGTGGCCGACCTTCCCGATGCTCTACAAGGTGACCAGCGCCCACGAGGAGGGCGGTGAGCGGGTCTACTCCGTCTCCACCACCCACTTCGAGGGCGACGAGGACGGCAACGTCCAGTGGCTGCACATGAGCGAGGTCGAGTTCGTCGACGGCAGGCTGACGTCGAAGCCGGGCACCGAGCGCAAGATTCCGGCGCAGCTGGTCACCCTCGCCATGGGCTTCACCGGCACCGACCGGGACAACGGTCTGGTCGAGCAGTTCGGCCTGGAACTCGACGAGCGCGGTAACATCGCCCGCGACGCCGACTTCCAGACCAACGTGCCGGGTGTGTTCGTCGCCGGTGACGCCGGCCGCGGCCAGTCGCTCATCGTGTGGGCGATCGCCGAGGGCCGTTCGGCCGCGCGGGGCTGCGACCGCTTCCTCACCGGGGCGAGCGAGCTGCCGGCCCCGATCCGTCCGACGGACCGCTCGCTCATGGTCTGACGGAGTGGCCCCCAAGGAGGCCTGACGGCCCCTCATGTCCGTCCCGTACAAAGGCGTACGGAACACCTGGTGGCGCCTGCCCGCCTGTCCCCGACCGGACGACTGGGCAGGCGCCGCCGCATGTCCGGCTCACGCCACCTCGTAGCGCGTTCCGTACATCGTCCACTCCAGCGGCGTCTCGAGGTCCAGGTTGCCCTCGTCGAGGAAGCGGCGCTGGGCGGTGTCGACGCGGCTGGTGTCGTGGCCGGGGTGCAGCACCCGCATCGCCTCGCGGCGGACGTCGAGGAAGGCGGAGAGGTACGCCTCCTCGTCGCCGCCCCCGGCCGGGGTGTCCGCCCGTTTCACGGCGTCCGCGCGGATGCCGCCGAAGCTCGTGGGACCGTCTCCGGGGCCGTGGTAGACGATCGCGTCGTAGTAGATGAACTGGCCCAGTGCCGACAGCCCGTCCCGCTCGGCCTGCCGTACCGCCGGGTCGAAGTACTCCTCGTCCCGCTTGGCGTCCTGTGCGGCCCGGAACTCCGGCCGCTTCGCCTCCGCCTTCCAGGCGGCCCTGAAACCGGGATCGAGGCCCTCGTGCGAGTCCGTGCCGTCGACCTCGCGCAACGCGGGCAGATAACGGGCCAGACCGTTGCCCGGATGGTCCCCGGTGTACTCCTCGACGAGGGTCAGCAGATCGTGTGTACCCGTGCAGAAGCCGATGATGCCCGCGGTGTAGCCCTGTCCGTCGCCGATGTCCTCGATGTAGCCGTAGGCGCTGCGCCAGTCGAGCGTGCCGTTCTCGGCACTGGCGACTATGCGCTGCGCTGTCTCCTTCTTGGCGGGACTGGCCAGCCCCTCCGCCTCCTGGCTCCCGGAGACGGCGGACGAGCAGCCCGCCGCCGCGATCGCGACGAGGGACAGGACCGTGAGCAGGGCACGCTTCATGGGTCAAGCGTACGGAGGAGGCGGTGCGGGCCGCCTCCCCCGTTCGGCACCGGGGTCCGCCCGTTCACCGGCGGACGGGCGCCGCGGCGTCGTCAGCGCAGCGTGTAGTGCTCGCCGTGCATCTCCCACTCCAACGGCGTGGCCAGGCCCAGGTTCCCGGCCTTCAGGAACCGGCGCTGGGCCGTGTCGACGCGTGAGGTGTCGAGGTCCGGGTAGCGGCTCAGCATGGTGGCGCGGCGGACGTCCAGGAAGGCGCTGAGATACGTCTTCTCGGGACCGCCCGCCGCGGGCGTCCGAGCTTGTTCGAGGGCCCGTGCGCGTACGTCGTAGAAGCCGCCCGCCTCGACGCCGGGCCCGTGGAAGACCATCGCGTCGAAGTAGACGAACTGGCCCAGCGTGCCGAGGCCGTCCAGCTTCGCGAGACGTACCGCCGGTTCGAAGTACCTGCGGTCGCGCTCGGCCTCCTGCGCCGCCCGGAACGCGGGCGTCCTCGCCTCCGCCTTCCAGGCGGCGGGGAAGCCGGGGTCCAGGCCCTCGTGCGAGTCCGTGCCGTCGACCTCGCGCAGCGCGGGCAGATAGGGCGCCAGCCCGTTGTCCGGGTGGTCCTCGGTATAGGTCTCGACCAGCGCGAGCAGATCGTGGGTGGCGGTGCAGAAGCCGACGATGCCCGCCGTGTACCCGCAGCCGTCGTCCGCGTCCTCGATGATGCCGTGGGTGCCGCGCCAGTCGGTCGTCGCGTGCTCGGCGCTCGCCACCAGCCGCAGGGCGAGTTCCTTCTTCTCCGGGGCGGCCAGCCCCGGCGGCCGGGCCGCGACGACGGCGTCGTCGGCCGCCCGTTCGCTCTCGGCCCGGTCCTTGGCCTCGCCGAGCGCCGGCTGCGCGGTGGCCGCGGGCGGTGGTGCCGGGGCGTCGGGGGAGTCGGGCGGCAGCAGCAGGTACACCGCCGTGGCGATCACAGGAACCGCGGACAGCAGAAGACCGGCACGTCTCACAGCGGGGCACCTCCACTCGTCAGCCCGGCCACCTTGGCCGCCGTCGCCACCATCAGCAACGCCAGCAGGACAGTACAGGCCACCGCCTGGATCAGCACCCGGCGGTCGCCCCGGGGCACGTACGCGAAGACCAGCGCCACCGCGCCGCCCGCCAGCAGCCCGCCGAGGTGCCCCTGCCAGGACGTGACGACCGCGGAGAGCACCAGCCACAGCAGCAGCCCGGCCATGTACCGGTTCACCTGGGCCAGGTCGGCGCCGACGCGACGCGCCACCACGTAGTACGCGGCGCCCACGCCGAAGACGGCGCCGGACGCGCCGACCACGGCGTCCCCGGGCGCGATCAGCAGGACCAGCACCGAACCGCCCAGCGCCGACAGCAGATACAGGGCGAGGTAGTGCACCCGGCCCAGCATCGGCTCGACGAGCCGGCCCAGGTTCCACAGCGCCACCATGTTCATCACCACGTGGAAGACGCCGAACGTCCCCTCGGTGGGCGGCAGATGCAGGAACGCGCCGGTCAGCAGCCGGTACCACTCCCCGTCCACCACTCCCTCCGGGGTGAAACCCCACGGGTGGGGGTCCACCCACACATAGTGCTCCCCGTCGGGACCGAGCAGCCCCGCGCCCACCATCGCGAACCGGTCCACGATCTCCGGCCGTACCAACTCCGCCAGGTACACCAGCACGTTGAGGGCGATCAGGGCGTACGTCACGACGGGCACCGCGGAGACGGTGCCGCCCACCAGGGTGCGAGCCTGCCGCACGGAGCGCGCGCCCTCCTTGACGCAGTCGGGGCACTGGTGGCCCACGGCCGCCTCCCGCATGCAGTCCGGGCAGATGTAGCGCTCGCAGCGCGTGCAGCGGACGTGGCACTCCACCGTGGGATGGCGGTAGCAGGTGGTGACGGTGGACTCGGAATCCACGGGCCGGCTCCTCGGGAGGGTCGGGACGGGCATGAGCCGGTGGGGACGGCGGCGAACAAAATAGCGAACGCCGGTGGACGGAGCGGGAGGCGGGGTGAGGGTGCCGTACGCTCGGGCCCAGTTCCGTGCGCGAGGGGGAGCCGATGGCCGCGATCAGTCTGCGCAAGATCGAGGAGACCGCGCCCGCGCTGGTCAGCCTCTACAAGGCCGCCGGCGTGTCACTGGCCGCGCACGGCCTGGACGGCCTGCGTGCCGCGGTCTACCTGGTGGTCGACTACTCCGGCTCGATGAAGCCGTACTACCGGGACGGCAGCGTGCAGGCGCTCGCCGACCGGGTGCTGGGCCTGTCGGCCCACCTCGACGACGACGGCACGGTCCCGGTCGTCTTCTTCTCCACCGACGTCGACGCCGTCACCGACATCGCCCTGGCCGACCACCGGGGCCGCGTCGAACGGATCGTGGCCGGTCTCGGCCACATGGGCAGGACCAGCTACCACCTGGCGATGGACGCCGTCATCGACCACTACCTCGACAGCGGCTCGACCGGCCCCGCCCTCGTGGTGTTCCAGACCGACGGCGGCCCGGTCAACAAGCTCGCCGCCGAGAAGTACCTGTGCAAGGCCGCCCGGCTGCCCCTCTTCTGGCAGTTCGTCGGCTTCGGGGAACCGCACGGCAAACAGTTCGACTACCTCCGCGGACTCGACGAACTGGCCGTACCGGCCAGGCGCGTCGTGGACAACGCGGGCTTCTTCCACGCCGGTCAGGACCCGAGCCGGATGCCGGACGCCGACCTGTACGACCGCCTGGTGAGCGGGTTCCCGGAATGGCTGACGGCGGCACGCGCGCAGGGAATCGTCCGCACCTGACACCCCGTCCGTCACGTGTCGCACTCCAGCACCGTCCGGCACAGCCCGCACCGTGCCCGCACCCGCCCCCTCACCGGGACGCGGATCCGCTGGTGGCAGGTCGGGCACGGGAACGACACCCGCAGCGGTCCGTGACCGTCCGCCGTGAAGCTGTACGGCGCCTCCTGCCCCGCTCCGGCCCGGGCGGTGCGTTCCCGGGCGTGCCGCCGGTCCCGCGCGTACCGCCGCCGGCCCGCCCAGCCGGCCGCGGTCAGCGGCGGCTGCTGCTCGTCGTGCCGGGCCAGCGTCATGCCCTTCCCGTACGCCGTGTACGCCTGCGCGCTGGTGAACCACACCGACGGGTCCTCCCCGAACAGCAGCGACCGCTTCGCCAGCACGTACCCGAACTCCTCCGGCGTGAGATACCCCAGCTTCTGCGACGACGTCCCGTCCTCCCGGAACGCGTCCAGCAGCAGCCACCCCGCCCCGAGATACGTCGCCGCCGTGTCCGTCAGGATCTCGTTGTCCCGCGTCCCCGGGAACGACAGCCCCAGGCGGTGCAGGTACACGTGCGCCACCTCGTGCGCCAGCGCCGCCCCGATGTCCCGCCGGTGCGTACGGAACCTGTCGTTCAGCTCGACGAAGTACTCCGGCCCCGCCGCCAGTTCCACGTTCGCCGCATGGGTCATCTCACGGAACCCGACGATCAGCCGCGCGTCCGGCAACCGGTAGTGCCGCACCATCTCGCGGGCCACCCGCTGCGCCCCCAGATGAAGATCGTCCGTGTCGCAGAACGCCACGTCGGCGGGTGCCACACTCACCGAGAACGTGCGGACCGTGTCGTACGACAGCCGCCTGTACAGCGCCGTGACGGCCTCCCGCACCGTCTCCAGGTGCGGGTAGCCGTGCTCCACCGGCCCGCCGTTCGCCACGTCGCACCCCCGCCACGCCGAGAACCCGATTCCACTGTACGGTCCCGCCCCGGCCACCGCCCCGGCCACCGGCCGCCGCGCCGCCGTCCGCGTCGTAGGCTGACACCCCATGACCACCAGCAACGCCGCCACCGGTGACGTCGACCCCGCCGTGCGCGAGGAACTCACCCGGCTGCGCGACAGCATCGACAACATCGACGCGGCCGTCGTCCACATGCTCGCCGAACGCTTCAAGTGCACCCAGCAGGTCGGCCGCCTCAAGGCCGAGCACCGGCTGCCGCCCGCCGACCCGGGCCGCGAGGCCCGCCAGATCGCCCGGCTGCGCGCCCTCGCGGAGAACGCCAAACTGGACCCGGCCTTCGCGGAGAAGTTCCTCAACTTCATCATCGCCGAGGTCATCCGCCACCACGAACGCATCGCGGACGGCTCCCCGGGTGGCGTCACGCCCTCGGCGAACCGGACCACGACCTCCGCCGCCGGGGAGTGACACGGCGGCCCGCGCGAGGCATGCTGCCCTGTGCACTCCTTGTCAGCCGGCGAGCACCGCCCGTCAGCGTCCGGACCGCCGTCCGGTCCCTTACGAGGAGGGACGTGCGCCATGCCGCCCAACGCCCGGATCCTCATCGTCGACGACCACGAGGACACCCTGTACGCCCTGGAGAGCGCCCTGGCCCCGCTGGGCCATCTGCTGGGCCGGGCCACCAGTGGCGACGAGGCCCTCAAACAGCTGCTGCGCGGGAACGTGGGCCTGCTGCTCCTCGACGTCCACATGCCCGGCACCGGGGGCCTCGACGTCGTGCGCTACATGCGGCGCCTGGAGCAGACCCGGCACATCCCCGTCGTCCTGCTCACCGGCTTCGCCCGTGACCGGCAGCTCGGCGCCGCCGCCTGCACCCTCGGCGTCGCGGACCTCGTCACCAAGCCCGTGGACCCCTGGGCCCTGCGCATCAAGATCCGCCACCTCTACGACGCGCACCAGCGCCGGCTCGCCCTGGAGGCCGAGATCCGCGCCCTGCGCGCCCGGCTCGAGGAACGCACCGCCGTTCCCGGGCCCTCCGCCCTGCCCCACCCGCACGCGCACGTGGCGCCCGGCCGGCCCGCGGGGGCGCAGTCCGGGGAGCTCGAACGAGACCGGACATAGGACGCGAACCCGATCCGCCCCTGTGCCCCGGCAACCGCATCAGGCAGCATGGCCTGCATGTCCGTACTGACGCGCGACGAAGCGCAGAACCGAGCACAGCTCCTCGACGTCCACCGGTACACGGTCGAGCTCGACCTGACCACCGGGGACGAGACGTTCGACTCCCGCACCCTGATCAGGTTCGGCGCCCGCACGGACGCGGACACCTTCGTCGAGATCAGGCCCGCCGAGCTGCGCTCCGTCACCCTCGACGGACAGCCCCTGGACCCCGGCACCCTGGACGGCAACCGGCTGGCCCTGAAGGACCTCGCGGCCGGCGAACACGAACTGCGCGTCGACGCCGCCATGCGCTACACCCGCACCGGCGAGGGCATGCACCGCTTCACCGACCCCACCGACGGCGAGACCTACGTCTACACCCAGCTGTTCATGGAGGACGTCCAGCGCGTCTTCGCCGCGTTCGACCAGCCCGACCTCAAGGCTGTCTTCGAGCTGACCGTCACCGCCCCCGAGGGCTGGACCGTCCTGGCCAACGGCGTCACCGAACACACCGGCGACGGCGTGTGGCGGGCCGCGCCCACCCCGCTGATCTCCACCTACCTCGTCGCCGTGGCCGCCGGCCCCTGGCACTCCGTGCGCACCGAGCACCGCGGACTGCCCTTCGGCATCCACTGCCGCCGCTCGCTCGCCCCGTACCTCGACACGGACGCCGAGGAACTCCTCGACATCACCCGCGCCTGCTTCGACCGCTACCACGAGAAGTTCGAGGAGCCCTACCCCTTCGACTCCTACGACCAGGCCTTCGTCCCCGAGTTCAACGCGGGCGCCATGGAGAACCCCGGACTGGTCACCTTCCGCGACGAGTTCGTCTACCGTTCCGCGGTCACCGACACCGAACGCCAGACGCGCGCGATGGTCGTCGCCCACGAGATGGCCCACATGTGGTTCGGCGACCTCGTGACGCTCACGTGGTGGGACGACATCTGGCTCAACGAGTCCTTCGCCGAGTACATGGGCTACCAGACCCTCACCGAGGCCACCCGCTTCACCGACACCTGGACCGACTTCGGCGTCGTCCGCAAGGCCTGGGGCTACGACGCCGACCAGCGCCCCTCCACCCACCCCGTCGCCCCTCAGAACGTGCCGGACACCGCCTCCGCGCTGCTCAACTTCGACGGCATCTCCTACGCCAAGGGCGCCTCCGCCCTGCGTCAGCTCGTCGCCTGGCTCGGCGAGAAGGACTTCCTCGCCGGCATCAACACCCACTTCGCCCGGCACCGGTTCGGCAACGCGACCCTCGCCGACTTCATCGACTCCCTCTCCGCCGCCACCGAACGCGACGTGCACGCCTGGGCCGACGCCTGGCTGCGCACCACCGGCGTCGACACCCTCACCGCGTCCGTCGACTCCCGCCCGGGCCAGTGGACCCTCGCCCTCGACCGCGACGGCGGCCGCCCCCACCGCGTCACCGTCGGCGTGTACGACCGTGACCTCAGCGACGGCCGCACCCTCCTGCTGCGGGAGCGCTACGAGACCGACGTCCCCCGGGAGACGGCCCCCGAGCCGCGGCCCGGAACCCGTCCCGCCCTGGTCGTCCCCAACGACCTGGATCTGACCTACGCCAAGATCCGCCTCGACGACACCTCCCTGGAAACCGTCCTGCGCGGTCTGTCCGGCATCCCCGACGCGCTGACCCGTGCCGTCGTGTGGAACGCGTTGCGCGACATGGTCCGCGACGGCGAGCTCGGCCCCCAGGACTACCTGGCGACCGCCGCCGCCCACCTGCCCGAGGAGACCGACCTCGCCCTCACCCAGGGCGTCCTCGCCTTCGCCTCCGTCCACGTCGCCGACCGCTACGTCACCCCCGGCCGGCGGCCCGCCGCGCTCGCCACCCTCACCACCCTGTGCCGCGACATCGTCCGGCGCACCGAGGACGGCGACAACCCCGGCCTGCGCCTCATCGCGGTACGGCAGTTCATCGATGCGGCCGCCCACCCCGACACCATCGCCGCCTGGCTCGCCGACGGCACCGTCCCCGGCGGCCCCGAGCTCGACCCGGAACTGCGCTGGCGCGTCCTCGCCCGGCTCGCCGCACTCGGCGCCGTCGACGAGGAGGCCATCACCGGGGAACTGCGCCGCGACCCCAGCGCCACCGGCCGGGAGGGCGCCGCCCGCTGCCGCGCCGCCCTGCCCGACGAGGAGGCCAAGGCCCGCGCCTGGGAGGCCATGTTCGGCTCCGACGACCTGTCCACCTACCTGTTCACCGCCACCGCCCAGGGTTTCTGGCAGCCCGAACAGGCCGACCTCGTACGCCCCTACGTGGCCCGGTACTACAAGGACGCCGTCGCCCTCGCCGCCCGCCGCGGCCCCGCCATCGCCGAGGCCGTGGGCCGCTGGGCGTTCCCCGCCCACGCCGTCGACGGCGAGCACCTCAAGCTCGGCGAGAAGTGCCTTCGCAAGGCCGATCCGACCCCCGCCCTGCGCCGCAGGCTCGTCGACCAGCTCGACGACCTGGCCCGCGCACTGCGGGTGCAGCAGGCCTGACCCGGCTCCTCACGCGGGGCGCCGCCGACCCGTTCGGCGGCGCCCCGCCCGCACGGCACCAACCGGGACGCACCTCCTCCTGGGCGTCCTCCCGGGCTTCCTGGGAGGACGCCCGCCCGGCGCACCACACGGCTCACCCCATCGGCGGACGCGGCCCCGAGTCGCCCGTGGTGACGGCGGACGGTCAGAACACCGGCGTACCGTCCCGGGTCAGCCTCCAGTCCACCGACGCGAAGTCCTTCGGGTCCAGCACGCCCTTCGCCGTCACCCACTCCGCGATCCGGGTCCGGATCTCCGTCGACTCCGCCCACAGCTCCTTCGCCGACGCCACGTGCGGGAACGCGCCGCCGCCGTTCGCCCGGTAGTTGTTCACCGCGAACACGAACTGCGCCGCGTCGTCCAGAGGGGCGCCGCCGTGGGCCAGGTTCCTGACGCGCGAACCGGCCGGCTGTGCGATGTCGATGTCGTACGTGAGCCCCGACACGTAGTCGTAGTTGTAGTCCGGACGGCCGCCCGCGTTCGTCAGCTTCGCCACGTCCACCGGCGCATCCGCCGCGGTCCGCGCGAAGTACTCCGCCGAGTACTCCAGGTAGGCCCGGACCTGCGCGCCCGTCATCAGCTTCGCCACCAGCGTGTTGTCGTACACGTACAGGCTCGACAGGTCCCGGATCGTCACCTCGCCCGCCGGGATCTGGGAGGTCCGCGAGAACGGCGACGCCTGCGACAGCACCGGCAGCGACGCGTACCCGGTGCCCGCGAGGGCCGCCCTGACCACGTCCTCCTGCACCTTGGCGATGAGGTCGATGATCGGCGCGTCCTTGTAGCGCGCCTCCACCGTGGTCAGGGTCTCCGTCGCCGTGCCGACCACCTGGTTGACGTACGCCACGACCACCGCGTGCTCGTCCGACAGCAGCTCGGTGATCGCCGGGTCGTCCTCCACCGTCGCCGCGTCCCGCAGCGACGCCTTCACCGACTCCACCCGCCACCGGCCCCGCTCGAAGGCCAGCTCGAAGTCGAACAGGGTCAGCCGCTCCGCGTAGCACAGCGGCTCCGACAGCACGACGTCCCTGCCGGTCTGCTCGTTGGTGACCCGCAGCTCCGGGATCTCCACGTGCGCGTGCCCGACCAGGATCGCGTCGATCCCCGGCACCTGCCGCGCCACGTTCGCCGCCGCGTTCTCCACGTACGGCAACTGATCACCGTACGACGACGTCCCCGACGAGCCCGAGTGCGCCGAGACCACCACCACGTCAGCGCCCATCGACCGGAGCTTCGGCACCCACGTCGCCGCCTGCTCCTCCAGACCCGGGAAGGTCAGCTTCCCCTGCACGTACGCCTTGTCCCAGATCGCGATGCCGGGGTTGGTCAGCCCCAGCACCGCCACCTTCACCGGGGGAGCGCCCTTCACCCGGAACGTCTTCATGAAGTACGGCGGGAAGGCGGGCCTCAGCGTCTTCGCGTCCAGCGCGTTCGCACCCAGCAGCGGGAAGTCGCACTGCTCCTCGAACTTCCGCAGGGTCTCGATGCCGTAGTTGAACTCGTGGTTGCCGAGCGCCACCGCGTCGTACCCGATGGCGTTCATCGCCTGCGCCATCGGATGCACCGGACCGCCCTCGGCGGTGATCGGGTCGACCTTGGCGTAGTAGTACGTCAGCGGCGTGCCCTGGATGGTGTCGCCCGCGTCCAGCAGCAGCGTGTTGCGCCGGCCCTTCTCCTTGCGGACCTGGTCCACCAGGGTCGACACCCGCGCCAGGCCCTGCGCGTTGCCGGCCGCGTCCGCGTACTCGGCGTCCTTGAAGTAGTCCCAGTTGAAGACGTGCCCGTGCAGATCGGTCGTCCCCATCACGGTCAGCGCGTACCGCTTCACCGGCTTGTCCCCCTGTCCCGCCCCGGCTGCCTCGGCCGTGGGGGCCGCCGCTGCACCCGTCAGCGCCACCCCCGCCCCCGTCACAGCGGACCTCTTCAGAAACGTGCGGCGGTGCAACGCCATGTCAGGCTCTCCTCTTACCAACGAACAACGCGCGTAGATTCGCCCGATGATTCTGACCTGAACACGTCGACCGGAACAGCCCCCACAGGTTGCGATCCGGTGTCCGGGACCCGTCCCGCACCGAAGCGCCCACCACGGCACCGGCTCCGGGGCTGACCCGCCGGTGCTCACGGGAGCGGCCGGGCGCACATGTCGGCGCTTGTCAATAAGCCGTGAGCCGCGCGCCGTTGAGTCGTCACCGGCAAGCAAATCGCTACCGGCCGGTAAGGCCTAGGCTCGAACCATGCGCCGAGCGAAGATCGTCTGCACACTGGGCCCCGCCACCGACTCGTACGACCAGATCAAGGCGCTGGTCGACGCGGGAATGGACGTGGCCCGATTCAACCTCAGCCACGGCGGTCACGCCGAGCACGAGGAGCGCTACCAGCGGGTGCGCAAGGCCGCCGACGAGACCGGCCGCAGCGTCGGCCTCCTCGCCGACCTTCAAGGCCCGAAGATCCGGCTCGGCCGCTTCGCCGAGGGCCCCGTACTCCTCGAACGCGGCGACGGCTTCACCATCACCGTGGAGGAAGGCGTCGAGGGTGACCGCCACACCTGCGGCACCACCTACGCCGGCCTCGCCGCCGATGTCACCGCCGGCGAGCGCATCCTCGTCGACGACGGCCGGGTCACCCTCGAGGTCACCGCCGTGGACGGCCCCCGTGTCCGGACCACCGTCATCGAGGGCGGCGTGGTCTCCGACCACAAGGGCCTCAACCTCCCCGGTGTCGCCGTCTCCGTCCCCGCGCTCTCCAAGAAGGACGAGGACGACCTCCGCTGGGCCCTGCGCACCGGGTTCGACGTCATCGCCCTCTCCTTCGTCCGCAGCGGACGCGACATCAAGGACGTGCACCGCATCATGGACGAGGAGGGCCGGCGCCTCCCCGTCATCGCCAAGGTCGAGAAGCCGCAGGCGGTCGACAGCATCGACGACATCGTCGCCGCCTTCGACGGCATCATGGTGGCCCGCGGCGACCTCGGCGTCGAGATGCCCCTCGAACAGGTGCCCATCGTCCAGAAGCGTGCCATCAAGCTCGCCCGGCGCAACGCCAAACCGGTGATCGTCGCCACCCAGATGCTCGACTCGATGATCGACAACGCGCGCCCCACCCGCGCCGAGGCGTCCGACGTCGCCAACGCCGTCATCGACGGCACCGACGCGGTCATGCTCTCCGGAGAGACCAGCGTCGGCAGGCACGCCGTCGACACGGTCCGCACCATGGCGCGCATCGTGGAAGCGGCCGAGGAGGACATCCTCGCCAAGGGCCTCCCGCCCCTGACGGAACGCAACAAGCCCCGCACCCAGGGCGGCGCGGTCGCCCGCGCGGCGGCCGAGATGGGCGACTTCCTCGGCGCCCGCTTCCTGGTCGCCTTCACCCAGTCGGGGGACACCGCCCGCCGGCTGTCCCGCTACCGCTCCCCGATCCCCGTCCTGGCGTTCACCTCCGACCCGGCCACCCGCTCCCAACTGAGCCTCACCTGGGGCGTGGAGACCTTCCTCGGCCCCCACGTGGAGACCACGGACGCGATGGTCGACCAGGTCGACGAGCTGCTCCTGGAGTACGCCCGCTGCCGGAAGGGCGACACGGTGGTGATCACCGCCGGCTCGCCCCCGGGGGTCCCCGGCTCGACGAACCTCGTCCGGGTCCACCACATCGGCGAGGACGACGGCCCCCGGTGAGGGCCGGATCACGAACACGTGCGACGCGCGAAAGAAGCGGATGTTCACCGAAAAGGGGGACATCCGCTCTCAAATGGTGACCTTGGATACAGAGGAAAAGTACCCCGGGTCGGATTCGAACCGACGCTGGATGGTGTTTGAGACCATTGCCTCTACCGCTGGGCTACCGGGGCGCCCTGCAAAACGAAGGTCGACGGTCACCCGCCGTGCCCCCACCTTACCGCAGCTGGGTACGCTCTTGTCAGCAGTACCGGTCTGCCCCGCACCAAGGAGCCCACGTGAGCGCCCCCGAGTCGCCCCAGCCTGTAGACGTGCCCGATGACGACAAGTCGCACGTGCCTCCGATGACGACGCGCGTCGTGATCGCCGAGGACGAGGCCCTGATCCGGCTCGACCTCAAAGAGATGCTGGAGGAGGAGGGCTACTCCGTCGTCGGTGAGGCGGGGGACGGCGAGCAGGCCGTCGAACTGGCCCGGGAGCACCGGCCCGACCTGGTGATCCTCGATGTGAAGATGCCGAAGCTGGACGGCATCTCCGCGGCGGAGAAGATCGCCGAGGAGAGCATCGCCCCGGTGCTGATGCTGACCGCGTTCTCGCAGCGGGACCTGGTGGAGCGGGCGCGGGACGCGGGCGCGATGGCGTATCTGGTGAAGCCGTTCAGCAAGAGCGACGTCGTGCCGGCGATCGAGATGGCGGTGTCG
Organism: Streptomyces toyocaensis; assembly: GCF_000725125.1. Taxonomy (GTDB): domain Bacteria; phylum Actinomycetota; class Actinomycetes; order Streptomycetales; family Streptomycetaceae; genus Streptomyces; species Streptomyces toyocaensis. The sequence goes on from NZ_JFCB01000024.1 coordinate 89,594, forward strand.
CGGTTCACGGAGCTCAAGGAGCTGGAGCGTGAGGTCGCGGACCTGAGTCTGCGGCTGGAGACGCGCAAGCTGGTGGACCGGGCGAAGTCGGTGCTGCAGACCCAGTACGGACTGACGGAGCCGGCGGCGTTCCGGTGGATCCAGAAGACCTCGATGGACCGGCGGATGTCGATGCAGCAGGTGGCGCAGGCGGTCATCGACGACGCCGAGGAGAAGAAGGCGTCGAAGGACTAGGCTCCGGCCGGCAGGCGAGAGGCCCGCGTCCCCCCTCACGGCGGGGGCGCGGGCCTCGTCGTGTACCTCAGTCCTCGCCGAGGTAGGCCTTGCGGACCGACTCGTCGTGCAGGAGGTCCTGCCCGCTGCCGGAGAGGACGATGGTGCCGACCTCCATGACGTGGCCGTGGTCGGCCAGGGAGAGGGCGGCCTGGGCGTTCTGCTCGACGAGCAGGATGGTGGTGCCCTGGGACTTCAACTCCGCGATGGTCGCCATGATCTTCTGCATCATGATCGGCGAGAGGCCCATGGAGGGTTCGTCGAGCATGAGGAGCTGAGGCCGGGACATGAGGGCCCTGCCCATGGCGAGCATCTGCTGCTCTCCGCCGGAGAGGGTTCCGGCGGCCTGCTTGCGGCGTTCCCCGAGGATGGGGAAGAGGTCGTAGGCGCGCTGGATGTCCTTCTCGATGCCCGCCTTGTCGTTGCGGAGGAAGGCGCCGAGGCGGAGGTTGTCCGCGATGGTCATGCGCGGGAAGATGTGCCGCCCCTCGGGGGAGTGGGCGAGTCCGAGGGAGACGATCTTGTGGGCGGGGATCTTCTTGAGTGACTTGCCGTTGAACTTGATCTGCCCGCCGACGGGCTTGAGGAGTCCGGAGAGCGTACGCAGGGTGGTGGTCTTGCCGGCGCCGTTGGTGCCGATGAGGGTGACGACTTCGCCGGCGTCGACGCTGAACGAGATCCCCTTGACGGCCTGGATCTTGCCGTAGGCGACCTTGAGGTCTTCGACTTCGAGGAGTGCGGTCATCGGTCGTTCTCCTTGCCGGGCGCGGCGTCCGTGGCGGCCTCGGCCTCTGCCGCGGCTTCGGCGGCCTCGACTTCGGCGGCTTCGGCGGCGCCGGGGTCGTTCTCCATGGGTTCGCCGATGTAGGCGGCGATGACGCGTTCGTCGCCCTGGACGGTGGCCGGGTCGCCCTCGATGAGTTTCTGGCCCTGGACGAGGACGGCGACGCGGTCGCAGAGGTTGAAGATGAACCGCATGTCGTGCTCGATCACGAGGACGGCGGTGCCCTGGTCGCGGATGGCGAAGATGAGCTCCTCGGCCGCCCGGGTCTCCTGCGGGTTCATGCCGGCGGTGGGCTCGTCGAGGAGCAGCAGACCGGGTTCACTGGCGAGTGCCCGGGCGATCTCGAGCTTGCGCTGCTCGCCGTAGGGGAGGTTGCGGGCCAGGTGGTCGGCCTTGTCGGCGAGACCGACGAACTCCAGCAGCTCCGTGGCGCGTTCCCGTGAGGCCGCCTCGGCCTTGTGGAAGCCGGGCCCGCGCAGGACGGCCGACCAGAAGCCCTCCTTGGTGCGGGTGTGGCGGCCGACGAGCACGTTCTCCAGGACTGTCATGTTGGCGAACAGCCGGATGTTCTGGAAGGTCCGGGCGATCCCCGCGGCGGTGACCTTGAAGGACTTGGGCGGCAGGACCTTGTCCTTGTAGCGGACCTCGCCCTCGGTCGGGATGTAGAGGCCGGTCAGGCAGTTGAAGAAGGTCGTCTTGCCGGCGCCGTTGGGGCCGATCAGGCCGACGATCTCGCCGCTGCGGACGGTGAGGTCGACATCCCGGACGGCGGTGAGGCCGCCGAAACGCATGGTGACGCCGCGTGCGTCGAGGACGGTGTCGCCGGGGGCGGGTGCGCCCGCGGCGGTGTCCTTGGTGGTGGTGTCGGTGGTCATGGTGGTCAGGCCCCTGTCTTGCTCAGGACTGCGGGCGCGTCGGCCTCTTCGTGGAACTCCAGCTGGCGGCGCCGGTTGGGGATGAGGCCCTCGGGCCGGAAGCGCATCAGCAGGACGAGGGCGAGACCGAAGGCGAGGAGCTGGAAGTCGCCGAGGAACTGGAGTTTGTTGGGGATCAGGAAGAGCAGCGCGGCTCCGATGAGGGGTCCGGCGATGGTGCCCATGCCGCCGAGGACGACCGCCGCGAGCAGGAAGGCGGAGTTGGGCGGGGTGGTGCCGGCGAACAGGTACTGCTCGGGGGTCACGGTGTAGGTGACGTGGGCCTGGACGGTTCCCGCGAGGCCGGCGAGGGTGGCGCCGACGGCGAACGCGATGAGCTTGACGCGGAAGCCGTTGATGCCCATGGCGAGCGCCGCGGTCTCGTCCTCGCGGATCGCGACCCAGGCGCGGCCGATGCGGGAGTCGCCGCTGCGCCGGAAGACGAGGACGACGACGGCCGTGATGAGCAGCATCAGGAAGAAGTAGTTCGCGAACCGGCCGATGGTGAAGCCGGCGATGTCGTGCTGGACGCCGAGGTCGAAGCCGAGGATCTTCAGGTCCGGGATGGACGCGATGCCGTTGGAGCCGTTGGTGATGTCCGGGCCCGAGGTGCCGTCGGTGTTGTTGACCGCGATGCGGAAGATCTCACCGAAGCCGAGGGTGACGATGGCGAGGTAGTCGCCGCGCAGCCGCAGGGTCGGAGCACCGATGAGTACGCCGAAGACCAGGGAGGCCAGGGCCCCGACGAGCACGGCGGCCCAGAACGGGAAGTGGACGCCGAAGGGCGAGCTGGGCGAGCCCGAGACGAGGGCGGCCGCGTAGGCACCGACGCCGAGGAAGGCGACGTAACCGAGGTCCAGCAGGCCGGCGAGTCCGACGACGATGTTCAGGCCGAGGGCGACCGTGGCGAAGATGAGGATGTAGACGCCGAGTGTGGCGTACTGGTCGTCGGTCTGGGTGAAGGGGAAACAGGCCGCCGCGACGAAGGCGCCGCAGACGGTGATGTTCTGGTGCCGTGCGGTGATCTGCGAGGCGTGGGCGATCAGACCGGAACGGTTCAGGGCGCTGAAGCCGAAACCGGCGGTGATCAGGAACCCGACGAAGAGCTCGTCGTACCCGGTGCCGATGCCGTAGGTGAAGACGACCAGGGCGAGCGCCAGGATGGCGACGATGATCAGGATCTCGACGTGGGACGGCAGGGCACGCACGGGACGCGGGCTGCCGGAGGCGAAGGCCGCACGGAGGGTGGCCCAGCGGTGGCCGGCCTCGTGCGTGAACCGTGCCCAGCCGGTGTCGTCCGGGTCGAACGGGTCGGGTTCGGGCCGCTCGAAGGGAAGGGCCAGGGCGCCGAGGAGGGCGAGCAGCGTGGCGGCGGCGACGAGGTAGCCGCCGGGCTCCAGGTTGACCAGGCCGCCCAAGTCGAAGCTGATCGCGAGGACGGTGTACCAGGCGGTGACGAAGGTGCCGAGCGTGGCGTACTTGAGGGCCGCGTCGGCGCCGGCCGGGGCGAGCCAGCCCAGTCCCTTGACGCCGTAGGAGGCGAGTCCGAACAGGGTGGCGAGCGCGCCGCCCACGAGGACGAGGACCTGGAGTCCGCCGGGGTAGCCGTAGACGGTCAGGTCTCCGGGGAACGCGGAGGTCCAGGTCCACGCGAGGAACGTGGAGACGACGGCGAGGGCGCTGCCGCCGGTGGCGACGGCGCGGCCGACGGGCGCGGGGATGCCGATGAGGCCGGTGGGCGGGGTCGCGGCGGGGGTGACCGCGGTGCTGGAAGCGGTGGTCTGTGTGGTCATCGGTGTCACGCCCTGTCCGCAACGCGTTCGCCGAGCAGGCCCTGCGGCCTGAACAGCAGCACGAGGATGAGGAGGATGAAGGCCCAGACCTCGGCCCAGGACTGGCTGCCGAACTTGTCCAGGCCGGGGATGTCGGCGATGTAGGCGGTGGCCAGGGTCTCGACGACGCCGAGCACCACACCGCCGATCATGGCGCCGTAGATGTTGCCGATGCCGCCGAGGACTGCCGCGGTGAAGGCCTTGAGGCCGAGGATGAAGCCCATCTTGAAGTCGATCTGGCCGTACTTGAGGCCGCTGGCGACGCCTCCGACGGCGGCGAAGACCGCGCCGAGGGCGAAGGCGATCACGATGATGCGGTCGGTGTTGACACCCATGAGCTTGGCGGTGTCCGGGTCCTGCGCGGTGGCCTGCATGCCGCGCCCGGTGCGGGTGCGCATCACGAAGTAGGCGAGGAAGGCCATGCTGATGGGAGCGGCGATGAGCAGGAAGATGTCGCCGGTCTGCAGCGTGGCGCCGCCGATCGTGAAGGGGCCGCCCTCGATCTGGGGGAAGGGCAGCTTGGACTTCGCCTCGGGGTAGAAGGCCCAGACGGCCTGCTGGAGCGCGAGCGAGAGCCCGATGGCCGTGATGAGCGGGGCCAGGCGGGGCGCGCCGCGCAGGGGGCGGTAGGCGAACCGTTCCGCCCCGATGGCGACCAGGACCGAGACGATCACGGCCCCGAGCAGCATCAAGGGCAGCGCCACCCAGATGGAGGTGCCGTCGGGCAAGAGGTACAGATGTACCGTGAGGGCGCCGAAGGCGCCGACCATGAAGATCTCGCCGTGGGCGAAGTTGATGAGCTGGACAATGCCGTAGACCATTGTGTAGCCGATGGCGACCAGGCCGTACATGGATCCCAGTAGCAGGCCGTTGACCAGCTGCTGCGGCAGTTCGTTCACCGCATGTCCTCCGAGACTTTCGGAATGTTCGACGGATGGGGCCGGATGTGAGTCCGCGCGGGGCGCCAGTGGAACAGCGCCCCGCGCGGCTCGTGGGAGTGGTGCGGGCGGCGGTCAGCCGGTGAAGGTGCCGGACTTCACCGTGGCCCAGTTGCCGTCCTTGACGGAGTACACGGTGAGCTGCTTGTTGGTGGCGTCACCGAACTCGTCGAAGGAGACCTTGCCGGTCACCCCGTCGAAGGAGACGTTCTGCATGGCGTCGACGACCTTGGCGCGCGCGTCGTCGGGGAGCTTGCCGCCGTTGTCGTCGACGACCTTCTTGACGGCCTCGATGATCGCCCAGGCGGAGTCGTAGGAGTAACCGCCGTACGCCTCGAAGGCCTCCTTGTAGCCGGCGTCCTTGTAGTTGGCGACGAACTCCTTGGCGGAGGGGAGTTCCTCGACGGGCGCGCCGACGGAGGTGGCGAGGTCGCCGGTGCCCGCGGCACCCGCCAGCTTGATGAAGTCGGCGCTGTAGATGCCGTCACCGCCGACCAGCGGGATCTTGGCGCCGGCGTCCTTGATCTGCTTGCTCAGCGGGCCGGCCTGCGGGTACTCGCCGCCGTAGTAGACGACGTCGGCGCCGGAGTTCTTGACCTTGGTGGCGACCGCGCTGAAGTCCTTGCTCTCGGGGTTGATGTGCTCGGTGCCGACGATCTTGCCGCCGAGCTTCTTGAACTCCTCGGTGAAGGTGGCGGCGAGGCCGGCGCCGTAGGTCTTCTTGTCGTCGATGACGAAGACCTTCTTCTTCTTGGCGTCGTTGTAGACGTACTGCGCGGCGAACGGGCCCTGGATGGCGTCCGTGGTCGCGGTGCGGAAGTACGACTTGTACGGCCGGACCTTCTCCTTCTGCCAGTTCACGCCCTGGGTCAGCGCGGGGTTGGTGTTGGCCGGGGAGACCTCGACCAGCTTGGCCGTGTCGAAGACCTTCTGCATCGACTCGCCGACGGAGGAGTTCAGCGGGCCGACGACACCGAGTACGTCCTTGTTGGCGACGAGCTTGGTGGCGTTCTGCTGGCCGACGGAGGCCTGGCCCTGGTCGTCGAGGGCTTCGATCTTGAAGGTGACGCCCTCGACGAACTTCTCCTTGTTGGCGGTCTTGGCCGCGAGGTCCACGGAGTTCTTGATGCCGAGGCCCAGCGCGGAGAGGTCGCCGGTCAGCGGCGCGTCGACGCCGATGACCACGGTGGTGCCACCGTTGCCGGAGTCCGAGCTGCCGCCGCCGTCCTCGTCGCGTGAGCCGCAGGCGGTGAGGGTGAGCGCTCCCGCCGCCAGCGCGGCGGTGATGGCGATGAGTGAACGTTGACGCACGATCCAGTCCTTTCCCCTGACGGCCGCCTCCCGGTGGAAACGGCCGAGTCGAGCGCTGGGCCGACGAGACAATCGGGCGGCGCGGTGACTGGCCGTGACTCTAAGCGTGGGTGGGAATGGGGAGGAGACTCTGGCCAAGGCTGTGACGCTCTTGTTATGACACGACGTATTGCAGAGCGGTACTGAGTGGGGGGAAGGGCAGAATTCTCGCCGTTTTGCCCTGTCCGCATGATGAGAAACCGCAGGACTCGACGAGGGCGGTTCAGGTGTGTCAAGCGTTTTGGTGATTACCCGGACTTGTTGCTGCAGGCTACTTGCAGGGCTCGGGAAAGGTCCTGTGCGTACTGAGGTCCGAGGATGAAGCTGTGCACTTGCATTGCTCGCGTATTACGCAGCGTTACATCCAAGAAAGGGAGTCCGGCGTTCCGTGGCGCGTTTCCGCATTCCGTCACCCGCAGGGTGATCATGATCTTGCGGGGGGATCCGGCTTTTGTCCGGAACGGGGTGCGCGGACTGGAGGTCACGGACAGCCCCGCGTACGGCTGTGAAATCCGGGTGACGGTAACCGGAGGTCCGGATTCCGTACTCACCGCCACCTCGAAAGTGAAGCCGCGTGAGGCGGTGTTGGAACTCGTGGGCCCCGGCCGCAGGTACTCGATGCCCGTCACCTGGCTCGGGTACGGCGGAGCCGGTGGCGGTTCCGGTCTGGGCCGGGTGACGTACAGGTAACCGCTGCCCGCGAGTACGGCCGAGGTGAGCATCGTGCCGAGCACGACCCTGCGGTGGCGCTCGAAGCGTCCAGCCGGAAAACCCTGTTGAGCCAACGGTGCAGGCGGGGCGTCCTGGACGTAGGTGCCCTCGCCCGGTTCGACCGGTCCGACCCCGCTCACTGCCAGGGCCCCTCGCCCGGCCCGCCGGCGCGGTACCACTCCGCGCACCCCTCGCGCGCCTCACGGTCGATCAGCCGGCCGACGTCCGGGGTGCCTTGACGCCTGGCGGCCCGCGCGGAATCGACCACCTCGCGCAGGATGTCGTACTGCCCGCCGGACAGCCCCATGGACTGGTAGTCGCCATAGGTGTCGCCGTCCAGCACCTGGCGCGACCAGTGGCCGACGAGCTCGGCGCACAGGTCCTCGTCGGACGTCACCCGCGGTGACGGCGAGGCGGTCCGCCCGCCGTCCGCATCCGCCGAGGGATCCCGGCCCGCGCGGCCGGAACCCGTCGTGTCGCAGCCGGTCACCGTCAGGGCCGCCAGCAGCGCGGCCGTGAGGGGCGCGGCCCATGCCGCCGCCCACGCCCGAGAGGTGCCTCCCCGTCGCATGCCCCGAACGCTAGGGCGCCGGCCGGCCGGAGGCAATGGCGGTGGGGTGCGGGCAGCCCCCGCACCCCACCGGACGTCAGCCCGCGGGCTGCTCCCCGCCGCCGGCGTTCAGGTCCCGCAGCAGACAGGTCAGCCGCGCGGTGCACACCCGCTTGTCCGCCTCGTCGGTGATGACGATCTCGTACGTCGCCGTGGACCGTCCCCGGTGCACCGGCGTGGCGACGCCGGTGACCAGACCCGAGCGGACTCCGCGGTGGTGCGTGCAGTTCAGGTCGACGCCCACGGCGATCCTGGAGCTGCCGCCGTGCAGCATCGATCCCACCGACCCCAGCGTCTCGGCCAGCACGGCCGAGGCTCCGCCGTGCAGCAGCCCGTACGGCTGTGTGTTGCCCTCCACCGGCATCGTGCCGACGACCCGGTCCGCCGAGGCCTCCAGGATCTGCACGCCCATGCGGGTGCCCAGGTGGCCCGCGGAGAACAGCGCCGGCAGGTCCACACCGAGCGCGGCGTACTCGTCGATGACCTCCTGCGGGAACGTGACCTGCTGCTGTTCTCCCATGGGTCCGGCTCCATTCGTCTCGTCGTGCGTCGGTACGGCTGTTCGCTGAGCGAACGCTCAGTCGGTCGCCGATTGTTCCAGACGCACCACGACCGACTTGCTGGCCGGGGTGTTACTGGTGTCCGCGGTGGCGTCCAGCGGCACCAGGACGTTCGTCTCCGGGTAGTACGCCGCCGCGCAGCCCCGTGCCGTCGGGTAGTGCACGACGCGGAAGCCGGGCGCCCTGCGCTCCACGCCGTCCCTCCACTCGCTCACGAGATCGACGTGGCCGCCGTCCACCAGGCGCAGCTCCCGTGCGTCCTCGGGGTTGACCAGCACCACCCGGCGGCCGTTCCTGATGCCCCGGTAACGGTCGTCGAGGCCGTAGATCGTGGTGTTGTACTGGTCGTGCGAGCGCAGCGTCTGCAGCAGCAGCCGCCCCGGGGGCAGTTCGGGGTACTCCACCGGCGCCGCGGTGAAGTTGGCCCTGCCGGTCGCGGTGGGGAAACGGCGCTCGTCGCGCGGGGCGTGGGGGAGTGCGAAGCCCCCGGGACGTGCCACGCGCGCGTTGAAGTCCTCGAAACCGGGGACCACCCGCGCGATGCGGTCGCGGATCGTGGCGTAGTCCCTCTCGAACTCCTCCCAGGGCACCGTGTCCCTCTCGCCGAGGACCCGGCGGGCCAGCCTGCACACGATGGCCGGCTCGGACAGCAGGTGCGGGCTCGCCGGTTCGAGGCGGCCGCGCGAGGCGTGCACCATCCCCATGGAGTCCTCGACCGTCACGAACTGCCCGACACCGCCCTGCACATCGCGTTCCGTGCGGCCGAGCGTCGGCAGGATCAGCGCACGCGCGCCCGTCACGGTGTGCGAGCGGTTCAGCTTGGTCGACACGTGGACCGTCAGCCGGGCCCGGCGCATCGCCGCCTCGGTGACCTCCGTGTCGGGGGACGCGGAGACGAAGTTGCCGCCCATGGCGAAGAAGACCTTCGCCTTCCCGTCGCGCAGCGCGCGGATGGCCCGCACGACGTCGTAGCCGTGCTCCCGCGGCGGCGCGAAGCCGAACTCCTTCTCCAGGGCGTCCAGGAACGCAGGTGTGGGGCGCTCGAAGATGCCCATGGTGCGGTCGCCCTGCACGTTGGAGTGGCCGCGCACCGGGCACACGCCCGCGCCCGGGCGTCCGATGTTGCCGCGCAGCAGGAGGAAGTTGACGATCTCGCGGATCATCGGCACGGAGTGCTTGTGCTGGGTGAGGCCCATCGCCCAGCAGACGATGACGCGCTCCGACGCGAGGACCATCCGCAGGCACTGCTCGATGTCCCCGCGCGTGAGACCGGTCGCGGTGAGTGTCGCGTCCCAGTCGGCGGCGCGCGCGGCCGACGCGAACTCCTCGAACCCGTGGGTGTGTTCGCGCACGAACTCCTCGTCGACCGCACCCGGCGTCTCGATGACCAGCCGGTTGAGGAGGCGGAAGAGGGCCTGGTCGCCGCCGATGCGGATCTGCAGGAACAGGTCGGTCAGGGCGGCACCGGTGGTGAGCCCCTTGGGGGTCTGCGGGTTCTTGAAGCGCTCCAGTCCCGCCTCGGGCAGCGGGTTGACGCTGATGATCCGCGCGCCGTTCGCCTTGGCCTTCTCCAGGGCGGACAGCATGCGCGGATGGTTGGTGCCGGGGTTCTGCCCGGCCACGATGATCAGGTCGGCCCGGTACAGGTCCTCCAGCAGGACGCTGCCCTTGCCGACGCCGATCGTCTCGGACAGGGCCGAGCCGGACGACTCGTGGCACATGTTCGAGCAGTCCGGCAGGTTGTTGGTGCCCAGCCGGCGGGCGAAGAGCTGGTAGAGGAACGCGGCCTCGTTGCTGGTGCGCCCCGACGTGTAGAAGACGGCCTCGTCGGGGGAGCCGAGGGCGGCGAGCTCCTCGGCGACGATGTCGAAGGCGCGTTCCCAGGTGACCGGCTCGTAGTGGCCGCCGCCCTCGGGGAGGTACATGGGGTGGGTCAGCCGGCCCTGCTGCCCCAGCCAGTAACCGCTGCGGCCGGCCAGGTCGGCGACGGAGTGCGCGGCGAAGAACTCCGGGGTGACCCGGCGCAGGGTGGCCTCCTCGGCCACGGCCTTCGCGCCGTTCTCGCAGAACTCCGCCCTGTGCCGGTGCTCCGGCTCCGGCCAGGCGCAGCCCGGGCAGTCGAAGCCGTCCTTCTGGTTGACGCCGAGCAACGTCAGCGCCGTGCGCCTCACCCCCATCTGCTGCTGGGCCATCCGCAGGGTGTGACCGACCGCGGGGAGTCCGGCGGCCACCCGCTTCGGCTCGGTGACCTGCGGTGCGTCCTGAACGGGATCGCCCTTGGGCGGCTTCGTTGCCATCGCGCACTCCTGTTCACGCACACGTGTGAGGTACGTCTCCGATCCTGCCACGTTCCGCTCGCCCGTCCGAGACCCGACCACGGGGCCCCCGGTCCGCGGGCGGGACCGACTGTCGGTGGCTCGTGGCAGGATCGGGTACGTGGCAGACACAGCATCGAAGAAGACCGACCAGACCCCCGGCGGGGCCCGCCCGCGACTGATGCTCATGGACGGGCACTCGCTCGCGTACCGCGCGTTCTTCGCGCTGCCCGCGGAGAACTTCACCACCGCGACCGGACAGCCGACGAACGCGATCTACGGCTTCGCGTCGATGCTCGCCAACACGTTGCGTGACGAGGCGCCCACGCACTTCGCCGTCGCCTTCGACGTGTCCCGCAAGACCTGGCGCTCCGAGGAGTTCACCGAGTACAAGGCGAACCGCTCCAAGACGCCCGACGAGTTCAAGGGGCAGGTCGAGCTGATCGGCGAGCTGCTCGACGCGATGCGCGCCGAGCGCTTCGCCGTCGAGGGGTACGAGGCGGACGACGTCATCGCCACCCTCGCCACCCGGGCCGAGGCCGAGGGCTTCGAGGTGCTGATCGTCACCGGCGACCGGGACTCCTTCCAGCTGGTCTCCGAGCACACCACGGTGCTGTACCCCACGAAGGGCGTCTCCGAGCTGACCCGCTTCACCCCGGAGAAGGTCGTCGAGAAGTACGGGCTGACGCCCGCGCAGTACCCGGACTTCGCGGCGCTGCGCGGCGACCCGTCCGACAACCTGCCCGGCATCCCGGGCGTCGGCGAGAAGACGGCCGCGAAGTGGATCAACCAGTTCGGTTCCTTCGCCGAGCTGGTCGAGCGCGTCGACGAGGTCAAGGGCAAGGCCGGGCAGAACCTGCGCGACCACCTCGAAGCGGTCAAGCTGAACCGCCGGCTCACCGAGCTGGAGCGCGGGGTCGAGCTGCCCAAGGGCGTCTCCCACCTGGAGCGGACCGCCTACGACCGCAAGGCCGTGGCGATGATCCTGGACACCCTGGAGATCAGGAACCCTTCGCTGCGCGAGCGCCTGTTCGCCGTCGACCCGGGCGCGGAGGAGGCCGAGACCACCCCGGTCGTCACCGCCGGCGTGGAGCTGGAGGGCACCGTGCTGGGCGCGGGCGAGCTGGCCGGCTGGCTCACGGGCCACGGCGCGGGCCCCCTCGGGGTCGCCACCGTCGACACCTGGGCCCTGGGCACCGGCTCGGTCGCCGAGGTCGCGCTGGCCGCGGCGGGCGGTCCGGCCGCCTGGTTCGACCCCGCCGAGCTGGACGAGGCGGACGAGCGGGCGTTCGCCGCCTGGCTCGCCGACCGGGAGCGGCCCAAGGTGTTCCACGACGCCAAGGGAGCGATGCGCGTCTTCGCCGAGCACGGCTGGAGCATCGAGGGCGTCACCATGGACACCGCGCTCGCGGCGTACCTGGTGAAGCCGGGCCGCCGCTCCTTCGACCTGGACGCGCTGTCCCTGGAGTACCTGCACCGTGAGCTGGCGCCCGCCGCCGCGCCCGACGGCCAGCTGGCCTTCGGCGCGGACGACGGCGCGGAGGCCGAGGCGCTGATGCTGCAGGCCCGCACCATCCTCGACCTGGGCGAGGCCTTCGGGGGCCGCCTGGAGGACGTGGGCGCGGCGGACCTGCTCCGGGACATGGAGCTGCCCACGTCCGCGCTGCTCGCCCGCATGGAGCGGCACGGCATCGCGGCCGACCGGGCGCATCTGGAGGCCATGGAGCAGATGTTCGCGGGCGCCGTGCAGCAGGCGGTGAAGGAGGCGCACGCGGCGGCGGGACACGAGTTCAACCTGGGCTCGCCCAAGCAGCTGCAGGAGGTCCTCTTCGGCGAGCTGGCCCTGCCGAAGACCAAGAAGACGAAGACCGGCTACACCACCGACGCCGACGCCCTGGCCTGGCTCGCCGGCCAGACCGACAACGAACTGCCGGTGATCATGCTCCGGCACCGTGAGCAGGCCAAGCTGCGCGTCACCGTCGAGGGCCTGATCAAGACGATCGCCGCGGACGGCCGCATCCACACCACGTTCAACCAGACGGTCGCCGCCACCGGGCGGCTGTCGTCCACCGACCCGAACCTGCAGAACATCCCCGTCCGCACGGACGAGGGCCGCGCGATCCGCCGCGGTTTCGTGGTCGGCGAGGGCTTCGAGTCCCTTCTCACCGCGGACTACAGCCAGATCGAACTGCGCGTGATGGCCCACCTCTCCGAGGACGCCGGCCTCATCGAGGCGTTCACCTCGGGCGAGGACCTGCACACCACGGCGGCCGCACAGGTGTTCTCGGTCGAGCAGTCCGCGGTCGACGCGGAGATGCGCCGCAAGATCAAGGCGATGTCGTACGGCCTGGCGTACGGGCTGTCGGCCTTCGGCCTCTCACAGCAGCTGAACATCGAGGCGGCCGAGGCGCGCGCCCTGATGGACGCGTACTTCGAGCGGTTCGGCGGCGTGCGGGACTATCTGCGCCGGGTCGTCGACGAGGCGAGGGCGACCGGGTACACGGCGACGCTCTTCGGCCGCCGGCGTTACCTGCCCGACCTCAACAGCGACAACCGCCAGCGCCGCGAGGCGGCGGAGCGGATGGCGCTCAACGCGCCGATCCAGGGCACGGCGGCGGACATCGTCAAGATCGCCATGCTGAACGTGGACCGCGCGCTGCGCGAGGCGGACCTGCGCTCCCGCATGCTCCTCCAGGTGCACGACGAGATCGTCCTGGAACTGGCTCCCGGTGAGCGCTCCGCGGTGGAGGACCTGGTCCGCCGCGAAATGGCGTCCGCGGTCCGGCTCCGCGTCCCCCTGGGCGTCTCGGTGGGTGCGGGCCCGGACTGGGAATCCGCAGCCCACTAGCCCGCGCGGTGCGGCGGACGCCGGTCCGCCGCCCGGCCACGCGACATGACCGGGACCCCGTCCCCCGCCCAGGCACCCGGCCCGGCCGCCCGGGCGAGGGAGGGCTCGGCCCGGTCCCGGTGCGGTGCCGCGCCGGGGCGGTGAGCGTCCGCGGGTGGCGTGGCGCGGCCGGGGCGCCCGGTCGCAGCCCACCGGATCCACCGCGTTCGCCCCCGGATCCACCGCGTTCGCCCCCCCGGGGGGCGTGATTGAGGCGGTACGCCGTTCGACGCGGGCGGCGGGCTCCCGGGTCGGTGCTGCCCGTCGGGTGGCTGAAGGCTCAGGCGCACGGGACCGCACCGTGTCCGCCGGACGGAGCCGGGGCGGCGGGCTGCTGCCGGAGCACCGTCCGGCGCGGAAGCGCGCGTCCGCCGGACGCAGGCGCGAGGCGTCCGCCGTGGCGGTGAGCGTCCACGGGGGCGTTGCCCGGACGCCGCCGACCGGGGCCACCGGGTTCGCCGGGCGTGGCCGGGCCGGCCGGTGGGGTGCGGCGTGGCTGAGGTGGGACGGTGGTGCGCCGTTCGCGCCGCGGACGACGGGCTGCCGTCCGCGGCGCGAACGGCGCTCCGTCGCGGCGGGAGCGCCCACGCGGGGTGCGGTGCGGCGGCGGTGTCCGGTGTTCCGTGCCCGGAGGTGCCTTCACTCGCGTGGCCCTCGCGGAGGCGCCGGTGGGCGGCTTGGCCGACAGGATGCGACGCATGGGTATACGCATGCTTCACCGCGGAGCGGCACCCCCGCGGGCCGGCGCCGACGGACCCACCCCCGAGGCGTTCCCGCCGGTTCCGGTCCACGCGGCCGCCGCAAGTACCGCCCGCGCCCCCGCCACCCTCGCGACCACGTTGCGGAACGCCACCGCGGTCCTCGGCCGCCGCATCGCCGGCGGACGGCGCACCGGCCGCGCCGCCGGCGCCGTGCTCCCCGCCGACCAGCCACCCTGGCGGCTGTGGGCCGAACTGGCCCGCGCCTACCTCACCCTCGTGGTCACCTGGCTGCCCCGGCCCCGCCCCGTGCGCACCGTCACCGTGTTCGTCGCGGCGAGCGAGACCCTCAGCGTGCGGCCGTACGACTCGGCCGCCGTGCACCGGCGTCCGCAGGGCCCTCCGTGGCCGGAGCCGGACGCCACGCCCTGACGGCCACCGCGTACAGCGGCAGCGCGACGACCAGACCCGCGCCCGCACCGAAACACACCGTCGGGATCAGTTCCCAGGGCTTCGCGACCGGCCCCCAGTGGGCCCACCACCGGGAGGCCCGCTGCACCGCCCCCACCGCCGCGCACCCGCCGAGCAGCGCGACCGCCCCCCACCGGTCGTGGGCGGAGAGCACGGGCACCCCGGCCGGTCCGGCCGCCCCAGGTGCCGTACGGCGCAGCGCCCGCGCCACGAACAGCGCGAGCGCGACCGCGGCCACCGCCGAACCGCCGTACTGCAGGTACCAGTACAGCGGTGAGCCCGCGATCTCCTCGCCCAGCACGGGAAACACCCGCATCCCCCACCGGCCGGGATGCGTGAACGCGTCCCACACCACGTGCGTCGCCGCCCCCAGCACGGCCGAGACGTACCAGCGCGCCACCAGCGAGGCCCGTACGCGTGCCCGGGGCGCCCCGCACCGCAGGAGCGTCGCCGTCCGCCCCTGCCGGGCCCGCGGCAACAGCGCCACCAGCGGTTCGCGCACCAGCAGCCACAGCCCCACCAGCGCCCAGGCGATGAGCACGTCGACCGTGAACACGCCCCGGAAGGCGTGCGTCACGTCGCCGAACTCCATCGCCCCCGGCAGGACACTCGCCGCGTAATAGGTCATGTCGGGAGCGAAGCTGCCCGCGACCAGCACCGCGGGAACCAGGGCGCCCCGGCCGCTCCCGTCGGTCCGCACGGCCGGCAGGACGGCTGCGGCGTGGCTGAGGGTGAAGGGCAACTCGACTCCTCGCGAAAACCGTTGACCGGACCCCCACCAGGGCCCGCTGTTCGGAAGGCCCCAGTATGCGCGACCTCCATCTCACGCCCTTGCCGCACCTTCAACGTGGCCAATAGGTGAATATCGGGCACGAACGGGTGTCCGGGAAAAGGAAGTTGTCGTAGGGTCTCGAAAGTCGTCACGCCGGGGTGACCGCGAAGGGCAACCGGCGGGGCGGGCGGAACGTCACAACAGGGCGGACACAACACACGGTGACGGGCGGCACAACGCCCATGGGAGGGGTTCACTCTATGGCGGCGCATTTCGGCAGGAGGCTGCGCAAGGGAGCGGCAACCACCGCCGTGGCCGCGGCAGCGGTGGCGGCCCTGTCCGCGTCCCAGGCTCCGGGCGTGACGGTCGACGGCCAGGGCAGACAGACCACCGCCGATGCCACGCCCTCACCCGAGGAGGCCGCCGACGGCGCCGGCGCGACCGGCAACTCGCCGTACTACACGGACCTGCCCCCCCTCAACAGTCCCAACCCGTCCCCGAGCGCGGGCACCGGCCCGGTCGCCCCGGGTGTCACGGAGGCCGGCATACCCGCGACCGTCCTCGACGCCTACAAGAAGGCCGAGGCCGCGCTGCGGGAGAGGAAGCCCGGCTGCAACCTGCCCTGGCAACTCCTCGCCGCCATCGGCAAGGTGGAGTCGGGACAGGCCCGCGGCGGACGCGTCTCGGCCGACGGCACCACGCTCTCCCCGATCCTCGGCCCCCAGCTCGACGGCAACGGCTTCGCCCTCATCAAGGACACCGACAACGGTGCCCACGACGGCAACAGCGCCTACGACCAGGCCGTCGGCCCCATGCAGTTCATCCCCTCCACCTGGGAGTGGGCGGGCCGCGACGGCAACGACGACGGCCGTGAGGACCCCAACAACATCTACGACGCCGCCCTCGCCGCCGGCCACTACCTGTGCCGCTTCGGCTGGGACCTGTCCGACCCGGACGACCTCGACAAGGCGATCCTCAGCTACAACCGCTCGACGGAGTACCTGAACACCGTCCTGTCGTGGCTGGAGTACTACCGCAAGGGCACCCACGAGATCCCGGACGGCACGGGCACGCTGCCGGTGGACCGCAGCGACCACCGCCCGGTGCGGCCCTCCCCGTCGACGTCGGCCACGCCTCCGGCGCCGAAGCCCGGCTCCAGGCCTGCCGACAAGCCGGGCGGCGCCGGGCAGAGCCCGAAGCCGAGCGATCCCGGCAGCGGCAGCCCGACCACGCCGCCGCCCACCACGCCGACGCCCACCACCCCGCCGCCCACCACTCCACCGTCCACCACCGAGCCGACGCCCACCGACACGGTGGACCACCTGGAGGACGCCGGCACCGCGAAGCTCACCGCGCAGGCCGGCGACCCGTTCGCGCAGCGGATCAGCACCCGCGCGGAGACGGACGCCGGCAAGGCGGTGGCCAAGGTGCGCATCCGCTTCACGATCTTCGGCGACACCGACACCACCTTCGCGGGCGGTGAGAGCGTGGCCACCGTCGTCACCAACGCGTCGGGCGTCGCCGTGGCTCCCGCGCTCCAGGCCGGCGAGAAGACCGGCGGGTTCGCCGTCCGCGCCGTCGTCGTGGGCCGGGACATCCCGGGCGTCGCCTACGAGGCGACGGTCACCGAACGCGCCGCCGATACCCTGGTCCGCACCGGCGACGCGGCGCTCACCTGCACCGCGGGTGGCGAATTCGCCGAAGCGGTCGAGGTGAAGGCCACGTACGGCGGTGCCGCCGCCGACAGGGTCGCCGCCACCGCCACGCTCATCACGTCGGCCGACGACGCGACCGAGAACGACAAGGGCCCCTACTTCAAGGACGCCGCAGGCAACGCGATCCGCACGCTGAACGGCCTCGAGACGGACGCGGACGGCCTGCTGAAGCTGCCGAAGCTGTACGCGGACGACACCGCCGGCACGTTCCTGCTCCGCATCACCACCGCGGGCGGAGCGACCCTCACCGTCGAACTGACCGTGGCGGCGGCCGCAACGCCGGCCCCGAGCCCGTCGACGAGCCCCACCGCCTGACGCGGCACCGCGACCGGACGACGGCGCCCCTCCCCGGCGGGGAGGGGCGCCGTCGTCCTGCGTGCGGCCGTGCGCGCGCGGGGGCCCGGCAGGAACCGGAACGGCTCACCGCCCGAGCCGGGCGTTGGTGTGCCGGGTCGGCTCGGCCGTGGCCGGGTCCTCCGGCCACGGATGCCTCGGGTAGCGCCCGCGCAGTTCGGCCCGTACACCCCGGTAGCCGTCCCGCCAGAAGGAGGCGAGGTCGGCGGTCACGGCGGCCGGCCGCCCGGCCGGGGACAGCAGGTGCACCAGCAGCGGCACCCCGGCCACCCGCGGCGACTCCTGGAGCCCGAACATCTCCTGGAGCTTGACCGCCAGCACCGGCCGCTCCGGGTCGGCATAGTCGATCCGGACCCCGGACCCGCTGGGCACGGTGATCCGCTCCGGCGCGAGCTCGTCGAGCCGCGCGGCCTCCCCGGAGGCCCAGGGCAGCAGACGCCCGAGCGCCTGCCCCGCGTCGATCCGCGCGAGGTCCGCCCGCCGCCGGGCCCGGCTCAGCTCCGGCTCCAGCCACTCCTCCACGCGCGCGTGCAGCCCGGCGTCGGACACGTCGGGCCACGGCTCACCGAGCCGGCCGTGCAGAAAGGCCAGCCGCTGCCGCAGCACGACCGCCCCGGCCGGCCACCGCAGCAGCCCGAACCCCTCCCGCCGCAGCCCGTCCAGCAGCGCGGCCCGTACGAGCGAGGGGCCGGCGCCGGTGAGCGGCCGGACCGCCAGTTCCACCGCCCCGAGCCGCTCGACCCGGCGGGCGACGACGTCCCCGTCGGCCCAGTGCACCTCCTCGTGGGTCTCCAGCAGGGCTCCCGCCGCGTGACGCGCGATGGCCTCGTCGACCACCGCTCCCAGCGTCACGCGCGCGTGCCCGCGACCCACGGGCCGGTCGGCCACGGCGACGGCCACCCACTCCGCCCCCCGCAGCCCGGATGCCGCCCCCACGTCGGCCCGCGTCCCGGCCACCATCAGATGGGCCCCGCCGTCCACCCGTGCCACCCGCTCGGGGAAGGCGAGCGCCGCCACCAGCCCGACCCGCCCGTCCTCCCCCGCGAGGAGGCCGGTCGCAGGCACGGGCGGGGACCAGGGTGCGGGTGTGTCCCGCGCCCGATCGGCATCCGGGCACGGCGATGATCCCGGCGTGCCGTGCGCGACGTCCGGTGCCGGGACCGGGGCCCGGACGGTGTCCTTCCGGTCCGGCGCGGACGGCGCCCCCGAAGCCGCGGTGTCCCGGACGCCGTCCTCCGCGGGGCGGGCGGAGCCCGCCGCCGTCCGCCGGCCGGCGGACTCGGAGGCCGCCCGTCGCAGGCGGCGGGTCTCCGTGCGCCACCGCGCGGCGTACGCGTCGCCCCCGCGCCGCGCGGTGCGCAGCGCGCCGACGAGGTCGTCCCCGTAATCGCGCGGGGGCTCCTCGCCGATCAGGGCGACCACCTCGGCGGCGAGGTCCGGTCCGACCACCGGCGCCGCGTCCAGCAGCGCCCGCCCCAGCCGGGGATGCAGCCCCAGCCGCGACAGCCGCGTCCCCCGTCCGGTGGCACGCCCGTCGGCGTCCACCGCCCCGATCGCCGCGAGCACGGAGCGGGCCGCGGCCATCGCCCCGCCCGGCGGAGGATCCAGCAGCGCCAGCCCGGAGGCGTCCGGATCGCCCCAGCAGGCCGCCTGGAGCGCGAACGCCGTCAGGTCGGCCACCTTGATCTCGGGGGAGGGGAACCGCGGCAGCCGCGCGTCCTCCGCCTCCGCCCAGCAGCGGTACACCGCCCCCGGCGCCTCACGCCCGGCGCGGCCCGCCCGCTGCCGGCCGGCGGCCCGCGAGGCCCGTACCGTCGTCAGCGCGCTCAGCCCCCGCGCGTGATCGACACGGGGCTCCCGCGCGAGCCCCGAGTCCACGACCACCCGCACCCCGGGGACCGTCAGCGACGACTCCGCCACCGACGTCGCCAGGACCACCCGCCGCCGCTGCCCGGGGGACAGCACCGCGTCCTGCACGGCGGCCGGGGCGTGGCCGTGCACCTGGAGAACCTCGACGCCGCCGAGGCCGCCGAGCCGCCCGGCCACCCGGGCGATCTCGGCCACGCCGGGCAGGAACGCGAGCACGTCCCCGTCCCGCTCGTCCAGCGCCCGCCGGATCACCGACGCCACGTGCGTGAGCAGCACCGGGTCGACCCGCATGCCGTGCGGCGGCCGGACCGCGCGCGCGGGAGGCGCCCACACCACCTCCACCGGGTGCGCCGTACCGCGCGCCTCGACCACCGGCGCGCCGCCCAGCAGCCGCGCCCAGCCCTCCGCGTCCGTGGTCGCCGACGCGGCCACCAGCCGCAGGCCGGGACGGAGCGTCTCGCGCACGTCCCACAGGAACGCCGCCGCCGTGTCCGCGTCCAGATGCCGCTCGTGGCACTCGTCGAGCACCACCACGTCCACCCCGGTCAGCTCCTGGTCGCGCTGCAGGCGCTGGAGCAGCACACCGGTCGTGACGACCTCCACGCGCGTGTGCCGCCCGACCGCCCGCTCCCCGCGGACCGTGAAACCGACCGACTCGCCGACCCGCTCGTCCAGTAGCCACGCCATGCGCCGCGCCGCCGCACGCGCCGCGATCCGCCGCGGTTCGGCGACCACCACCCGTCGCGCGGGCCCCGTCCCGAGCAGCCCCGCGAGCGCCAACGGCACCAGCGTCGTCTTACCGGTCCCGGGCGGCGCCACCAGCACGGCCGTGCCGTGCGCGTCGAGGGCGCCGGTCAGCCGGGGCAGGGCCTCGCGTACGGGAAGGGCGTCCAGGGCGTCGTCACGGATCACGCGCTCAGTCCCGTACGCACACGAAGACCGCCGTCCCCGGGATCAGGTTCCCGCGCAGCGGGGACCAGCCGCCCCACTCGGAGGTGTTCCAGGCCGGCCACTCCGGCTCCACCAGGTCCACCAGCCGGAAACCCGAGGCGACGACGTCCCTGACCCGGTCCCCGAGCGTCCGGTGGTGCTCCACGTACACCGCCCGGCCCTCCTCGTCCTGCTCGACGTAGGGGGTCCGGTCGAAGTACGACGCGGAGACGCTCAGCCCCTCCGGTCCCGGCTCGTCGGGGAACGCCCAGCGGATCGGGTGCGTCACGGAGAACACGAGCCGGCCGCCCGGGCGCAGCACCCGGCGCACCTCCCGCAGCACCAGCCGCGGGTCGGCGACGAAGGGCAGCGCCCCGTACGCCGAGCAGGCCAGGTCGAAGGAGCCGTCCGCGAAGGGCAGCGCGCCCGCGTCGGCGCACACCAGGGGGAACGGCCCGCCGATGCGCAGCGCGTGCTGCAACTGCCGGTGCGAGATGTCCAGGGCCACCGGCCGCGCCCCCTGGGCGGCCAGCCAGCGGGAGCACTGCGCGGCGCCGGCGCCCAGTTCCAGGACGTCCCGCCCCTTCAGCTCCTCCGGCGGGCCGAGCAGCTCAGCCTCCACCTCGTCCAGACCCTCGGGACCCCACACGAAGCGGTCGTCGCCGAGGAACGTGCCGTGCTCGGTCTGGTACTCGTCCGCGTTGCGGTCCCACCAGCCCCGGTTGGCGCGCGAACTCTCCGTGACACCGGCCTCCCGCCGGGTCGCCTCCGGTTCGGGCGCTTCGGACTCTTGGATGATCGGCTCCCTCGTCGTACTCTTCCGTCCAGCCGGACCCCGGTGTGTCGCCGAAGGGTGTTCCTGGCCCTTGCGTGGCCTCGGATGACGGGAATTGTGCCGGTTATGCGGCGATCCGCCCCGGGTGGGCGGCTTCGCGCATTGACCCTGCCCGGCTGCCCCCGTATGCTACAAGTTGCGCTGCGAGCCTGCGCACCTCAGACGTAGCAGGCTGCGCTCGCATCTGTTGTATGTCCCCTCGGTTTTCGAGGCGCCATCACTGCTTCAACGGTGGGGCGCTTCCTTGGCTGTCCGGCTTCTGCAGAGCGAAACGGGCTCCGGCGTAGCAGTACCTACGACTTCAATGTCCGTACCGGAGCCCTTTCCCACATGACGAGCAGCACCGAGACCACCGCCACCACCCCGCAGGTAGCGGTCAACGACATCGGTAACGAGGAAGCCTTCCTCGCCGCGATCGACGAGACGATCAAGTACTTCAACGACGGCGACATCGTCGACGGCGTCATCGTGAAGGTCGACCGGGACGAGGTCCTGCTCGACATCGGTTACAAGACCGAAGGCGTGATCCCGAGCCGTGAGCTCTCGATCAAGCACGACGTCGACCCCAACGAGGTCGTCGCCGTCGGTGACGAGATCGAAGCCCTTGTTCTCCAGAAGGAGGACAAGGAAGGCCGCCTGATCCTCTCGAAGAAGCGCGCCCAGTACGAGCGTGCCTGGGGCACCATCGAGAAGATCAAGGAAGAGGACGGGATCGTCACCGGTACCGTCATCGAGGTCGTCAAGGGTGGTCTCATCCTCGACATCGGCCTCCGTGGCTTCCTCCCGGCCTCCCTGGTCGAGATGCGTCGCGTTCGCGACCTCCAGCCCTACGTGGGCAAGGAGCTCGAGGCCAAGATCATCGAGCTGGACAAGAACCGCAACAACGTGGTCCTGTCCCGCCGCGCCTGGCTCGAGCAGACCCAGTCCGAGGTCCGCCAGACCTTCCTCACCACCCTCCAGAAGGGGCAGGTGCGGTCCGGCGTCGTCTCCTCGATCGTCAACTTCGGTGCCTTCGTGGACCTGGGTGGCGTCGACGGTCTGGTCCACGTCTCCGAGCTGTCCTGGAAGCACATCGACCACCCCTCCGAGGTCGTCGAGGTCGGCCAGGAGGTCACGGTCGAGGTCCTCGACGTCGACATGGACCGCGAGCGCGTCTCCCTGTCGCTGAAGGCGACCCAGGAAGACCCGTGGCAGCAGTTCGCCCGCACCCACCAGATCGGCCAGGTCGTGCCCGGCAAGGTCACGAAGCTGGTTCCGTTCGGTGCGTTCGTCCGCGTGGACGAGGGCATCGAGGGTCTGGTCCACATCTCCGAGCTGGCCGAGCGCCACGTGGAGATCCCGGAGCAGGTCGTCCAGGTCAACGACGAGATCTTCGTCAAGGTCATCGACATCGACCTCGAGCGCCGTCGCATCAGCCTCTCGCTGAAGCAGGCCAACGAGGCCTTCGGCGCCGACCCGTCGACGGTCGAGTTCGACCCGACCCTGTACGGCATGGCCGCGTCCTACGACGACCAGGGCAACTACATCTACCCCGAGGGCTTCGACCCCGAGACCAACGACTGGCTCGAGGGCTACGAGACCCAGCGCGAGGCGTGGGAGACCCAGTACGCCGAGGCGCAGCAGCGCTTCGAGCAGCACCAGGCGCAGGTCATCAAGTCCCGCGAGGCGGACGAGAAGGCCGCCGCCGAGGGTGGCGAGGCCGCCGCTCCGGCCGCGTCCGGTGGCGGTTCGTACTCCTCCGAGGGTGGCGACCAGTCCGGCGCGCTGGCCTCGGACGAGGCGCTCGCCGCTCTGCGCGAGAAGCTGGCGGGCGGTCAGAGCTGAACGCTCTGAGCTGACGCACAGCCGTTGACCGAGGGGCCGCACCTTCTGGGTGCGGCCCCTCGGTGCGTGCGGTCCTCCCAGGCCGGGGAATGCCGGTGTCGCGTGCCACGTTGTGGTGTACGAACACGAGGAGGAGCGGTCACTGTGCTTGATCCGCAGGGTTTGTACGCATGGGAGCCGAAGGGGCTCGGCGTCGTCGACATGGCGCTGGCCCAGGAGTCGGCCGGACTTGTCATGCTCTACCACTTCGACGGATACATCGACGCGGGCGAGACCGGGGACCAGATCGTGGACCGGCTGCTCGACTCGCTGCCCCACCAGGTCGTGGCCCGGTTCGACCACGACCGGCTCGTCGACTACCGGGCCCGGCGCCCGCTGCTGACCTTCACCCGCGACCGCTGGACCGACTACGAGGTGCCCGCCATCGAGGTGCACCTCGTCCAGGACGCCACCGGGGCGCCCTTCCTGCTGCTCTCCGGGCCGGAGCCGGACGTCGAGTGGGAGCGCTTCGCCGCGGCCGTCCAGCAGATCGTGGAGCGGCTGGGCGTACGCCTGTCGGTGAACTTCCACGGCATTCCCATGGGCGTCCCGCACACCCGCCCCGTGGGCATCACCCCGCACGGCAACCGCACCGACCTCGTCCCCGCGAGCAACAGCCCCTTCGACGAGGCGCAGGTGCCCGGCAGCGCCGAAGCCCTCGTCGAGTACCGGCTCATGCAGGCCGGGCACGACGTCCTGGGCGTGGCGGCCCACGTGCCGCACTACATCGCCCGCTCCCCGTACCCGGACGCGGCACTGACCGCCCTGGAGACCATCACGGCCGCCACCGGCCTGGTGCTGCCCGGTGTCGCGCACTCGCTGCGCACCGACGCGCACCGCACCCAGACCGAGATCGACCGCCAGATCCGGGAGGGCGACGACGAGCTCACCGCCCTCGTCCAGGGCCTCGAGCACCAGTACGACGCCGCCGCGGGCGCGGAGAGCCGGGGCAACATGCTCGCGGAGCCCGTGGAGATCCCCTCCGCGGACGAGATCGGGCTCGAGTTCGAGCGCTTCCTGGCGGAGCGGGAGGGCGAGAACTGACGCCCCCCGGACCGGGTGCCGACGGCAGGGCCTAGGCTGCTGGTCATGCTGACAGTGGGCCTGACCGGCGGTATCGGCGCCGGCAAGAGCGAGGTGTCGCGGCTGCTCGTCGAGTGCGGGGCCGTGCTGATCGACGCGGACCGCATCGCGCGCGAGGTCGTCGAACCCGGCACCCCCGGCCTCGCCGCTGTCGTGGAGGCCTTCGGCGAGGAGGTCCTCACCGCGGACGGCAGTCTGGACCGGCCGAAGCTCGGCTCCGTCGTCTTCGCCGACGCCGAGAAACGGTCCGTCCTGAACTCCATCGTCCACCCCCTGGTGGGCGCCCGCTCCCGCGAACTGGAGGAGGCCGCGGCCGAGGACGCCGTCGTCGTCCACGACGTCCCCCTCCTCACGGAGAACGGTCTCGCTCCCCTGTACGACCTGGTGATCGTCGTGGACGCGAGCCCCGAGACCCAGCTCGGCCGGCTCGTGGGCCGGCGCGGCATGACCGAGGAGGACGCACGGGCGCGGATGGCCGCCCAGGCGACCCGCGAGCAGCGCCGGGCGATCGCGGACATCGTCATCGACAACGACGTCCCCCTCGGCGAGCTGGAACAACGGGTCAAGGACCTGTGGTCCGGGCTCGTCCGCCGCGCGCGCACGCCCCGGCAGCCCCCTCAGGAATAGCGGACGCGGGACGGGGCGTTGAACCCGTCCAGCGAGGGAAGGATTCCGCCGTGCCCGAGACCAGTGGTCCGTCCGGACGTACGCCGGAGACGCATGTCATCGACTTCCGTGCCGCCGAGCACCTGCTCGCCTCCCGGGACCCGCGGGGCGCGGTCAAGCTGCTCGACGGTGTGATCGACGTCCACCCCGAGAACACGGCCGCACGCCTGCTGCGTGCCCGCGCCTTCTTCGCCGCGGCCCAGCTGCGGCCCGCCGAGCTGGAATTCTCCCTCGTCCTGGAGCGCGAGCCGGACAACGCCTTCGCCCACTTCGCGCTCGCCCGCACCTACCAGCGGCAGGGCCGCCCCCATCCGGCCAAGCGCCACTTCCGGCTGGCGGCGGCACTGGACCCGAACCCGGAGTACCTGAAGGCGGCCCGCTTCGACGGCTGACGGACCCCTGCCGGATCCGCGCCGGGGCCGCTCATCCCGGCGGCCGGTACGGAGGGACATCGGGCCCCGGCTGGTAGTGCGGACCCTGGCGGATGTGCCGGAGGACGACGACCAGGTCGACCGTGACGAGCAGCCACAGCACCCCGCACGCCAGCGCCCAGCCGGGGTACCCGGCGAGGGCGAACCCCACCGTCCCGGCCACCGTCCAGAGCACGCCCCACACGCTCAGCCAGAACCGCATCCGCAGAGCACTGCGCGCGGTCACCGGTTCACTGCCCGTACGCATCGTCCCTCACCACCGTTCCGCGCCCGGCCTGCGGCCCGCCCGGTCCGGGTGCCCCGGAAACGGGCGCCTCACCGCCCGGCCGGGCACCGGCGCTCACTCGGACGGGTGAATCAGCGGAGGGTGGGAACGGGCGTACGGACGCGGTCCGTTGGACGGACATGGAGCTGAGAATGCGTGAGGGGTACGAGGGGACGGGCCCCGGGGCGATCACCCCGGACGGCTGTGCGGTGGAGCTCTACTCGCGCCTGCCGGTGGGAGAGGAGCCGGACGTCATCGCCGCCGCGGTGCCGGCCGGGGCCCGGGTGCTGGAGCTGGGCAGCGGTGTGGGGCGTGTGACCCACGCGCTGCTGGAGCGCGGCTTCGACGTCACGGCGGTGGACGAGTCCGCGGAGATGCTGGAGCGGGTGCGCGGGGCGCGGACGATATGCGCCCCCATAGAGGAGCTCGACGCCGGCGAGACGTTCGACGTGGTGCTCCTCGCCTCCTTCCTGGTGCACGCGGGGGACGCCGACGTGCGGCGAGGCATGCTGCGCACCTGTGTACGGCATCTGGCGCAGGGCGGTTGCGTGCTGATCCAGCGGGAGGGCGCGGACTACCACAGCGATGTGCCGCGTGAGCGGGTCGACCCGGCCGGCTTCACCGTGCGGATCGTGTCCGCGGAGCCGCTCGGCGACGGGGTGGACTCGGTGCGCGCCGAGTACGTGTTCCCGGACGCGGTCTGGACCCAGACCTTCCGCTCCCGCCCACTGACGAGGCAGCAGTTCGAGGAGGCGCTCGGGGAGGCGGGGTTGAAGGTGGACCACTACCTGACGGAGGACGGAATGTGGGTGAGAGCGGTTCCGACGGCCGGCCACTGAGTGAGGAATCCCCGTCGGGGAGCGATGAGTTCACGGGCAAGGGGCGGTCTCTTCCTGTGACAGCAGCACGGACCGCTTCCTCAGGAGATCCCGATGTCGCAGACCACTCCCCGCGCCACGACCGACGCATCCTCTGCCGCCGCGTCCGCGTCCGCGTCCGCGTCCTCCCGCGGGCGGCGTGCCCGTCTCGCGCTGCGCGGGCTGCAGGTGCTGCTCGCCCTGTTCTTCGCGGTCGCGAGCGCGCTGCCCAAGCTGATCGCGCACTCCTCCGCCCTCGAGCCCTTTGACGAGATGGGCTGGGGCAGCGCCGGCATGTACGTCATCGGTGTACTCGAACTCGCGGGCGCCATCGGGCTGTTGGTGCCGGTGCTGCAGTCGGCGGCGGCGACGGGACTGGCCGCGTTGATGGTGGGCGCGTTCGTCGTGCAGATGACGGTGTTCGACGGCGCGCACGCGGCGACCCCGCTCGTCCTGCTCGTGCCGCTCCTCCTCGTCGCCCGGGTCCGCCGTGCGCACAACGCGGACCTGCTGCGACTGCTGCTGCGGCGGCAGGGCTGACGGTTCCCCCGGGGGCCAGGCCGCTCCCGCCGCCCGGCCCCCGGGGGCCGGGAGCGGCCCGAGGGCCGGGCGCCCGTCCGGTCACGGACGTGCGCCGCCGGAGCCCCCGCCACGGGACGTCCGGCCGCCCTTCGTGCC
>NZ_JFCB01000025.1 GCF_000725125.1 Streptomyces toyocaensis
GGCCCGGCCGGCCGCCAAGGCCCCGGCGCAGGCGCCCGCCCCGGCGAAGGCCGCCGCTCCGGCCGCCCCCGCCGCGAAGCCGGCCCCCGCCAGGCCCCAGGCGCAGCCCGCCGACGAGGCCAAGAGCGGCCCCGAGCGGGTGACCCTGCGCGGTCCGTCCGCCGCCGTGGCGAAGAACATGGACGCCTCGCTGGAGCTGCCCACGGCCACCTCCGTGCGCGCGGTCCCGGTGAAGCTGCTGTTCGACAACCGCATCGTCATCAACAACCACCTCAAGCGGGCGCGCGGCGGGAAGATCTCCTTCACGCACCTCATCGGGTACGCCATGGTCCAGGCGATCAAGGCGATGCCCGCGATGAACCACTCGTACGCGAAGGTGGACGGCAAGCCCACCCTGGTCAAGCCGGAGCACGTCAACCTCGGTCTCGCCATCGACCTGGTCAAGCCCAACGGCGACCGCCAGCTCGTCGTCGCGGCGATCAAGAAGGCCGAGACGCTGAACTTCTTCGAGTTCTGGCAGGCCTACGAGGACATCGTCCGTCGTGCCCGCGACAACAAGCTGACGATGGACGACTTCACCGGCGTCACGGTCTCGCTGACCAACCCCGGGGGCCTCGGCACCGTCCACTCCGTGCCGCGCCTCATGCCCGGCCAGTCGGTGATCCTGGGCGTCGGCTCGATGGACTACCCGGCGGAATTCCAGGGCACCAGCCAGGACACCCTGAACAAGCTCGGCATCTCCAAGGTCATGACGCTCACGTCGACCTACGACCACCGGGTGATCCAGGGCGCCGCCTCCGGCGAGTTCCTCCGCCAGGTCGCGAACCTCCTGCTCGGCGAGAACAACTTCTACGACGAGATCTTCGAGGCGCTGCGCATCCCCTACGAGCCCGTCCGCTGGCTCAAGGACATCGACGCCTCGCACGACGACGACGTCACCAAGGCCGCCCGCGTCTTCGAGCTGATCCACTCCTACCGGGTCCGCGGTCACGTCATGGCCGACACCGACCCGCTGGAGTACCGCCAGCGCAAGCACCCCGACCTGGACATCGTCGAGCACGGCCTCACGCTGTGGGACCTGGAG
This sequence comes from Streptomyces toyocaensis, assembly GCF_000725125.1. Classification (GTDB taxonomy): domain Bacteria; phylum Actinomycetota; class Actinomycetes; order Streptomycetales; family Streptomycetaceae; genus Streptomyces; species Streptomyces toyocaensis. Next base: position 1,085 of record NZ_JFCB01000025.1, read on the forward strand.
CGCGAGTTCGCCGTCGGCGGCTTCGCGGGCAAGTCCCTGATGAAGCTGCGCGACATCCTGGGCGTCCTGCGCGACTCGTACTGCCGCACCACCGGCGTCGAGTTCATGCACATCCAGGACCCCAAGCAGCGCAAGTGGATCCAGGACCGCATCGAGCGCTCGCACACCAAGCCGGAGCGCGAGGAGCAGCTGCGCATCCTGCGCCGGCTGAACGCGGCGGAGGCCTTCGAGACCTTCCTGCAGACCAAGTACGTCGGCCAGAAGCGCTTCTCCCTGGAGGGCGGCGAGTCCGTCATCCCGCTGCTCGACGCGGTGCTGGACTCGGCCGCCGAGTCCCGCCTGGACGAGGTCGTCATCGGCATGGCCCACCGCGGCCGGCTGAACGTGCTGGCCAACATCGTCGGCAAGTCGTACGCGCAGATCTTCCGCGAGTTCGAGGGCAACCTCGACCCGAAGTCGATGCACGGCTCCGGCGACGTGAAGTACCACCTGGGCGCCGAGGGCACCTTCACCGGCCTGGACGGCGAGCAGATCAAGGTCTCCCTGGTCGCCAACCCCTCGCACCTGGAGGCGGTGGACCCGGTCCTGGAGGGCGTCGCCCGTGCCAAGCAGGACATCATCGGCAAGGGCGGCACGGACTTCACCGTCCTGCCCGTGGCGATCCACGGCGACGCGGCCTTCGCGGGCCAGGGCGTGGTGGCCGAGACCCTGAACATGTCGCAGCTGCGCGGCTACCGCACCGGCGGCACGGTCCACATCGTCATCAACAACCAGGTCGGCTTCACCGCCGCCCCGGAGTCCTCGCGCTCCTCGATGTACGCCACGGACGTGGCCCGGATGATCGAGGCCCCGATCTTCCACGTGAACGGCGACGACCCGGAGGCGGTCGTGCGCGTCGCGCGCCTGGCCTTCGAGTTCCGTCAGGCGTTCAACAAGGACGTGGTGATCGACCTCATCTGCTACCGCCGCCGCGGTCACAACGAGTCGGACAACCCGGCCTTCACCCAGCCGCTGATGTACGACCTGATCGACAAGAAGCGCTCGGTGCGCAAGCTCTACACCGAGTCCCTGATCGGTCGCGGCGACATCACCCTGGAAGAGGCCGAGCAGGCGCTGCAGGACTACCAGGGCCAGCTCGAGAAGGTCTTCACGGAGGTCCGTGAGGCCACCTCGCAGCCGTCGGCCGTGGTGCCGTCCGAGCCGCAGGCCGAGTTCCCGGTCGCCGTGAACACCGCGGTGACCACGGAGGTCGTCAAGCGGATCGCCGAGTCCCAGGTGAACGTCCCCGACCACATCACCGTCCACCCGCGTCTGCTGCCGCAGCTGCAGCGCCGTGCGGCGATGGTCGAGGACGGCACGATCGACTGGGGCATGGGCGAGACCCTCGCGTTCGGCTCCCTGCTGCTGGAGGGCGTCCCGGTGCGCCTCGCCGGCCAGGACTCCCAGCGCGGCACCTTCGGCCAGCGCCACGCGGTCATCATCGACCGCAGCACGGGCGAGGAGTACACGCCGCTGCAGTACCTCTCCGAGGACCAGTCGCGGCTGAACGTCTACAACTCCCTGCTGTCCGAGTACGCGGCGATGGGCTTCGAGTACGGCTACTCGCTGGCCCGCCCCGACGCGCTCGTGCTGTGGGAGGCGCAGTTCGGCGACTTCGTCAACGGCGCGCAGACGGTCGTGGACGAGTTCATCTCCTCGGCCGAGCAGAAGTGGAACCAGACCTCCGGTGTGGTCCTGCTCCTCCCGCACGGCTACGAGGGCCAGGGGCCGGACCACTCCTCGGCCCGTCCCGAGCGGTTCCTGCAGCTCTGCGCGCAGAACAACATGACGGTCGCGATGCCGACGTCGCCGTCGAACTACTTCCACCTCCTGCGGTGGCAGGTGCACAACCCGCACCACAAGCCGCTGGTCGTCTTCACCCCGAAGTCGATGCTGCGCCTGAAGGCCGCGGCCTCGAAGGCGGAGGAGTTCACGACGGGCCAGTTCCGCCCGGTCATCGGCGACGCCTCGGTCGACCCGGCCGCGGTCAGGAAGGTCGTCTTCACCGCCGGCAAGGTCTACTACGACCTGGAGGCCGAGCGGCGCAAGCGCGGCGTGACCGACACGGCGATCATCCGCATCGAGCGCCTGTACCCGCTGCCGGGTGCGGAGCTCCAGGCGGAGATCAAGAAGTACCCGAACGCCGAGAAGTACCTGTGGGCCCAGGAGGAGCCGGCGAACCAGGGTGCCTGGCCGTTCATCGCGCTCAACCTGATCGACCACCTCGACCTGGCGGTCGGAGCGGACCTCCCGCACGACGAGCGTCTGCGGCGCATCTCGCGCCCGCACGGCTCGTCCCCCGCGGTCGGCTCCGCGAAGCGCCACCAGGCCGAGCAGGAGCAGCTGGTGCGCGAGGTCTTCGAGGCGTAACCGGCAGCCGTACGCGCGGGCCGCACCCCTCTCCCGGGGGGTGCGGCCCGCCCGTTTTCCGGCACATATCCTTGTCTCATGTACTTCACGGACCGTGGCATCGAGGAACTGGAGAAGCGGCGCGGCGAGGAGGAGGTCACCTTCGAGTGGCTGGCCGAGCAGCTCAGGACGTTCGTCGACCTCAACCCCGACTTCGAGGTCCCGGTGGAGCGTCTGGCCACCTGGCTGGCCCGCCTGGACGACGAGGACGACGAGTAGCCGCCTCCCGGACCTCCGTCGAGGGCTCACCACACGACCCATCACCGGAACGGGTGTCTTGACTTTCCCCTGCCGCGATATATCGTGAATCTGGAAGACGCGATATGGCGCGTCGTCGGGTACGTCCGCTCCCTGGAGGTCGTCACCATGTCCGAGTCGTCCGTCGCGGAGCCCACCAAGCTCACCTTCGACGCCCCCGTGCGCGAGCTCCACGTGCGCATCGTCAACGGAACGGTGAACGTGGTGGGGACCGACGAGGGTTCCGCCCGGCTGGAGGTCACCGAGATCGACGGCCCGCCCCTGGTGGTCACCCAGCGGGACGGCACCCTCACGGTGGCCTATGACGACCTGCCCTGGAAGGGCTTCCTCAAGTGGCTGGACCGCAAGGGCTGGCGCCGTAGCGCGGTGGTCTCGCTGGCCGTCCCGGCGCAGACCCGGGTGGAGGTCGGTGTGGTCGGCGCCGGCGCCGTGGTCTCCGGTATCCGTGGTCCCGCCGCGGTGAAGGGCGTCGCGGGTGACACCACCCTGGTCGCCCTCTCCGGTCCGGTCCGCGCGGACACCGTGTCGGGGAACGTGGAGGCCCAGTCGGTCACCGGCGACCTCCGCTTCGCCTCCGTCTCGGGCGACCTCACCGTCGTCGAGGGCTCGGGATCGTCCGTGCGGGCGGACACGGTCAGCGGCTCCATGATCGTGGACCTCGATCCCGACGGCCCCACCGACGTCAGGCTCACCAGCGTCTCCGGCGAGATCGCCATCCGGCTGCCCGATCCGGCGGACGCCGAGGTCGAGGCCAACACCGCGAGCGGCGCCATCTCCAACGCCTTCGACGACCTCCGGGTGCAGGGCCACTGGGGCGCCCACAAACTCACCGGCCGTCTGGGCGCGGGCAGCGGCAAGCTGCGCGCCACCACCGTCTCCGGCTCCATCGCCCTGCTGCGCCGCCCGCCCGGCGAGGACGAGCCGGACCCGCGGGACACCTCGGGAGACAACGCCGGTACGACCGACAAGAAGGTGCTCTGACATGCCCCCCGTCTTCGCCCACGGACGCCTGCGCCTCTACCTGCTGAAGCTGCTGGACGAGGCCCCGCGTCACGGCTACGAGGTGATCCGCCTCCTCGAGGAACGCTTCCAGGGCCTCTACGCGCCCTCCGCGGGCACGGTCTACCCCCGCCTGGCCAAGCTGGAGGCGGAGGGTCTGGTCACCCACACCACCGAGGGCGGCCGCAAGGTGTACGCCATCACGGACGCCGGCCGCGCCGAACTGGCCGGCCGCAGCGGCGAACTGGCCGACCTGGAACAGGAGATCCGGGAGTCGGTCGCCGAACTGGCTGCCGAGATCCGGGCCGACGTCAGCGGCGCGGCGGGCGATCTGCGCCGGGAGATGCGGGCCGCGGCCGGCAGGGCCCGCCAGTCCCGGGGCACCGGCGCGTCCACGGATGACGAGGGCCTGCCCGGCGACTTCACGGTCTTCGGCGACAAGGACGCCTGGCGCGCCGCCAGGGAGGAGATGCGCCGCGCCAAGCAGGAGTGGAAGGAACAGGCCCGGCGTGCGAAGGACGAGAGCCGGCGCTCCCGCGAGGAGGCCCAGCGTGCCCGCCGCCAGGCCCAGGAGGCGCAGGAGCAGGTGCAGCGCATCATGCGCCAGGTCCAGGAACAGACCCAGGACCACTTCGCCCGCGGCGACTGGCCGACGGGACTGCGCGAGGGCCTGAGTGAACTGGCCAAGGGGATGGGCGAGTTCGGCAAGGACTTCACCTTCGGGCGCACCGGCACGGGACCGGCCGGCAAGGCCTCCGAGCCGTCGTACTCCCAGACCCCCGCGGACTTCCCCGCGGGCTGCACCCCGGCGTGGGCGCACGAGGACGCCTCGGACTCAACAGGTGACCCGACCCGCGATCTGGACCGGCTGCTGGACCGTTTCCGGGACGACATCCGGGACGCGGCCCGGGACCACGGCGTCACCGGGGACCAACTGCGCGACGCCCGGCGCCATCTGTCCACGGCGGCGGCGAACATCGGGGCGGTCCTGCGCACCCCGAAGCCCTGAGCCGCCGTCAGCCCGCCTTGGCCTCGCCGCCGCCTCCGGGGAGCACCCGGGTCACGGACTCGTACGTCACCCCGTGGTCGGCGAGGACCTCGGCGGGGACGCCGGGGCGTGCGGTGAGGGCGAGCAGGATGTGCTCGTCGCCGATGCGCCGGTCACGCCGGGCGGTGGCGGCGCGCAGTGCCCCGGTCAGGACGTCCTTGGCTCCCGGTTCCAAGGGGGGGTGCCCTGTCCGGCGGCCGCCGCCCCGCCGGCCGCCGGACAGGGCGCCGGCCCCGTGCACCTCCTCCACCCGGGCCACGATCTCCGGCACGTCGATCCCCAGCCCTGCGAGGGCGTCGGTCTCGGCCTGCGTCAGCCCGCCGCGCCGCCGTGCCCGCTCCAGTGCCGCCCTCACCGGATCCCTCCGCCCGGCGAGCCCGAGGGCCCCCAGCGCGAAGGAGGCCCGGCTGCCCTCCCGGTCGAGCAGGGCGAGCAGCAGGTGCTCGGCTCCGACGCTGCCCGCGCCGGTCTGCTCCGCGTGTGCGACCGCGCCCTTGACCACCTCGCGGGCGTCCTTGGTGAACCGCTCGAACATCAATGCCTCCCGTACTTCTTGTGCACGGCCTGCCTGCTGACCCCGAGTTCGGTGGCGATCTCCTGCCACGACCAGCCCTGATGGCGCGCGTTGCGCACCTGCACGGTCTCCAGCTGCTCGAGCAGCCTGCGCAGCGCGGCGACGGCCCGCAGGCCGACCCGTGGGTCGCGGTCGCCCGCCCGTTCGGCGAGGTCGGTTGCCTCAGTCATGATGTCAACTTACGTTGACATCATGCGAGCCGTCAACCCTAGTTGACACAAAACGGCCGGCCCGGAGAACCGGACCGGCCGTCGGCGGGAACCCCGCTCCTCAGGGACCGGTGAGCACGATCTTCCCGAACTGCCCCCCGGACTCCATCCGCTCGAAGCCCTCCCGCGCCCGGTCCATGGGCAGCACCTCGTCGATGACGGGACGCACCCCCGTGGCGGCGCAGAAGGAGAGCAGGTCCTCCAGCTCGTCCTTGGTCCCCATCGTCGACCCGACGATCCTGAGCTCCAGGAAGAAGACCCGGGTCAGTTCGGCGTGCGAGGGCCGGTCACCGCTGGTGGCCCCGGAGATGACCACCGTGCCGCCGGGGCGCAGCGACTTCACCGAGTGGGACCAGGTGGCGGCGCCCACGGTCTCGATCACCGCGTCCACGCGCTGCGGCAGCCGCGCACCGGGCTCCACCGCCTCCACCGCGCCGAGCTCCAGCGCCCGCTTGCGCTTGGCCTCGTCCCGGCTGGTGGCGAAGATCCGCAGCCCGGCGGCCTTGCCGAGCACGATGGCGGCGGTCGCGACGCCGCCCCCGGCCCCCTGGACGAGGACGGAGTCACCGGGCCGGACCCCGGCGTTGGTGAACAGCATCCGGTACGCCGTCAGCCAGGCGGTCGGCAGACAGGCGGCCTCCTCGAAGGAGAGCTCCTTGGGCTTGGGCAGGATGTTCCAGGTGGGCACGGACACCTGCTCGGCGAAGGTGCCCTGGTAGCGCTCGGTCAGGATGGAGCGGGGTTCCCCGGGCCCCACCCCGTGACCGCTCTGTCCGATCACGGAGTGCAGGACGACCTCGTTGCCGTCCGCGTCGACGCCGGCGGCGTCGCAGCCGAGGATCATCGGCAGTTTGTCCTCGGCGAGGCCGACGCCCCGCAGGGACCAGAGGTCATGGTGGTTGAGGGAGGCGGCCTTGACCGTGACGGTGCTCCAGCCGGGCCGGGTCTCGGGAGCGGGACGCTCCCCCGACTCCAGACCGTTCAGCGGCTGGTCGCGGTCGATTCGGGCGGCGTAGACAGCGAACATGACCTTGACGATAGGTTCCCCGCCCCGCCGGGGGAACCAGGGCCCGCTGTGAGACACGCCCTCTTGCCACGCGCCCTCCGGCCGCACGCGGCGGTCGCCACCCGTACGGATCAGCCCTCCGGCACAGAAAAGCGGCCCCGTCCGCACCGGGACGGGGCCGCTTGTCAGCGCGCCTCAGCGGCGGGCGACACCCTCCGCCCGGGCGGCCGCGGCCACGGCCGCCGTCACCGCGGGGGCGACCCGCTCGTCGAACGGGGACGGGATGACGTAGTCGGCGGCGAGATCGTCACCGACCACCGAGGCCAGCGCCTCGGCCGCCGCCAGCTTCATCCCCTCGGTGATCCGCGAGGCCCGCACCTGGAGGGCACCCGCGAAGATCCCGGGGAACGCCAGCACGTTGTTGATCTGGTTCGGGAAGTCCGAACGCCCGGTGGCCACGACCGCCGCGTACTTGTGGGCGACCTCCGGGTGCACCTCCGGGTCGGGGTTGGCCATGGCGAAGACGAACGCGCCCTCGGCCATCGACGCCACCGCCGACTCCGGCACCGTGCCGCCGGAGACACCGATGAACACATCGGCCCCGGCCAGCGCCGACTCCAGCGTCCCGGAGAGGCCGGCCTTGTTCGTGAACGACGCCAGCTCCGCCTTGATCGGCGTGAGGTCCTGGCGGTCGCGCGACACGACGCCCTTGCGGTCGGCCACGGCCACGTCGCCGATGCCGGCCTCGACCAGCATCTTGGCGATCGCGACACCCGCGGCGCCGGCGCCCGAGATCACGGCCCGCAGCTCGCCCAGCGCGCGTCCGCTCAGCCGCGCCGCGTTGCGCAGCGCCGCCAGCGACACGACCGCCGTGCCGTGCTGGTCGTCGTGGAAGACCGGGATGTCCAGCCGCTCCTGCAGCCGCCGCTCGATCTCGAAGCACCGGGGCGCCGAGATGTCCTCCAGGTTCACGCCGCCGAAGGAGGGGGCGAGCCGGACCACGGTCTCGACGATCTCGTCGACGTCGGTGCAGGCCAGAGCGATCGGGACGGCGTCCACGCCGCCGAACTGCTTGAAGAGGATGGCCTTGCCCTCCATCACGGGGAGGGAGGCCTCGGGCCCGATGTCGCCGAGCCCCAGCACGGCCGTGCCGTCGGTCACGACGGCGACGACCTGCGATTTCCATGTGTAGTCGTGGACGAGGTCCGGCTGCTCGGCGATCGCGCTGCACACCTTCGCGACGCCGGGCGTGTAAGCCAGGGACAGATCGTCCTTGTCGCGGACCGGCACGGTGGCCTGCACAGCCATCTTGCCGCCGCGGTGCAGCGCGAATGCCGGGTCGAAGGAATCCAGGGGCGCTGCCCCGCTCTCCGGTTCCTCATGACCGTTCCGGCTTTCGCTGTCGCTGCGAGGATTGACAATCTCCGCTGCCACTTGGTTTTACCCCTTAAGTGTTCATGGTTTGAGGGTTGCCACTCCTGGTGAGGGGTGGGCGGGACCGCGCAAGGCCCGGAGGGATGATTCGTACGGGCCGAACACGACGGGCGCGCCGCACACGCGCCCTGAGCCCCGGATGAGGGGTGTAAAGACCCTTCTTACCGGACGGACGCCGTCGACGACGAGTCCATAACGCGAAGGTCACATGCCGACGCCCTGAACCATCGCCCGATATCAGGACAAGACCCAGGCGAACCACCGGCAAGCCCACAATCGGACCAAAGGTCACGACGGCCCTGCCCCTACCACGGGCGCCACCGGAGATCTTCCGGCCGGAATGGAGGATTCCCGCAGAGTGTCCGGCCATGATGGAGCGGACCGGCCCGGTTCGAGCGTCACCCGTTATCCGATTTTGACATCGCCTCCCCCCTGAATAGCGCAGTCCGAATGGCAAGATGCGGTAATCACACGAGGTCGCGACACTCGAAGGCGTGTGCTCTCGTCGACCCGCGGCGATGCCGCTCAGGCAGTCGCCGGCCCCATCGGCAACTCCACCCATCCGCCGGAGGAACCCACCATGACCGCAAGCACCACCCGTCGTACCACCGCCGCACGCTCCCGGATTGCAGCGGTCGGCGCGATCGCGGTCGCAGGCGCACTGATTCTCACCGGCTGCGGTGACCAGACGGACAAGAGCAGCGACAGCAACACGGCCGACTCGTCCAGCGCCCCGCTCGCCGACAAGCTCCCGGCCGACATCCGCAAGGCGGGCGTCGTCAAGGTGGGCTCCGACATCGCGTACCCGCCGGTCGAGTTCATGAAGGACGGCAAGGCCGTCGGCATCGACCCCGACATCGCGGAAGCCCTCGGCAAGCAGCTCGGCGTGAAGTTCGACTTCCAGAACGGCAAGTTCGACCAGCTCATCGTCGGTCTGCAGTCCGAGCGCTTCAACGTGATCATGTCCGCGATGAACGACACCAAGGACCGCCAGAACGGCATCGACTCGGACACCGGCAAGAAGGCCGGCGAGGGCATCGACTTCGTCGACTACTTCACCGCCGGCACGTCGATCCTCGTCCAGAAGGGCAACCCCAAGGGCATCAAGACCCTGGACGACCTGTGCGGCAAGGTCGTGGCGCTGCAGCGCGGCACCACCTCCGAGGGCATCGCCAACGCGCAGAACAAGAAGTGCACCGACGACGGCAAGCCGGCCATCAAGCTCCAGACCTACGACACCGACCCCGAGGCGCTGCTCCGACTGAAGCAGGGCGCGTCCGTCGCCGACCTCAACGACTTCCCGGTCGCCGCGTACAACGCCAAGACGTCGGGCGGCGGCAAGGACTTCGAGGTCGTCGGCGAGCAGATCGAGGCCGGTCCGTACGGCATCGGCATCAGCAAGGACCAGACCCAGCTGCGCGACGCCATCCAGGCCGCCATGAACGCCATCATCGAGAACGGCGCGTACACGAAGATCCTCGAGAAGTGGAACGTCACGGACGGCGCGGTGACCGAGGCGAAGATCAACGGCGGTTCCTGAACCTCGGCGACACTGAAGGGCAGTCACTGTGACGGACACGGTTGACAAGGCTCCGGCGCCATCGGTGCCGCCGGAGCAGATCAAGGCGATCCCGGTGCGCCACTACGGCCGCTGGGTGGCCGGCGCGGTGGTCATCGCGATCCTGGTGCTGATCGGGATCGCCTTCTCCAACGCGAACATCAACTACGGCATCATCCCCGACTACCTCACCGACGGGACGATTCTGTCCGGCGCCTGGCACACGCTGTACATCTCGGTGCTCGCCATGGTGCTCGGTCTCGTCCTGGGCGTGATCCTCGCGGTCATGCGGATGTCGTCGAACCCGGTCACCAGCGCGGTGGCCTACTTCTACGTCTGGTTCTTCCGCGGCACGCCCGTTCTGGTCCAGCTCCTCATCTGGTACAACATCGCGCTCGTGTTCCCCACCCTCAACCTGGGGTTCTACAAGGACGAGATGAACCAGGTGATGACGCCGTTCCTGGCGGCGCTGCTGGGGCTCGGCCTGAACGAGGCCGCGTACATGTCCGAGATCGTCCGCGCGGGCATCCAGTCCGTCGACGAGGGACAGACGGAGGCGTCGCACGCGCTCGGCATGACCCAGGCCAAGACGCTGCGCCGGGTGGTCCTCCCGCAGGCGATGCGGGTGATCGTGCCGCCGACGGGCAACGAGTTCATCAACATGCTGAAGACCTCCTCGCTGGCCTACGCGGTGCAGTTCAACGAACTCATCAAGCGGTCCACCGACGTCTCCAGCACCTCGCTCGCGGTGGTCGAGATGTACTTCGTGGCGTCGATCTGGTACCTGGCACTCACCAGCGTCTTCAGTGTCGGCCAGTACTACCTCGAGCGCCGCTACGCCCGCGGTTCGACGCGCAATCTGCCGCCGACACCGCTGCAGCGCCTGAAGAAGAACCTCCGCCTCTTCAACTCCTTCAGCCGGCCGGGGGTGACCCGATGAGCAAGCTCAGCAAGGACGTCGTGAGCGGCACGAGCGGTCAGCCGATGGTCAAGGCGGAGGGCGTGCACAAGTCCTTCGGCCTCGCGCACATCCTCAAGGGCATCGACCTGGAGGTGAACGCGCGGGAGGTGTTCTGCCTGATCGGCCCGTCCGGTTCCGGCAAGTCCACCTTCCTGCGGTGCATCAACCACCTGGAGAAGATCAGCGCCGGCCGGCTGTCCGTCGACGGCGAACTGGTCGGGTACCGGCAGAAGGGCGACAAGCTCTACGAGCTGAAGGAGAAGGAGGTCGCGGCGCAGCGACGGGACATCGGCATGGTGTTCCAGCGCTTCAACCTCTTCCCCCACATGACGGCGCTGGAGAACGTCATGGAGGCCCCGGTCCAGGTCAAGCGGGAGACCAGGGCCGTGGCCCGGGAGCGTGCCGAGCGGCTGCTGGACCGGGTCGGTCTCGGCGACCGCAGGGGCCACTACCCCGCACAGCTCTCCGGAGGTCAGCAGCAGCGCGTCGCCATCGCCCGCGCACTGGCGATGCAGCCCAAGCTGATGCTCTTCGACGAGCCGACGTCGGCCCTCGACCCGGAACTCGTCGGCGAGGTCCTCGACGTGATGCGCGACCTCGCCGAGGACGGCATGACGATGATCGTCGTCACCCACGAGATGGGCTTCGCACGGGAGGTGGGCGACTCGCTGGTGTTCATGGACGACGGCGTGGTCGTCGAGTCCGGACACCCGCGCGAGGTGCTGACCAACCCGCAGCACGACCGCACCAAGTCGTTCCTGTCCAAGGTGCTCTGACCGCGGCCGGGCGCACGGCGGAGGGGCGGTACGGATCTTCCGTACCGCCCCTCGCCCGTGTGCTACCTCAGCGCCAGCAGCAGGGTGTCCGACGGCGAGCACCAGACGGGCCGCGCCTCGCCGAACCCCTTCTCGCGCAGCACGCGCGCGTGCCAGGCGGCCGACGGCGTGTCGCCCTCGGCGTGCTCGCCGTAGATCTCGAACCGGCGGGCCGTCGGTCCGGCGAGGACCGGGTCCTTCGCGGCGAGGCGCCACCACTCGGCCCAGTCGAGGGCGCCGTCCGCCTTGGCCCGGTCCATGCGGGCGTGCCGCTGGGCGCGCTCGGCCGCGTTGATCCGGGGCGTCGTGTCGTCGATCATGTGATCCGCGTTCATGAAGACACCGCCGTCGCGGACCAGCCCCGCGATGTGCCCGTAGAGGTCCGCGAGGGGTTCCCGGTGCAGCCAGTGCAGGGCCGTCGCGGTCAGGACGGCGTCGTAGGAGTCGTGGGGCAGTGCCGCCGGCCACCCGGGATCCTTGAGGTCGGCCGTCACGAAGGAGACCCGTCCGTCCCCCGCGAAGGTGCCCTCGGCGATGGCGAGCAGCGCGGGGTCCAGGTCGACGCCGGTGCTGGTGGCGTCCGGGAACCGGGCGAGCAGCCGGGCGGTGATGCTGCCCGTGCCGCAGGCGAGGTCCAGCACGCGCGGGGCCGTGCCGACGAGGGCCTCGACCATGTCGAGCATGACCCGGAACCGCTCCTCGCGGTCGGGCATGTACCACTCCTGCTGCCGGTCCCAGCTCTCCTGCCAGGCCTGCCAGCCGGCGGTGGCCGTGGTGGTGTGCGCGTCCGTCATCGAGCCCCTCCCTCGTCTCCGTCACGTAATACCCTTGCAGCACGACCGTCTATTACCCGACCGCACGCACGACCCTAGAGCCCCTGCGTAAGGACTACAAGTGGAACTGGCCTATTACTCGGATTACGCCGTACGCCTCGTCAACACCGAGGAGCCGGCCCGGGGGAAGGACATGCTCACCTCGGTCGAGGCCGTCCGGGATCTGTTCGGCGCGAACCAGTCGGCCGCCCGGCGCGCCACCGACGCCGATGTGACGCGGTTCCGCTCGGTCCGGGCCAGGCTCCGCTCGGTCTTCGACGCGGCGGACGGCGGCGACGAGACGCTCGCCGTCGACCTGCTGAACTCGCTGCTGCTGGAGTTCCCCGTCAGCCCGCAGATCTCCGGCCACGACTTCCGCGACGACGACGGCCGTCCGCTGTGGCACATGCACCTGGCCGACCACCCGTCCAACGCGACCGCCGGCTATGCCGCCATCGCCGCCATGGGCCTCGCCTTCCACCTCACCGAGTACGGCGTGGACCGGCTCGGCCTGTGCGAGGCGCCACCCTGCCGCAACGCCTACCTGGACACCTCGACCAACCGCTCCCGCCGCTACTGCTCCGACCGCTGCGCCACCCGCGCCAACGTGGCCGCCTACCGCGCGCGCAAACGCCTGGAGGCCGACCGGCCGGAGAGCACGGGCCGCGCCGACGACAGCGCCCAGCCCACCACGGCCAGCGGCGACCGCCGCCCCGAGCCGCGCGGCCGGTAACGGAACCGGACCCGGCCCAGCACCAGCTCGTCGGGGACGACGCCGTAGTCGGTGCTGTCCCCGCCGGCGTAGGCGTTGTCCCCCAGCACCCACCAGCCGCCGTCGCGCCGCTCGGCGGCCCGCTTGACGACCAGCAGGTCCTGCTGGAAGGGATGCCGCAGCACGATCACGTCACCGCGTCTGACCCGGGCGCCGTAGTGCACGAGGAGCCGGTCCCCGTGGTGCAGCGTGGGCACCATGGACGGCCCGGTCACCTCGGCCACCCCGAAGGGCAGCGGGGCCCTCGCCCGCTCGGCGTCCCGCGACAGCTCAGGCATCTCCCGGCACCTCCCCTTCTTCCTCCACCAGTCTCAGTCTCACCCCGGACTTTTGTCCTAAGCCCGCGGGGGCACTCGCGAAAAGCCGTCCGCCACGGAGTAATGTCCAGTGTGAGAAGACGATCACGAGGAAGGAAACGCTCCATGCTTTCCCGCCTGTTTGCCCCCAAGGTCAAGGTCAGCGCCCACTGCGACCTGCCCTGCGGCGTGTACGACCCGGCCCAGGCCCGCATCGAGGCGGAGTCGGTGAAGGCCGTCCAGGAGAAGATGGCCGGCAACGACGACCCGCACTACCAGGCCCGCGCCACGGTCATCAAGGAGCAGCGCGCCGAGCTGGCCAAGCACCACGTCTCCGTGCTGTGGAGCGACTACTTCAAGCCGCCGCACTTCGAGAAGTACCCGGAGCTGCACCAGCTGGTCAACGACACCCTGAAGGCCCTGTCGGCCGCCAAGGCCTCGACGGACCCGGCGACCGGCCAGAAGGCGCTGGACTACATCGCCCAGATCGACAAGATCTTCTGGGAGACCAAGAAGGCTTGATCCTCATGCCTTCCGACGCGCGGTTCCTCACGGCTCGCAGCGTCCCCCACCCGCACCCGGCCCCACGGTCCGCCTCCCACGGCGTCCCCGACGGGCCGGGTGCGGTCGTCTGCGGCACCACCCGGCGGAGGCGCCGGTGACCGCCACGGACATGTCGCGCCGTGCCCGTCTGGCCGCCCACGGCACGGTCTCCACGGCCCTGGCGCGGTGCAGTGACCGCGCCCTCGCCTCCCTCGTGGAGCGGGCCGCGCCGGCCGGCTCCGGCATCGGCGGGAAGTCGGCCCTGACGGAGGTCGCGGGAATCCCGGTCTTCGTCAAACGGGTGCCCCTCACCGACGTGGAACTGCGGCCGGAGCACCTCCGGTCCACGGCGAATCTCTTCCGGCTCCCCGTCTACTGCCATTACGGCGTCGGTGCCATCGGCGGGCCGGGCTTCGGTGCCTGGCGGGAGCTCGCCGCGCACATCATGACGACCCACTGGGTACTGGCGGCGGAGCACGAGGGATTCCCCCTGATGTACCACTGGCGGGTGCTGCCGGACTCGACGCCCCTGCCCGAGGAACTCGCCGACGTCGAACGGGCCGTCGCCTACTGGGGCGGCGACCCGCGGGTCCGCGACCGGATCCGGGCCCTGGAGCAGTCGTCCGCCAGTGTCGCGCTGTTCCTGGAGTACATCCCGCGGAACCTGCACCAGTGGCTGGGCGAGCGGATCGAAGCGGGGGGCGAGACCGCCGACCGGGCCTGCGCCATGGTGGAGAGGGGCCTGGCGGCCGGCGTCTCGTTCATGAACAGCCGCGGGCTGCTGCACTTCGACGCGCACTTCGAGAACATCCTGACCGACGGCAGGCGCCTGTACTTCGCCGACTACGGTCTCGCCCTCTCCGCGGGGTTCCAGCTCTCGCCGGACGAGGCCGAGTTCTTCGGTCGGCATCGGACGTACGACCGCTGTCACACCGCCACGTACCTGGTGAACTGGCTCGTCACCGCTCTGTACGACATCCGCAGGGAGGACCGGGACGGCCGCCGCGCGCTGGTGCGCGCCTTCGCGGAGGGCGAGCGTCCCACGGGTATCTCCCGCGAGGCCGCGGCGATCCTCGCCCGGCACGCGCCGGTCGCCGCGGTGATGTCCGACTTCAACCGCGCGTTCCAGGACCGCAGCAGACGGACCCCCTACCCGCTGGAGGAGATCCGCCGGCTCGGCGGCACAACGGGCGGGCCCTGAGGGTCCGGCGGGCCGACCTGCCCGCCGTCGTGCCGCCTCGGCGGGGGTGCGGGGCGTGGGATGCTGGGCGGGTGGAGCTGGAGGATCTGGTGCGGCTGCGGCGGGCCCGGGACCGGATGGACCGGGAGTACGCCGAGCCGCTCGACGTCTCCGCGCTCGCGCGGACCGCGCTGATGTCGCCCGGCCACTTCCAGCGCAGCTTCCGCGCGGCCTACGGGCAGACGCCGTACGCCTACCTCATGACGAGGCGCGTCGAACGCGCCAAGGCGCTGCTGCGGCGGGGCGACCTCACGGTGACGGAGGTGTGCCTGGCGGTCGGCTGCACCTCG
The DNA here is from genome assembly GCF_000725125.1 of Streptomyces toyocaensis. Lineage (GTDB taxonomy): Bacteria > Actinomycetota > Actinomycetes > Streptomycetales > Streptomycetaceae > Streptomyces > Streptomyces toyocaensis. The sequence continues at coordinate 16,348 of NZ_JFCB01000025.1, forward strand.
CTCGGGTCGTTCAGCTCGCGTTTCACCGAGCTGGTCGGTCAGACGCCGAGCGCCTACCGGGCCCGGTCGCACGAGGAGAGCGCGGTGATCCCGCCGTGCGTGGCACGGACGTACACCCGACCGGTCCGGGGCCGCACCCGGGTCGATCCCGGCGAAACCTTCTAGCGTGGGCGTATGGACACAGGAACGGACGTGAGACTCGCCCAGTGCTTCATCGCCGTCGACGATCACGACAAGGCGCTGGCCTTCTACCGTGACGTGCTGGGCCTCGAGGTCCGCAACGACGTGGGATTCGAGGGGATGCGGTGGGTGACGGTCGCCTCGCCCGAGCAGCCGGACGTGGAGATCGTGCTGGAGCCGCCCGCCGCGAACCCGGACGCCTCCCCCGGCGACCGGCAGGCGATGGCGGAGCTGCTGGCCAAGGGCATGCTGCGCGGTGTCAACTTCACCACCACCGACTGCGACGCCCTCTTCGAGCGCGTCCGGGCCGCCGGCGCGGACGTGCTCCAGGAGCCGGTGGACCAGCCGTACGGGGTGCGTGACTGCGCGTTCCGCGACCCGGCGGGGAACATGCTGCGCTTCATGGAACGCCCCGCGCGGTGAGCGTCCGGTGGACGTACGCCTTCATCGACCGCCCCGCCGCGCTCGTCGGCCGGGCCGGTGACTTCTGGACGGCCGTCACGGGGACCCGGCTGTCCGGACCGAGCGGTGACGACGGCGAGTTCGCGACCCTGACGGCGGACGGCGCCGACGCCTGCGTGGGGATGCAGCGGATCGTCTCGGGCGGGGGTGGTACGCACCTCGACTTCTCCGTGGACGACGTCCCGGGTTTCGCCGCGGCGGCGGTGCGGCTGGGTGGCAGGACGGTCGCCGAGCGCGAGGGGCTGTCCGTGCTGCGGTCGCCCGCCGGGCAGCCGTTCTGCGCGGTGCGCTGGCACGGGGAGTCGGTCCGGCCGCCCGTCGTGCACGGCAGCCGGCTGGACCAGGTGTGCCTCGACCTGCCGCCGTCCCTCCACGACGCCGAGGTCGCCTTCTGGAGCGGGCTACTGCCCGGCTGGGACTCCGTCCCCGGCTCGCTGCCGGAGTTCCACGTGGTCAGGCCACCGGCCGGGCTCCCCGTGCGCATCCTGCTCCAGCGACTGCGGGAGGAACGGCCCGTCTCGGCGCATCCCGACCTGGCCTGCGCCGACATCCGGGCGTCCCGGGCATGGCACGAGAGCCTCGGGGCGTCGTCGGTGGCCGCGTTCGACCACTGGACGGTGATGCGGGACCCGACGGGCGGCCTCTACTGTCTGACCGGCCGCGACCCGGAGACGGGCGGGGTGACGCGCCGGGACGCGAACCGGCGGTGACGAGGCAGCGGCGCCGCACGCCGTCCTCGACGACCGGTGCTAGCGCGTCGTGGCGGCCTGGCCTCCGGTGTCCCCGCCCGCCGGGGCGGACTGCGGAGCGCCGGTCGTCTCGGACGACGGGGGCGCCGTGCCGGCGTCGGCCGCCCGGTCCGGGCACTCCTCGCACTCCGGGTTGCGGCACGGGCCGCGCACCCATACCGGGACCCACGCGCCCAGCGTCTTGTGGCGCCGGACCACCATGTCCACTGGCTGTCCACAGACGGGACAGGCCGGTTGTTCGCTGCCCATGCCCTCAGGGTAGGCCCGGCGGCCGGTCAGTGCTTCCTGCTGTACGTCCGTACCAGTACGCCGTTGCCCAATGCGCGCACCGACTCCAGCGTGAACTCCGTGATGGCGAAGCCGGAGGCGAACATCGGCATGCCGGAGCCCTGGACGATGGGATACGTCTTGATGACCAGCTCGTCGATCTCGTCGACCAGCTCACCGGCGAGTCCGGCCCCGCCGCACAGATAGACGTCGTACGCGCTGTCCTCCGCCTTCAGCGCGCGCACCCGGCCGACCAGGTCGTCCGCGATGATCTCGACGTTCGGGTCGGGCGACTCCCCCAGCGTGCGGGAGGCGACGTATTCGCGCAGGTGGGCATAGGGGCTGGTGATGCCCTCCTTCAGGGCCAGGTCGTAGCTGGCCCTGCCTTGGACGATCGTGTCGAACCGCTTGTTCGGCAGGTCGTCCATGCCGAGCGCGCGCCGGCCATGGGTGGGCACCGTCTCCGGGTACTCCGCCCTGAGGAACTCGAGGAGCTCCTCGTCGACCAGGGAGATCATGGCCGACGCGTCGCCCTCCGGGTCCCCGATGAAGCCGTCGATGGAGCAGGCGATGAAGTACGTGAGCTTTCGCAACGCGGTCTCTTCCCGTAGGCGGCACTCGGCGTGAACAACTCCAGTTGTAGTACTCCAATCGTAGTGGTCGCAAGCGGTTATCGGGATCGGGGCCGAAGTGGGGAACGAGGTTCCGTATGCCGCCGACGCGGGCCGGCCGCTATCCCGCCGGCAGCCCGCGGCCGGCGAGAGTGAGGACCAGGACCGCCACCATGACGGGGACGACGGCCGCGGTGACCGCCACTCCATGAGGGCGCCGGGCACCGGCGGGCAGGGGTGCGTGCGGCAACTGCGCCCACTGCCGGGCCGCCTCCCGCTGCTCACCGGCGCGCCGCACGGCGGCCCGGATCCGCAGGACGGCGGCGGCCGTGCCGCCCACGGCCGCCACGGCGCCCGGCATCCACCACGCCGTGGCCACCGTCAGTACCACGGCGACCGCACCGAGCGTGGCCCAGCCGGTGAGACAGGCGAGCGCCGCGGCACGGCGGGACAGTGGCCGGTCGGCCGCTCCGGCCCGCAGATCGGCGAGGGCCGGCAGGTACCAGACACAGCCGGCGCCGGTCACCGCCGCGCACCCCAGGGCGAGAACGGGCTGCGGCACGGCTCACCTCTCCGTCTCGAGCGCCGCGATCTCCGGGTGGTGGAGGTCGAACGCCGGGGACTCGCTGCGGATCTTCGGCAGGGTGAGGAAGTTGTGCCGCGGGGGCGGGCAGGAGGTCGCCCACTCCAGGGAGCGGCCGTCGCCCCACGGGTCGTCGACGCCGACGGGCTTGCCGTACTTGGCCGTCTTCCAGATGTTGTAGAAGAACGGCAGGAGCGACAGGCCGAGCAGGAACGACCCGATGGAGGACAGGGTGTTGAGGGCGGTGAAGCCGTCCGCCGCGAGGTAGTCGGCGTACCGGCGCGGCATGCCCTCGACCCCCAGCCAGTGCTGGACCAGGAAGGTCAGGTGGAAACCGACCGTCAGGGTCCAGAAGGTGATCTTGCCGAGCCGCTCGTCGAGCATCTTGCCGGTGAACTTCGGCCACCAGAAGTGGAAGCCGGCGAACATCGCGTACACCACCGTGCCGAACACGGTGTAGTGGAAGTGCGCGACGACGAAGTACGTGTCGGAGACGTGGAAGTCCAGCGGGGGCGAGGCCAGGATGACGCCGGTCAGGCCACCGAAGAGGAAGGTGGTGAGGAAGCCCAGCGTCCACAGCATCGGCGTCTCGAAACTCAGCGAGCCCTTCCACATGGTGCCGATCCAGTTGAAGAACTTCACGCCCGTCGGCACCGCGATCAGCATCGTCATGAAGGCGAAGAACGGCAGCAGCACACCGCCCGTGACGTACATGTGGTGGGCCCATACGGTCACCGAGAGGCCGGCGATCGCGATGGTCGCGCCGATCAGGCCCATGTAACCGAACATCGGCTTGCGGGAGAAGACCGGGATCACCTCGGAGACGATGCCGAAGAACGGCAGCGCCAGGATGTACACCTCGGGATGGCCGAAGAACCAGAACAGGTGCTGCCACAGCAGCGCCCCGCCGTGGGCCGAGTCGAAGATGTGACTGCCGAACTTGCGGTCGCACTCCAGCGCGAACAGCGCCGCCGCCAGCACCGGGAACACGATCAGCACCAGCAGCGCCGTGAGCAGCACGTTCCAGGTGAAGATCGGCATGCGGAACATCGTCATACCGGGTGCCCGCATGCAGATGATCGTGGTGATGAAGTTGACCGCGCCCAGGATCGACCCGAAGCCGGACAGCGCCACGCCCATGATCCACAGGTCGGCGCCGATGCCCGGCGAGTAGACCTCGTTCGACAGCGGCGCGTACAGGAACCAGCCGAAGTCGGCGGCGCCGCCCGGGGTGAGGAAGCCGGCGGCCGCGATCGAGGAGCCGAACAGGAACAGCCAGAAGGCCAGCATGTTCAGCCGCGGGAACGCCACGTCGGGGGCGCCGATCTGCAGCGGCATGATCCAGTTCGCGAAGCCGGTGAACAGCGGCATCGCGAACATCAGCAGCATGATCGAGCCGTGCATCGTGAACGCCTGGTTGAACTGCTCGTTCGACATGATCTGCAGACCGGGCCGGGCCAGCTCCGCGCGCATCATCAGCGCCATGACCCCGCCGACGACGAAGAACACGAACGCGCTGACCAGGTACAGCGTGCCGATCTTCTTGTGGTCGGTGGTCGTCAGCCAGTCCACCCACGCGGCCCGGCGCACCGCCGGCGCCTGCGCGACGGATCCCTCGCGAGCCGTGACCGCCGCGTGCGGCACCGGATCCGTCCGGTCGTCCGCCGCGGTTCTCACGTGCTCCATGCGTATCTCATCCACCGGATGTCGTCCTCCCAGCTGTTTCGCGCGCCCCATGATCGGCGGCGGGGAGAGAGGTCCGCATGGGTCGAAGGGTCCCTGCGAGGGGCCCCGGGCAGGGACCAATGGTCCCGGCGTTCAGCCCTTGGCGCCGATGGCCGTGACCGCTTCCCGGGCGGCGCCCGCGGGCCACAGGACCTCCACGGGGACGCCTCGCGCGCGGGCGTAGGTGACCAGGTGGGCGGTGGCGTCGCGGCCGTTGGAGGGCGAGCCGTCCCAGACGGCCAGCAGGAGACCGCTGGAGGCGACGAGGCGCTCGTCGGCGCCGATGCAGGAGTCGCGCGAGGCGGGGTCGTACGTCAGCAGGCGCACCTGGTCGGCGAGGGTCAGCAGTTCGCCGGTCGCCATCCGGTCCCGCGGGGGCGGCATGGCCGGCATCCCGGCGCGGGTGGGGATCACCACGGTCAGCGGGCATCCCGAGGCCCGTGCGGCCCGGCCGGAGGCCAGGGGCGTTCCCGCCCCGGTGCGCACCAGGGCCGTGGCCCGGACGGGACGGCGCGCCAGGCGGGCCCGCAGCGTCGACTCCACCAGCAGCAGTGTGTCCGGGCTCAGGTCGGCGTGCCCCACCACCGCGATGTCCCCGCCCGCCCCGCCGTCGTCGCCCGTCGCACTCATCGCGCTCCCGTCGCCTCGCCGTCCGGCGCCCGCCGGATCCCCCTCGAGACGGCCGGCGGGCGCCACCCGCGAGCCAGTGAAGTCCGCACGGGCGGCGGCGGCCAGGGCCGAACGTCCCTCGACGGGGGCGGCCGCCGGGACATCAGACCCGTGGGCCGGTCCACGAGGTGGCGGGCGTGGTGCGGGGTTCGCGCCACATGGGCCACATGTGCGGCCCCTCCGGGAGGGCCAGGGGATCACCGGCCGCCTCGAAGCCGAGGCGTTCGTACAGCAGGCGGCTGCGCTCGCTGCTCGCCTCCAGGTAGGCCGCCCGCCCCTGCCGGTCGCAGCGGTCGAGGACGGAACCGATCAGCGCGGTGCCGAGGCCCTCGCCCTGGCGGCCGGGGACGACACCGATCATCCACAGGTACTCGTGGGCGCGCCCCGAGGGGTGGATGCCGGCCGTGAGCCGGCCGATCAGCTCCACGCGCTCGTTGTCCGGATCGACGGCCCGGCGCATCCGCGCGAAGTCGTCGTCGTCCGTCCGCTCGCCGGCGGGCCGGTCGCCGTGGCCGGGGTCGTCCGCCGGCACGGACATCCACAGCGCGCAGGCCGAGCCGTCCTCGGTGAGGTCGACACGCCCCTCGGCGAGGACGATGTCGGTGAAGGCCGCCATGAGCCTGTGGTGGGTCGCACGGCGGTACTCCTCACCGGGGAAGACCCAGCCACTGACCGGGTCGTCCTGGAACGCCCGGTCCAGGAGCCGGACGATCACCTCCCGGTCGTCGTCCCCAGCCGTCCGGATCGCCACGCCCATGTCCGCCCCTTCGTCCCAACCGTCCTTGTCCGTACGGAGGTTGAGCCTAACGGGAGGACGGCCGGGGAGAGGGCGGGCCCCGCACACCGTGGGGAAGTGCGGGACCCGCCGGACCGGAGCCACGGTGCCGTGCGGGGTCAGCAGCCGCACGGCACCGAGTGGGTCCGGGGTCATGGGACGGCGGGCCGTCAGGTGCTGCGCCGGGTCACGAACTCGGCCAGGGTCAGCAGCCCGCCCGCCGCCTCCGGGTCGGGCACCGCGCGGGCCACCTCCTGCATCGCACGGGCCATCCGGTCGGCGGCCTGGGCCTGCGCCCAGTCACGGCCCCCTGCCCGTTCCACGGTCCGGGCGATGTGTTCCAGGTCCTCCTTCCGGTGCGGGGCGGCGTACAGGGCGGCGAGTTCCGCGGCGGCCGGGGTGCCGGAGGTGAGTGCGGCGACCACGGGCAGTGACTTCTTCCGGGCGGCCAGGTCCGCGCCGGCGGGCTTGCCGGTGCGGAGCGGGTCGCCCCATATGCCGATCACGTCGTCGATCAGCTGGAACGCCAGCCCGGCCGCCCGGCCGAACGCGTCCATGGCCGCCACGTCCGCGTCGTCGGCGTCCGCGTACAGCGCCCCGATCGCGCAGGCGCAGCCGAGCAGCGCACCGGTCTTGGACTCGGCCATGGCGAGCGTCTCGGCGAGGGTGACGTCGCCGGGGGAGCATCGCTCCATGGCCGTGTCCGCGTGCTGCCCGGCGCACAGTTCGACCACGCAGTCCGCGAGCCGGGCCGCCGCCGCCCGGCCCGCCGGGTGGGGGTCCTCGGCGAGCAGCCGCAGGGCGAGTGCCTGGAGAGCGTCCCCCGCGAGGATCGCGTCGGTGTCCCCGAACACCGTCCACACCGTGGGACGGTGCCGGCGGGTGGGGTCCCGGTCCATCACGTCGTCGTGCAACAGCGTGAAGTTGTGGACCAGTTCCACGGCCGCCGCGGCCCGCACGGCCGCCGCCCTGGCCGCGGGACCGCCCGTGGCCGAGGCAGCGGCGAGCACCAGCGCGGGGCGGATCGCCTTGCCCGTGCCTCCTCCGGCCGGGCTGCCGTCCGCGTGTTCCCAGCCGAAGTGGTAGAGGGCGATCCGGCGCAGCGGGGCGGGCAGGGAGCCGAGGGCCGCCCGCAGCACCGGGTCGACCGCGGCCCGCGCCCGCTCCAGCAGCATCGCCGCCTCGTGCCCGTCACCGTGGCGCGGTTCCGGTACCGCGGGGGTCCCGGTCGCGTGCTCCGTCGTGGGCCCCGTCTGCGGTGCCGTGATGGACTCCGTCATCAGCTTCCCCCTGGGTCCGACTCGGTGGAGGAACGGAGGAAGGGCGCTCGCGCACCCGTCGGGCACGTACCTCCGAGGTGTACCCGCCCGGAGGGGCGGGGACACGGCAAGCGGTGCAAAAGCCGGCGGACCGTCATCGCCAGCGGCCGATCTCGACGTTCTCCAGGACGCCGAGCGCGTCCGGTACCAGGACGGCGGCCGAGTAGTAGGCGGTGACCAGGTACTTGATGACGGCCTGTTCGTTGATGCCCATGAACCGCACGGACAGACTCGGCTCGATCTCGTCGGGGATGCCGCCTGCCCGCAGACCGATGACGCCCTGCTCCTCCTCCCCGGTGCGCAGGGCGATGACGGACGTCGTACGGGCCTCGGTCACCGGGATCTTGTTGCACGGGTAGATGGGCACCCCCCGCCAGGTGGGAATGCGGTTGCCGCCCACGTCGATGGTCTCCGGGACGAGTCCCCGCTTGTTGAGCTCGCGGCCGAACGCGGCGATCGCGCGGGGATGGGCGAGCAGCAGGCGGGTCCCGCGCCGCCTGCTGAGCAGTTCGTCCATGTCGTCGGGGCCCGGTACGCCGTCGTGCGGCTGGATCCGCTGGTCGTACTCGCAGTTGTGCAGCAGACCGAAGTCACGGTTGTTGACCAGTTCGTGCTCCTGGCGCTCCTTCAACGCCTCGACGGTCAGCCGGATCTGCTGTTCCGTCTGGTTCATGGGCTGGTTGTAGAGGTCGGCCACCCGGGTGTGGATGCGCAGCACGGTCTGGGCGACGCTGAGCTCGTACTCGCGCGGCCTGGCCTCGTAGTCGACGAAGGTGTGGGGGATGTCCGGCTCACCGCTGTGCCCGGCCGCGAGGTCGATCTCCTTCTCGCCGTACCTGTTGGTGCGCTGCCCGGGGACGGAGAGCCTCCGGCGGAGGTGCTCGCGCAGGGTGTCCGACCGCTCGGCGACCTGCTCGACGGCCTCGCGGGGCAGCACCAGCACGGTGCAGGCGGTGAGGGTGCGGGCCGTGTACTCCCAGATGGCGTCCTCGCCCAGCAGGGCCTGCTCGCCGAAGTAGGCACCGTCGGCGAGGACTCCGAGGGACTCGTCCTCGCCGTAGGGGCCGGTGCCGACCCGCTCCACCCTGCCGTGTGCCAGCAGGTACACCTCCTCGGCCGGGCTGCCGAAGGAGGCGATCACCTGGCCGGCCCCGATCTCCCGCTGCCGGCAGCGGGAGGCGAGCTCGGCCAGCACCTCCTCGTCCTCGTACGACCTGAGCACCGGCAGCTCGCCGAGCTCGGCCGGGATGATCTCGACGCGGTCGCCGGTCTTCACGAACGTCATCCGGCCATCACCCACGGCGTAGGTCAGCCGCCGGTTGACCCGGTACGTACCGCCCTGCACATCGACCCAGGGCAGCATGCGCAGCAGCCAGCGTGAACTGATCTCCTGCATCTGCGGCACGGACTTGGTCGTGGTGGCCAGGTTCCGCGCGGCGGCCGTGCCGAGGCTCTGCTGCTGCCTGGCCTGCTCCGTGCGGACCTCTTCGCCTACCGACATAGAGAATTGCCCTCCCCAATGGTGATCCACGCCCGGCCTCGCCGGGCATCGCCCTGCACGATCAAGCGTTCCTCACGCAACGTGTCCGCGCCATTACCCGATCGAGCGGGGTTGGATCTTGAGAGGGCTGGGCACACATGGGGCTCCGCTCGACGGACGCGCACCGGAGGGAAGTTGTCCGGATCGGCTCGCTCAGGGCCCGAACGAGTAGTTGAACTCGCTCCTTTTCGGTATAGGCCCTGTACCAGGCGGCCGCGAACGGCGACCGTCGTCCGGCACGAAGGAGGGCGGCCATGGCCCCACCCATGTCCGCAAGCGCGTTCCTGCGCGCTCTCAAGGCGGAGGGTCTCAAGGTCGTCGAGGTCGGCGACTGGCGCGACCACAACCGGAACCACAAGGGCCCCTGGGGCCCGGTGCACGGCGTGATGATCCATCACACGGTGACCAAGGGCAGTGCCAGAACGGTGGAGCTCTGCCGCAAGGGTTACGCGGATCTGCCGGGTCCGCTGTGCCACGGGGTGATCACCAAGGACGGCCGGGTCCATCTCGTCGGCTACGGCCGGGCCAACCACGCGGGGCTCGGCGACGACGACGTGCTGCGCGCCGTGATCGCCGAGAAGCGGCTGCCGGCGGACAACGAGGCGAACACGGACGGCAACCGCCACTTCTACGGCTTCGAGTGCGAGAACCTGGGCGACGGCGAGGACCCCTGGCCGTCGGCGCAGCTCGAGGCGATCGAGCGGGCCGCCGCCGCGGTGTGCCGGCACCACGGCTGGAACGAGCGGTCGGTCATCGGGCACCGCGAGTGGCAGCCGGGGAAGGTGGATCCGCGCGGATTCTCGATGACCTCGATGAGGAAGCGGATCGGCGACCGGCTGAAGTAGGGCCGTCCCGGTGGCGCCGGGCGCCGTGACGGCAGGTGCGGGCGTGCGGGAGACCGGGCGACAATGGCCCCGTGACCAGCTCCTACGATCCCGGCTCCGGCGCCCTGGCGGGTCTGCGTCCCCGGCTGCCGTCGCCGCTGCGGGAGGTCGTGGACGAGCGGTTCGAGCGCCGCGGGGTACGCCTCCTGCTGAAGCGGGACGATCTGATCCACCCGGAGCTGATCGGCAACAAGTGGCGCAAGCTCGCTCCCAACCTGGCCCTGGCGGCCGGGCGGACCGTGCTCACCTTCGGCGGCGCGTACTCCAATCACCTGCGGGCCACGGCCGCCGCCGGCCGGCTGCTCGGCCTGCCCACGGTCGGCGTGGTGCGCGGCCAGGAGCTGGCCGCCCGCCCGCTCAATCCCTCCCTCGCCCGGTGCGCGGCCGACGGGATGCGGCTGCACTTCGTCGACCGGTCGGTGTACCGCCGCAAGACCGAGCCGGAGACCCTGGCGGCCCTCCTGCGCGCGGCGGACGCCGAGGACGCGTACGTCGTGCCCGAGGGCGGCAGCAACTCCGCCGCCGTGCGCGGCTGCCGGGCTCTGGGGGAGGAGCTGACCGGCCACGCGGACGTGGTCGCGGTGGCCTGCGGCACCGGCGGCACCCTCGCGGGACTGGCCGCCGGAGCCGGCGGCGGCGTGCGCGCGCTGGGCGTACCCGTGCTCAGGGGCGGCTTCCTGACCGAGGAGACGAGGGCCCTGCAGACCGCGGCGTTCGGCGGTCCGCGCGGCGACTGGAGCCTCGACGACCGTTTCCACTTCGGCGGCTACGCGCGCACCACACCGGAACTCGACGCGTTCTCCCAGGACTTCGAAAGGCGTCACGGCGTCCCTGTGGAACGCGTCTATGTCGCCAAATTGCTCTATGCCCTTGTCGCCCTGGCGGAGGGGGGCGCGTTCCCCCGCGGGAGCGCGGTCGCCGCGGTGATCACGGGACGTCCCTTCCCCGCGTGACGGGCTCCGGCTAGGTCGTCTCCCGGTACGCCGCCGCCTCCTCCAGGTCCAGCCGGCGCAGCAGCGTCCGCAGCATCTCGTCGTCGATGTGGCGGGCGTCGCGCAGTCCGACGAACACCTCGCGCTCCTCGCTGATCACCTGCCGGGACAGCCGCCGGTAGGTGTCGTCGACCGATTCCCCGGTGACGGGGTTGACCTGTCCGAGCCGCTCCCAGACGGCGTTGCGGCGGCGCTCCAGGACCGTGCGCAGCCGGTCGGCGAGCGGGGCCGGAAGAGCGTTGCGCTCGTCGGACAGGAGCTCGTCGAGGCGCTGCTCGGCGGCTCTGGAGGCCTGCGCCTGGGCGTTGGCCTCCGCCAGGGTCTCGGCCCGCGTGTCGCGTCCGGGGAGTTTCAGCACGCGGATCAGCGGGGGCAGTGTCAGCCCCTGCACGACCAGGGTGCCGATGACGGTGGTGAAGGTCAGGAAGAGCAGCAGGTTGCGGTGCGGGAAGTCCTCGCCGTCCCCGGTGACCGGGATCGAGAAGGCGATGGCCAGCGAGACCACGCCTCTCATGCCGGCCCACGCGATCACGAACGGGCCCTTCCAGCCGGGCCTCCCCTCGCGTTCCCGGACCCTCGCCGAGAGCACCGGCGGGAGCCAGGTCGCCGGGAACACCCAGAGGAACCGGACGACGACGACCGCCACGAAGACCGCGAGCGCGTACCGGGCCGAGGCGGCGCCCTCGTGTGCGCCGAGCCCTCTGAGGACCACGGGCAACTGCAGACCGATCAGCGCGAAGACCGCGGACTCCAGGATGAACGCGACCATCTTCCACACCGCCTCCTCCTGGAGCCGGGTGGCGAAGTCCACCTCCCACGCGCGGTGCCCCAGGTAGAGGGCGACGACCACGACGGCGATGACACCCGAGGCGTGCACCTGCTCGGCGGCCGCGTAGGCGACGAAGGGGATCAGCAGGGAGAGCGTGTTCTGGGGCAGCGCCTCCCTCACATGGGTGCGCAGCCAGTGCAGCGGCGCCATCAGCACCAGCCCGACCGCGGTTCCGCCGACCGCCGCGACCAGGAACTCCCCCACGCCCCCGGCCCAGGTCGCGCCCTCCCCGACGGCCGCCGCCAGGGCCACCCGGAACGCGGTGATGGCGGTGGCGTCGTTCAGCAGGGACTCGCCCTGGAGGATGGTGGTGATCCGGGACGGCAGGCCCACCCTGCGGGCCACCGCCGTCGCCGCGACCGCGTCCGGCGGGGCCACAACGGCGCCGAACACCAGCGCCGCGGTCAGGGGCAGGTCCGGCACCAGCAGGTACAGGACCCAGCCGACGGCGAAGGTCGCGAACAGCACGTAGCCCACGGACAGCAGCGCCACCGGCCGCAGCTGTGCCCGCAGGCCGAGGTAGGAGCTCTCGGTGGCCGCCGTGTACAGCAGCGGGGGCAGGACGAGCGGCAGCACGATGTGCGGGTCGAGGGTGTACTCGGGCACCCCGGGGAGGTAGCTGACCGCCAGGCCGGCCGCGACCAGCAGCAAGGGGGCCGGCACCGGAGTGCGCCGGGCGGCGGCCGCGATCGCGGTGCTGCCCGCCACCAGCAGCAGAAGGGGCATCACATCCATGTCCGGCCCACCCTCGTTTTTCCGCGCGGTCGCCCACGGGCGCGTCGTAATCTGGCAATCATGAAACAGTGCACGCACGCCGAAGCGCTGCCGCACCCGGAACCCGTCCCGCTCGGTGAGACGTGTCCGGAGTGTCTGCGTGACGGCACCGATCCGGTGCAGCTGCGCCTCTGCCTCACCTGCGGCCACGTCGGATGCTGCGACTCCTCGCCGAACCGGCACGCCACGGAGCACTACAGGGAGACGGGCCACCCCGTGATGCGGACCGCCGAACCCGGCGAGGACTGGCGCTGGTGCTTCGTCGATCACGTGCTGGTGTGACCCGGCGCGGCCCGGGTGCCGGACGGTTCGACCGTCTGACGTCTGGGTACGTCAATGCGGCGCGTGCTCTTCCCATTTGGGAGCCGCAGACCCCTAGCCACGGAGCGTATCCGTAGTTTTACTATGAGTGACAGCAACAGGCCGGGGTCCCGAGGACAGGACCGCTGGGAGCGCGATAGCGTCACCGCTGAACCACCTGGCGCGTTACCCGGGGGCGAACCGGCCCTGAAACGCTTGTACCACCTTGGAGGTGAGGGTGTCCCAGATCGCAGGCGAGCCCGCGACCCAGGACTTCGTGGAAGTCCGGCTGCCGGCCGCGGGGGCCTACCTGTCGGTGCTGCGTACGGCCACGGCCGGCCTCGCGGCCCGTTTGGACTTCACCCTCGACGAGATCGAGGACCTGCGCATCGCGGTCGACGAGGCCTGCGCGATCCTGCTGCAGCAGGCCGTGCCGGGGTCGGTGCTCAGCTGTGTCTTCCGGCTCGTCGACGACTCGCTCGAGGTGACCGTGTCGGCGCCGACCACGGACGGTCACGCCCCCTCGCGGGACACCTTCGCCTGGACCGTCCTGTCCGCGCTCGCGGGCAAGGTCTCCTCGGCCGTCGACGAGGACAAGACCGTTTCGATCAGCCTCTACAAACAGCGCGGCGCGGGACCCGGGCCGGCGTGAGGAGCGAGGACGGGCCGGTGCGGGACGAAGAACGCGGCACAAGGGAGCTGCCGGCCGAGCGCGTGCCGGACGGCATCGACGGCATCCCCGAGCAGGCCCGGCCGCATCCGGAGGACGACTCCACGGAGAACGTCTCACCGGGCGGCGGCCGGCCCGGCGCCGCCGTGCGGGGCACGCCCCGGGCCGGCCGGGCCGGCGGGGCCGATACCCGCCACGGCGCCTCCGCGCGGGCCGAGCCGGCGACCGGGGACGAGGCGAGCGCTCGGGGAAGGGCGACGGGCGGGACGATGAGCGAGCACGAGCGACATGCCGAGGACGAGGCGCCGCGGGCACCCGGCGCCCGGAGCGCGCGGAGCACGCCGGGCGCGTCGGGCGCCCACGGCGCGCACGCGCACCACGGCCCGCAGGACCGCAGCGGGGCGCGCGCCCTGTTCCTCGAGCTGCGCACGCTGCCTGACGGCAGCCCCGAGTACGCGGAGCTGCGCAACCGGCTGGTGCGGATGCACCTGCCGCTCGTCGAGCATCTCGCGCGCCGTTTCCGCAACCGCGGCGAGCCGCTGGACGACCTGACCCAGGTCGCCACCATCGGGCTGATCAAGTCGGTCGACCGCTTCGACCCGGACCGGGGCGTGGAGTTCTCGACGTACGCCACCCCGACGGTCGTCGGCGAGATCAAGCGGCACTTCCGTGACAAGGGCTGGGCGGTGCGGGTGCCGCGCCGGCTCCAGGAGCTGCGGCTGGCACTCACCACGGCCACCGCGGAGCTGTCCCAGCTGCACGGCCGCTCCCCCACGGTGCACGAGCTGGCCGAGAAGCTGGCCATCTCCGAGGAGGAGGTCCTGGAGGGCCTGGAGTCCGCCAACGCGTACTCCACGCTGTCCCTGGACGTCCCCGACACCGACGACGAGTCCCCGGCGGTCGCCGACACCCTCGGTGCCGAGGACGAGGCGCTGGAGGGCGTGGAGTACCGGGAGTCGCTCAAGCCGCTGCTGGAGGATCTGCCGCCGCGCGAGAAGCGGATCCTGCTGCTGCGCTTCTTCGGCAACATGACCCAGTCGCAGATCGCGCAGGAGGTCGGCATCTCGCAGATGCACGTCTCCCGGCTGCTCGCCCGCACTCTGGCCCAGCTGCGGGAGAAACTCCTCGTCGAGGAGTGACCCGGCACGGTTGCCGGAGCTACTTCCCGGCGTTCCCGGGCCCCCGGATGCCGAGGGCCCGGGTCGTCTCGGGATTGACCAGCAGCACGAGCGCGGTGACGGCCACGACGGCGAGCACGATCCCGGCCGGGATGGCCACACCGTCGGACCGCAGCATGTTGTAGGCCACCGGCAGCGCCATGATCTGCGTGATGACGGCGGGACCGCGGCTCCAGCTCCGGCGGGTGAACAGCCCCCGGGCGGCGAGCAGCGGCAGCAGGGCCAGCGCGATCAGCGTCACTCCGCCGGTGACGGCCTGCCCGCGGTCGTCCGGTTCGCCGGCGAGTCCGAGGACCAGCAGCCACACCCCGCCGGCCACCAGCGCGAGCCCTTCCAGGGCGGCGAGCGCCGCGGCGTGCGTCAGGCGGCGCGGGCGGGGGCCGGTGTCGTCCGAGGCGGTGGTGGTGGGGGTCTGCTCACTGCTCACCCCTGAAGGGTAGCCCTCGCGGTGCGCGCCTCCCGTGGCGAGGTTCACGCCTCGTCTCCCGTTCCGGTCCGGCCTCGGTCTGGGCCCGGTACCGCTCAGTAGGTACGCTGCACGTCATGCGTGCACTTCTCGTGGTCAATCCGGCGGCAACCACCACAAGTGCGCGCACGCGCGATGTGCTGATCCACGCCCTCGCCAGCGAGATGAAGCTGGAGGCGGTCACCACCGAGTACCGCGGGCACGGGCGCGATCTGGGCAGACAGGCCGCGGAGAGCGACGACATCGACCTGGTGGTGGCCCTCGGCGGGGACGGCACGGTCAACGAGGTCGTCAACGGCCTGCTGCACGCGGGTCCCGATCCGGAGCACCTGCCGGGCCTCGCCGTGGTGCCCGGCGGCTCCACCAATGTCTTCGCCCGCGCCCTGGGGCTGCCCAATCAGCCCGTCGAGGCCACCGGCGTCCTGCTCGACGCGCTGCGCGAGGGCCGGGAGCGCACCGTGGGCCTGGGGCTGACCTCGGGCACACCGGGCTCGGAGGACGAGGCCGTGCCGGCCCGCTGGTTCACCTTCAACGCGGGGCTGGGCTTCGACGCCGGCGTCGTCGGCCGGGTCGAGCAGCAGCGGGAGCGCGGCAGGAAGTCCACCCACGCGCTCTACATGCGCCAGGTGGTCCGCCAGCTGCTCGGTGATCCGCACCGCCGGAACGGGGTGATCACGTTCGAGCACCCGGGCGAGGAGCCGGTCACCGATCTGGCGCTCTCCATAGTCTCGAACACGTCGCCGTGGACGTTTCTCGGCAATCGCCCGATCTACGCGTCACCTAAGGCCTCGTTCGATACCGGCCTGGATCTCTTCGGCCTGAGCCGGCTCTCCACCGCCGCGGTTGCCCGGTATGGCACGCAGTTGCTCACTTCGTCCCCGGAGCGCGGGCCCCGCGGCACCCACGCGGTCTCCCGGCACGATTTGACGCGCTTCACCTTGCATTCGAAGGTGCCGTTGCCTCTCCAGATGGACGGTGACCACCTGGGGCTGCGAACCAGCGTGACGTTCACAGGCGTACGCCGTGCACTGCGTGTGATTGTGTGAGCAGAAAGGGCCAAAGTCCTTTCACTCGAACGTTTAGGCCAGGGTCCACCCCATGGAAGTACGGCTGTGACCTAGTCGACACCGAAGAATCAAAAAAAACTTTTCGGAAGGGGTTGTATCCGCCGCCGAGGTTTGCGAGTCTCTACATGGCGATCGGGACGGCCCGCAACACCGGCCTCCACAGATCACCGGAACCCCTCTTCAAACCCAAGGACCACGCCAGGGAACCTGGCGGTCGGCCCTTCACTTGTTGAGGGATTCGTGAAAGCGTTCACATTCACAAGCACTTGCACGTAATACCAAGGAGAGGTAGCAGCCATGGACTGGCGTCACAACGCCGTTTGCCGCGAGGAAGACCCCGAGCTCTTCTTCCCCATCGGCAACACCGGTCCCGCGCTGCTGCAGATCGAGGAAGCCAAGGCCGTCTGCCGTCGCTGCCCGGTGATCGAGAACTGCCTGCAGTGGGCGCTCGAGTCCGGTCAGGACTCCGGCGTCTGGGGTGGTCTCAGCGAGGACGAGCGTCGTGCGATGAAGCGCCGCGCCGCCCGCAACCGGGCCCGTCAGGCCTCCGCCTGACAACCCCCTGCTGACAGCCTGAGCTTGGCGGCGCGTATGCCTGACGGCACGAATCCGTAGCCATCGCGTACGCATCTCCCGCCCCCGAGCCGCAGCGCGCAGTTCCCCCTCAGTACTCGACCCCGCTCGAGCAGGGGGACCACGAGGAACGAGCATCAGCCCCGGACCGCTTCCCGGTCCGGGGCCTTTTGCCGTCCCCTACTTGCTCGACCGCACCGGGATGTCCAGGATCACCCGGGTCCCCCGGCCAGGGGCCGGGACCATGTCGAACGCGCCGCCCAACTCGCCCTCCACCAGCGTGCGTACGATCTGCAGGCCCAGGTTGCCCGCGGTGTGCGGGTCGAATCCCTCGGGCAGACCCACGCCGTCGTCCTGCACGGTGACCAGGAGGCGGGCCTCCTTCGAGGTGCCGCCCCGGACGGCGGACACCTCGACGGTGCCGGTCTCGCCCTCGCCGAAGCCGTGCTCCAGGGCGTTCTGCAGGATCTCGGTCAGCACCATCGCCAACGGGGTGGCGACCTCGGCGTCGAGTATCCCGAAGCGGCCCGAGCGCCTGCCGGTGACCTTGCCCGGGGAGATCTCGGCGACCATCGCGAGGACGCGGTCGGCGATCTCGTCGAACTCCACCCGCTCGTCCAGGTTCTGGGACAGCGTCTCGTGCACGATCGCGATGGACCCCACCCGGCGCACGGCCTCCTCCAGCGCCGCGCGGCCGCGCTCCGAACCGATGCGGCGGGCCTGGAGGCGCAGCAGTGCCGCCACCGTCTGGAGGTTGTTCTTCACCCGGTGGTGGATCTCCCGGATGGTCGCGTCCTTGGTGATCAACTCGCGTTCGCGGCGGCGAAGCTCCGTGACGTCACGGAGCAGGACCAGCGACCCGATGCGCGTGCCTTTGGGCTTGAGCGGGATCGCCCGGAACTGGATCACCCCGTCGTGCGCCTCGATCTCGAACTCGCGCGGCGCCCAGCCGCTGGCGACCTTGGCCAGCGCCTCGTCCACCGGGCCGCGGGAGGGGGCCAGTTCGGCGGTGGTCCGGCCGAGGTGGTGGCCCACCAGGTCGGCGGCGAGCCCCATGCGGTGGTAGGCGGACAGGGCGTTCGGTGAGGCGTACTGGACGATGCCGTCGGCGTCGAGCCGGATCAGCCCGTCGCCGACGCGGGGCGAGGCGTCCATCTCCAGCTGCTGGTTCGCGAACGGGAAGGCGCCGGCCGCGATCATCTGGGCCAGATCGGAGGCGCTCTGGAGGTAGGTGAGCTCCAGCCGGCTCGGGGTGCGCACGGTGAGCAGGTTGGTGTTGCGGGCGATGACGCCCAGGACGCGTCCCTCACGCCGTACGGGGATGGACTCGACGCGTACGGGGACCTCCTCGCGCCACTCCGGGTCCCCCTCGCGCACGATGCGGCCCTCGTCCAGGGCCGCGTCCAGCATGGGCCGGCGGCCGCGCGGGACGAGATGGCCGACCATGTCGTCCTGGTAGGAGGTGGGGCCGGTGTTGGGCCGCATCTGGGCGACGGAGACGTAGCGGGTGCCGTCGCGGGTGGGGACCCACAGGACCAGGTCGGCGAAGGAGAGGTCGGAGAGCAGCTGCCACTCCGAGACCAGCAGGTGGAGCCACTCGAGATCGGTGTCGTCGAGGGCGGTGTGCTGGCGTACGAGTTCGTTCATGGAGGGCACGTCAGCGAGCGTACCCGGGGGTCGCCACCGGGCCGGAACACCCGCGGGCCGCGGCGCCTGAGAGGGACCCTCAACCCTCCCGGCACCGCAGCCCGGAGCAATATCGGCCGTGGGGTGTGCGGTCCCGGTCGGCCGAAGGATGAGGAGCCGGGGCAGTCAGGGCAGAGAGCTCCGGGTCCTCGGTCCGCCTTCCTGTGCGGGGAAGGCAGGCTTCTGTGTCCTGCAACGCATTGTGGACTAGACCACTGTCCGTGTAAATGCGTGGAACGCTGTTCTCGGTGTCTTGTCCGCGTCCGCCCCGAGGCGCGGGCGTCCGCCAAGAAGCCTAACCCGTGCGGGTTCCTCCGGGAGCCGGAAGGACCATGGCAATTTCGGCGGGGCGGGAGTGCGCCACTCTGCTAGATTGAGATTGGTCTAAACCACCTGGTCCCGCGCGTCGGGTGCCGGACCCAGTCGACTCCTCCTCAAGATCGGCAGGCCCACCGTGGAAGTTGTCATCGTTGCGGACGCCGGGGCGGGCGGCGAGCTCATCGCCGAGGCCATGGCGCGGCTCCTGCGCCGCAGGCCCGACGCCCTGCTGGGCGTCGCCACGGGTTCGACGCCGCTGCCCGTCTACCGGGCGCTGGCGGCCAGGGTGACGTCGGGTGCCGTGGACACCTCGCGGGCGCGGATCGCCCAGCTCGACGAGTACGTGGGGCTGCCGGCCGACCATCCCGAGTCCTACCGGTCGGTGCTCCGCAGGGAGGTCCTGGAGCCGCTCGGGATCGGGATGGACGCCTTCATGGGCCCCGACGGCACGGCCGAGGACGTGCAGGCGGCCTGCGAGGCGTACGACAGGGAGCTCGCCGAGGCCGGCGGGGTGGACCTGCAGCTGCTCGGGATCGGCACGGACGGGCACATCGGGTTCAACGAGCCGTGCTCCTCGCTCGCCTCTCGCACCCGGATCAAGACGCTGACCGAGCAGACCCGGGTGGACAACGCGCGCTTCTTCGACGGCGACATCGACCAGGTTCCCCACCACGTCATCACCCAGGGCATCGGCACCATCCTGGAGGCCCGCCACCTCGTCCTGCTGGCCACCGGCGAGGGCAAGGCGGACGCGGTCGCCGCGACCGTCGAGGGACCGGTGGCGGCGGTGTGCCCGGCCTCCGCGCTCCAGCTGCACCCCCGTGCCACGGTGGTCGTCGACGAGGCCGCGGCGTCCAAGCTGAAGCTCGCCGACTACTTCCGGCACACCTACGCGCACAAGCCGGAGTGGCAGGGGATCTGACCGCCCACGGTGGTCTGGACCACCCCTCGTCCCCGGGGGTATACAAAGGGGATCACGGAGCGTGCGGGGCACCCCCGCCCCGAGCCGTGCCACGATGTCAGCCGTGGCC
This sequence comes from Streptomyces toyocaensis, assembly GCF_000725125.1. Lineage (GTDB taxonomy): Bacteria > Actinomycetota > Actinomycetes > Streptomycetales > Streptomycetaceae > Streptomyces > Streptomyces toyocaensis. The sequence continues at coordinate 35,996 of NZ_JFCB01000025.1, forward strand.
GATGGGGATGTCGGTCGTTTCGGCACGCGGAGCCGGGAAGGCAGAGCATGAGCACCGACGTCAGCAGTGCGGAGAACGAGGGTGGGACCACGGTCCGTACGGCGCGTGTGCCCAAGTACTACCGGCTGAAGAAACACCTCCTCGACATGACCGAGACGGCTCCGCCCGGCACGCCGGTGCCGCCGGAGCGCACCCTCGCGGCGGAGTTCGACACCTCGCGCACCACCGTGCGCCAGGCCCTGCAGGAGCTGGTCGTCGAGGGGCGCCTCGAGCGCATCCAGGGCAAGGGCACGTTCGTCGCCAAGCCCAAGGTCTCCCAGGCTCTCCAGCTCACCTCGTACACCGAGGACATGCGGGCCCAGGGTCTGGAACCGACCTCGCAGCTGCTCGACCTGGGTTACATCACCGCCGACGACCGCCTCGCCGCACTGCTCGACATCACGGCCGGCGGACGGGTGCTGCGCATCGAGCGGCTGCGCATGGCCAACGGCGAGCCGATGGCCATCGAGACCACCCACCTGAGCGCGAAGCGCTTTCCCGCGCTGCGCCGCAGCCTGGCGAAGTACACGTCCCTCTACACCGCCCTCGCCGAGGTGTACGACGTCCATCTCGCGGAGGCCGAGGAGACGATCGAGACGTCCCTGGCCACCCCGCGCGAGGCCGGTCTGCTGGGGACCGACGTGGGTCTGCCGATGCTGATGCTGTCCCGGCACTCGCGGGACCGCGAGGGCCAGCCCGTGGAGTGGGTGCGGTCGGTGTACCGGGGCGACCGGTACAAGTTCGTCGCACGCCTGAAGCGTCCGCAGGAGTGAGCCGACGCCGTGCCGAACCCCGACGAAACGGGTGGTTGACAAGGTTTTCGTTGCTGTTGGCTCTCGGTTGAGCCGCGCCTGGATACCGCTGTGCCGACGAGGGGTTACGGCCCCGCCGCGCCCTCACCTAGATTTCCCTGCGCTTACCGCCCGTGATCAGTGAGGGGACGGAACCGTCAGATGTCGCAAGCCCCAGAAACCACAGGAGGGCCGGTGGTGACGCCCCTGCGCGTCGTCATCGCCCTCTGTCTCGTCGCACCGTTCGTGGCCATGCTGTGGGTCGGTTCGTACGCGAAGACCGACCCCGTCGTCATCGGCATCCCGTTCTTCTACTGGTACCAGATGCTGTGGGTGCTGCTCTCCACCGGGCTGACGATGATCGCCTACAAGCTCTGGCAGCGTGACCAGCGCGCCCGCTCGGCCTCGAAGGGCGGTGCGTCGAAGTGAACGACGGCGTGAACGGCGTGGCACTCGCCGTCTTCCTCTTCTTCTTCCTCCTCGTCACGGCGATGGGGTTCATGGCCGCGCGCTGGCGCAAGGCCGAGAACGAGCACAGCCTCGACGAATGGGGACTGGGCGGACGGTCCTTCGGGACCTGGGTGACCTGGTTCCTGCTCGGCGGCGACCTGTACACCGCCTACACCTTCGTCGCCGTACCGGCGGCGATCTACGCGGCGGGCGCGGCGGGCTTCTTCGCGGTGCCGTACACGATCCTGGTGTACCCGCTGATCTTCACCTTCCTCCCCCGGCTGTGGTCGGTGTCGCACAAGCACGGCTACGTGACGACGTCCGACTTCGTGCGCGGCCGGTTCGGCTCGAAGGGTCTGTCGCTGGCCGTCGCCGTCACCGGCATCCTGGCCACGATGCCGTACATCGCGCTCCAGCTCGTCGGCATCCAGGCCGTGCTGGACGTGATGGGCGTCGGCGGCGGCGAGACCACCAACTGGTTCGTCAAGGACCTGCCGCTGCTGATCGCCTTCGGTGTGCTGGCGGCGTACACGTACTCGTCGGGGCTGCGGGCCCCCGCGCTGATCGCGTTCGTCAAGGACACACTGATCTACCTCGTGATCGCCGTGGCGATCATCTACATCCCCATCAAGCTCGGCGGCTTCGACGAGATCTTCGCCTCGGCGAGCGAGGCGTACAGCCAGACCAACCCGGCCACGGGCGCTCCGCGCGGTGCGCTGGTACCGGGCGACGCGGGCCAGTGGACGTACGCCACGCTGGCGCTGGGCTCGGCGCTCGCGCTGTTCATGTACCCGCACTCGATCACCGCGACTCTGTCCTCGCGCAGCCGTGAGGTGATCCGCCGCAACACCACGATCCTGCCGCTGTACTCGCTGATGCTGGGCCTGCTGGCACTGCTCGGCTTCATGGCGATCGCGGCCGGGGTGAAGGTGCAGAACGGGCAGCTGGCGATCCCGCAGCTGTTCGAGAACATGTTCCCCGCCTGGTTCGCGGGCGTGGCCTTCGCGGCGATCGGCATCGGCGCGCTGGTGCCGGCGGCGATCATGTCGATCGCGGCGGCGAACCTGTTCACCCGCAACATCTACAAGGACTTCATCAAGCCGGACGCGACGCCGAAGCAGGAGACCCAGGTCTCCAAGATCGTCTCTCTGCTGGTGAAGGTGGGAGCACTGGTCTTCGTCCTGACCATGGACAAGACGGTCGCCATCAACTTCCAGTTGCTGGGCGGCATCTGGATCCTGCAGACCTTCCCGGCGCTGGTGGGCGGTCTGTTCACCCGCTGGTTCCACCGCTGGGCGCTGATCGGCGGCTGGGCGGTCGGCATGATCTACGGCACGGTCGCCGCGTACGGGGTGGCGTCGCCGACGCAGAAGCACTTCGGCGGCTCGGCGAAGGAGATCCCGGGCATCGGCGAGATCGGCTACATCGGCCTCACCGCGTTCGTGCTCAACGTCGTGGTCACGGTCGTCCTGACCTTCGTCATGAGGGCCCTGAAGGCACCCGAGGGCGTCGACCAGACCAAGCCGGAGGACTACACGGCGGACGCGGGCGACCCCGGTGTCCAGGTGGAGCTTCCGCCGGCCACGGCGGGCAGCAGCACCCACTGACGCCACGGGCGCACCGGGCGACGGGCCGCCGGAGGAATCCGGCGGCCCGTCGCCGTACCCGTCCGGCCCACCCGGCCCGACGGCCGGCGGATGTGAGTTGACGCTCTGACACCAGCGCGACACAACATATGGGGTTGCCGTCGGCACCTGGCACAAGATGTATGCTCATGCTCGCTGTCGTCGCAGGGGAATCCGGTGCGAGTCCGGAACTGTCCCGCAACGGTGTACCCATGCCTGCCCGAGCCGGGGTGTGCGTGGGCGTCAGTCCGAGGACCTGCCGACAGCGCGCCCGGCCGTCCGGTCCGGGTGCCCCGACGTCCGGGCCTCGCGGAATGGGCCGGTGGACGCGACGCCGCGTGCGCTCGTGTGCTGCCCCCTGCCCTCCTCGTGGCCCCCGTGCCGAGCGAGGGAGAGCCCCACGTGACCATCGCGCCAGCCGATCCGGCTTCAGCGGTCGCCGTGACCGAGGAGAGCGACGGCCCCGGTGCCGTGTTGCTGCGGACCCTGACCGGGCTGACCGCCGACCTGCCCGACGCCGACCCCGGCCGGGTCGCCGCCGCCGCGCTGCGCGGCCGGTCCGCGGCCGCCGACGAGGCGGAACTGCGGGAACTGGCGACCGAGGCGGCGGCCGGGCTCATCTCCGAGGACCCGGCCTACTCCCGGCTCGCCGCCCGGCTGCTGACCATCGGCATCCGCGCCGAGGCCGCCTCCCAGGGCGTCACGTCGTTCACCGGGTCCGTCGCGACCGGGCACCGCGAGGGTCTGATCGCCGACCGGACCGCCGCCTTCGTCCGGCTGCACGGGGACCGGCTCGACGCGCTGATCGACACCCGCGCCGACGACCGCTTCGGATACTTCGGCCTGCGCACCCTGCACAGCCGCTACCTGCTGCGGCACCCGGTCACCCGCAAGGTCGTCGAGACGCCCCAGCACTTCCTGCTGCGGGTCGCCGCCGGTCTCGCCGAGGACGACAGCGCGCGCTCGCTGGACGAGGTCGCCGCGCTGTACGGGCTGATGAGCCGCCTGGACTACCTGCCCTCCTCCCCCACCCTGTTCAACTCCGGTACCCGGCACCCCCAGATGTCGTCGTGCTACCTGCTGGACTCCCCCAGGGACGAGCTGGACTCGATCTACGACCGCTACCACCAGGTCGCCCGCCTCTCCAAGCACGCCGGCGGCATCGGTCTGGCCTACTCCCGCATCCGCTCACGGGGTTCGCTGATCCGCGGCACCAACGGGCACTCCAACGGCATCGTCCCGTTCCTGAAGACGCTGGACGCCTCCGTCGCCGCGGTGAACCAGGGCGGGCGGCGCAAGGGCGCGGCGGCGGTGTACCTGGAGACCTGGCACTCCGACATCGAGGAGTTCCTCGAACTGCGCGACAACACCGGTGAGGACGCCCGCCGCACGCACAACCTGAACCTCGCGCACTGGGTGCCGGACGAGTTCATGCGCCGGGTGGACGCCGACGGGACGTGGTCGCTGTTCTCCCCGGCGGACGTGCCCGAACTGGTCGACCTGTGGGGCGAGGAGTTCGACGCGGCCTACCGGGCCGCCGAGGCCCGGGGCCTGGCCCGCAAGACCCTCCCGGCGCGCGAGCTGTACGGCCGGATGATGCGCACGCTCGCCCAGACCGGCAACGGCTGGATGACCTTCAAGGACACCGCCAACCGCACCGCCAACCAGACCGCCGAGCCGGGCCACGTCATCCACTCCTCGAACCTGTGCACGGAGATCCTCGAGGTCACCGACGACGGGGAGACGGCGGTCTGCAACCTGGGGTCGGTCAACCTCGGGGCGTTCGTGGAGCACGGGGACATCGGCTGGGAGCGCCTCGACGAGACGGTGCGCACGGCCGTGACGTTCCTCGACCGGGTCGTCGACATCAACTTCTACCCGACCGAGCAGGCGGGCCGCTCCAACGCCAGGTGGCGCCCCGTCGGTCTCGGCGCCATGGGACTGCAGGACGTCTTCTTCAAGCTGCGGCTGCCCTTCGACTCCCCCGAGGCGAAGGCCCTCTCCACGAGGATCGCCGAGCGGATCATGCTCGCCGCGTACGAGACCTCCGCCGACCTCGCCGAGCGGGACGGACCGCTCCCGGCCTGGGAGAAGACCCGTACCGCCCGCGGTGTGCTGCACCCCGACCACTACGGCGCCGCACTGTCCTGGCCGGAGCGCTGGGCCGCGCTGCGGACCCGGATCGCGGTGACCGGGATGCGCAACTCGCTGCTGCTGGCGATCGCGCCCACCGCCACCATCGCGTCGATCGCGGGCGTGTACGAGTGCATCGAGCCGCAGGTGTCCAACCTCTTCAAGCGCGAGACGCTGTCCGGGGAGTTCCTCCAGGTCAACTCCTACCTGGTGGACGACCTGAAGCGGCTCGGCGTGTGGGACGCGCGCACCCGCGAGGCGCTGCGCGAGGCGGGTGGCTCGGTGCAGGACGTCGCGTGGATCCCCGAGGAGGTGCGGCGGCTGTACCGCACGGCGTGGGAGATCCCGCAGCGCGCTCTGATCGACATGGCCGCCGCGCGCACCCCGTTCCTGGACCAGGCGCAGTCCCTCAACCTGTTCCTGGAGACGCCGACGATCGGCAAGCTCTCCTCGATGTACGTCTACGCCTGGAAGCAGGGTCTGAAGACCACGTACTACCTGCGTTCGCGCCCGGCGACCCGGATCGCCCGCGCGGCCCGCGCCACCGTCCCCGTGCAGGCCGCCGCGGACCCCGAGGCGGTCGCCTGCTCCCTTGAGAACCCCGAGTCCTGCGAGGCCTGCCAGTGACGACCGACAAGAACCTGCTCGACCCCGGTTTCGAGCTGACGCTGCGCCCCATGCGCTACCCGGACTTCTACGACCGCTACCGGGACGCCATCAAGAACACCTGGCACGTGGAGGAGGTGGACCTGCACTCGGACGTCGCCGACCTGGCGAAGCTCACCCCGGAGGAACAGCATCTGATCGGCCGGCTCGTGGCCTTCTTCGCCACGGGTGACTCGATCGTGGCGAACAACCTGGTGCTCACGCTGTACAAGCACATCAACTCCCCGGAGGCGCGGCTGTACCTGTCGCGGCAGCTGTTCGAGGAGGCGGTGCACGTCCAGTTCTACCTGACGCTGCTGGACACCTATTTGCCCGACCCGGACGACCGGGCGGCGGCCTTCGCGGCCGTGGAGAACATCCCCTCCATCCGGGAGAAGGCCGAGTTCTGCTTCCGGTGGATGGACTCGGTGGAGAAGATCGACCGGCTGGAGACGCGGGCCGACCGCCGCCGCTTCCTGCTGAACCTGATCTGCTTCGCCGCGTGCATCGAGGGGCTGTTCTTCTACGGTGCGTTCGCGTACGTCTACTGGTTCCGGGGGCGGGGTCTGCTGCACGGGCTGGCGACCGGCACCAACTGGGTGTTCCGCGACGAGACGATGCACATGTCCTTCGCCTTCGACGTCGTCGACACCGTGCGCAAGGAGGAGCCGGAGCTCTTCGACGAGGAGCTCGGGCAGCAGGTCACCGACATGCTGCGCGAGGCGGTCGAGGCGGAACTGCAGTTCGCGCGCGACCTGTGCGGCGACGGGCTGCCGGGCATGAACACCGAGTCGATGCGCCAGTACCTGGAGTGCGTCGCCGACCAGCGGCTGGTACGGCTGGGCTTCGCGCCGGTGTACGGCTCGGAGAACCCGTTCTCTTTCATGGAGCTCCAGGGCGTCCAGGAGCTGACGAACTTCTTCGAGCGGCGTCCGTCCGCGTACCAGGTCGCCGTGGAGGGCACGGTCGACCTGGACGAGGACTTCTAGAGCGCCGCGCGCCCCGGTGCCGTCTCACGCCGCCCTTGCGGTGCGGTGCGGGGCGGCACCCCGGGCCGGGCGGGCCCCCGCCGCCGTGGTGCGATGCCCGGCGGCGGCGCGTGCGGCCTCGGCCCGCCTGATCTGCCGGTCGATCCGCCGGTCGTGGGCGACGCCGATCAGTGCGGGCAGGGTCATGAGGACGAACAGGCCGAGAACGGCGACCACCGCGATCAGTGCTTCCCTCTGCGTCGTATCCATGACACCACTGTCACGCCGAATGCTCCTTACCGGCAGTGGCAGGACCGTCATGGAACCTCGATTTACTGCCACCGGCGGGGCACACTGGAGCCATGCTCAAGAACGTGGCCGCCGTCCTGCTCGACGGTGTGAACCCCTTCGAACTCGGCGTCGTCTGCGAGGTCTTCGGCGTCGACCGCAGTGACGACGGGCTGCCGGTCCACGACTTCGCCGTCGCCTCGGCCGACGGTCCCGCGGTGCGCACCAGCGCGGGTTTCTCCCTCCAGGTCGAGCACGGCCTGGAGCGTCTGGAGACGGCCGACCTCATCGCCGTACCCGCCGGTTCCTCCTATGTCTCCCGGGAGTTCCCGCCCGGCCTGCTGGACGCCCTGCGCCGGGCCGTGGACCGGGGCGCCCGGGTGCTCAGCGTCTGCTCAGGGGTGTTCGTGCTCGCCGCCGCCGGCCTCCTCGACGGGCGGCGGGTCACCGCCCACTGGAAGCACGCGGAGGACCTGACGAGGCGGTATCCCCATCTGACCGTCGAACCGGACGTGCTGTACGTCGACGAGGACCCGGTGATCACCTCCGCCGGCACCGCCGCCGGGATCGACGCCTGTCTGCACCTGGTGCGCAAGGAGCAGGGCCCGGACGTCGCCAACAGGATCGCCCGGCGCATGGTGGTGCCCCCGCACCGCGACGGCGGCCAGGCGCAGTACATCGAGCGCCCGCTGCCGCGGTCCGGCGGCGGCACCGTCTCGGAGGTGCTGGTGTGGATGGAGCGGCACCTCGACGAGGAGGTCACCGTGGAACAGCTCGCCGCCCGCGCCCACATGTCCCCGCGCACCTTCGCCCGCCGCTTCCAGCAGGAGACCGGCACCACGCCCTACCGCTGGATCCTGCGCCAGCGGGTGCTGCTGGCGCAGCATCTGCTGGAGGCGACGGACGAGACCGTGGACGCGATCGCGGGCCGCACCGGCTTCGGCAACGCGGCGGCGCTGCGCCATCACTTCGTGCGCGCCGTGGGAGCCACCCCGCACTCGTACCGGCGCACGTTCAGGGGACCGGAGGCCGCCTGAACGTGCGCCGGCGGGCCGGTCAGCGGGGCAGCGCCCGCAGCAACAGCCGGCGCGGCCGGAGCGTGATGCCGATCCGGGGCCGGGGGTCGGAGCCGGGCGCGTGCTCGAACCGGTAGGCGCAGGCGATCGCCGCGGTGATGAGTGTGAGCTCGGCCATCGAGAAGTGGTCACTGGGGCATTTGCGGTTGCCCACGCCGAACGGGCTCATCGCGTACCGGGGCACGTCCTTCGCGCGCTCGGGGAGCCAGCGGTCCGGGTCGAACTCCTCGTTCCGCTCGTACGACCGCCCGTCGCGCTGGATGGCGTAGGGACTGTGGATGAGGTCCGCCCCCTCGGGAATGCGGTATCCGCCGAGTTCCGTGTCGGCCACCGCACGGCGGGTCAATATCCACACGGCCGGATGCAGCCGCAGGGTCTCGGTCACGACATTCGCGGTGTACGTCAGCTTCCGGACGTCCTCGAATGCGACGGGGCGGTCACCGACGACGGTTCTCACCTCGTCGCGGATCTTGTCGCCGAGTTCCGGGTGCTCGGTGAGAACCAGGAGCAGGGACATGACCGTGGCTCCGACGGTTTCGCTGCCGGGGGTGAGTATGGCGATGACCTGGTCGTGGATCTCCTGTTCCCCGATGGGCTCGCCATTGTCGTCCTTCGCCTCCAGCAAAGCCGTCAGCAAATCGTTCGGCTTTTGACCGCTAGCACGTCGGTCGGCGACGATCTCGTCCACCAGGACGTGCAAATCGGCCAGGGCCCGGTTGAATTCCCGGTTGGCCGGAAGAGGTATCTTGTAGAGCGGTCCGAGCGGCACCACCATCCGCTGGTACATGCCACTGAAGAGCGAGGCGAGGTCGGTGCAGATGCGCTCGGCCCGGGCGTCCATGTAACTGCCGCGCATCAGGCAGCGGGCCGCGACCCTCACCGCCACGCGGAAGGACTCCATCGTCACGTCCAGCACCTCGCCGGAGCGCCAGCGCTCCACGAGCGCGTGCGCCTCCTCCGCCATGATCGGCCCGTGGTCGGGGATCGCGTCGAGCCGGAACGCGGGCTGGATGGTGCGGCGCTGACGCCGGTGCAGCGAGCCGTTGGCGGTGGCCACTCCCTCCTTGCCGAGGAGGGCCTCCAGGGACTCCCACAGCGGTCCGGCGATGATGTAGTCGGGACTCAGTGCCACCGCCCCGGTGAGGGCGGGAGTGGTGACGGCGTACACCGTCTTCGGTCCGAGCCTCAGGCGCACGACCTCCCCGTGCTCGCGCAGCCGGGACATGAACGCCAGCGGATCGCGCGCCAGCCTCCAGCCGTGGCCGAGGAGGGGGACGCCTCCGCCGGCCAAGGGCGGCTCGCGCAGTGCGGCCGCCGCGGACGCATCGGGGTTCACCGACTCGACGCTCATGACTCACCTGCCGCTTCGTTGTTGACGTACGGGGGCGTGGACCGGTCGTCCCAGCTGTCGACCCGGTACCGGCCGGACTCGTGGTGGAACCAGTAGACGGAACTGAACCAGTTCCTCATGTTGCCGACGCAGGCGCGCACGGCGGTGCTCGTCTCCTTTCCTCCCACCGTGCCGTCGTCGAGGACGTCGGCGAGGCGTAAGGCGTCCCTTTCCGCGTCCTGGAATTCGCGTATGCATTCCTCGACGCGACGTCTCACTTCGGCGATCGCCTCTTCGAGTGACAGCCCCTCGTGAGTGACGAGACTGATTCCGAGATTGTGCACCTCGCTTCCCGCTATTTCCTTCGGGAGCGAACACAGGTCGTTGTACCAGGCGGCGAATTCCTGACTGAGCAGCGCCGCCCGCCGGTAGGCCGGATTCTTCCTCACTCCGTCCGGGAGTTCGGTGCCCGCGCTCGGTTCCAGGAGATCGGTCCAGATCCAGTGCGCGAAGGTGAGCCGGCGCAGTTCCAGGTATTCCTCGACGGTGGGGACGATGCCCTCCGTGCGGTTGTGGAATTCCCGGTCGTACGCCTCGATCACCCCATGGAAGTGCCGGGCGAACCGGGCGTTCCACGTATCCGGCAGGAAGGCGTACAGCCGTCGCACGCTGTCCGCGAGCCCGGCCACCACCGGATCCTCGTGCCCCAGGTGATCGGCGGGGCTGTCGAGAGCGGTGTGCAGCCGGTCCTTCAACCGCCGCCAGGCGGCGGGGCGGCCGTGCACGATGTCGCGGTCGTGCCGGTCGTCCCAGACGAAGAACCACGCGCTGTAGTCCGCGATCGCCTGCAGGACCTCGTCGGGGGCACCCAGGTAGTAGCCCGCCATAAGGTCGGTGTAGCACAGCCCATCGGCATGTTCCTCCACCGCGCCCTCGGACATGAGCCGCTTTTCGAGCAGCCACGCCCTCGTGCTCTGCTGAAGGCTCGGCCAATACGGGTGGAGTTGCCGGGGGAACGCGGCCTCGATCACCGGGAGAGACAGCGCCGGTGGAACTGCGATGGTGGTCGGTGTCGATGTGGTGCCGTGTGACAAAGCATGCACGAACAATCCCCTCTCAGCCGCCAGTCGGCGTGCCCCCGTCCCCCGAGCCGGGCGCACGCCGCGTATCCACGCACCTCCATTCAGCACCACAAGTGACCGCTGTGGGAACGGATTTGCTTCTTTCACTACCTCTGGCCGCGCACAGACGCACGGCGCCCGACCGGAAAGGCAGTCCCGGGCGAACGCCGTGCGCGAGGAGGCGGAGGGGCCCCGTGAGGCTCCGTGGAGCGGTCAGTCGTTGGCGACCACGGGGTAACGCGGCTCGTTCTCGGCCATCTGCCGCAGCGCCGCCTTGCGCTCCCGCTTGGACAGCCGGTCGATGTAGAGGTAGCCGTAGAGGTGATCCGTCTCGTGCTGCAAACACCGTGCGAAGTAGCCGGTGCCGCGTACCCGGATCGGGTTGCCCTTCTCGTCCTGCCCGGTCACCTCGGCGTAGTCGGGACGGGCCAGCGACGCGTACGCGGTGGGCACCGACAGACAGCCCTCGTTGCTGTCGTCCAGCCGGCGCTGTTCGGCGGGCAGTTCAACCGGCTTCGGGTTGCAGACCACACCGGTGTGCCGCACGCCCTCGTCGTCCGGGCAGTCGTAGACGAAGACCTTGAGGTCGACACCGATCTGGTTGGCGGCCAGGCCCACGCCCTCGGCGGTGCGCTGGCTGGCGAACATGTCGGCGACCAGCTGCTGGAACTCCTCGCCGAAGTCGGTGACGTCCCTGCACTCCTTGTGGAGCACCGGGTTGCCGACCACCGTGATCGGGCGCGAGGTCCCGCGCTCCCGCCAGGCCGCCTCGCGCTCCTCGCAGTCCTCCGTGTCGATGACGTACCCCTCGTCGTCGACGGGGAGCGCGCCCGCGTGCTGCTGATCGGTGTCCTGCTGAGCCATGACCGACGTGTGCCTTCCTGGGAAAAACCGGGGGTGGTGCTGATACAGGGTACGGCGAACGATCCGCGTACCCGCCCCTAACAGACCTCTTCCAGGTCCCGCCAGTCCCGGGAATCCGGGCTGTCCGCGACCCACCCGTCCAGCAGCCCCCGGACCAGCGAAGCCGGCGCGGCGAGACCGCACTCGCGCTCCGGAACCCACAACTGCCCGTCGGTGCGGTGGCCCAGCGGGCCGGGGTGACCCGGCTCACTGTGGTCGTGCGGGTCCAGGTGCTCGCCGTCGCCCTCGTCGGACGGCATCCGTGACTCCGAGCACATCCGGCACAGCAGCCGCACGGACGACGACCAGTCCTCGGCGGCGAAACCGGCGTCGGAGGCCAGCTGTTCCAGCGCGTCCCGGTCCGTCTCGGACGCGGCCTCCAGCAGCACCACCCAGGTCGGCACCGGCGACGGCGCCCACAACTCGATCTCGTCGAACACCGGGTAGGTGTGCCCGGCCGCGGTGCTGCGCTCGCCGTGCGGTACACCGTCGTGCAGGACGACCTCGCCCCAGCGGCGCCCGGACGAGGGCAGCGGAATGGACAGCACCTCGATCCGGGCGGGGTCGAGGCGCCGCCCCCACACGACCTCCGCCTCCCCCTCCGGTGACAGCCGTACGGCGGCACTGCCCAGGTCCATGCCGAGGGGCTCTCCGGAGTCGGTGGCCGGGCCGGGCACCTTGAGTCCGTAGGCCTGCCAGGCCCGCCGGGCCAGCGGCCAGTCCTGCAGGGCGGTGGCCGCGATGCCGACGTTCCACCAGTCGGGAGCCCCCGTGTCCCGGTCGAGCAGCGCCACGGCCCGCAGGCCGGCCGTCCGCGCCTGCTCCCAGTCGTGCCGGAACTTGTGCAGCAGCGCGAGGTTGAACCAGGACTCCGACAGCCAGGGTTCCAGATCGGCGGCACGTGTCAGCAGCGCGCCCGCGTCCTCGTACCGGCCGTCGCCGATGAGCGTGAACGCGCGGTCCGTGGCCTGCCGCCAGGAGGCGGAGGGCCGGTGCCGTCCCTTGCCGAAGATCCTCACGATTCCCGCCTGCCAGTTCCGTTCGGTGGGCCGGCCGTACCGATCCGCGCCCCCGGACACCCTCTCCTTCGCATCCAACCACGTACGGCCGCGAGGACGCTCATTACCCATGGGTTACCCAGCCTTGCCCGGGGTCAGACAGCCCTGTTCGCGGCTCTCACCACGACCGGTCTCCGTGTGCACGCTCCCCCTCCGTATTCCGTGACAGCACCCGGGCCAGCGCTTCGACGACCTCCGGCGCGTACTCCCCGGCGGTAGCGAGCCGCAGTTCCTCGAGCGCGGCCAGCGCCCCGCCGGGCCCTCCTTCCCGGGACTTCTCCTCGTACGCGTTCACCACGCGGACGATCCGCGCGGCCGGCGGCTGCTCCGGGTGCGGGTCGGCCTGGCGCTCGACGATCCCGGCCACCCGGGGGTCCACTCCCGTCTGGCGCACCACGGCGCCGCCGAGCAGCGCGATCCGCCGCTGCTCGGAGACCGGCAGGACTGCGGTGGCGCCCGCGGGGACCGGGTCGACGAGGCTGAGCTGACCGATGTCGTGCATCAGGGCCGCGTACTCCAGCACGGTCAGCTCGGGCTCGGTCAGCCCCAGGTCCCGGCCGACCGCCTGGCTGAGCGCGGCGACCCGGCGGGCGTGCCCGGCGGGGGTGTACCCGGCGATCTCGGTGGCCCGCGCGAGGGAGGCGATGGTCTGCCGGTAGGTGGCGCGCACGGCGGCGTACCGCCGGTAGGACAGCTGGGCGAGCAGCAGGGGAACGGAGAAGACGGGCAGCGCCCACAGCCCGACGACCGCGACCCCGAGCGCCATCACCGCGCCCGTGGCGACGACGGCCGCGCCGATGCCGGGCACGGCGCGCAGTTCGTCCCGCAGCGTCGGCAGGAAGGGCCAGCCGGTACGGGAGTGGGCCAGCGCGGCGGCGAGCACGGCGTCGCACAGCGCGGTGAGGGACAGCAGGGCCAGCAGCAGCAGCGCGTGGGAGGGTCCCTCCCAGTCGTCGAAGGCGCCCCGGCCGTGCAGGGGCTGGAAGCAGACGGCGACGAAGCCGACGGTCAGCACCCGGCGGGCCTGCGGTTCGAGTGCGGGCCCGCCCCCACGCCCGACGTGCGGCACGCTGCCGAGCAGGGACGCGGCGAGCACCACGGTGACGACCTGGGCGGCACCGTGGTGGGTCGGCCGCCCCGCCGTCTCGCCGAGCAGCGCGTACGAGAGCGAGCCCGCGGCGGCGAGCGGCGCGGCCTCCCGGATCCGGGTCCCGCTGCGCCGGGTGAGTTCGCCGACGGTGACGAGCACCCCGAACGCCAGGGCGGTGCCCCGCTCCGCGACGCCGTTGTAGAGGGTGCTGCCCAGGGAGCCCGCGGCGAGGACGGCGGCGCACAGGTGCACCACGGTGTGCAGCCGCGGCCTCACCGGCGCGCTCCCGGCCGGCCGGTCACCGGTGCGGCGGGCCCGGGCAGGGCGGCGGAGCGGTCGTCGTCGGCGGTCACCGCCGGATGCCAGCCCGCCCGGCCGATCGCGCGGACCAGCGCGCCGACCATCCGCGGGTCGAAGTGGGTGCCCGCGCAGCGCCGGAGCTCCTCCAGCGCCACGGGAACGGGCCGTGCCCTGCTGTAGGAGCGGGTGGAGGTCATCGCGTCGAAGGCGTCGGCCACGGCGACCACCCGCGCGGACTCGGGGATCTGACCGCCCGCCAGCCCGTAGGGGTAGCCCGAGCCGTCGAGCCGCTCATGGTGGTGCAGCACGGCCGCCCGGGCCTCGCCGAGGAAGGAGATCCCCCGCACCATCTCGTGCCCGTACTCGGGGTGCAGTTCGATCACCCGGCGTTCCTCGGGGGTCAGGGGACCGTTCTTGGTCAGCAGCCGGGTGGGGACGCCGAGCTTGCCGACGTCGTGCAGGATGCCCGCGAAGCGGAGCACCTCCACCCGCTCGTCGTCGAGTCCGAGTTCCCGCGCGATCATCATGGAGGCCCGTCCGACGCGCTCGCTGTGCCCGCGCGTGTAGCCGTCCTTGATGTCGACGGCCTGGACGAGGGCGCGGATCGTGGCCTGGTGGGCGGCCCGCTCCCGGTGGTACTGGGCGAACGCCCACCACGAGACGCCCATCGGCAGCAGCACGAGCAGTGCCGCCACGGGGCCGTAGGCGCTGCGCCACAGCAGCGCCATCATGAGCCCGGCGAGGGCGTGCACGGTCAGCGGTGCCAGCGACCTCAGGAACTGCCGGCGCCACGTGGCCAGGGCGGCGGCGCGCCTCCCGCGCGGACGCGCCCCGGACGCCGGCGCCAGGACGCCGCCGTCGATCAGGGTGAGGACCAGGCAGAACGCCAGGACCGCTGCCCCGGCGGTCGCGAGTGCCCCCGGCACGTCGCAGTCCGCCACCGTGTCCGGGCCCCCGGCCGCCCCGTGGACCCGGCCCGCGGCCCACACGGCGACCACGAGCCGGCCGGCCCGCCAGAGCCTGCGCGCCAGGTGCGGCCGCTGCTCCACGGGAAGCAGCAGCGCCCCGGGCAGCGCGACCAGCGCCGCGGCGTGCGGCGGCAGCAGAAAGGCCCCGGCGAGCAGGACGGGGTAGAAGGTGCCGCCCGGATGCGGTGCGGCCACGAGGCGCGAACGGGCGAGGCGCTCGCACCCGGCGTACACGGCGGCGAGCAGAACGACCGGCCACCACGGGACGCCCGGGTCCGCCGGGTCGCCCGGGAACGGGAGCCCCGGCGGGGGGACCACACAGAGCAGGGCCAGCAAGGTGACACCGGCGACATACGCCAGGGCCCGCGCCGGTAACGCCTCCATGAGCCCCTCCCCGACCGTGCCCGCCGCACGCGGCCCGCCATCTGCCAGGCTCAGGAGCCTAGGCCGGAGTCCAGGACCGCGACGGGCCGATAACCGGGGGATTAGCACGTACGAGTGACACCGCGGGCCGGGAGGGGCGGGGTGTCAGGACTCCTGCGGTGTGACCGGTGAAGCCGTGACGTCCTGCTCGGGCACGGCCTGACCGGAGCGGATCAGGTCGATCCGGCCCATGACCTTGGAGCGCAGGTCGCCCGGCACGTCGTCCTGCCCGCAACAGCGCTTGACCAGCTTCTTCACCGCCTGCTCGAGCCCGTACTTCTCCAGGCACGGCGAGCATTCCTCGAAGTGGTGCTCGAACTTCACGCAGTCGGCATCCGGCATCTCGCGGTCGAGGAACTCGTAGAGATGATCGAGGATTTCGCTGCAATCCGTCTCGTGCGGCTCTCCGCAGCTCATGACCCCGAGCCTTTCGCTTCGTTCGACTCTCCGGCACCGGCCGGGACCAGCCCGCGCTCGCGCGCGTAGTCCTCGAGCATGCCGCGCAGCTGGCGGCGGCCACGGTGCAGCCGGGACATCACCGTACCGATGGGTGTCCCCATGATGTCGGCGATCTCCTTGTAGGCAAAGCCCTCGACATCGGCGAGGTACACCGCGATGCGGAACTCCTCGGGGATCGCCTGCAGTGCTTCCTTGACGTCCGAGTCGGGCAGGTGGTCCAGCGCCTGCGACTCCGCGGAGCGCAGACCCGTGGACATGTGCGACTCGGCCCGCGCGAGCTGCCAGTCCTCGATCTCCTCGGCCGCGCTGCGCTGGGGCTCGCGCTGCTTCTTGCGGTAGGAGTTGATGAAGGTGTTGGTGAGGATCCGGTACAGCCACGCCTTGAGGTTGGTGCCTTCGCGGAACTGGTGGAAGGACGCGTACGCCTTGGCGTACGTCTCCTGCACCAGGTCCTCGGCGTCGGCCGGGTTGCGCGTCATGCGCAGCGCGGCCGAGTACATCTGGTCGAGGAACTCGAGCGCGTCCCGCTCGAAGCGCGCGCTGCGCTCCGCGGTCGACTCCGCGCCCGTGCTGCCCTGGCCCTCGGGCTGCTCCGCCTGGCCGTGTTCGGTCCCTGCGTCGGTACCGGGAACCGGACCCACCTCCTCCGATGTCGTCGCGAGACCGGAACCGGTCTCACCCGAATCGGAGGATAGACGACGATCCGGTCCGCCCGCCGCCCGAATCGGGGCGGTCCTGGCCGCGTGCAGCACCGTCCAGTCCAGGTCGGCGCGGGCACTGCGGCTCGGGCAGAACATGGAACCCATGCGGCGGACTTCCTCTCCTACGACGTCTGTGCCGACGAGCGGCACGTACGCCCCTCCCAACAGCGGGAGCCGCCCGCGCATTCCCGGCGCCTCAGCCGAGCGTCCCGGTCCACCGCACGACGGCGTCCGTGACGACCGCCACGGCCTCCTCCTGCGTGATGCCGGCCCTTTTCGGCACGGCGAAGCCGTGATCGCCGTGGGGCACCTCGACCAGCTCGTAGGCCCCGTCGGGGAACTCCCCGGGTCTGCCGAACGGGTCGTTGCCGCCCTGGACGACGAGGGTGGGCACGCCCGCACCCAGCAGTTCGCCGGCCCGGGACTTCTCGGGCCTGCCCGGCGGGTGCAGCGGGAAGCTCAGGGCGAGTACGGCGCGGGCGCCGAGTTCCGCGGCGGTGCGGCAGGCGACGCGGGCTCCGGCGCTGCGCCCGCCCGAGATCACCGGCAGGCCCGGCGCGGTCAGCGCGGGCCAGACGCCGCGCCAGCCGGCGTCCAGGGTCTTCGGCGCGGGGGCCACCTTCCTGCCGGCCACCCGCCAGGGCTGTTCGACGAGGGCGACGGTCACGCCGTGCGCGGGCAGCCCGGCGGCCAGCGCCCGGAGGTCACGAGCCTCGATCCCGCCGCCGGCGCCGTGACTCACCGCGAGGACGAGGCGGGCACCGCGCCCGGCGCTGCGCCACGTCACACGGGCGGTGCCGGCGTCCGTCTCGACGCTCTCGGTCGTCTCTGACGTGTCTGTCGTGTCGGGGGTCACGTCAGAAGAGTGTGCCCTCTTCCGGCGCGGCCAGCTCCTTCAGCAGCTCCGGCCCGTTGTTGCGGACGTTGCTGACTGCCGTGGCGACCGGGTAGGCGCGCATCAGGCCGGCGGGCGGCGGGGCGAGCAGCCCGCGCAGCTCGTCGACGTCCGTGCGGGCGGGGTCCAGCCAGGCGTCCCAGCGGTCCGGCGTGAGCATCAGCGGCATCCGGGGGTGGATCTCGGCGAGGGCGTGCGGGCCCTCGGCGGGGGAAACGGCGAGCGGAGAGGTCTCCGCCTCGGTGGTGATCACCGAGCACGTCACCCACCAGGCCCTGGGGTGGTCGTCCGGCAGCGTCCTGTCCCGCCAGAACTCGTACAGCCCGGCCATGGCGAACACCGAGCCGTCGGCCGGCGTCACGAAGTAGGGCTGCTTGCGGGGCCGCTTCTTCCTGCCCTCGGCCTCCAGGTCCCGCTCCTGCTTGCCGGTGACCCACTCGTAGTAGCCGTCGGCGGGGAGGATGCAGCGCCGGGAGGAGAAGGCGCGGCGGTAGGACGGCTTCTCGTGGACGGTCTCGGCGCGGGCGTTGATCATCCGGGCGCCGCCCTCGGGGGTCTTGGACCAGGAGGGCACCAGTCCCCAGGTGAGCGTCCGCAGCTGCCGCACCGGGCGGGGTCCGGCCTCGTCCTTGAGGGCACGGTCGAGTACGGCGTAGACCTGCTTGGTCGGCGCCACGTTGTAGTCGGGCTCCAGGGTCTCCTCCGGCTCCCACTTCTCCACCCCGAAGATCCCCGCGAGGTCCTCGGGCCTGCGACTCGCTGCATACCGTCCGCACATACATGCAACACTGCCAGACTCCGTACGCACACAGGGAGCGATCCGAAACGCATGGAAAGCATGGCCAGCACCGCGTCCGCCTCGCTCGCCTCCCTCTGGGACGAGGTGTCCGGGACCCAGCCCGACCCCGATGTGTGGGTGGTCGTCGCCACCCTCGTCGCCGCGGCCGCCGTCGTCGTACCGCAGGGGCCGTGGCGGCTGTCCCGCAACGCCATCACCATCGCCCACGAGGGCGGGCACGGCCTGGTGGCCCTGCTCACCGGCCGCACGCTGACGGGGATACGCCTGCACTCCGACACCAGCGGCCTCACCGTCAGCCGCGGCAAGCCGGACGGCATCGGCATGATCCTCACCGCCGCGGCCGGCTACACCGCTCCCCCGCTGCTGGGCCTGGGCGGCGCCGCGCTGCTCGGGGCCGGACGCATCACGCTGCTGCTGTGGCTGGCCACGGCGCTGCTGGTGGCGATGCTGGTGATGATCCGCAACGCCTACGGGGCGCTGTCGGTGCTCGTCACCGGCGGCACGTTCGTCCTGGTGTCCTGGCTGGCCGGCCCGCAGGTACAGGCGGCGTTCGCGTACGCCGTGGTGTGGTTCCTGCTGCTCGGCGGGGTGCGCCCGGCGTTCGAGCTGCAGGCCAAGCGGGCGCGTGGCGGTGCGGGGGACTCGGACGCGGACCAGCTGTCGCGGCTGACCCACGTGCCGGCGGGGCTGTGGCTGTTCCTGTTCCACGCGGTGTCGCTGTGCGCGCTGCTCGGCGGCGGCAGGTGGCTGCTGGGCCTGTGAGCCGACGGCGCCCGCGGGCGGGAAGCCGCGCGGGTCCCCGCCGTCTCACCCGCGGACGACGAACGGCCTCGCCACCGCCCGCCTTATAGAGTGGCCCCATGGCCCCGAACCCCACGCACACCGCCCTCTGGCCCGCCCCGTACGCAAGCGGAGCCGTCGACGCGACGGTCCACGTGCCCGGGTCCAAGTCGGTGACCAACCGCGCCCTCGTGCTCGCCGCGCTCGCCTCCGAGCCGGGCTGGCTGCGCCGCCCGCTGCGCTCGCGCGACACGCTGCTGATGGCGGGCGCGCTGCGTGCGATGGGCGTGGAGATCGAGGAGACGGTGTCGTCCAGCTCCTCCGTCGCGGGGGGACCGCAGAGCACCGGCGAGGCCTGGCGGGTGCTCCCCACCGGCCTGCGCGGTCCGGCCACCGTCGACGTCGGCAACGCGGGCACGGTGATGCGGTTCCTGCCCCCGGTCGCCACGCTGGCCGACGGTCCCGTCCGCTTCGACGGCGACCCCCGCTCGTACGAGCGTCCCCTGAACGGAGTCATCGACGCGCTGCGCCGGCTGGGCGCCCGGATCGACGACGACGACCGCGGCGCGCTGCCGATGACGGTGCACGGCGGCGGCGCCCTGGACGGCGGCACGGTGGAGGTCGACGCGTCCTCCTCGTCCCAGTTCGTCAGCGCCCTGCTGCTCTCCGCGCCGCGCTTCAACCAGGGCGTGGAGGTCCGGCACACCGGGGCGACGTTGCCGTCGCTGCCGCACATCCGGATGACCGTCGACATGCTCCGCGCGGTGGGCGCACAGGTGGACACCCCGGAGTCCGGCGGCGAACCCAACGTCTGGCGGGTGACCCCGGGTGCTCTGCTCGGCCGGGACCTGACCGTCGAACCGGACCTGTCCAACGCCCAGCCGTTCCTGGCGGCGGCGCTGGTGACCGGTGGCCGGGTCGTCGTCCCGGACTGGCCGGCCCGCACCACCCAGCCGGGTGACCGGCTGCGGGAGATCTTCACCGAGATGGGCGGTTCCTGCGAGCTGACCGAGTACGGGCTCGTCTTCACCGGGTCCGGCGCGGTCCACGGTATCGACGTGGACCTCGGCGAGGTCGGCGAGCTGACGCCGGGCATCGCGGCCGTGGCGGCGCTCGCGGACTCGCCGTCGACCCTGCGGGGCGTGGCCCATCTGCGGCTGCACGAGACGGACCGCCTGGCCGCGCTCACCAAGGAGATCAACGAGCTCGGCGGCGACGTCACCGAGACCGCCGACGGCCTGCACATCCGCCCGCGCCGGCTGCACGGCGGGGTCTTCCACACCTATGAGGACCACCGCATGGCCACCGCCGGTGCGATCATCGGCCTGGCGGTCGAGGGCGTGCAGATCGAGAACGTGGCGACCACGGCGAAGACCCTGCCGGACTTCCCCGAGCTGTGGACCGGGATGCTCGGGGCGTAGGGGTTCACCATGCGCCGCTACGGCAAGCACACCGACGAGGACGACATCCGCTCCCGCCCCAACCGCAAGGGCAACCGGCCGCGCACCCACATCCGGCCCAAGCACGAGGACGCCGCCGAGGGCCTGGTCCTCACCGTGGACCGGGGCCGGTTGACCTGCCTCGTCGACGACCGTGTCGTACTGGCGATGAAGGCCCGCGAACTGGGCCGCAAGGCGGCCGTGGTGGGCGACCGGGTGGCGATCGTGGGCGACCTGTCCGGAAGGAAGGACACCCTCGCGCGGATCGTGCGGATCGAGGAGCGCACGTCGGTGCTGCGGCGCACCGCCGACGACGACGACCCCTACGAGCGGGTGGTCGTGGCCAACGCCGACCAGCTCGCCGTCGTCACCGCCCTCGCCGATCCCGAGCCCCGCCCGCGGCTGATCGACCGCTGTCTGGTCGCGGCCTACGACGGCGGGCTCGAGCCGCTGCTGGTACTGACCAAGTCGGACCTGGCTCCGGCCGACAAGCTGCTGGAGCTGTACGGGGACCTCGACATCCCGTATGTCGTCACCAGCCGCGCCGAGCTGGAGAGCGGTGAGGCGGCGGACCGGGTGCGGGAGCAGCTCGACGGCCGGATCACGGCGTTCGTGGGGCACTCGGGGGTCGGCAAGACGACCCTGGTGAACGCGCTGGTACCGCAGGAGCGGCGGCGTACGACCGGTCATGTCAACGCGGTGACGGGGCGAGGGCGGCACACCACCACGTCCGCGCTGGCACTGCCGTTGTCGGGAGCGGACGGCTGGGTGATCGACACCCCGGGTGTGCGGTCCTTCGGACTCGCCCACGTCGACCCGTCGCGGGTCATCCACGCCTTCCCCGATCTGGGGCCCGGTACGGAGGGCTGTCCGCGGGCGTGCAGTCACGACGAGCCGGACTGCGCGCTGGACGCCTGGGTGGCGGACGGTCACGCGGACCCGGCGCGGCTGTACTCGCTGCGCCGGCTGCTGGCGACGCGGGAGCACACCGAGGGCGACTGACCTTCGCGTGTTTGTCGTGCCCCGCGGACGGTAAGTGCATAATCGCACCGAGCCGGACACGAACCTGCCGAACCTGGCGAAGCGGTCACTGTACGTGGGGCATGCGGGAGGACGACACATGGCGTGGCTGCTGGTCATCGTGGCCGGGTTCCTCGAGACCGGTTTCGCCGTGTGCCTGAAGCTGTCGCACGGTTTCACCCGGCTGTGGCCGACCATCGCGTTCTGCGCGTTCGCCCTGGGCAGCTTCGGGCTGCTGACGCTGGCACTGAAGAAGCTGGACGTGGGGCCCGCGTACGCGGTGTGGACGGGCATCGGGGCGGCGGGGACGGCGATCTACGGGATGGTGTTCCTCGGCGACCTGGTGTCGACGCTGAAGATCGTGTCGATCACGTTCGTGATCGTCGGTGTGATCGGCCTGCAGCTCTCGGGGTCCGCGCACTGAGCCCGCGCGGCCCCTACGGCACCGGCAGCCGGTGCAGGGCGCCGCGCACCAGGTCGGCGACACCGTTGCCGGCCGGCGGCGCGGCCACGCAGGACAGGGCGAGGCGGACCACGAGCTCGCAGGACCGGGCCAGTTCCGTGGTGTCGCTCCGCAAGGCGCCCGGTCCGGCCAGGGCGGCGACGGCACGGTCACGGACGAGCGCGACGAAGTCGGCGGGTGAGGGCAGCGGGCCGTCGGCGCGGCGCTGCGCGGGCACGGCGGAACGGGACGGCACGGCCGTCAGGGCCGGGGCGGGCAGGCGTTCGCTCCAGCAGCCGGTGAGCATGGCGCGGACCAGGGCGTTGTCGCGGGCGCTGGAGGCGGTCCACTCGGCGGTCGCGATCAGGCGGTCGCGCGGGTCCACGTGGCCGGTGAGGGCGCGGTCGACGCCGGTCAGGAAGCCGTCGGCCTCCCTGCGCACGAGGGCCCTGGCGAGACCGTCCTTGCTGCCGAACTCGTTGTACAGCGTCTGCCGGGAGACTCCGGCCGCGGCGGCCACGTCCACCATCCGCACCGCGGACCACGGCCGGCGTGCCAGTGCCGTGCATGCGGCGTCCAGCAGGGATTCCCGCGCTGCAGGCATCATCGCCTCCCTCGGGGCGGACGGCCGACCCCGCGGTTCAGGTTTGACGCGCCGCCTGACCCTGTCAAGGGGTCTCGGTCCCGGCCCCCGCTGGCCCCGCACCGACCTCGGCGGATACCGTTCGTTTCATGCCCGACTACCTCGACGACCTGCGTCTCGCCCACGTCCTCGCGGACGCCGCCGACGCCGCGACGACGGACCGGTTCAAGGCCCTCGACCTCAAGGTGGAGACGAAACCGGACATGACGCCGGTGAGTGAGGCGGACAAGGCCGCCGAGGAACTCATCCGCGGCCACCTCCGGCGCGCCCGCCCGAGGGACGCGGTGCTCGGCGAGGAGTACGGGGTGGAGGGCACGGGGCCGCGCCGCTGGGTGATCGATCCGATCGACGGCACCAAGAACTACGTCCGCGGTGTGCCCGTCTGGGCCACGCTGATCTCCCTCATGGAGGCCGGCGAGGGGGGGTTCCAGCCGGTCGTGGGGGTGGTGTCCGCTCCGGCGCTGGGCCGCCGCTGGTGGGCCGCGCGGGGGCACGGCTCTTTCGCCGGCCGCAGTCTGTCGTCGGCCTCCCGGCTGCAGGTCTCCCGCGTCTCCAGGCTCTCCGACGCCTCCTTCGCGTACTCCTCGCTCGGCGGCTGGGAGGAGCAGGGACGGCTGGACGGCTTCCTCGACCTGAGCCGCGCGGTGTGGCGCACGCGCGCGTACGGAGACTTCTGGCCGTACATGATGGTCGCCGAGGGATCGGTCGACCTGTGCGCAGAGCCGGAGTTGTCGCTCTGGGACATGGCGGCCACCGCCATCGTGGTCACGGAGGCCGGCGGCTCGTTCACGGGTCTCGACGGCCGCCCGGGGCCGCACAGCGGCAACGCCGCGGCCTCGAACGGTCTGCTGCACGACGAGTTGCTGGGGTACCTCAACCAGCGTTACTGAGCAGGTGGGGTTCCGCGTGCGCGCCCCCAATCCGCCGCACGCGCCCCCTTGTTGACCCCCGCTTTACCTGCCACTCTGGGAGTTCCCCCACTTGTGAACTTGTGAAAGCGCGAACGAGCGGGCCCCGTGGTCCGTGACCTCGCGTTTTCCGGTAGGAGGTGGCTCCATCCATGCTCGTCCGTGACGCCATGAGCACCGTGGTCCTCACCATCGGACCCGCCCACACCCTCCGGCAGGCCGCCGCCCTGATGTCCGCCCGCAGGGTGGGCGCGGCCGTGGTCCTCGACCCCGAGGGCACCGGCATCGGCATCCTCACCGAACGGGACGTCCTCAACTCCCTCGGTCTCGGCCAGGATCCGGACGCCGAGCGCGCCCACGCCCACACCACCACCGATGTCGTCTTCGCCACCCCGTCCTGGACCCTCGAGGAAGCCGCTGTCGCCATGACCCACGGCGGTTTCCGCCATCTGATCGTCCTCGACGGGGGCGGGCCCGCCGGCGTCGTCTCGGTCCGCGACATCATCCGCTGCTGGGCACCGGAGCGTCAGCGGGCGCAGCAGGTACCCGTGTAGCGACACGCGGAACGGGCCGGACTCCCTGGGGAGTCCGGCCCGTCGATCGACAAGCGGTCCAGCGCTGGAATCAGCCGCGCAGGGCCTGGACCGCGGCCTCCAGCCGCTTGCCGAAGTCCTCGTCCGCCTGACGGAAGTTGTTGATCGCACGGTCGGCGATGTCGTCGCGCGTCACCCCCGAGATGGCGTTCGCCAGGTTGTTCACCAGGCGCTCCTTCTCGTCCTCCGACATCAGCCGGTACAGGTTGCCCGCCTGGACGAAGTCGTTGTCCTCGGCGTGGACGGGCGTGACCGTCTCACCGGTGACACCGGTGACCGGCACGGGCTGCCACAGCGGACGGTCCGTCTGGAAGGGGCCGCCGAAGCTGTTCGGCTCGTAGTTCTTCGCGCCCTTGTGACGGCCGTCGTACAGGTAGCCGTCACGGGAGTGGGTGCGCGCCTCGGTGGCGTGCGGACGGTTCACCGGCAGGTGGTCGGCGTTGATGCCGACGCGGTAGCGGTGGGCGTCGCCGTAGGCGAAGAGGCGGCCCTGGAGCATCTTGTCCGGGGAGGGACCGATGCCCGGCACGAAGTGGGCGGGGCTGAAGATCGACTGCTCGACCTCCGCGAAGATGTTCTCCGGGTTGCGGTTGAGCTCCAGCTTGCCGAACTCGATCAGCGGGTAGTCGGCGTGCGGCCAGACCTTGGTCAGGTCGAACGGGTTGAAGCGGTAGGTGGCCGCCTCGGCCGCCGGCATCACCTGGACGTAGACGGTCCAGGACGGGAAGTCGCCGCGCTCGATGGCCTCGCGCAGGTCCCGCTGGTGGGAGTCGGGGTCCTTGCCCGCGAGGATCTCGGCCTCCTCGGCGGTCAGGTTCTTGATGCCCTGGTCCGTCTTGAAGTGGTACTTGACCCAGAAGGCCTCGCCGGCCTCGTTGTTCCACTGGTAGGTGTGCGAGCCGAAACCGTCCATGTGGCGATACGACGCCGGGATGCCGCGGTCACCGAACAGCCAGGTCACCTGGTGCGTGGACTCGGGCGACAGGCCCCAGAAGTCGAAGACGTTGTCCGCCTCCTGCGAACCGGTGTACGGGTCGCGCTTCTGGGTGTGGATGAAGTCCGGGAACTTGATCGCGTCGCGGATGAAGAACACCGGGGTGTTGTTGCCGACGAGGTCGTAGTTGCCCTCCTCGGTGTAGAACTTCAGCGCGAAGCCGCGCGGGTCGCGCACGGCGTCCGCGGCGCCCAGGTTGCCGGCCACCGTCGAGAAGCGCAGGAAGGTCTCCGTCTGCTTGCCGACCTCGGAGAGGAACGTGGCGCGCGTGTACTTCGTGACGTCGGCCGTCACCGTGAAGGTGCCGTACGCACCCGCGCCGCGGGCGTGCACCACACGCTCCGGGATGCGCTCCCGGTTGAAGTGGGCCAGCTTCTCCAGGAGGAGCTGGTCCTGCACGAGGACCGGGCCACCGACGCCCGCCGTCTCGCTGTTCTGGTTGTCGGCCACCGGAGCACCGGCCTCCGTAGTAAGCGGCCCCTGCGTCACGTACGCCTCCTGCGACATTGAACGACCCATCTGTTCCTTGGCTAAAGCCGAGCTCGATCCTACAATGGACAATGTCTAAGTCAAGGAAAGCTCCAAAGTCACACCCGTTCGGGACCTGGTCCCCCTGCTGTTAGGCTGGTGCCTATGAGTGACCTTCTGGAACGGCTCCGCGGACGTGGATGGCGGATGACCGCGCAGCGCCGTGTCGTGGCCGAGGTCCTCGACGGCGAACACGTCCACCTGACGGCCGACGAGGTGCACGCGAGGGCTGTCGTGAAGCTGCCCGAGATCTCCCGGGCGACCGTCTACAACACCCTGGGCGAGCTGGTCTCGCTCGGCGAGGTGCTCGAGGTCGCCACGGACAAGCGGGCCAAGCGCTACGACCCCAACGCCCACCGCCCGCACCACCACCTGGTGTGCGCGCAGTGCGGGGCGATCCGCGACGTCCACCCGACCGGCAACCCGCTGGCCGACCTCCCCGACACGGAGCGCTTCGGCTTCACGGTCTCCGACGTGGAAGTGACCTACCGCGGCGTCTGCCCGAACTGCGCGGCGGCCTAGACCGCACCGCCCGGCCCCGGGGCCCCGGCTGCGCCGGGCTCGCTCCCGGGCCGGAAAACACCGAGGGCCGGAACCCTTTCGGATTCCGGCCCTCGATTTCAGTAGCGGGGACAGGATTTGAACCTGCGACCTCTGGGTTATGAGCCCAGCGAGCTACCGAGCTGCTCCACCCCGCGGCGATGACCGCAACGTTACGTCAAGACGCGCGAAGGAAGCAAATCCTTTCACCGGGGCCGCTCGGGCCCCGCGGCACAGGGCCGCGGAACCCGCCCCGGCCGGCCCCGCACGGGGTCACGCCGACAGCTCCTCCCGCAGCGCGTCCCGCAGCCGCGTGGCCCGCTCCGTCACCGCCGCCGGCCCCAGCGCCGCCGCCCGGTCGGCCCACCGCTGGCCCTCCGCGAGCTCCCCCCGCCGCGCGCACACCAGCGCGAGCCGCAACGCCGCCCGCCCGTGCCCGGCGTCCGCGGCACGCGTCCACCACAACACGGCCTCGGGCTCGCTCCCCTCGCGCGCCAGCAGCAGTCCGAGGTTGAACGCCCCGTTCCGCGACCCGGCCTCCGCGGCCTCCCGGTACCACCGCGCCGCCTCGACGACGTCCCCCCGGGCCGCCGCGAGCATGCCGACGCGCACCTGCGCCCGCCGGTGCCCCTGGGACGCCGCCCGCTCGTACCACTCCTCGCACTCGCTGCGCCGGTTCACCGGCTCCCCCAGCTCGTGCGCCGGCTCGGGAGGCCTGCGGGCGTCGAGCACCGTGGCCAGCCGGTACGCGGCCTCCGCGCTCCCGCCGCCCGCCGCGCACCGCAGGAAGCGCTCCGCCTCGCCCTCCTCGCCGTCGCGCAGCCGCGCCATTCCGACCTGCAGCGCCGCCTCGGTGTGCCCGGCCGCCGCCGCCCGCTCGTACCAGCGCAGCGCGGCGTCGTCCTCACTCCGGCCGGCGTGCAGGATGCCGAGGTTGAAGGCGGCGTCCACGCTTCCGGCCTCGGCGGCCTTGGAGAACCAGGGTTCCGCACCGGTCTCGTCCCCGGCCCGCAGCAGCAGGATCGCCAGCGCGTTCGCCGCCTCGCGGTGACCGGCGTAGGCGGCCCGGCGGTACCACTGCTCGGCCGGGCCCGTGCGGCCCTGGTCGGCGCAGAGCAGCCCGAGGTTGTAGGCGCCGTTGATGTCGCCTGCGTCCATCGCGGCCCGGTACCAGCGCTCGGCGGTCTGCGTCTCGCCCCGCTCGGCGTGCAGCGCGCCCAGCGCGTTGGCGGCGTTGCCGTCCCCGTCCTGAGCGGCCCGCAGCCACCACACGGCGGCGTTCTCGGTGTCCCCGGCGTCGCGCAGCAGGAAGCCGAGCGCACAGGCGGCCCGCGCCTCTCCGTCCTTGGCGGACGTCAGGTACCAGCGGCCGGCCTCCTTCAGCTCACCGCGCTTCTCCAGGATCGCCCCGAGGTGCAGCGCGGCCCGGCGGTGCCCGCGCGCGGCGGCCTGCCGGTACCACTGCTCGGCCTCCTCGAGGACCCTGACGGCGTCGCCGTCGGACACCCGGGCGGCCCTGCGGTCCAGCGAGCGGGCCAGCCGGTACGCCGCCTCGCGGTGCCCCCGCTCGGCCGCGGCCCGCATCCAGCGCTCGGCCCCGTCCGTGTCCCCGCGGTGTTCCAGCAGGTCGGCGAGGGCGTAGGCGCCTAGGGCGTGACCCTGCTCGGCGGACTGGCGCAGCCAGTACTCGGCGGCCGGCTCGTCGCCACGCTCACGGTGGTGACGGCCGAGCGCGTGGGCCGCCGCGGTGGAACCGGCGACGGCGGCGATCCGCCACCATCCGGCGGCCTCGTCGGCATAGCCCCGCTGGTGCAGCAGGACGCCCAGGTTGTTGGCGGCGGCACGGTCGCCCGCGGCCGTGGCGGCACGCAGATGGGGTTCGGCTCCGTCGAGATCACCGCGACGCAGCAGCATGGCACCGAGGACGCTCATCGCCTCGATGTCGCCGGCCTCGGCGGCGAGCCGCCGGCGGAGCTCCTCCGCCGCCTCGTCGGCGGCTTCCCCCGCCTGGTCGCGAGGCTCCTCGCGGCGGGAGGACTGCACAAAACGCTCCGACTCGTACAGAGTTGACTTGTCCCCCATAACATCCATCGTCGCACCACCTGCAACCTGGGTACACCTGGTATACCGCAGTCAGTGAGGTCACTACAGCGTTTTGTCGACATGCCCACAGAGAGACAAGTCAAACACACATCCCCCAACTCCCGTCGGCGGCACGGCCGTCGCTCACCCAGGTACATGCGTTCGCACATCACAAAGGCCCGGATTCCCTAGGGAATCCGGGCCTTTGGTGTCGCCGACTTCGCGACGTCAGTAGCGGGGACAGGATTTGAACCTGCGACCTCTGGGTTATGAGCCCAGCGAGCTACCGAGCTGCTCCACCCCGCGCCGTTGTGCTGCAACCGTAGCACGGCGCGGGGTGGGCTTCTGACCAGCCCGCTCGCTAACTGCTCCGGCCGGCGTCGGGACCGGGACTGCTCTCCCCGCCGCCGGCGCCGCCCCCTTCGGCCGACTGGGCCTCCTCGGCCTTGCGGAGTGCGTCCTCCAGGTCCTTCTGCGCCTTGCCGTAGGCCTCCCAGTCGTTGTTCTTCAGGGCCTCCTGGCCTGCCTCGAACGCCTTCTGGGCGTCGTTCAGAGCCTCCTGGACCGTGGGGTTGTCGGACGTGGGCGGCGGCTCGGTGGCCTCGCCCTCACCCGTTCCCTCGTCCTCGCCCGGTGGCGGCTCGACGGGCGTGCCCTGTCCGCCGAAGACCTTGTCCAGTGCCTGCTCGAGGGTGTCCTCGAACGCGGTCTGGCCTCCGTAGGTCACCAGCACCTTCCGCAGCAGCGGGTACTTCAGTCCGCCACCGCGTACGTAGACCGGCTCCACGTAGAGCAGTCCCCCGTCGAGCGGGACGGTCAGGAGATTGCCGTACTCGACCTCCGAGTCGCCGCCCCTCAGCAGCCGGATCGTCTCGGCGATGTCCTGCTGCGAGTTGAACTGGCTCTGCACCTGCTTCGGTCCGGAGACCGTGGTGCTCGTCGGCAGTTTCAGGATTCTGATCTTGCCGTAGTCCCGGGTGCCCGGATCGGCGTTGACCGCCACGAACGCGCTGAGGTTGTCACGCCCGTTCGGGGTGAGTGTCGTGGTGAGCGAGAAGGTCTGCTCCTGCTGATCGGGCATCTTCATGCTCAGGTAGTACGGGGGCACCGCGTCGCCCGTCTTGTTCGTCGGGTCGTCCGGCACCTGCCACACCTCGCTGCCCGAGAGGAACGTGGTGGGGTCCTTCACGTGGTAGCGGGTCAGCAGCTCGCGCTGCACCTTGAACAGGTCCTGCGGGTAGCGCAGATGGGCCATCAGGTCGCCCGAGATCTCGCTCCTCGGCTCCACCGTGTCCGGGAACGCCTTCATCCACGTCTTGAGGACGGGGTCCTTGGTGTCCCACTGGTAGAGCTTGACCTCGCCGCTGTACGCGTCGACGGTCGCCTTCACCGAGTTGCGGATGTAGTTGACCTGGTTCTGCTGGGCCACCACGGCGCGCTGGTCGTTGGTGGCGGTCAGCGAGTCGGCCGTGGTGTCACCGAGCGTCGTCCTCGACGCGTACGGGTAACCGTTGGTGGTCGTGTAGGCGTCGACGATCCACTGGATCCGGCCGTCCACGACCGCGGGGTAGGCGTCGCCGTCGATGGTCAGCCACGGGGCGATCGCCTCGACGCGCTCCTTGGGCGTGCGGTTGTACAGGATCCGCGAACCGTCGCCGATGGCACCCGAGTACAGGATCTGCGGCTCGCTGAACGCGACGGCGTAGGCGGCCCGGTTGACCGGGTTGGCGAGGTTGACCCCGCTGTCGCCCTCGTAGCTGTAGGTCTTCTCGCCGCTGTCGTCGGAGTAGTCGATCTCCTTCTGGGGGCCGCCGACGATCGAGTACGTGGTCGTCCGCTCGCCGTAGTAGACGCGCTGCTCGTACGACCCGAGGTCACCCTTGGACGGCAGGTCCGACTCGGTGAACGACGGGCGGCCGCCGGAGTCGGCGCTGGTGCCCTCCGCGGCGACCACGCCGTACCCGTGGGTGTAGCGGAAGTGGTCGTTGATCCAGTTCCGCTTGGGGATGCCGTCGTAGTTGAGCTCGCGCAGACCGATGACCGTGTCCTGGTCCTTGCCGTCCTTGGTGTACCGGTCGACATCCAGGTTGGTCGGGAACGCGTAGTAGTTCCTGATCTGCTGGAGCTGCTGGAACGTCGGGGAGACGACGTTCGGGTCCATGATGCGGATGCTCGCCGCGTCGGTGACGTCGTCCCGCAGCTTGGTCTTGTCCTCGGTCTGGGCCGTGCCCGGGTACTCGGTGACCTGCGAGTCGTCGATGCCGTACGCCTCACGCGTGGCCTTGAGGTTCTTCTCGACGTACGGCGCCTCCTTGGCCTGCTCGTTCGGCTGGACCTGGAACTTCTGCACGATGGCCGGGTAGAGGCCGCCGATGAGGATCGCCGACAGAACCATCAGGCCGAAACCGATCACGGGCAGCTGCCAGGTGCGCCGCCACAGGGTGGCGAAGAACAGCAGCGCGCAGATGACGGCGATGCAGAACAGGATCGTCTTGGCCGGCAGATAGGCGTTGGCGTCGACGTACCGCAGGCCCGTCCAGCTGTCGGTCGCCTTGAAGTCGCTGGACTTCACCGCGAGGCCGTACCGGTCGAGCCAGTACGCGACCGCCTTCAGGGCGACGAAGATCCCGAGAAGCACCGACAGGTGTCCGGTGGCCGCGGCCGTGGCGCGCGCGCCCGGGCTGGTGATGCGCAGCCCGCCGTAGAGGTAGTGGGTGAGCGCGGCGGCGATCAGCGCCAGGATCGTGGCGGCGAAGCCGAAGCCGAGCAGGAACCGGTACCAGGGCAGGTCGAAGGCGTAGAAGGAGACGTCGAGCTTGAACTGCGGGTCCTTCTGGCCGAAGGACACGCCGTTGACCCACATCAGCCAGGTCCGCCACTGGCCCGACGCCGAGGCGCCGGCGATCAGCCCCACCAGGGCGGTGATGCCGAGCAGCAGCCACTTCTTGTACGGGGCGATGCCCATCCGGTACCGGTCGAGGTTCTGCTGCTCCATCGACATGGCGCTCAGCGGCGGCCGCATCCGGTGTGCCAGCCAGATGTTGAAGCCGACCGCCAGGGCCATCAGCAGACCGAAGACGAAGAACAGCCCGATCTTGGTCCACAGGGTCGTCGTGAAGACCGACGAGTAGTTGACCGAGCGATACCACAGCCAGTCGGTCCAGAACCCCGCGAACATGGTGAACACCATGCCGAGGACGGCCAGGACGCCCAGTGTCATGAGCAGGGTCCGGACCCGCCGGGACGGGCGGCCCACTCTGATCCGTGGCCCCGTCGGGCCTCCGCCGCGGTCCGGCATCTGGAAAGCCAAGGTAGGCACCTCGAAGTTCGCTGTTGATTCGTCAGGCCCGCGGTTCCACGGACCGTAAGTGGTCCCCCGTGATCGTGGGCCCACACCTATGCAACTTACCTACGCTTTACTCGGTTCCCGTTTCCGGCCAGGAACGAGAGAGGATTGTGACCATGTCCAACACACCCATGGCCGCCAACCCGCTCACCAGGGCCGTGCTCGAGATCGACGAGTACGCCTCCGGACTCGGCTGGGACCGGCCCGCCCGACTGTTCGCCCTCGTGGACACCGCCCGGCTGCGGGCCGAGCAGCCCTCGCTCGCCGGCCGGCTCGGTCAGGACGGCGAGCAGGAGACCACCGCCTACACCCCGATCGAGCAGGACGAGATTCCGACGGGCAAGCCGCTGGACGAGTTCCTGGGCACCATCGCCTGGCCCGACGCGGTCGCCGGCTGCGCGCTGACCGTGGAGCGGCTGATGCTGCCGCCGTCCGCGGAGGCGCAGGTCCCGAAGAATCTGGACGAGGCCACGCTGACCAAGTGGGTGGCGGAGCACCCTGAGCGTCAGGAGGTCCGGATGACGGTCGCGGTGCTGCGTGACGGCGCCCGCGAGTCCGCCCTGCGGTTGCGCGCCAAGGACTCCCCCACGGAGGTGCTCACCGGTTCCGACCTGGTGCCGGGCCTGGCTCAGGCGCTGGCGGCGACGTTCGAGGAGTAGCGGCCGCGGGCCGCCGGCCCGGGCGTGCCGAGGGCAGGTCAGGACACGGTGCACTTCGGCAGGCCGGCAGTGTCGCCGGAGCGGATGTCCTCCAGGGCGCCCAGGGCGTCGTCGATGGTGTCCACCTTCACCAGGGTGAGGCCCTCGGGGGTGTCCTCGGCGGCGGACGCGCAGTTGTCGGCGGGGGTGAGGAAGTACTCGGCGCCCTTGCCGCGCGCGCCGACCGTCTTCATCTCGATGCCGCCGATCGGTCCCACCTTGCCGTTGTCGTCGATCGTGCCCGTGCCGGCGACGAACGCGCCGCCGGTCAGGCTGCCCGGGGTGAGCTTGTCGTAGATGCCGAGGGCGAACATCAGGCCCGCGCTGGGCCCGCCCACGTCGGCGAGCCTGATGTCGATGCTGAACGGGAAGGTGTGGTCCGTCCCGGCGGAGATCCCGACGATGGCGCGCTTCTCGCCGGCGTCGTCGGAGGCCGCGGTGGTGATCGTGACCTTCTCGGTCTTCGTCGCCGTCCGCTTCTCCTTCTCGGCGGCGGCCTGCTCCTTGGCCGGCACGACCGTGAAGACGACGTCCTCACCGGGCTGGTGCTCGGTCACCAGATCGGCGACGTCGGCCGGCTCCTTCACCGCCCTGCCGTCGACGGCCCTGATCACGTCGCCCGCGTGCAGCTTGCCCTCGGACGGGGATCCCTTGACGACCGTGGAGACGATCACCCAGGACGTCACCGGGACGCCGAGCTCCTTCAGGGCCGCGACCTTGGCGCTCTCCTGGGACTGGCTGAACTCCTCGGCGTTCTCCTGGGTGGACTGCTCCTCCGTCTTGCCGTTGGGGTAGAGGGTGTCGTGCGGCACGACCTTGTTGTCGTGCGCGAGCCACCCGTAGACGGCCTCCACCAGGTTCATCCGGTAGTCGGCGCTGGTGACCCGCACCGTGGTCATGTTGAGGTGACCGTCCGTCGGGTACGTCCTGCGCCCGTCGATCTGGAGCACCGGCTCGCCGTCGTGCTCGCCCAGCGTGTTCACCGTCGGCCCCGGCGACATCTCCGCATAGGGCACGGGGATGAAGACTCCCGCGCACAGGAGCGCGATCAGCATCAGGGTGGAGGCGAGCATCGTCGCGGTGCGGCGTGGCATGCCTCGACAGTACGGGACGGGCCTGTCGGCGCACCGTCAGGGCCGCCCGTCCGGGCGGCCCTGACGGTGCGCCGCGCCACGACCCCGCGCCCGGGTCCCTCAGTGGCCCGAGCGTGGCCTTTCCATGGCCTCACGGAAGCGGGCGTATCCGATGACCTCGGGGCCGTCGCCGCGCACCTTGCGGGTCCGGTTGGCCCAACTGCCCCACAGTCCCGCTCCGATCGCGGCCACCAGCGGAATCAGCAACCAGGCGAGCGCCGCCATGCCGACCTCCCAACCCCATGAGCGTCCGCAAATGACTGATCAGCAGATTAACCATCCGCAGTGACAACGCTCACCTCAGGGGTGGGGTTCCGCAACCGGAGGTCGGGCCTGTCACCAGGGGCCTAACAGGCGCCCACCCATTCCTCGGTCCCGTCCGAGAACCTCTGGTGCTTCCAGATGGGCACCTCGTGCTTCAGGTCGTCGATCAGCTTCCGGCAGGCCTCGAAGGCCTCCCCCCGGTGCGGACACGACACGCCGACGACCACGGCGAGGTCGCCGACCCTGAGGTCCCCCACACGGTGGACGGCGGCGAGCGCCCGTACGGGGTACTCGGCGGCGACCTTCCCGGCGATCCGCCGCATCTCCTCCTCGGCGCTGGGGTGGCACGAATAGCCGAGCGTGTCGACGTCGGCGCCCCCGTCGTGGTTGCGCACGGTCCCCACGAACAGCGCCGTCCCGCCGGCGGCGTCGTCCCCGACCGCGCGGAGGACCTCGTCCACCGACAGCGGTTCGTCGCGGATCGCGATCAGCTTGATCGGGTCCTGTGCGGCCTGCTCACCGGGATGATCGTGCGTGGATGCCATGCCCCCATCGTGCCCCACCCCGGCCAGGAGGCGGAACAGAGACATCGCCCGGTGCGCGCGTGCCGCCGCGGAGCCTCCTGCGGGGACGGCACGCGGGCCGGGCGCCGGGGCCGGTCAGATCCGGCGCCGGGCCTTCCGCGCCCGTCGCACCACCGCTGCCGCGCCCAGCAGCGCCACCGTCGCGCCCGCGGCACCCGCCGCCGTCGCGTCCTTGCGCCCCAGCCGCCGGCCGGCGACCGTGTGCCTGCCGGAGACCTCCTCCAGCAGCTCCGCGAGCACCTCCTCGTTGGTGTGCGCGGGCCGCCACCCGGCGTCGTGCAGCCGGCTCCCGCTCACCACCCACGGATACATCGTGTACGCCAGGTCCCCGGCCGGGGACGGGGTGAGCCCGATCCGGTGCAGCCGGGCCGCCGCGCCCAGCGCGACCGCCGACGGCAGCTCCATCCGCCGGATCCCGCTGAGCTCCTCGACCTCCTCCTGCTCCAGCCATCCGTCGCAGCCGACGGCCAGCTCGCCGTCGACCTTCTCCAGCACGGCGTACTCCAGCGCACTGCACAGATCGTCGACGTGGCAGAACTGCCACGCGGGCCGCGATCCGGCCACCACGAGCAGCCGGGGCGACTCGAAGTACCTGGTCAGCGCCGTGTCGGTGCCTCCCACCAGCACGGCGGGGCGGACGACGGTGACATTGAGGCCGGGGTGGGCGCGCGGTGCCCGGCGCGCCAGCCGCTCGATCTCGAGGAGGTCGCCGACACCCGTCGCCTCCGCCGTGGCGCGCAGTTCGGCGTCCTCGGACAGCGGCAGCTCGTTGTCCGGCAGGGCCCCGTAGACCATGGTCGAGGTGCACAGCACCACCCGGTGCACCCCGGCGGCCGCGGCGGCCGTCAGCACGGTCTGCGTGCCGCGCACGTTGTAGGCCGTCCGGGCGGCGCCGTCGGTCTCCAGATCGAGGTCGAGCGCCAGGTGGACCACCACATCGGCGCCCCGGAGCTTCTCCGCGATGGCAGGATCCCGTACGTCGAGGATGTGCCAGCGCGCCTCGGCGCACTCGCCGCGCCGCTCGTCGATGGCGATGACCTGCTTGATCTCCTCCGAGGTGGCGAGCCGCGCGGTGAGCAGCGCGCCGATGCCGGACGCGGCTCCGGTGACCGCCACGACGGGCCCGCGCGCGGCGGGCGTCCTGCCGGCGCGCGGCGCCGTCGTCGGGCGGTGGTCGGGTGACGGGTGGGCTGAGTCGTTTCGCGCTGCGCGAACCTGCGGATCTGGGGAACTCACCGGGCGTCTCCAGCGGTTGTCTTCAGTACGAGCGCGACCGACGCGTGCGTACCAGGTGGCATCCATCCTGCCGCAGGCCTCCTGTCGGCGAAGCACCGAGGCCCGAACGGCTTCAGGTGTCTACGCTGGGTGGTGTTGTCGGGCAGCCGTGCCGCCGGAAAGAACCGGCGGCCCTACAAGCCGAGGAATCCCGTGAGTGACACCCCATTCGGATTCGGCCTTCCGCCGGAGGAGCCGGACGACGGCGACGAGGGCAAGAAGAAGGACCCGCAGAGCGGCGGTGGTCAGGGCCCGGCCAACCCGTTCGGCTTCGGCACGCCCGGAGCCGGAGGTTTTGGCGGCCCCGGCGCGGACAATCCGTTCGCCGCGATGTTCGGGTCGCTGAACCCCAACGACCTGGGCGCCGCGTTCCAGCAGCTCGGCCAGATGC
Source organism: Streptomyces toyocaensis (assembly GCF_000725125.1). GTDB lineage: Bacteria > Actinomycetota > Actinomycetes > Streptomycetales > Streptomycetaceae > Streptomyces > Streptomyces toyocaensis. Next base: position 71,718 of record NZ_JFCB01000025.1, read on the forward strand.
TCTCCTACGAGGGCGGGCCGGTGAACTGGGACATGGCCAAGCAGATCGCCCGCCAGACGGTCTCCCAGGGCACCGCGGAGGGGTCCAAGGACGCGAGCGTCGGCCCCGCCGACCGCAGGGCCGTGGAGGAAGCCGTCCGCCTGGCCGATCTGTGGCTGGACGACGCCACGTCGCTGCCGTCGGGAGCCAACTCCGCCGTGGCCTGGAGCCGTGCGGAGTGGGTCGAGGCCACCCTTCCGGCGTGGCGGGAACTGGTCGACCCGGTCGCCGAGCGCGTCGGGAACGCGATGGGCGACGTCCTGCCGGAGGAGATGCAGGCCATGGCCGGCCCGCTGATCGGCATGATGCGCTCCATGGGCGGCGCCATGTTCGGCACGCAGATCGGGCAGGCCGTCGGCGTGCTCGCCGGTGAGGTCGTCGGTTCGTCCGACATCGGCCTGCCGCTGGGCCCGGCGCGCCGGGCCGCGCTGCTGCCGCTCAACATCGAGGCCTTCGGCAAGGACCTGGGCGTGCCGCAGGACGAGGTGCGGCTGTACCTCGCCCTGCGCGAGGCCGCCCACCAGCGCCTGTTCGCGCACGTCCCGTGGCTGCGCTCGCACCTCTTCGGCGCGGTCGACGGCTACGCGCGCGGGATCAAGGTCGACACCGGCAAGCTCGAGGACGTCGTCGGCCAGTTCGACCCGCAGAACCCTGAGCAGCTGCAGGAGGCCCTCCAGCAGGGCATGTTCCAGCCGGAGGACACGCCGGAGCAGAAGGCTGCCCTGGCCCGTCTGGAGACGGCGCTGGCACTCGTCGAGGGCTGGGTGGACGCGGTGGTGCACGCGGCGGCCAAGCCCCGGCTGTCGTCGGCCGACGCGCTCCGCGAGACGCTGCGCCGGCGTCGCGCCTCGGGTGGCCCGGCGGAGCAGACGTTCGCCACGCTGATCGGTCTGGAACTGCGTCCGCGCCGGTTGCGGGACGCCTCGCGCCTGTGGGCCTCGCTCACCGACGCGCGCGGAGTCGACGGCCGGGACGCCCTGTGGGCGCACCCGGACATGTTGCCGACGGCCACCGACCTGGACGACCCGGACGGTTTCGTGCACCGGGAGCAGATCGACTTCTCCGAGCTGGACAAGATGCTCGGCGAGGCCGCCGGCGGGCCCGACCTCAGGAAGAAGGACGAGGGCGAGGACGAGGACGGGAACAAGGGCGAGAACAAGGGCGACGGCACCGAGTGAGCCTGTACGACGACGCGGTCCTCGTACTCAAGGGGTACGAGGACCAGCCGGAGCTGCGCCAGGCCTATCTGGACCATCTCGCCGCCCATCCGGACGGCGTGTGGAAGGCCTGTCACGCAGGGCATGTCACGGCGAGCGCGCTGGTGATCGACCCGGAGCGCGGCCGGGTCCTGCTGACCCTGCACAGGAAGCTGCGCATGTGGCTCCAGATGGGCGGCCACTGCGAACCCGGCGACGTCTCGCTCGCCGCGGCGGCCCTGCGGGAGGCGACGGAGGAGTCCGGCATCCCGGGCCTGACGCTCCTCGCGGGCGGTCCGGTGCGGCTGGACCGGCATGCGATCCCGCCGCCCTGTCACTGTCACTTCGACGTCCAGTACGCGGCCGTGGCCGCGCCGGACGCCGCGCACGCGATCAGTGACGAGTCCCTGGACCTGCGCTGGTTCCCCTACGACGAGGTCGTGGAGGTGGCCGACGAGTCGGTCCTGCGTCTGGTCGGGGCGACCCGGGCGAGACTGGGCGTCTGACGGCACGCGAGAGGGGCGACCGCCGCGGTGGTCACCCCTCGCCCCCGTCGCGGTGCGGCCCTCAGCTCCAGACGTTCCCCTGGTTCTGACCGCGGGCGCCCTGCTGCCCCATGCCGTACTGCGCGGCGAGCCCCGAGCCGATCTGGGCGTTCTGCGGCGGCAGCAGCTCGCTGGGCTGGACGAGCGCGAAACCGCTGCCCATGAAGCTGAGCTCCCAGCCCTCACCCGTACTGCCGCGGCGCCGCCAGACCCCGGAGGAGTGGGTCTGCGCCTGCATCTGCACCCGCAGTGAGGTGGACCACGCGACGATCGCGTCGGCGTCGCAGTTGACGTACTTGTCCGGCGTCACCTGCATCAGCAGCGGCATGCCGGAGGTCATCAGGGCGACCCTGCCCCGGCCGGTGATGTTGAGCTGGTACTTCCCGGAGCCGGAGATGCCGTAGAGGCTGTCGACGGCGATGACCTCGTGGTGCAGCGAGGAGTCCATCGCGAGCACGTAGCTGCTGTCGACCGTCAGCCCGTCCTGCTCCACCTCCATGATGTGGATGCGCTGGGCGAGGTTGGCGAGGTAGACGGTGCCCTGCCCGTGGCAGCGCATCAGGTCGAGTCCTTCACCGGTGTGCGCGCGGGAGCGGGCCTGGCTGTTGCTCTGGAACTCGGCGTCGAACTCGACGAGCCCCTGGTAGGCGACCATCGTGCCCTTGCGGGCGAGGACGTCGTCGTGACCCTCCAGGGCGACGCGGAGCATCTGCTGGTTCTGCAGGCTCCAGCGGTCCTGGGACTGCTGGTCGTTGAAGGCGAAAAGCGGGCTCTGCATGGTGTGGTTGCTCCCCCTCAGCCCCGGACCCGGAGACGGTCGGTGCTGTCCTCACTGGGCTGGACGACGACGATCCCCTGACCGGAGAAGGCCATCTGGTAGGCCTCGCCGCTGCCGCGGCCGATCAGCGACTGGGCGCGGAAGCTGCGCTTGCCCTTCACCTTGAGGTTCGGGGACCAGGCGACCAGGGCGTCCGGGTCGACGTAGGTCTCGTCGTCGCCGCCACCGCAGTCGACGACGATCGGCTTGCCGCGTGAGGTCAGTGCGACCCAGCCCTGCCCGGAGATCCTGGTGTTCCACAGGCCCTGTCCGGCGAACTTCGCCAGACCCTTGACCCGCTCCACGCCCCACGTCAGATGGGCGTCGAAGGCGAGCAGATTGGTGGCGTTGACGGAGATGCCCTCGCCACCCAGGTTGATCACGACGACGTTGGCGCCGTAGTCGGCCAGGTAGAGCAGGCCGTCGCCGGAGCACTTCATCAGGGGCGCGCCCTCACCGGTGAGCCAGTCCTTGGCGATCTGGCGGACGGCCGGCGGGTTGGGCTCGTACTGGACGAACCCTTCGTAGGCGACCATGGAGCCCACGCGCGCGAGGAGGTCGTTCCCGGTCTGCATGGCGACCTTCAGCATGTGGTTGCCGTGGTTCTCCATGCGGGCGGTGACGGGGGCGGGGGCGTAGCCCGCGAGTGGCTGGTTCATGACGGGCTCCCTTCAGATCTCGTACGGCTGGACGACGATGAAGTTGCCGGGTGCGCCACGGAACTGCAGGTTGACGCTCTCCCCGGTGTCGCCGGGGTAGGAGTTGCGGCGCATCCGCACCTGGCTGGAGACGACCACCTGGGAGGCGGCCGACCAGGCGACCACGGCGTTGCAGTCGGCGAAGGTGGTCGGCGTGACCGGCAGCACCACGGGCGTGCCGTGCGTTTTGACGACGATCGTGCCGGTCCCCTGGAACTGCATCGTGAACAGCGCGCCGCCGGGGATGCCGTGCCCCTCGATGCGGCGGACCTCGTGCTGGAGGGTCTCGTCGAAGGCGAGGACGTTCTCCGCGGAGACGCACACGGCGTCGCCCTGGAGCTCGATCGGGTGCAGCATCGTGGAGTTCTCGGCGAAGAACACCTGCCCCTGGCCGGTGCAGCGCATCAGCTGCATCTCCTGGCCGGTGGCGTTGCCCACGACACGGCCGGAGAACCCGGCCCCCTTGTAGCTGAAGTCGACCTTGCCCTGGTAGAGCACCATGCTGCCCTGCCTGGCCAGCACGGCCTGCCCGCCGATGCCGAGGTCGGCGCGGACGAGCTTCTTGTTCTGCTGGGTCCAGCGCTGCCCGGTGGGCGTCTCCTTGAACTGCTGGAGCGCGCCGAGCACGCCGGTGCCCTGCGGCGCGCCCTGGGGAACGCCCTGGGGAGCTCCGTAGGGGGCCTGCTGGTGGGGCACCTGTCCGGCCGGGGGCTGCTGGCCGTAGCCGGGAGGGGGGGTCGGCTGACCGTAGCCGGGCGGCGGGGCGGGTGCCTGCGGCGCCTGCGGCTGGCCGTAGCCCGGGGGCGGCGGGGCGGGCTGCCCGTACGGCGGCTGCTGGACCGGCTGGCCGTAGGGCGCGGGGGCCGGTGCCGGAGGCGGGACGGGGAAGCCGCCGGGCGGTGTGTTCATGGGCGCGACGATGGTCGGCGCGGAGTGCACCGGGGGTGCGGGAGGCGTGGGGGCCGGCGGCGGGGTGGCGCCGGGAGGCGGCGCGAAGCCCTGTGCGGCGGGCTGCGGCGCGGGAGCCGGGACGGGAGCCTGGGCCGGGGCGGGAGCGGGGCCACCGGCGGGGGTACCGAAGGCGGGCGGGGCGGCGGCCTGGGCGGGCGGGGCGAAACCGGGAGCGGCTCCCCCGGGCTGCGGCTGCTGCTGCGGGGCGGCCGGTTCTTCCTCGGCCACCTCCCCGCCGAAGTTCCGCAGCAGCGCGTCGAGCCCGCCGTCGAAGCCCTGTCCGACGGCGGCGAACCGCCACACGTCCTTGAAGTAGAAGTCTCCGAGCATCACGGCCCGCTCGGTGGAGAACTCCGAACCGCTGAAGGGGTACCGGGCCACTTCCTCGCCGCCCGCGACGATACGGATGTATCCGGGACCGACCTGCGACATCTGCCCGGCGCCGTCGAGCGTCGCCGTGAAGGACAGCTTCCTGATCTGCTGCGGGATCCGGTCCAGCGTCACGCGGAAGGACTCCGTGTCCCCCGCCTGGGCACCCAGCAACTGGATGGACTCCTCGGGGGACTTCGGCTGGTTGTAGAAGATGAAGTACCGGTCGTCCGAGAGCCGTTCCCCGGCGTCGAGACCGAAGCAGCTGATGTCGAAGCTCAGCCCCGGGCCGGAGATCTGCACACCTACGTACAGATCCGTGCCCGCGGTGAGGTCACTGATCCTGGCCTTGTGGCCGCGTTGGAATTCCCTGGCCATGCGTACGACCGTCCCCCATCCCGAATGTGAGTGCGTCGCGCCAGGCTAACGGCAAACGCCGACACCGGAAGAAGTCGGTACAGACCCGGTACACAACGCGTACGGGCCCTACGGTGCGCTCACCTCGGGCGGTTCTCACGCATCGCGCGCACCCGGAACGTGCGGGAGCCGTTCGGCCGCCACCACGCCCTCGAGGTAGCCACGGGCACGCTCGGTCCTGGGATATGCCTCCAGCAGCCGCCAGAAGCGGGGCCCGTGCCCGGGCACCAGCAGATGCGCCAGTTCGTGGCAGAGGACGTAGTCGACGACGTAGTCGGGCATGCCCTGCAGCCGGTGCGACAGACGGATGCTGCCCTCGGACGGGGTGCACGAGCCCCAGCGCGTGTTCTGGTTGGTCACCCAGCGCACGGAGGCGGGCCTGGCCCGCCCGTCGAAGTACTGGCCCGACAGCCGCCGGGCGCGTTCGGCCAGCTCCGCGTCCCCGAGCGCGCGCCTGCTCTCCTGGGCGGCCAGTTTGTCGAGCATGACGTTCACCCAGCGCTGCTCCTCCGCCTCGGACATCCGGGCGGGAATGAGCACGACGGTGCGATCGCCCTCGCGGTACGCGGAGACCGTTCTGCGTCGACGGGCGCTCCTGCGGACCTCGATCGCGCTCGCCCGTGAGCCGTTCGTCGGCTGGCTCGTGCTGCGCTGTGACGTTCCGGCGCGGTGCAGTGGGTCGGCGGGCACGCCCCGACGTTACCCGTTGCACACGGGGAAGTCTTGACCCCGGGCGCGGATCCGTGGCGTTCCCACCACCGGGCGCCGGATTTGTACGATGAGTCACGGCTTCTGTGGACAACTTTCGGCGGCCTCCGGCACGTCCCGGCATGCTGGCATGCGTCGGCCGAACCACGAACGAGCTCGGCCGTCCACGGGGACGATCCATCACGTACGGGGGCCTGTCATGCATCCGATGGTCAAGCCCGCGCTCCGGCGCGGGTGGCGCGACCTCAACACCGTGCAGTTCGGGATGACGCCGGCGCACGCGCTCACCCTGGGCCCGACGGACACGGCCACGGGCAGCTTCCTCGAACTGCTCGACGGCACCCGCGGCCTCGATCTCCTGCGCGAGGAGGGACGGCGCATGGACCTGCCCGACGGCCATGTCGACCGGCTCGTGCGACGGCTCTCCCGGGCCGGACTCCTGGACGACTCACGGGGCGGCGGGCCGGACGCGGACGCCCTGCGCGAGAGGCCCGAGGTCGTGGACCGGCTCCGCGCGGACCTGGCGTCCCTCACCCTCACCACCTCGGAACCGGGCGAGCCGCTCCGCCGGCTGGCGGCGCGTCGCAGCATGCGGGTGCAGGTGAGAGGGGCCGGCCGGGTGGGCGCGCTGGTCGCGGCGGTGCTGTCCGGAGCCGGCGTGGGCGAGGTGGAGGTGCGCGATGTCGGCCGGGTCGAGCCGTGGGACGTCGCACCGGGCGGACTGCCCGCCGAGGCCGTCGGCGACCGCCGGGACGAGGCGGCCCGCCGCATCGTGCGGCGGGCCGCGCCGGACGGGCCCCGGCGCCGGACCGCCCGGTCGCCCCTCGACGAGCCCGGCCCCGGTTTCTCCCTGGTGGTCCTCGCCCCGCGGGACGACGTCGCCGTGCACGCTCCCGACCCGTCGGCCGCCGGGGCCCTTGTGTCCTCCGGCACACCTCATCTCTACGCCGGGGTGGTGGAGGGGACCGGTGTCGTCGGTCCGCTCGTCCTGCCCGGCGGTACGGGCTGTGCCGGCTGCCTCCAGCAGGACCGCGTCGACCGGGACCCGACCTGGCCGCGGCTCGTCGCCCAGTGGCGCTCCGGCCGGCAGCGCAGAGTGGGAGCGTGCGACCTGACCCTGGCCACGACGGTGGCGGGGCTGGCGGCCGCCCACGCGCTCGCCTTCCTGGACGGCCGGGTCCCGTCCACCGCCGGAGCACGCTGGGAGGTGTCCGCTCCCGGTCTGCACTGGCATGCGCGGCCCGTATGGCCGCATCCCGCCTGCCCGTGCGGGGCGGCCGGAAGACCCGCCGAGGAGGACACGGGACGGAGCCGGGAGAGAGGTAAGGGAGAACACACCCCCGGGGTCGGGGGATCGCACGACACAATGGCTGTGCAGGGGCCGTCGGATAGGTTGCGCCCACAGGCGGACACGGAGCGGCCGGCAGGTACTTGGAGGGCGCATGTCTGATCTTCCGCGGAAGGCGGTCACCCGGACCGCGAAGCTGGCCGCGCTCCCGCTCGGCTTCGCCGGGCGGGCGACCTGGGGACTCGGCAAGCGGATCGTGGGCGAGTCCGCGGAGATCGTCGGCCGTGAGCTTCAGCAGCGCACCGCCGATCAGCTCTTCAAGGTGCTCGGCGAGCTCAAGGGCGGCGCGATGAAGTTCGGCCAGGCCCTGTCGGTCTTCGAATCGGCCCTGCCGGAGGAGGTCGCCGGTCCCTACCGCGCGGCGCTGACCAAGCTCCAGGAGGCGGCCCCGCCGATGCCGACGCGCACCGTTCACACGGTGCTCCGGGAGCGGCTGGGCGACGACTGGCAGGAGCTTTTCCTGGAGTTCGAGGACAAGCCCGCCGCGGCCGCCTCGATCGGCCAGGTGCACCGGGCGGTGTGGCACGACGGCCGCGAAGTCGCGGTCAAGGTGCAGTACCCGGGGGCCGGCGAGGCCCTGCTCTCCGATCTGAACCAGCTGAGCCGTTTCGCCCGTCTGCTGGGTCCGCTCATTCCCGGCATGGACGTCAAGCCGCTGATCACCGAGCTCAAGGACCGTGTCTCGGAAGAGCTGGACTACGGTCTGGAGGCCCAGGCCCAGCGGGCCCACGCCGAGGAGTTCGACGGCGATCCCGACGTGGTCGTGCCGGACGTGGTGCACCAGTGCGAGCAGGTGCTGGTCACCGAGTGGATGGACGGCGTCCCGCTGTCGGAGATCATCTCGGACGGTACCGAGGCACAGCGCGACCGGGCCGGCCAGCTCCTGTCGCGCTTCCTGTTCTCCGGCCCCGCCCGTACCGGTCTGCTGCACGCCGACCCGCATCCGGGCAACTTCCGTCTGCTGCCCGGCGGACCGCGGGGTGAGGACGACTGGCGCCTAGGCGTGCTGGACTTCGGCACGGTGGACCGGCTCCCGGGCGGTCTGCCCGAGCCCATCGGCGAGGCCCTGCGCATGACGCTGGACGGCGAGGCGGAGGCCGTCTACGACATGCTCCGCACGGAGGGTTTCGTCAAGGAGTCCATAGAGCTCGACCCCGACGCCGTACTCGACTACCTCCTGCCGATCATCGAGCCGGCGCGGGCGGAGGAGTTCACCTTCACCCGCGGCTGGATGCGGAGCCAGGCGGGCCGGATCGCCGATCCCCGCTCCCCCGCCTACCAGCTGGCCAAGCAGCTCAACCTGCCCCCGGCCTATCTCCTGATTCACCGGGTGACCCTGAGCACGATCGGCGTGCTCTGTCAGCTGGGGGCGACGGTGCGGCTGCGGGAGGAACTGGAGGAGTGGCTGCCGGCGTTCGTCCCGGAGGACCTGGTGGAGGAGGAGCCGGCAGCGGAGGCGTGAACCTGCGGTTCCGGCTCCCCTGCGGGGCCGTCGTCGTCACCGGCACCGGAATGACGCGTCACCCGGCGACGACAACCCCCATCCGAACGGTCCGGCACAACGCGCCGCGGGGGCCGGTCCGTTCGCACGGACCGGCCCCCGCGGGAAGAGCCGGGCCCCCGGCTGTGGGAGGGCACCGTTTCAGGTGGGGTCGGTTACTGCATGACCGCCATGGCGAGCGCGCGGCGGGCGCGCCGGGAGGCGCGCTCGGCCCTGCGCTGCATCCGGCGCGCGGTCACCAGGCCCGCGGCCTGGCGCTCCCGTTGCGCCTCGTGCAGTCGCTCGCGCATTTGCGCACGAGCCAGGGCTTCTGGGATGAGTTGCATTTCTCGGGTCCTGTTCTGGCGCGAGTCGTTCGCACCACTGGTGGTGAAGTCTTCGGTCGCGGAGCCTGCGGGCTCGTGGGCGGACGGCATCATCGGGGCCTGCTTCTGGGGGTCGTGCGTGAGGGGGCGGTCGATCGTTCCTGGGGTGTTCATGCCGTGACTGGGTTCTTGCGCGGGCGGCCACGCGGCCGCTTCCGGGCGACGACAACTCCCTGGACGAACAGCTCGCCACCCCAGACGCCCCAAGGCTCACGCCGCTCCTTGGCGCCGGCGAGGCAGGCCTCGACCAGCGGGCAGGTGCGGCAGAGGGACTTGGCGTACTCGACGTCCGCGGGCGACTCGGCGAAGAAGACCTCCGGGTCGTAGGAGCGGCACGGGACGGGCACGCCGAGGTTCTCGATGGCGTCGTCGAGCGCGGTCAGCGCGGTGAGCGGAGTCAAGGTCGGGTCCTCCGTGGAGCCGGACTTGGGGATCGTGTCGGAAGGCGGTACGGACGGGGCGTGCGCTTCGAGTTGCACGGTTCGTCTTCCTCGTCTGGTCGTTTCCGGCCGGTTGGCCGGGTGGCGGCTGGTACCGGGTTCTTTCTTGTCCCGAGGCGCTTCGCTCTGCCTCCCCGTTCGGGGAAAACAGAAGGGCCGCGGATCCCGGGTGGGGTTCCGCGGCCCTGAAGGCGCCGGCCTGATCGCATCAGGCTGGATCACTCCAGGGTTCTGGCCCACGGAAGGCCCACATCAGGTGGTGCTGCGTCGTCTGCTTCCGGAATCCGGCACCGGCCGCGGCAAAGGCATAGGCCTGCGCCTGTGCCACTACTGCTTCCAGTGCCTCGGTCGGTCGCTCATCGCGCTCACGGACGGCAGGAGCCGCGGGAGCAAGGGCGGACACCCGGCGTGCGGCACGAATGCCGGACAGACCGGTGCCCTGGTTCGAGGCGCCGAGCATGCACAGGGAGACGGCCGAGCGATCGGTCAGTTTGACGACGGAGCTGGTGTTGATGCTGATCACTGGACTCGCCTCCTCTCGGCGTCTCGGGGGACTGGGGTGAACCAGTCCGCGGATATGCAAGTACAACACGGAATCGCGGCCTTCGAGAAGGCCGCCGTCCCCGTGCCTAAGAACCTATGGGGACTGCCGGGGCATGCGCAAACTATTTTTTCGACGAGTTCGCATCAGTCCGGATCCCGCTCATCGGCAACCTCGCGGCCTGCGCAGATGGCCAGAACTTCGGCCCCGTAGCGGCCCAGTTTGCGCATCCCCACCCCGGGGATGCGGGCGAGACCGTGCTCGTCGTCGGGGACCGTCTCCGCGATGGCGATCAGCGTCTTGTCGGTGAAGACGCAGAAGGCCGGCTGTCCGCTGCGCCGCGCCTGGTCGGCGCGCCACTCCCGCAGCCGCTCGTACAGACCCTCGTCCATGTCGGAGGGGCAGTCCTCGCAGCGCATCAGTTTCATCTCACCCGCGTCGGTCAGCGTGCGGCCGCACACCCGGCAGCGGGCGGGGCTGCGCCGGCCGCGCCTCGGGACGGGCGCGGCCGGGGCCGGGACCGCGCCGAAGGAACCGCGCTCCACACCTGCCCCGCCCCCCGCACCGCCGCGGCCCGTGGCGCCCGAACCGGGGCGCAGTCCGGTGAGGAAACGGCTGGGGCGGCGGTTCGGCCGGCCGCCGGGCGAGCGGGAGAGTGCCCAGGAGAGATGGAGGCGTTCCCGCGCGCGCGTGACCCCTACATAGAGGAGACGGCGCTCCTCCTCGATCTGCTCGTCCGTCTTTGCGTAGGTGATCGGCATCATGCCCTCGGCGACACCGACCAGGAAGACGACGTCCCACTCCAGCCCCTTCGCCGAGTGCAGCGAGGCGAGCGTGACACCCTGCACGGTCGGGGCGTGCTGCGCGCCGGCCCGCTCGTCGAGTTCGGCCACGAGGTCGGCGAGCGTCGCGCCGCCCCGGGCGGCGGCGAAGTCCTGGGCGAGATGCACCAGGGCGGCCAGCGACTCCCAGCGCTCCCGGACCGCGCCCGAGCCGGCCGGCGGCTGTGCCGTCCAGCCCTCGCCCGAGAGCACGGCGCGGACCTGCGAGGGCAGGTCGGGGGCGTCGTCGAGGAGCGCGTCGTTGCCGCCGAAGCGGGCCGCGGCGCGCAGGGCGACGATCGCCCTGCGCACCTCGGGGCGGTCGAAGAACCGCTCGGCACCCCGCAGCTGGTAGGGCACCCCGGCGTCGGCGAGGGCCTGCTCGTAGGTCTCGGACTGCGCGTTCGTGCGGAACAGGACGGCGATCTCGCCCGCCGGGACCCCCGCGTCGATCAGCTCACGGATGCGGCGCGCGGCGCCCTCGGCCTCGGCGGGCTCGTCGGTGTACTCGGTGAAGACCGGCTCGCTCCCCGCGGGGCGCTGCGAGATCAGTTCCAGCCGGTGATCGGCGGCGCGGCCGCGTGCCTGGGCGAGCAGCCCGTTCGCCAGACGGACGACCTGGGGGGTCGAGCGGTAGTCGCGGACCAGCTTGACGACGGTGGCTCCGGGGTGGCGGGCGCGGAAGTCGAGCAGATGGTCGGGGGTTGCTCCCGTGAACGAGTAGATGGTCTGGCTGGCGTCACCGACCACGCACAGGTTCTCCCGGTCGCCGAGCCACAGCTCCAGCAGGCGCTGCTGGAGCGGGCTGACGTCCTGGTACTCGTCGACGACGAAGTGCTGGTACTGGGCGCGGACCTGCTCGGCGATGTCCTGCCGGTCCTGGAGGACGGCGACCGTCAGCAGCAGCACGTCCTCGAAGTCGATGACGGCACGCTCCCGCTTCAGGTCCTCGTAGGCGGAGTAGAGCTGGGCGACCTCGGCGGGGTCGCGGGGGGTCTCCCGGCCGGCCTTGGCCGCGGCGGCCGCGTAGTCCGCCGGGACGGTCTGGGTGACCTTGGACCACTCGATCTCGGCGGTGACGTCCCGCAGCTCGCCCCGGTCGAGCCGGATCCGGCAGACCGCGGCCGCGTCGGCGACGAGCGGGACCTTGCGGTCGACGAGCCGGGGCAGCGAACCGCCGACCGCCTTGGGCCAGAAGTACTGGAGCTGGCGCAGCGCCGCGGAGTGGAAGGTGCGGGCCTGGACCCCGACGGCACCGAGCTGGCGCAGCCGGCCGCGCATCTCCCCGGCGGCCCGGTTGGTGAAGGTGACGGCGAGCACGCTGGAGGGCTGGAGGAGGCCGGCGCGCACCCCGTAGGCGATCCGGTGGGTGATCGCCCGGGTCTTGCCGGTACCGGCGCCCGCCAGCACGCACACCGGTCCGTGCAGGGCCGTGGCCACGGCCCGCTGCTCGGGGTCGAGCCCTTCGAGCACCGCGTCGGCCGAGTCCGGTACCCGCGGGAAGAGGGTGGAGTGCGTTGCTGCTGTCACACGGCCATGCTGCCAGGTCGCCGGAGACGGGTGAGCAGGTTGTCCACAGGGAGGGCCTCGCAGTCGTACTGATGCGGCAGGCATCACATCGGACCGCGGCCGCAACGGTCGCGGGAATGCCGGCGCTTTCAAGTACGTTCCTCCGTGACGAGGACTTCCCCGAGCCGCCGAAGGAGCGCGAGAGGCATGCAGGGCACTGTGACGATGTACAGCACCACGTGGTGCGGCTACTGCCGCCGGCTGAAGAGCCAGCTGGACCGTGAGGGCATCGCGTACACCGAGATCAACATCGAGCAGGACCCCGAGTCCGCCGCGTTCGTGGAGAAGGCGAACGGCGGGAACCAGACGGTTCCGACCGTCCTCTTCGCCGACGGCTCGACGCTCACCAACCCGTCGCTGGCACAGGTGAAGCAGAAGGTCGGCGTCTGAGCGGTACCCCGGAGCGGGGTGGCGGTCCCTGCCGGAGGGGACGGTCACCCCGCTTTTCCGTGCCGTGCGGGCGCCGGGTCAGAAGACGGCGCGGGTCGGCAGCTCCTTGCCGTACCAGCGCTCGATCAGGCGCGCCGCGATCGAGATGCCGTAGGGCGGCAGCACCTCCCCGGACGCGAAGGCGGCGTCGAGCTCGTCGCGGGAGAACCAGCGGGCCTCGTGGATCTCGTCGCCGTCGACGTCGATCTCGGTGGAGGTGGCGCGGGCGACGAAGCCCAGCATGAGGCTGGACGGGAAGGGCCAGGGCTGACTGGCGATGTACTCGACCTCGCCGACGCCGATGCCGACCTCCTCGTGGACCTCGCGGCGCACCGACTGCTCGATGGATTCGCCGGGCTCGACGAATCCGGCCAGCGTCGAGAAGCGCCCCTCGGGCCAGTGGACCTGGCGGCCGAGCAGGATGCGGTCCCGGTCGTCGACGACGGCCATGATCACCGCGGGGTCGGTGCGCGGGTAGTGCTCCGCGCCGCAGGCGGGGCAGCGGCGGATGTGGCCGGCGGCGGCGATGACGGTGCGCTCGCCGCAGCGGGAGCAGAAGCGGTGCAGCCGCTGCCAGTTCTCCAGGGCGACCGCGTGCACCATCAGTCCCGCCTCACGCGGTGACAGGAGCAGTCCCGCCTCGCGCAGGCCCGCCGGGCGGGCGGAGTCGTCCATGCGGCCGGGCAGGGAGTCCTTCTGGAGGGCGAAGTAGCTGACGCCGTCCTCGTCGGTCCCCAGGAAGTAGCGGTGTGCCTCGGTGAGCGGGGCCTCGAAGGACGGGGTCATGACGAGTTCGGTCCGCCCGTCCGCCGTCTCGTCGATGAGGACCTGGCCGCCGGAGACCACGAAGCAGCGGGTCGAGGGGTGGCTCCACGCCGCCGCGAGCCATGCCTCGTCGAGCCGGTGGTGGGCGGCGCGGTCGATGCCGCTCGGGGCGGTGAGCGAGATGGGGCGGTCGGCGGTGTGGTCGGTCCAGGTGGTCACGGGTGCTTCCAACTCCCCCGGTGGAACGGATTGGGTCGGCGGGCGGTTCGGCGGGACTGCGGCAGGAGGGACCGGATCCGGCGGAGCGCGGCGGGTCCTTCCAGTGTGCCCCGCGCGGGCGTCGGGTCCGTACGGCGTGGGGCGGTCAGGGGGCGTGCCGCCAGTGCTCGGCGAGGTCGCCCCACAGGTGGGCGCTGGTCTCGACGCCCTTGAGGAGCAGATCCAGGTCGATCTTCTCGTTGGGGGCGTGCCAGCCGTCGGACGGGACGGAGATGCCGAGGAAGAGGACCGGTGCGCCGAGGACGTCCTGGAGGTCGGCGGCCGGGCCGGAGCCCCCCTCGCGCGTGAACAGGACGGGCCGGTCGAAGGCGCGGCCCATCGCCCGGACCAGGCACTGCAGGGCCGGGTGGTCCAGCGGCGTCAGACAGGGACGGGTCGCGGGACGGAAGACGAGTTCGTGGCGGATGCCGTCGGGGACCTGCCCGGGTACCCAGGCGCGGACGGCCTGCGCCACGTGCTCCGGGTCCTGTCCCGCGACCAGCCGGAAGGACAGCTTCACCATGGCGGAGGAGGGGATGACCGTCTTGCTGCCGGGGCCCTGGTAGCCGCCGCCGATGCCGTTGACCTCGGCGGTGGGGCGTGCCCAGACGCGTTCCAGGGTGCTGTACCCGGCCTCGCCCCGGGTGCCGTGCGACGTGGCGGTGCGCAGCCACTGCTCCTCGTCGAAGGGCAGCTCGGCGAAGAGTTCGCGTTCCCGGTCGGTGAGCTCGACGACACCGTCGTAGAAACCGGGGATCGCCACACGCGCGTGCTCGTCGTGCAGGGCCGCCACCAGGCGGGCGGCCGCGGTGGCGGGGTTGGGCACCGCGCCGCCGAACGAGCCGGAGTGGATGTCCTGGTCGGGGCCGTACAGCCGGATCTCGCACTCGGCGAGGCCGCGCATGCCGGTGCACACGGTGGGGGTGTCCTCGGACCACATGCCGGTGTCGGACACGACGACGGCGTCGGCGGCGAGCCGGTCCGCGTGCTGTTCGACGAGCTCCCGGAAGTGCGGGGACCCGGACTCCTCCTCGCCCTCGATCAGCAGCTTCAGGTGGACGGCCGGGGCGGTGCGGCCGGTGGCGGCGAGGTGGGCGCGGACGCCGAGGGTGTGGAAGAAGACCTGGCCCTTGTCGTCCGCCGCGCCACGGGCGTAGAGGCGGTTGTCGCGGACGACGGGTTCGAAGGGCTCGCTGTCCCAGCCGTCCTCGCGGGCGGCGGGCTGGACGTCGTGGTGGCCGTAGACCAGTACGGTGGGCGCCCCGGGGTCGGCGGAGGGCCACTCGGCGTAGACGGCCGGGGCGCCGGGGGTGTCCCACACCTCGGCGGTGGGGAAGCCCGTCTCCTGGAGTTTCGCGGCGAGCCAGTCGGCGCTGCGGCGCACGTCGGGCGCGTGGTCGGGCTGGGCCGAGACGGACGGGATGCGCAGCCACTCGGTGAGGTCGTCGAGGAAGGCGACGCGGTGCTGCTCGATGTACGTACGGACGGCGCTGACGGCACTGTCAACGGGCTGACTCATGCCGTCGAGCCTATCGGCCCGCGCCGGTGTCCTCGGAGTGCGGTATCTCACCGGACGGCTCCTCGAGCAGCAGCCGTTCCAGCTCCGCGCGTCCGGGCAGGGAGCCGGGGCGGGCCACCTCCCCGGTGCGCACGTACAGGAACGCGGCCGTGACGGATTCCGGCGGAACGCCCTGCTGCTCGGCCCAGGCGAGCCGGTAGACGGCGAGCTGGAGCGGGTCGCCGGTGCGGTCGCGTCCGGTCTTCCAGTCGACGATCTCGTACGTCGCCCCGTCCCCGTCGTCGTTCCGGTAGACGGCGTCGATGCGGCCGCGGACGACGCGCCCGGCGATCGTCAGCTGGAAGGGCGCCTCCACGCGGTGGGGCGTCCGGTGGGCGTACTCGGTGCGTTCGAAGGCCTCCTTGAGCGCCTCCAGGTCGCGCTCGTCCTCGATCTCGGCGTCGCTGCCGGGCAGCTCCTCCGGGTCGAGCATGGGCAGCGTCAGCGCCTCGAAGCGTGCCTCGACCCAGGCGTGGAAGCGGGTGCCGCGGCGCGCCGCGGGCTGCGGGGGGCGGGGCATGGGGCGGGCCAGTTCCCGGGCGAAGCCGTCCGGGTCCTCGGCCAGGCGGAGCAGCTGGGAGGCGGTGAGCGTCGCGGGCAGCCGGACCTCGGTGACGCTCGCGCGGGTGCGCAGCAGCTCTCCGGTCAGGGCGTCGAGGTCGCGGTCCCAGGAGGCGACGGTGCGGGCCTCCTCGGGGGTGAGCCGGGGTGTTCCGGGTTCACGCGGCGGGCGGGACCGCTCCCCTGTGCGGGGGTGTGCGGCGGCCTCGGGTGCCGTGGCCTGGTGCGGGACGGTGGGGCGGTCGGTGGTCCAGGAGTCCCAGTCGTCCGGGTCGGCGTCCGCGAAGGGGTGCTCCTCGGGAAAGGGTTCCTCGTCGGGGAGGGGCTCCTCGTCGTCGGGCGGCGGCGGCCAGTCCGGGTCGTCGAAGGTGTCCGGGTCGTGTACGGCGGCGGCGGTGCGGGCGGCGAGGCCGTCCAGGTGGGCGAGGACGGTCCCCGCGGCCGCGCGCCGGCGGGCGAGGGCGTCGTCGTCCAGCGGCAGGGGCCACACCTGGTCGTCGGTGGCCCGGTGCAGCGCGGGGTTCTCCTCGTCGTCGGCGGGCTCGTCCGCCCACGCCTCGATCTCGCCGTACCCGGCGGCGCAGTGCTCGTAGAGGGCGCGGAGGAAGTCGGAGGGGCCGCGCGGTCTCTTCTGGCTGGGTCCCCACCAGTGCCCGGAGCCGAGCAGGAGGGAGCGGGGGCGGGTGAAGGTGACGTAGCCGAGGCGCAGTTCCTCGGTGTGCTGGTGTTCCTTCATGGCCTCGTGGAAGGCCTTCAGACCCCGGGAGTCCCAGGACATGACGTCCGGCAGGGTGTCGGCGTCGCCGCGCAGTGCGTGCGGCAGCACCTTGCCCTGAGCGGTCCACTTCTCGCGGCCCTGGCTGCTGGGGAAGGTGCCGGTGACCAGGCCGGGAACGGCGACGACGTCCCATTCGAGGCCCTTCGACCTGTGGGCGGTGAGCACCTTGACGGTGTTCTCGCCGCCGGGCAGCGCGTTGTCCAGGCCCTTTTCGTACTGGGCGGCGGTACGCAGGAAGCCGAGGAAGGCGAGCAGGGTGGCCTCGCCGTCGCCGGCGGCGAAGGATGCGGCGACGTCGAGGAAGTTCGACAGGGTTTCCCGGCGCCTGGCGGCCAGGGCCCGCGGGGACGCGGAGAGCTCGACCTCCAGGCCGGTGACGGCGAGGACACGGTGCAGGACGTCCATGAGGGGGTCGGCCAGGGAGCGGCGCAGGTCGCGCAGTTCGGCCGCCAGGCGGGCGAAGCGCACCCGAGCGTCGGGGGAGAAGGGCAGGCCGTCGTCGTCACCGCGGCCGTCCAGCGGTGTCTCCAGGAACGTGTCGAGGGCGTCGGCGAGCGACACCACCTCGGCCGGGTCGACGCCCTCGACGGCTTCGGCGAGCCGCCGGTCGGGGTCGTCGTCGTCCGCGCGCGTGTGGGCGACGAGCCGTCGGGCGCGGCGCCCCAGCAGGGCGAGGTCGCGGGGGCCGATGCGCCAGCGCGGGCCGGTCAGCAGGCGTACCAGGGAGGCGTTGGCCCCCGGGTCCTGGAGGACCTCGCAGACGGCGACGAGGTCGGCGATCTCGGGCAGGTGCAGCAGCCCCGACAGGCCGACGACCTCGACGGGGACGTCCCGGGCGACCATGGCGCCCTGGATCTCGGCGAAGTCGCCGGCCGTGCGGCACAGGACGGCGATCTCGCCGGGTGCCTTGCCGGTGCGCACGAGGTGGGCGATGGAGTCGGCGATCCAGCCGATCTCCTCGGCGTGGGTGGACAGCAGCGCGCAGCGGACGGTGCCGTCACGTTCGGCGCCCGGGGCCGGGCGCAGTGCCTCCACTCCCGCGTGCATGGCGCGCAGCGGCTCGGCGAGGCCGTTGGCGAGGTCCAGCAGGCGTCCGCCGCTGCGGCGGTTCTCGCTGAGCGACTGGCGGGTGGCGGGACGGCCGTCGGCGCGGGGGAAGTGCTCGGGGAAGTCGTCGAGGTTGGCGACGGAGGCGCCGCGCCAGCCGTAGATCGCCTGGCAGGGGTCGCCGACGGCGGTCACCGGGTGGCCGGTGCCGTCGCCGAACAGCCCGGCCAGCAGGACCCGCTGGGCGACGGAGGTGTCCTGGTACTCGTCGAGGAGGACCACGCGGAACTCGTCGCGCAGGACGCGGCCCACCTCGGGGAGGGCGGCGAGCCGGGCGGACAGGGCGATCTGGTCGCCGAAGTCGAGCAGGTCGCGCTCGCGTTTGGCGGCCCGGTAGCGCTGGACGAGTCCGGCGAGTTCCCGGCGCGCGGCGGCCGCCTCGGGCACCTTGCGCAGGTCGGCGTTGCTGAGCCGGGTGTTCTCCAGGGTGCGCAGCAGCCCGGTGTCGTGGGCGCGCACGTCCTCGGGCCCGACGAGGTGCTCGGCGAGCTCGGCGTCGAGGGTGAGGAGGTCGGCGACCAGGTCGGGGAAGGAACGGGTGAGCGCCGGGTAGGGCCCGGGGGCCTCGCGCAGGACGCGTGCGGCGAGCTGGTAGCGGGTGGCGTCGGCGAGCAGCCGGGAGGCCGGTTCGAGGCCGATGCGCAGTCCGTGGTCGGTCAGCAGACGGCCCGCGAAGGCGTGGTAGGTGGAGATCACCGGCTCGCCCGGCGGGTTGTCCGGGTCGATGACGTCGGGGTCGGTGACACCCGCCTTGACCAGTGCCTTGCGGACGCGTTCGGCGAGTTCCGCGGCGGCCTTGTTGGTGAAGGTGAGGCCGAGCACCTGCTCGGGGGCGACCTGTCCGGTGCCGACCAGCCACACCACGCGTGCCGCCATCACGGTCGTCTTGCCCGACCCGGCTCCGGCCACGATGACCTGCGGGGCGGGCGGCGCGGTGATGCAGGCCGTCTGCTCCGGGGTGAACGGGATGCCGAGGAGCTCCTTGAGCTGCTCGGGATCGGTGATGCGGGCGGGCACACGCAGAATGTAGCGGCGCGCACTGACAGCGAAGGCCCTCAGCGCGTTCCGGACGGGAAGAAGCGCAGGTCGGCGCGGGTGGTGCGATGCGTCACGCCGGTCACTCGACGACGTGCCTGCCCTCGGGACGGGCGCCGCACGAGGCGCGGAACGCGCAGTGGGCGCAGTGCTGGCCCGCGGTCGGGGTGAACCGTTCGTCGAGGACCTTGCCGGCGGCCGTGGCCAGCAGATCACCGACCCACTCGCCCTCCGGCGGTTTCTGGGCCTGGACCTTGGGCAGGGTCTCGCCGCCGTCCCGCTGGGCGGCCCCCTGGCGGAGCTGGACGAGCTCGGCACCGCCCGGTTCGGGGCGCACCCCGTCGAAGGCCCCGTCGACGGCGCCCTCGCGGACGGCGAGCTGGTAGACGGCGAGCTGGGGGTGGCGCTCCACCTCCTTGGCGCTGGGCGCCTGCTTGCCGGTCTTGAAGTCGACGACGTACGCGCGTCCCTCGCCGTCGGCCTCGACGCGGTCCATCTGGCCGCGGACGCGCACCTCGTAGTCGCCCGCTTCGAGGGTGACGTCGAAGTCGTGCTCGCTCGCCACCGGAGTACGTCCGGTGCGGTCCATGACGTGCCACTTCAGGAAGCGCTCGAGCGCCACGCGCGCGTTCTCCTTCTCCTGCGCCGACTTCCACGGAGCGTCGAAGGCGAGCGCGTTCCACACGGAGTCAAGGCGCTCCATGAGGACGTCGAGATCGGCCGGGGTGCGGCCGGAGGCCACCTCGTCGGCCAGGACGTGCACCACGTTCCCGAAGCCCTGGGCGGCGGTCGCGGGCGCGTCGGCCTTCACCTCGCGGCCGAGGAACCACTGCAGGGCGCAGGTGTTGGCGAGCTGGTCGAGGGCGCTGCCGGAGAGCACGACGGGCTGGTCGCGACTGCGCAGCGGCACCTTGCTCTCCGTCGGTTCGAACATGCCCCACCAGCGGTAGGGGTGCGCGGACGGCACCAGTGGGCGGCCGTCCTCGTCGGCGAGCGCCGCGAGGCGGGCCAGCCGCTGGGCGGCGGCCTCCCGGAGGGTGTCGGAGACCCGGGGGTCGACCGTCGTGGCGCGCAGTTCGGCGACGAGCGCGGCGACGGACAGCGGGCGGCGCGGGCGCCCGGTGACGTCCTTGGGCTCGACGCCCAGTTCGGCCAGGAAGCGGGAGGGCTGGTCGCCGTCGTCGGCGGGCGCCTTCACTGCCGTCACGACGAGCCGTTCACGCGCGCGCGTGGCGGCGACGTAGAACAGGCGGCGTTCCTCGGCGAGCAGCGCTCCCGGAGTGAGGGGTTCGGCGAGTCCGTCGCGGCCGATGCGGTCGGCCTCCAGCAGGGAACCTCGGCGGCGCAGGTCCGGCCACAGGCCTTCCTGGACGCCGGCCACGACGACCAGGCGCCACTCCAGACCCTTGGAGCGGTGCGCGGTCATCAGGCGCACGGCGTCGGGGCGGGCGGCCCGCCGGGTGAGGGTGTCGGCGGCGATGTCCTCGGCCTCGATCTCCTCCAGGAAGTTCAGGGCGCCGCGGCCGCCGGTGCGCTCCTCCGCGCGGGCGGCGGTCGCGAACAGGGCGCACACGGCGTCGAGGTCCCGGTCGGCGTTGCGCCCGGCCGCGCCGCCGCGCCGGGCGGAGCGCTCGAGGCGCCGGGGCCACGGGGTGCCGTCCCACAGGTCCCACAGGGCCTCCTCGGCCGTGCCGCCGCCCGCCAGACGCTCGCGGGCCCGGCGCAGCAGGACGCCGAGCCGCTGGGCGCCCCGCGCGTGGACGGGGTCGTGCACGGCGAGCCGCTCCGGTTCGGCGAGCGCTCGTGCGAGCAGTTCGTCCGAGGGCGGCGGCAGCGGGTTGCCCGCGGCCCGCTCCTCCTCGCGCAGGGCCCGTCCGAGGCGCCGCAGGTCGGCGGCGTCCATGCCGGCGAGGGGGGAGGTGAGCAGGGTGAGGGCGGTCTCGGTGTCGAGCCAGCACGTCCGCGCGTGAGCGCCGGTCGCCGTCTCCGACTCGCCTTCCCGCTCTTCCGCCTCCGCCGCGGCCACCGCGCGCAGGGCCGTCAGCAGCGGGGCCACCGCCGGTTCGTGGCGCAGGGGCAGGTCGTCACCGTCGACGTCCACGGGCACGCCCGCCGACGTGAGCGCGCGGCGGACGGCGGGGAGGGTGCGGGAGCCGGCCCGCACCAGTACGGCCATGTCGCTCCAGGGAACCCCGTCCTCCAGGTGCGCCCTGCGCAGGATGTCGGCGACGTTGTCCAGTTCCGTGCCGGGCGTCGGGTAGGTGTACACCTCGACCCGGCCGCCGTCCCGCACGGGAGTCAGCTCGCGGTGGGCGCGGACCTTCTCGGCGGGGAGCCGGGGCAGCGGCATGCGCCGGGTCAGCAGCCGGGTGGCCGCCAGCAGGGCGGCACCGGAGCGCCGCGAGGTGCGCAGCACCTCGACCGGGGCCGGGCGGCCGTCCGCCCGGGCGAAGGCGTGCGGGAACTCCAGGATGCCGCCCACGTCAGCGCCCCGGAAGGCGTAGATCGACTGGTCGGGGTCGCCGAAGGCGACGAGGGTGCGCCCGCCCGCCAGGGCGTGCAGCAGCCGCACCTGGGCCGGGTCGGTGTCCTGGTACTCGTCGACGTAGACGGCGTCGTACCGTCCGGCGAGCTGCCCGGCGGTCTCCGGGCGGCCGGCCAGGAGCACCGCGCGGTGGACGAGTTCGGCGTAGTCGAGCACGCCCTGCAGGTCGAGGACGTCGAGGTACTCGGCGAGGAAGGCGGAGGCGGCACGCCAGTCGGGGCGGCCCGTGCGGCGGGCGAAGGCGTCCAGGTCGTCGGGGCCGAGGCCCAGCTCGCGGCTGCGGGCGAGCACCGCGCGGACCTCGTCGGCGAAGCCGCGGGTGGTCAGGCAGGCACGCAGTTCGTCCGGCCAGCGCACATGCGCCAGTCCGAGCCGCTCCAGGTCCACCTGGCCGGCGAGCAGTTCGCGGACGGTGACGTCCTGCTCGGGACCCGACAGCAGTCGGAGCGGTTCCACGAAGAGGTCGCTGTCCTGGTGGGCGCGGACCAGGGCGTAGCAGAACGAGTGGAAGGTGGTGGCCTGCGGGGCGTGTGCGGCTCCGATGCGCAGGGCCATGCGGTCGCGCAGCTCGACGGCGGCCCTGCGGCTGAAGGTCAGCACCAGGATGCGCCCCGGGTCCCCGCCGCGGGCGATCCGCGCGGCCACGGACTCGACGAGCGTGGTGGTCTTGCCGGTGCCCGGACCTGCGAGAACGAGCAGCGGGCCGGTCGTGTGCTCAACCACGGAGCGTTGTGCGGCGTCCATCCGTGGGGGATTCACGCGGGCCGGCGGGGTACGCACCAGTCGATAAGCGCCACGGGTCCCCCGCCGCACCGGGGGGTGCGACAGGCCGCTGGTGGAGGAAGAGGAGCTCACGTGGTTCGCCGGTCCTGGTGGGTGTGCTGTGGGGCTGTTAGCCGTGCGTGCGGGGCGGTGGGCGGGGGGTGAAGGGGGCACGCGCAGCCGACGCTACGCCCGGGAAAAGGACGGAAGCAGGTCTTCCGCTTCTTCCCTCCGGGCACCCGTGGCGCACATGCCCCTTGCCTCACGAACGTACGTCATGGCACGGATGTGCCCTCTTTCACCCCGAGGGGTCACCTGTCACACGGCGACGCGCGCGATGGCGGAAGCTGTCAGGTGTGACCCTCGGTGTGCCCGCCGCCGTCCCACCGCGCACCTCCGATGTCGAGGCGCGGCAGGTGGCCCTCCGCGGCCCGGCTCGCCTCCTTCAGCGGCGTGCCCTCCGCGCGGTAGTGGCCGAGGGCTCTCAATTCGTGGCCGGGCAGCAGCACACCGTCCGCGCGGACGACGCGCCACCACGGGACGGCTCCGCCGTACAGGGCCATCACGCGGCCGACCTGCCGGGGGCCGCCCTCCCCCAGCCACTCGGCCACGTCCCCGTACGTCATGACACGTCCCGGCGGGATCAGCTCGGCCACCTCGAGGACCCGCTCGGCGTATTCGGGCAGGGCGTCCGGGTGCTCCGGGGGGCTGCCGGACGGAAGGCTCTCCTGGCTCATCCGTCCCATCCTGCCCCACCCCACCGACAACGCGAGGCGCTCGCCCGCCTGCGGACGGCTCGCCCCGGAGCAGCGCCTCGGGCAGACTGTGCCGGCCCGCTTTTCGACCCTGATGCCCCCTTGTGCCGGAACGGCATGCCACCATCGTGCGGGCGGTGACCGGTGATACGAGATCGAGAAGAGACGATGAAGCAGCAGGGTGCGCACCCCGAGGACACGGAGGGCACCCCTGGCGCATCGTCGCGCCCGGACACCGGGGACCGCCACTCCACGCGGGCCGAGACGGCGCACATCGACGAGGTGGAGGGCGACGAGCCCCTCCTCCCCGCGCGGGTGCACCGCCCGTCCGATCTCATGCGGCTCCTGGGTGGCGTCCTCGCCGTCGTGCTGCTGCTGGCGATCGCCGCGTTCGCCCACGGGACCACCTCGGGGCTGGAACAGGACATCAACAAGGGCACCGGGCAGGCGCCCGACCTGCTCATCAAGATCGCGGGCCTCGCCTCCAGCATCGCGATCCTCCTGGTTCCGGTCGCCTTCGCCATCGAGCGACTGATCAAACGGGACGGACTGCGGATCGCCGACGGTGTGCTCGCCGCCGTCCTCGCACACGGTGTGACACTCGCCACCGACCTGTGGGTGGCACGTGCCGCTCCGGACTCGATCCAGGACGCGCTCACCCAGCCGTCCCCCGGTGACATCCACGCCCTCACCGATCCGGTGCACGGCTATCTGGCCCCGGTCATCGCGTACATGACTGCCGTCGGCATGTCCCGCAGGCCCCGGTGGCGCGCGGTGCTGTGGGTCGTACTGCTCCTCGACGCCTTCTCGATGCTGGTCACCGGGTACACGACACCGTTCTCGATCATCCTCACGGTGCTGATCGGCTGGACCGTCGCCTACGGCACCCTCTACGCGGTGGGGTCGCCCAACGTGCGCCCCACCGGACGCACCCTGATGGCGGGCCTGCGCACCGTCGGCTTCCGCCCCGTGACCGCCTCCCGCGACGAGGCGCCGGAGACCCCCGAGACCGGCGACCGCGGGCGCCGGTACTTCGTCACCCTGGAGGACGGTCCCCCGCTGGACGTCACGGTGGTCGACCGCGAGCAGCAGGCACAGGGGTTCTTCTACCGCGCGTGGCGCAATCTGGCCCTGCGCGGCTTCGCCACCCGCAGCAGTCTGCAGTCCCTGCGCCAGGCGCTGGAACAGGAGGCGCTGCTGGCGTACGCCGCCATCGGGGCCGGCGCCAACGCGCCCAAGCTGATCGCGACCTCCGAGCTCGGTCCCGACGCGGTGATGCTCGTCTACGAGCACACCGGCGGGCGCACCCTCGACTCGCTGCAGGACGAGGAGATCACCGACGAACTGCTGCGTGACACCTGGCACCAGGTACGGGCCCTGCAGTCCCGCCGCATCGCGCACCGCAGGCTGGTGGGAGACGCCGTCCTGGTGGACCGTTCAGGCACGGTGATCCTCACCGATCTGCGCGGGGGCGAGATCGCCGCGGGCGATCTGCTGCTGCGCATGGACGTCTCGCAGCTGCTGGTGACGCTGGGCCTCAGGGTGGGCGCCGAACGCGCGGTGGCCTCCGCGCTGAGCGTCCTCGGACCCGACGCCGTCGCGGACTGCCTGCCGATGCTCCAGCCGATCGCGCTGAGCCGCTCCACGCGCGGCACGCTGCGCAAGCTGGCCCGGGAGCGTGCGGAGCGCGAGCGCGAGGCGGTCCTCGAGGCGTCCCGGAACGCGAGGCCCGCCCGCGCGGAGCACGACGCCGACGACACCCGCGTGCCGCTCGGGAAGACCGGCAAGCACGAGAAGACCGGCAAGAAGGCCGTACGCGCGGAGCAGCGGGCCGAGAAGCGGGCCATCGACGAGGCCCTGGAGGAGGCGCGCGAGGAGGACCTGCTCACCCAGATCCGTCACGAGGTGCTGCGGATCAGGCCGCAGGCCCCGGTCGAGCCGGCCCGCCTGGAGCGGGTGCGCCCGCGGACGCTGATCAGCCTCATCGCCGGCGCGATCGGCGCGTACTTCCTCCTCACGCAGCTCACCCACATCGAGTTCGGCCCGCTCATCGCGAACGCGGAGTGGGGCTGGGTGGCCGCGGCGGTGCTGTTCTCGGCGGCCAGTTATGTCGCCGCGGCGATGGCCCTGCTCGGGTTCGTGCCCGAGCGGGTGCCCTTCCTGCGCACCGTGGCGGCGCAGGTCGCCGGGTCGTTCGTGAAGATCGTCGCGCCGGCGGCGGTGGGCGGTGTCGCCCTGAACACGCGCTTCCTCCAGCGCGCGGGGGTGCGCCCCGGGCTCGCGGTGGCGAGCGTCGGCGCGTCGCAGCTCTTCGGGCTCGGCTGCCACATCCTGATGCTGCTGGCGTTCGGCTATCTGACCGGTACCGAGAAGACGCCCTCCCTCTCGCCGTCCCGCACGGTCATCGGCGGCCTGCTGACGGTGGCGGTGCTGGTGCTCGTGGTGACCTCGGTGCCCTTCCTGCGGAAGTTCGTCGTCACGCGCGTGCGGTCGCTCTTCGCGGGCGTCGTGCCGCGCATGCTCGACGTTTTGCAGCGCCCCCAGAAGCTGGTCACCGGCATCGGCGGCATGTTGCTGCTGACGGCCTGCTTCGTGATGTGCCTGGACGCCTCGATCCGGGCGTTCGGCGACGAGACGACATCGGTCAGCATCGCCAGCGTCGCCGTCGTCTTCCTGGCCGGCAACGCGCTGGGATCGGCGGCGCCGACACCCGGCGGTGTGGGCGCGGTCGAGGCGACCCTGACGGTCGGCCTGATCGCCGTCGGGCTTCCCAAGGAGGTCGCCGCGCCGGCGGTGCTCCTCTTCCGGCTGCTGACGCTGTGGCTGCCGGTGCTGCCCGGGTGGCTCGCCTTCAACCACCTCACGCGCAAGGCGGCCCTGTAGACGGGCAGCTCCGTGGGCGCGGGGCCCCTACCTCGTACGGCCCGCGCCCCGCGCGTCCCGCCCCGGGCAAGCCCACGATGGGAGCATGCCCCGCCCCTTCCGCCCGCGCCCGCGTGCCGCCGCCCTGACCGCCTGTGCCGTGCTGCTGCCCGCGCTGCTGGCGGGCTGCGGCCCGGACACGGAGGACCGGGACCTGACCCGGCAGGAGCTCGACTGGAAGGACTGTCCGGCCCCGTCCGAGGCCCAGGGCGGAGGCGCGCCCCCGTCCCCGCTGCCGGGCGGCCGGGGCACGTGGAGCTGCGCCACCATGAAGGCGCCGCTGGACTGGGACGACCCCCGGGGCGACACCATCGGCCTCGCGCTGATCCGGGCCGGGTCCAGCGGCCCGTCGAGCGAGCGCATCGGCTCCCTGATCTTCAACTTCGGTGGCCCCGGCGGCTCCGGCGTCACCGCACTGCCCGCGTTCGGCGAGCAGTACGCGACGCTGCGGACCCGATACGACCTGGTGAGCTTCGATCCCCGCGGGGTCGGCCGCAGTACACCCGTGATCTGCCAGGACGCCCGGGAGCTCGACGCGTACCTCCAGCAGGACGCCACCCCGGACGACACGGCCGAGCGCACGGAACTGCTGGAGAGCACCCAGGACTTCAACGCGGACTGCGAGGAGAACTCCGGCCGGA
The DNA here is from genome assembly GCF_000725125.1 of Streptomyces toyocaensis. Taxonomy (GTDB): domain Bacteria; phylum Actinomycetota; class Actinomycetes; order Streptomycetales; family Streptomycetaceae; genus Streptomyces; species Streptomyces toyocaensis. Next base: position 98,159 of record NZ_JFCB01000025.1, read on the forward strand.
TGCTGCCGCACGTGCGCACCACGGACGCGGCCCGCGACCTGGACCTGATGCGTCAGGTCCTCGGTGACGACACGCTGCACTACTTCGGTGTCTCCTACGGCACGGAACTCGGCGGCGTCTACGCCCACCTGTTCCCGGAGAAGGTCGGCCGCGCGGTCTTCGACGCGGTCGTCGACCCCACGCAGACCCCTCAGGAGCGCTCGCTCGGACAGGCACGGGGATTCCAGCTCGCGCTCGACAACTACGCCCGGGACTGCGTCTCCCGGACCGGGGAGTGCCCCGTCGGCGACAGCGCGCAGGACGTGAAGGACCGCATCGCCGCACTGCTGAGGGACCTCGACGGCAGACCCCTCCCGGGGGTGTTCCCGCGGCGGCTGACGCAGACCGCGGCGACCGGTGGGATCGTGCAGGCCCTGTACTCCCGGCAGTTCTGGGCCATCCTCACCGACGGCCTCGAGCAGGCGTACGACGGTGACGGAACGATTCTGATGCTGCTGTCCGACGCGATGAACGGGCGCGGCGAGAACGGCGAGTACAGCAACCTCGTCGCCGCCAACATCTCCGTCAACTGCGCCGACGACAGACCCCGCTACAACCCCGAGGACGTGGAACGCCGGCTTCCCGCGTTCAGGGCCGCGTCCGAGCTGTTCGGCGACTACATGGCGTGGGGAATGATCAGCTGCGCCGGCTGGGCGGTGCCCGGGGCCGCCGACCATCCGGACGTGAGCGCCCCCGGCGCGGCCCCGATCCTGGTGATCGGCAACACCGGCGATCCTGCGACCCCGTACGCGGGGGCGCGCAGGATGGCGCAGGCCCTCGGTGACGGGGTCGGCGTGGAGCTGACGTACCGGGGGCAGGGGCACGGCGCCTACGGCAGCAAGAACAGGTGCGTACGGGACGCGGTGCACAGCTATCTGCTGGACGGCACGGTGCCGGCGGCCGGCACCGTCTGCTCCTGAGCGGTCGGCGGGACGGGGAAACCGGCAGGTCACGGCATTGTCCACAGGCAGGCCCGGCGGGCGGAGAAACTGCCTACCATGGCCTGACCGCCGTCCGTGGCACAGCGCGGACGGCCAGCGAGGGGGGATCGGCACATGACCCGTTTCACACGGTGGACGGCCCTGACGGTCGCCGCCGCGCTTCTGACGGCGGGCTGCAGCGGCGCCGGGTCGCCGGACGGCGGCTCCGGGGACAAGGGCGACGACGGCAAGGGCGGCGGCACAGCGCTCGACTGGGGGGAGTGCAAGGCCTCCGGGGACGCCCCCGCACCGGGCGACGACTGGCAGTGCGCCACACTCCGCGTGCCCCTTGACTGGTCGAAGCCGAAGGGCTCGACGATCGGGCTGGCGCTCATCCGGGCCAGGGCCACGGGAGACGACCGCCTCGGCTCCCTGCTGTTCAACTTCGGCGGCCCCGGCGGTTCGGGCGTCTCCATGATGCCGTCCTACGCGGCCACGGTGTCCGAGCTGCGCGAGCGGTACGACCTGGTCAGCTGGGATCCGCGTGGAGTGGCCGCCAGCGAGGGCGTCCGCTGCCGCGACGACGAGAGCATCCAGGCCGCCGAGGCGTCGGTGGACGGCACCCCGGACACGGCGGACGAGGAGCAGGCGTTCCTGCGGGACGCCGCCGACTTCGGCAAGGGCTGCCGGAAGGCCGCCGGGAAGCTGATGGCCCATGTCTCGACCACCGACACCGCGCGCGACATGGACCGCATCCGGCAGGTCCTCGGCGACGACAAGCTGAACTACTTCGGCATCTCCTACGGCACCGAACTCGGCGGCGTCTACGCCCACCTGTTCCCGGAGAAGGTCGGCCGGATGACGCTCGACGCGGTGGTCGACCCCACGGCCGACACCGTCGGCCACGCGAAGAACCAGGCACGCGGCTTCCAGACGGCCCTCAACAACTATCTGAGGTCCACCGGCCGGGATCCCGAGGAGGGAACTCGGGACATCGCGCGATTGCTGGAGCGGATCGACGCCGAGCCCCTGCCGACGTCCTCCTCCGGACGTGAGCTGACGCAGTCGCTGGCGCTGATCGGCATCGTCCTGCCCCTGTACAGCAAGTCCAGCTGGCCGGCGCTGACCAGCGCGCTGCAGGCCGCCGAGGAGGGGGACGGCTCGGAGCTGCTGGCCCTGGCCGACGGCTACAACGAGCGGGACGCCTCGGGGCGGTACGGCACCACGACCCACTCCCAGCGGGTCATATCGTGCCTGGACGACAAGCAGCGGCCGACGATCGAGGAGACGAGGAAGGAACTCCCCGAGTTCGAGGAGATCTCGCCCGTGTTCGGATCCTTCCTCGGCTGGGACACGGCCGGCTGGTGTCACGACTGGCCGGTTCCCGGTCAGGTCGACACCCCGGAGGTGAGCGCGCCCGGCGCGGCACCGGTCCTGGTCGTGGGCAACACCGGCGACCCGGCCACGCCCTACGAGGGCGCCAGGCGGATGGCGGACGAGCTGGGCGAGGACGTCGGGGTGGTGCTCACCTGGAAGGGCGAGGGACACGGCGCGTACGGCAGTGGCAGCGACTGCGTCGACTCCACGGTGAACGCCTACCTGCTCGACGGCACGGTCCCGGAGGACGGCAAGGTCTGTTCATGACGACGGCGGGGGCTCCGCGCACTCGTGGTGCACGGAGCCCCCGCGTCGGCCCGGACCGGCGCCGGTCAGTAGACCGGCTTCTCCGGCTCGATCTGGTTGACCCAGCCGATCACGCCGCCGCCCACGTGCACGGCGTCGGCGAAGCCCGCGGACTTGAGGACCGCGAGGACCTCCGCGCTGCGGACACCCGTCTTGCAGTTCAGGACGATCTTCTTGTCCTGCGGCAGGCTCTCCAGGGCGTTGCCCATGAGGAACTCGTTCTTCGGGATCAGGCGGGCGCCCGGGATGGAGACGATCTCGAACTCGTTCGGCTCGCGGACGTCGATGAGCTCGATGCTCTCGCCGTCGTCGATCCACTCCTTGAGCTGCTTGGGAGTGATCGTGGAGTCGGCGGCCGCCGCCTGGGCCTCCTCGGACACGACGCCGCAGAAGGCCTCGTAGTCGATGAGCTCGGTGACGGTCGGGTTCTCGCCGCAGATCGCGCAGTCGGGGTCCTTGCGGACCTTGACCTGGCGGTACTGCATCTCCAGGGCGTCGTAGATCATCAGGCGTCCGACGAGGGGCTCACCGATGCCGGCGAGCAGCTTGATGGCCTCGTTGGCCTGGATGGAGCCGATGGACGCGCACAGCACGCCGAGGACGCCGCCCTCGGCGCAGGAGGGAACCATGCCCGGGGGCGGGGGCTCCGGGTAGAGGCAGCGGTAGCAGGGGCCGTGCTCGGACCAGAAGACGGACGCCTGGCCGTCGAAGCGGTAGATCGAACCCCACACGTACGGCTTGTTCAGCAGCACGCAGGCGTCGTTGACCAGGTAGCGGGTCGCGAAGTTGTCCGTGCCGTCGACGATCAGGTCGTACTGGCTGAAGAGGTCCATCACGTTGTCGGCCTCGAGCCGCTCCTCGTGGAGGACCACGTTCACGTACGGGTTGATGCCCTTGATCGTGTCTCGCGCGGACTCGGCCTTGGGGCGGCCGATGTCGGACTGGCTGTGGATGATCTGGCGCTGCAGGTTCGACTCGTCGACCTCGTCGAACTCCACGATGCCGAGCGTGCCCACGCCCGCCGCGGCCATGTACATCAGCCCCGGGGAACCCAGGCCGCCGGCGCCCACAAAGAGCACCTTGGCGTTCTTCAGCCGCTTCTGCCCGTCCATCCCCACATCGGGGATGATCAGGTGGCGGGAGTACCTGCGGACCTCGTCTACGGTGAGCTCGGGGGCCGGCTCGACCAGGGGTGGCAGCGACACGGGGACTCCGTTGGTCGGTCAATCACTACGGTTGTTCTCGGCTCAACACTGCCATGGGCTTTTTCATTCCGAGACACCCGTCCCGATCCGCGAGACGATGTCGTCCCAGTAGCCGGGCAGGGGCTCCCAGGGGTCGGTGTGGTGCGCGGGCGTGTGATCGGTGAAGTAGATCGTCGCCGCACCCTGCCAGCGCGCGACGCGGAGGGCCTCGTCCAGGTGCGGCCGGGGCACCCCGTGCACGAAGTGGCAGAACCGTTCGGGCGCGTGGTCGGCGGTCCATTCCGCCACCTGCGACCAGCGGTAGTCGGTCCACGCGCCGGAGAAGGTGACCAGCTGGTCGCCGTGCTCGGCGTACTCGGGACACGGGTGGGTGCCGTGGCCGAGGACGATGTGGGCGTCGTCGTGGATCACCCGGAGCGTGGCCACGGTGCGCCGCACCTCGGGGAGCGCGGCGCGGTCGGCGGGGCAGCGGTCCAGGAGGAATCCGTCGACCTGGTACCAGTCGAGGAAGCGGTGTGCATCCGAGATCACCTCACCGAAAGTGCGCAGGCCGAAGGCGGTGTCCAGGTGACCGAGGACGCGGACACCGGCGTTGCGCAGGCGGCCGGCCGCTTCCAGGCAGTGCGGGTCGGGCTGCACTCCGGGGCCGTCGGCCACATTGAGCGCCACCCAGTGCAGAGGCGCACCCGGGTGGGTGAGTCGGTTCCACTCGGTGGGGGCGAGGAGAGGGTGCGCGAAGCCGGGGATGCCGATGCCGGTGCGGACGTCCGTGCTCGGTGGGCCCGGTCTGGTGCTGGTCAGATACGACATGCCGCCTCCATCCAGATGTCGGCCAGGGACTCCTCGAGGTTGATGCGGGGACGCCAGCCGAGGCGGTCCCGGGCGGTGCGTACGTCTGCCTGCTGCCAGGTGCCGCAGCCGTCGGGGTAGGGGAAGGCGGACGGGCCGGTGCCGGGACCGGCGGCTCCGGTTGCGGTTGCGGTTGCGGTCGCGGTGGCCGGGGTGTGATCGGGGTCGGGGCGGGGGTGGCCGATGGAGGGCCGCAGGTGCGGGGGGTGCGGGAGCGTGTGCGAGGTGTGGGTGAGGTGGGCAGGGGGGTGGTGCAGGCCGGGTGGGGTGTCGAGCTCGTTGAGGGCGCCGCCGTAGCCGGCGACCCGGGCGAGGACCCCGGCGGCGTCGCGCAGGCGGACGGCCCGGCCCGAGCCGATGTTGATGACACCCTGTGCGGCGGAGAGCGAGGCGGCGTGGACGGCGCGGGCTACGTCGCGGACGTCGATGAAGTCCCGCTGCGCGCCGAGGCCGCCGAGCCTCAGCTCGGCGTCGCCGGACTGCATGGCGCGGCGCATGGCCTCGGCGAGGCGGCCCAGGGGGGAGCCGGCGGGGGTTCCGGGGCCCACGGGTGAGAAGACCCGCAGGACGACGGCGTCCAGGCCGGAGCCGAGGACGAGTTCGGTGGCGGCGAGCTTGCTGACGCCGTACGGGCCGCCGGGGCGGGGGACGGCGTCCTCCGCCGTGGAGGAGCCGTGCTGGCTGGGGCCGTACTCGGAGGCGCAGCCGATCTGCACGAGCCGTGCGCCGCAGCCGCTGCGGCGGAGGGCCTCGCAGACGGTGGCGACGGCGACGGTGTTGTGACGGGTGAGATCGCGGGCGCCGCCCCGTGTCGCACCGGCGCAGTTGATCACTACGCCGGGGTGGACGGCGTCGAGGAAGCGGGTGAGAGCGCCGGGGCTGCCGGTGGCGAGGTCGAAGCGGACGTCGGCGTCGTCGCCTCGGCCGAGGGCGGTGAGCTGCACGGCGGGGTCGGCGAGGAGGCGGTCGGCCACGAAGCGGCCGATGTAGCCGTTGGCGCCGATCAGCAGGACTCTCATCGGGCGGCTCCTTCGCTGCGCGGAGCTGCTGGGCGGGGGATCATGTGGGGTTCTCCTTCGGGAGGTGTCGGGTCGGAGTTGGCGGGGGCGTATGCCTGCGGCGCGGCCGGTCCCGCGGGCCGCCGCGCCGGGCCGGGCCACTTCCCTCGGGCCGCACCCGTGCCGGGCACCCGACGGTGACCCGGCCCGCGTCAGCGTTTCCGCGGCTCACCGGGGTTGCTCCGGGGCCACGTGCGCCGAGGCGCGGGACAGTGTGCGGGAGGCGTGGATCAGGAGGATCAGGGCCGCCGCACCGCAGGTGAGGGTGGGGACGGCCGCGGGGCTCCAGGTGGTGGTCAGGGTCTCCACCGGTGCGGACAGTGCGGCGCAGCCGGGGATGCGGGCGGCGAGGACCGTCGTCAGGGCGGCTGCCTGGGCGAGGGCGGTGATCGTGAGGATCACTTTCGGCGCGTGGCTGAAGCCGTGGACCGTCAGGAGGCGGGCCAGGAAGAGCAGGGCGCCCAGGGCGAGCGTCCCGGAGAACGCGAGCGGCTCGGCGAGGAGCCCGGACGCCGCCGCGAGCAGGGCCGCCAGTGTGCCCAGGAACACGACGAACGTGCCCAGCAGCACGGGGCGCACCGACGCGGAGAAGTCCTCCAGGCCACGGCTCGACCCGAGCCGGCGGCGGGCGTGGGTGGTGAAGAGGTGGGTGGTCCAGGCGGCCGGTGCGCAGGCGAGGGTGAGGGCCAGGGCCGGGGCGGTGGCGAGCGGCCAGTGGCCCCCCGTCGAACCGTCGGGCAGGCCGTCGGGGCCGCCGGTGACAGCCGCGTCCAGCAGGCCGTCGCCCAGGAGGGCGTAGCCGATCAGCCAGCACGTCCAGGACGTCGTGGCCGGCGTGCGGCCGGGAGTGCTCAGCGGACCCCGGCGGAGTACCGCGCGGACGGCGAGAGTGACGGCGAGGATGCCGGTGGCCGCCGCGTAGAGGCGCGTCTCGCCGTGGGTCTGGCGCAGGGCGATCACCGTCCCCGCGCACAGGGCGCCCGGGAGGAGGGGGAGGAGGAACCGGGCGAACCCCCGGGTGGTCTCCGCGCGCGGCGTCGTGGGTGGCACGGGGTCGGTGTCGCGGGGGGCCCGGGCGTAGAGCTCCTCCGCCAGGGAGAAGACGTCGCGGTGGCGGAAGCGGGCGGCGGTCCGGTCGGTGATGCCGTGGGCCTCCAGTCCCGCCGCGATCTCCAACGGGTCCACGGCCCGCCGGCACAGGTCGTGGTGGCGGTGCAGGAGTGCCTTGACGGGGTCGGCCGCACCGGGAGTGCCGCGCTTCAGTTCGCCCAGGTCGGTCATCGGACTGTCTCCGTTGCGGGTACCGGCGTCTCCAGGGCCCACGTGGGGACGGCGCGGGGGGTGGGGTCGGTCCAGTGGCCGGGGACGTGGGCCTCGGCGGGGGCGGCGAAGGGCAGGGGGTCGCCGGTGCCGTCGAGGACGGGACGGCGGACCGGGGTCCGCGCGACGATCTCCAGGTAGATGCGGTGGAAGGCCGAGACGTTCTGGTCGACGGTGAACAACTCGAGCGCGCGGGCGCGGGCGGCGGCACCGAGGCGTGTACGGCGCTCGGGGTCGCGCAGCAGGGAGACGCACGCCTCGGCGAGCGCCCGCGGGTTGCGCGGTGGTACGACGAGACCGGTGCCGCCGATGGCCTCCACGACCGCGCCGACGTCCGTGGAGACGGTGGCGCGTGCGCAGAACATCGCCTCGATAAGCCCCGTGGGGAATCCCTCGACGACACTGGACAGGACTGTCACGGCCCCGCCGGCGTAGGCGTGGGCGGGGGTTTCCAGGCCGGGGCCGCCCAGTTCCTCGAAGGACACGGGGTTGTCGCCGACGGCGTGCGGGCCGTCCGCCTCGTCCGGGAAGAGGTGGGCGGCCAGCGCCCGGCAGTGGCCGAGGTACGCGGCGCCCTCGGGGCCCGTGGGGCCCCCGATGATCCGCAGACGGGCCTTCGGCTCCCGCGTGCGGATCTGCGCGAAGGCGTGCAGCAGCGAGACCAGGTCCTTGGCGGGCTCCACCCGGCCGGCCCAGACGAGGGTGTGCGGGTCCGCGCTCTCCGGGGACTCCCCCACCTCGGCGAAGGGCGCGGCGTCCATGCCCGGGTACACCGTGCGCAGCTTCGCCGGGTCGGCGCCGCAGCGTTCCTGCCAGTGGCGGGCGTGTGCGTTGCCCGGCGTGAGGAACGCGGCCCGGCGGTAGGTCTCGGCGGTGAGCCCGCGGTGGAAGGCGGCGAGCAGGGAGCGGACCGGGGGCGGGGAGTCCGGGCGGGTGAGGTAGTGCGTCCGCAGGCGCACCCCGTACTCGGTGACGAGGAGGGGGACGCCGAAGAAGTGGTGGGCGAGCAGGCCCGGAAGGGCCGCCACTCCCCCGGCGGCGGCGTGGCACAGGTCCACCGCGCCCAGCCCGTCCTCCTCGTACCAGTCGAGCGAGAGCGGGCGCAGGGCGCGCTCCACGTGCGCGGTGACCTCCAGCAGGTCCGGGACACGGGCCTCACGCGCCGTGCGCCGGGCGCCGGGCGCACGACAGGCGCGCTCCAGGGCGCGTACGGCCGTCTCGGAGCGGAGCGCGGCCACCAGGCCGCCTTCCTCGCGGGCGAGTTCGGCGAGGCCCCGGAGCGCGGTGGCGAAACGGTCCGCCTCAGCGGCGGCGGAGTCCGCCGACGCGCAGAGGACGGCGGCCAGTTCGGCGTAGTGCTCCGCGAAGTGCCGGCGTGCGCGGCGGCCGTACACCACCCCGTCGTCCTCGGCCGTCCACAGCGGCGCGGTGCGCACCCTGCTGACCTGGGGCGGCAGCGGGACCCAGCCGGCGTCCTCCTGGGCCTCGCCGCTGCTGAACGCGTAGACGTCGAACTCGTGGCGGTCGAGTCCGCGCACCAGGCGGTCGCACCAGAGCCCGCCCTCACCGCTCACGTACGGATAGCCACCCTCCGTCAGCAGTCCGATGCGCACGTGTGCACCCCCGATCTCCCGTGTGGGGAGCCGCCGTTGCCCCGGCGGCTCGCAGCGGGACGAACGTATGCGGAACAGGTGGTGGCGCGACGGACGGTTGTCCGTCGCGCCACCAGAAGGGGTGAACGGGAGTAACTTTCCCGCGCGGGGCGCGTTTCGGGGCGCTACAGCCAGGCGCTCCGTGTGCGATCAGTCGATGATCAGCTGTTGGGGTAGGCCCAGGGATTCGGGCGGCAGCGGATTCCGTCGTGCTCGAGGAACTTGGTCTGCTGCTGCATCACCGGTGCCAGGTCGCCGTCCTTGTCACAGGTGACGTGGTTGTAGCCCAGCCGGTGGCCGATCTCGTGGTTGATCAGCATCTGGCGGTAGGCGTGGATCTCCTCGCCGTACGTCTGTGAACCCTGCGCCCACCGGTACGCGTTGATCATCACGCGCTCCGTGGCCGCGGAGTCGCAGGAGACGTTGTCCTCGGTGGTGTCCAGGCCGGACTTGGCGCACCAGTCCGCGGTCGTCGCGGGGCTGGCGAGGGTGATCACGAAGTCGGCCCGGCCGGAGTGGAGGCGCTCGAAGGTGCGGGCGCCGTTGTGCGCCCAGCTGCGGTCGTCGTTGAGCGTCCGGTGCACGGCCTCGGCGAAGAGCTCCCCGTCGAGGCCGAGTCCCTGCTCCACGTCGACGCGATAGGTGACCTTGTCCCCCTTGCCGGGCGCCTTGGCGATGCCGGGAATCGCCTCGAACGTCCCCGTGCCCGCGCGGGTCGCGCTCAACGGGTACTTCCTGTCCATCTTCTGCTGGTACGTCAGCGGCTCGGCGGACGGCACGGCGGGCGTCTCCCGGTCGTCACCGCGCGAGGCGGGATCCCGTGCGTCGCGCGCCTGCTCACCCGCGGAGTGCGCCTGTACTCCGGCGGCGTCGCGTTCGTCGGCGACCTGCCCGGCCACCACGACGGCCAGCACCGTGGTGACGGCGGCGGCCGCGATGCCGGTGAAGGCGCGCCCCCTGCCTCCCCTGCCCTGCGCGGGCTCCCCGGCCGGCGGCTCGCCGTCCTCGCCGGCGTCCGCGGGGATGCCGGCGACCGGAGCGCTGTTCCAGTCGGTGACGGCGGTGCCGGGGTCGACGGGGCGCCCGGACGCCGGCGGGCGCGGTCCTGCGGCGGGCGTGCGCGGGGTGAAGAGGTCGACGTCGTCGGCGAAGGCGTCGAGGTAGTCCTCCCGCGGTCCCGCGGGAGGTGCCTGCCGCTGTCGCGGGAGGGGCACGCCGGGCCCGGGTGACGGCCCCGGCCCGGCCGGAGGCATGCCCCCGTACCCGGCTCCGGTCGTCGTCCGGCCGTTCACCGTTCCCCAGCCACCCCCGGGCTCCCGCTGCTCCGGGTGCCCGCCACGGGCCCGGGGAACACCGTGCGCCGGAGTCCCGTCGGCGAAGCGGGGAACACCGTGCGCCGGGGTGCCCTCCGGGAGCCATCCGTCCGGCAGTCGTGGGACACCGTGCGCCGGAGTCCCGGGCGGGGCCGCGTACGGGCTTCCGTACCCCCGGCCCCCGCCCGCGGGTGGACGCTCCTGCGGCTGAGGGGCCGGGGCATGGGCCGGCTGAGCCGCGGGCCCGCGGTGCGGGCCCGGGTGGGTGTCCCCCCGGTCGCCCCCGCCGGCCTCGCGGCCGTCCGGAACGTTCGCTGCCGCGGCGGTGTCCGCGATGCCGCCCCTGGGGGCGGGTCCACGGCGGCTGTGGCGTCCCACGTCGCGCCTCAGCCCCTCGAGTTCTCGGCGGTGGCTCCGCCACCGGTGCCGGCGGGGGAACCCGGAGCGCCCTGCGCGCCCGGATCCCCAGTATCCCCCTCATCGGCCGAATCCGTTGTATCCATGAGGAGTTCACGGAAGGCGAGGGCCACGGTCTCGGGATACTCCATCATCGCCACGTGACCTGCCTCCGGAATGGTCACCAGCCGGGAGTCCCGGAAGGCGCGCGCCGACCGCTGCACCATGCGGAAGCCGACGAGCTGGTCCCGGCCGCCGTAGACGAGCAGGGTCGGCGCGAGCACCCGCTCGGCCTGGCGCCACAGTCCGTGCCGGCCACCCAGGGTGTAGGCGTTGACGAGCCCTCGCGCGGAGCGGGCCATCGCGTCCCAGAAGTAGGGCAGCCGCAACCGCCGCTCCATCTCCTGCACGGCGTTGCGGAACCCCTCGTGCGACACCCGCGCGGGGTCCCCGTAACAGAGGTTCAGCACGCCGCGGACCCGCTGTTCCGCCGTCCACCCCCGGGTGATGCGGGTGAACAGCAGAGCGATCCCGGGCACCGCGAGCAACCCCGTGGGGACGGCGGTGCGCTGCACCCGCAGTTCCGGCAGGGCCGGTGACACGAGGGTGAGGGTGCGCACGAGGTCGGGGCGTACGGCGGCGACACGGGTGGCGACGGCGCCGCCGAGCGAGTTCCCGAAGAGGTGCACGGGGCCCCGGCCGGAGGCGTCGAGGTAGCGGATCACCGCGCGGGCGTGCGCGGAGAGGGAGTAGTCGCCGTCGTCCGGCGGCGGGGAGTCCCCGAAGCCCGGCAGGTCCACGGCCTCGCTGTCGACGACGTCGTGCAGCAGCGGCATGAGCGCCGACCAGTTCAGTGAGGAACCGCCGAGTCCGTGGATGTGGAGAGCGGGCGGCAGTCCCTCCCGCGCGGGCGGCCTCGACCGTACGGAGAGCGTGACGCCGGGCAGGTGCACCGACCTGAGGCGCTCGCCCTCGGCGACCCGGACGGCCGCCACTTCGGGAAGCACGTTCGCGGGCGGCACGGACGGCAGCTCGGTCGACGACATGCGGCAATGTTACGAGACGATCACGTGGCGGTTCATGTGTCCGGCATCACAGAGGGCTCCCCCGCGCGACGCCCACCCCGTCACATCCCGGCCGTGGATCGCATAGCGTCCGGATCGGGTGTCTCCTAGGCTCGTTCAGAGGGCACCCGCATGTGGCCCCTGCATCCGTCAGGGACGTTCGTAGAAGGGAGCCCAGCCATGGCCGTAGACCCGACCGACCCGGAGACGTTCACGGAGGACGAGGACGTTCGAGAGGGCCAGGAGTACGACGTCGAGGCGCCCGTGGTCGACGCGGCGGAGCAGCAGGCGGAGGTGCGGCCGGAGGGCGACGACCCGATGACCGGCGTCGATCCCGACCGTGCCAACGAGGCCGACCTGGCGGAACAGGCCCGGGTCGTCTCCCTCGACGAGGACGACTACCGGTGAGGAGTGCGCCGGCCAGGGCACCGTCACCAGGGGAGGGGGCGCTTTCTTGCCCGCTCTGACAGCTTTTGAAACCTTCCGTACCGCTTTCGCCGCCGTCCGGTCCGTGAAATTCTGCGCTCTCACCGCGCACACCACGGTTACCGAAAAGTACGATGGCGGCGCGGCTCACACCGCACATGGACGACAATGGGAGGCGGCGTGACAGCCATCGAGCAGACAGACGCGGTACGCCCGAGGGGTACACGCCTGCCGCGCCGTGCCCGACGGAACCAGTTGCTGGGCGCCGCGCAGGAAGTCTTCGTCGCGCAGGGTTACCACGCGGCCGCGATGGACGACATCGCCGAACGCGCCGGCGTCAGCAAGCCGGTGCTGTACCAGCACTTCCCGGGCAAGCTGGATCTCTATCTCGCACTGCTGGACCAGCACTGCGAGGCCCTGATCCAGTCGGTGCGCCACGCACTGGCGTCGACGACGGACAACAAGCAGCGTGTCCGGGCGACCATGGACGCCTACTTCGCGTACGTCGAGGACGACGGCGGCGCGTTCCGCCTGGTCTTCGAGTCGGACCTGACGAACGAGCCCGCCGTGCGCGAGCGCGTCGACAAGGTGACCAACGACTGCGCGGAGGCGATCTGCGACGTCATCGCCGAGGACACCGGGCTGTCGCGCGCGGAGTCGATGCTGCTCGCCTCGGGGCTCGGCGGCCTCGCGCAGGTGGTGGCGCGGTCCTGGCTGCACAGCGACCGCAGCGTGCCGCGTGACCAGGCGGTGCAGTTGCTGACCTCGCTGGCCTGGCGGGGCATCGCCGGATTCCCGCTGCACGGCAACGAGCAGCACCCCTGAGCCCGCGGGGCGGACACCGGCGGCCGTTCGTTCCCGCCGGCTGTTCGCTCCTGGCGTTGCAGGGCGCGACGTGTACGTCCCCTCACCGGGCTAATGTGTGCTGGTACGGCGCGGAACGTCGCGCACTTCACTGACCGTCGGAGGGACATAGCCGTGGAGGTCAAGATCGGCGTGCAGCACGCGCCCCGCGAGATCGTTCTGGAGAGCGGTCAGAGCGCCGAGGAGGTCGAGCGCGTGGTGGCCGAAGCGCTGGCCGGGAAGTCGCAGCTGCTGAGCCTCGTGGACGAGCACGGCCGCAAGATCCTGGTCCCGGCCGACCGTCTCGCGTACGTCGAGATCGGCGAGCCGGCCCCGCGCAAGGTGGGCTTCGGCGCGCTGTAGACGGCGACCGGACGTCACAGGAGGGCCCGGCGGTTTCCACACCGCCGGGCCCTCCCGCGTTCCCGCGCCCTTGTCCCCGTCCGCCTGCGCCCGGCACGGACGGAGCACGGCTCCGCCCCTCAGGAGGATTGGATTCCGCAGGTCAGGGGTAAGACGGGCTACGACCGATGTGAGCAGGCCGGCCATGTGGGAGGGACCCCGACATGCTCTTGGAAACGCTCAGCTCCGCCATCCTCGGCCTGGCTCTGGCGTGGGCGGCGTACCACCGCCTGCCGCATCGTCTCCCCGCCCGCGCCCTGGTGCTGGCGACCGGTGTGGCCGGGGCGCTGTTCGGCGCCTTCGTCATGAACACCGCGCTGGACGCGGGCAACCTGCTGACGCTCCTGCTGGGCGCGGTGATCGTGTCCGTGGCCTCGCTGTCGCTGCTGCTGCGCCCCGCGGGAAGACTGCGCCGCCGATCGGCGACCGCATGACCGGCCGCCGGTGGTGGCGCCGCGGGTGAACCGGACCGGGCGGCCCGGGCCGCCCGTCAGGCCGCGAGCCCCAGGGCCGCCATCCGCTTGGTGTGGGCTTCGGTGATCCGGGAGAACATCCTGCCGACCTCGGCGAGGTCGAACCCGTCCGCGACGCCTCCCACGAGCATCGTCGACAGCGCGTCACGGTCGGCGACCACCCGCTGGGACTGCGACAGGGCCTCCCCCATGAGCCGCCGCGCCCACAGCGCGAGCCGTCCGCCCACGCGCGGGTCCGCGTCGATCGCGGCACGCACCTTCTCCACGGCGAAGCCGCCGTGCCCGGTGTCGTCGAGTACGGCCAGCACCAGCGCCCGGCTGTCGGAGTCCAGACGGGCCGCGACCTCCCGGTAGAAGTCGCTGGCGATGGAGTCGCCGACGTAGGCCTTGACCAGGCCCTCCAGCCAGTCGGAGGGCGCCGTCTGCTTGTGGAAACCGTCGTAGGCGGCGACGAAGGGCTCCATCGCGAGCGTCGGTTCCTCGCCGATCTCGGCGAGCCGGTCACGCAGCCGCTCGAAGTGGTGGAACTCGGCCGAGGCCATCTTCGCCAGCTCGGCCTTGTCCGCCAGCGTGGGCGCCAGCTTGGCGTCCTCCGCGAGCCGCTCGAACGCCGCCAGCTCCCCGTACGCGAGCGCGCCGAGCAGGTCCACGACGGCGGCACGGTACTGGGGGTCGGCGGAGGCGGCCGCCCAGTCCATGGCGGCGACGCCGGTGTGCCCGGCACTGTTCTCGGGGGTGTCCGCGGCGTTGTCAGGCTTGTCAGAGCTCGTCATGAAGCGCACAATAGCCCGCTTGTCCGGCACCGGAAGTCCCCGGTGATTCAGTGTGACGACGACTACGTGACCAAATCGGCCATGGCGTGTGCGCGGATCCGGGGTATGGTGGTAATGCGCCTGCTGAGCACTCTGACGTACTCGACAGGCCGTATGTATGAGGATGCCCGGTCGGTGGCCCGATCGGCTCCGACCCGACAGCCCTCTCGACCGTACGCCCCAGTGCGTGCGGAACCCGGAGGGACACCTCAGCGGTACGAACGCTCGAGCGTCGGCAGTGGTCCCGTGTCCTACGGCCCCGCCCGTATGGCAGCCGACGTCCCCGGCACGGTCCCTACACGACCCCCGCGCTCGCCTCGCACCGCGCACACAGAAGAGGCAGCACCCTGACTACGACGTTCCGAGAGCTCGGGATCCTCCCCGAGACCGCCGAGGCCCTGGAAGCCGTCGGCATCATCACCCCCTTCCCCATCCAGGAGATGACGCTCCCCGTGGCCCTGTCGGGCACGGACGTCATCGGCCAGGCCAAGACCGGCACCGGCAAGACGCTCGGCTTCGGCCTTCCGCTCCTCGAGCGCGTCACCGTCCCCGCGGACGTGGAAGCCGGCCGCGCCAGGCCCGAGGACCTCACCGACGCCCCGCAGGCACTGGTGGTCGTCCCCACGCGCGAGCTGTGCACGCAGGTCACCAACGACCTGCTGACCGCCGGCAAGGTGCGCAACGTGCGTGTCACCGCCATCTACGGCGGCCGTGCCTACGAGCCCCAGGTCGAGGCGCTGAAGAAGGGCGTCGACGTGGTCGTCGGCACCCCGGGCCGGCTGCTCGACCTCGCCGGGCAGAAGAAGCTGAACCTGAAGCACGTCAGGGCCCTCGTGCTCGACGAGGCCGACGAGATGCTCGACCTGGGCTTCCTGCCCGACGTCGAGAAGATCATCAACTTCCTCCCGGCCAAGCGCCAGACCATGCTGTTCTCGGCCACCATGCCGGGCGCCGTGATCGGTCTCGCCCGTCGCTACATGTCGCAGCCGACGCACATCCGCGCCACGGCTCCGGACGACGAGGGCGCGACGGTCGCGAACACCACGCAGTTCGTCTACCGCGCCCACAACATGGACAAGCCCGAGATGGTCGCGCGGATGCTGCAGGCCGACGGCCGGGGGCTGGTCATGGTCTTCTGCCGCACCAAGCGCACCGCCGCCGACCTCGCCGACCAGCTCAAGCAGCGCGGCTTCGCCTCCGGCGCGGTCCACGGCGACCTGGGCCAGGGCGCCCGCGAGCAGGCCCTGCGCGCGTTCCGCAACGGCAAGGTCGACGTCCTCGTCTGCACCGACGTCGCCGCCCGCGGCATCGACGTCGAGGGCGTGACCCACGTCATCAACTACCAGACCCCCGAGGACGAGAAGACGTATCTGCACCGCATCGGCCGCACCGGCCGCGCGGGCGCGAAGGGTACGGCGATCACGCTGGTCGACTGGGACGACATCCCGCGCTGGCAGCTGATCAACAAGGCGCTCGACCTCGGCCTCGGCGACCCGCAGGAGACGTACTCCACCTCCCCGCACCTGTTCACGGACCTGGGCATCCCCGAGGGCACCAAGGGCATCCTGCCGCGCGCGGAGCGCACGCGGGCCGGGCTGGACGCGGAGGAGCTCGAGGACCTGGGCGAGCCGGGCGGCCGTGGGCCGCGCGGGCGCGGTGGCCGGGGCGGGCGTGGTAACGACCGTCCCGAGGAGCGGGAGACCTCGACCCGTACGCCGCGGCGCCGCCGTCGCACGCGTGGCGGTACGCCGCTGGACGAGGCGGCGCAGCAGCCCGCGAGCCCGGCCGCCGAAGGCGCCGGCGAGGCGGAGGCCGGTACGGCCGCGCGCACCCCGCGCCGACGTCGCCGCATGCGCGGCGGAGTCCCCGCGGGGGCGCCGTCGGCCGCGGTGACCGCGGCCGAGCCCGCCGAGGCGGCGGAGTCCGCCGTCGACACGGCCGAGGGCACGGCGGACGCCGCCGAAGCGTCCGCGAAGCCGCGCCGCCGTCGCACCCGCAGGTCCGCGGAGTCGGCAGCGGTGGACACGGCGGCCGCCGTCACCCCGTCGCCGGCCGAGGAGACCGCGGTGGCCGTGGCGGCCCCCGTCGTCACGGAACCCGAGGCCGCCCCGGTCACGGAGCCGCGCCGCCGCACCCGCAAGGCCGCCGCCGAGGCCGAGACCCCGGCCGTCGCCGCCGAGCCGGCCGAGACCACCGAGGCCAAGCCCCGCCGCGCGCGGAAGACCGCCGCGAAGGCGGAGACCGCGGTCGACACGGCCGAGGCGGTCGAGACCAAGCCGCGCAGGACGCGCAAGACCGCCGCCACCACGGAGGCCCTCGACACGGCCGAGGCCGCGCCGCGCC
>NZ_JFCB01000026.1 GCF_000725125.1 Streptomyces toyocaensis
TTTCCTCCGGGCGCTTCCCTTCGGTGTTTCCGACTCTATCAGATCCTTTCGGTCCTGATTCCCGGTCGGCGGGTTTTGCCGTCGAACCTTCGGCTTTCGCCTGTCGGCCTTTCGACATTCACTACGTTAGCCGATTCCCCCGCTCGATTCATAATCGGGCTCCGCGGTTCTGAATTCAGACATGCGGACACGTCGAATTCGACCCCGCTGAGGGGTGATCGTAGGTAGTGGGTTGGCCGCTTCCGGCTGCAGGCGATCGCCGTACCCGGTTCAAGCGGCTCGGGCCACATTACGCACCTTCCATGGTCGAGTCAACTCCGTCGGCGCCGCGGGACGTGGGCCCGGTACGGGCTCACCGTGGCGTCGTTGGCAACCCAGTAGCGCCATGGGTGCACGGCTCCGTCACCGGAGACTCCGGTGCGCGGTCCGTTGCTCACCTGGTCGGAGGGGGCGGGGGTGCCGGTGAGGATGCGGAGCGGGGTGTCGCCGGCGGCACAGGCGTCCGTGCCGTTGAGCGAGCGGTCGACACCGAGGGCCGTCGCCAGGCGGGCCGGGCCTTTGGCCAGTTCCTTGTCGCTGCGGGCCGAGAGGCGGCGGGTGCGGGCCAGCTCGGCGCCCTCGGTGATCTCGCCGGCCCGGAGCAGTACGGCGCTCGCCCGGCCCTCGGGACCGCACACCAGGTTCATGCAGAACCACATGCCGTAGGTGAAGTAGACGTACACGTGACCGGGCGCACCGAACATCACCTCGTTGCGGGCCGTGCGGCCGCGGTAGGCGTGGGAGCCCGGGTCGTTCGGTCCGTCGTAGGCCTCGACCTCGGTGAGACGGAGGGCGATCGGACCGTCCGGGGTGCTGCGGACCAGGGTCCGGCCGAGGAGATCGGGTGCGACCTCGAGGACAGGGCGGTCGAAGAACTTCCTGGGCAGGGGCGTACGGTCGGGGGTCGCGATCATGCCGTCCGAGGGTACTGGAGACGGGACGTGCCACGGGGTGGTCACCGGGCACCGCAGTCGTCAGGGTGACGGGGACGGAACCGGTCACGGCCGGATCGCGTTGATAGGGATCAGCGGTCCTTACGCAGAAGCGATGGCAGGACGACAGAGGGAGAGACATGGCGTTCAAGAAGCTGCTGGCGAGTCTGGGAGCCGGTGGGGCCTCGGTCGAGACGGAGCTGCACGAGGTCAACGTCGTACCGGGCGGGGTCGTCCAGGGCGAGGTGCGGATTCAGGGCGGGTCCGTGAATCAGCAGATCGAAGGGCTGTCGGTCGGGCTGCAGGCCAAGGTCGAGGTGGAGAGCGGCGACCAGGAGTACAAGCAGGACATCGAGTTCACGAAGTCGCGGCTGGGTGGCGCCTTCGAGCTCCAGGCGGGTGCGGTGCACGCGGTGCCGTTCGGCCTGGAGATCCCCTGGGAGACGCCGATCACGATGATCGACGGGCAGGCACTGCGCGGGATGAACATCGGTGTGACCACCGAGCTGGAGATCGCGCGTGCCGTGGACTCGGGTGACCTGGACCCGATCAACGTGCACCCGCTGCCGGCGCAGAAGGCGATCCTGGACGCGTTCATCCAGTTGGGCTTCCGGTTCAAGAACGCCGACATGGAGCGCGGCCACATCCGGGGCACCCGGCAGAAGCTGCCCTTCTACCAGGAGATCGAGTTCTTCCCGCCGCAGCAGTACCGGGGTCTGCACCAGGTCGAGCTGAGCTTCGTGGCCGACGAGCAGGCCATGGACGTGGTGCTGGAGATGGACAAGAAGCCGGGTCTGTTCAGCGAGGGCAGTGACACCTTCCGGTCCTTCAAGGTCGGGCTGAACGACTACCAGGGGACCGACTGGACGGCGTACCTCAACCAGTGGCTGTCGGAAGTCGGCAGCAGGCGCAACTGGTTCTAGGCTCGGTTCGGACCGAACGCCGAACGATCAGGAGGTATCGAGGTGACCGAGCTCAAGCGGCGGCCGCTCCCCCACGACTTCCATCCGCCCGTGCCGTCGTTCACGGTGACGAGCGACGACGTGAAGGAAGGGGCCACGCTCAAGGACGCTCAGGTTCACGCGGCCGGGAACACCTCACCACAGCTGCGCTGGGAGGGCTTCCCGCCGGAGGCCAAGAGCTTCGCCGTGACCTGCTTCGACCCGGACGCCCCGACGGGGAGCGGGTTCTGGCACTGGGTGGTGTTCGACATCCCGGCGTCGGTGACCGACCTGCCGGCGGGTGCGGGCAGCGGCACGTTCGACGGGCTGCCGGAGGGCGCCGTGCAGGTGCGCAACGACTACGGCAGCAAGGACTTCGGCGGTGCCGCGCCGCCGCCCGGGGACGGGCCGCACCGGTACGTGTTCACGGTGTACGCGGTGGACCAGGAGAAGCTGGGTCCCGACGCGGACGCGTCTCCTGCCGCGGTGGGCTTCAACCTGCGCTTTCACACGATCGCCCGCGCCCACCTGATCGGTGAGTACGAGGTGCCCGCGGAGTCCTGAACCCGGTCCTGACGGCTCCGGCCGTTCACGGAACGTTTGCCCGCCCCTGGTCTTGGAATCGATCAGGGGCGGGCATTTTTGTTGCCGGAGGCCGCGGGAGTCCGCTCCCGGGGAGCAGCAGATATTGCGTTGTCCATCTCGGCGTGCCCGGCCAGAGTTGATCCGAGCCCGCCGAGGGGTGGGCCGGTGCACACGGGAGGTGGGCTGGTATGCGGGACACGCTGGTGCTGAACGCGAGCTTCGAGCCGTTGTCGACGGTGACGCTGAACCGAGCCGTCGTTCTGGTGCTTCAGGACAAGGCCGTCGTCGAGCAGGCCCACCCCGAGCTGCGGATGCGCGGTGCCGAGGTCGACATACCGGCGCCCCGCGTGATCAGGCTCTGCCACTATGTGAGGGTGCCGTTCCGAAGACAAGCGCCCTGGTCGAGGCGGGGTGTCCTGGTGCGGGACCGGCACCGGTGCGCGTACTGCGGGCGGCGGGCGACGACCGTGGACCACGTGGTACCGCGGTCGCACGGCGGTCAGGACACGTGGCTGAACACGGTGGCCTCGTGTGCGGAGGACAACCACCGGAAGGCGAACCGGACGCCCGAGCAGGCGGGGATGCCGCTGCTGCGTGAGCCGTTCGAGCCGACGCCGGCCGATGCGATGCTGCTGGCGCTGGGCGCCGAGGAGTTCGAGGCGCTGCCTGAGTGGTTGGCGCTGGACGCGGCGTGAACGGCTTGGCCGTAGGGGCGTGGCTCGCTGCACGACTGCGGGTGCGTGGTGGCCTGTCGCGCGGTTCCCCGCGCCCCTGAGGGGTGCGGGGAGCGCGTGTTCGGGTGCTCTAGTCGATGGAGGGCTTCTCGCGGCGTTCCTGGGCGGGGACGTTGGCCGGGGCGGAGTTGCCGTTGCCGCCCATGCCGCCGAAGTTGCCCATCGCCCCGGACAGGCCCTTGAGGGCGTCGCCGATCTCGCTGGGGACGATCCAGAGTTTGTTGGCGTCGCCCTCCGCGATCTTCGGGAGCATCTGGAGGTACTGGTAGGAGAGCAGCTTCTGGTCCGGGTCCCCGGCGTGGATCGCCTCGAAGACCGTGCGGACGGCCTGGGCCTCGCCCTCGGCGCGCAGGGCCGCCGCCTTGGCCTCGCCCTCGGCGCGCAGGATCTGGGACTGCTTCTCACCCTCGGCGCGCAGGATCTCGGACTGCCGGACACCTTCGGCCTGGAGGATCGCGGCGCGCTTGTCGCGGTCGGCGCGCATCTGCTTCTCCATCGAGTCCTGGATGGAGGTGGGCGGTTCGATCGCCTTGAGCTCGACGCGGTTGACGCGGATGCCCCACTTGCCGGTGGCCTCGTCGAGGACGCCGCGCAGCGCCGCGTTGATCTCCTCGCGGGAGGTGAGGGTCCGCTCGAGGTCCATGCCGCCGATGATGTTGCGGAGTGTGGTGACGGTGAGCTGCTCGATCGCCTGGATGTAGCTGGCGACCTCGTAGGTGGCGGCCCGGGCGTCGGTCACCTGGTAGTAGATGACGGTGTCGATGTTGACGACCAGGTTGTCCTGGGTGATCACCGGCTGGGGCGGGAACGGGACGACCTGTTCGCGCAGGTCGATGCGGTTGCGGATGGTGTCGATGAACGGGACCACGATGTTGAGGCCCGCGTTGAGCGTCCGCGTGTACCGGCCGAAGCGCTCGACGATGGCGGCGCTGGCCTGTGGGATGACTTGGATCGTCTTGATCAGGGCGATGAAGACCAACACCACCAGGATGATCAGGACGATGATGATCGGTTCCATCGTCGGTTCCCCGAACCCTTCTTAGCCTCGGCGCCTACGGCAGATCGTGTACCTGTGGAAGATCTCGCAGTTGAAGATCTTGCCGGTCGAGTCTGTCAGACCATCGGTACAACTGGGGGCTTGTTCGCTCCAGTTGTGTCGTGGCGGGTCACATGACGATCGCCGTGGCTCCCTCGATGTCCACGACGTCCACTTCCTGGCCTGCTTCATAGGCGCGGCCGGCGTCGAGGGCGCGTGCCGACCAGACCTCGCCGGCCAGCTTGATCCGGCCGCCCGAGCCGTCGACGCGCTCCAGCACCACGGCCTGTCTGCCCTTCAGGGCGTCGACTCCGGTGGCGAGTTGGGGCCGCTGGGCCCGGTGTCTGCTGGCGATGGGCCGTACGACCGCGATGAGCGCCGTCGAGACGACGGCGAAGACGGCGACCTGGGCGACCGCTCCGCCCCCGAAGATGCCGGAGACCACTGCCGCGGCGACGGCGCCCACCGCGAGCATGCCGAGTTCGGGCATCGCGGTGATCACGAGGGCGATGCCGAGTGCCGCCGCGCCGATCAGCCACCACAGCCATGCGTCGATGTCCACCTGCTCATGGTAGGACCGCGCACCCGGTCGCCGACAGGGCACCGACCGGTTTGAACGCGGCGCCCGGCTCAGGGTTTTGCCCCTCGGGGAGGGTTCAGGACATCGGGAGGCCCTGGGCTGTCCAGCGGTCGCCGACCTGTTCGACGACGAGCGGGAGGCCGAAGCAGAGGGAGAGGTTGCGGGAGGTGAGTTCCAGTTCGAGCGGACCGGCCGCGAGGACCTTGCCCTGGCGGATCATCAGGACGTGGGTGAAACCGGGTGCGATCTCCTCGACGTGGTGCGTGACCATGATCATGGAGGGGGCGATCGGGTCGCGGGCGAGCCGGCCGAGACGGCGTACGAGATCCTCCCGGCCGCCGAGGTCCAGTCCGGCGGCGGGCTCGTCGAGGAGCAGCAGCTCGGGGTCGGTCATCAGGGCGCGGGCGATGAGGGTGCGCTTGCGCTCGCCCTCGGAGAGGGTGCCGAACCTGCGTTCCAGGTACTCGGACATGCCGAGACGGTCGAGGAAGGCGCGGGCACGCTGCTCGTCGATGTCCTCGTACTCCTCCTGCCAGCCCGCGGTCATGCCGTAGGCGGCGGTGAGCACCGTCTGCAGGACGGTCTGCTTCTTGGGCAGCTTGTCGGCCATGGCGATCCCGGCCATGCCGATGCGGGGACGCAGCTCGAAGACGTCGGTGCCGGGGGTGCCGAGGGTCTCGCCGAGGATGGTGGCGGTGCCCTTGCTGGGGTAGAGGTAGCTGGAGGCAACGTTGAGGAGGGTGGTCTTGCCGGCGCCGTTCGGGCCGAGGATGACCCAGCGCTCGCCCTCCTTGACCGACCAGGAGACCTGGTCCACCAGAGCCCGGCCCTCACGGACCACGGATACGTCCTGAAGCTCCAGAACATCGCTCATGAGCGCGTTGTCTCCCCTTGCAGTGTGGCCGGTCTCGGCTGTCGCGTACGCCTGTGGGTCGGTCCGCCGCACCCGTGGGCGCAGCCCTCCATGAAATCTACGCCACTGGTCGGGCCGGGCATTCCATCGGTCCGGTTCTCGGGTGCTGTCTAGGCTGGGGGCATGCTCTCGGAACCACGCTCTGGACGCCTCGCCGCTTGGGGCAATGCCCTTTTCGCCGGACTTGTCTCTCCGGATGAGGCCGTGCTCGCCGTCGTCGAGGAGGACGCGCTGCACCGCGTGGAGGGGCTGCCGGGCGAGTCCGCGCCCGTGGGGCTCACGCTGGCGCTGGGGCGGCTGCGGACGCTCGGGGTGGCCGGGCTGCGGGTGGCGCTGCCGGCGCCGGGGCATCCGCTGGGGCTGAGCGGGCCGCCGGAGTTCAACGCGCGGGCGCTGGAGGCGGAGGAGGCGGTGGTCTGCTCCGGGGCCGCGTGGGGGCTGGTGCCGGAGGTGTTCGGGGCCGGGCCCTCGGGTGATGTGCATGTCGAGGTGGTCTGGCACTGTCTGCCGGTGCGGGAGGCGCCGCCCGCGGACGTGCCCTCGCTGGGCGAGGCGGAGCGGGAGCTGGCGGAGGCGTTGCGGGAGGCGACCGAGGTGCTGACGCGGCTGGATGTGGCCGGGTCGGGGCCGGTGGCGGAGGCGGCGATCGACGCGTACCGGGCGCGGGCGCTGGCCTCGCGGGGGCGGCAGGTGCTGGCGCCGGGGTATCCGGCTCGGGCGGTGCGGGTGCTGGAGTTGGCGCAGCGGGTGGGGTCGTTGGTCTCGTTGGCGGGGGCGCAGGGGCACGGGGGTGCGGTGAGTGCGTCGGAGATGGGGGCGGCTGCTGCCGCGTTGCGGCCTGTCGAGCGGACGGCTCGGCGGGCGCAAGTGGCTGCGTACAACTCCGTTGTGGAGGAGCGGGGGGTGGGGTGAGGTGCCTTGGGGGGTGACCGGGGCGGTGGGGTGACCTGAGTCGGTGCGGGCCGGGGGGTGTTCGCGCAGCCCTGCGCCGGCGGGGTGCCGTCGCGCCCACCCGTGCCGCCCCAGCGGCACGACTGCCCGCGGGCACGCGAGGAGCGCGGGGGATGCCAGCAGCGCGGAGAACGCAGGAACGCGGAGACGCGGGGGATGCGCGGGACGCGGGAACGCGCGGGACGCGGCGGACGCGCGGGACGCGGCGGACGCGCGGGACGCGCGGGACGCGGCGGACGCGCGGGACGCGGCGGACGCGCAGGACGCGCGGGACGCGCAGGACGCGCGGGACGCGGCGGACGCGCAGGACGCGCGGGACGCGCAGGACGCGCGGGACGCGCAGGACGCGCGGGACGCGCGGGACGCAGAACGCGGCGGACGCGGGACGCCGCGGACCGCGGGGGTAGGCGTGGGGGTGGTTTGGGGGGTGGGGGCCCCGGTGCCCGGGTGGGGCCGGGTGCCGGGGCTCGGGTGGTGTCAGTGGTTGACGGCGGTGTTGCCGAAGGCCGGGTTCAGCAGGCCGATGACGTTGACGCTGTTGCCGGACACGTTGACCGGGACGTCGACCGGGACCTGGATGACGTTGCCGGAGACGACACCCGGCGAGCCCACGGCAGTGCCGTCGGCGTGGCTGCCGTCGGTGGCGGAGGCCACTGAGGTGCCGGCGGCGAGCAGACCGCCGGCCACCATCGTCACGGCCACTGCCTTCTTCAGGTTCTTCACTTTCCGAGCCCTCCTCGCGGTGACTGCGGCAGGCGCCGCAGCGTGCACTGGAGAACGGCCGGCGTGACCGATGGATACGGCCGTCCGGAGGACATTCCCACTACGGTATGAATCTCGGATCGGAAGGGAACCTTCCGCCCGGTCGGGGGCGTCCCGGGTCAGCCGCTGAGCCCGTGACGCACGGCCCACAGGGCGGCCTGGGTGCGGTCCGCCAGGTCGAGTTTCATCAGGATGTTCGAGACGTGGGTCTTCACGGTCTTCTCGGAGAGCACCAGGGCGCGGGCGATCTCCCGGTTGGCGCGGCCGTCCGCTATCAGACCGAGCACCTCGCGCTCCCGTTCGGTGAGGGAGCCGGCGCGCCCGTGCCCGGGGCTGCCCTCCTCCTGGGAGAGCAGCGCGCCGGCCACCTCCGCCTGGAGGAGCACGTGCCCGGCGTGCACGGAGCGGATGGCTCCGGCGAGCGCGTCGGGGTCGACGTCCTTGTACACGTAGCCGGCGGCGCCCGCCCGCAGGGCCGGGACCACTGTGCGCTGTTCGGTGAAGCTCGTGACGATCAGCACGCGCGCGGGGTGGTCGAGTGCACGGAGCCGGCGCAGCGCGTCGACGCCGTCCATGCCCGGCATCTTGACGTCCATGAGGATGACGTCGGGCGTCAACTCTCCCGCCAGGGCGACTCCTTCCGCGCCGTCCGCGGCCTCGCCGACGACCTCGATGTCGTCCTGCACCTCCAGGAAGGTGCGCAGGCCCCGGCGTACCACCTGGTGATCGTCGACCAGCAGCACCTTGATCGGTTCAGCCACCGGGGACCTCCATCTCGATCGTGGTGCCCTTCCCGGGCGCCGATTCCACGGTCAGCGTGCCGCCGACCCCGCTTGCCCGGTCCCGCATGGAGACCAGGCCCAGATGGCGGCCGGCGCGGCGGACGACCCGCGGGTCGAACCCGCTGCCGTCGTCGCTGACCCGCAGGACCGCTCCGCCGCCACGGCGGTCCAGGGTGACGTCCACGTGGTCGCCGCCGGAGTGCCGCAGGGCGTTGTGCAGCGCCTCCTGGGCGACGCGCAGCACCGCCTCCTCCTGGGCGGCGGGCAGGGCGCGTACGCCGTGGCCCGCGAAGGTCACGCGCGCGGTGTGGGCCCGGTCAAGGACCTGCACCTGGTTGCGGAGGGTGGCGACCAGGCCGTCCTCGTCGAGGGCAGCGGGGCGCAGCTCGACGACGGCCGCGCGCAGTTCGTCGGCGGCCTCCGCGGCCAGGGCCGCCACCTGCTGGAGTTCACCCTTGGCGCGGGAGGGGTCGCGGTCCACCAGGCGGGCGGCGGCCTGGGCGGTGAGCCGCAGGGAGAACAGTTTCTGGCTGACGGCGTCGTGCAACTCGTGGGCGAGGCGCGAGCGTTCCTCGGCGATGGTCAGTTCACGGCTGCGTTCGTAGAGGCGGGCGTTGGTGAGGGCGATGGCGGCGTGCTGGGCGAAGATGCCCAGCAGCTCCTCGTCGTCCTCGGTGAAGCCGCAGGTGCCCTCCGGCCTGGGGCACCGCTTGTTGGCGAGGAACAGGGCGCCGATGACCTCGTCGCCGTCGCGGACGGGCAGTCCGAGGAAGTCGGCCAGTTCGGGGTGGGCGTGGGGCCAGCCCTCGAACCGGGGGTCGCGGCGTACGTCGGCGAGGCGCTGCGGCGTGGCCTCGTTCAGCATCGCGGCGAGGATGCCGTGCTGGCGCGGCAGCGGGCCGATGGCCTTCCACTGGTCGTCACTGACGCCGTCGACCACGAACTGGGCGAAGCCGCCGTGGTCGTCGGGGACGCCGAGCGCGGCGTACTGGGCGTCGAGGAGTTCGCGGGCCGAGGCGACGATCGTCTTGAGGACGTCGCGGACCTCGAGATGCCTGCTCATGGCCAGCAACGCGGAACTCACCGCGGTGAGGCCGGACCGGGGACCGTGGCTCATGTCCTCACGGTACCGGCGGGCCGTGACGGCACGGATCGGGCAGCCGTCGGCCGCCGGCCGGGGCGATGGTCCTAGGTCCGGGGTCCGGTGCGCGTGTGCGGTGGCGTAGGACCGGGGGCCCGGGGCCGGCGCCGTAGGCCGAACGGACCCGGGTGGCTGCGTCCCCGGCCCGAGGCGACGGCGGCCGGCTCGTCCCTACGGTGAGGCACGCCGATCACGTTACGACGACGAGGGGACGGGTTGCCATGCCGGTTGCGATCATCACGGGGGCTTCGAAGGGGCTCGGGGAGGCGCTGGCCCTGGCGCTGGCGGAGCGCGGCTGGGATCTGGTGCTGGACGCCCGGGGGGCGGTCCCCCTCGCGGAGGCGGCGGGGCTGGTGTCGGCGCACGGCACGCGCGTGACCGCGCTGCCCGGGGACGTCACGGACGCCGGGCACCGCGCGGAGCTGGTGGCCGCGGCGTGGCGGCTGGGCGGGGTGGACCTGGTGGTGCACAACGCCAGCGCGCTGGGCGCCGAGCCGCTCGTGCGCCTGGAGGACCTGCCGCTGGAGGGGCTGCGGCGGGCGCTGGAGGTGAACGTGGTGGCGGCGCTGGGGCTGGTGCAGGAGGCGCTGCCGCTGCTGCGGGCCGCGCCGGCGGGCGCGGTGGTCGTGGTGAGCTCGGACGCCGCGGTGGAGGCGTACCCGACCTGGGGCGGGTACGGGGCGTCCAAGGCGGGCCTGGACCAGCTGGCGGCGGTGCTGGCGGCGGAGGAGCCGGGCCTGCGGGTGTGGGCGGTCGATCCCGGCGACATGGCGACGGACCTGTATGCGGCGGCCGTACCGGACGACGACGGTCCGCGGCCCGAGCCGGCCGGGGTGGTGCCCGCCTTCCTGCGGCTGCTGGACGAGCGTCCGCCGAGCGGCCGCTACGGTGCTCCGGCACTGCTGGAGGAGCGGCGGTGACGCTGACCGTCCGGGTGCCGGAGGAGCTGTCCGCACGGGTGCCGGCGGAGCGGCGCGGTCCGGGTCTCGACCGGGACTCGGTGCGGCTGCTGGTGTCGCGGGGGACGGAGGTGTCGCACCACGCCTTCGTGGAGCTGCCGCGGCTGCTGCGGCCGGGGGATCTGCTGGTGGTGAACACCTCCCCCACGCTGGCCGCGGCCGTCGACGGGTGGATCGGGCACGCGCGCGTGGTGGTGCACTTCTCCACGCGCGGTGACGACGGACGCTGGGCGGTCGAGCTGCGGGATCCCGACGGGCGCGGCACCACGCGTGCGCGCGCGGGGGCGCCCGCGGGTACTGAGGTGCGGCTGGCCGGTGGTACGCGGCTGGTGCTGGAGGAGCCGCTGGACGGGCGGGGCGAGCGGCTGTGGTGGGCGCGCGCGTCCCGGGACGTGGCCGCGGTGCTGCGGGAGCACGGACGGGCCATCCGGTACGCGTACACGGAACGGGACCAGCCGTTGTCGGCCTACCAGACGGTGTTCGCGCTGCCGTCGCCGGACGGCGCGGGGAGTGCGGAGATGCCGAGTGCGGGGCGTCCGTTCACGGCGCGGATGGTGGCGGAGCTGGTGAGCCGCGGGGTGCAGTTCGCGCCGGTCACGCTGCACACCGGGGTGGCTTCGGCGGAGGCGCACGAGCCGCCGTATCCGGAGCGCTACGTGGTGCCGGAGCCGTCGGCGCGGCTGATCGGCGCGGCGCGGGCGGGGGGTGGCCGGGTGATCGCGGTGGGGACTACGGCCGTACGGGCCGTGGAGTCGGCGGCCGGGGCGGACGGGGTGGTACGGGGCCGGGCGGGATGGACCGACCTGGTGGTGACGCCGGAGCGGGGGGTGCGGGTGGTGGACGGGCTGCTGACCGGGCTGCACGAGCCGGAGGCCTCCCACCTGCTGATGCTGGAGGCGGTCGTGGGGCGGGCCGCGATAGACCGCGGGTACGAGGAGGCGCTGCGCGGGCGCTACCTGTGGCACGAGTTCGGGGATGTGCACCTGGTCCTTCCCCGGTGAGGTGACCCGGGTCTCCTCACGCAGAGCATTGCTCACGCAACCAGCGGTGAGCCCGCCGCGCCCCCGGTGTGAGGCCGGGCATAGGGCGCACATCACGTACGAAGGGGATTAGGAGAGGCAAACCGTCCACATGAACGGTGCGTACTGCCCTTTCCACCTCACTTCGCCCCTCCCCGGTCCACTACCCGGCTTCGTACGTCACACCTTTGCCCGGCCATTTTGCGGCCGCTAAGAATGGCTCCGTCGCTCAGCGCCGTGGGTTTCGAATCCTTCGAATCCGCGGCGTTCGTGCCGGAAGAACCAAGTCCCCACCGGACGTGAGCGACCTCCGCGCTATTCGAAGAGGTCCGTCCCACATGTCTCACATGTCCAAGAACTTCCTCACCCGTGGCCACAGTCGTGCCCTGACCCGGCACCACAAGCTCGCCGCCGCCGGAGTCGCCGCCCTCGGTGCCGCCGCCATCGGTCTCTCGGCCGTCCCGAGCGACGCGTCCACGACCACCACGACCGAGCCGGCCGCCGCGCCCACCGCGAAGGTCGCCTACAGCACCGAGCAGATCGAGGGCGTCAAGGCCGACGTCACGGACCAGCTCGCCGGCGCCAGTCTGAAGGCCGAGCAGATCGCGGCGAGGAAGCAGGCCGCGGCCGAGGCCGCCGCCGAGAAGAGGGCCGCCGCTGCCGCCGCGAAGGCCGAGGCGGAGGCCAGGGCGGAGAAGGCCCGCCAGGCCGAGGAGGCCGCCAGCCGTGCCGCCGAGCGCGACGAGGTGAAGAAGGCCGCCCCCAAGTCCGCCCCCAGGTCCTACGGCAACAACCTGGACGGCTGGATCCGCGAGTCCCTGGCCATTCTGAAGAAGCACGGCATCCCCGGCTCCTACGAGGGCATCCACCGCAACATCATGCGGGAGTCCTCCGGCAACCCGAAGGCGATCAACCTCTGGGACATCAACGCCCAGAACGGCATCCCGTCCAAGGGCCTGCTGCAGGTGATCCCGCCCACGTTCGAGGCGTACCACGTCCCGGGCACCCCGAAGAACATCTGGGACCCGGTGGCCAACATCACCGCCGCCTGCAACTACGCGGC
Organism: Streptomyces toyocaensis; assembly: GCF_000725125.1. Classification (GTDB taxonomy): domain Bacteria; phylum Actinomycetota; class Actinomycetes; order Streptomycetales; family Streptomycetaceae; genus Streptomyces; species Streptomyces toyocaensis. The sequence goes on from NZ_JFCB01000026.1 coordinate 12,438, forward strand.
GGACAAGTACGGCACCATGGACAACGTCGACAGCGCGTACTGAGGTCGGCGCGGACCTCTTCACGCGAACACAGACGCCGAAGGGCGGCACCCTCCTGACGGGGTGCCGCCCTTCGGAGTGCGTACGGCGCGGGCTACTTGCGCATGACCTCGGGCTCGTGGCGGCGCAGGAAGCGGGCCACGAAGAAGCCGCAGACCACGCCGAGGACGAGCAGCGCGCCCATGTCCATCGCCCAGGCCCCGACCGTGTGCTCCCACAGCGGGTCGGTGTCACCGGCCGTCTCCGGCGGGCTGATCCTGTTGAAGTCCAGCGTGGCGCCCGACGCGGCGACCGCCCAGCGCGACGGCATCAGGAACGAGAACTGGTTGACGCCGATCGAGCCGTGCAGCGCGAAGAGACAGCCGGTGAAGACGACCTGGATGATCGCGAACATCACCAGCAGCGGCATGGTCTTCTCGGCGGTCTTCACCAGCGAGGAGATGATCAGGCCGAACATCATCGAGGTGAAGCCGAGCGCCATGATCGGCACGGAGAGCTCCAGCATCGTGAAGCCGCCGAAGACCAGGCCCTCCTCCGGGATCTCCCGGCTGGAGAAGCCGATCACGCCGACCAGCAGACCCTGAAGCACGGTGATCGCGCCGAGCACGAACACCTTGGACATCAGGTACGCCGAGCGGGACAGGCCGGTGGCGCGCTCCCGCTCGTAGATGACCCGTTCCTTGATCAGCTCACGCACGGAGTTCGCCGCGCCCGCGAAGCAGGCACCGACGGCCAGTATCAGCAGGACCGTGGTCGCCGTGCCGTTCGGGATGATCCGGCCGGTCTGCGGGTTGGGCGGGTTGGGCAGCAGGCCCTTGTCCGCGTCGATGAGCAGGCTGACCGCGCCGAGGACCGCCGGCAGGATCACCATCAGGGCGAGGAAGCCCTTGTCGGAGGCGATCACCGAGACGTAACGGCGCACCAGTGTGGTGAACTGCGACATCCAGCCCTGCGGCTTCGGCGGCTTCATCGCCTGCATCGCCGGGACCTGCACGGACTGCGGGGCGACCGCGTCGATGTCAGCGGCGTACATCTGGTAGTGCTGCGAGCCCTTCCAGCGCCCCGCCCAGTCGTAGTCGCGGTAGTTCTCGAAGGCGGAGAAGACGTCGGCCCAGGTGTCGTAGCCGAAGAAGTTCAGGGCCTCCTCGGGCGGGCCGAAGTAGGCGACCGAACCGCCCGGCGCCATCACCAGCAGCTTGTCGCAGATCGCCAGCTCCGCCACCGAGTGGGTGACGACGAGCACGGTACGGCCGTCGTCGGCCAGGCCGCGCAGCAGCTGCATGACGTCGCGGTCCATGCCCGGGTCGAGGCCGGAGGTCGGCTCGTCCAGGAAGATCAGCGACGGCTTGGTGAGCAGCTCCAGGGCCACGGAGACGCGCTTGCGCTGACCGCCGGACAGGGACGTGACCTTCTTGCCCTTGTGGATGTCCAGCTTGAGCTCGCGGAGCACCTCGTCGATGCGGGACTCGCGCTCGGCGGCCGTGGTGTCGGCGGGGAAGCGGAGCTTGGCCGCGTACGTGAGGGCCTTCTTGACGGTCAGCTCCTTGTGCAGGATGTCGTCCTGCGGGACCAGACCGATGCGCTGGCGCAGCTCGGCGAACTGCTTGTAGAGGTTGCGGTTGTCGTAGAGGACCTCGCCCTGGTTGGCGGGGCGGTAGCCGGTGAGCGCCTTGAGCAGGGTGGACTTGCCGGAACCGGACGGGCCGATGACCGCGATCAGCGACTTCTCGGGCACGCCGAAGGAGACGTCCTTGAGGATCTGCTTGCCGCCGTCGACCGTGACGGTCAGGTGGCGGGCGGAGAAGGACACCTCACCGGTGTCGACGAACTCCTCGAGCCGGTCGCCGACGATCCGGAACGTGGAGTGGCCGACGCCCACGATGTCGGTGGGGCCGAGCAGTTGCGAGCCGCCCTTGGCGATCGGCAGACCGTTGACGTACGTGCCGTTGTGCGAGCCGAGGTCGCGGATCTCCATGCGCCCGTCGGGCGTCGAGTGGAACTCGGCGTGGTTGCGGGAGACCTGGAGGTCGGAGACGACCAGGTCGTTCTCCAGCGCACGGCCGATGCGCATCACGCGGCCGAGGGAGAACTGGTGGAACGTGGTGGGGCTGCGATCGCCGTAGACCGGCGGCGCCCCCGCGCCGCCGCCGGGCCCCTGCTGCTGCGGGATGTGCGCCGCGGGCTGCTGCGGTGCCGGCTGCTGCCAGCCGGGCTGCTGCTGTGGCGCCTGCTGGGCCCAGCCGGCGTTCGCGCCCTGGGCGGCGTACGGCTGCTGCCGCGGCTGGGCCTGCGGTGTGGCGGCCGCGGCGCCGGCGACGGCGCCGGACAGCGTCACGCGCGGCCCGTCGGTCGCGTTGCCCAGGTTCAGCACCGTGTCGGAGCCGAACTCCAGGTGGTGGATGCGTTGCCCCTGCACGAACGTGCCGTTGGTGCTGCCGTGGTCCTCGATGACCCAACTGCGCCCGTTGAAGCTGATCGTGGCGTGACGCCAGGAGACCCTGGCGTCGTCCAGTACGACGTCCCCCTGCGGATCGCGTCCGAGGGTGTAGGCCCTGGACGGATCGAGCGTCCAGGTCCGTCCGTTTGATTCCAGTACGAGTTCCGGCACTCCATGCCCCACTGAGTTGTCCCCCGATTTTCCCCCATCGCAGGGAGTCTAGGGATGTCGAACATCGGGGGGAACTATTTCAGGCTCGGCCCTCTGACCGAAAGTCGGGCCTTGTCACGAGCGCGCGACAAGGCGTAGACGGTGTGCGTCGACGGGGTTGAAATCCGCCCGGCAGGTGGTAAACCACGCGAGGGGGACATGCGCGGCCTTCTCGCCGCGCCGCGGATCGGGGGGTCTGCCATGAGTGTTGCGACGGGCACCGGCGCCGAGGGGCCCGGCACGCGCGTGCCGTGGGTCGACGTGGTGATGTCGGCGGTCGCCGCGGTGAGCTGGTCGTTGATCGGGATGGCGGGGACAGCGGCGCTCGGGCTGCGCCTGCTGGAGGCGGACGCGGCCGGTTCGCTGGGTCCGATGACGGCCGCGGTGGTGGCGTTGGGGGCCGGGGGTTCGGTCACGCCGTCCGGCGAGGTGTCCGCCTTCGGGCTGTCGGGCGCGGAGGCGGACACGGCCGTACGGGTCGCCCCCCTGGGCGTGAGCCTGGTGGGGGCGCTGCTGCTGGCGTACTTCTTCCTGCGGTCCCTGCGGGCGGCGGGAGTTGTGGTCTCCCCCGGTGAACTCCTCGCCCGCGCGGGCGCGGTGGTGGCGTTGTTCGTGGCGATGGCGGGCGGACTGGTCTGGGCCGGGCACGACGTCGTCACCATCGACGGGGGCTCGCTGGGGCCGGCCGACCTGCCGGGCGGGGGCGGGCTTCCCGGACTGGGCGACGTCGGCGGGTTGCTGCCCGACCGGGTCGGTGACCTCGTCGGCGCCCGGGCCGCGGTCGGGTTCACCGTCGACACGGTGCCGACGCTGCTGGGCGGCCTCGGCTGGTCGGCCGGTGTGCTGCTCGTCGCGCTGCTGGCGTCCCGCCGGACGCCCCTGCCGCGCGGCTGGGGCGCCGTGCACCGTGTCGTGCGGCCGGCGGCCTCCGCCGTGGTCACGGTGCTGTTGACGGCGGTGGCGGCCGGCCTCGCGGCGGCGGGGTACGCGGCGGTCGGCGACGACCGGCCCCGGCGGATCGCGGGCGCGGCGCTGCTGGGGGCGCCGAACGGGGTGTGGCTCGGGCTGCCGACCGGTCTGTTCGTCCCCTGGGACGGGCGGGCGAGCGGGGCTCTGCTCGACGTACTGCCCCACCCGGTGGACGACCTGCTGCGGGTGGGGTCCGAGGAGCCCGTCACGCTGGGACGGCTGGCCGGGCTCGACGGCCGGGTATGGCTGCTGGGGGTGGCCGCCGCGCTGACGATGGTGCTGGCCGGGGTGCTGACGGCGGTGCGGACGCCGGTGGCCGCGGGGCGGCCGGGGGTGGCGGGCTTCGCCGGACGGTGTGCGCTGCGCGTGGGCGCCGTGACGGCGGTGACGCTGCCGCTGCTGGTCCGGCTGACGGAGGTGTCCGCGAACGCGTCGCTGTCCGTGCTGGGCTTCGACGCGTTCGACGCCGGGATCGAGCTGCGCGGGCATCCGGGCACGGCGCTGCTGCTGGGCGCGGTGTGGGGTGCGGGCGCGGGCGCGGCGGGGGCGCTGGCGGCATGGGCGAGCGGGGCGGCGGGGACCCGGGTGGCACGCCTGGCACGGGGTGACGGGGAGGCCGGGGAGCCGGTACGCGGGACGAACGCCGTGGAGGGCGAGCGTGCGGAGTGGGACCCGGGGCGGCGGGAGGACGGGCGGGCGGGGCCGTACGCGCCGAGAGCTCCCCACCGGCCGCCGGATCCGTACACCAACCCGTATCTGCGGGTGCCGCCCGGGTCGGTGAGGGGCCCGGAGGGTGCCCGGCCGCCGGGACCGGCACCTCCCGGTGGTGCCCGTGGGAACCTCGGGGACGTCTCCGGTGCGCCCACCGTGATCGGGCCCGTCGGGCCGCCCGGACGACGGCCGCGGCGCGGCCCCGGAGCACGGGGCGAGGACGGGCCGGCAGACGGAGGACGGCCGACGTTGTGGCCGGACGACGGACCCCCACCGCCACCGCCTCCCCCGCCGGCACCGCGCAGGCCGGACGGCGGGCGCTGACCCGTGCCCGTGCGCGGCGCCGCGCACGGGGAGGGCGGCCGGAGCGGCCGCCCTCCGGCCCGCGGACATGGATACCGGGCGAACGGCGGACGGACAGTGCCGGACGGGTGGCCGGTGGAGGTGGCCGGTGGGCACCGGGCCGGCGGACGATGACGGAGTGGTGCGCCGACGGCCGCCCCCGCGGTGCGCACCGGTGGGTCGTGGCGGCGGGCCGGCGGACGGTCGGGAGGATGCGGGGACGGGGTGCTTCACGAGCGGCTCGCGAGGGCGCCGGCGGCCGGGACGCCGGGAGCCGTGGGCGCTGTCCGGCTGGCGGACCTCGGAGGCGGGGGGCACTGCGTGCCGGATACGGTGGGAGACACCATGAGCGCATCGCAGACCCCCGACGTTCCCACTCTCCTTGTCAAGATCTTCGGCAAGGACAGGCCGGGCATCACGGCCGGCCTCTTCGACACCCTCGCCGCCTACTCCGTCGACGTGGTCGACATCGAGCAGGTCGTCACTCGCGGCCGCATCGTGCTGTGCGCGCTCGTGAGCGAGCCGCCCGAGGGGCTGGAGGGGGACCTGCGGGCGACCGTCCACAGCTGGGCGGAGTCGATGAAGATGCAGGCGGAGATCATCTCGGGCAAGGGCGACAACCGTCCGCGCGGACTCGGCCGTTCCCTGGTGACCGTGCTGGGCCATCCGCTCACCTCGGAGGCGACGGCGGCGATAGCCGCCCGGATCACCAAGGCCGGCGGCAACATCGACCGCATCTTCCGGCTCGCCAAGTACCCGGTGACGGCCGTGGAGTTCGCGGTGTCCGGCGTGGAGACGGAGCCGCTGCGGACCGCGCTGGTGACCGACGCGGCGCGCCTGGGCGTCGACATCGCCGTGGTCGGGGCGGGGCTGTACCGGCGGGCGCAGCGCCTGGTCGTCATGGACGTGGACTCCACGCTGATCCAGGACGAGGTCATCGAGCTCTTCGCCGCGCACGCCGGCTGCGAGGACAAGGTCGCCGAGGTGACGGCGGCCGCGATGCGCGGGGAGCTGGACTTCGAGCAGTCGTTGCACGCGCGCGTGGCGCTGCTCGAAGGGCTGGACGCCTCCGTGGTGGACAAGGTGCGCAGCGAGGTACGGCTGACGCCGGGCGCGCGCACCCTGATCCGTACGCTGAAGCGCCTCGGCTATCAGGTGGGTGTGGTCTCGGGCGGTTTCACCCAGGTCACCGATGATCTGAAGGAGCGGCTGGGGCTGGACTTCGCCCAGGCGAACACCCTGGAGATCGTCGACGGCAGGCTGACCGGCCGGGTGACGGGCGAGATAGTGGACCGGGCGGGCAAGGCCCGGCTGCTGCGCCGGTTCGCGGCCGAGGCGGGGGTGCCGCTGTCGCAGACGGTGGCGATCGGTGACGGTGCGAACGACCTGGACATGCTGAACGCGGCGGGACTCGGTGTCGCCTTCAACGCCAAGCCGGTGGTGCGCGAGGCCGCGCACACGGCGGTGAACTTCCCCTTCCTGGACACCGTCCTCTATCTGCTGGGTGTCACGCGCGAGGAGGTCGAGGCGGCCGACACGCTCGCCGTCGACTGAGCCGCGGGACCGGTTCCGGTCAGGGGGCGTGCGCGGGCCCGGCACCGGCGTACGCCGGGGTGCCGGGCCTCCGCCGGCCGGGTGGGCCACCCGGCCGGGGCGCCCGGTGTCACTCGGACGGTGCCCAGTAGTCGGCCAGGGTGGCGACGCCGGGCTCGAGCGACTTCCAGGAGCCGGTGAAGGTCAGCACGGCGAACGCGGCGGCCGGGTAGCCGCGGCGGCTCATGCGCTCACGGGCATCGCCCTCGGCCGCGCCGGCCAAGATGTCGGCGAGTCCCTGGATGCCGGGGTTGTGGCCGACCAGGAGGACGTTCTGCGCGTCGTCGGGGGTCTCGTTGAGCAGGGCGATCAGGTCGCCGGGCGAGGCCTCGTAGATCCGCTCCTCGTAGACGGTCCTCGGTCGCCGCGGGAACTCGTGGACCGCGAGCTTCCAGGTCTCGCGGGTCCGGACCGAGGTGGAGCACAGGGCCAGGTCGAAGGCGATTCCGGTATCGGCGAGCTTGCGCCCGGCCACCGCGGCGTCCGTACGGCCCCGCTCGGCGAGCGGGCGCTCATGGTCGGACACCGGGGGCCAGTCGGCTTTCGCATGCCGGAAAAGGACAATCCTGCGGGGTTCTGCGACGCTCATGCACCCCAGCTTCGCATGAAACAGGCCACGGGGCGCAGGGAGTTGACCGGCGGTTCCGGGGTCTCAGCGGCCCATGAGCTGCTGCGCGCGCTCGACGAGGTGGGCGATCCCGGGCTCTCCGGCCGCCGCGTGGGCGTCGGAGGGGTTGAGGACGAGGGTCAGCAGGGCCACGAAGGCAAGCGTGGGAAGAGCCACGGCCCACCACGGCAGCCGGGTGTCGGCGCCGCCCCGGGGGGCCGGACGGGGCCGGGTGTGCGTGTGCGCCGGCATGGGGGCCTCCGCTCTTCGTGGGGTCCGTGGTCCGCCCGTCGCGGCCACATCTCGAAGGTACGGACCGGCCGGGCCTCAACCCATCCGGTGATCCACCCACTTGACCCTGAGCCTGGCCCCCTAGGGGATGGGGGTGCCAGCACCACCATGGGCGCGGGGCGGGGCGGCGGAGGCCGTCACGGCGCGAGGATGGTGGCGATCACGCCGATGACGATGAAGATGGCGAAGAACGCGCCGAAGACGAGCAGCATCTTCTTCTGGCCGTTCTGCGGGTTCGGGTCGAGGACTGGCATACGGCAAGTTTCGCACCTGTCGCGCCTGCGGCGGGCCTCGGGGGGGACCCGGGAGGCGGTGGGGCGGCCGTTCCTCGCCCCCTCCGCCCCTTCCCTTCCCGTCCCTGGGGGCTCTGCCCCCGGACCCCCGTTCGCGCAGTTCCCCGCGCCCCTGGGGGGGCAGGGGTGACCGGGGTGGTCACCGGGCTGTTGCCTCGTCCTCCACCGTGCGGTCGCGGCCGGCCAGGACGCCCACGGCCATCTGCGGGATCATCAGGCCGGCCATCAGGGCGATCGGCAGCCCCCAGCCGCCGCTGTGCTGGTAGAGGACGCCCACCAGGAGCGGTCCGGGGATGGAGATCAGGTAGCCGGTGCTCTGCGCGAAGGCCGACAGCTGGGCCACGCCCGCGCTGGTCCTGGCCCGCATGCCGACCATGGTGAGCGCCAGGGGGAAGGCGCAGTTGGCGACGCCCAGCAGCACGGCCCACGCCCAGGCGCCGGCGGCCGGTGCGAGGTACAGACCCGCGTATCCGACGAGGCCGCTGACACCCAGCGCGAGCACGATGGGGCCCTGGTGGGGCAGCCGGGTGGCGAGGCGGGGTATGACGAAGGCGAGCGGTACGCCCATCACCATGGTGACGGCGAGGAGCAGCCCGGCCGTGCCCGCGGGGACACCCGCGTCCCGGAAGATCTGCGCCATCCACCCCATGGTGATGTAGGCGGCGGTCGCCTGGAGGCCGAAGAAGACGGCCAGCGCCCACGCGGTACGGCTGCGGGTGATGCGCAGCGGGGGCTTCCCGGGCCCGGCCGGGGCCCGTACGGACCCGTCCCCGTCCCGCGCGGCCGCGCTCTCGGCCGGCGCCCCCCGCCGCTCCCGTACGAAGGGGATCCACGGCAGGACGGCGGCGGCCGCCAGGGCCGCCCACAGGGCCAGGCCGGACTGCCAGTTCCCGCCCAGCGCGTCGGTCAGCGGCACGGTGACCGCCGCCGCCGTGGCGGTGCCCATGGCGAGGGCCATGGAGTACAGGCCGGTCATGGAACCGACCCGGTCGGGGAACCAGCGCTTGACGATGACCGGCATCAGGACGTTGCTGACGGCGATGCCCATCAGGGCGAGGGCGGTGGTGGCCAGGAAGGCCGCCGTGCCGCCGGCGTAGGGGCGTATCAGCAGGCCCGTGCCGATGGCGACCATGCCGGCGCACACCACGGCCCCGGCCCCGAAGCGCCGGGCCAGGCGGGGGGCGGTGACACCGAAGACGGCGAAGCACAGCGGGGGTACGGAGGTGAGCAGTCCTGCGACGCTCCCGCTCATGCCGAGTCCGTCGCGGACCTCCTCGAGCAGGGCGCCCAGGCTGGTGATGGCGGGGCGGAGGTTCAGTGCGGCCAGCACGATGCCGACGACGAGCAGCCGCGTCCGCCAGGCGGACGCGGTGTAACCGCCGGTGGCGTTCCGGTGTCCGGGCGCGGCCGGCGTGCGGGCGGTCGTGGACGTGAGCGTCCGGGTTTCCTCGCGAGCCATGAAACCCATCATAGAATCATAGGATGATTGGTTGTCCATGCCGAGGACGCCGTGCGGCGCCCCTGTCGTGCGAAGGTGTGTCATGCCTCTGAGTCATCCGCGCCGCTCGGCGCTCTCCGAGCAGGTCATCGCCGCCCTGCGGGCGCAGATCACCTCGGGCGAGTGGCCGGTCGGCGCGCGCATCCCCACCGAGCCCGAGCTGGTCGAGCAGCTCGGGGTGGCCCGCAACACGGTCCGTGAGGCCGTCCGCGCGCTGGCGCACAACGGGCTGCTGGACATCCGCCAGGGTTCGGGCACGTACGTGGTCGCCACGAGCGAGCTGGCCGGCGTGATGCACCGCCGCTTCGCCGGCGCCGACCCCCGGCACGTCGCCGAGCTGCGTGCGGCCCTGGAGTCGGCCGCGGCGCGGCTGGCCGCCGAGCGCCGTACGGACAAGGACCTCAAGCAGCTGGACGCGCTGCTGCTGCGCCGGGAGGATGCCTGGGAGTCGGGCGAGGCGGAGGCGTTCGTGGCAGCGGACGCGACGTTCCACCTGGCCGTGGTCGCCGCCTCGCACAACGACGTGATGACCGCGCTGTACGCGGATCTGAGCGAGGTGCTGCGGGACTGGCTGCGCGACGACGTGGGCGGGGACATGTCCCCCGAGACGCACATGGACCACGGGCGGCTGGTGGACGCGATCCGCGCGGGTGACACGGCGACGGCGGCCGAGGAGGCCGCCGCCTACCCGTTCGCCTGCCGTCCGGGGCGGTTCGGTCCGCCCTCCGGTGGCTGACCCGCGCATGGGCCGACGTCACTCCGGCGGCGTCCGGCCGGCTTCACGGGCGTGCCGAAGGGCCCGCGCCTCCTGGGACGCGGGCCCTCGTGAGGCGTCCGGTCAGGCGCCGATGGCGTGCAGGCCGCCGTCCACGTGGACGATCTCGCCCGTGGTCTTCGGAAACCAGTCGCTCAGCAGGGCGACGACACCCCGGCCGGCCGGCTCGGGGTCCTTGAGGTCCCACTCCAGGGGCGCGCGGCTGTCCCACACGGAGGCCAGCTCGCTGAAGCCCGGGATGGACTTGGCGGCCATCGAGCCGATCGGGCCCGCGGAGATGAGGTTGCAGCGGATGTTCTGCTTGCCCAGGTCACGGGCCATGTAACGGCTGGTGGCCTCCAGGGCGGCCTTGGCCGGGCCCATCCAGTCGTACTGCGGCCAGGCGTACTGCGCGTCGAACGTGAGGCCGACGACCGAGCCGCCGTTCTGCATGAGCGGCAGGCAGGCCATGGTCAGCGACTTCAGGGAGAACGCCGAGACGTGCATGGCCGTGGCGACCGACTCGAACGGTGTGTTGAGGAAGTTGCCGCCGAGCGCGTCCTGCGGCGCGAAGCCGATGGAGTGCACCACGCCGTCGAGGCCGCCGAGCTCCTCGCCGACCACGTCGGCCAGGCGGCCCAGGTGCTCCGCGTTGGTGACGTCGAGCTCGATGACCTTGGCGGGCTTGGGGAGCTTCCGGGCGATGCGCTCGGTCAGGGTGGGCCGCGGGAACGCGGTCAGGATGATCTCGGCGCCCTGCTCCTGGGCCAGCTTGGCCGTGTGGAAGGCGATGGAGGACTCCATCAGCACACCGGTGATCAGGACGCGCTTGCCCTCGAGAATTCCGCTCATGGTGTTTCAGTGACCCATTCCCAGTCCGCCGTCAACGGGGATGACGGCTCCAGTGATGTACGAGGCGTCGTCCGAGGCGAGGAACCGCACGGCCGCCGCCACCTCCTCCGGCTGCGCGTACCGGCCCAGCGGAACCTGCGACACGATGTTCGACCGCTGGTCGTCGGTGAGCGCCTTGGTCATGTCGGTGTCGACGAAGCCGGGCGCGACGACGTTGAAGGTGATGTTGCGCGAGCCCAGCTCACGGGCGAGGGAGCGCGCGAAGCCGACCAGGCCGGCCTTGGAGGCGGCGTAGTTGGCCTGCCCCGCGGAGCCGAGCAGCCCGACGACCGACGAGATCAGCACGACGCGGCCCTTCTTGGCGCGCAGCATGCCGCGGTTGGCGCGCTTGACGACCCGGAAGGTGCCGGTGAGGTTGGTGTCGACGACCGAGGTGAAGTCCTCCTCGGACATGCGCATCAGGAGCTGGTCCTTGGTGACGCCGGCGTTGGCCACGAGCACCTCGACGGTGCCGTGGGCCTCCTCGATCTCCTTGTAGGCCTGCTCCACCTGTTCGGGGTCGGTGATGTCGCACCGGACGGCGAGGAACCCCTCCGGCGGCTCCCCCGAGCGGTACGTGACGGCGACCTTGTCGCCGGCGTCGGCGAACGCGCGGGCGATGGCGAGGCCGATGCCCCGGTTGCCTCCGGTGACGAGAACCGAGCGGCTCAACGGATCACCCTTTCGATAGCGGTCTGGTCCACCCGCCCGGGCACCCTCACGACAGGCGGCTTCCCCGAAAACCTATCGGTCCGGGTGCGCCGCGGGACATTGGGGCACCGACAGTGGCCGACGGGCGTCGCTGTCGGGTCCCTACAGAAAGCGCCGGGCGCCCGGCGGAAACATGTGGTCCGGCACCGGCCGACGCGACATGATGCGCAGCGACCGCCTCGCGGATCCCGAGAACCGGACACTCCAACCGAACGTTGTACCGAACATCGAAAGCCGACAGGAAGAGACGTAGGTGCCTCATAGCATTGACGAAGCCTTCACCGCCCTGCCCCTGCGCCCCCTCGCCGACGCCGCGCTCGCGCGGGCGCGGGCGCTCGGGGCGGAGCACGCGGACTTCCGCCTGGAGCGGGTGCGCAGCGCCTCCTGGCGGTTCCGGGACGCCAAGCCCGCCGGGTCGTCCGACACCACCGACCTCGGCTACGCGGTGCGCGTGGTGCACGGAGGGACCTGGGGGTTCGCGTCCGGGGTGGACCTGACCCTCGACGCCGCCGCCAGGGTCGCCTCGCAGGCGGTGGCGATGGCGAAGCTGTCCGCGCAGGTGATCCGGGCGGCGGGGTCGGACGAGAGGGTGGAGCTGGCCGACGAGCCGGTGCACTCCGAGAAGACCTGGGTGTCCTCGTACGAGATCGATCCCTTCACCGTGCCCGCCGAGGAGAAGGCCGGGCTGCTGGCCGAGTGGAGCGCGCGGCTGCTTGCGGCGAACGGGGTGGACCACGTCGACGCCTCGCTGCTCACCGTGCACGAGAACAAGTTCTACGCCGACACCGCCGGGACCGTGACGACGCAGCAGCGGGTCCGGCTGCACCCGGCGTTCACGGCGGTGTCCGTGGACGACTCCAGCGGCGAGTTCGACTCCATGCGCACGATCGCGCCGCCCGTGGGCCGTGGCTGGGAGTACCTGCGGGGTACCGGCTGGGACTGGGACGGGGAGCTGGCGCGGATCCCCGAGCTGCTCGCCGAGAAGATGCGGGCGCCGAGCGTCGAGGCGGGGCTGTACGACCTGGTGGTGGACCCGTCCAACCTGTGGCTGACCATCCACGAGTCCATCGGGCACGCCACCGAGCTGGACCGCGCCCTCGGCTACGAGGCGGCCTACGCCGGCACCTCGTTCGCCACCTTCGACCTGCTCGGCAAGCTGAGGTACGGCTCCGAGCTGATGAACGTCACCGGTGACCGCACCGCCGAGCACGGGCTGGCCACCGTCGGCTACGACGACGAGGGCGTCGAGGCGCAGTCCTGGGACCTGGTGAAGGACGGCACGCTGGTCGGCTACCAGCTCGACCGGCGGATCGCGAGGCTGACCGGTTTCGAGCGGTCGAACGGGTGCGCGTTCGCGGACTCACCCGGCCATGTCCCGGTGCAGCGCATGGCCAACGTGTCGCTGCGGCCGGACCCGGCCGGGATGTCGACGGAGGACCTGATCGGGGGCGTCGACCGGGGCATCTACGTGGTCGGTGACCGGTCGTGGTCGATCGACATGCAGCGGTACAACTTCCAGTTCACCGGGCAGCGCTTCTACCGGATCGAGAACGGGCGGCTGGCGGGGCAGCTGCGCGACGTCGCGTACCAGGCCACGACGACCGACTTCTGGGGTTCCATGGCCGCCGTCGGCGGTCCGCAGACGTACGTCCTTGGCGGTGCCTTCAACTGCGGCAAGGCCCAGCCGGGGCAGGTCGCGGCGGTCTCGCACGGCTGCCCTTCCGCCCTCTTCAAGGGAGTCAACATCCTCAACACCACGCAGGAGGCCGGGCGATGAACGTCAGCACCGAGGCCGGCCGGGGGTCCGGGGGTTGCCCCCCGGGACAGCACAGTCTCAACACCACGCAGGAGGCCGGGCGATGAACGTCAGCACCGAGTCCGGCCGGGGTCCGGGGTTGCCCCCCGGGACAGCACAGTCTCAACACCACGCAGGAGGCCGGGCGATGAACGTCAGCACCGAGTCCGGCCGGGGGTCCGGGGGTTGCCCCCCGGGACAGCACAGTCTCAACACCACGCAGGAGGCCGGGCGATGAACGCGCGTTCCAGCAAGCCGCACGAGATCGTCGAGCGCGCTCTCGCACTGTCCCGGGCCGACGGCTGTGTCGTGATCGCCGACGAGGAGTCCACCGCCAATCTGCGCTGGGCCGGCAACGCGCTCACCACGAACGGTGTCACGCGCGGGCGCACGCTCACCGTGATCGCCACGGTGGACGGCGCTCAGGGCACGGCCTCCGGGGTGGTGTCCCGGTCCGCGGTGACGGTCGACGAACTGGAACCCCTGGTGCGGGCGGCCGAGGCCGCGGCGCGGGGAGCGGGTCCGGCGGAGGACGCGCAGCCGCTGGTCACGGGGGTGGAGCCGTCCGCCGACTTCACCGAGGCGCCCGCGGAGACCTCCTCCGCCGTGTTCGCCGACTTCGCACCGGCGCTGGGCGAGGCGTTCGCCCGCGCACGGGCCGGCGGGCGGGAGCTGTACGGCTTCGCCAACCACGAGCTGGTCTCCAGCTATCTCGGCACGTCGGCGGGGCTGCGGCTGCGGCACGACCAGCCGAACGGCACGCTGGAGCTGAACGCCAAGTCGCCCGACCGGACGCGGTCGGCCTGGGCGGGGCGGTCCACGCGGGACTTCAAGGACGTCGACCCGGCGGAGCTCGACGCCGAGCTGGCCGTACGGCTGGGCTGGGCCGAGCGGCGTCTGGAGCTGCCCGCGGGCCGGTACGAGACGCTGCTGCCGCCGACCGCGGTGGCGGATCTGCTGATCTACCAGCTGTGGTCGGCCTCCGGGCGGGACGCGGCCGAGGGGCGCACCGTGTTCTCCAGGCCGGGCGGCGGCACGCGGGTCGGCGAGAAGCTGGCCGACCTGCCGCTGACCCTGCGCAGCGATCCGGACGAGCCGGGTCTGGAGTCGGCACCGTTCGTGATCGCGCACTCCTCCGGCGGCGACCAGTCGGTCTTCGACAACGGGCTGCCGCTGAACGCCACCGAGTGGATCCGCGCGGGTGAGCTGGCGCACCTGACCACCAGCCGGCACGGCGCCGGCCTCACCGGACTGCCCGTGGCCCCCGGGATCGACAACCTGATCCTGGACGGGGGCGAGGGCCGCTCGCTTCAGGAGATGGTCGCGGCCACCGAGCGGGGGCTGCTGCTGACCTGCCTGTGGTACATCCGCGAGGTCGACCCGGCGACGCTGCTGCTCACGGGGCTGACCCGGGACGGCGTCTACCTCGTCGAGAACGGCGAGGTCACCGGGGAGGTCAACAACTTCCGGTTCAACGAGTCGCCGGTGGACCTCCTCGGGCGGGCCACCGAGGCGGGGCGTACGGAGAAGACCCTGCCCAGGGAGTGGGGCGACTGGTTCACCAGGGCGGCGATGCCCGCGCTGCGCATCCCCGATTTCAACATGAGCTCGGTCAGCCAGGGCGTATAACCTCGTAGGCGTTCGCTCCCGGCCCTCACCCGGCCGGCCGAAGATCATCAAGGAGACACGAGAACCGTGACGGACATCGTCGACGAGCTGAAGTGGCGTGGCGTGATCGCCCTGTCCACTGACGAGGACGCATTGCGCAAGGCGCTCGCGGACGGTCCCGTCACGTTCTATTGCGGTTTCGACCCGACCGCGGCCAGCCTGCACGTCGGCCACCTGGTGCAGGTCCTCACCATGCGCCGCCTCCAGCAGGCGGGCCTCCGCCCGCTGGCGCTGGTGGGTGGCGCGACGGGTCAGATCGGCGACCCGCGCCCGACGGCCGAGCGCACGCTGAACGACCCGGAGACGGTCGCGAACTGGGTGGCCCGGCTGCGCGCGCAGATCGAGCCCTTCCTGTCCTTCGAGGGCGACAACGCCGCGACGATGGTGAACAACCTCGACTGGACCGCCGGCATGTCGGCCATCGAGTTCCTGCGGGACATCGGCAAGCACTTCCGCGTCAACAAGATGCTGACGAAGGACTCGGTCGCGCGGCGCCTGGAGTCCGCCGAGGGCATCAGCTACACGGAGTTCAGCTACCAGCTGCTGCAGGGCATGGACTTCCTGGAGCTGTACCGGCGCCACGGCTGCACGCTCCAGCAGGGCGGCAGCGACCAGTGGGGCAACCTCACGGCGGGCCTTGATCTGATTCACCGGCTCGAGCCGCACGCCGGCGTGCACGCGCTGGCGACCCCGCTGATGACCAAGGCGGACGGCACCAAGTTCGGCAAGACCGAGGGCGGCGCCGTCTGGCTCGACCCGGAGATGACGACGCCGTACGCGTTCTACCAGTTCTGGCTGAACGCGGACGACCGTGACATCTCGTCGTACATGCGGATCCTGTCCTTCAGGTCCCGCGAGGAGCTGGAGGAGCTGGAGAGGCAGACGCAGGAGCGTCCGCAGGCCCGGGCGGCGCAGCGGGCGCTGGCGGAGGAGCTGACGACGCTGGTGCACGGCGCCGGCCAGACGGCCGCCGTGATCGCCGCGTCGAGGGCCCTGTTCGGCCAGGGGGAGCTGGCGGAGCTGGACGACCGCACGCTGGCGGCCGCGCTGTCCGAGGTCCCGCACGTCAAGGTGGCCGAGCTCGGTCCGGTGGTCGACCTCTTCGCCGAGGTCGGCCTGGTGGCGAGCAAGTCGGCCGCGCGGCGCACGGTGAAGGAGGGCGGCGCCTACGTGAACAACGTCAAGGTCACCGCCGAGGACGCCGTCCCGGCCAAGGAGGACCTGCTGCACGGGCGGTGGCTCGTGCTGCGCCGGGGCAAGAAGAACCTGGCGGCGGTGGAGGTCACGGCCGGCTGAGCCGACGGCTTCGTCCAGGGGCGGTCTCCGGCGGGCGCGCCGGGGGCCGTCCCTTCGTCGGGTCAGGCCCGCTGTCCCTCGGTCTTCCGCCGCTTCATGGAGGTGTACAGCGCGTCCACGAGGAAGACGATGACGATCGCCGCACCCAGCTGGAAGGCGTGCCGGCCCCAGTCGAAGCCGGGGGTCTCCTCGATCCCGAGACCCCCCGCCATCGCGTTGCCGATGACGGCGCCGATCATGCCGCAGATGGTGGCCAGCCACAGCGGGATGTGCTGCTTTCCGGGGATCACCAGCTTGGCGATCAGGCCGAGCACGAATCCCACGATGATCGCCCACAACCAGCCCATGGATGCCTCCTCCAACGACGTGACGCGAGCATTACGGCCAGTGTCGGGTGAGATCCTCAGCGCCGCATGTCGGCACGGCCCGCACGCTACGGCGCAGGCCGTGCGGCCGGGACGGGGCCGACCCGGGCTCGTGACCCGCGCGGGGGCGGCGTACCGTGGACCTGTCCGGGCCCGGGGTCCCCGACCGGGTCGCGGGACGGTCAGCGGGCGGAGAGTCCGATGCGGTCGGGTGGTGGAATGTGATGCGGAAGCACCAGGACAGTGGTGGCGGCCAGGTTTTCCGGATCACCGGTGCCCGGGCGGGCCTCCAGGAGGACGTACGGGGGCGGCAGCGCCGTTATGTGATCTCGATGACCGTCCGCACGATCTCGGTCATCCTCGCGGTGACGCTGTGGAACGTGGAACAGCATGTCGCGATCGTGGCGCTGGTGCTCGGGGCGGTCCTGCCGTACGTCGCGGTGGTGATCGCCAACGCCGGGCGGGAGAACGCGCCGTCGCTGCCCTCGACCTTCGTGACGACGACGAAGCCGATGATCGCACCACCGCGGACGCAGGACGGTTCCGCGGAAGCCGATGCGGAGGACGCGCCGTCGGAGCACGTGCCGAGCGCACGAACGGAGCGGCCCGAGCGGCCGTGAAGATCGGGGCGTGAGGGGGAAACGGCGTCAAGCGGAAGACACTTATCCGCCAAGCTCAAGAAAACCTCAGATCAATCATGTGCTTCCGGTGCCGGGGGCGGGGCGCCCGTGACATACTTCGTACGCGCTCCGCATCCCCCGTCGGAGCGACGGACCGACGCCGGGCAGCTCCCCCCGTGGCTGCTCGGCGTCGCCTTTTCCCCGGCCCCTCGTACTGCGCCGATCGGGTTAGGGTCGGCGGTGTGATGACGCCCGGTCCCGAGACCCCGATCTGTTCCGCCAAGGGCTGCCGTGCCGCTGCCGCCTGGGTGCTGGCGTGGAACAACCCGAAGCTGCACACGCCCGACCGCCGCAAGACGTGGCTCGCCTGCGAGGAACACCGCGAGCACCTGTCGCAGTTCCTGGGCGTGCGGGGGTTCCTGAAGGACGTCGTCCCGTTCGCGGAGTGGGAGGCCCCCGAAGGGGGCTAGTCCCCCCTCGTCCGGTCCGCTCAGCCGCCGATGGCCGACATGGGGCGGTCCGGCTGGACGAAGGACGGGTCGTCCAGGCCCGCGCCCGCCTTCTTGCCCCACATGGCGCGTTTCCAGATGCGGGCGATCTCCTCGTCCGGGGCGCCGGAGCGCAGGGCGGCGCGCAGGTCCGTCTCCTCGGTGGCGAACAGGCACGTGCGTACCTGTCCGTCGGCGGTGAGGCGGGTGCGGTCGCAGGCGGCGCAGAAGGGGCGGGTGACGGAGGCGATCACACCGACCCGGTGCGGGCCGCCGTCGACCAGCCAGCGCTCGGCCGGTGCGGAGCCGCGCGCCTCGTCGCCCTCGGGGGTCAGTTCGAAGCGGGTGCGCAGGGAGGCCAGGATGTCCCCTGCGGTGATCATGCCGTCGCGCTTCCAGCCGTGCTGGGCGTCCAGGGGCATCTGCTCGATGAAACGCAGCTCGTAGTCGTGCTCCACGGCCCAGGCGAGGAGGTCGGGGGCCTCGTCGTCGTTGAGCCCCGGCATCAGGACGGTGTTGACCTTCACCGGGGTCAGGCCGGCCTCGCGGGCCGCGTGGAGGCCGTCGATGACGTCCCGGTGGCGGTCGCGGCGGGTGAGGGTCTTGAAGACGTCGGGACGCAGCGTGTCCAGGGAGACGTTGACCCGGTCCAGGCCGGCCGCCTTCAGGGCGGCCGCGGTGCGCCGCAGGCCGATGCCGTTGGTGGTGAGGGACGTCTGCGGGCGGGGTTCCAGCGCGGCGACCCGCTCGACGATGCCGACGAGCCCTGGGCGGAGCAGGGGCTCGCCGCCGGTGAAGCGGACCTCCTCGATGCCGAGGGAGGTGACGGCGATGGCGACGAGGCGGACGATCTCGTCGTCGGTCAGCAGGTCCGGTTTGGCCAGCCACTGCAGCCCCTCCTCGGGCATGCAGTACGTGCAGCGCAGATTGCACCGGTCGGTCAGCGAGACCCTCAGGTCGGTGGCCACTCGGCCGTAGGTGTCGATGAGCACGTGGGCCCCCTCCCTCGACGCGGATCACTTCTCTTCCCGTACCCGCGAGCCTACGTGACACCACCGACAACCCACATCGACCCGATGGGACGAGATGCCGGAGGGCCGCGTCGCACGGACCTACGGGGGGTCCCGGCGACGCGGCCGTCCGGAGGGGTGGATCAGTGGGCGCCGGTGCCGGTCAGCGACCGGACCTCCAGCTCCGCGTACTTCTTGGCGTCCGGCTCCTCCTTGGACAGGACGGTGCCGAGCCAGCCCATCAGGAAGCCGAACGGGATCGAGATGATGCCGGGGTTCTTCAGCGGGAACCAGGCGAAGTCGACGTCCGGGAACATCGCCTTGGGATCGCCGGAGACCACGGGCGAGAAGAGCACCAGGCCGACGGCCACGATGAGACCGCCGTAGATCGACCACAGGGCGCCCTGGGTGGTGAACCGCTTCCAGAACAGGCTGTAGAGGATGGTCGGCAGGTTCGCCGAGGCGGCGACCGCGAAGGCCAGCGCGACCAGGCCGGCCACGTTCAGGTCACGGGCGAGGGCGCCGAGCGCGATGGAGACCACACCGATGAGGACGGTCGCCCAGCGGGCCGCCCGCATCTCCTCCTTCTCCGTGGCCTTCCCCTTGCGGATGACGTTGGCGTAGATGTCGTGCGCGAAGGAGGACGACGACGCGAGGGTGAGGCCGGCGACCACGGCGAGGATGGTCGCGAAGGCGACCGCCGAGATGGTGGCGAGCAGGATCGCGCCCCAGGCCGAGTCGACGCCGCCGAGGTGCAGGGCGAGCAGCGGGGCGGCCGTGTTCCCGGACGGGTTGGACGCGATGATCTCCTCCTGGGAGATCAGCGCGGCGGCGCCGAAACCGAGGGCGATGGTCATCAGGTAGAAACCGCCGATGATGCCGATGGCCCAGTTCACGGACTTACGGGCGGCCTTGGCGTTGGGCACCGTGTAGAAGCGGATCAGGATGTGCGGCAGACCGGCGGTGCCGAGCACCAGGGCGATGCCGAGGGAGATGAAGTCCAGCTTGGTGGTGCCGTCGGCGCCGTACTGCAGGCCGGGCTCGAGGAAGGCCTCGCCCTTGCCGCTGTTCTCGGCGGCGCTGCCCAGCAGGTCCGAGATGTTGAAGTTGAACTTCAGCAGCACCAGGAAGGTGATGAGGATCGTGCCGCCGATGAGCAGCACGGCCTTGACCATCTGGACCCAGGTGGTGCCCTTCATACCGCCGATGGAGACGTACACGATCATCAGGACACCGACGAGCGCGACGATGAGGATCTTGCCGGCGTCGGAGGTGATGCCGAGCAGCAGCGAGACGAGGACGCCCGCGCCCGCCATCTGGGCCAGCAGGTAGAAGATCGACACGACGATGGTGGAGGTGCCGGCCGCGGTGCGCACGGGGCGCTGGCGCATGCGGTAGGCCAGGACGTCGCCCATCGTGTAGCGGCCGGAGTTGCGCAGGGGCTCGGCGACCAGGAGGAGGGCGACCAGCCAGGCGACCAGGAAGCCGATGGAGTAGAGGAAGCCGTCGTAGCCGAAGAGGGCGATGGCGCCCGCGATGCCGAGGAAGGACGCGGCCGACATGTAGTCGCCGGAGACCGCGAGTCCGTTCTGGAAGGCGCTGAACTGGCGTCCGCCGGCGTAGAAGTCGGCGGCGTCCTTGGTCTGCCGGCCCGCCCAGATGGTGATGCCGAGGGTGGCGAGGACGAACAGCGCGAACAGCGCGATGATCAGCGTGCGGTGTTCGCTCGCCTCGTTCGCGGCGAGGGTGACGTGGGTGATCGAGGGGCTCATGCGCCACCCTCCATACGGGACTTGATGGCCTCGGCCTTGGGGTCGAGCTTGGCGGCGGCGTGCCGGGAGTACCACCAGGCGATGAGGAACGTGGTGATGAACTGGAGGACGCCGAAGACGAAGGCGACGTTGATGTTGCCGAACAGCTTGGTGCCCATGAAGCCGCCCGCGTAGTTCGAGAGCAGGACGTACAGCAGGTACCAGATGATGAAGGCGACGGTCAGTGGGAAGGCGAAGGAGCGGTAGGAGCGGCGCAGTTCACCGAACTCAGCGCTCTCCTGCACCTCGGTGAACTCCTCGGGGGTGGGGAGTTTGTGTTGTTCTGTCGAGGGGGGCGGTGCTTCGGCGGCCACGGGGTCTCCTCGCGGTGCGATCGGGGTCGGGCGGGGACGAAAGGCGAGTGTCCTCGCGCTTCCTGCCCAAGGGCACGGCGCCACGCGAGGACCGGTTCAACCGCCGGCGGTTCTTTTCCCGGGCCGTTTTCCGAAGTCGTTGCCGCAAATGATTGCTGGCCAGCGAGCGCGCGGGATAGCTTCGCCCTGCACCACCCCGTCATGTACCTGCCCGGGCGCCACCTGTGTCTCGGGCCGGTTCCGTTTCCGGATGATGTGGAGACCCCATGGCTCATCTGCGTTCCAGACGCCGGCTCGCCCTCGCCGTACCCGTCGCTCTGTCCCTGACCGCCTCGCTCGGCTTCCTGCCTGCAGCGGCCTCGGCGGCCCCCCAGACGGTGTCGGCCGAGCAGGCGGCGGACGCGCCCACGCTGGCGTACGTCGTCAACACCGACGTGGACCGCCGCACGATCGCCTCGGTGAAGCGGGCGATCGCCGCGGCCGGCGGGACCGTCGTGGTCTCGTACGACACGATCGGTGTGATCGTCGTCCACTCGGCGAACCCCGGCTTCGGCGCGGAGATCCGCGAGGCGCGCGGCGTCGTGTCGGCCGGCGCCACCCGCACCGCGCCGCTGACGCCTGCGGGGACGACGGACGAGGGCGCCGCCGACTACGTGACGGCCGCCGAGGCCGCGCGGACGGAGGCCGTCTCCGCGCAGACCCCCGGCAGCGAGCCGCTCGAGGCCGACCAGTGGGACCTGCGGGCCATAGGCGCGGACGAGGCCGCGAAGATCAACCCGGGCAGCGACAAGGTGACGGTCGCCGTGATCGACACCGGCGTCGACGACACCCACCCGGACCTCGCCCCGAACTTCTCCGCGTCCCAGTCGGCCAACTGCGTCGGCGGCAAGGCGGACACCAGTGAGGGCGCGTGGCGGCCGTACACCGACGAGGACTACCACGGCACCCATGTGGCCGGTGAGATCGCCGCGGCCCGCAACGGCATCGGCGTCGCCGGTGTCGCGCCCGGCGTGAAGGTGTCCGGCATCAAGGTCAGCGACCCGGACAACGGCCTGTTCTACCCGGAGAACGTCGTCTGCGCGTTCGTGTTCGCCGCCGACCACGGCGTGGAGATCACGAACAACAGCTACTACGTGGACCCGTGGCTGTACAACTGCATGGACGACCCGGACCAGAAGGCGATCGTCGACGCGGTCAACCGGGCCCAGCTCTACGCGCAGCGCAAGGGCACCCTGCACCTCGCCTCGGCCGGCAACTCCAATCACGACCTGGCCTCGGACGCCATCGTCGACGACTCCAGCCCCGACGACTCCACGCCGGTGACGCGGACCATCGACCCGCACGAGTGCTTCGACGTGCCGACCCAGCTGCCGGGCATCGTCACGGTGAGCGCGACGGGTGTGAACAACCTCAAGTCGTACTACTCCACGTACGGCAAGGGCGTCGTCGACGTCGCGGCGCCGGGCGGCGACCGCAAGTACCAGATTCCGGACACCCCGTCGCAGAACGGCCGCATCCTGTCCACCATGCCGAACGGCGAGTACGGCTTCCTGCAGGGCACCTCGATGGCCTCGCCGCACGCCGCCGGTGTCGCCGCGCTGCTGAAGTCCAAGCACCCGTGGGCCTCCCCCGCGGTGCTGCAGACGCTGCTCAAGGCGCAGGCGAACAACCCGGGCTGCCCGGAGTCCTACGACCAGGACGGTGACGGCACGCAGGACGCGACATGCGAGGGCGGCGACCGGGTCAACGGTTTCTACGGCTTCGGCATCGTCGACGCGCTGCGCGCCGTCAAGTGAGCCCGTGGTCCCGTGCTCCGCGCACGTCCGCCCGCACCCGTGAACGAACTGGAGACTTCATGACAGCGCCTCACCCGCGCCACCGCCGCGCGCTCGTCGTCCCGGCCGGGATGGCCATGGCGACCGCACTCGCGTTCCTGCCCAACACCGCGGCCACCGCGGCCCCGGCCGACGACCGGCCGGCCGCGGCCGCCGCCGCCGACGGGACCCCGCTCAGCTATGTGGTCAACGTCCGGGGCGGGCACGGCGCGCCGGGGCACGTGAAGAAGGCGATCGCCGAGGCCGGCGGCACGATCGTGACCTCGTACGACAAGATCGGCGTCATCGTCGTCCACTCCTCGAACCCCGACTTCGCGACGACCGTCCGGGAGGCGCGCGGCGTGCAGTCGGCCGGTGCCACCCGCCACGCGCCGCTGCCGTCGGCGGCCACCACGGACATGGGCACCCCGAAGGTGCTCAGCGCCTCCGATGTCGCCGAGGCGAAGGCCGAGGCCGCCGCGGGCCAGGACCCGCTCCAGGGGCTCCAGTGGGACCTGCCCGCCATCAAGGCGGACAAGGCGCACGAGAAGTCGCTGGGCAGCTCGAAGGTCACCGTCGCCGTCATCGACACCGGCGTCGACGACACCCACCCGGACATCGCGCCCAACTTCGACCGGGAGGCCTCGGTCAACTGCGTGGCGGGCAAGCCGGACACGAGCGACGGCGCCTGGCGGCCGGGCGCGCAGGAGAGCCCGCACGGCACGCACGTCGCCGGTGAGATCGCCGCCGCCAAGAACGGCGTCGGCATGACCGGTGTCGCGCCCGGCGTGAAGGTCTCGGGCATCAAGGTGTCCAACCCGGACGGCTACTTCTACACCGAAGCCGTGGTGTGCGGCTTCATGTGGGCGGCCGAGCACGGGGTCGAGGTCACCAACAACAGCTATTACACCGACCCGTGGTACTTCAACTGCAAGAACGACCCGGACCAGAAGGCGCTCCTCGAGGCCGTCACCCGGGCCTCGCGGTACGCGGAGCGCAAGGGCGCGGTCAATGTGGCCGCGGCCGGCAACGAGAACTACGACCTCGCGGCCGACGAGATCACCGACCCGGTCTCCCCGAACGACGGCACGCCCTCGGAGCGGGTGATCGACCCGTCCGAGTGCCTCGACATCCCGACGCAGCTGCCGGGCGTGGTGACGGTCGCGGCGACCGGCGCCAAGGGGCTGAAGTCGTCCTTCTCCAACTACGGCCGGGGCGTCGTCGACATCGCCGCGCCCGGCGGCGACTCGACGAGGTACCAGACGCCGGCCCCGCCCGCCACCAGCGGTCTGATCCTGGGCACGCTGCCCGGTGGCAAGTGGGGCTACATGGCGGGTACGTCGATGGCCTCCCCGCACGTCGCGGGTGTCGCCGCGCTGATCAAGTCGACGCACCCGTACGCGCCGCCGGCGCTGGTGAAGGCGCTGCTGTACGCGCAGGCCGACGCGACCGCGTGCACGGACCCGTACGACATCGACGGCGACGGCAAGGTCGACGCGGTGTGCGAGGGCCCGAAGAACCGCAACGGCTTCTACGGCTGGGGCACCGCCGACGCGCTGGACGCGGTGACGCGGTGACGCGGTGACGTCGCGTCAGTCGTGACGGCGGAAGGGCCGGGCGGACACGCCCGGCCCTTCCGCCGTCCGGGGCCCGCCCCGAACGTGGGGGAGGACCCAGCCGTACCGCATAGTGGGACCATGACCGACACCGCCTCCGTCTGGTCCGCCCTGGGCGGCGACCCCGCGCTCCTGACGCGCCTGACGACCGTGGAACGGCCCGGTGTCCTGGGCGCCCGGCTGCCGGTGCGGGAGGCGGCGCGCGCCTGTGTGGGCGCGTGCGCGCTGGCCGCGGCCGAGCTGGGAGCGCGGCGGACGGTCGGCGGCGGGGTGCCGTCGGTGCGCGTGGACGACGGGGCGGTGGCGACGGCGTTCACCAGCGAGCGGCACCTGCGGATCGACGGGCGGACGCCGGAGACCTTCGCCCCGCTGTCGCGGTTCTGGCGCACGGCCGACGGGTGGGTGCGCACGCACGCCAACTATCCGCACCACCGGGCCCGGCTGCTGGCCGCGCTGGGTGTGGCGGAGGACCCGGACGCGGTGGCGGCGGCCCTCGCGGAACGCTCCGCGGCCGGGATCGAGGAGACGGTGTCAGCGGCGGGGGGCCTCGCCGTCGCCCTGCGCACGCCCGGAGAGTGGGCGGCACACGATCAGGGTGTGGCGGTGCGGGCCCGCCCCCTGGTGGAGCGCGCACGGCTGGACCCGGCTCCCGCGCGGGTGCTCACCCGGGTGGGCCGCGATCCCCTGCTGCCCGCGGCCGGACTGCGGGTGCTGGACCTCACCCGGGTCATCGCGGGACCGGTCGCCACCCGCACGCTCGCGCTGCTGGGCGCCGACGTGCTGCGCGTGGACTCCCCCGGGCTGCCCGAAATCCCCGACCAGCACGCCGACACGGGGTTCGGGAAGCGGTCGGCGCTGCTGGACCTGGGCGCGGACCGGGAGACCCTGGAGGAACTGCTCGCGTCGGCGGACGTGGTGGTCACCGGCTACCGTCCGGGCGCCCTGGACCGCTTCGGGCTGACCCCGGGGGCGCTGGCCGCGCGGCGGCCCGGTGTCGTGGTGGCCGAGTTGTCGGCGTGGGGGGCGTACGGGCCCTGGGGCGGCCGGCGCGGATTCGACAGCCTGGTCCAGGTGGCCACGGGGATCGCCGCGTTCGAGGGGACCCAGGGGAAGCCGGGCGCGCTGCCGGCGCAGGCGCTCGACCACGGCACGGGCTATCTGCTGGCGGCCGGGGTGCTGCGGGCGCTGACCGACCAGACGGACGAGGGCGGGAGCAGGCTCGTCCGGGTGGCGCTGGCGCGCACGGCGGGGTGGCTGCTGGAGGGGGCGGGGCGCGAGGACGCCGTGGGTGGGGGGAGGGCCGGGGACGACCTGGCGCCCGGGCCGTGGCTCGCGGAGACGGACGGCCCACTGGGCAGGCTGCGCCACGCGCTGCCGCCGGTGACGTTCGCCGGCGGCCCGTCCGACTGGGCGCGTCCGCCGGGAGGTTGGGGCACGGATCCGGCACGGTGGCGATGACGGACCGGGGCGCACGACGGAGCGCGACGGTTGCGTAGCGGTCCCCACTTGCCCCGAACTGTGTGATCTTGTGAAGATCCTGGGGTGACTCTGACGAAACCCAGGTCCGGGGCGACCGGTGCGCACAGGGGCGCCCGGCGTCCCGGCACCGGGCGGGCCGTAGCCGTCCTCGTGCTGGTCGCGCTGGGCGCGCTGATACCGCTCCTCGGCCCGTCCCCCGCGCTGCACGGCACGGGAGAGGCCGACGCGCCAGGCACCGGGGGCATAGCCCTGCTGCGCACGGTGCTGTTCGCGGCGCTGTCCGTGCCCGTCGGCGAGCTGTTCGTACGGTGGCTGGCCCGCTCCGTGCCCGGCGCTCCGGCCGCGCTGCCCCGCAGTTGGTCCACGGGCGCGAACTCCGCCGGATGCGTGGCCGCCCTGGGACTGGCCTCCGTCGTGGCCACAGGCAACTTGGTGCCCGGCGGCCTCGCCGACATCGACGTCGGCGGCCTCTACGACTCCCGGGACGGAAAGCTCGCCCTCCTGGAGGTCAACGGCTTCGTCGCGGCGGCCCTGTGCGCCGCGTCCGGACGGCCCGGTACACAGGTGTGGCCGCTGGCCGCGATCGTCGTCGCGGAGGCGCTGCGCGCCCATCCCGCCACCGAGTACGGCCCGATGACCGGTTCCGGGCTGACGCTGGTGCATCTGACCTGCGCGTCGCTCTGGGTGGGCGGTCTGCTGTACGTGCTGCGCACGCTGGGGCTGTGGCGGAAGGGGGAGGCGGGCGTCGCGCTGCTGGGGCGCTACGCGCGGGTGGCGGCCGTGCTGCTCGCCGCCATCACCGCGACGGGGGTGTGCAGTTCGCTGCGCCGGATGCCGTCGGAGACGATCCTGGAGCAGCTGACGGACACGGCGTACGGGCGGGTCCTGCTCGCCAAGGTGGTCCTGATGGCCGGTGTCGCCGCCCTCGCCCTGTGGGCCCGGATCCGGCTGGCCCGCGCGGCCGACCCGCTGAGCGCGAGTTCGCCCGCGCGGGCGGAGGTGTACGTACTGGCCCTGGTGGTGGCGGTGTCGGGACTGCTGACGGCGCTGCCTGTGCCGATCCGCTGGTGACCGGGGCCGGTGACCCGCTTCCGGGTCCCGTCCGGACATGTCCGGAATCCGAACGGGAGCCGCTCGTGGGGCACCTGACGGACAGGAGTGTCAGTCGCGGCCCGTATCCTCGTGAACCATGCTCGAAGACCTCACCGCCGCAGCCTCCTCCCCCACCGCGTGGCCGGCCGCGTATCCCCGGGGATACGCGGTCGTCGACGTGGAGACCACGGGGCTGGCCCGGGACGACCGCATCATCTCCGCGGCCGTCTACCGGCTGGACGCGCGCGGCGAGGTCGAGGACCACTGGTACACGGTGGTCAACCCGGAGCGGGACCCGGGCCCGGTGTGGATCCACGGCCTGACGAGTGACGTGCTCGAAGGGGCGCCCCTCTTCCGGGACATCGCCGCGGAGTTCGCGACCCGGCTGGAGGGCCGGGTGCTCGTCGCGCACAACGCCGTCTTCGACTGGCAGATGATCGCCCGGGAGTACGCCCGCGCGCGCGGCGAGGCGCCGGTGAGGCAGCGACTGTGCACCATCGCCCTCTCGAAGGAACTGGGGCTCCCGCTGCCCAACCACAAGCTGGAGTCGCTCGCCGCGCACTTCGGGGTCGTGCAGCAGCGGGCGCACCACGCGCTGGACGACGCGCGGGTACTGGCGGAGGCGTTCCGCCCCAGCCTGCGGGCCGCGGCGGCCGGCGGCGTGCGGCTGCCCCTGCACGAGTGCCTGCCGCTCACCGAGTGGACCGAACGGCCCCGCATCGGGCAGCAGGCGGGCCCCGGGGGCTACCGGCCCGCCAGTTGGCGCCCCTCCCGCAAGCGGCCCGCGTGCCCCTACCCCAACCCCGGGCGGTACGAACCGGGCAAGCGGCTCAGACAGGGCATGCGTGTGGCGTTCTCCGGGGACACCTCCGTGGAGCGGGACCTGCTGGAGGACCGTGCGACCGAGGCCGGGTTGCACGTCGCCGGCAGTCTGTCCCGGCTCACGAGCCTCCTCGTCACCAACGACCCGGACTCGGGCACATCGAAGGTGGTCAAGGCCCGGCAGTACGGCACGCCGGTCGTCGACGAGGCGGCGTTCGGCCAGTTGCTGGCGGACGTCGAACCCGCGTCGGAGGGATGAGCGGGGTAAGGGTCCCACCAGCGTTCGCCCCGGCAGACCGGCCACGCGGTCCGCTCCGCCTCGGCCCGTTCGGCGTCGGTGACCGGGCTGTCCAGCCACCGGTAGCAGGGCAGCCCTCCTGAGGACCTCGTTCTCCTGCTCCAGCAGCCGGACCGGCGTACGGGTCCCGCCGGCTCATCCTCCTCAGGGAGCACACGATGTGGCAGCGGGCGTGGAAGCGGTCCCGTCCACTCCCTCATGACGAATGCGCCGGGAGTTGGCCGTAATCACCGCAGGGCGGTGCGAGACGGCGCAAGGGTGCGGTCCTGGCCCGTGCCCTCCTGGTGACCCGAGAGAAACTGCCCCTTCGGCGGGGAAGGGGCAGCTTTCTATGTCGGTGATCCGACCTTGTCGACAATGCCCGCCCTGCCCTCGGCACGGGCGCAGTGGGCGCCACAGAACCAGTGACCGTCTGCCTCGACACCCTGGCCGATGATCTGCACCCGGCAGTGCTCACAGATCGGGGCCATACGGTGAATCGCACACGCGAACGAATCGAAGACGTGGCGAGCACCGTCCCGGGTCTCCACGGTGAACGCCAGCGCGTAGTCGTTTCCGCACACTTCACAACGTGCCATAAGCAGCATGGTCAGCCGCCGGGAAGGCACTCGCAAGCTGACACACGGGATCAGGGCGTCGAGGCTGCGCCCGCGCGGAGGGAAAGGCGGGCGTCCTCGACCGGGCGTGAAAGGACGTACCCGCCTGAATGCACCCCGCGACCGAGTTGTACGGTCGTGTGGTGCACCGCTTTCTGTTGTCCCGCCAATGGGTGATCATCACACTGGTGGCCCTGATCCTCGTCCCCACGATGATCTGGCTGGGCACCTGGCAGATGGACCGCTACGGGGAACGCTCCGCCCGTAACCGGCTCGTGGCCGACGCGCTGGCCGCCGATCCGGTGCCGGTGGAGCGGCTGGCCGCGCCGGGAGATGCGGTGACCCGCGCCGAGCGGTACCGCACCGTGACCGCCGAGGGCCGCTTCGACACGGACGACGAGGTCGTCGTCCGCCGCCGCACCAACGCCGACGACAAGGTCGGCTTCCACGTCCTCACCCCCTTCGTCCTGGACGACGGCGGGGTGCTGCTCGTCAACCGCGGCTGGATCCCCGCGGACGGGCCGAGCCAGACCACGTTCCCCGAGGTCCCCGCACCGCCGCGCGGCGAGATCACGATCAGGGGCCGGCTCATGCCCGACGAGACGACCGAGGCGAGCGGCATCAAGAACCTCGAGGGTCTGCCCGAACGGCAGATCATGCTGATCAACAGCGAGCAGGAGGCGCGGCGCCTCGGCGCCCGCGTCCTCGGTGGCTATGTGGCGCAGACGGCCCCCGAGCCCAAGGGCGGCACACCCGAGCCGCTGGGGAACCCCGGCAAGGAGAACGCGGCGCTGAACTACGCGTACGCCGTCCAGTGGTGGCTGTTCGCGGCGGCCGTGCCGGTCGGCTGGTTCGTCCTGGTCCGCCGGGAGGCCCGGGAGCGTGCGCGCGCGGCGGACGGCGGGACGGTCGCCGAGGAGAGCGAACCGGCGGCGGTCTAGGGCCGCGCCCCGGCCGGGTACACGCGCCGTGGCCGGGACTGTCCGCAGCGTGCTGTGACCTGCGCCGCTCTCCCGTGGCGCGGCGTTCTGTGCGAGAGTGGCGCACCGGTCGGACGGGTTGCGCCGCGTCCCGGAACGGACGTCCCACCGGGTCTGTCATCCGGACGGGCCGTCCGCGCAACTCTCCCCCGAGGGCACAGCACACCAAGGACGGTGATTCATGGCCGACGGCGCCATGACCGCGACGTTCCTCGCCGTGATCGGCGGGGCGTCGCTGCTCGCCGTCACCGCGCGACGGCTCCGGCCGAGCGGCAGACTGCCCTCGTTGGAGGGCTGGGCGCTCGCCGACCGGAGCCTCGGGGCCGGCTGGACCTGGCTGCTGCTCGGCGGGACGATCTACACGGCGTACACGTTCACCGCCGTCCCGGGCCTGGCGTACGGCAACGGCGCGCCCGCCTTCTTCGCCGTGCCGTACACAGTGATCGTCTGCCCGCTCGCGTTCGTGCTGCTCAGCCGGTTGTGGAGCGTGGCCCGACGGCACGGCTACATCACCGCCGCCGACTTCGTGCGCGGCCGGTACGGCTCGCCGTCGCTGGCGCTGGTCGTCGCGCTGACCGGCATCCTGGCGACGATGCCGTACCTGGCGCTCCAGTTGCTCGGCATCCGCGCGGTGCTCACCGCGGGCGGACTGTATCCGAGCGGTGCCACCGGGGACCTGGTGATGGTGGCCGTGTTCGCGGGGCTGGCCGTCGCCACCTACCGGCACGGGCTGCGGGCGCCCACCGTGATCTCCGCGCTGAAGGCGGTGGCGGTGTTCGTCTCGCTCACCGCCGTGTGCTGGCTGGTCCTGCGGCGCTTCGGCGGGTTCGGCGCGGTCTTCGACGGGGCGGCGCGCGCCCTCGGCGGCACGGACGCCGCCCACTCCCCGCTGCTGCTCACGCCGGAGCAGCAGCCCGCCTACGCCACCCTCGCGCTCGGCTCCGCCCTGGCCCTGCTGATGTACCCGCACGTGCTCACCGCCGGGTTCGCCGCCGACGGGCCGCGCACCCTGCGCAAGGTGTCGGCGGGGCTGCCCGCCTGGACCGCGCTGCTCGCCCTGTTCGGGTTCCTCGGCATCGCGGCCCTGGCCGCCGGGGTGCGGGCCCCCGAGGGCGGCGCCGAGGCGGCGGTGCCGATGCTGGTCGACCGGCTGATGCCGGGGCCGCTGGCCGGGCTCGTGTTCGGCGCGATCGTCGTGGGCGCGCTGGTTCCGGCGGCCGTGATGTCGATCGCAGCGGCGACCAGCTTCGTACGGAACGTGTACGTCGAGTACGTCCATCCGACGGCCACACCGAAACGGCAGGTACGGGTCGCCAAGGCGGTGTCGCTGACGGCCAAGGTCGGGGCAGTGGCGTTCGTGTTCGGGCTGCGCGACCAGGACGCGATCAACCTCCAGTTGCTCGGCGGGGTGTGGATCCTGCAGATCTTCCCGGCGGTCGCGGTCGGGCTGTACACGCGGTGGCTGCATCCGCGGGCGCTCCTCGCCGGGTGGGCCGCGGGCATGGCCGCCGGAACCTGCCTGGTGGTGCGGGAGGGATTCTCCTCGATCGTGCCGCTCGGCACCGGCACAGGACCGGTGGAGATCTACGCCGGGGTCGCCGCCCTGCTGCTGAATCTGACCGTCGCGGTGGCCGGCACCGTGGCCCTCGCACGCCTCGGCGTCCCGCGCGGCGCCGACGCCACCGACCTGCCGTCCCGCCTGACGGCCGGGCGACGTCCGGAGACGGGAGCGAACAACACGTGAGACGCAGACAACAGCACCGGACCACCCTGCCGCTCGCCCCGGCGCCGCCCCCGGCCGCGGCCGTGGCCGGACCGCCGGTCCCCGCCGTCACCGACGCGGCCGACCTGGAGCGGGAGGCCGGCGTCGCCCGCCTCTTCGAGCTGCACTACTCCTCGATGCTGCGGCTCGCCGTGCTGCTCGGCGCCGACGACCCGGAGAACGTGGTGGCCGAGGCGTACTACCAGATCTACCGCAAGTGGCGGCGGCTGAAGGACGTGGCGGCGGCGGAGGCGTATCTGCGCTCCACCGTCTGCAATCTGACCCGGATGCGGATACGCCACCTCCAGGTCGCCCGCCGGCACGAGGAGCATCCGCGGGGCCCGTCCGACGAGACCGTGGCCTCGGCGGAGAACACCGCGCTGCTCCACGACGACCAGCGGGTGCTGATCGACGCGCTCCAGCACCTGCCGGCCCGGCAGCGCGAGGCGCTGGTGCTGCGGCACTGGCTCGGACTGAAGGAGAGTGAGATAGCCGCCGCGATGGGGATATCCCGTGGTTCCGTCAAGACGCACACCTCGCGCGGCATCGCCGCGCTGACCCAGGCGATGGAGACCCGGCGATGAGGCATCACGATACGACTCCGTCGCGTGGCACCGACCCGGACCGCACGGACCACGACCGGGCCGAGCCGTCCCGTCCGCCGGGTGCGGAACGCACCGAACGGGAGCTGCGCGACGCCCTGCGGGCGCTGGCCGGCGGGGTGCTGCCGGACCCCGACGCCTACCGCACGGCGCGCGGTGAGTGGCTGCGCCGGGAACGCCGGCGGCGGCTCGTCCTCACCGTGCTCGTCGCCGTCGTCTTCGCGCTGGCCACGCTGATCGGCCTGTGGGTCCTCAACCAGGCTCCCTCGGACCCCGGTGTCATCTTCTCCGGCGACGGTGCCGCGGCGGCCGACGGTCCGTCATCCCCGCGGCCGGGGCCCTGATTGCGGCCCCCTTCGGCCGGGAACCCGCACTCCGTGCACCGTATCGAGGACTACGCGCTCATCGGCGACGAACAGACCGCTGCCCTGGTGGGCGCGGACGGCTCGGTCGACTGGCTCTGCCTGCCCCGCTTCGACTCGGCGGCCTGCTTCGCCCGGCTGCTCGGGGACGAGGACAACGGGCACTGGCGGATCGCACCGGCCGGTGCGGACCGGTGCACCCGGCGCTCCTACCGCGAGGACACCCTCGTCCTGGACACCGAGTGGGAGACCCCGCAGGGGGCGGTGCTGGTCACCGACCTGATGCCGCAGCGCCACGAAGCACCCGACCTGGTGCGGATCGTGCAGGGCGTACGGGGTGAGGTGACCGTCCGCAGCACGCTCCGGCTGCGTTTCGACTACGGCTCGGTGGTGCCCTGGGTGCGCAGGGAGGACGGGCACCGGGTGGCGGTGGCCGGACCGGACTCGGCGTGGCTGCGGAGCGTGCCGGAGGTGCCCACCTGGGGCGAGGACCGTTCCACCGTCTCGGAGTTCACGGTGAAGGAGGGCGAGCGGGTCGCGTTCGTGCTCACCTGGCACCCCTCCCACGAGCCGCGCCCCGCACTGGTCGACCCGTACTCCTCGCTGCGGCAGAGCGTGGAGGACTGGCGCGCCTGGGCGGCGCACTGCTGTTACGACGGCCCGTACCGGGACGCGGTCGTCCGGTCGCTGATCACGCTCAAGGCGCTCACCTACCGCCCGACGGGCGGCATCGTCGCCGCGCCCACCACGTCGCTGCCGGAGGAGCCGGGCGGGGTGCGCAACTGGGACTACCGGTTCTGCTGGCTGCGCGACTCGACGCTGACCCTGAAGGCGCTGCTGGCCGCCGGGTACCAGGGCGAGGCGGAGGCCTGGCGCAACTGGCTGCTCCGCGCGGTGGCCGGCGACCCGGCGGACCTCCAGATCATGTACGGGCTCGCGGGCGAGCGGCGCCTGCCGGAGTTCGAGGTGCCGTGGCTGTCGGGCTTCGGCGGCGCCACGCCGGTCCGGGTGGGCAACGACGCGGTCAACCAGCTCCAGCTGGACGTGTACGGAGAGGTCGTGGACTCCCTCACCCTGGCCCGGCGCTCGGGGCTGTCCGCGCAACCGGACGTGTGGGCGCTGCAGTCGGTGCTGCTGGAGTTCCTGCGCACGGCCTGGCGGCAGCCGGACGAAGGACTGTGGGAGGTGCGCAGCCGCCGCCGGCACTTCGTGCACTCCAAGGTCATGGTGTGGGTGGCCGCCGACCGCGCGGTGCGCGCCATGGAGGACGACCCGGACCTCGAGGGGGACCTGGACGGCTGGCGGGAGCTACGGGACGAGGTGCACCGGGAGGTGTGCGCCAAGGGGTACGACCCCGAGCGGAACACCTTCACGCAGTCCTACGGCTCGCGCGAACTCGACGCCGCGCTGCTGCTGATCCCCCGGGTGGGGTTCCTGCCGCCCGACGACCCCCGGGTGCTCGGCACCATCGAGGCGGTCCGCGCGGAACTGGGGCAGGACGGGCTGGTGCGCCGCTACACCCCGGACGCCGGTCCCGTCGACGGGCTGCCGGGACAGGAGGGCACGTTCCTGGTGTGCTCCTTCTGGCTGGCGGACGCCCTGCACATGACCGGGCGGACGAAGGAGGCACGCGCACTGTTCGAACGGCTGCTGGGGCTCGCCAACGACGTGGGTCTGCTGGCGGAGGAGTACGACCCGGTCGGCGGCCGGCTGCTGGGCAACTTCCCGCAGGCGTTCAGCCACATCGGCCTGGTGAACACCGCCCTCGCCCTGTTCACGGACGAGGGGGCAGGATAGGGACATGGATCTTGGACTGAAGGACCGGGTGTACGTCGTCACCGGGGCGACCCGCGGGCTGGGCCACGCCTGCGCGCGGGAGCTCGTCACCGACGGCGCGAAGGTGGTCGTCACGGGGCGGGAGGAGGAGTCCGTCGCTCGGGCGGCGTCCGCGCTGGGGCCGCACGCGGCCGGGGTGGCCGTCGACAACGCCGACCCTCAGGCGCCGGCGCTGCTGATCGCGACCGCGCGGGAGCGGTTCGGGCGCTTCGACGGCGTCCTCGTCAGCGTCGGCGGGCCACCGCCGGGCTTCGTCGCCGACACCACCGACGAGCAGTGGCAGTCGGCGTTCGAGACGGTGTTCCTGGGCGCCGTGCGGATGGCCCGGGCGGCCGCGGCCGAGCTGGGCGAAGGGGGTGTCATCGGATTCGTGCTGTCGGGGTCGGTGCACGAGCCGATCCCCGGACTGACCATTTCCAACGGGCTGCGGCCCGGGCTGGCCGGGTTCGCCAAGTCGCTGGCGGACGAGCTGGGGCCGCGCGGGGTGCGGGTGGTGGGGCTGCTGCCGGGGCGTGTCGACACGGACCGGGTGCGGCAACTGGACGCGATGTCCGCGGACCCCGAGGCCACACGGCAGGCCGCGGAGTCACGTATTCCGCTGCGGCGGTACGGGACGCCGGAGGAGTTCGGGCGGACGGCGGCGTTCCTGCTGTCGCCAGCGGCGTCCTACGTGACCGGCGTGATGCTGCCGGTGGACGGCGGTTTCCGGCACGGGTTCTGATCAACGGGTCAGCCGACGCGTTGCGGGCCGTGTTTCACCGCGCGCAGGCGGGCCTCGGTCGGGAGGGCGGTCAGGCCCGCCGAGTCGCGGGCGTGGGTCAGGGCGCCCGTGGCGAGGGTGTGCAGGGCGGTGCCCGGGTCCACATGGGGTTCCAGGGTGAGGCGTACCCGGGTTCTCGGGCTGCTGCGGCGGCCGGTGAGCAGGACGCGGGCCTGCGCGACGCCGTCCAGCCGGTCCGCCTCCTCGGCGAGGACGTGCTCCAGGGCCCGGCCCCGGAGTGCGGCGCCCTCCCCGTCGCCCGTGTCGACCAGGATCTCGGTCAGGCGCCGCCGGCGCAGGACCGCGACCAGCCACCACAAGCAGAGCAGGACCACGACCGCGAGCGCGGCGATGACGACCGGCCACCACCAGCCCTCGTCCCGCCACCGGGTCCGCTCGGCCTCGCTCAGCAGGACGTCGTGCCGCCCGTGGTGCAGCCACCAGGAGGGCGCCGGCGCGCCCAGCCCGATCGCCAGCACGGACCCGCCGAGACCGATCAGCACCAGGCCCGCGATCGCGAGCAGTACGCGGTTGACACCTCTGAGCACCGCTACCGTCCCTTCTTGCCGGGTCGCCGCACGCGCAGCGACAGCCTGGGCGGCCGGGCCAGGCCCAGTCCCTCGACCGCGTCCTCGAGCACCGCGGTCATGTCCGCCCGCACATCGCCCAGTTCGCGGAAGTGCGACTCCGCGCGGACATCGGCGCGGGCGCGCCCCACCCTGACCCGCACCGACTGGACGCCGGCCACCTCCACGGCCCGGTCCCGCAGCACCGTCGCGGCGGCGTCGCGGTCCAGTCCCGCGCGTACGTCGGGATGGGAGCGGCGCATCGGGAGCAGGGAACGCAGGCCGGGCGTCACCGCGAGCAGGAACAGCCAGAGTCCGAGCGCGGCGGCGACGGCGGCGCCGGTGAGCACCCAGACGTCGTCCAGGGGCCGTTCGGCGAGTTGCCGGGCCAGCTCCCGGCGCCAGCTCATCCCGGCACGGCCGGCGCGCACCGCGACGATGTCGTACAGGAACGCGCCCGCGATCACCAGGGTCACCAGCGCGAGCACGCCGGCGGGGACCCGTCGGGCCGACCAGAAGCGCCGCTGCCCGCCGTCGCTCCCGCCGTCCCCGCCGGCTCCGTCACCGGCGGGCGGGGGACTCTTCTCCAGGACCGTGCCCCGGAGTTCGCTCATCGCGTCCTCCCGGGGCCCGCGCCGGGCGCGGCCGCCAGGTGCAGCCGCTCCACCTGGACGACGACCTCCGGCACGGCCATGCCCGCCAGGGAGCGCACCCGGTCGACCACCCGGCGCCGCACCTGTGCGCACCGGCCGCCGATGTCGCCCGGGTAGACCAGTTCGACGTGCACGCGCACCCGGGCGGTGTCGTGGTGCACGGCCACGCTCGCGTGCGGTGGTGCGGCGCCGGGCGGCAGGACGCCGACCGCCTCACGGGCGGCCTGCGAGGCGATCTTCGCGACCACCCGGTCGGCGATCCTGGTCGCCCCGCGCTCGCCCGGCGCGACGGCGGCGGGGCTCCCGCCGAGTCCGACGGTTCCCGTGCTCACGGTCGTCACCGCCGCCGCTCGCCGCGGGAGCGGAAGAAGTCGCCGGGTTCCAGGTCCCCCTCGAGGAACCGCCCGACGACGAAACCGACCGCTCCCAGGGCCGCCACCAGCAGGAAGGCCCCGAATCCGCCGAAGTATCCGGCGAAGCCCAGCGCCATGCCGGCGATCATGCCGACCACTGCTGTGTTCATGGTGCGCTCCTCCGCTCACCCGGCCTCACTGGAGGCGGCTCTCCGGTTCCTCGTCCTCCTCGTCGGGGAGCTTCACGTCGCTCACCGCGATGTTGACCTCGACCACTTCCAGGCCGGTCATCCGCTCGACCGCGGCGATGACGTTCTCCCGGACGTCCCTGGCGACGTCGGCGATGGACACGCCGTAGTCGACGACGATCTCCAGGTCGAGCGCGGTCTGCACCTCGCCGACCTCGGCCTTCACGCCGCGCGTCACCGACTTGGAGCCGCCCGGCACGCGGTCGCGTACGGCTCCGAAGGTCCGCGACAGCCCGCTGCCCATCGCGTGGACACCGAACACGTCCCGGGCGGCCATTCCGGCGATCTTCTCCACCACGCCGTCGGCGATGGTGGTGCGGCCGCGGGTGGCGGGGTCACCGCCGCCGCGCCGGGTCCCCTGACCCTTGCGCGCGCTCTCCACGGGGTTCTTCTCGGCGTCGGGGGCCCGTACCGGGCCTCCCTCGGTCCTGTCGGTCATCGCCGTACGTCCCTTCGGTCGTCCTCCTTCGACAACCGTAAGCACGGTTGCCCGGCACCGCGCCAGGAATACGGCAGGCTGGGGGAGTGACGGCGGACCGATGGACGCAAGCGGTACGGCAACAGGTGGGGCTCGGCAGGATCGTGCCCCTGGGAGGACCGCGCGACGGCGCGTGGATCGCGGAGCGGGCGGCGGCGGTGCTGCTGCGGCGCGCGGCGGCGCGGGCCGCGCCCGGCGTGCGCTTGGACGGCCTGCGGATCGGGCGCGCACACGGCCCGCGGGAGGAGGTGGGCGAGCCGGTCGTACCGGCCCCGCCGAGCGCGTTGCCGCCGGGCCCGCTGCGGCTGGCCGCGGAGTTCGCGGCCACGGCGTCCCGGCCCCTGCCGGTCACGGCGTCGCTGCTGCGGACGGCGCTGGCCGAGGCGGCGGTGGAACGGATCGGGCTGGCCGTCACCCAGGTGGACCTGCGGGTGACGGAGTTGCTGGACACGGAGCCGTCGGCGCAGCCCGAGGCGCCGGTTCGGGAACCCGCCTCCGAGCCGCCGGGGCCCGGCGGCTCGGAGGCCGGACGGATCGCGGCAGCCGCGCTCGCCGTCCCGGGGGTGACCCGGCTGACGGGGACGCCGGGGCGCCCCGTCAGCCTGTCCGAGCACCCGGGCGGGGCGGCCCTGCCCCACCGTCACGCGCGCGTGGACCTCGCCGTCCGGTCGGATCACCACCCCCTGGAGGTGGCCCGGGCGGTCCGCACGGCCGTGGGGGCGTCACTGCCGGACCGGCCGACGGTCGCCGTCCTGGTGACGGCACTCGACTGACCGGCCGCGCACCGGCACGGGCGAGCGGTGCCGCCCGCCCCACGCGTGAGGGGCCGGGCGCCCCGTTCATCCAGGCGGGCCACGCCGTACCGTCCCGGCGTCGCCGTGGCCCGGCACGGCCGGACATCGGGCAGCGTCACTCCTGCTGCCGGGCTCCGGCCGCCCCCGGACGCCAGGACCCACCACCGGCGAACTCCTGGCACCCACCGGACACCAAGACCCGCCACCACCGAGATCCCAAGACCCCGCCGGGACGCCGGAACCCGCCACCACCGAGGTGCCAGGCGCCCGCCCGGACGCGGGGACCGCCGGTGGCGGGCAACGGGCAGCGCCGCTCCGAGGTGCCGGGACCGGGCGTCGTCCGTCCGCTATTCGCCGAGACCGGCCAGGTCGCGCAGGCGGCGGGCCTGGGCCGCGCGTTCCGCCGCGCGCTGCTCCTCGTAGCCGCGGTCCCGGGCGCCGCGCAGGAGCGCCTTGGTCTCGATCACGGCGTTCCGGGGGGCGGCCAGCAGCGCCGCGGCGAGGTCCTGGACGGTCGCGTCCAGGTCGGCGGCGGGCACGGCGAGGTTGGCCAGGCCGGTGTTCACGGACTCCTCGGCCGTGACGAAGCGCCCGGTGGCGCAGATCTCCAGCGCGCGGGCGTAGCCGACGAGGCTCACCAGGGGGTGCGTGCCGGTCAGGTCGGGGACGAGACCGAGGCTGGTCTCGCGCATGGCGAACTGCACATCGTCCGCGACGACGCGCAGGTCACAGGCGAGGGCCAGCTGGAATCCGGCTCCGATGGCGTGTCCCTGCACAGCGGCGACGGACACGATGTCGCTGCGCCGCCACCAGGTGAAAGCCTCCTGGTAGACGGCGATGGTGGCGTCCAGCTCGGCGTCGTCAGCGCGCGCGAGGTCGATGAACGACGGCTCGCCCTCGATCCCCTCGGGCGTGAGCATCTGCCGGTCGAGGCCGGCGGAGAAGGACTTGCCCTCCCCGCGCAGCACCACGACCCGGACCGAGCCGGGCAGCAGCCGGCCGGCCTCGGTCAGCGCCCGCCACAGAGCGGGGCTCTGCGCGTTGCGCTTGGCGGGGTTGGTCAGCGTCACCGTGGCGATCGCGTCGTCGACGGTGAGCCGTACGCCGTCCTTGTCGAGTACCGGACCGAGGTCCTGGGCGGACGAAGCCATGGGGCGCCTCCGATGGGTGCGGTCATCTAAGTGACTGCACAGTAACCACCCGGCCGGCCGGTTGCCCGCCCGGGTGGTCACCATCGGGTTCCCGTGGCGCCGGGGTCAGGCCGAAGGGGCCTTTTTGCCCCGTGTCGCCCCGCCACGCCCTCGGAGCGTGACACCCGATTCGCTGAGCATGCGGTGCACGAAGCCATACGAGCGGCCGGTCTCCTCGGCCAACGCCCGGATGCTCGCACCGGCGTCGTACTTCTTCTTCAGGTCTGCCGCGAGCTTGTCGCGCGCGGCGCCGGTCACCCGGCTGCCCTTCTTCAGAGTCTCGGCCACCCGTGCCTCCTCATGGGAAGTGCGCTCTGGTCTCCTCATGATCACCCCTCCCGGCCCTCATGGCCACCCATTCGGCAAGGTCGATGAGACAAGATGGTGACGACGGGAGCGCGTCCGCACATACGGAATGAATGATTCCGGCGGGTGCCGCCGATACCTCCAATCGGGTTCTTCCGCGAAGTTCCAGGTCAGGCGGGGGCGGTCGCCGAGCTCCGGCCGTCAGGGGGCACGGCCACCGATTCGGTGGAGGACACACCTCGGGGTGAGGAGATCTCACACGAATGATGGATCACCGGTGGGCCGAATGATCCATACGCAGTGGATCACGCGTTCGGTCAACCGCGGCTGACCGCCGCCCCGGCTCAGGCGAGGGCGACCAGGTCCGCGTAGTCGGCACCCCACAGGTCCTCGACACCGTCCGGCAGCAGGATGATCCGCTCCGGCTGGAGCGCCTCGACCGCGCCCTCGTCGTGGGTGACGAGGACGACCGCGCCCTTGTAGGTGCGCAGGGCGCCGAGGATCTCCTCCCGGCTGGCCGGGTCGAGGTTGTTGGTCGGTTCGTCGAGGAGCAGCACGTTCGCCGACGAGACGACGAGGGTGGCGAGCGCCAGGCGGGTCTTCTCCCCGCCGGAGAGGACACCGGCCGGCTTGTCCACGTCGTCGCCGGAGAACAGGAACGAGCCGAGCACCTTGCGGACCTCGACGAGGTCCATGTCGGGCGCGGCGGAGCGCATGTTCTCCAGAACGGTGCGATCGGGGTCGAGGGTCTCGTGTTCCTGGGCGTAATAGCCGAGCTTGAGGCCGTGGCCGGGCACGACGGCACCGGTGTCGGGCTGCTCGACACCGCCCAGGAGCCGCAGCAGGGTGGTCTTGCCGGCGCCGTTGAGGCCGAGGATGACGACCCGGGAGCCCTTGTCGATGGCCAGGCTGACGTCGGTGAAGATCTCCAGGGAGCCGTACGACTTCGACAGGCCCTCGGCCATCAGCGGGGTCTTGCCGCAGGGCGAGGGCTCGGGGAAGCGCAGCTTGGCGACCTTGTCGGACTGGCGGACGTCCTCCAGTCCGGACAGCAGGCGCTCCGCACGGCGGGCCATGTTCTGCGCGGCGACCGTCTTGGTCGCCTTGGCGCGCATCTTGTCGGCCTGGGCGTTGAGCGCGGCGGCCTTCTTCTCCGCGTTCTGCCGCTCGCGCCGACGGCGCTTCTCGTCGGCCTCGCGCTGCTGCTGGTAGAGCTTCCAGCCCATGTTGTAGACGTCGATGGTGGCGCGGTTGGCGTCCAGGTAGAACACCTTGTTGACGACGGTCTCGACCAGGTCCACGTCGTGGGAGATGACGATGAAGCCGCCGCGGTAGGTCTTGAGGTAGTCGCGCAGCCAGACGATCGAGTCGGCGTCGAGGTGGTTGGTCGGCTCGTCGAGCAGCAGGGTGTCCGCGTCGGAGAACAGGATCCTGGCGAGCTCCACACGGCGCCGCTGACCGCCGGAGAGGGTGTGCAGGGGCTGGCCGAGCACGCGGTCGGGCAGGTTGAGCGCGGCGGCGATGGTGGCGGCCTCGGCCTCGGCGGCGTATCCGCCCTTGGTGAGGAACTCGGTCTCCTGGCGCTCGTACTGCTTGAGGGCCTTCTCCCGGGTGGCGCCCTGGCCGTTTGCGATGCGCTGCTCGTTGTCGCGCATCTTGCGGATCAGTACGTCGAGGCCGCGGGCGGAGAGGATGCGGTCGCGGGCGAGGACGTCGAGGTCGCCGGTGCGGGGGTCCTGCGGGAGGTAGCCGACCTCGCCGGAGCGGGTGACGTTGCCGGCGGCGGGGATGCCCTGGCCGGCGAGGACCTTGGTGAGCGTGGTCTTGCCCGCGCCGTTGCGGCCGACCAGGCCGATGCGGTCGCCCTTGGCGACGCGGAAGGTGGCGCTTTCGATGAGGACGCGGGCACCGGCGCGCAGCTCGATGCCGGAGGCGGAGATCACGGACAGACTCCAGGGCGGTGTGGGGTGGCGGTGGGCGGCTGAGGACGTTCCCGCCGTCTAATGCGCGAGGAGAATGGCCATGGGAGCCATTCTAACGGGGCGGTGCAAGCGCTTTTCCGCGCGCGGACGTCCCGGGGGGTGTCGGTCCCCGGTGTCAGACTGGGCGGCGGGGGGACATTCCGGTGCACGCGAGACACAGGGAAGTGATCGCCATGGCAGGCACGGGCAATGGGCGTCCCAGCGTCGTTCCGACGCTGTTGTACGGGGACGCCAAGGCGGCGATCCGGCAGCTCACGGAGGCCTTCGGCTTCACGGAGCTGTCGGTGTACGAGGGCGAGGACGGCACGGTGATGCACGCGGAGCTGGCGCACGGCAACGGCGTGGTGATGCTGGGCTCGACGGGCGGCGGCGGCGTGTTCGACACGGCGATGAAGGGCGCGGGTCCGGCCGGGGTGTACCTCGTCGTGGACGACGTCGACGCACACCACCGGCGCGCGGTGGAGCAGGGCGCGGAGATCCTCATGCCCCCGACGGACCAGGACTACGGTTCCCGGGACTACATGGCCCGGGACCTCGAGGGCAACGTCTGGAGCTTCGGCACGTACGCCCCGGAGACCGGGGCCTGAGTGCCCCGGGCCGGTGTCAGCCGCCGGTGTGGACCTGGAAGGCGGCCCGGCGGACCGCCTTGGCCAGGGCCGGGTCGGGGTGCGCGGCGGCGAGGGCGACCAGGACCTGCACGGTCCGCGGGTGGCCGACGGCGCGCACCTCGCTGAGCAGCGCGGGCACGGTCGGCTGCACCGCCGACTCCAGGTGCCTCACGAGCAGCGGGGCCTCGCCGTGGTCGGCGACGGCGGCGGCGGTGTCCACCCAGAGCCAGGTGGCCTCCTCGCGGGTGAGGACCTCGTGGGCGTCCTCGGGGTCGGCACCGTCGTGCTCGGCGAGCCACAGCAGGGCGTACGGCCGCAGCGCCGGCTCGTCGAGCACGGTACGGACCTCGGGCTCCGCGGGGGCGCCGACCACCCTCAGCGCCTCGAAGGCGAGGCCGCGCAGCAGGGCGTCCTCGCCCCGGGCGGCGTCGATCAGCTCGGTGACCGCGCTGCCCACAGGCCGGGCGGCGAGCCAGGCGCGGTATTCGGCGCGGGCCGCGTTGGGGCGGAGCCGGGCGCAGCCGCGCAGCATGTCCTCGGCGCCCTGTTCGATGTTCCCGGCGGGGCTCTGCGCGGCGACGCAGATCTGCTCCAGCTTGACCCACACCGCCCAGCTGCCCAGCGGAGTGAGCGTGGCCTGCCCGTCGCCGTAGGTGAGGGCACCGACGGAGGCGAGGGCGCGCAGCGCCCAGTCGAGCAGCGGCTCGAGCGGGGCGTCGGCGGCGGCCGGTCCGGCGAGCGCGGGACGGGGCCGCTGGAGTCCGGCGCCGGTGCCGGGCCGGTCCTCGAAGGCAGCTGACACCTCGTCGGCCCCCGGCGCGTAGTCGACCTCGCAGCGCTCCGTGCGCAGCTCGATGACGCGCTGCTGCAGGAGGTCGAGCAGCTGCGGCACGGGGACGGGGCCGGCGGACAACTGGAGGAAGGAGAGCACCTGCGGCATGGCCGTGACGACCTCGGCGACGGCGGCGGGCTCGTACTCCTCGGGCTCCGGGTGGGCGAGCGACCAGGCGTCGCAGAGGGCGACCCAGCCGCGCAGGACGGCGCCGTCGTCGCGGTCCCAGGCGCGCAGCCGCCAGCCGGGGCGGGCGGTGTCGCCGTGCACCTCGACGAGGCCGGCCAGGCGGGCGGTGTCCCAGTCGGCGCGGACCTGAGCGGGGGTCAGGCCCAGGGCCCGGGCCGCGCGTTCGGCGGACGCGTCGGAGAGGGTGGCCTTGCCGTCGGCTGTGGCGCCGTCCCGGCCGGGGCCGAGGGCGGAGTCGGCCCAGCGGGCGACGCGGGCCGCCGCGGCCAGACAGGAGCGCGCCATTCCGGCCAGCTCCGCCGGTGCGGGGGTGCCCTCCGGGGCCGGGGCGCGGGGCGGCGCGGGCGCCGCTGGTTGATCGCTGTGGGGGCGGCGGCCAGGGGTCGGGGGCGGACGAGTCGAAGCCTGGAGTCGCGCGGGATACGGGACGTCACGGATGCAGTCTCGCGGTTGACGGTCCGAAAACCCAAACGGAATGCCGGCGGGGGCCAGGGAACGCCCCGAAGACCGCGCCCGGATACGGAAGAAGGGAGCAAAACAGGCCACTGGAGGGGCTTTAAACGGAATCCTCGGGACCCGCTTCACATCAGGGGGGTGAGGAAGCGCCGCAGGGTCTCCTCGTACGCCTGCGGGTCCGCGTTCCACATGGCGGCGTGCGGAGCGCCCCTGACGGTGTGAAGGGTGATGGTGTTGGGGTGGGCGGCGGCGAGGCGGCGGGAGAACCGCCAGGGGGCCACCGTGTCGTCGGGACCGTGGAAGATCTGCGTGGGGACGGCGATGCGGTCCAGGTGGACGGCGCCGGGCCTGCGGTCCCCGTACAGTCCCGTGCGGCCCTGTGCGGCGCGGACGGCGAGGGGCAGCAGGGCGCCCGGGGTGCGGTGGGCGGCGGCGAGGGCGCGCAGGGTCGCCTCCCAGTTGAGCACCGGGGAGTCGAGGACGAGTCCGGCGACGCGTGCGCGTACGTCGGACCGGGCGGCGGCGCGCAGCGCCATGGTCGCGCCGCTGGACCAGCCGTACAGGACGACCTGCCGGGCGCCGGAGTCCACCGCGTGCCGGAGCACCGCGTCGAGATCGCGCCACTCGGTCTCGCCGAGGTGGTGGAGGCGGTCCGGGGAACTCGGCGCGCCCGGGTCGCCCCGGTGGGCGGGGGCGAGCACCGGGAAGCGGTGGCGGTGCAGGAACTCCATGACGTTCATGGTGTGTTCCCGGGTGGTGCCGAGTCCGTGGACGGCGATCACCCAGGTGTCCCGGTCGCCCGGCACGTGCCAGACGGGCAGCGGGCCGAGGTCGCCGGGTACGTCCAGACCGGTGAAGTCCAGACCGAGGGCGGTGCCGGGGTCGCCGGCGTGCACGGCCGGGGTGAACCAGGCCCGGTCGCCGGGTTCGAGGGTGCCGTACGTGACGCGTTCCAGCCGGCGTACGACCGTGTCGACGGGGGACGCGGTGCCGGACAGCACGGGCCCGACGACCGCGTGGAAGCCGTCACCGGCGAGACCGTGGCGGCCGGGCCGCAGCGCGGCGAGGTGCCGGGTGAGGGTGATCTGTCCGGCGGCCGTGGCGTGGACGGTGAGCACGGGTTCGGTCGGCAGGGGCCCGCCCGGCGGGATCCTGAGGGCGGCATCGCTGGCGAACCGGCCGGCGGCGACCGCGGCGGCGCCGGCCCCTATCACGGCGGTGACGGCAGCGGCCGTCGCTCTGACAGTGCGCACGCTCTCCAGTGTCATGTCGAACCGTGTACCCGGCCAGCGGACGGATGCGCTCAGCCCGGCTGCCCGTACCCCCGCAGGCGTTCGCCCACCTCCTCCACCTGCTCCGGGGTCAGCAGATGCGGGGACAGGCCGGGGACCGACGACGCGGTCAGCCAGACGCGGCACATCCACTCCAGCTGGGCG
The DNA here is from genome assembly GCF_000725125.1 of Streptomyces toyocaensis. Taxonomy (GTDB): domain Bacteria; phylum Actinomycetota; class Actinomycetes; order Streptomycetales; family Streptomycetaceae; genus Streptomyces; species Streptomyces toyocaensis. The sequence continues at coordinate 57,262 of NZ_JFCB01000026.1, forward strand.
GTGCGGTCGTAGGCCCGGGCGAGGGTCGTTCCGTGGGTGACCGTGCCGTGGTTCCGCAGCAGGCACCCGGTGCGATCGTCGAGGGCCTCGAGCATGTTCGCGGCCAGTTCGTCGGTGCCGTACGTGGCGTAGCGGGCGACCCGGACGGGGCCGCCCAGCGCCGCGGCCATGTAGTGGATCAGCGGCAGTTCGTCGACGAGCGTGGAGACGGCCGTGGCGTGCACGGCGTGCGTGTGCACGACGGCACGCGCGCCGGTGGTGCGGTACACCGCGAGGTGCATGGGCAGCTCACTGGTCGGGACCAGCGTGCCGAGCACCTGCCGGCCGTCGAGGCCGACGCCCGTCACGTCGTCCGGCCCCAGCCGGTCGTACGGCACTCCCGACGGGGTGACCAGGATCGTCCCGCCGACCCGCACCGAGACGTTGCCCGAGGTCCCGACCACGAGCCCGTCGGCCACGCTCCGGCGCGCGGTCCGCACCAGCTCCGCCCAGGCGCGTGCCTCCCCCTCGGTGGCGCCCCCGGCGCGTGGGTCCCCGCCGCCCCGGGCGCCGCCCCCGGCGCCGTCCGCTCCCCGACCGTCCCATCGCTGCTCAGCCATGCCGTGATCGTGCCAGGCGGGCCACCGGCCGGAGGCGGAACCCCCGTGACCGACGTCTCCTCGACGGGGCCGCCCCGGTGTGCGGAGCCCGTACGGCGGCGGTCCCGCCATCCGGCGGAGCGCCCACCCCCTCTTACGGTCACCACGATGCCCATTCCAGTTCATCTTCCGTTCACCCTGGTTACCTACGTTCGACCAGCCAATGACCTCGAACGATTGCCTGGGTAAATGGAAAGCTTCTCGCTGATCCTCGCGATTGTGGTGGTAACCGCACTCGCGTTCGATTTCACGAACGGTTTCCACGACACCGCGAACGCGATGGCAACGACCATTTCGACCGGTGCGCTCAAGCCCAAGGTCGCGGTGGCCATGTCCGCCGTGCTGAACCTTGTCGGCGCATTCCTCTCGGTGGAGGTCGCCAACACGATCTCCAAGGGCCTCGTCGACGAGGCCGGCATCCGTCCCGAGGTCATCTTCGCCGCGTTGGTCGGCGCGATCCTCTGGAATCTCCTGACCTGGCTGGTCGGTCTGCCGTCCAGTTCCTCGCACGCCCTCATGGGCGGTCTGATCGGCGCGACCGTCGCCTCCGCCGGCTTCGGCGCGGTGCACGGCGACGTGCTCGTCACCAAGGTGCTGATCCCCGCGATCGCCGCCCCGCTGGTGGCCGGCCTCGCCGCGATGCTGGCGACCCGGCTCACCTACCGCATGGGCAGGAACGCCGACGGCAAGGCCTCCGAGAAGGGCTACCGCGCCGGGCAGATCGCCTCCGCCGGTCTGGTCTCCCTGGCCCACGGGACCAACGACGCCCAGAAGACGATGGGCATCATCACCCTGGCCCTGGTGGCCGGCGGCACCCTCGCCCCCGACTCGGACCCGCCGATGTGGGTCATCCTCTCGGCGGGCGTCGCCATCGCGCTCGGCACCTACCTCGGCGGCTGGCGCATCATCCGCACCATGGGCAAGGGCCTGACCGACCTCCAGCCGCAGCAGGGCTTCGCCGCCCAGACCAGCGCCGCGACGGTCATCCTGGCCTCCTCCCACCTCGGCTTCTCCCTCTCCACCACGCACTCCGTCTCCGGCTCCGTGATGGGCGCGGGCCTGGGCCGCAAGGGCGGAGTCGTCCGCTGGTCGACCGCCACCCGGATGTTCGTCGCCTGGGGTCTGACGCTGCCGGCGGCGGCCCTCGTCGCGGCGCTCGCCGAGTGGGTCTGCGGCTTCGGCGACTGGGGCACCGCCGTCGTGGCCGTCTTCCTGGTCGCCTCCAGCGCGGCCATCTGGAAGATCTCCCGGCGCGAGGTCATCGACCACACCAACGTCAACGACCACGAGGGCCCGGACGCGGAGCCGTCCGGCGTGGTGACGCAGGCGATGGCCGCGGTGACCCCGCCCCCGGCGGGCACCGTGACCGAGGAATTCGCGGCCACGATCCCCGCCCCCAACGACCCGGCGTCCCCGGCCAGGACCACCGTCTGACAGCGACGACCCGGAACGAAGGAAGAAGAGCACCATGAAGATCGACTGGGCGGCCCTCGGTTCCGTCTTCGGCGTCAGCCTCGTGGTCACCGTGGCCCTGGTGGCCCTGTTCACCCTCGGCATCACCGGCCTGTCCCGCCGCGAGCGGGCCGCCGCCCAGGGCCAGTCCGCGGCCCTGGCGGTCACCGGTGCCTACGCCTGCTTCGCGGCGTGCGCGGCGGCGGTGGGCTACGGGATCTACCTGATCATGGCCTGATCGCACATCGTCTCCGTCCGGCGGGCGGTGCGGGAGCTCCCGCACCGCCCGCCGGCGTGTGCGTCTGCGCCCGCGCGTTCACCCACCGGCGCCCCTCTGTGGGCCTCAGCACACTTCAGCCTCGCAGGTCAACGGCAAGTTGACGGCCCTTCGGGGGCCGTGGTGGACTGCCTCCGCCACTACGGCGGCAGGAGAGGAAGCCGGTGCGATTCCGGCGCGGTCCCGCCACTGTCACCGGGGAGAACACCCCGGGAGCCAGGAACTCTCACCGCCGGTCTCGTCGAACCAGGGCGTGGACACCCTGAGTGAGGACATATCGCCATGCGCGGCTGCCTGCCGAGGTCGACCAGCGACACCCCACCCCGCTCCGGGGCCGTTCCCCGCGGATCCGTCACCGGCTGAACCCATGGGTGCCGATCGCGTGTTCGCGTACGGCGCCGCCGCCGGCCTCCTCGGCGACCTGCTCCTCGGCGATCCCCGCCGCGGTCATCCGGTCGCCGCCTTCGGACGGGCCGCGGCTGCCGTGGAACGAGTCCTGTGGCGGGACGACCGGGGCCGGGGCGCCGTGCACACCGCCGTGTGCGTCGGCGGGACCGTCGCCCTCGGCGGTCTCGCCGCCCGGTGCGTACGCTCCTCCCCCGCCGCCTCCACCGCGCTGACCGCCGCGGCCACCTGGGCCGTCGTCGGCGGCACCTCGCTGGCCCGTGAGGCACGCGCCGTCGGGCGGGCGCTGGAGGCCGGGGACGTGGAGGCCGCCCGGGCCCGGCTGCCCCACCTGTGCGGCCGGGACCCGCAGGCGCTGGACGCGGACGGCATCGCCCGCGCGGTGGTCGAGTCGGTCGCCGAGAACACCTCCGACGCCGTGGTCGGCGCCCTGGTGTGGGGCGCCGTCGCCGGAGTGCCGGGACTGCTCGGCTTCCGGGCCGTCAACACCCTGGACGCCATGGTCGGCCACAAGTCCCCCCGCTACCGCCGGTACGGCTGGGCCTCGGCCCGCCTGGACGACGTCGCCGGCTGGCCGGGAGCGCGGCTGACCGCCGTACTCGCCGCGCTCTGCGGGCCGGACCCGCGCGGTGCCCTGCGGTCGTGGCGCGCGGACGCGGCGAAGCATCCGAGCCCCAACGCCGGCCCCGTGGAGGCGTCCTTCGCGGGCGCGCTCGGCGTGCGGCTCGGCGGGACCCTCTCCTACGGCGGGCGGGTCGAGCACCGGCCCGTCCTGGGCGGCGGCGGACGTGCCGTCGCCGTGTCCGACATCGACCGGGCGGTACGGCTCTCGCGGCGGGTCGGCTGGCTCGCGCTCGGGGCCGGCGTCCTCGCGCGGAGCGTCATGAAGGGACGCGGAGCATGAGCGGTGGAGGGCTGCTGGTCGCCGGGACCACCTCGGACGCCGGCAAGAGCGTGGTGACCGCCGGGATCTGCCGGTGGCTGGTGCGCCAGGGCGTCAAGGTCGCGCCGTTCAAGGCGCAGAACATGTCGCTGAACTCGTTCGTGACGCGGGAGGGCGCCGAGATCGGGCGGGCGCAGGCCATGCAGGCCCAGGCCTGCCGGGTCGAACCGACGGCGCTGATGAACCCGGTGCTGCTCAAGCCGGGCGGCGAGCGGTCCAGCCAGGTGGTGCTGCTGGGCAAGCCGGTCGGCGAGATGAGCGCACGCGGCTACCACGGCGGGCGGCAGCAGCGGCTGCTGGGCACGGTGCTGGACTGCCTGGAACGGTTGCGGGGCACGTATGACGCGGTGATCTGCGAGGGGGCCGGCAGCCCGGCCGAGATCAATCTGCGGCGCACCGACATCGTGAACATGGGGATCGCCCGGAACGCCGGGCTGCCGGTCCTCGTGGTCGGCGACATCGACCGGGGTGGCGTCTTCGCGTCCTTCTTCGGCACCGTCGCGCTGCTCTCCCCCGAGGACCAGGAACGGGTCGCCGGGTTCCTCGTGAACAAGTTCCGGGGCGACGTGTCGCTGCTGGAGCCGGGCCTCGACATGCTGCACGGCCTGACCGGGCGGCGGACCTACGGCGTGCTGCCGTTCCGCCACGGGCTCGGCATCGACGAGGAGGACGGACTCAGGGTGTCGCTGCGCGGCACCGTACGGGAGTCCGCGGTGGCCGCGCCGGTCGGTGAGGACGTGCTGCGGGTCGCCGTGTGCGCGGTGCCGCTGATGTCCAACTTCACCGACGTGGACGCCCTCGCCGCCGAACCCGGTGTCGTGGTGCGGTTCGTGGACCGGCCCGAGGAGCTGGCCGACGCCGACCTCGTCGTGGTGCCGGGCACGCGCGGGACCGTGCGCGCCCTGGAGTGGCTGCGGGAGCGCGGGCTGGCGGACGCGCTGAGGCGCCGGGCGGCCGAGGGGCGGCCCGTGCTCGGCATCTGCGGGGGCTACCAGATCCTCGGCGAGCACATCGAGGACGACGTGGAGAGCCGCCGGGGTCACGTGGACGGCCTCGGGGTGCTGCCCGTGCGGGTGCGGTTCGCACGGGAGAAGACCCTCACGCGTCCGTCGGGCGAAGCCCTCGGGGAGGCCGTCGAGGGGTACGAGATCCATCACGGGGTCGCCGAAGTCCTCGGTGGTGACCCCTTCCTGGACGGCTGCCGGGTCGGGCAGACCTGGGGGACGCACTGGCACGGCTCGCTGGAGTCGGACGGTTTCCGGCGCGCCTTCCTGCGCGAGGTGGCCGCCGCCGCGGGCCGCCGCTTCGTCCCTGCCCCCGGCACCTCGTTCGCCGCGCTGCGCGAGGAGCAGCTCGACCGGCTCGGCGATCTGATCGAACAGCACGCGGACACGGACGCGCTGTGGCGGCTCATCGAGTCCGGCGCGCCGCAAGGACTGCCCTTCATCCCACCGGGAGCGCCCGCATGAGCACTGTGTTGTTGTTGTCGACCGCCGACACGGACCTGCTGGCGGCCCGCGCCTCCGGTGCCGCCTACCGGATCGGCAACCCGACCCGCGTGGACGTGGCGGAGGAACTGCCCGCGCTGCTCGACGGCGCGGACCTCGCCGTCGTACGACTGCTGGGCGGCAGGCGCGCCTGGGAGGACGGACTCGCGGCGCTGAAGGCACGCGGGATCCCGGCCGTGCTGCTCGGCGGGGAGGCCGTGCCCGACGCCGAGCTGATGGCCGAGTCGACGGTGCCCGCCGGGGTGGTGGCCCAGGCGCTGCGGTACCTCGTGGAGGGCGGCCCGGAGAACCTGACCGAGCTGGCCCGGTTCCTGTCGGACACCGTGCTGCTGACCGGCGAGGGTTTCGAGGAGCCCCGGAAGATGCCGGAGTACGGCGTCCACGGCGCGCGTGCCCTGGAACACGGCCGCCCGACGGTCGGCGTGCTCTTCTACCGGGCGCACGAACTGAGCGGCAACACCGCCTTCGTGGACACGCTGTGCGACGCGATCGAGGCACGGGGCGCCAACGCCCTGCCCGTCTACTGCGGTTCGCTGCGCGGCGCCGACGCGGGCCTGTACGAGCTGCTGGCCAAGGCCGACACCCTCGTCGCGACCGTGCTCGCGGCCGGCGGCACGCACGCCTCGCAGGCGTCGGCGGGCGGGGACGAGGAGGCGTGGGACGTCGGGGTGCTGGCCGACCTGGACGTGCCGGTGCTGCAGGGACTCTGCCTGACCTCCTCACGCGCCGCCTGGGAGGAGTCCGACGCCGCGCTGTCCCCCATGGACGCGGCGATGCAGGTCGCCATCCCGGAGTTCGACGGCCGGCTGATCACGGTGCCCTTCTCCTTCAAGGAGCAGGGCCCGGACGACGTCCCGGTGTACGTCGCCGACCCGGAGCGGGCGGCGCGGGTGGCCGGGATCGCCGTACGGCACGCCCGGCTCGGGCACAGGCCGAACGCCGAGAAGAAGCTCGCGCTGGTCTTCACCGCGTACCCGACGAAGCACTCGCGGGTCGGCAACGCGGTCGGCCTGGACACCCCGGCGTCCGCGGTGCGGGTGCTGGACGCACTGCGGGACGCCGGGTACTCCCTGACCGAATACCCCGGCGACGGCGACGCGCTGATCCACCGGCTCATCGAGGCCGGCGGGCACGACGTCGAGTGGCTGACCGAGGAGCAGCTGGCCGCCGCGCCCGCGCGGGTGCCGCTGGCGGACTACCGGGCCTGGTTCGAGAAGCTGGACCCGGGGCTGCGGGAGGGGATGCGTGAGGCGTGGGGCGAGCCGCCGGGGTCGCTGTACGTCGACGGGGACGACATCGTGCTGGCGTCCCTGCGGTTCGGCAACGTCGTCGTCATGATCCAGCCGCCGCGCGGCTTCGGGGAGAACCCGATCGCGATCTACCACGACCCCGACATGCCGCCGTCGCACCACTACATGGCGGCCTACCGGTGGCTGGAGAACAGTTTCGGCGCCGACGCGATCGTGCACATGGGCAAGCACGGCACGATGGAGTGGCTGCCGGGCAAGGGCCTGGGGCTGGGCGCCGGGTGCGCGCCGGACGCGGTCCTCGGCGACCTGCCGCTGATCTACCCGTTCATCGTGAACGACCCCGGCGAGGGGACACAGGCCAAGCGGCGCGGGCACGCCACGGTGGTCGATCACCTGGTGCCGCCGATGGCACGGGCCGACACCTACGGCGACCTGGCCAAGCTGGAACAGCTCCTCGACGAGTACGCGCTCGTCTCCGACCTGGACCCGGCGAAGGCACCGGCGGTGCGCGCGCAGATCTGGACGCTGGTCAAGGCCGCCGAGCTCCACCACGACCTGCACGTGGACGACCAGCCGGACGACGACGCCTTCGACGAGTTCGTCATGCACATCGACGGCTATCTGTGCGAGATCAAGGACGTGCAGATCAGGGACGGCCTGCACGTCCTCGGCGGCGGCCCGGTCGGCGAGCCGCGCGTGAACCTCGTCCTGGCGGTGCTGCGCGCCTCGCAGGTGTGGGGCGGGCGGGCGAACGCGCTGCCGGGCCTGCGGGCCGCGCTGGCCGCGCACTTCGGGCTGGTGGAGAAGGACCTGCTGGCCGAGCCGGGCGCGCCGGTGAAGGCGCCGGTGGAGCTGACGGACCTGGTGGACGGCCCGGCGCGTACGGGCGCCGACCTCATCGACCTGCTGGAGCAGCTGTGCCGGCGGTTCGCGGAGGGGATGGAGGAACGCGGCTGGGCGGCCGACGCGGTCCCGTCGCTGGTACGGGAGGTGCTGGGCACGGAACTCCCGGACGCGGTAGCCGTGTTGCGGTTCGCCTGCGAGGAGGTCGTGCCCCGGCTGGCCCGGACGACGGACGAGATCGGGCACATCCTGCGGGCGCTGGACGGCGGCTACGTCCCGGCGGGACCGTCCGGCTCGCCCACGCGCGGGCTGGTCAACGTGCTGCCGACCGGGAGGAACTTCTACTCCGTCGACCCCAAGGCGATCCCCTCGCGGCTGAGCTGGGAGGTGGGGCAGTCCCTGGCGGACTCGCTGGTGCAGCGCTACCTGCGGGACACGGGCGCGTACCCGAAGTCCGTCGGACTGACGGTGTGGGGCACGTCCGCGATGCGCACCCAGGGCGACGACATCGCCGAGATCCTGGCGCTGCTCGGCTGCCGTCCGGTGTGGGACGACGCGTCGCGGCGCGTGACCGGGTTCGAGGTGATCGGCCCGGAGGAGCTCGGACGGCCGCGCATCGACGTCACGGTGCGCATCTCCGGGTTCTTCCGGGACGCGTTCCCGCACGTGGTCGGGCTGATCGACGACGCGGTGCGGGCGGTGGCGGAGCTGGACGAGCCCGCGGAGTCCAACTACGTGCGGGCGCACGCCGACGAGGACACCGCCGGGCACGGCGACCGGCGGCGGGCCACCGCACGCATCTTCGGCTCGAAGCCGGGGGCGTACGGTGCCGGTCTGCTGCCGCTGATCGACGCGCGGAACTGGCGCAGCGACGCGGACCTCGCCGAGGTGTACGCGGTCTGGGGCGGCTACGCCTACGGGCGCGGGCTCGACGGGCGGGCCGCGCGTGGCGACATGGAGACGGCGTTCCGGCGGATCGCGGTGGCGGCGAAGAACGTCGACACGCGCGAGCACGACCTCGTCGACGCCGACGACTACTTCCAGTACCACGGCGGCATGGTGGCCATGGTGCGGCACCTGACGGGTGCCAGCCCCGAGGCGTACGTGGGCGACTCGGCCACACCGGACCAGGTGAGGACCCGCACGCTCGGCGAGGAGACTCACCGCGTCTTCCGGGCCCGCGTCGTCAACCCCCGCTGGATGGCGGCGATGCGGCGCCACGGCTACAAGGGCGCCTTCGAGATGGCGGCGACCGTGGACTACCTCTTCGGGTACGACGCCACGGCCGGGGTCGTGGACGACTGGATGTACGAGCGGCTCAGCGCGGAGTACGTCTTCGACGCGGAGAACCGGGACTTCATGAAGAAGTCCAACCCGTGGGCGCTGCGCGGCATCACCGAGCGGCTGCTCGAGGCCGCCGACCGCGGGCTGTGGGCCGAGCCCGACGCGGACACGCTGGAGCGGCTGCGCGCCACCTACCTCGAACTCGAAGGCGACCTGGAGGGCGACGACCAGTGACCACCCCCTTTCCGTTCACGGCCGTCGTCGGGCAGGACGACCTGCGGCTCGCGCTGCTGCTGAACGCCGTCTCCCCCGCGGTCGGCGGGGTGCTGGTGCGCGGCGAGAAGGGCACGGCGAAGTCCACGGCGGTGCGCGCGCTCTCGGCGCTGCTGCCGGAGGTCTCCGTGGTGCCCGGCTGCCGTTTCTCCTGCGACCCCGCGGCCCCGGACCCCGGCTGCCCGGACGGTCCGCACGAGGGCGGCGGCGGTGCCGCGCGGCCCGCCCGCATGGTCGAGCTGCCCGTGGGCGCCTCCGAGGACCGGCTGGTCGGTGCGCTCGACATCGAGCGGGCGCTGGCGGAGGGCGTGAAGGCGTTCGAGCCGGGGCTGCTGGCCGACGCGCACCGGGGGATCCTGTACGTCGACGAGGTCAACCTCCTCCACGACCACCTGGTCGACCTGCTGCTGGACGCCGCGGCGATGGGCGCCTCGTACGTCGAGCGCGAGGGCGTCTCCGTACGGCACGCGGCGCGGTTCCTGCTGGTCGGGACGATGAATCCCGAGGAGGGCGAGCTGCGGCCGCAGCTCCTCGACCGGTTCGGGCTGACCGTCGAGGTGGCCGCCTCGCGCGAACCCGACCAGCGGGTGGAGGTCGTACGGCGGCGGCTGGCGTACGACGACGACCCCGCCGCCTTCGCCGCCCGGTGGGCCGACGAGGAGACCGCCGTACGGGCGCGGATCGTGGCGGCGCGGGAGCTGTTGCCGTCGGTGCGGCTCGGGGACGGGGCGCTGCGGCAGATCGCGGCGACCTGCGCGGCGTTCGAGGTGGACGGCATGCGGGCCGACATCGTGATGGCGCGCACGGCGACCGCGCTGGCGGCCTGGGCGGGGCGGACGGACGTGCTCGCCGAGGACGTGCGGCAGGCCGCCCTGCTGGCCCTCCCCCACCGGCGCAGGCGCAACCCCTTCGACGCGCCGGGCCTCGACGAGGACAGGCTCGACGAGACGCTGGAGGAGTTCGGGGGCGACGACGGCCCCGACACCGATCCGGACGGGCCCGAAGGGGGTGGCGGGCAGCCGCCCGCGGAAGGCCCTGAGGGCCCGCAGGGCGGTGGTGACGCGGGGGCGCCGGCCGAGGCCGGGGAGGCCGGGGAAGCCGGGGAGGCCGAGCGGTCCCCGGGGGCCGGCTCGGGTGAGCGGTCCCCGGTGGGTGCCGCCGAGCCCTTCCGCACGAAGGTGCTGAGCGTTCCCGGGATCGGTGAGGGTGCCGCCGGGCGGCGGTCACGGGCGCGGACCGAGCACGGGCGGACGACGGGCGCACGACGGCCCGGCGGTGCGCTGACGAAGCTGCACCTGGCGGCGACCGTGCGGGCGGCGGCTCCGCACCAGCGGGCGCGGGGCCGGTCCGGGCCGGGGCTGGTGGTGCGCCGGGACGATCTGCGGCAGGCCACGCGTGAGGGGCGTGAGTCGAACCTCGTGCTGTTCGTCGTGGACGCCTCTGGGTCGATGGCGGCGCGGCAGCGGATGGGCGCCGTGAAGGGCGCCGTGGTGTCGCTGCTGCTCGACGCCTACCAGCGGCGGGACAAGGTGGGTCTGGTGACCTTCCGGGGGTCGGCGGCCGATGTCGCCCTGCCGCCCACGTCGTCGGTGGACGCGGCGGCGGCCCGGCTGGAGTCGTTGCCGACCGGCGGACGCACCCCGCTGGCGGCGGGGCTGCTCAAGGCGCACGACGTGCTGCGGGTGGAGCGGCTGCGCGATCCGGCGCGGCGGCCGCTGGTGGTCGTGGTGACGGACGGGCGGGCGACGGGTGGGCCGGAGCCGGTCGCGCTGTCCTCGCGCGCGGCGCGGCTGTTCGCGGCCGAGGGGATCGCGTCGGTGGTCGTGGACTGCGAGTCGGGGCCGGTGCGGCTGGGGCTCGCCGGCCGGCTGGCCGGCGAGCTGGGCGGCGGTGCCGTGACGCTGGACGAGCTGCGGGCCGACTCGATCGCCGGGCTGGTCAGGGATGTGCAGGGGACGTCGAGGAGGGCCGCGTAGTGCCGAAGGGACAGCCGAGTGTCGTACCGGACGACGGTCTGACGACGCGTCAGCGGCGTAATCGCCCGCTGGTCGTCGTGCACACGGGCGTCGGCAAGGGGAAGTCGACCGCCGCGTTCGGCCTCGCCCTGCGGGCCTGGAACCAGGGATGGCCGATCGGTGTGTTCCAGTTCGTCAAGTCGGCGAAGTGGAAGGTCGGCGAGGAGAACGCGCTGCGGGTGCTCGGCGCCTCCGGTGAGGGCGGGACCGTCGACTGGCACAAGATGGGCGAGGGGTGGTCCTGGGTCCAGCGCGACGCGCAGATGGACAACGAGGAGAAGGCCCGGGAGGGCTGGGAGCAGGTCAAGCGGGATCTCGCCGCCGAGACCTACAAGCTGTACGTGCTCGACGAGTTCGCCTACCCGATGCACTGGGGGTGGGTCGACACCGACGAGGTGGTGTCCGTACTGCGGGAGCGGCCGGGGACGCAGCACGTGGTGATCACGGGGCGGAACGCGCCCGGGAAGCTCGTCGAGGTCGCCGACCTCGTCACCGACATGTCCAAGGTCAAGCACCCGATGGACGCCGGGCAGAAGGGGCAGAGGGGCATCGAGTGGTGAGCTCCGTTCCCCGGCTGGTGATCGCCGCGCCGTCGTCGGGCAGCGGCAAGACCACCGTCGCCACGGGCTTGATGGCCGCGCTGTCCGCGCGGGGGTTCGCCGTGTCCCCGCACAAGGTGGGGCCCGACTACATCGATCCCGGGTACCACGCGCTCGCCACCGGGCGGGTGGGGCGGAACCTCGACGCGTACCTGTGCGGGCCGGAGCTGGTCGCCCCGCTGTTCGCGCACGGTGCGCGGGGGTGCGACATCGCCGTGGTCGAGGGGGTGATGGGGCTGTACGACGGGGCCGCCGGTGAGGGCGAGCTGGCGTCCACCGCACAGGTGGCGAAGCTGCTGCGGGCGCCCGTCGTGCTCGTCGTGGACGCGTCGTCGCAGTCGCGGTCGGTGGCGGCGCTGGTGCACGGGTTCGTGAGCTGGGATCCGGAGGTGCGGGTCGCAGGGGTGATCCTGAACAAGGTCGCCTCGGACCGGCACGAGGGGTTGGTGCGGGAGGCGCTGGACTCCGTCGGGGTGCCGGTGCTGGGGGTGTTGCGGCGGGCCGCCCGGGTCGAGACGCCGTCCCGGCATCTGGGGCTGGTGCCGGTCGCCGAGCGGGGCGCCTTGGCGGTCGAGGCTGTTGCCGCGATGGCCGCGCAGGTGGCCGACGGGTGTGATCTGCCGGCGCTGGTCGCGCTGGCGCGGAGTGCGGGTCCCTTGGCGGGTGCGGCGTGGGACGCGGGTGAGGCCTTGGCCTCCTCGCCCCCGCCGCCCCTTCCCGTCCCGGCCCCGGGGGCGCTGCCCCCGGACCCCCGTTCGGCCCTGGACGGGCCTCGTCCTCAAGCGCCGGACGGGCTGGGAGACGCCGGGCGGGGTGTGAGGGTTGCCGTCGCGGGTGGGAGCGCCTTCACCTTCTCGTACGCCGAGCACGCCGAGTTGCTGACCGCTGCCGGGGCCGAGGTCGTCACCTTCGATCCGTTGCGTGACGAGGAGTTGCCCGAGGGGACGGCCGGGCTGGTCGTCGGCGGAGGGTTCCCCGAGGTGTACGCCTCCGAGCTGTCCGCCAACGAGGCGCTGCGCGAGGCCGTTGCCCAACTCGCCCTCGGCGGGGCACCCGTGGCGGCCGAGTGCGCCGGGTTGCTGTATCTGTGCCGGGAGCTCGACGGGCTGCCCCTGTGCGGGGTGCTGGACGCCTCCGCGCGGATGTCGGGGCGGCTGACCCTGGGTTACCGGGACGCGGTGGCCGTGAACGACAGCGTGCTGGCGCCCGCCGGTACGCGGATGCGGGGACACGAGTTCCACCGGACCGTCGTCGAACCGGGGGCCGGGGACCGGCCCGCCTGGGGGACGCGGATGCCGGAGCGACGTGTCGAGGGATTCGTACAGCGCGGTGTGCACGCGAGCTATCTGCACACGCACTGGGCGTCCGAGCCCGGTGTCGCCCGTCGGTTCGTGGAGAGGTGCCGGACGTCATGAGCAGCAGGCTGATCGGGGTCGGGGTGGGGCCCGGGGATCCGGAGCTGGTGACCGTCAAGGGGGTCAACGCGCTGCGGGCCGCGGACGTCGTCGTCGTACCGGTCATGGACACGGGTGAGCGCGGGCGGGCCGAGGCGACCGTGCTGCACTACGTGGACGCCGGGAAGGTCGTCCGGGTGGTGTTCGCGCTGAACGAGCGGACCGACCGGGCGCGCCGTGAGGCGGCCTGGGACACCGCCGGCGGGCGGGTCGTGGAACTGCTGCGGGAGCGCGGGACCGTCGCCTTCGCGACGATCGGGGATCCCAACGTGTACTCGACGTTCACGTATCTCGCCCAGACCGTCACCGAGTCCGTGCCGGGCACGGTCGTCGAGACCGTGCCCGGGATCACCGCGATGCAGGACCTCGCGGCGCGTTCCGGGGCGGTGCTGGCCGAGGGGACCGAGCCGCTCACACTGGTGCCGGTGACCGCCGGGGCCGCCGTGCTCAAGGACGCCCTGGCCGGGCCTGGGACCGTCGTCGCGTACAAGTTCGGGCGGCAGGCCGGTGAGGTCGCCGAGGCGCTGCGGGAGACCGGGCGGATGGAGGACGCGGTGTGGGGGTCGGCGCTCGGGCTGCCGGAGGAGTCGGTGCGGCCGGCCGCGGAGCTCGGCGGGACACCACTGCCGTACCTGTCGACGCTCATCGCGCCGCCGCGGCGCGACGGCGGGCGGGGCGGCAAACTGTGAACCGGCCCGGCTCCCGGTCAGTGCGCGGCGCCCACCACCAGCCAGATGAACAGCGCCCCCGCGACCGTGCACAGCAGCGTGGTGCGGGCCGGGTGCTCGTGGTGGGCCTCGGGCAGGATCTCGGCCGCCGCGAGGTACAGCAGGGCGCCTCCGAACAGGCCGAGGTAGCCGCCGAGCAGGGGTTCCGGGATCGTGAAGAGCAGGGTCGACGCGGCTCCGGCGACCGGTGCAGCGGCGTCCGCGACCAGCATCGTCAGCGCGCGGCGACGGGCGTTTCCGTAGACCCGCGTGAGCGTGTACGTGTTGAAGCCGTCGGCGAAGTCGTGGGCGATCACGGCCACCGCGACGGCGGCGCCCATGCCGCCGTCGATCTGGAAGGCGGCGCCGATGGCCACACCGTCCATGGCGCTGTGACCGACCATCGCGGCGGCGGCCGTCAGCCCCACCTCGGGTGTCCGGCCGTTCCTCTCCCCGGCGCCGTGCGACGCCTGCCGGTGGGCCAGCAGTCGTTCCACCAGATGGGCGAGCAGGAAGCCCGCGACGAAGAGCAGCAGGGCCACGGGCACCCCGTGCACCTCGGTGCCGGCCGCCTCCAGGGACTCCGGGAGGAGTTCAAGGCCCACGACGCCCAGCATCAGTCCGCCGGCCAGGCCCAGCACCAGGTGGCGGCGGTCGGTCACGCGGTGTGCCGACCAGCCGCCGGCCAGCGTCATCAGGAACGCGCCGAGCGCGACGAGGACCGCCATGTGCTCTTCGTATCCGATCGGCGGTACGTCACGCACGCGTGACAGCCGTTCACCATCCACCGACTTCGACCTACTCGCAGAAGAGGACCCATTCCCATGGCCGACGCCCCCACCGGCAAGGTGACCTTCGTCGGGGCCGGCCCCGGCGCCGCCGATCTGCTGACGTTCCGTGCCGCGCGGGCCATCGCCGAGGCCGATGTCGTCATCTGGGCCGCCAGCCTGGTCCAGGAGGACGTGCTCCGGCACGCGCGCGAGGACGCCGAGATCCTCGACTCGGCGACCATGTCCCTGGAGGACGTCGTGGCCGTGTACGGGCGGGCCCGCGCGGAGGGGCTGAAGGTCGCGCGGATCCACTCGGGCGACCCCGCGCTGTGGGGCGGCACGCAGGAGCAGGTCGACCGGTGTGCGGAGCTCGGCATCGCGACCGAGATCGTGCCCGGGGTCTCGTCCTTCTCGGCCGTCGCGGCGCTCGCACAGCGCGAGCTGACCATTCCCGAAGTGGCGCAGTCGGTCGTGCTGACCCGGCTCGGCGGCGGCAAGACGCCGATGCCGCCCGGCGAGGAGGTCCGCGAGTTCGCACGGCACGGCACCACCATGGCGGTCTTCCTGTCGGCCGCCCGCAGCGGGCAGCTGGTGCGCGAGCTGCTGGAGGGCGGCTACCCGACGTCCACGCCGGTCGTCGTCGCGTACCAGGCGACCTGGCCGGAGGAACTGGTCGTGAAGTGCACCGTCGGCACGCTGGAGGAGACGGTCAAGGAGCACAAGCTGTGGAAGCACACGCTGTTCCTGGTCGGCCCGGCGCTCGACGCGCACGGCACCCGCTCGCACCTGTACCACCCCGGTCACTTCCACGGCTTCCGCAAGGCCGACCCCCAGGCGCGCCGGGAGCTGCGTTCGCGGGGTGCGAGCACGTGATCACCGTCGTCGGGATGGGGGCCGGGGCGCCGGTCGACACCCGGGTGGCGGCCGGGGCGGAGCTGGTGGTCGGCGGGCGGCGGCACCTGGACGCCGTGCGGCTGCCGGAGGGGGCCGAGCGGATCGTGCTCGGGCCGCTGGCGCCGGCCCTCGACACCGTGGAGACGTACGTCGCGGAGGGGCGGCCCGTGGTGGTGCTGGCGTCCGGCGACCCCGGGTTCTTCGGGATCGTGCGGGTGCTGGCGGAGCGGTTCGGGGCCGAGCGGCTCGACGTCCGGCCCGGTGTCCCGTCCGTGGCCGCCGCGTTCGCGCGGATCGGGCTGCCGTGGGACGACGCCGTGGTGGTCAGCGCGCACGGCAGGGACCCGCGCACGGCGGTGAACCTGTGCCGGGCGCTGCCGAAGGTCGCCGTGCTGACCGGGCCGGGGGCCGGTCCGGCCGAGCTGGGGGCGGCGCTGCGGGACCACGAACGTCTGCTGGTCGTCGCCTCCGCGCTCGGCTGTGCCGGGGAGCGCGTGGAGCGGGTGACGCCCGCCGAGGCCGCCGCCCGGGACTGGGGCACGGCGGTGAGCGTGGTGCTGTGCCTGGCCGGGACGCGGGCCCCGGGGCCGGGGCCGGTCCGGACGGTCGCGGGGCCGCCGGCCGGGCCCGCCGGATGGGCGCTCGAGGAGGCGGAGTTCACCCACCGCGACTCCATGATCACCAAGTCCGAGGTGCGGGCGCTGGCGCTGGCCCGGCTCGGACCGCGTCCCGGGGAGCTGGTGTGGGACGTGGGGGCGGGGTCGGGATCCGTCGCCGTGGAGTGCGCGCGGCTGGGCGCCGCCGTCACCGCCGTGGAGAAGACCCCGGACGGGGTGGAGCGCGTCCGCGCGAACGCCGTCGCGCACGGGGTCGACGTCCAGGTGGTGCACGGGGCGGCGCCGGAGGTGCTGGCCGGCCTGGAGGACGATCCCGACGCGGTGTTCGTCGGCGGGGGCGGGCGGGAGCTGCCGGCCGTCGTCACCGCGTGCGCGCGGCGGGCCCGGCGGACCGTGGTGGTCGCCCTGGCCGCCCTCGACCGGGTGCCCGCCGTGCGCGAGGCGCTGGCCGGCGCCGGGTTCGGCTGCGACGGGGTGTTGCTGCAGTCGTCGCGGCTGGCGCCGCTGCCCGGGGACGTCACCCGGCTGGCGGCCACCAATCCCGTTTTCCTGCTGTGGGGCGTCCGGTCCCACGGCCGTACCGAAGGAGTCGACCAGTGATCGGCCTCATCTCCGCCACCGCGGCGGGAGCGGCAGCGCGGGACCGGCTGGCCGCCGCCTGGCCGGACCGTACGCGCGTGTACGAGGGTTCCGTCGCGGACGCCGTACGGACCGCGTTCGCCGAGTGCGAGCAGCTCGTGTGCTTCCTCGCCACGGGCGCCGTGGTGCGGCTGGTGGCACCTCTGCTGGACGACAAGCGGACCGACCCGGGCGTGGTCTGTGTCGACGAGGGCGGACGGTTCGCGGTGTCGCTGGTCGGCGGGCACGGCGGCGGGGCGAACGGGCTGGCCCGTGAGGTCGGCGAGGTGCTGGGCGCCGAGCCGGTGGTGACCACGGCGACCGACGCCGTCCGCCTGCCCGGCCTGGACACCCTCGGGCTGCCCGTGGAGGGGAACGTCGCCGCCGTGTCACGGGCCCTGCTGGACGGTGAGGCGGTGGCGCTGCGTGCCGAGGTGACCTGGCCGCTGCCGCCGCTGCCGGTCGCCGCCGACGGGGCGTACACGATCCGGGTCACGGACCGTCTGGTCGAACCGGGCGAGCGGGAGGCGGTGCTCCGGCCGCCCACTCTGGTCGTCGGCGTCGGCGCCTCGAAGGGCGCCCCCGTGGACGAGGTGCTCGGTCTGGTCGAGGGCGCCCTGCGCGAGGCCGGGCTGTCGGCGGCGTCGCTCGCCGGGCTGGCCACCGTGGACGCCAAGGCCGACGAGCCCGGCGTCGTGGAGGCGGCGAGGCGGCTCGGAGTGCCGCTGGTGACGTACGGCGCCGAGGAGCTGGCGCGCGTCGAGGTGCCCAACCCGTCGGACGCGCCGCTCGCCGCCGTCGGCACCCCGTCGGTGGCGGAGGCCGCGGCGCTGGTGGGCGGGGGCGAACTCCTGGTGCCCAAGCGGAAGTCGGCGGCTCGTCCCGCGATGGCGACCTGTGCGGTGGTACGGCGGCCGGGACGCGGGCGGCTCGCGGTGGTGGGGCTGGGGCCCGGTGCGCGGGATCTGCTCACCCCGCGGGCGAAGGCGGAACTGCGCCGCGCCTCCGTGCTGGTGGGCCTGGACCAGTACGTCGACCAGATCCGCGATCTGCTGCGGCCGGGCACGCGCGTGCTGGAGTCCGGTCTCGGGGCGGAGGAGGAGCGGGCGCGCACGGCCGTCGCCGAGGCCCGGCGCGGGCAGGCGGTGGCGCTGATCGGGAGCGGGGACGCCGGCGTGTACGCCATGGCCTCCCCGGCGCTGGCGGAGGCGTCCGACGACATCGACGTGGTCGGGGTGCCGGGGGTGACGGCGGCGCTGGCGGCCGGGGCGCTCCTGGGGGCGCCGCTGGGCCACGACCACGTGTCGATCAGCCTGTCCGACCTGCACACCCCGTGGGAGGTCATCGAGCGGCGGGTGCGCGCGGCGGCCGAGGCGGACCTGGTGGTGACGTTCTACAACCCGCGCAGCCGGGGCCGTGACTGGCAGCTGCCGAAGGCCCTCGCGATCCTCGCGGAGCACCGGGCGCCGGCGACGCCGGCCGGGGTCGTGCGCAACGCGTCCCGCGCGGACGAGTCGAGCCGGCTGACCACGCTGGCCGCGCTGGATCCGGCGTGGGTCGACATGATGACGGTCGTGACCGTGGGCAACACGGCGACCCGTGAGATCGCGGGGCGCATGGTCACCCCGCGCGGCTACCGCTGGCAGGAGGAGTCACGGTGAACCGTGTGGTGCACCCCATCGAGCAGGAGTCCTTCCGGCGACTGCGCGCCCGGCTGGACACCTCGCACTTCCCGCCGCTGACCCGGGCCGTGGTGGAGCGGGTCGTCCACTCCGCCGCCGACCTGGAGTACGCCTCCGATCTCGTCATGGACGAGGACGACCTGGTGAGGGCCCACGCCGCGCTGCACTCCGGGGCGCCGGTCGTGGCGGACGTGGAGATGGTCGCGGCGGGGATCACCCGCCGGGAGACCGTGTGCCGGCTGAAGGACGCCGTCTCCGGCCCCGGGCTGACGCGTTCCGCGCACGCCGTGCGCCTGGCGTACGAGGAGGTCGGACCCGGTGCCCTGTGGGTGATCGGCTGCGCGCCGACCGCCCTGGAGGAACTGCTGGCCCTGGACGCCTCCCCCGCGCTCGTCATCGGTCTGCCCGTCGGTTTCGTCGGCGCGGCCGAGTCCAAGGCCGCGTTGCGGGAGAGCGGACTGCCCGCCGTGAGCAACGTGTCCGAGAAGGGCGGGTCGGCGGTCGCCGCCGCCGCGCTCAACGCCCTGCTGTACCACCCGATCTCATCCGAGGAGACCCTGTGACCACCCCGCCCGCCCTGCTCATCGCCGGCCACGGCACCCGGGACGACGCCGGAGCGGAGGCGTTCCGCGCCTTCGTGCGGGAGCTGGGCCGCCGTCACCCCGGGCTGCCCGTCGCGGGCGGCTTCATCGAGCTGTCCCCGCCCCCGCTGGGCGAGGCCGTCGGCGAGCTGGTGGAGCGGGGCGTGCGGCGGTTCGCCGCCGTGCCGCTGATGCTGGTGTCCGCCGGGCACGCCAAGGGCGACATCCCGGCCGCGCTGGCCCGCGAGAAGGAGCGTCACCCGGGCATCTCGTACACCTACGGCCGTCCGCTGGGCCCGCATCCCGCGCTGCTGAGCGTGCTGGAGCGGCGGCTGGCCCAGGCGATCGATCCGTCCTGGGACCCGGCCGAGGTGACCGTGCTCCTGGTGGGGCGCGGGTCGACGGACCCGGACGCCAACGCCGAGGTGTGCAAGGCGGCGCGGCTGCTGTGGGAGGGCCGCGGGTACGCGGGCGTGGAGACGGCGTTCGTGTCGCTGGCGGCGCCGGACGTGCCGAGCGGGCTGGACCGCTGCGCACGGCTGGGGGCGCGCAGGGTCGTCGTCCTGCCGTACTTCCTGTTCACCGGGATCCTGCCGGACCGGGTGCGGCGGCAGACGGAGGAGTGGGCGGCGGCGCACCCACAGACGCAGGTGCGGTCGGCGGACGTCATCGGTCCGGAGCCGGAACTGCTGGATCTGGTGATGGAGCGGTACGAGGAGGCCGTCAAGGGCGACCTGCGGATGAACTGCGACTCGTGCGTGTACCGGATCGCGCTGCCGGGCTTCGAGGACAAGGTGGGGCAGCCGCAGCAGCCGCACTTCCACCCCGACGACGACGGCCACCACCACCACGGGCACGGGCACGGCCACGCGCACTCCCATGCGCACTGATCCGGTGGGCGGCGGCCACGACCTGCGCCACCACGGCGACGCCGAGGTCCGCGACGACGGTTCCACGCTGGTGGACCTCGCGGTGAACGTCCGCGCGGACACGCCTCCGGGGTGGCTGCGGGAGCACGTGGCCGGGTCGCTGTCCGGGCTGGCCGCCTACCCGGACGGGCGGGCGGCGCGTGCGGCGGTGGCGGCGCGGCACGGGCTGCCGGTGGACCGGGTGCTGCTGACGGCCGGGGCCGCGGAGGCGTTCGTGCTGCTGGCGCGGGCACTGAAGGTGCGCCGGCCGGTGGTGGTGCATCCGCAGTTCACGGAGCCGGAGGCGGCGCTGCGGGACGCCGGGCACACGGTGGACCGCGTGCTGCTGCGGGAGGCGGACGGTTTCCGGCTGGACCCGGCGGCGGTGCCCGGGGACGCGGACCTGGTGGTGATCGGCAACCCGACGAACCCGACGTCGGTGCTCCACCCGGCCGCCGCCGTCGCCGGGCTGGCCCGGCCGGGGCGGACGCTGGTGGTGGACGAGGCGTTCATGGACGCGGTGCCGGGCGAGCGCGAGGCGCTGGCCGGGCGCGTGGACGTGCCCGGTCTCGTCGTCCTGCGCAGCCTCACCAAGACGTGGGGGCTGGCGGGACTGCGGATCGGCTATGTGCTGGCCGCCCCGGAGACCGTGGCGGAGCTGGAGCGCGCCCAGCCGCTGTGGCCGGTGTCCACCCCGGCCCTGGCGGCGGCGGAGGCGTGCGTGGGGTCACGGGCGCTCGCGGAGGCGGCGCGGGCGGCGGACCGTGTCGCGGCGGACCGCGCCCATCTGATCGCGGGACTGCGGGACTTCTCCGGTCACGGGCTGCGGGTCGTGGAGCCCGCCGAGGGCCCGTTCGTCCTGGTCCGGGTGGCGCACGCGGCGACGGTACGGCACCGGCTGCGCGACCTCGGTTACGCGGTGCGGAGGGGGGACACGTTCCCGGGGCTCGGTGAGGAGTGGCTGCGCCTGGCGGTACGGGACCGGGGGACGGTGGACGGATTCCTCGACGCGCTGGGCCGGGCCCTGAGAACGGTGTGACCCGCCCCCGCCGCCCCTTCCCGTTCCCGTCCTCCGGGGGCGCTGCCCCCGGACCCCCGCTCCTCGAACGCCGGAGGGGCTGAATGTCAGCCCCTCCAACGTCCGAGGGGGTCAGTTGCCGCGGCCCCGGCGGGACAGGGCCACCGCTCCGGCGCCCGCCGCGAGGAGGGCGACCGCGCCGCCCGCGACGTAGGGCGTCATCGAGTCGCCGCCCGTCTCGGCGAGGTTGGCCGCCTTCGGCTCCGGCCGCTCCGCCCGCGCCCCCTGCGGGTGCGCGCCGGCGGCCTCCTCCTGGGCCTCGGAGGCGTCAGGCGTCTGGCACTTGGCCTCGGCCAGGGTGAGCGTGCCGTCGACCTCGGCGACGTTCAGCTTCAGCGGGTTCACGGAGACCTGGAGCCGGAGGGCGGTCGCCGCGGCCGTGGTCGACGTGGTCACGGTCTCGGACAGCGCCAGCCGGACCGTGCCCACGCCCGGCACCTCGACATGGGTGGGACCGCCGGAGGTCAGGGTGACGCGTTTGCCGAGGACGGTCACCGAGGCCGGCAGGGTCGCCGAGGCGTGCGGGGGCTTCCCCGCCTCACAGACGGCCTTGGAGGCGATCGTCTCGAGCTCGACGACCGACAGCAGCGGCAGACCGGGGACGTGGATCCGGGCCTTGGCGAGGGTGGTGGACGCCTCGGCCCGCCCGCCGTTCACCGTCGCCCTGGCGTCGGCCGCCTCCGCCCGCAGCACGCTGAACGGCTTGCCGCCGTCGACGCCGTCCAGGCTCGCGGTGAGGGCCGTCTTCCGCGCGCTCCGCGGTGCCCGGACCTCGTTGAGGGTGACGGCGAGCGGGGCGTGCACGGTCTTGTTGAGCAGGGACACGTCGAGCCCGGTGCGCAGCACGGCGGCGCTCGCGCTGCCGTGCTCCCCGGTGGCGTGCGCGGTGCCCGCCCCGGCCAGGGCGGCGGGACCCGCGGTGAGGGCGGCGGCCGCGGCGACGGCGGCCCAACGGCGCGCGGGCATAAGGGCGTTGATGGTGTACACGGTGGTGGGACCCCCATGGGACATGACTGGGACCCGGCAAGAATGTCCGCGCGCGCGGCGGGACGTCAGCGATCCGCCGGCTCTTCACTCCTTCGTGGAGAACCGGCGGACATGTTCGAATCACGGGGTACGGCTGTTCCCCGCCGTCACCCTCGTGCGTCCCACCGGGGCGCGTTCCTACCCGACCACGCGCCCGTTCAGCACCACCCGGCGCGGATCCGCCAGCACGCGCAGGTCCGCGCGCGGGTCGGAGCCGTAGACCACCAGGTCCGCCGGTGCCCCCTCCTCCAGGCCGGGGCGGCCGAGCCACCTCCGGGCCGCCCAGGTGCCTGCGGCAAGGGCCTCGACGGCCGGGATGCCGGCCCTGGCCAGCTCCGCCACCTCGTCGGCTGCCAGGCCGTGCGGGAGCGACCCGCCGGCGTCCGTGCCGACGAAGACGGGGATGCCCGCGTCGTAGGCGGAACGCACGGTGTCGTAGCGGCGTTCGTGGAGCCTGCGCATATGGGCCGACCAGCGGGGGAACTTGGACTCGCCGCCGTCGGCGAGCGCGGGGAAGGTGGCGATGTTGACGAGCGTGGGGACGATCGCCACGCCCCGTTCGGCGAAGAGGGGGATGGTCTCGTCGGTCAGCCCCGTCGCGTGCTCGACGCAGTCGATGCCGGCCTCGACCAGGTCCCGCAGGGAGTCCTCCGCGAAGCAGTGCGCGGTGACGCGGGCGCCCAGCCGGTGCGCCTCGGCGATCGCCGCCTCGACCGCGCCCCGCGGCCAGCAGGCCGACAGGTCGCCCAGGTCGCGGTCGATCCAGTCGCCGACCAGCTTCACCCATCCGTCGCCACGCCGGGCCTCCTGCGCGACGTACGCCGCGAGGTCCTCGGGTTCGACCTCCCAGGCGTAGTTCCGGATGTAGCGGCGGGTGCGGGCGATGTGCCGTCCGGCCCGGACGATCTTCGGGAGGTCGTCGCGGTCGTCGATCCAGCGGGTGTCGGAGGGGGAGCCCGCGTCGCGCAGCAGCAGGGCGCCGGCGTCGCGGTCGGTGAGCGCCTGCTTCTCGGCGACGTCCTCGGGGACCGCGCCGTGCCGGTCGAGGCCGACATGGCAGTGGGCGTCGACAAGACCGGGCAGCACCCAGCCGTCGACGGTGCGGACGTCCCGGGCGCCGGGCGGACGGTCGTAGGTGATCCGGCCGCCGACGACCCACAGTTCGTCACGGACCTCGTCCGGGCCGACGAGGATCCGCCCCTTCACGTGCAGCACCGCGCGTTCGCTCATGCACCGCACCCTAGTCAGGCATCACTCGGACGTCCCCACCCGGTCCAGGTCTCCGCCTCCGCCTCCGCCACGGCGGGCACCCGCCGGCGGCCCGGACCGCGCGGGCGGTCCGGGCCGCCGGGGCCTACTTGTTGGCGAAGGCGTCCCGCAGCCGCATCTCGTTGAACTTGTTCCCGTCGTAGTCGTCCGAGTACGTCAGCGACAGCCGGCCGTTCGGCGCGAGGGCCACCGCGGGACCGCCCTGGCCGCCGCCCGACACCACGTTCATGCGCAGGGCGGGCAGGCGTCCCGTGGTGGTGCCGTCGAAGCCGAACCCGCGGGCCCACACGTCGTCGAACCCGTCGACGAAGGCCTCCCTCCAGGTCACCACGAAGTCACCACCGTCGGAGACCGCCACGTCGGGATCGCTCTGGGCACCGATGGGACGGCCGGAGGGCACCTGTGCGGTGTCCGGCGTGGACCGTGCCTCGGCGCCGTTCGCCGCACCGGCCGCCGAGAACGTCCGGTGGTACACCCGGTCCTCGCGTACGACCGTGCCGGTGCCGGTGGTGTACTCGTCCGCCCAAGCGGCCACGATCCGTCCGTCGGCGGTGACCGCCACCGCGGGCCTGGTCTGCTGGCCGTCGGTGAGCGAGTTGGCGACCTTGCGCGCGACGGCGAAGCCGCCCGAGGCGTTCAGCTCGGCGAGACCGATGTTGATCCCGCCGTTGCCGTCCGCGTCGTCCTCCCACACGATCGCCGTCCGGCCGGCGTCGTCGATGGCCGCGTCCGGGCGCCGGTTGGCGCCTGCGGCGCCGGAGTTGATCGTGCTGACCTGGACGTCCTGGTAGCGCAGGGCCCCGGTGCCGGACCAGCCGCTCGCGTGGACCTGGTTCAGCGTCGACCCGTCGGCCGTGGACTCCCAGGCCACGGTGTAGCCACCGTCGCCGGCGACGGCGACGGTCGGCCGGAGCTGGTCGCCGCTGCCCGAGGCGTGCGGGCGCGGCAGCGTGGTCACGGTCCCGTCCGGGGCGACCCTGCGCACGGCGATGTCCCCGTACTTGTTGCCGTCGTCGTCAGCGGTCCACACGACGATCGCGTTGCCTTCGTCGTCGACGCCGACGTCGGGCTTCTGGTTCGACCAGGTCGTGTTGGTCCCGCTGGTGCTGAGCTTCTTCTCGGTCCACAGCGGCACACCGTCCTTGTACATGCGGATGTACACGTCGGTACCGAGCTCGGTGTCCGAGGCGTCGTGACGGTCGCCCTCCTCGTAGACCACCGCGGTGTACGTGCCGGTGGTGGTGCCGCCGGAGGCGACCGCGCTGTAGTGCTGGTCCCCGGCGGCCTGCACGTTGACCCGCGAGTAGTGCTGGGCGGTGGAGCCGTACACGGCGGAGTCGATGTCGTAGGTGCCCTGCCGGACGGCGTCGAAGTTGTCGACGTACGCCTGGTAGATCGTCGGGTCGTCGATCCTCAGCAGCGTCTCGTCGTTGCGCTGGAGCGCGCCCTTGGTCCAGTTGTGCGAGCCGGTGTAGACGTGCCGGACCTGGGTGCCGTCGGACTTCTGCCACTCGGTGAGCAGGTACTTGGAGTGGGTGGTGCCGCGGTTGCAGGTGATCGTCGAGTAGCGGCAGCCGCCGGGGCGGTTGGCGTACACGGGGATGTTCAGCCCGGTCAGCTCGTTCACGCCCGCGTTGTCGCCGTCACCGTTGGGGTCGCTCAGGTCGCGGCCGTTGACCTCGATGGTGCAGCCGGCCGCCTGCTTGGCCTCCAGGGCCGTGAAGATCGCGGGGCGGGTGCTGCGCTCGTCGAGCTCGGCGGCGGAGATCCGGATCCGGCCGGCGCGGGCGCAGTCCACGTCGTCGATGAAGGAGGCGACGACATCGGCGTTCCCGTAGTGCGAGGCGTCCGAGGACGTGTTGCGCGGGAAGAAGAACGCCTCGACCGGGGCGTCCGGGTCGCTGGTCGTGTGGTCGTAGGTGGTGTGCAGCGAGTCACCCGCGTGGGCGACCTGGTCCCGGAAGTGCGCGACGTAGCGCCCGGCCAGGGTCGCGTTGTCCGAGACGACCAGCGCGTTGTTGAGCTCGCCCGACTGGCCGACGTGGATGTTCTGCGAGCTCTGCCAGACCACGTTCTTCCGCCCGTCGTCCAGGGCGGTGAACACGAAGTACTTGTCGTGGTTGATGGCCGTGGTGTCGTCCGGGCCGTTACCGAGGCAGCTGTTGGTGCACCACGTCCACGTGGAGCCGCCCTTCAGCTCGTCGGCGGTGAACGGCACGCTGATGGACTCGTTGCGCTTCTCCGAGACCATCCTCAGGGTGACCCCGCGGTCCTGCGCCGCGAGCATCTTGGTCTTCAGCTCCGGGAGACCGAACCAGTACATCCCCATGTAGATGGTGGAGTCGGGCGCCGCCCGGTCGACGAGCCCGGCGAGGTCGTTCAGGATCGAGTGGTCCAGGGTGCTGCTGCCCGGCTTGGTGTAGTTGAACACCGCCTTGTAGTCACCCGACGTCACGTCCGTCGCGTGGGCGGTGGTGGGAGCCAGCAGCGACAGGCCCAGCAGGGCGGGGACGGCGAGGGAGCCCGCGAGCCGTATTCGTCTTCGCACGTGAACGCATCCTTGAGGTGAGGGTCCGGCACAGGAGCGACACCCTATTGACGCCCACGGTCATGATCAAAGCGGAGCTCCGGACGTCCCCGGCGGCGGCCCGGAACGGACCGGTTAGGCTCGCATGCGCGTACCGCGTCCCTGAGGGAAGAGAGCACCGCCGTGACCCACCTCCTCCTCGACCTGCCCCCGCTGAGCCCCGCGCGCTTCGCCTCGATCGAGGACCGGGTGGCGCGGCTGCTGAACACACGGCAGGACGTCGTGATCATGCAGGGTGAGGCGTTGCTGCCGCTGGAGGGCGCGATCCGCGGGACCGCCGGCCCCGGCACCACCGCGCTGAACGTCATCACGGGCCCCTACGGGCAGACCTTCGGCGACTGGCTGCGGGACTGCGGTGCCACCGTGATCGATCTGACGGTGCCCTTCCACACGGCGGTGACGGCCGGGCAGGTCCGGGACGCCCTCGCGGAGCACCCGCAGATCGACTTCGTCTCCCTGGTGCACGCGGAGGCCGCCACCGGGAACACCAACCCGGTCGCGGAGATCGGCGAGGTGGTGCGGGCGCACGGAGCGCTGTTCCACCTGGACGCGGTGGCGTCGATCGGGGCGGAGCCGGTGCTGCCCGACACGTGGGGCGTGGACCTGTGCGTGATCGGCGCCCAGAAGGCCATGGGCGGCCCCGCCGGGGTGTCGGCCGTGTCGGTGAGCGAGCGCGCGTGGGCCCGGATGGCGGCGAACCCGCGCGCGCCGCGCCGCTCCTACCTCTCGCTGCTGGACTGGAAGGAGCGCTGGATCGACGGCGGCCGCAAGGCGTTGCCGCACGCGCCGGCCCAGCTGGAGATGCTGGCGCTGGAGGCGTGCGTGCAGCGGATCGACGCGGCGGGCCCGCGGGCGGTGATGGCACGCCACGCCGCCGCCGCGGCGTCGACGCGGGCGGGGGCACTGGCGCTGGGCGGCGGCCTCGAGCCGTACGTCCGTGACGCGGCGGAGGCCGCGCCGGTCGCCACGACGCTGCGCGCGCCGTCCGGCACGGTGGCGGCGGACCTGGTGGCCCGCGCCCTGTCCGCCGACCCCGCCCTTCCGCTGGCCGCGGGCGGCGGCGCCCTCGCCGCGGAGATGATCCGCGTCAACCACTACGGTCCCGAGGCGACGCCGGGCGCGGTGCGCGCGAGCCTGGTGGCACTGGGGGCGGCACTCGCGGAGAAGGGTCTCGACGTGGACGCCGCCGGCGCCCTGCGGGCTGCGGAAGCGGCCTGGCGCTGACCCGGGGGCAGGCCCCGCCCGTTGCTGCCGGATCATGACGGCCGAGTGGCCGGGGCCTGAATTCCGTGGGATTATCTGAATCCTTCATACAGATTTTCTCGCGGCATTCTTTTGCTTATTCACCCACTGCCTTGCACAGTAGCTTCCCGTCATCTTCTGCCCGGTTTCCCGGGCCCTAAACGCTACGATTCAGAGAAGCGGAAGCGGGACCGTCACCGGAGTTACACAGTTGTGACCGGTTACACATCGAGTCCGATATGTACTCTTTCCACCAGGGCAAATGGTGCATATCTTCAAGATCTCGCGCAGACCCACACGCTCGCGCGATAACATAGATCCTGCTCGCGCGAAACCCCTGCAGAAGATGCAATCTTGAATTTACCTCGGTAAGTTCAATTCGCATGACTGCCGCACAAGCAGACCTGCAAATCGACCGCCCCACCGTGGCGGACGGAGCCGTGCTGTGGCGGATAGCCAAAGACTCGAAGGTCCTCGACCTGAACTCGTCGTACAGCTATCTGCTGTGGTGCCGTGACTTCGCCGCCACCTCGGCCGTCGCTCGCGACGAGAGCGGAGAGCCGATCGGCTTCGTCAGCGGATACCTGCGGCCCGACAGTCCGCGCACCCTGCTCGTCTGGCAGGTCGCGGTCGACGCGTCGTACCGCGGCCGCGGCCTGGCCGCCGCCCTGCTCGACGGTCTGGCCGCCCGGACCGCGGCCGAGCACGGGGTGGACACCGTCGAGACGACCATCACACCGGGCAACACCGCGTCCGAGCGCCTGTTCACCGCGTTCGCGGAGCGCCACGGCGCCCTGCTGGAGCGCGAGGTGCTGTTCGAGGCCGGCGACTTCCCCGACGGGCCGCACGACCCCGAGGTCCTGTACCGCATCGGGCCGCTCGCGCACTGACCGGCCGGCCGCCCCGCCCCTCCCTGATCTTCCGACTCCCTCTAACCTCCCACGCCACCGAGGAGCGATTCGCCGTGACCATTACCCAGCCCGACCTCAGCGTCTTCGAAACCCTTGAGTCCGAGGTGCGAAGCTACTGCCGCGGCTGGCCCGCGGTCTTCGACCGTGCGCACGGCAGCCGCATGTACGACGAGGACGGTCACGAGTACCTCGACTTCTTCGCCGGAGCCGGTTCTCTCAACTACGGGCACAACAACCCCGTGCTGAAACGGGCGTTGATCGACTACCTGGAGCGGGACGGCGTCACGCACGGTCTCGACATGTCGACGACGGCCAAGCGCGCCTTCCTGGAGTCCTTCCAGAACTGGATCCTCCGCCCGCGCGACCTGCCGTACAAGGTCATGTTCCCGGGCCCGACGGGTACCAACGCCGTGGAGTCCGCGCTGAAGCTGGCGCGGAAGGTGAAGGGGCGCGAGGCGATCGTGTCGTTCACCAACGCCTTCCACGGCATGTCGCTGGGCTCGCTCGCCGTGACCGGCAACGCCTTCAAGCGGGCCGGCGCCGGCATCCCGCTGGTGCACGGCACGCCGATGCCGTTCGACAACTACTTCGACGGCCAGGTGCCGGACTTCCTGTGGTTCGAGCGGCTCCTGGAGGACCAGGGCTCCGGTCTCAACAAGCCCGCGGCCGTGATCGTCGAGACCGTACAGGGCGAGGGCGGCATCAACGTCGCCCGGCCCGAGTGGCTGCGCGCCCTGGCCGAGCTGTGCGAACGCCAGGACATGCTGCTCATCGTCGACGACATCCAGATGGGCTGCGGCCGTACCGGCGCCTTCTTCTCCTTCGAGGAGGCAGGCATCACGCCCGACATCGTCACCGTGTCCAAGTCGATCAGCGGCTACGGACTGCCGATGGCGCTCACCCTGTTCAAGCCCGAACTCGACGTCTGGGAGCCGGGCGAGCACAACGGCACCTTCCGCGGCAACAACCCCGCCTTCGTCACGGCCACCGCGACCCTGGAGGCGTACTGGGCCGACGGGGCCGCGATGGAGAAGCAGACCCGTTCGCGCGGCGAGCAGGTCGAGCAGGCGCTGATCGCCATCACCGAGGAGAACCTCGCCGACGTCAAGGAGTACCGCGGCCGCGGCCTGGTGTGGGGCATGGAGTTCCACGACAAGGAGCGCGCGGGACGGATCGCCCGGCGCGCCTTCGAACTCGGGTTGCTGATCGAGACGTCCGGCCCCGAGAGCGAGGTCGTCAAGCTGCTCCCGGCCCTGACCATCACCCCGGACGAGCTGGACGAGGGTCTGCGCACCCTCGCCCGCGCCGTCCGCGAAACCGCCTGAAACACGCACCCGAGCCGAGGAGGCATCGCAACACCGTGATCGTCCGTTCGTTCAAGGACCTCGAAGGCACCGACCGGCACGTGAAGTCGGCGTCCGGCACGTGGGAGAGCAAGCGCATCGTCCTCGCCAAGGAGAAGGTCGGCTTCTCCCTGCACGAGACGATCCTGTACGCGGGCACGGAGACCTCGATGTGGTACGCGAACCACATCGAGGCCGTCGTCTGCACCAAGGGCGACGCCGAGCTGACCGACCGCGAGACCGGGGAGACGTACCACATCACCCCCGGCACCATGTACCTCCTCAACGGCCACGAGCGGCACACGCTCAAGGTCAAGGAGGACTTCCACTGCATCTGTGTCTTCAACCCGCCCGTCACCGGACGGGAGGACCACGACGAGAACGGCGTCTACCCGCTGCTCACCGAGGAGGTGTGAGTCACCGTGACCACCACGACCACGAACATCGCCGACCTCTATCCCACCCGCGGCGCCACCGAGGTGGCGACTCCCCGGCAGGACCCGGTCGTCTGGGGTTCCCCCGACACGCCCGGTCCCGTCTCGCGCGGTGACCTCGAGGCCCTGGACCGCGACGGCTTCCTCGCCATCGACCAGCTCATCGGACCGGACGAGGTCGCCGTGTACCAGCGCGAGCTGGAGCGGCTCGTCACCGACCCGGCCATCCGCGCGGACGAGCGCTCGATCGTCGAGCCGCAGTCCAAGGAGATCCGGTCGGTCTTCGAGGTGCACAAGATCAGCGAGGTCTTCGCGAACCTGGTGCGCGACGAGCGGGTCGTCGGGCGGGCCCGGCAGATCCTCGGCTCGGACGTGTACGTCCACCAGTCGCGGATCAACGTCAAGCCGGGCTTCGGGGCCAGCGGCTTCTACTGGCACTCGGACTTCGAGACCTGGCACGCCGAGGACGGCCTGCCGAACATGCGCACCGTCTCGGTCTCGATCGCGCTCACCGAGAACTACGACACCAACGGCGGTCTCATGATCATGCCGGGGTCGCACAAGACGTTCCTCGGGTGCGCGGGGGCCACGCCGAAGGACAACTACAAGAAGTCCCTGCAGATGCAGGACGCGGGGACGCCGTCCGACGAGGCGCTGACGAAGATGGCGTCGGAGTACGGCATCAAGCTGTTCACGGGCAAGGCGGGCTCCGCCACCTGGTTCGACTGCAACTGCATGCACGGTTCCGGCGACAACATCACGCCGTTCCCGCGCAGCAACGTGTTCATCGTGTTCAACAGCGTCGAGAACACGGCGGTCGAGCCGTTCGCCGCGCCGGTCCGGCGTCCTGAGTACATCGGGGCGCGGGACTTCACTCCGGTGAAGTAGGCGCATCACGGACTGCGGGCCGGGCCTCCTCGTGTGGGACAGGAGGCACCGGCCCGCTGTCGTGTGCCCGGGTGCGGTCAGCCGGACAGCGCCTCCAGCAGCCGGTCCACGTCATCGGCCGTGTTGTAGAGGTGGAAGGACGCCCGCAGATGGCCCGCCCGGTCGGACACCTGGATGCCGGCCGCCGCCAGCTCCGGCTGCAGGCTGCCGAGTCCGGGCACGGACACGATCGGTGAACCGGGCGCGGGCACGGCGGTGCGGCCCAGGTCCGCGAGCCCCGTGCGGAAGCGGTCGGCGAGGGCCAGGTCGTGGGCGCGGACGGCGTCCACGCCGATCTCCTCCACGAGTTCGAGGGAGGCACGCAGTCCCACGTAGGTGAACAGGGCGGGGCTGGAGTCGAACCGCCGGGCCGAGTGCGCGAGTTCGGCGACCGGTCCGTAGCAGCTGGCCCAGGGGTGCTCCGCCGCCACCCAGCTCGCCTGCACCGGCGGCAGATCGCCGAGGTCCTCGGGCACGACGAGGAACGCCGCGCCGTGCGGGCCGAGCAGCCACTTGTAGGTGATGGAGACGGAGTAGTCGAAGGCGCCGGCGTCCACCGGCAGCCAGCCGGCCGCCTGGGAGAAGTCGACGTAGGTCCGCACCCCGTGCGCCCGGGCCGCCTCGCGCAGCGCGGTCAGGTCGGCGACCCGGCCGTCGGCGGACTGGGCGGCGCTGACGGCGACCAGCGCGGTGCCCGGCCGGACGGAGTCGGCGAGCCGCTCCAGTGGCACGGACCGCACCTTGAGGTCACCGCGCGTGTGGAACGGGTTGAGCACGGACGTGAAGTCGTCCTCGACGGTGAGGACCTCGGCGCCCGGCGGCAGCGAGGCCGCGACGAGCGAGGTGTGCAGGGCGGCCGTGGCCCCCGCCGCGACCCGCTCGACGGGAACGCCGGCCAGCCGGGCGAACGCGGCGCGGCAGGCCTCGACGTCCGCGAACAGCGGGTCCAGCGAGCGGCCCTCCGCGCGGATCCGGGCGGCGTCCTGCAGCGCGGTCACGGTGCGGGCCGGCAGGAGGGCGTTGCTCGCGGTGTTCAGGTAGGTGTTCTTCGGGGTGAACTCGGCACGGACGAGGTTCTCGAAGGTCTCCATGGGACCACTCTGCGGTCCCGGGAAGTCCCCGTCCATGGCCGGATTCTGCGTGATACCTCGAAGGAGCCCTTATGCATAGGTGCTGACCTGCGAATTCTACGGCTGAGGCACCGCGCATCCGTCCGGGCCGCAGGCCTGAGCACCGTCGTCTGCCGTCGTCAGCGGCGCGCGCTCGCCCCAGGCCTGGGACAGCGCCCGGGCGAAGACCTCGGCGGGCTGGGCGCCGGAGACGCCGACCGTGCGGTCGAGCACGAAGAACGGCACGCCGCGCGCCCCGAGCCGCGCGGCCTCCCGCTCGTCGGCGCGGACCTCGTCGGCGTACGCCTGCGGGTCGGCGAGCACCTTGCGTACGGCCCCGGTGTCGAGGCCGGCGTCGCCCGCGAGCCCGACGAGCCGTTCGTCGTCGTTGAAGACGGACCGCTCCTCGGCGAAGTTCGCCCGGTAGAGCCGGTCGAGCAGCTCCGCCTGGCGGCCCTGCTCGCGGGCGAGGTGCAGCAGGCGGTGCATGTCGAAGGTGCTGCCGTGGTCACGGCCGCGGGTGCGGTAGGGCAGGCCCTCGGCGGCGGCCTGGGAGCCCAGGTTGTCCTCGCCCGCCTCGGCCTGCGCCTCGCTCATGCCGTACTTCCCGGTGAGCATGGCGATCACCGGCTGGACGTCGTCCTTGGCACGCCCCGGGTCCAGCTCGAAGGAACGGTGCACCACCTCGACCTGCTCACGGTGCGGGAAGGAGGCCAGCGCCTTCTCGAAGCGGGCCTTTCCGACATAGCACCAGGGGCAGGCGATGTCGCTCCAGATCTCGACGCGCATGGGCCGGCTCTCTCCAGGGTCGTGCGGCTGCGGAGACTCCCTCCGCACCTCGGTGAACCTTCAAGCAGCCGTCCTCATTCCCTCAGCTGCCGTCCCGCAGGTCGTCCGGCCAGTAGGGCCGGTACTCAAGGTGGTCGTACGTCACCACGCAGCCCTCACCCATCGGGGACTGGGTCATGAAGCCGACCAACGCGGCTCCGGTCTCCTTCTCGTCGCCGAGGGTGAAGAGCCGGACGAAGGTCCAGCGCTCGCCGTCACGCGAGGCGTGGAAGGCGAAGGCACGGCCCGTGCGGCTCACCCGCAGCCAGATGGAACTGCCGTCCACAGTGAAGGAGTTGGCGTCGTCGGAATGCCCCCGGGTGACCACCGTGCAGACCGTGGGGACG
The DNA here is from genome assembly GCF_000725125.1 of Streptomyces toyocaensis. Taxonomy (GTDB): domain Bacteria; phylum Actinomycetota; class Actinomycetes; order Streptomycetales; family Streptomycetaceae; genus Streptomyces; species Streptomyces toyocaensis. The sequence continues at coordinate 90,081 of NZ_JFCB01000026.1, forward strand.
TCCGGGGAGTACTCCAGGCACAGCTTGGCCCAGGCCCGCTCACCGACGTGGACGTACAGGACCCCCGCGTCGAAGGAGGCGGCGAAGCCCACCGTGACCCGGGCGATCAGCTGGAAGTCCCCCTCCGGCGCCCCCAGGAGGCGCGGCGCGTCGGCGGCGGGGTCCAGGGCCTCACCGGTGGGCGGCACGAAGCGGTCCTGCCGGGGGCCGGCCCATCCGGTCAGGACGCCGTCCTCGTGGGACCAGGAGCCCTCCGGTCCGTAGGTGCGCAGCGGGAAGGGGAGTTCGGGGATGTCCAGGTCCATGGCGGGATCCTCCCAGGTGACACCCGGCGCCGGCAGCCGGGGGGCACCTCCCCGGCCGCCACGACGGACGCCTCGCGTCCGCCCCTCCCGGCCGGGACCGGACACGGCGACGGGGCGCGGGCGGGGCGGTTCCCGCGCACCGGTGCGGCCGGAGGCCGGTGCGGGCCCGACGGACGCGAAGGCCGCGGGCGGCTCCCGGGCCGGACCCGCACCGCACGTCCGCCCGTCCCGGCAGCGGGCGGAGGCAGGCATGTGCCGGGCCCAGGCCGAGTGGCCGGGCCGGGCGTAAGGGGGGGGTCAGGATTCCAGTCGGCCGTTGAACCTGCGGGGCAGTCCCAGCGGGTTGTCGTCCCTCAGCTCCGCCGGCAGCAGCGCCTCGGGCGCGCCCTGGTAGACGACCGGCCGCAGCCACCGCTCGATGGCCGTGCCGCCCACCGACGTGGACGTGGAGGTCGTCGCCGGGTAGGGGCCGCCGTGGTGCTGGGCGGGGGCGACCGCGACGCCCGTCGGCCAGCCGTTGACCAGGACCCGCCCGGCCAGCGGCGTCAGCTCGCGCACCAGTTCCGCCCCGCGGCCCTCCCCGGCCGCCTCCTCGGCGGACAGCTGCACGGTCGCCGTGAGGTTGCCCTGCAGCCGCGCCAGCACGCTCCGCACCTCGGCGTCGTCCTCGTAGCGGGCCACCACGGTGACCGGCCCGAAGCACTCCTCCAGGAGCAGGTCGTGCTCACCCTCCCGGGCCAGCCGGCTCGCCGGGACGGTCAGGAAGCCCGCGCTGACGGTGTGCGCGCCGCACGCGCCAGGGGTCACCGGGGACTCCACGCCGGGCAGCTGCCCGCGCTCGGCGACACCGGCCACGAAGTTGTCGCGCATCCGGTGGTCGAGCAGGACGCCCGCGTCGGTGTCGCTGACGGCGTCCGTCAGCGACTTCAGCAGCGCGTCGCCGGCCGGGCCGGCAGGGGCGAGGACCAGACCCGGCTTGACGCAGAACTGGCCGACGCCCAGCGTCATCGAACCGGCCAGGCCGGCGCCGATCGCCTCGCCGCGCTCGGCGGCGGCGGCCTCGGTGACGACGACCGGGTTCAGCGAGCCCAGCTCACCGTGGAAGGGGATCGGGACGGGACGGGCGGCGGCCGCGTCGAAGAGGGCCCGGCCCCCGCGGACGGAGCCGGTGAAGCCGGCCGCCGCGACCAGCGGGTGCTTGATCAGCTCGATGCCCGCCTCGAAGCCGTGCACCAGGCCGAGCACGCCCCCGGGGACGTCGTGCCGGGCCGCGGCACGGCGCAGCACCTTGGCGACCAGCTCGGACAGTCCGGGGTGGTCGGGGTGGGCCTTGACGACGACCGGGCAGCCGGCCGCGAGCGCGCTCGCGGTGTCGCCGCCGGCCACGGAGAAGGCGAAGGGGAAGTTGGAGGCCGAGTAGACGGCGACGGCGCCCAGCGGGATCTTGTAGCGGCGCAGGTCCGGGACGGGCGGGGTAGCGGTGTCGTCGGGGTGGTCGATGACGACGTCGAGGAAGGCGCCCTCGTCGACGATGCCCGCGAAGGCCCTCAGCTGGTAGCAGGTGCGGGCGAGTTCGCCGGTGAGCCGGACCGGGCCGAGCGCGGTCTCCGCGTCGGCGGCCTCGACGAGCCGGTCCCGGGCGGCCTCGAGTTCGTCGGCGGCCGTGCGCAGGAAGGCCGCGCGGACACCGCGGTCCGTCAGCGCGCCACGCGCTTCGTGCGCGGCGCGGACGGCGGCGTCCACCTCCTGGGCTGTGGCCTCCACCGCAACCTGTTCACGCTGCTTCCCGGTTCGGGGGTCGACACTCCAGACTGGTGCTGCTGCCACCGCGGGTCCCTCCACTTGAATGCCGCATGCAATGCCGCAGTATGTACGTCACCCCTCAGCGGCGTTCGATATACTGAACGCCGTCTGTGTAGATGAATGTGCTGGGAGACTATTTCCCGGCGAACGAAGGGGTCAAGGGCGATGTCGGCTGGCGAGACAGGCGGCGGGGCGCAGGTCAAGTCCGCGGTGCGGACCGTTGAACTGCTCGAATACTTCGCCGGACGCCCCGGCATGCATTCCCTGGCGGCGGTCCAGGAGGCCGTCGGCTATCCCAAGTCGAGCCTGTACATGCTGCTGCGCACGCTCGTGGACCTCGGCTGGGTGGAGACGGACGCCACGGGCACGCGGTACGGCATCGGCGTGAGGGCGCTGCTCGTGGGCACGTCCTACATCGACGGCGACGAGGTCGTCGCGGCCGCCCGGCCCACGCTGGACCGGCTCTCCGACGACACCACCGAGACCATCCACCTCGCCCGGCTCGACGGCACCAACGTCGTCTACCTGGCCACCCGTCAGTCACAGCACTACCTGCGGCCGTTCACCCGGGTCGGACGCCGGCTGCCCGCGCACTCCACGTCGCTCGGCAAGGCGCTGCTGAGCACGTACTCCGACGAGCAGGTGCGCAAGATGCTCCCGGAGGCGCTGCCCGCCCTGACCGAGCACACCATCACCGACCGGGAGAAGCTCATCGAGGAGCTGCGCCTGGTACGGGAGCAGGGCTTCGCCGTGGACCGCGAGGAGAACACGCTGGGGCTGCGCTGCTTCGGTGTGGCGATCCCGTACCGCACCCCCGCCCGGGACGCGATCAGCTGCTCGGTGCCGGTGGCCCGGCTCACCCCCGCGCACGAGCAGATGGTCAAGGACGCCCTGTTCGACGCCCGCGACCGGCTCACCCTGGCCACCCGGAGGCTCTGACCCGTGAATGTCGCCCTGCGCCCGGTGCACGACAGCGATCTGCCCGTCTTCCCCCGGCAGTCGAACGACCCGGAGGCGCTGCACAGGGCCGCCTTCACCCCCGAGGACCCGGCCGACCGGGACCGCTTCGCCGCCCGCTGGGCGCGCATCCGCAGCTCTCCGGAGATCGTCGTGCGCACGGTGCCGGGCGACGGCGACGTGGTGGGACACGTGTCGGTCCACGGCGGACCGGGTGAGCGCGAGGTGACGTACCGGGTCGACCGCGCCCACTGGGGCAAGGGCGTCGCCACGGCCGCGCTGCGCGGTCTGCTCGCCGAGGTGGCCGAACGCCCGCTGTACGCGCGCGTGGCCGCGGACAACGCGGCCTCGCGGAGGGTGCTGGAGCGGTGCGGCTTCGAGGTCTCCGCGCGGACCACGGGGTACGCGTCGGCGCGCGGTGCGGAGATCGACGAGCTGGTGCTCACCCTGCACGGCTGACCCGGCACTCCCCCGCGCGACGTCGGCGGGCTCGATGAACGTCCGATGAGAAAACGGCCGTGAAGGAACGTCTCGGCCCCCGTCGTTCGTCTGTCCGGACGCGATGAACAAGACGATCAGGCGTGCCTCGGTCTTCACGCTGCTGCTGGTGTTCGCCCTGCTGATCAGGGCGACCTGGGTGCAGTTCTACGAGGGCCGGGCACTGGCGGACGACAAGGACAACCGGCGCAACGCGATCGAGACGTACGCGGAGCCGCTCGGGAACATCGTCGTGGCCGGGGAGCCGGTCACCGGCTCGGCCCGGACGGAGGGAGGCGATCTGGCGTACAAGCGCACGTACGGGAACGGCCCGCTGTACGCGGCGGTGACGGGCTACGCCTCGCAGGCGTACGCGCCGACACAGTTGGAAGGCATCTACGCGGACCTGCTCAACGGCACGGACCCGCGGCTGAGGACGGTGATGGACACCGTCACGGACCGGCGGGCCGGTCCGGGCACCGTGGTGACCACCATCGACCCGGCGGTGCAGAAGGCGGCGTACGAGGCGCTCGGCGACAAGAAGGGCGCGGCGGTCGCGATCGACCCGGGCACGGGCCGCATCCTCGCGGTGGTGTCGACCCCGTCGTACGACCCGACGTCGCTGACGGACGCCAACACCGCCGGTGAGGCGTGGAAGAGGCTCAACGCGGACCCGGACAAGCCGCTCACCAACCGGGCGCTGCGCCGGCCGCTGCCGCCGGGCTCGACGTTCAAGCTGGTGGTCGCGGCGGCCGCGCTGGAGGACGGGCTGTACCGGTCGGTCGACGAGAGGACCGAGAGCCCCGACCCGTACCGGCTGCCGGGCACGGTCAGGGACCTCACCAACGAGAACCCGGACGCGCCCTGTGAGAACGCCTCGATCCGGGTCGGGCTGCAGTACTCCTGCAACAACGTCTTCGCGAAGATGGCCGTCGACCTCGGCGAGGACAAGGTGCGGGCGATGGCCGAGAGGTTCGGCTTCAACGACGGGACGCAGGACGTGCCGGTGCGGGCCCACCCCAGCGTCTACCCCTCGGACATGGAGCCGTCGCAGACCGCGCTGACCGGCATCGGCCAGTTCGACGTGACCGCCACCCCGTTGCAGATGGCGATGGTGTCGGCGGCGATCGCGAACGGCGGGAAGCAGGCGATGCCCCACATGGTCAGCCGGGTCACCGACAGCGGCGGTGACGTGCTGAAGGACTACGACGAGGAGGCGGGCACGGAGCGGATCGTCAGCTCCTCGACCGCCGAGCAGCTCCGGTCGGCGATGGAGACGGTCGTCGACGAGGGCACCGGGTCGAACGCGCGGATCCCCGGCGCCGTGGTGGGCGGGAAGACGGGCACCGCGCAGCACGGCGAGAACAACAGCAGGACGCCGTACGCCTGGTTCACCTCGTACGCGCGGTCGGAGTCCTCGGACCGGGAGGTCGCCGTGGCGGTCGTGGTGGAGCAGTCCGACGCGGCCCGCTCGGAGGTCAGCGGCAACGGCCTGGCGGCCCCGGTCGCCAGGGCGGCGATGGAAGCGGCGCTGCGGGACTGAACCCGCCCGCACACGGAGGCGTCTTCACGGACGGGCCGCCCCCTTCCCCCCGGGGGCGGCCCGTCACCGGGGCGACCGTTCCCTTCGATGCCGGGGGACCGTTCCTCGAACGACGTTCGACCCCGGCGGCGGCGACCAAGAGACGCAACGACTCTCCCACGGTGTCACCGGCTCCCGGCCGTCCCCGTCCGCTTCGGGTCCGGCCGTGTACTCGGGCGCGTAGGGGGTGTGGCAGTGCGGTGGGACGAGGAGGAGTTCCTCCATCTGAGCCCGGGCCGCCCGGCGCCACCCCTCGAAGTCGCGGACGGGTGAGGTGCCCCAGGCCGGCGGGAACGTCAGGTCGTCCCTGAGCGCCCGCAGCAACCCGGGCGGCCCGGGTACGGAGGTCACCCGCGGGGCCGCCAGTCGCCCAGGTGGGTGCCGGGGGTGTGCAGGGCGGCCTGGGCGCGGGTGAGCTGGGGCCGGTTCCCGGGCACGGTGATCACCGCGCCGGGACCGGTGTTGCGGTACTCGGCGAACCGCTGGTCCTGCCAGGGGTGGCCGCTCGCCATGTCGGTGTAGGGCGCGACCGCGTCGATGCCGGCGCCGAGGCGGGTCTCCCGGACGGTGAGCATGGGGCGGGCGGTGCGGTCGGAGCTGGGCACCCAGGGGCGGGCCAGCTTGTAGTAGCCGTCCGGGGCCTCGCTGCTGATCCTGCTCCGGGTGACCAGGTAGCCGCGGGGGTTGGCACCGGCGGTGGAGGGCGCGAAGACGAAGCCGTGCGGGGCGGCGGTGAGGTCCGGACGGATCAGGGTGCGGAAGTGGCAGTGCTCGAAGAGGGCGGTGGCGCGGCCGAAGACGAAGTCGACGTCCCCCTCGACGTAGCAGTGGGCGAAGTACTGGCGGGCGAAGGTGTCCAGGGAGGCCGTGTCGGCGTACAGGGTGTCCTGGTGGCCGAGGAACCGGCAGTGGGTGAAGGCGCTGCGGTCGCCCTGCACCTTGAGTGCGACGGCCTGGGTGCCGCTGGTGCCGGGCAGGTCGGCGCGCAGCCAGTCGTTGGCGAAGGTGATCCAGCGGGCGGTGAAGCCGTCGGGGCGCACGGTGGTGGTGGCCGAGCCGGAGGTGCCGTAGGTGCCGGAACCGTCCGGCCGGGGGGTGCCGGCTGCGTTGTCGTGGACGATGACGACGTCGCGGGGGTTCTCGGAGGCGCCGATCCAGGTCATCCCGGTACGGTCGGCGTCGACCGAGACCGTCTCGCGGTAGACGCCGGGCGCGATGACCAGGGTGCGTCCGGTGCCGGTCGCGGCGGTCACGGCGGCCTGGAGGCCGGTGACGTCACCGGCGCCGCGCGGGTGGACGTACAGGGTCTGCGGGGTGAGCCGGTCGGACGGTGAGCCGAAGCGGCCGAACGGGCCGCGCGGCCGGCCGCCGGCCCGCGCCGGGACGGCGGACAGGGCGAGCGCGGTGCCGGCCGCGGCGCCGGTGAGCAGGAAGGACCTTCGGGACGAGGGAGAGGGCATGCGGTCGCTCCTTGGACAGGGGGACGGGCCGGTGCGGGCCGCAGTGGGGGCGGGCCGCACCGGCCGGACGAGGGGCGGGGTCAGCGGATGCGGCCGGCTCCCGCGCCGTACTTGACCAGCACCGGGACCGCCCGGGCCGGGTGGACCGCGGTGCGCAGGGTGGGGGTCCAGCCGGCGCCGGACCGCAGGGGCGTGCCGGGGAGCTCCGCGTTGTGCGCGGCGATCAGGTCGACCCGCTCACCGTTGACCAGGTTGTGCGCGGCGGTGAGCGGTGAGTCGTTCCACCGCTTGAGGATCTTCGACGGACCGATGCCCTCCGGCAGGGTGAACGCGTTGTGTTCGGCGACGAGCTGCGACTCCTTGCCGATGCCGAAGCTGTAGGAGTAGCCGGTGTCCGCCACGAAGTGGTTGTTGTACACGTCGACCTGCCCGAAGCGGACGCGCGGCGCGCGCTCGACCAGGTGCGAGAACAGGTTGTGGTGGAAGGTCGCCTTGAGCTTGCCCCGGTCGCCGGCCGCGGTGGACTCGCCGTCGCTGTTGCCGATGAGGATCGTCTTGTCGTGCTCGGTGAAGACGTTCCAGGAGGCGGTGACGTGGTCGGCGCCCTTGACGATGTCCAGCTCTCCGTCGTGCTGCTGGTAGAGCATGCCGAAGTGGGTCGGGGCCGCGCTGTCGGGGTGCTCGCCGTCGGTGAAGGTGTTGTGGTCCAGCCACACGTGCGTGGAGCCGTGCACCACGGCGGTGTCGTACTCGGAGTTCCAGTTGCCCCGGCTGCCGTCGGTGGGGTCCCACTGCGGGAAGCAGTCGACCGGGCTCTCCAGGGTGAGGTTGCGGACGATGACGTTGTGCACGCCCTTGATCTGCAGGCCGGCACCCTTGATGCCGGCGTTCCTGCCGACGCCGATGACCGTGGTGTTGGAGGGGATGTTCGCCTTGACGGCGGTGTCCTGGGCGGCGGCGGACGCCCTGCGCAGCCCCTCCGGGCTGTCGTCCGGCTCGGCGCTCAGGTCCCGCTCCAGTCCCCAGGTCTCCGGCGCGTACGTGTCCAGGTAGGCGTCGAAGTCGTACCCGGGCGCGGCGAACGCCTCGCAGCCCTCGGAGACCGCGTCGAGGGTGCCCTTCACCTTGATGATCTTCGGGGCGTCGCCGCCGTCCGCCAGGGCCGCCTTGAACCCGGCCCAGTCCGTCACGGTGTACACGTGCTCGGCGTCCGCGGCGGCGCCCCCGGTCGTGCCGGTGCCGTGGGAGGCCCAGCCGTCGCCCGCGCCCAGCGTCTGCCGGGCGGGGTCACGGGGGTGGTGCGACGGGGAGTGGGCCTGGGCTCCGGTGCCGGTCAGTGCCAGCACGAGGGCGGCACAGCCGGCCACCGAGACGGCTCTCGCTATGGCATGCGCATGCCATTCAGTTCTCTGCACGGTGCTGCTCTCCTTCGTCCAGGGTTCGGGTGTTGCGCCACGGGCTCCGGCCGGGTGATCCAGGACCCGGGGACCCGGCCGTCCAGCCGCCGTACGTCGCGCGGTGCGAGCACCCGGGTGCTCAGCAGCTCCCGGGCGACCAGTCGCGCCACGGCGGTCGCGCCCGGCGGATCGACGTGCGTGTTGTCCTGCTTCGTCGCCGTCCAGTGGGAGTACGTCTTGGTCCCCTCGGCCCCGAGCTCCCGCCACAGCGCCGGCGGCAGCGCCTGGACGTCGAGCAGCGGGACCCGCTCCTCGCGCGCCGGCGCCCGCGTCGCCGCGGGGTACCCCCCGTGGCTGGGCACGGCACGCCCGTCCGCGTCGAACCGCCGCCGTGGTGGCCGGCACGGGCTCGGCGCCCCGGGCCCGGGCGCCCTCGGCGGGAGCCGCAGGTACTGATCGCGTCGGACGGCCCGCGGCCCGATGCCCCACAGGCCGCCCCACGGCGAATCCGTTCCGATCAGCCCATCTGTTCGTCCCACTCGGCCTGCGCCTCGTTCAGCTGCCCGGCCAGGCCGTCCAGGAAGTCCTTCGCGCTCATGTCGCCCAGCAGCACCTTCTGGAAGTTCGGCTCGTTCTCCGCCTTGGAGATCGTGTTCCAGTCCGGCAGGTAGTACGGCAGCTGCACGATGGTCGTGGACCCGTCGGTCAGCGCGTCCGCGGCCAGCTTCGTGGGCTCCGCCTTCGCGATCCACTCGGCCTTGGCCGCGTCCAGGTGCGCCGGCACCTGCCCGGCCGACTCGTTGAACTTCGAGTTGGACTGCGCCGACGCGGCGAACTCGATGAACTTCCAGGCGGCCTCCTTGTTCTTGGAGCTCTTGAACAGACCGAGGCCGTCGACCGGGTTGGAGACCTGGACCCGCTTGCCGCCGGGCCCGGTGGGCTGCGGGATGCCCCGGAACGTGTCGGCGCCGAGGGCCTTCACATGGTCCTGGTACGAACCGAGGTTGTGGTTCAGCATCCCGATCTCGCCGGAGTCCCACTGCGCGACCATCTTGGTGAAGTCGTTGTTGAGGTCGGCGGCGGGGGTGACCTTCTTGAACAGGGCCGCGTACTCCTCCAGGGCCTTGACGTTCTTCGGGTCGTCGACCGTGGTCTTCTTGCCGGTGGAGTCCCAGAACGAGGTGATGCCGGACTGGCCGTACATCGCGTCCAGGGCCTGGGCGATGGAGCCGGCGCCGCCGCGGATGGTGTAGCCGAACTTGTTGGCGCCCTTGTCGGTGAGCTTCTGAGCGGCCTCGAAGAACCGGTCCCAGGTGGTCGGCTCCTCCAGGCCCGCCTTCTCGAACAGGTCGGTGCGGTAGTACAGGACGCCGTTGTTGGCCGAGGTCGGGACGGAGTACAGCTTGTCGTCGCCGCCGCCGGCCGCCCGCAGCGACTCGACCATGTCCTTGTTGAGCTTGCCGTTCAGTGACGACCCGTCCAGCCGGTCGTCCAGCGGGTCGAGCGCGCCCTGCGCCGCGAAGCCCGCGAGCATCGCCGCGCCGACGCCGCCGACGTCCGGCAGGCCGCCGCCCTGGATGGCGGTGTCGACCTTGGACTGGTACTCGGTGGAGGCGATGCCGACGTACTGGACGTCGATGTCCGGGTTCGCCTTCTCGAAGTCGGCGATGATCTCCTTCCAGATGTCGGTGCGGACACCGCCGTTGTTGTCCCAGAAGATGATCTCGCCCTTGCCGCTGCCCTCGCCGCCGTCGCCCGCGCCGCTGCCGCCGTCGCCGCAGGCGGTGGCGGTCAGGGCGAGCACGGCCCCCAGGGCGACGGCAGCCGAGGTGCGGCGGCCTCTGCCGGTGCTGTTTCCGAGAATGCTGATCTTCATTGGTCGGCTCTCTTCTTCCGGGTACTGATCCTGAACTGCGTGAACGTGGCGGTGCCGGCGTGTCCCTGACCGGAGGGCGCCAGGGCGACCAGGCCGAGCAGGGCACCGACCCAGCGCCAGGGCGTGGCGGCGAAGACGTGACCGGAGGCGCGGAACCCCTCCCCGGTGTCGTACGAGAAGCGGCAGCGCGCACCCGCACCGATGTCGACGCGCAGCCGCGCCCGGCCATCCGGGGCGGGCCGTGGGTGGTCGGCCTCCCGCTCCCTCTCGGCGACGGTCTCGGCGAACCGGTGCACCAGGTGCACCGTGCCGTCCGTGCCGCGCTGGAGCCCGATCCAGCGGTAGGCGTCCCCGAGGACCACGAGGCCGGCGCGTGCGCCGGGTTCCTCGCTGTCGAGACGGAGCCCCACCTCGACGGCGCACGGGGTGCCGGGCAGCCGCTGGGTGAGGACGTTGGGCAGGGTGCGCAGGTCGTGCGCGCCGGCGGAACGGACGCAGGTCAGCCGCAGACCGTCGGCGGAGTGCTGGGTGGCCCAGCCGTCCCTGGGGTTGGCGGTCCACTGCCACTGGCGGCCGTGACGTCCGCCGGGGAAGTCGTCGTCGGCGGCGGGCGCGGCGGGCGGCTGCGCGGGCAGGTCCGGGCGGCGGTGCTCGGCGACGGGGGCGCCGTGGTCCCCGATCACCGGCCAGCCTCCCGAGTCCCAGCTCATCGGCTGGAGGTGCACGACGCGGCCGTACGCGCCGCGCTGCTGGAAGTGCAGGAACCAGTCCTCACCGGAGGGGGTGCGCACCCAGCCGCCCTGGTGGGGCCCGTTGACGTCGGTGTCCTGCTGCTCCAGGACCACCTTCTCCTCGTACGGCCCGAAGAACGCGCGGGAGCGGAAGGCGCCCTGCCAGCCGGTCTCCACTCCCCCGGCGGGGGCGAGGATCCAGAACCAGCCGTCGTGCCGGTAGAGCTTGGGCCCCTCCAGGGTGAACCAGCCGGGGATGCGGTCGGCGTCGACGATCACCTCGCCCTCGTCGAGGAGTTCGGTGCCGTGCGGGTGCATCCGGTGGCCGGTGAGACGGTTCTTGACGCCGGAGCGGGACTTGGCCCAGGCGTGCACGAGGTACGCCTCGCCGGTCTCGTCGTCCCACAGGGGGCAGGGGTCGATCAGGCCCTTGCCGGCCTTCACCAGGTGCGGCCGGGTCCAGGGGCCGCGGATCCCGGGGGCGTTGACCTGGAAGATGCCCTGGTCGGGATCGCCCCAGAAGATCCAGAAGCGGTCGTCGTGGTGGCGCAGGGCTGGGGCCCAGACCCCGCAGTCGTGCCGCGGCACGGTGAACTCGGCCTCGGGTTCCAGCCGTTCGAGTGCGTGGCCGACGAGGGTCCAGTTGACCAGGTCGCGGGAGTGCAGCAGGGGAAGCCCGGGGACACGGCCGAAGCTGGAGGCGGTCAGGTAGAAGTCGTCGCCGACGCGGATCACGTCCGGGTCGGACCAGTCGGCGTCCAGCACCGGGTTGCGGTAGGTGAGGTCCACCCGCCCGGCGCTCATGGGCTCACCGCCCTGCGGACCAGGGCGGCCGCCTCGTCCCGGCCGAGGCGGCCGTCGGCGACCACGGTGACGATCCGGCGGACCACGGTCCCGCCGGGCGGGACCGGCAGCCGGGCCTCGTGCGCGAGGGACGAGCCGACGCCCGGGTACTCGGCGGTGCGGACGAACCAGGGGTCGCGCCTGGTCTGTTCGGTCGCCCCGGCGAAGACCAGGGTCCAGGTGGATCCGGCGAGCGCCAGCCAGTCGGCGGTGTGGCCGTGGACCTCGTTCTCTCCCTCGGTGCCGGCGGTGAAGACGTCCGGGACCGCCTCCTCCTTGCGGGCCCGCCAGAAGAAGCCGCCGTAGGCGGCGCCGGGGCGGCCGTTGGTGGCGGGGCTGCCCAGGGAGAGCGGACCCGGCGTGATGTTGGTGAGGGAGAAGGTGAGGTCCAGCGCCCAGGCGGTGCCGGTGAGCGCGGTGGCGGCGACCGTGCGGCGCTCGCGCAGCAGCTCGCCCGGCGCGGCGATCCAGCGCAGCTCCTCGACGAATCCGTCGGGGTCGCGCAGCTGGTAGGAGGTGTGCCGCTGGGAGCCGTGGTTGTCCAGCTCGGTCGGGCCCCGGTCGCGGACGTAGGTGCGTCCGCCCCAGAAGTTGAACCCCTCGACGTCGGGAACGGCGACACCGACGCCGAGGTGGTGGGCGTGGTCGGCGGGGCTCAGCTCGGTGACCGCCGTGCCGGCCAGGGTGGTGACGGGGTGCAGGTGTGGCCGCGGGGACAGCCGGGCGGGCAGTCCGGGCCGGGTGACGTACCGGCCGACGGGCCGGCCCGCGACGCGCAGCACCGCACAGTCGTTGCCGGTCATCGGGTGCTCACCTCTTTCGGCAGGTGGTGGGCGGGCAGTGCCCAGGGGGCGCCCAGCTCGGAGTAGAGGGACAGGGTGTCGGCGGCGGCCGCGACCAGGGCGTCGATGCCGGGCACCACCCGGCGGTCCTCGCCGGGTACGCGGTGCCAGGCGCCTGTGGGCAGCGGGACCGGGTCGGGGGCCCGGCGGATCGCCTCGACGACCTGCATGAAGGCGCCGGTCGCGTCCGGGGGGACGAGCAGCGGCGTGCCGTCGGTGAGGTGCGCGACGAGGTTCTCCAGCAGGTCGGTGCGGTCGTGGCGCACCTCCTCGGGACCGTGGTCCGCGCGCTGGAGCAGGACGCGGTCCTGCTTGTACCAGAGGGTGATACGGCCGCTGGTGCCGTGCACCATGACGTACGGCTCGTCCGCCCGCTCGGCACACAGCGTCACGGCGACGGTGACGGAGCCTCCCCGCGCGGTGGTGATCCGTACGCAGGAGGTGTCGTCGGACTCGATGTCGTTGGCGCGCAGCAGCTCGGTCTCGATGCCGGCGACGTCCTCGGCGCGGGTGCTGTCATCGAGGGCGAGGGCGGTGGCGACGGCGTGGGCGAGCGGGTTGGTCAGCGCCCCGTCGATCACGTCGACGCCGTCGAGCCGGCGCCGGCCCGCCCAGGGCGACCGCCGGAAGTACGCCTCGGGCCGCACCCAGGCGCCGGCCGCGCCGATGCCCACCACCCGGCCGACGGCGCCCTGGGCGACCAGTTCGCGGATCGCGGGGACGGCGTGCGAACCCAGCGACTGGAAGCCGATCTGGCAGGCGACCCCGGCCGCGGCGACCCCGTCGGCCATCCGGCGGAACTCGGCGTACGACGGGGCCGGCGGCTTCTCCAGCAGGAGGTGCACGCCCCGTGCGGCCGCCGCGAGGGCGAGGTCGGTGTGGGTGGGGATCGGGGTGCAGATCACCGCGACCCGGGCACCGGTGGAGTCGAGCAGCGCGCCGAGGTCGGCGGACTGCTCCGGGAGTTCACCGCCGAACTCGTCCTCGGTGAGTGGGGTGAGTTCACAGATGCCGACGAGCCGTACGCCCCCCTTCTCCTGGAGCCGGCGGATGTTCTCGACGTGCCGGCGGCCGTGGCCGCGGGCGCCGGCGAGGACGACGGGAACGGGTACGCCGGACGTCATCCCTTCACCGCCCCCGCGCTGAACCCGGTGATCAGCCACTTCTGGATGAAGGCGAACACGATCACCACGGGGACGGCCGCGATGATGCCGCCCGCGGCGAGTGCGCCGAGGTCGACGCTGTCCGCGCTCATCAACGTGTTGAGGCCGACCGGGATGGTCTGCTTCTCCTGGTTGTTGAGGAACATCAGGGCGAACAGGAAGTGGTTCCACGAGTGGACGAAGGCGAAGGAGCCGACGGCGATCAGACCGGGCCGCAGCAGCGGCAGGACGACCACCCGGAAGGCCCTGAACCGGTTGCAGCCGTCGACCCAGGCGGCCTCCTCCAGGGAGTACGGCACGTTCTTGATGAAGTTGCTGATGAGGATCATCGACAGCGGCAGCTGGAAGACGGTCTCGGCGATGATGACGCTGCCGAGGGAGTTGATCATCTGCAGTTCGGCGAAGATCTCGAACAGCGGGACCAGGAGCAGCGCGCCGGGCACGAACTGGGAGCAGAGCAGGGCCAGCATGAACGCCCGCTTGACCTTGAAGTCGAACCGGGCGAGCGCGTAGCCGCCGGCCAGCGCGACCAGCGTCGTCATGATCAGGGTGGCGACGCCGACCAGCACGCTGTTGTGGAAGAAGGTGCCGAAGCTGCGGTCCGTCCAGACCTTCTCGAAGTGGACGGAGGTCACCGGCCAGGGCACCAGCGAGGTGGAGCCGGCCGGGCGCAGCGCGAAGAGCAGGATCCAGTAGAAGGGGACGAGGGTGAAGACTAGGTAGACGCCCAGCGGCAGGTAGATCTGCCAGCGGGGTGCCTCGTCCCAGGCCCGGCGCTTCGTCGCCGGCCGTGGCGGCTCGGGGACGGCGGCCGCGGGGGCGGGGGCGGCCACGACGGCCTCCTTGGTGATCACTTCTCGCCTCCGAACTTGCTCAGCCGCAGGTAGACCGTCGAGCAGAAGAGCAGGATCACGAACGCGACCGTCGTGAGGGCCGACGCGTAGCCGAAGTCATGGGATTCCACCGAGGTGTTGGCGATGTACAGCGGCAGGGTCGTGGTCGCGCCCGCGGGTCCGCCACCGGTCAGCGTGTAGAGCAGGTCGACGTTGTTGAACTCCCACACCGCGCGCAGCAGCGTGGACAGGATGATGGCGTCCTTCAGGTGCGGCAGCGTGATGTGCAGGAACTGCTTGAAGCGGCTTGCCCCGTCGACCTCGGCGGCCTCGTAGAGGTCCTTGGAGACGGACTGGAGGTCGGCGAGGATGAGGATCGCGAAGAAGGGGACACCGCGCCACAGGTCGGCGACGACCGCCGCCGGGAAGACGGTGGAGGTGTCCGACAGCCAGCTGACGCCGTAGTCGCCGATGCCCATGTCCGCGAGGTAACGGGTGACGCCCGTCTGGGAGTTGTAGAGGAGCACCCAGATCGCGGAGGTCAACACGCCGGAGACGGCCCACGGCGAGAAGACGAGGGCGCGGCCCAGGGCGCGGCCGACGAAGGTCTGGTTGACGATGAGGGCGAGGGCCAGGCCGAACATCAGCTGCAGTCCGACCTCGACGACGACCCACTTGGCGCTGAAGACGAGGGTGTCCCGGAACAGCGGGTCCTCGGTGAAGATGTGGGTGAAGTTGTCGAAGCCCGCGAAGCCGTTGCGCCACGGCTTGGTGGGGTTGTACTCCTGCAGGCTGTAGTAGAAGACGCTGAGGACCGGGTAGGCGATGAAGCCCAGCATGAGCAGGGCGGCCGGTGCGATCAGCAGGTAGGGGAGCCTGCGGGGCGTGGCGGAGGCACGGCGCCGCCGGGGTGGCCTGGGCGGTTTCGCCACGGCAGCGGCTTGGGCCATGACTGTTCTCCGTTTCTCGGTACGTCGTGCTGTGTGGTGCGTGAGCCGGGGGAAGCGCTTTCTTCGTAGGTGTGCGGGATCCGCCCCGGACGGGCGGGTCAGCCCGCGTAGGGGTCCTGGACGGTGCCCGGGCGGGCGAGGAACTTGAAGTCGCAGCCGGTGTCGGCCTGGGTGATCTGGTCGTTGTAGAGCGCGCCGTAACCGCGCTCGTACCGTGCGGGCGGCGGCGTCCACCGCTCCCTGCGGCGCTGGAGTTCCTCGTCGTCGACCTCTAGCCGGAGCGTGCGGTTCTCGACGTCGAGCGTGATCGGGTCCCCGGTGCGCACCAGGGCCAGCGGTCCGCCGACGTACGACTCGGGGGCGATGTGCAGGACGCAGGCGCCGTAACTCGTCCCGCTCATCCGCGCGTCGGAGATCCGGACCATGTCCCGCACCCCCTGCTTGAGCAGGTGGTCGGGCAGGGGCAGCATCCCGTACTCGGGCATGCCCGGGCCGCCCTTGGGGCCGGCGTTGCGCAGCACCAGCACGCTGTCCGCGGTGATGCCGAGCTCCGGGTCGTTGATCGTCCGCTGCATCTGCCGGTAGTCGTCGAAGACGACGGCGGGACCGGTGTGCCGCAGCAGGTGCCGCTCGGCGGAGATGTGCTTGATGACGGCGCCGTCCGGGCAGAGGTTGCCGCGCAGTACGGCGAGGCCGCCCTCGTCCGCGACCGGGTTGCCGCGGGGCCGGATGACGTCGTCGTCGTGCACCCGCGCACCGGCGATCTGCTCGCGCAGGGTGTCGTGACAGACGGTGGGCCTGTCGAGGTGGAGCAGGTCGGGTATCCGGGAGAGGAACCCGGGCAGTCCGCCCGCGAAGTGGAAGTCCTCCATCAGGTACGTCTGTCCGCCGGGACGGACGTTGGCCAGCACCGGGACGGTGCGGGCGATGCGGTCGAAGTCGTCGAGTGTGAGCGTGACGCCGGCCCGGCCGGCCATGGCGATCAGGTGGATGACGGCGTTGGTGGAGCCGCCGAGTCCGAGGACCGTCGTGACCGCGTCCTCGAAGGCGTCCGCGGTGAGGATGTCACTCAGCTTCCGGTCCCGGTGGACCAGGTCGACGATCGTCATGCCCGCCTTCGCGGCCATCCGGTCGTGCCCGGAGTCGACGGCCGGGATGCTGGAGGCGCCCGGAACGGTGACGCCGAGGGTCTCGGCGGCGGCGGTCAGCGTGGACGCCGTGCCCATCGTCATGCAGTGGCCGGGCGAACGGGCCAGGCCGCTCTCCAGCTCCTGCATCTCGCAGTCACCGATGACGCCGGCCCGCTTGTCGTCCCAGTACTTCCACATGTCGGTGCCGGAGCCCAGGGTCTCGCCACGCCAGTGGCCGGGCAGCATGGGCCCGGCGGGCACGAAGACGGTGGGCAGGTCGGCGCTGGCGGCGCCCATCAGCAGGGCGGGCGTGGACTTGTCGCAGCCGCCCATCAGCACGGCGCCGTCGACCGGGTACGACCGCAGCAGCTCCTCGGTCTCCATGGCGAGGAGGTTGCGGTAGAGCATGGGGGTCGGCTTCTGGAAGGTCTCGCTGAGGGTGGAGACCGGGAACTCGAGGGGGAATCCGCCCGCCTGCCACACCCCCCGCTTCACGGCCTGCGCGCGGTCGCGCAGGTGGACGTGGCAGGGGTTGATGTCGGACCAGGTGTTGAGGATCGCGATGACGGGCTTGCCCAGGTGCTCCTCGGGCAGGTAGCCGAGCTGGCGGGTCCGGGCGCGGTGGCTGAAGGAGCGCAGGCCGTCGGTGCCGTACCACTGGTGGCTGCGGAGCCGCTCGGGGGACTTCATATCGACCACTCCGCGGCGATGGCGGCCACCTCGGCGCGCTCGCTCTCCGGCAGCGGCCTGCTCGGCGGGCGGACCTCGCGGCGGCACAGGCCGAGGGAGGCGAGGGCCTCCTTGACGACGGTGACGTTGTTGGCGGAGCCGTTGGCGGCGCGCATCTCCTCGAAGCGGCGGATCTGCTCCCACACCTTCATGGCGGTCGGGTAGTCGCCGGAGCGCAGCGCCTCGATCATGTTCAGCGAGACGGAGGGGGCGACGTTGACCAGCCCTGAGGTGAAGCCGGTGGCGCCGACCGAGAAGTAGGAGGGGGCGTACGGTTCGGCGAGCCCCGCGACCCACACGAACCGTTCGAGTCCCGCGTCCCGGGCGAAGGCGGCGAACTTCGCCGCGTCCGGCACGGCGTACTTCACGCCGATGACGTTGGGGCAGGTGTCGGCGAGTTCGGCGAGGCGGGCCCCGGTGAGCTGCGCGTTGCGGATGTAGGGGACGACGCCCAGGTCGGGGACGGCCTCGGCGATGGCGCGGTGGTAGTCGACCCAGCCGCTCTGGGAGACGTAGGGGTGGACCGGCTGGTGCACCATCACCATCTGCGCGCCCAGGTCCCGCGCATGCCGCGCGGAGTCGACGGCGGTGGGCACGTCGTGGCCCACTCCGACGAGGATCACCGAGCGGTCACCGGCCTCCTCGACGGTCAGCTCGGTGACCAGGCGGCGCTCCTTCGGGGTCAGGGCGTAGAACTCACCGGTGTTGCCGTTGGGGGTGAGGGTCGTGACGCCGCCGTCGAGGAGACGTCGCAGCAGGGCCCGGTAGGTCTCCGGGTCGACGGAGCCGTCCTCGGCGAACGGGGTCACCGGGATCGCCACCACGTCGGCCAGGGCCGCCCGCTGGGTCTCGAACGTCGTCGTCATGCCTGACCGTCCTCGTTCCGGGCCGCCGGGGCCGCTTCGAACTCCGCTTCGGGGAAGGCCCGTCGCACGAACGACGCGATGTGCGCGTGCAGGGCGCGCGCCGCGCCGTCCGCGTCCCCGTCGAGGGCGAGCCGCAGGATCTCCCGGTGCTCGCGGGCCTCCCGTTCCCAAGAGGGGTCGGCGGCCCAGGCGACGGCGGACACCAGGGCCGCCTGGTCACGGACCTCGTCGAGCATCCTGCCGAGCAGCGGGTTGCCGCACGGCAGGTAGAGGGCGCGGTGGAACTCGCGGTTGGCGAGCGACCGTTCGGCGGTGTCGGTGGCCTCGTCGGCGCGGGTCAGCGCGTCGCGTGCGGCGTCGAGGGAGGCTCCGCGGCGCACGGCGCGCCCCAGCGCCTCGGGCTCGAGGAGCAGGCGCACGTCGTAGACCTCCCGCGCCATGTCCGCGTCGACCATGCGCACCGTGACGCCCTTGTACTGGCTCATCACGACCAGACCGGTGCCGGCCAGGGTCTTGAGCGCCTCCCGCACCGGGGTCTTGGACACCCCGAACTGTGCGGCGAGGTCGGTCTCGACCAGGGCCTGGCCCGGTGTGAACCGGCCGGTGAGGATGCGGCGTTTGATCTCCTCCAGCACGTACTGCGTGCGGGAGGGGATCGGCGTGGGCACAGAGGTCATGCGCGCCTCTCGGATCTCGCGAATCGGATCTCGCGTATCGGATCTCGCGTATCGCGTCTCATATATGACGTACGAAGTACGACGCGGATGACCGTAGGAGCGGCCCGGGGTTTCGTCAATGCCTCCGACAAGGAAACGTGCCGTTGCCCTACGTGGCGTCCCCGGACCGGCGGTGGCCTCTTCAGGGGTGTGCGGCTCAGATGGCGCCGTTCGCTGTCGCGACGGCGGCCCGTGCCGGCCGCCGGGGAACACGACGGCCGGGGCACCGTGGGCGCTCTCCACGATGCCCCGGCCCGGCGAGAGCCGTATGCCCGTGCGATTCCGCGAACGTCACACGGGGCGTGTCCAGCCCGGGTCCCGGCCGCTGAGGCCGATCGCCCGGTCCAGCAGCGGGGCGCCGGGCGGAACGGGAACGACGGGCCCGAAGATGCCGCCACCCCGGTCGTCCTGCTCGGCGGCGGCGAACAGGAAGGCGTGCGCGCTCTCCAGCGCCGCGGGATCGGGCGTGTACGGCTGACCGGTCGCGCGGGCCAGGTCCCAGGCGTGGATCACGAGTTCGTCGGTGAGGACGGCACCGGCCACTTCGCCCGGCAGGTCCACGCCCCCGGCCCGGGTCATGCCGGTCCAGGCCGCCGGGTCCCGCCAGACCTCGGCGAGTTCGCCGAGCACCTTGGGCAGATCCTCACGCCAGCCGGGACCGATGTCCGGCAGGGCGGCGTCCGGGCCGGTGTCGGTGGTCACGCCCAGTTCCTTGCGGCCGGCGTCGCGGAAGGCGACGGCCAGTCCGAGGACGTGGCCGAGCAGATGGCGCACGGCGTACCGCGGGCAGGGCGTCCCGTGCGCCAGCTGCGCCTCGGTGACGCCCTCGGCGAGACGCGTCACGATCCGGGTCTGTGGTCCCAGGTCGACAGGGGTGTCGGTCATCGGGCTCCTCCTCCTGAGGGTTTTCCTGGGAGGTTGACCGATGCGGGCACCGGAACTCATCGCCGGGCCGTCCGCTCCTTAAGGCATCCGCCCGATCCGCACGGCCCGTCCTCAGTTCCAGGATGACCGGGTATGACGAAGTCGACATGGACGGTGTCCCGCGTACTGCGGGACCGCAACGCCGGGCTCTGCCTCACCGCGGTGGTGGTCTCCGGGTTCGGCACCTCCGCGCTGTGGCTGGTCGCGGGCGTGTGGGTCAAGGACCTCACCGGCTCGGACGGCCTGGCGGCCCTGTGCATGCTGGCGATGTGGGCGCCGACCCTGGCCGGTCCGCTGCTGGGCACCCTCGCCGACCGGGTCCGGCGCAGACCCCTGCTGATCGGCACGAGCCCGGTGATGGCGCTGCTCCTGCTCACTCTCTGCGCCGTCGACTCGCCGCACGGCCTGTGGCTGCTGTACGCGGTGCTGCTCGTGTACGGCGCGGCGGGCGTGGTGAACGACGCGGCCGAGTCGGCGCTGATCGCCACCGCCGTGGACCGCTCCCTGCTCGGCGACTTCAACGGACTGCGCATGACCGCGGGCGAGGGCGTGAAGCTGCTGGCCCCGCCGGCGGGGGCGGGTCTCTACGCGGCCTGCGGCGGGGCGGGCGTCGCCGTCCTGGACGCGGTCACCTTCCTGCTGGCCACGGTGGTGTACGCGCTGCTGCGCGTCCGGGAGGAACGGCCGGCGCCGCCGCGGGGCGGCCGCCGGGAGCGGACGGCCGAGGGCGCCCGCCACCTGCGGGCGCATCCCCTGCTGCGTCCGCTGGTGGCGGCGGGCGGCGCGACGATGCTGTGCGCGGGTCTCAGCGGGGCACTGCTCTACGCCGTGGTCGAGGACCTCGGTCACTCCCCCGCCTACGCCGGTGTGCTGTACGCCGTCCAGGGCGCGGGGTCGGTGGTGGTCGGTCTGCTCTCCGGGCCGGCCCTGCGCCGCCTCGGCGCCCGGCGCTTCGCGGCGTACGGCGTCGCCGTCCTGTCCGTCGCGGTGGCCCTGCGGGCGGTGCCGCACGACGCCCTGGCGTGGGGGTGCAGCGCGGCGATCGGCGCGGGCCTGCCGGCCGTCCTGATCACCACGCTGACCGCCGTGCAGCAGGAGACCCCGCCGGCGCTGCTGGGCCGGGTCACCGCCACGGCCAACGCGCTGGTGTTCGCCCCGAACGTGGTGGGCCTGGCGGCGGGTGCGGCCCTCGTCGAGCTCCTGGACCACCGGCTGCTGCTGGCCGTGCTCGGGGCCGTCCTGGCGGCGGTGGCCGCGGCGCTGCTTCAGAGGCCCGCGAGCGCCGAGCGCACCGCTTCCAGGTCGCCGTCCGACGCCAGCCCGGCGTGATACAGCCGCAGTTCCGTCGCCCCCAGGCGGCGGGCCCCGGACACGTCGGCCGCGAGTGCGGCGGGGCTGCCGCCCATGCCGGAGACCACGGTGAAGTTGGCGGCGAGCACGGTGTCCGGGCGGGCCTCCCGGGCGAACGGGGTCAGCAGGCCGGCACCTCCGGTGCAGGGCACGACCACGCCGTCGGCGACGGACAGGATGTGCGCGGGGTCGACGCCGGCGTTGGCCCCGCAGTGGTAGGACACCGGGTCCGCGTGCAGCAGCACCTGGAAACCCGGGGGCGCGGCCCGCCGCACGGCCTCGACCGCCGTTTCCTGGAGCGTGCGGGCGGTTTCGTCGCGCCACGCGCGCGTGGCGTTCGCCGCCGTCCCGCCGAGAAGCTTCTCGACGCCCGGCCAGGCCCCGTCGGAGGGCGCCCCCCGCCACACCGGTTCCAGTGCGGCCCGTACGGCGGCGGCGAGCGCGTCGGCGTCCAGGCCTCGGGCGCCGTAGCCGTCGCGGCAGGCCGGGCAGAAGCACAGGGACATCAGGTACTGCCCGGCGTCGCCGAGGCCGACCCCGGCGGTCTTGTCGTGGGCGTGCAGGTGGGCCAGCCCGTACCAGCCGAGGGACTCCAGCTCGGTACCGCGCGCCCCGGGACGCACCGCCGCCTCGGCGGCCAGGTCGGTCAGGTAGGCGCGCGTGGCGGGCTGGGCGATGCACGGCGCCCAGGGGTAGCGGTCGCCGTAGGCGTTGACCACCGAGGTGTCCGGGTGTTCCGCCCCGAGGCGGGAGTTGTGCGCGAGGACCACCCAGGTGTGCACCTGGAGACCCGCGCCCGCGAGTGCCGCCGCGGCCTCGCCGAAGGCGTCGCCGGGCGCCCAGTCGCCGGCCGCGTGGGGACGCGGGGTCCGGCCGGACCAGCGCTCCCCCGGCGGGTAGAGCACGGCCGCGTACCCGGCCGTGACGACGCGGTGGCGCGGGTGACGGGGGGTCAGCGCGCGGGTGGAGTGGTAGGCGGAGGCGAGCGTCACCTGTGCCGTGCCGAGCGCGGCGATCCGCGCGGGTGCCTCCGGGTCCCCGTTGACGTCCCAGGGGTAGACGAACGCCGACGCCTTCACATGCCCTCCTCGAGCAGTGCGTGTCCCCGCTCGATCAGCCGAGCGAGCTGCTTGACATGATCTCCGGCGGGTTCGTGCAGCGGGGGCCGCACCTCCCCCACGTCGAGGCCGCGCATCCGCACGCCGGCCTTGACGAGGGAGACGGCGTAGCCGGGGCCCTTGGCCCGCAGGTCGGCGAACGGCCGGTAGAAGCCGTCGATCAGGCGGTTCGCGGTGGCCTCGTCGCCGGTGCGGAAGGCGGTGTGGCAGGCGACGGCGATCTCGGGCGCGAAGCAGAACACCGCGGAGGAGTAGAGGGTGATGCCGAGGCCCCGGTAGGCGGGCTGGGTGAGTTCGGCGGTGGGCAGCCCGTTGAAGTAGAGGAAGTCCCCGGGCCCCTCCGCGCGCACGGCGCTGACGGTCCGCTGCATCAGGTCGAGGTCGCCCTGGCCGTCCTTGAGGCCGATGATCCCGTCGGTGCGGGCCAGTTCGACGACGGCGCCGGGCGTGAGGACCGCGTTGTCGCGCTGGTAGACGATCACGGGCAGCCCGGTCGCCGCGGCCACCTCGCGGTAGTGCCGCACCAGCCCTTCCTGTCCCGCCCTGACCAGGTACGGGGGCATGGCGAGCAGTCCGTCGGCCCCGGCGCTCCCGGCGAGGTGCGCGTAGCGGACCGCCAGCGCGGTGCCGTACCCGACGCCGGCGACGACCGGGACGCGGCCCTCCGCCGCCTCCACGGCGGCCCGGACGCAGGCGTCGAACTCCTCGGGCGTCAGCGCGTGGAACTCACCGGTGCCGCAGCAGGCGAACACCGCGGCGGCCCCGGCCTCGACCCCCCGGCGGACATGGAGCCGGTAGGTGTCGAGAGCGACGGCGCCGTCGGGCCCGTACGCGGTGACCGGGAAGAACAGCGGCCCGCTGGGGGCGTCGAGTCGGGCGGCGAGAGGGGCTGGCGTCACAAGCTCTCCCTGGTCCATATTCTTGATTGCTGTCCACACCTCTGAACGACTCCCACGCTAAGCTCCCTCAGGGAGGCCGGTCAAGCGGCTCACCCCGCCCACACCGACGGAGTCGTACGCACCGCGGGGAGCATGGGGGACACTTGACGCGCCAGGCCCCCTCTCCTTAGCGTGTCCACGCATATGAATGCCGTGCGCGTATGTAGGTGCGCGACGGCCGGCGCCGCAAGGAGACCCGAGGATGCCCACTCCCCGCACCGTTCTGCTCACCGGCGCCGCCGGCGGCCTCGGCACCCTGATGCGGGGACTGCTGCCGGACCACGGCTACGCGCTGCGCCTGCTCGACCTGCGCCCCGTCGACGGCGTGCCGGAGGCGATCGTCGCGGATCTCGCCGACAAGGACGCCGTGCGCGAGGCGGTCCGCGGCGTCGACGCGATCATCCACCTCGCGGGCATCTCCCTGGAAGCCTCCTTCGACAAGATCCTCAGGGCCAACATCGAGGGCACCTACAACCTCTACGAGGCGGCGCGCCAGGAGGGCGTCGGACGCGTCGTCTTCGCCTCCTCCAACCACGCCGTCGGCTGCACCCCGCGCCCGCGGGGCGACGACCCCCTCATCCCGGTCGACACCCCGCGCCGCCCCGACACCTTCTACGGCCTGTCCAAGTGCTTCGGCGAGGACCTCGCCCAGCTCTACTGGGACAAGCACGGCCTGGAGACCGTCTCCGTGCGCATCGGCTCCTGCTTCCCCGAGCCGACAAGCGTGCGCATGCTCTCGGTGTGGATGAGCCCCGCCGACGGCGCCCGCCTCTTCCACGCCGCCCTGACCGCCGAGAACGTCGGCCACACCGTCGTCCACGGCTCCTCCGCGAACACCCGCCTGTGGTGGGACCTCGGCTCCGCGCGGGCGCTCGGCTACGACCCGCAGGACGACTCCGAGCCGTACGCCGAGAAGCTCATCGCCGAGCAGGGCGAGCTGGACCCGGACAACCCGGCGCACGCCTGCCTGGGCGGCCACTTCGTCACCGACCCGCCCCGGTGGCCGTACTGACGGAGGAGCACATCCGCGCCGGGCGGCGCGAAAGGACCGCATCCGGCGGCGGGCGGGCACCGAACGGGCCCGCCCGCCGCCGCATCGGGGACACCCTGCTGAGTACGGCCTACCGAACGGACTGCCGCACTACGTGGGCGGACCCCAGGCCCTGGACCAAGCCGCGGCGGGCGTGGGCCGCAAGATCGTGGTGGTCCCATGAGAGTTCTCCTCGCCCCCGCCGGGCGAGACACCCTCCGGGTCCCGCCCACCCCCGGTCGGACCAGGTAAGGGAACGGTAAATCGCCCCCGCTCGTTCACCCGGCATGACAGCTATGACCCCCGGCTCGAACATCCCTCTCCCCACCGCCCGAGTGACGGTGGACGTCGCCGCACCCGTGCGGCTAGACGTATCGGGCCTGCTGCTCACCGCCGACGGCAAGGTGCGCTCCGACGACGACTTCATCTTCTACAACCAACCCGCCGGCCCCGGCGTGACCTACCGCTCCGGCGGCGGCACCACCCCCGACGCCATCACGGTCGACACCACGGCCGTACCCCCCGGCATCGAGAAGATCGTCGTCACCGCGAGCCCCGACGCCGCCGGCCAGACCTTCCAGGGCATCGAACCGACGGCCACCCTCCGCAACGCGGACGACAACGCCGTCCTGGCCACCTTCACGCCCCCGCGCCTCGGCAGCGAGACGGCACTGGTGATCATGGAGATCTACCTCCGCAACGGCGTCTGGAAGGCCCGCGCCGTCGGCCAGGGATACGCCAACGGTCTGGCCGGCATCGCCACGGACTTCGGCGTCACGGTCGAGGAACCGGCCGCCCCCGCCCAGCCCGTGACCCCGCCCGCGCCGCCGGCCGCCCCGCCCGCCCCGCCGAT
>NZ_JFCB01000027.1 GCF_000725125.1 Streptomyces toyocaensis
GGCCGGGGCGGCGGCGGCCGCGACGGCCGGGACCCGTACGGCGCGGCGGCGGGCCGGCAGTCCGAACGTCGGGTGGGCCACGGCCCAGGCGGCGCCCTTGCAGACCAGTTCCTTGTACACGGCGGCGAGCCGTCCGGTCAGGGCCGCGCCGACCGCGCGGTCGTCGGCGGTGACGTACTGGATGAGCCCTTCGCCGCGGCCCAGCGAGATGCACTGGTTGAAGTAGCGGATCGGCACGTTCGGGAGCTTCCCGCCGGTCAGCCGTGCCGCGATGGCGTCGGCGGCCTGCCACGCGGTGGGGGTGCCCGAGGCGCACGACATGCGCAGCGGCTTGCCGCCGGGTCCCGTGACCATGGCCGCGTCGCCGATGGCGTACACGTCGGGGTGCGAGACCGAGCGCATGGTCCCGTCCACCACGATCTGGCCGGTGCCGGTGACCTCCAGGCCGGTGGCCCGCGCGATCGGGTGGACGGCGAAGCCGGTGGTCCACACGGTGAGCGCGGCCGGGAGCAAGCCGCCCTCGGAGGTGGTGACGCGGCCGGCGGCCACGGCGGTGACGTCGGTGTGCTCGTGCACGGTGATGCCGAGCCGGTCGAAGACCTTCCGCAGGTGAGCGCGGCCCCTGGGCGAGAGCCAGTCGCCGAGTCCGCCGCGGGCGGCGAGGGCCACGTCGAGGTCCGGGCGGGCCTCGGCGATCTCGGTCGCGGCCTCGATCCCGGTGAGACCGCCGCCGACCACGACGACGTGCTGCCCGGCGTCCAGGCGGGCGAGGCGCTCGCGCACCCGCAGCGCCCCGGGGCGTCCGGCGATCTCGTGGGCGTGCTCGGCGGCACCGGGGACCGACTGGTCGTTCCACCGGCTGCCGAGGGCGTAGACGAGCGTGTCGTACTCCAGTTCGCCGTCGCCGTCCGCGTCACGGACGGCGACGGTCCCTCGGTCGACGTCGACGCCGGTGACCCGCGCGAGCCTCAGCTCCACGCCGGTGCCCGCGAGCATCCCGGCGAGCGGCCGCTGCCTGAGCGGCCGGCCGGCCGCGAGCTCGTGGTTGCGGACGCGTTCGACGAAGTCCGGCTCGGCGTTGACCAGGGTGACGGAGACGTCCTCCCGGCGCAGCCGCCTGGCGAGACGGCCGGCGGCGAAGGCTCCGGTGTAGCCGGCCCCGAGGACGATGATGCGGTGCTGCTGCATGGCTGGCTCCTGTCGTCGGTGGGTTCGCCCCTTGAACCGGGCGGGCCGCCGTTTCCTGACAGGAGCGGAACGTGAGGCCGGTCACACCTCGGTCAGAAGGCGGCGCGGACCAGAGGTTCCCCGTGGTCGGCCGCCGCCCACCTCTCGATCACCCGTTCGAGCTTGTCGGGGTTGACCTGGCTCCGGACGGCGGCGATGCCCTCGGCGGTGACCTCCAGGCACATGACGCCGACGACCCGGCCGTCGACGACCGCCACGACGGCCGGGTCCCCGTTGGCGGTCGTGGCGTAGACCTCGGGGGAGCCACCGACCAGGGCCCGCTTGGCCTTCCCGGGCGTGAACAGGCCCCGCACGAACGTCGCGACCGCGAGCGCGCCCTCGAACGCCTTGGCGCGCGCCGGGACCTTGCCGCCGCCGTCGCCGACCGCGACGGCGTCCTGGGTCAGCAGCCGCACCAGCGGCTCGGTCCGGCCACTGGTGGCGGCCGCGAGGAACTCGTCGACGATCCGCCGGGCGGCGGCCTCGTCGATCTCCGTACGGGCCCTGCCCTGAGCGACGTGCTTCTTGGCGCGGTGGAGGATCTGCTGGCTGGCCGCCTCGGTGAGGTCGAGGATCTCGGCGATCTCCCAGTGCGTGTAGCCGAAGGCCTCCCGCAGGACGTACACCGCGCGCTCGGCCGGGGTGAGCCGCTCCAGCAGGACGAGGACCGCGTACGACACCGACTCCCGCTGTTCGGCGGTGTCGGCGGGGCCCAGCATCGGGTCCCCGGCGATCAGCGGCTCGGGGAGCCACTGCCCCACGTAGGTCTCGCGCCGCGCGCGGGCCGAGGTGAGCTGGTTGAGGCACAGGTTGGTGAGCACCTTCGTCAGCCAGGCCTCGGGCACTTTGATGCGGTCGACGTCGGCGCCCTGCCACCGCAGAAACGTCTCCTGGACGGCATCCTCGGCCTCGCCCGCCGAGCCGAGCAGCCGGTAGGCGATGGCCTCCAGCCGGGGCCGGACGGCCATGAACCGCTCCACGTCGCTCACGCTCAGGGCCATGCCCCGGATCCTAACGCCGACGGCACGGGACGGCCGCGGGGCGGCCCCCGCTGAACGGGTGCGCCGCGCTGCGTCCGCGGGTCGCTGTCCTCGGCGAGGGTGTGGGCGACGAGGGCGTTCGCGTGACCGTGACCCAGGCCGTGTTCGCTCTTGAGCCAGGCGACCAGCTCCATGTGCCGGGTCAGCGGCGAGGCGCGGCACGTCCTTCTCTCGCTGGTGGTCTCTTCCCGTCAGGGAGGACCGGCGAGCGGGACGGAACCGATCGGCACGGGGCTGTGAGCCGCGTCACCCCGCCGCGCGCTACGAGGTCAGGCCGATCTCCGCGCAGGCCGTCGCGTAGGCCTGGGTGCAGATGTCCTTGGCGGTGTAGACGCCGTCCTCGATCACCGTGTCCTCGATGTTCTCCCTCGTGAGGGCGACCACAGGGACCAGCATCGCCGGGACGTCCTTGCGCGTCGGGCTGTCGATGCGGTCCCGGGCGAGGGCGTCGAACTGGATCGAGCGGTCCTGCACCTTGGCCACCGCCATGTCCGCGGCACCCGTCGCCTCCAGCAGGAAGGACTTGTACACGGTCATGTACTGCGTGCCCGCGACGATCCGCTGCACGGCCGCGAGGTCCGCGTCCTGCCCGGTGACCGGCGGCAGGTCGGTGACGCCCGCGTCCCCCAGCGCCTCGATGACGGCACCGGCCATGCCGTCGTTCGCCGAGTAGACGGCGGCGACGTTGCCCGCGCCGATCTCCTTGAGCGCCTTGCGCATGTTCTCCGCGGCGACCTCGGGCAGCCACTTCTCCGTGTCGTACGACTTGGCGATGTCCACCTTGCCTTCCAGCTCGCCGAGCGCGCCCTTCTTGAACAGCGCCGTGTTCGGGTCGGCGGGCTCACCGTTCATCATGACGACCTTGCTGTTCTCGGCGTTCTCGCCGAGCGCGTTCACCAGGGCACGGCCCTGCACCTGGCCGACGAGTTCGTTGTCGTGCGAGACGTAGGCGTCGATCGGGCCCTCGGCGAGACGGTCGTAGGCGATGACGGGTATGCCCGCCTTCTTCGCCTTCTCCACGTCCGGCGCGACGGCCTTGGCGTCCACCGCGTTCACCAGGACCACGTCGACGCCGTCGGCGATCAGCTTCCCGAACTGCTCGCTCTGCCTGGTGCTGCTGCCCTCGGCGTTCGCGTAGACGACCTTGCCCTGCTTGTCGGTGAGGGAGGCGATCCGCTCCTTGATCAGCGGGTAGTCGAACTTCTCGAAACGCGCCGTGTCCCGGTCGGGCAGCAGCAGGCCCACGGTGATGTCGTAACTCCTGGGGCCCCGTTCCGCGTCGTCGCCGCCGGTCGCGCCGAAGAGGCCGCACCCGGTCAGCGAGAGGGCCGACAGCGTGGCGGTCAGGAGCAGGACACAGCGGCGTACGGCGGTGGGGGAGGGAGTGGTGCGGGGGTTCACGTGAGGTGCCTTCCGGGCGGGCGTGCGGCGAGGGCGACCGGGCGGCTGGACGGCCGACGCGGCACCACGGTGCGACGTCAAGACCAACTCCCGCCTCCGCCCTGAATGTTGCTCAGCAGTGTGTCCATTGTGAGGGGGTGCGGCCCCGGCGCTCACGACCTTCTCGCGCGGTGCGCAGAGAATGTGCGCAGGAGAGGCACACGGGCTGCACACAGTGCGCCGGGGCCCTGGCTAGCGTTGCTGTCCCCTGCTCCGGACCGGTCGCCTTCCGGGCGGACGGTACGTCAACTCAGGAAGACACAGGAAGACAGCGGATGGACTACTGCTCCACGTGTCGCCGGCACCTCAACGGCGCCCTGGTCTGCCCGGGCTGCGGCGCCTACGCCCCCGACATCGCGCCCGGCGTCATCGGCGGCCGCGCCGTTCCCGGTACGGCGACCGCGGCGGCCGAGCCCACCGCACCCGTCACTCCCCCCGCCCCGCGCCCCGGTGACGTGCCGTGCGGGACGCCCGCTTCCTCCGGTACGGGCCGGGCGGCGCGGAGGCGGCAGCGGGCCCGCTGGAAGAAGACCCAGCGGCGCGCCCTGGTCGCCACGGCCGTGGCCCTCGTGGGCGGTGGACTGACCCTCGCCTCGACGGACCGGGGCACCGGGGACCGCGCCCAGGCCGCCGCGGCACCCGACCACGAGGGCATGGGCGGCGCCACGGGGCCCGCGGACTCCGCGACCGGCCCGGGCTCCCCGGACGCCTCCGAGGACCGCACGCGTCCGTCGCACCCCACGGACGACGAGGGCCGGACGCCGGCCGGCACCGCCCCGGCGCCCACCGCCCCGTCCCGCCCCCACACGGACGGCCCTTCCGTCCCGCTCACGGACGTCACGTCCCGGCCGCGGACGACCACCCCGGACTCCGTCTCCCGCTCCGGCGCGCGTTCGGACGCGGGCGGGAGCGCGGACGCGGACGCGAGCCCGGACACCGGCTCCGGTACGGTCACCCGTCCGGCGTCGCCACCCCCGGCCGCCGGGAGCGGCGACGGCTCCGGCGACGCCACCGGAGGCACGGACCAGGGCGACGGCTCCCAGCCCGCTCCCTCCACCCCGTCGGCCACCGAACCGGACTCCTCCCGGCTCTGCCTCCTGGTGATCTGCCTCGGCTGACCCTTACGCGCGCCCCGTGCCGCTCCTGCGGAACAATCGGGGCATGAGCATCGTCAAGATCAACGTACTCACGGTCCCCGCAGAGCAGCGCGAGACGCTGGAGCAGCGGTTCGCCGCGCGGGCGGGGGCGGTGGAGAACTCCGACGGCTTCGAGTGGTTCGAGTTGCTCCGTCCGGTGGAGGGCACCGACACCTACCTCGTGTACACCCGCTGGCGGACCGAGGAGGACTTCCAGCGCTGGATGGCCGGCCGGGGCCAGGCCGCGCACGGGGAGCAGGGCGAGAGGCCGCGCCCGGCGGCCACGGACGCCACCCTGTGGTCCTTCGAGGTGGTCCAGCAGGCCGCGCCCCGGCAGGGCTGACCGCACGCGGTGCCGGTCTTGTCCCCCACTCTCCAGCCGCGGGGGACGCCGGCCCGGATGCGCCGGCCACCGGTGGTGCTGCGGACCAGCCAGTCGGCCGGCATCGCCCGCTCCGCGGCCGGGAGGGCCTCGCTTCCTCGCCGATCTCGGTACTGATCAACATGCGTCACACGTCAGGTGCTCCGCGGAATAGGCGAACGGAAAACGAAGAGCAGGGGCCCGCACCGAAGTGCGAACCCCTGCTCTTCAAACCCTGCGTGCAGGTCAGGCGGGGACGATGTTCTCCGCCTGCGGGCCCTTCTGGCCCTGGGTGACGTCGAAGGTCACCTTCTGGCCTTCCTGGAGCTCACGGAAGCCCGAGGTGGCGATGTTCGAGTAGTGGGCGAACACGTCAGCGCCGCCGCCGTCCTGCTCGATGAAGCCGAAGCCCTTTTCCGAGTTGAACCACTTCACCGTACCGGTGGCCATATCAAATCTCCTGAGACAGTGTCGGAACTCGCACTTTACGAATCCCTACATCGTCGCGATGATCACCTGCCCGGAGACCCGGTAGCAAACTGGCAACCACAACTGCAACTGGCGTCAGCCTAGCATGGAAAATAGCCGCGGCAAGCGAGGAAAATCACTGGCATAAAACACCGACGGCGTGTTTAGGGAAAGAGATTTTCTGCAACGGGAGCGGAAATTCTGGTCCGGCGGTAACAGATTTTCACCGGTGTCCCCGGACCGCGTCCGCCTCCCGCCGACGGAGCTCCTCGTTCGCCCGTTCGGCCCGTTCCAGCCGCTCCTCGAGACTGACGATGCGGCACGCGGCGTCGAGCGGGGTGCCCTGGTCGACCAGTTCGCGGGCCCGGACGGCCAGCCTCAGCTGGTGGCGCGAGTAGCGGCGGTGGCCGCCTTCCGAGCGCGTCGGGGTGATCAGCCGCGCCTCGCCCAGGGCGCGGAGGAACGCGGGTGCGGCTCCGACCAGCTCGGCGGCCCTGCCCATGGTGTAGGCCGGGAAGTGGTCGTCGTCGAGCCGGCCGGCGACGGATTCCGAGGGCATACGCACCTTCCCGCGGACCACGGTGGGCACGGTCCGCCACGGGGACGGGTTCCCCGCGGGGGAACTCTAGTCGGCCCGGTGGAAAATCTGCCGTGGCTGCAGCAGATGTCGTGGTGGGCCCCGGGGGCGGAACGTGAGGGGCGTCAGGCGCTTTCTCCCGCCCCCCGGTCACGCCCCGCCCTTCCCCCTCGCGTCCTCGGCCGGCCGGGTGGTGCGATGCGGACCCATCGCGCCGAGCACGTCGCCGAGTTCGGTCTCGGTGAGAGCGCTGCCGGGAAGCGGGCCGGGCGGAGCCGTAGGGGTGGCGCGCAGTCCGTCGAGGAACAGGGCGAGGGGGCGGTGCCAGGCGTCGTGGGTGGTGGCCGTGGTCAGCGGCGGGACGGCGCGGCCGAGGGCGGCGAGGGCGAACAGCAGGTCCTCGGTGGTGACGTCGGGGCGCACGGTGCCCTGCGCGCGCGCCCGCTCCAGCAGCAGTTCCACGGTCCTGCGGTTGTGCGCGTGGACGGCCTGGAGGGCCTCGACGTCCGGCAGACGGGTGGTCATGAGGTCGTTGGTGCCGCGGTCGGCCGCAAGAGTGGCGAAGACGGCGCGGAGGTAGCCGGTCAGGCCCGCCCAGGCGTCCGGGGCAATCCGGGCGCGTTCGCCTGCCGCCATGGTGCCGGTCAGCTGGTCACGGAAGACGGCGTCGACGAGGGCGGCACGGGTGGGGAAGTGCCGGTAGAGCGTCGCGTTGCCCACCCCCGCCCGGCGCGCGATCACGTCCAGCGGGGCGTCGAGCCCCTGCTCGGAGAAGACCGCGTGCGCGGCCTCCACCAGCCGGTCCCGGTTGCGCCGCGCGTCACGCCGCTGCCGGGGCGGCGGGGCGGCGGGGCCGGGCGCGGTGGGCTCTTCACCGACGGTCATCGTCGTCCTCCGTACGAAAGCGGGGAGCGCTCCCCGACCGGATGCTATCGTCGGCGGACGAAGTGGGGACCACTCCCCATTTAATGCGTCGGTACCGGGCACAGGAGTGTCACGGCACGGAGAGGACGGCGACGTGCGCGCGCCCACCCTGGAGGAGCTGGCCCCGCGGGGCCACGACCTGGCAGCCGAGCCGTTCCCGGTCCTCGCGGCCCTGCGGGCCGAGGGCCCGGTGCACCGCGTCCACGTGCCGGGGAGCGGGGACGCCTGGCTGGTGGTGACGTGGGAGGCGGTGCGGGCCGCGCTGACCGACCCCCGGCTGCGCAACGACATCCGGCACTCCGCCGGGTGGGAGACCGACGGCGGCCACGCCGTCGGCCGCAACATGCTGCAGAGCGACCCGCCGGACCACACCCGGCTGCGGCGGCTGGTGGCGGGCCGCTTCACACCGGGCCGGATCGCCGCCCTGCGGCCGCGCATCGAGACCGTGGCGCGCGAGTTGCTGGACCGGCTGCCGCGGACGGGCACCGCCGACCTGGTGAGCGGTTACGCGCTGCCGCTGCCGGTCACCGTGATCTGCGATCTCCTCGGCGTGCCCGAGGCCGACCGCGCGGCATTCCACACCTGGTCGAACGAGCTGGTCGTACCGACCGGCGAGGAGGCCGCCGCCGCCTCGGCCGCGGCGCTCACCGGCTACCTCACCGGACTCGTCGCCGAGAAGAGCCGCACACCGGACGACTCCCTGCTCGGGGAGCTGACCACGGCCGCCGGCGCGCCGGACGACGGGGCCCGCCTCGCCCCGGAGGAACTGCTCGGCATGGCCTTCCTGCTCCTCGTGGCCGGCCACGAGACCACGGTCGACCTGATCTCCGCGACGGTGCACAGCCTGCTGACCCACCCCGACCAGCTGGCCCTGCTGCGCGCCGACCCGGACCTGACCGGCGCCGCGGTCGAGGAGTCGCTGCGCTACAACTCCCCGGTCCACGCGGGCGCGTTCCGTTTCGCGGCGGAGCCGCTGGAACTCGCCGGTACCCGGGTGGCCGCCGGTGACGCGGTGCTCGTCTCCCTGGCCGCGGCCTCCCGCGACCCGCTCGCCTTCCCGGACCCCGACCGCTTCGACGTCACCCGCCGCCCCCGGGGCCACCTGGCCTTCGGACACGGCGCGCACCACTGCCTCGGCGCCCCGCTCGCCCGCGTGGAGGCCACCGTCGCCCTCCGCCTCCTCCTCCAGCGGCACCCGGGCCTCGCCCTCGCCACCGCCCCGGAGGACCTCACCTGGCGCACGAGCACGCTGCTGCGGGGCCTCACCACGCTGCCGCTGCGCCTGGGCTGACCGACAACACACCCCGCGGGCACCGTAATGCGGAGGCGTGTACGACGGTGAGGCGCGAGACTGCGCCGTACGCACGGACCCGCCCGCCACCGCAGCCACGGAGGCCGCCACGTCACCCGAACCGTCCACCGCACCGTCCGCGTACCGCCCCCTCACCTGGCCCGAGGTCGACCCGGCGCGCATCCCCTTCCCCTGGGACGCGGCGGAGGAGGCCCGCATCACGGCACGGGTCGCCGTGCGCGTACCGCCCGTACGGACCGGCGGGGAGGGCAGGTGGACGGACGAACGGCGCTGCGAACGGCGGCTGACCGACCTGTTCGTCGAGACGCGGCCGTCCGCTCCGACGCGGTGCGGCGCCCGCGCCCGCCGCTCACCTTCTCCCTGCTGTCCGGGTGGCAGCGGCAGGTCCTCGGTACACCCGGGCCCCCGCCCTTCCGCACGGGCGACGCCCACGCCAAGGCCGGGCGCGAACGCTGCGCGCTGACCCCGCACACCCCGGCGGTCTTCGCCCGCTGTCCGGCGGAGGCCGACGGCCCCGGCGTCCCGCTGCCCGCCCGCGCCGCCCGCGCCTGCCTGGACGTGGCCTTCTTCCACCCCTTCGACGACGGCAACGCGCGCGCCGCCCTGCTCGCCCTCGCCTTCGTCCTGGCCCGCGAGTCGGTCACCCTGCACAAGGTGGGGCCGCTGCGGACCGTCCGCTACGCGGACGACCCGGACGGGGCCGCCGACCTGGCGGTCCTGGTGACGATCCTCATCCGGTGACGGGGGACCGCGCGCCTCGGACGGGCGCGCGGCGCCGGCCGCCGGGGAGGCCGCGCGGGAAGGCCGGGCCGGGCCCCGAGCTGCACACGTGGGGACGCGACGGCCCGTCCCGGCCTTCCCTCTGGCCGCAATCTGCCACGCGGCGGGGCCGGCCGCCCGCCGGGACGGGCCGAACGAGGGCCCGCCCCCCACCTCCGTGAATCCGGGCATTCCGGGCGCTTTATCTCATTTCTTCGCCCATACTCGGAAACATGGACACGGCAACGTACGTACAACTCGCTGCGAGTCAGCAACGGTGGGGCGTCCTCGCGGCCTTCATCGGCGGGATGATCGTGGCCGGCGCGCTGATCTGGGCCGTACGGGTGGGGATGCGCTACATGGACCAGGAGGAGCCCCGCCCCAAACCCGAGGAGCAGCCGAGGCTGCCGGACGGCGGCGCGGTCCACGAGATGCGGGAGATGCGGGAGCCGGACGAGATGCCGAAGGTCGAGAGGGGCGGCTCACGGCTCATGCCCTACGAGCTCCATCACTCCGCCACCAGGACGGGCAAGGACCAGAACCGCAAGCGCTGGCTGCCCGGGGGCAGCGGGGCCTTCGGCAGCGGGGGCCCGGGGCACGTCTGACATGGCCGGGGCACGCACCCGCGGGGCCGCCGGAGCGGCTGCGCTGGCGGCGCTCCTCGTCGGCGGTGCGGCCGGCTGCGCGGACGACGGGAACGGGGCCGAGCCGCCCGCGTCGTCCGCGGCGTCCCGGGCCACGGAGCTGTGGGAGTCGGCGACGGCCGAGGCCGGGCGCGGGCTGGAGGAGTTCACGCGGGGCCTCGACGTCACGGACGACGTCACCCTCGGCTCCCCGACCGTGCCCGCGGACGGCCGGACCTCGGTCGGGGTCACCGTGCGCAACACCGACGACTCCACGCGTTCGTTCCTCGTGGAGGTCGACTTCAGGGACGCGGACGGCGACCTGGTGGACGTGGCCCTGGTGACCGTGGACGACGTGGCGGCGGGCGAGTCCGCGCAGGCCACCGCGCGCGGCACGCGCGACGTGCCCTCCGGCGCCCGCCCGGAGGTGGCGCGGGCGGCGCGCTACTGAGGCACCGGAGCCGCGGCGTCCCCCACGGTGATCTGGATCTGCTCGCCGGCCGCGCTCACCCCGTTCAGGGCGGCCGTGGCCTGGAGCCGGTTGGGTCCGTCGGGCAGCGCCTGGGCGGGGGTGCAGGTCCAGTGGCCGTCGGACCCGGCGGTGTCGGTGCACACCTCGGCGCCGTCCTGGTCGGAGACCGTGATCTGGGCACCCGGGTGGGCCGTACCGGCGATCACCGGCCGTGCGTCCAGGGGCACCCCGGACTCCGGGCGGGTCAGGGCCGGGGAGGCGAGCCCCACGGTCACCTGGCAGCCGCCGGTCGCCGTGACCACGCCCCTGCCGTCCGCGAGCCTCAGGACACAGCCGCTCAGCCGGGTCCCCGGCACCGCGTCCGCCGGCACCGCCAGCACGAACGGGAAGGCGGCGTCCCGCCACGGCCGCCGCGCCGAGTCCGCGGTGTAGACGGCGCCACTGCCGTCGGCGGCCACCACGCCCCGGTAACCGGGGGCGTCCAGGGGGACGCCCGTCACCCGGGCCCCGGCGGGCGCGGTCAGCGTCAGCGTGGACCCGGGGCCGGGCAGGGGATCCGTGAAGCCCGCGGCCTCCACGATGCCGTCGTGGCCCGGCGGGATCGTCACGTCGCCCCACAGCACCCGCGCCCGCGCCGCCGGAGCGGGGCCGTCGGCGGCGGCGGACGTCCCGGCCGGCAGCCAGACTCCCACGAGGACCCCGGCCGCGGTCAGCGCGGCGGCGGCTGTCTTGCTGGACCTGTTCATCGTCGGCGGGCTCCCTGTACATCCGTCGCGGACACACCTGGGACCGATTCTGACGCGGTGTCCGTGTGGCCCGCCCGCACTGCGCGGCCGTACGGGTGGCCGCCGCACGGAACTCCCAGGTTCCGCGCCCGTGAGGGTGTACGGGGGGCGGAACCTGGGAGCCCGCCGCCCCCCTGCCGTCGACCGGGCCCGGCGACGGCAGGGAGCGCGGTGGCCGGTTCAGCGGCCGAGCCAGGCCGTCGTGTCGGGGCCGAGGCGGCCGTCCTCCAGGGGGGAACTGGTCAGCAGGACCTCGCCCGCCGGGAGGGAGACGGGGGCGGAGGACAGATTGGCCACGCAGCGCCAGCCGTCGCCGCGGTCGAACTGCAGGACCCCGGCCGGGGTGTCCTCCGCCCAGGTCAGCGTCTCGCCGTCCAGCAGCTTGCGGCGCAGCCGCAGCGACGTGCGGTACAGCTCCAGGGTCGAGCCCTCCACCCCGTCCTGCGCCTCGACGGCGTACGCGGCGAAGGAGGGCGGCTGCGGCAGCCAGGCGCCGCCCGCCCCGAAGCCGTACGACGGTCCGGTCGTCGTCCACGGCAGCGGCACCCGGCATCCGTCGCGGCCCTTGCGGACGTGCCCCGTCTGCTCCCAGATCGGGTCCTGCAGGACCTCGGTGGGCAGGTCCGCGACCTCGGGCAGGCCGAGTTCCTCGCCTTGGTAGACGTACGCGGAGCCGGGCAGCGCCAGCATCAGCAGGGTGGCGGCGCGGGCCCGGCGCAGCCCGGCGTCCTGGTCGACGGCGGGGGCGCGGCCGCCGGACAGCAGCCAGGCGTTCTCGTCCGTGTCCGGCGGCAGCATCAGCCGGGAGGCGTGCCGGACCACGTCGTGGTTGGACAGCACCCAGGTCGCCGAGGCACCGGCCGCGTGCGCGGTCGCCAGCGAGTCGGTGATGACCTGCCGGAGTTCCTCCGCGTCCCACGGGGCCTGCAAGTACTCGAAGTTGAAGGCCTGGCCCAGTTCGTCCGGGCGGGCGTACAGGGCGCGCCGCTCGCCCGGGACCCACGCCTCGGCGACGGCCATGCGGGGCGGGGAGTAGGCGTCCAGGATCTTGCGCCAGTCGCGGTAGATCTCGTGCACCTCGTCCCGGTCGTAGAACGGGTGGGTGCCGGGCGGGAAATCGGCGAGAGCGCCCTCACGGCTCAGTTCGGGGGCGCCGAGGTCGCGCAGCGGTTCGTCGAGGTCCTTGGCCAGGGCGTGCGCGACGTCCACGCGGAAGCCGTCGACACCGCGGTCGGCCCAGAACCGCAGGGTGGTGCGGACGTCCGCGCGGACGTCCGGGTGCCCCCAGTTGAGGTCGGGCTGCTCGGCGGCGAAGAGGTGCAGGTACCACTGCCCGTCCGGCACCCGCTGCCAGGCGCTGCCGCCGAAGACGGACTGCCAGTCGGTCGGCGGCAGCTCGCCCCGCTCGCCCCGGCCGTCCCGGAAGACGTAGCGGTCGCGGGCGGGCGAGCCGGGGCCGGCCCGCAGCGCCTCCTGGAACCAGACGTGCTGGTGGGAGGTGTGGTTGGGGACGATGTCGACGATCACCTTCAGGCCGAGCCGGTGGGCTTCGGCGACCATGGTGGCGAAGTCGTCGAGGGTGCCCAGGCGCGGGTCGACGTCGCGCGGGTCGGCGACGTCGTAACCGCCGTCGGCGAGCTCGGAGGGGTAGAAGGGGCTCAGCCACAGGGCGTCGACGCCGAGGGCTGCGAGGTGGGTGAGGCGCCGGGTGACGCCGCGCAGGTCACCGAGCCCGTCGCCGTCGGCGTCGGCGAAGCTGCGGGGGTAGATCTGGTAGACGACCGCCTGCCGCCACCAGTCGGGGTTCCGGGAGGAGAGGTCGGGCGTGGCGGCGGGCGCCGGATGCGGGGGCCGGGGGTCGGGCGTGGGGATGCGATCGGTCACGCGGTCTCCTCTGGGTGCGTGCGGGTACCGGCGGAGAATCTGTCCACACCACCGTAAAAGCGAACACTCCGGCGGCGGGGACCGATTCCCCCGGGTGTCGCGGCAGCGCCGTGTACTCGCTCGGGTGGGGCTCACCCGGACGGCTCGCCGCGCTGGTGGGGGGTCCGGCTCGGTGGTGCCGTAAGAGCACGTCCGCCCGTGGACGGCCCGGTCCCCCTCAGGAGGCACCCCGATGACCCATGCCCCGGCCGCCGCGCGCGCCCTCCTCGCCTCCGCGCTGTCGGTGACGGCCCTGCTGACGACGGCGGCGTGCACGGCCGCCGACCGGGAGGTGTCCCGCGGTCTGCCCGCGGGCGTGTCCGAGCCCCCGCCGCCCGCCCCGACCGCGTCCTCGTCCTCCGCCGCGTCCGCCGGTGAGCGGCCGGCGCCGTCGCCGCCCGCGCTGAACGAGGCGCAGCTGCGGGCGGCGCTGATCACGGAGACGGACCTGGGGGAGCCCTGGATGACGAGCCGGGGCGCGGCGACCTGGCGGGACGGCGTGCTCAAGGCGACCACGGAGAACCCCGACTGCCGCCGGCTCCTCGACGCCCTCTACACGGAGGAACTGTTCGGCACCCCGGCCGGCCCGCGCGCCACCGCCACCCTCGACGACACCTACAACGACACCCAGCTCCGCTACCAGACCGCCTCCCACCGTCCGGCCGACGTGGACCGCGTCCTTGCCTGGCTGGGCACCCTTCCGGAGACGTGTGCACGCTTCGAGGCGACCACCACCGGCGCCGGTACCCATCTCGTCGAGGTGTCCGGACTCCCCCTGCCGGAGGCGGGCGACGCGCGGGCGGCCCTGCGCGTGCGGGTGACCGGGGAGGCCGGTGACGAGGCGCCGCCCCTGACCGTGCACCTCGCCGTGGTCCGGGTCGGCGAGGAGGCCATCACCCTCACCAACGGCGGCTTCGGCGCGGTCCTGCCGGAGGTCACCCAGGCGATGACCCAGCTCGGCGCGGACCGCCTCGCGGAGGTCGCCCGCCAGGGGCGGGTACGGGTCTGACCGACGCACGGGTGACACGGACCCGGCAGGTCAGGATTCGAAGCGCCGGCGGTGCGAGACGACGTCGAGGGCCACCTCCAGGGCGGTGCGGCCGTGGGCGAAGGCGTCGCCGCGCAGGCGGGCCAGCGCCTCGTCGGCGCCGATGCCGAGCTGAACCATGATCATGCCGACGGCCTGGTGGACACGGTCGTGGTCGGTGGCCAGGCCGCTGAGCCAGGGTTCGTCGCCGTCCCGGGAGTCGTAGGGCAGGTCCACCAGCGCCACCGTCATGACACCGGCCACCAGCCGGGCCACCTGGAGCTGGCGGTCGGTGAGCGCGCCGGGGGTGTCGCGGTAGAGGTCGAGGGTGCCCACGCAGACGCCGCCGCTGCCCAGGGGGAGCGCGTACACGGCCCGTACGCCGGCGCCGAGCGCCTGCTGTGCGAAGACGGGCCAGCGGTGGACGGAGTCGTCGGCGGTCAGGTCGCGGGCCAGCACGGGAGCGCCGGTCGCCAGGACGTGACAGCAGGGGCCGTCCCCCAGGGTGGCCTGCAGCTGGGCGAGACGGGCGGCGCGGGGACCTGAGGCACCGAGTTGCACGGGCATGCTGTCGCCACGCAGGGACACGCTCGCGCCGTCCACCGGCAGCAGGGCGACTGCCACGGCGCACAGGCGCCCGGGCACAGCGGCGGGGCCGGCCCCGCGCAGCCCCGCCGAGACCGCCTCGCCGACCCGCTCGTACTCCCCGTGACCGATACCCCGGCCCGGGTCGTCGGGGTCGCCCCCAGGGTCGTCCCCGGGCCGCACACCGACCGCCTCCCGTCACCCTCCGAAACCGCCCCCCGACTACCCTCCGTCCCACCCCCGAAACACCACCCCCTCACGGCCGTCGCACCCGCACGGGACCGGGGGGGAGGCCGGGGCGGCCGGCGCACCGCACTGCCGGAGGCTCCCGGCCGCCCGCGTCAGGGGCACGGACCCACGGGCGGGCGCACCCGGAACCGGAAGCGCGGCGAGTACACCGGAGCCGAACCCGTCCCGCCGGAGCGAAGGCACGCACCTGCGCGCCGGGAGGCGCCCCGCCGCCCCCCGAGGCCCGGTCCCACGGGCGGGCGCACCCGGAACCGCAAGCGGCGGGCACGCGAGCGTCACACCGGCGGGTGTGCCGGGGCCGGGCCCAGGGTCGTGGTGCCCGGGGCCGTGCGGTGGCCCAGGCCGGTGCGGTAGGCGTCGAGGGCCGCCTCGACGCGGCCGGTGCGCCGCAGGAGGTCGCCGAGGAGGCGGCACAGGTCGGCCAGGTCGCCGGCCGCACCCGCGCGTTCCAGGAGGCTCATGGCACGGACGTAGTGTTCCTCGGCCTCCTCGGTCCTGCGGGCGTCCTCGGCGATGATCCCGAGCAGCCGGTGCGCCGCCGCCGCGTGCACCGCGCCCCGCTCGGGGGAGAGCCCGCCGAGCACGTCCCGCAGCAGCTCCGCCGCCTCCCGCGAGCTGCCGCGCCGGTGCAGCACGTCGGCCAGCTCGACCGTCAGCTGGCTGCTGTAGAGGGACGCGCGGGTGGCGGACAGCATGTGCAGCGCCTCGCGCATCTCCTCCTCCGCGCGCTCCAGTTCGCCGTTCTGCGCGTACACGTACCCGCGCATCCAGTGGCAGTTGGCCAGCTCCGTGCGCAGTCGCAGCCCCCGGTACAGCTCCGCGGCCCGGGCCAGCGAGGCGTCCGCCTCCGCGAGGCGGCCCTCGGCGAGCAGGGTGCGCGCCACCGACCGGTGCATGCGCGCCACCAGCGCAGGGTCACCGCACCGCGGCGCGAGCGCCAGCGCGAACTCCGCCGCCTGCGCGGCCCGCGCGTGCGCGCCCATGTCCATGTACGGGCCGATCACGCCGGAGTAGAGCAGCAGCAGCGCGTCCGGGTCGTGCAGTCCGCCCCGGTTCAGTTCGTCGAGCGCGGACTCCAGCAGGTGGACCGCGTACCGCAGCTCCCCCGCGAGGTAGTGGGCGACGGCCCGCCCGCGCAGCGCCGGCACCCGTGCGGTCAGCGGCGCGTCGGCGAGCGCGGCCTCGGCCTGCTCGAAGTACTGGCGGCCCAGGGCCGGCTCCCCGGTCTCCAGCGCGCACTCCCCGAGCCCGAGCAGCGCGGCGGCCCGCTCCCCGGTCAGGCCGTGCGTCTCCGCCTCGGCGAGCAGCCCGGTGTACTGCTCCACGGCCGCCTCCGCCTCGCCGCCGGCGAGCGCGCGCTGCGCCTCGGTCAGCCGCAGGCGCAGCTCCGTCACGAGCCGCGCCGGGCGCCCGGTCGCCAGTTCGTCGAACGCGACTCCCAGACGGTCGGCGAGATGCCGCAGCGCGTCGTCGGAGGGGCGCACCCGCCCGGCCTCCAGCGTGGAGATGTAGGCAGGCGTGTAGACCGGCTCGGCCAGCTGTCTCTGGGTCAGGCCACGCTCCACTCGCAACTGCTGCACCCGGCGCCCTATGATTCCGGGCTCGTCCCGCTCCCCCATGCCAACTCCCCCAGCGGCCCTTGCCGTTCGCGTCCGACAGCCCCTAGGTTAAACCGCGCGTTAAACGTGTTTAACCCACCGCTGTTGCGAGGTCGCCGTGCTGGATCGCACACGCTCCACCGAGCGTTACGCCCGGGGTTTCACCGCGGCCGTCGCCGCGGTCGCGGCGCTGGTCCTGGCGGCGAACGCGGGCCCGGCCAGGGCCGCCGACCCCGGCCCGGACCGCCAGACCCCGGCGCCGGTGGAAGCGGTGGCCCGGTAGCGGTGGCGCGGTAGCGGCGGCCCGGTAGCGGTGGCCCGCCGTCGGCCGGACAGGGCCCTGCGCGGCGCCCCGTCGTCCCCCTCAGCCACCCCCCACCGTCGTGGCAGCGCGGTCGTGCGCCGGGGAGGATGCGTACGCCGGCTCAGCCCTGGGTCTGCAACTGCCGTAGCTGCCGCCGGACGTGGTCCAGGGCTCCCTCGCGGCGCCCGGGCACCCGGCCGCGCACCTCCGCGAGGACGGAGCCGAGTTCGCGAGCCAGGGCCGGGTCGCCGATCCGGCCCCACTGGTGGTGCGCCCGGTCCACGGCCGCCTCGACGGCGGGCGCGTCCGCCGGCTGGCCGGCGGCGAGCCGCGCGGTGGCCACCGCCAGCCAGGCTCGGCAGCTGCGCGCCGCGTCCCCGGCCAGCATCGCCAGGTCCGCCCGGACCTCGGTCCAGTGCATCGCCTCCTCGGAGACGGGCCCGTGCGCGAGCCCGGCAGCCTGCTCCAGCCGCGCGGCGAGCGCGTCGGCGTCCGCGTGCCGGCCGGAGCGCACGGCGGCGGTGACGGCCGCGTGCGGGTCGCCCGGGAGCGGCCCGCCCTGGGCCAGCAGCAGCTCCGTGCCCGCGCTCTCCGGCGCGATCCGGGCCAGCGCCCGCTCGTGCAGCTCCTCCTCCGGCGGACGCCGTCCGCTGCGCAGGACCGTCGCGACCGCCTTCATGTACGCCGGTGCCGCGACCGCCCGGCGGGACGGCGGCGGCGCGACGCGACCGTACACGGCGTTGTCACGCCCGCAGTCAAGCGGCGACGGGCCCGGCGGCCGCGGCGCGCACAGCGACCGCCAGGTCTCCTGGTCGGCGTGCAGGTCGAGGAACAGGGTCGTCGCGCCCGCCGGACGCAGCCGCAGCTCCTCCCGGAACCAGTGCCAGGGCAGCGCCGTGTACCGCACGGTGGAAGCGGTCGTCCGGGCCAGCGCCAGGTGCGGCAGCCGCTGGCGGCGGTCGAGCTGGAGCTGGCCGGTGACGAACACGGTCAGCGGTCCCGGGGTGGCGGCGGCCGCGCGCAAGCGGGTCAGCACGGCCTGCGGCTCCAGCGGGTCGGCGAGTTCGACCACGTTCGCGGTGTCCGTGCCGGACAGCACGGAGGGCGGTACCGCCGCGAGGACCGGGAGCACGGACGCCGCGTCCACCAGGCGCCCGCGGCCCAGCGGCGAGGCCGCCAGCAGCAGCACGGTTCCGGGCATGGTCCCTCCCCCTGTCGATCACCTACGGCAGCACGGTAACCGCTGCGGCCGCGAAGGGGGCGGTCAGTACGGTGAACGTCCCCCTTCGGGGCCTTCGCCCCCCGCCGCGCGGGTCCGCCGCACCGCGAAGGCCGTGGTGTCGTCGACCAGGTGCCCCCGGCTGTGCCGCAGCGTTCCGTCGCGTACGACGGCGACCAGCCGGGCGGGCGCCACCACCCGCGGGTCCGCGGCCACGGCCCGCTCCAGGTCCTCGGTGAGCGGGTAGAAGCGTCCGTCGCCGTCCCGCGCCTCGGTCACCCCGTCCGTGACCAGCAGCAGTGTCTCGTCGACGGCCAGCGGCATCCGGCGCACCGGGGGGCCACCAGGGGCCAGGTCGCGGCAGCCCAGCGGGAGACCCCCCTCGGCCGGCAGGATCCGCACGCCGCCGGGGCCGACGGCCAGCGGGTGCTCGTGCCCGAACACGACGGCGTCCACGACGTCCGTGCGGCCCGCGGGGAAGCCGAGCAGGACGGCGGTCGCGAAGCGGTCGCCGTCGTCCCGGCCG
This sequence comes from Streptomyces toyocaensis, assembly GCF_000725125.1. Lineage (GTDB taxonomy): Bacteria > Actinomycetota > Actinomycetes > Streptomycetales > Streptomycetaceae > Streptomyces > Streptomyces toyocaensis. The sequence continues at coordinate 18,556 of NZ_JFCB01000027.1, forward strand.
AGCGCGGTGGTGTACTCGCGGTGGCGCAGCATCCTGTCCTCCAGCCGGTCGGCGACGGCCGTCAGGTCGGCCTCGTGGTAGCCGGCCTCCCGGAACGTGCCGAGCAGCACCGCCGCCGTCTCCACCGCGCCCAGCCCCTTGCCCTGCACGTCGCCGACGAAGACGCGGGTGCCGTGCGGACCCGGCTGGATGTCGTAGAAGTCGCCGCCGACCCGCGCCCGGGCGTCCGCGGTGAGGTAGATCCCCGCGTGGTCCAGGCCGCCCCAGCCCCGCGGGAGGGGGCGCAGCACGGTACGGCGGACGGTGTCGGTGACGTCCCGCAGGTGCAGCGCGCGGCGCTCCCCGCGCACCCGCACCGCGCAGGCCAGCGTGGAGAGGACGCCACCGGCCGCCACGAGGATGAAGTCCGGCAGCCCCGCCTGGAACTGGTGCGGCCAGGCACTGTCCACGAGGCTGTACGTGACCATCGCCAGCGTGGCGTACACGGCCGTGCCCCACACCCCGCAGAGCGCGGAGGCGATGCCGGGCACCAGCACGATCCAGGAGATGGTCCGGAACTCGCCGCCGGTGTTGTAGTCGGCCGCCGTGATGGCGAGGAGCAGCAGCAGCGGCGGCACCCAGGCGACGCTGCGGCCGCCCACCTGCAGCATCTCGTGCCGGTGCACGACGTCGCGGCGGCCGGCCCGCGGATACCGGTCGTGCAGGACCTGCCCCCCGCTGCCCGGACTCACCGCCCCAGCGAAACACGGGCCCGCACGGCCCGCATCCGGTCCCGGGGACGCCTGGCCCCTCGGTCGACTTGCCGCGCGACCGCGGCGGGTGTGCCCTGGGAGGGCAGGGACGCGGAGAGAGGAGTGCTCCCATGGCGCATGCGGCACCCCGGCCCCGTAAAGCGATCGAGCGGGGCAGCACGACGGACGTCTTCAGCCCGCGGGTCCACAGGGCGGCGCTGGTCGCGGCACCGGTCGCCCTCGGACTGGTGTACGGCTTCTGGGCGGCGGCCAACCGGCGTTACGGCGGGCCCGTCACCGGCTGGAACCTGCTCTTCGGCTTCCTGACCGCGCTCGTGTTCGCGGTGGTCCTCATGGCGCTCCTCGCCCTCGCCCCGAAACTGCGGCGGGAACTGCACGCGGTGGTCTGGGCCGCCTTCTGCGGCATCGCCGTCGGCTTCCTGTTCAGCCAGTCCGGCGGCAGCATCCTGCGCTCCGGGGCACTGGGCCTGGGCGTCATGGCAGGCGTCTTCGCCATGATGTTCTACCGTTTCTACACCCACGAAGACGCCTCGGGCCACCCCGTCACCTAGCCACCCCGCCTGCGGGGCCGGGAGGTGCCCTCCCAGGGCGCGGGGGAGGTTCGGCGCCGGGGGCCCCGCCCGTTCGGGCCGCCTCCACTCGCGCCCTCCGCCGACGGACCGTTGCCTGGAAGCGTGTCCCTCCGCAACGTCCTGTCCGCGACCCTCGTCGCCCTCGCCTGCCTCCTCACCCCCTGCGCCGCCCTCGTCGCCTGGGCGGGCTTCGGCCTCGCGGACACCGGCCGCTACGTCGCCGCCATGGCCCCCCTCGCCACCGACCCGGCCGTACGGGCCGCCGTGGCCGACACCGTGGGCGACGAGGTGGCACGCGAGCTGGGCCAGAGGACGCCGGACGCCGGCCTCGCCCCGTTCGTCCGTGACGCCGTGCACTCCTTCACCCGCACGGAGGCGTTCCGCACGGCCTGGGTGGCGGGCAACAGAGCCGTCCACGACGCGGTCCTGCACGCCCTGCGCGACGACACCGCCACCCGCGGCCCGGTCACCGTGGACCTCGCCCCCGTCGCCGCCCAGGTGCGGCAGCGCCTCGCCGCCGACCACATGCCCTACGCCCACCGCATCCCCGTCGAGCACACCGAGGTCGCGGTGGTCCCGGCCGACGAGGTCGCCGGACTCCGGAAGGGGTACCACGTGCTGGACACCGCCGCCCTCTGGCTGCCCCTCGCGACCGTCCTCCTCGCCGTCGGCGGGATCGCCGTCGCCGCCCGCCGCCGCCGCGCCCTCACCGCCACCGGCCTGGGCACGGCGCTGGGCGGCGCCCTGCTGGCGGTCGCGGTGGCCGCCGGGCGCCGGCTCACCCTGGCCGATCTGCCCGAGCGCCTCCACCGCCCGGCGGCGGCCGCGGTCTACGACGCCCTCACCGCCACCCTGCGCACCGCGTCCTGGCTGCTGCTCGCGCTGGGCCTGACGGTGGCCCTGGCCTCCTGGCTGACCGGCCGCCGCGGACACCGCCGGCGTCCTCCGTCTCCCGCGACCGCCCCGGGGGGCCGTTCCCGGCAACCGTCCGTCACGTTCCCTCGTCCTTGAGGGAGGATTCGGGCATCGCACCCGTGAGCGGAAGGCCGGAACGTTGGACACTGCGACTGCCGACCCGACGGTCACCGGGGACGGGAGGGAACGCCGGCCCGGGGGCGGGCGACGGTTCGGTGCCCGGTGCGCGGCGCTGCTGTTCGCCGGGGTGAGTGTGGTCGTCGGGTGCCGCACCGCCGACACCGACGGCATCACCCCCGTGCCCCAGCTGCTCGCCTTCCTGCCCTGGCTGCTCGTCCCCACCGCCGCAGGACTGCTGTTCACCCTGCTCGCCCGCTGGTGGACCGGCGCCGTGTGGGGCGTGGTCCTCCTGGGCCTGCTGGCCTGGTTCATCGAGCCGTACGGGAAGAGCGGCGATCCCGCGGGGCCGCCCGTCGCCGGGCTGCGGGTGCTGACGTCCAACGTGGAGTTCGGGCAGGCCGCCGGGGCGCTGATCGAGGCCGTGCGCCGCGAGGAACCGGACGTCGTGTTCGTCCAGGAGTGCGAGTACACCTGCGACGCGGCCCTGAAGCGGGAACTTGCGGCCGTCTTTCCGCACCGGCAGGCCGTGGCGGGCGGAGGTTCGGAGGGGTCCGTCATCCTCAGCCGCTTCCCGCTCGGGGCCATCGACGGCGTGCCCGGCACGATGGGCATGCCCGGGGCCGTCGCCGACGTCGGCGGACACACCGTACGGCTCCAGCTCGCCCACCCGATGCCGCCGCTCCCCGGCCAGGTGCGCCTGTGGCAGCGGGAGCTCGGGCGGCTGCGCGACGCGGCCGCCGCCCGGGACACCCCGACCGTGCTCGCCGGGGACTTCAACGCCTCGCAGGACCACGCGGCGTTCCGCCGCATCCTCGACACCGGCCTGCGCGACGCGGCCCGGCTGGACGGCTTGGACCGGACGCCGACCTGGCCGGCGCGCACCGCTCGGGCGTTCGGCACGCAGATCGACCACGTCCTGGTGTCCGAGGAGTTCGCCGCGAGCCGGGCACGCTTCCTCGACCTCCCCGACACCGACCACCGCGCACTGGTCGTCGACCTGACGCTGCACGGCGGCCGGTGAGCGGGCCCGGCCCACGGCGTTCCGGCTAGCGCGAGGACTTCTGCAGCGCCTTCTCCGCCTTGTCGAGCGCGGCGGCGAATCCGTACGCCCAGAGCTGGTTCACCCGCGACCGCTCCGCCGAGTTGGGATAGGCGTTGGTGCAGGACGGGCCGGGACCGCCGCCGGACATCAGCTCGCTGCACGGACCCGAGTAGTGGTCCGGCAGACCGAGCACGTGGCCGGTCTCGTGCGCGGTCACGCGCGTGGAGTCGTAGGTCTGGTTCTGCCGGTAGTCGAGGAAGATGTAACCCCGGCCGTGACCGTCGGTGGAGGCGTACGAGCCGCGCGAGTCGTTGCCCTCGTAGTACGAGAAGTCGGCGCCCGACGTGCCGGCCTGGAGTCTCACGTTGGAGACCGAGCTGTTCCAGATCTGCGTGCTGCGGGCTATCTGCGTGGCGAACGAGGGTGCCCGCGACGCGTTGTAGACGACCGTGACGGCGGCCGTGCCCGTCGGGTTCGCGGCCCGCTTCTCGGCCGCCGACTTCAGCACGGCCTCGAAGAACGCGCGGTTCGCCGCCGCCTCCTCCGGGGAGCCGTCGTAGGCGGCGATCGAAGCGGTGTCGAGCGGGGCGGAGGCGGCGGTTGCGGGTGCCGTGCCGAGGCCGAGGGCGGTGAGGCTCAGACCCGCGGCGGTGAGCACGGACAGGGGCATGCGCATGCGCATCGATGACTCCTTGAGGTGGGGGTGAGTCATGTGTCATCGGTGAGTGTCCGCGCCCGTCCGGCGGCTGTGATGATGGCAACCGGTGATAGGCCCGCGCTATCGCCGGACTCCGGCCAAGCACGCGGCGTCGCCCGACTCCGCCTGAACGGGCGGGATTTGTGAGTCTGGTGAAACGTGAACTTCCGCCTTACCCTCCCAGGGCATGGAGCTCGAGGTCAGGCACCTCAGGGCGTTGTGCGCGATCGCCGACACCGGCAGTCTGCACCGCGCCGCACGCCAACTGGGCGTGGCTCAGCCCTCGTTGAGCACGCAGTTGCGGCGCATCGAACAGGAGCTGGGCGGCGCCCTGTTCGTGCGTGCGCGCACCGGCTGCCGGCCCACCCCCCTGGGCCGGCTGGTCCTCAGCCGCGCCCGCCCGCTCGTCACCGAGCTGCGTTCCCTGGTCACCGAGGCCCGCGCCGCCGCCGTCGGCGGACGGCAGCTGCGCATCGGCTCCACCGCGAGCCGGGCGCTGGCCGGCTGGCTGCGCCGGCTGCGCCGGCACTGCCAGGAGCCCACCCTGCACATGGACGTCTCCGCCAACGCCCTGCTGCGCATGGTCGCCGACAGCCAGCTCGACGTCGCCTTCGTGCACGAGGTGGAGGGCTGCCCGCTGCGCGTCCCCGAGGGCCTGCGCACCCGCGTCCTCATCGAGCGCGAGCCGCAGTTCGTGTCCCTGCCGGCCGACCACCCGGCCGCCGCGCACCCGGTCGTCCACCTGTCCGACCTGGCCGGCGACCGGTGGATGATCGACCCGACGGTCGACGGCGAGTGGGACGCCGTGCGCCGCGTACTGCGCGCCGCCGGGATCAGCCCGCGCGTGCTGCACGGCGACTACCACACCGCCGCCTCCCTGGTCGCCACCGGCGAGGTCGTCACCGTGTGCCAGCCGACCTCGCCGTCCCGCCCCGAGACGGCGGTCCGCCGGCTCCACGGCGATCCCCTCGGCGTACGGCTGCTGCTGGCGGCCCGCACGGACACGGAGCTGGAGGGCGTCTATCCCGACCTGGCCGACGCGTACCGGGAGGTGGCCCACCAGGCACCGGCCTACCGGGAGTGGCTGGAGGAGCTGGTGCCCGGTCCCTGAAACCAGCCCCTCCCGGAACCGCCGCCGTCAGACGCCGATGTCCCGCCCGTCCGCGCGCCACACCGCGACCACGGCGGGCCGGACGTACGTGCCGGGCCCGTCGGGCCAGGTGCTGGCCGGCGTGTCGACCGTCGCCCCGTCCACCTCGCCCGGGTGCTGCACGGCGACCAGCACCCGCCGGTCCTGGATCACCGGGCCGCAGGTCTCCGCGCCCGAGGGCACGGTGAGGAACTGCTTCAGCTCACCGCGCCGCTCCCCGCGCGTGGCGACACCGAAGAGACCGTCGTGGGAGCCGAGGGCGCTGCCGTCGGTGGAGATCCACAGGTTGCCGTGGTCGTCGAAGGCGACGTTGTCGGGGCAGGAGATCGGGCTGACGGAGTCCTTCGGGAAACCGGCGAAGTACGTCGCCGGGTCCTCGGGGTCGCCCGCGACCAGGAAGAGCGACCAGGCGAAGCGGGTGCTGTCCGGCCGGTTCCAGCGCTCGGTCAGCTCCAGGACGTGGCCGTGCTTGTTGAGGTTGCGCGGGTTGGCCTCGTCGGCGGCGGCGTATCCGGCCTTGCCCCGGTTGGAGTTGTTGGTGAGGGCGACGTACACCTTGCCGGTGACCGGGTTGGGCTCGATGTCCTCGGGCCGGTCCATCTTGGTGGCGCCCACCTTGTCACCGGCGAGGCGCGTGAAGACGAAGACCTCCTCGGCGGTCATGCCCTCGACGTGCGAGACGGCGCCGTCGGCGGTGGCCGTCGCCAGCGGGATCCACCGACCGCTCCCGTCGAACTCGCCGTCCTCCGGCAGCGTGCCCGTCCCGTCGATCTCGATGGCGGGCGAGTCGCCGGTCAGCCTGGCGACGTACAGCGTCCCCTCGTCGAGCAGGGAGAGGTTGTGCTCACGCGCCCAGCGGCTGTTGCCGTGCCGCATCCGCTTGCTGCCGACGAACTTGTAGAAGTAGTCGAACCGCTCGTCGTCCCCGCTGTAGACGACCGGACGCCCGTCGTGCGTCAGCCGCACGGTCGCGCCCTCGTGCTTGAACCGGCCGAGCGCGGTGTGCTTGCGCGGGGTGGAGTCGGGGTCGTACGGGTCGAGTTCGACGACGTAGCCGAAGCGGTGCGCCTCGTTCGGCTCCTGGGCCAGGTCGAACCGCTTGTCGAACCTCTCCCACTTGCGCTCGGTGGCGCCGGTGCCGATCCCGTAGCGCTTGTCGGTGGCGCTGCTGCCGTGGGCGAAGTACTGGTTGAAGTTCTCCTCGCCGTGCAGTGTCGTGCCCCAGGGGGTGGTGCCGCCGGCGCAGTTGTTGAGGGTGCCGAGCACCTTCGTGCCGCTCGGGTCGGCGGAGGTCCTCACCAGGTCGGACCCGGCGGCGGGGCCGGTGAGCCGGAACTCGGAGGTGGCGGTCAGACGCCGGTTGAGGTGATGGCGGGGGACGGGCGTGATCCTGCCGCTGCGGTGCTCCTCCTCGACGGCGACCACGGCGAGGCCGTGCGCGGCCCAAGCGATCTCCACCTGCTCGCGGGTGGGGTTCGCCGGGTCGTAGTCGCGGAACATGAGGATCTCGTCGGTGTACTCGTGGTTGGCGACGAGCAGCTGCCGGCCGCGCTCGCCGCGCAGCGGGAGCAGCGCGAGGAAGTCGCAGTTGTACCCGAACTGTCCGGCCTGCGCCGTGGCGCTCTGCCGCTCCGGGTCGAAGGCGGGCGCACCGCGCAGGATGGGCTCGCCCCAGCGGATGACGACGTTCTGCCGGTAGCCCTCCGGCACGGTGACGGCGTCGTTCGTGTTCGGCGCGACGGGAGTGAACCGCAGACCGCGGGCGCCCTGGTGCCCCTGGCCGGGCCGGTGGGCGGCGGGCGCCGCCTGAGCCCCGGGGGCGGCCGCGACGCCGACCGCACCGGCGCCGGCGGCGGCGACCGTCACGACGGCGGCGGCGCGCATCATGGACCGGCGGCTGAGGGCACCGGCGATGACGTCGCCGACGTACTCGTTGGAGCTGGTGTTGGGCACCTCGTGGAAACAGGCGTCACCACACCGGAAACGACAGGTCAGGGCGGACCGGCCGCCGGGGTGGGAACCGGACGGCGTTCCGATCAGCGGCAGCAGCTTTCGCACGTGTTCTCTCCTTGGGTGCCCGTGGTGTCAGCGTGACCGTAGGAGCACATATGTGCGGTAGCCGGGCGGCCGGATGAACGGCGAGTGAACCCGCGGCAGCATTAAGGACGTTGCACCGGAACGCCCCGGGCGGGCACCCGCGGGCCGAGATCGCCCCCTTGACATATACGATTCCGCAAACCCAACCCTGCCCAAGATCGCCCTTTCGGGCCGCTAACCTTACGTGTCCGTCCTGGCCAGGGATTGACGGGCATCAACTCACGCGAAGGGTTGCGCACATGGGCATTCTCACTCTCCTGCGGAACGCGTTCGGACGGTCACGCAAAGCGAGGGCCGCCGAAGCGGAGGGTGCGGCACCGGCCGCCGAAAGGACGGAAACGGCCGCTCCGACATCGCCCGAACCCGCCCCCGAATCGGCCCCGGAACCCGCCGCGAGCACACCGGCGCCACTGACGATTCCGTCCCCGTCCCCGGAACCGACGCCGGCACCCGTGGCCCCCTCCGTTCCGGAGCAGCGCGACGAGCACGATCTCGTCGCCGCCGCCTTCGACAGCGTCGCGGTCCCCCGCCCCACCCGCTCGGACGACACCCCGCCGGTGCCGGCCACGGACGAAGCCCAGCCCGAGCCCAAGCCCGAGCCCGAGCCCGAGCCGCAGGCAACCACCGAACCCGCCCCGCAAGCCGAGCCGGAGACGAAGCCCGAGCCGGAGGCGAAGCCCGAGCCGGAGCCGCAAGCCGAGCCGGAGACAAAGCCCGAGCCGCAGGCAACCACCGAACCCGCCCCCACCGAGGCACCCGCGGCCGCCGACGGCGAGGACACCCCACAGGGGCCACCCGCAGCCGACGACGAGACCCGCACGGGCGGTGCGGGTGGGAACGACTCCCCGGCCGAAGGCGAAGCCGAGGCCGAACCCCCCGCCCCCACCGAGGCACCCGCGGCCGCGAAACCCGCCACCCCCGCCACCAAGCTCCGCAACACCACCCTCACCACCGCCTACAAGGCCGCCGGCACCGCCCTCAAGAAGCACGACCTCACCGGCGCCCGCGCCAAGGTCTACCTCGTGCTCGACCGCTCCGCGTCCATGCGCCCGTACTACAAGGACGGCTCCGCCCAGGCCCTCGGCGAGCAGACCCTCGCGCTCGCCGCCCACCTCGACACCGAGGCCACCGTCCACGTCGTCTTCTTCTCCACCGAACTCGACGGCACCGGCGAGCTGACCCTCACCGACCACGAGAACAAGATCGACGAGCTGCACGCCGGCCTCGGCCGGATGGGTCGCACCAGCTACCACGCCGCCGTCGAGGCGGTCCTCGCACGGCACGCCGAGGAGCCGGCCGGCGCCCCCGCCCTGGTGGTCTTCCAGACGGACGGCGCGCCCGACGCCAAGACCCCCGCCACCCAGGCCCTCACCGACGCCGCGAAGAACCACCCCTCCGTGTTCTTCTCCTTCGTCGCCTTCGGCGAGCACGAGAACAAGGCCTTCGACTACCTCCGCAAGCTGAAGACGGAGAACACCTCCTTCTTCCACGCGGGCCCCACCCCCCGCGAGCTCACGGACAAGGAGCTCTACGAGGGCGTCCTGGCGGCCTGGCGGCCGTAGCCACCCCCTCACTCCTCGCCCCCGGGGGGCGGACGGGACTCCCGTCCGCCCCCCGAAACGCGTGTGAGCCGACCCCCACCCGCCCAGTAGGATTTCGCCCATGGCGGCCACTGGATCAGAGAAGCAGGGGGCGAAGGCGTACTACGTCTCGACCCCCATCTACTACGTCAACGACGCTCCTCACCTGGGCCACGCCTACACGACCGTCGCAGGCGACGTGCTCACCCGCTGGCACCGCCAGCGCGGCGAGAAGGTGTGGTACCTCACCGGCACGGACGAGCACGGTCAGAAGATCATGCGCACGGCCGAGGCGAACGGGGTCACTCCCCAGGCCTGGGCCGACAAGCTCGTCACGGAGGCATGGAAGCCCCTGTGGGAGCACCTCGAGATCGCGAACGACGACTTCATCCGCACCACGCAGAAGCGGCACACGGACCGCGTCCAGGAGTTCGTGCAGGACCTGTACGACAAGGGCGAGATCTACAAGGGCGGCTACGAGGGCCCGTACTGCGTGGGCTGCGAGGAGTACAAGCTCCCCGGCGAGCTGCTCGACGGCGAGGGTGACCACGCGGGCCAGAAGCTGTGCCCGATCCACAAGAAGCCGGTGGAGATCCTCAGCGAGGAGAACTACTTCTTCAAGCTGAGCGAGTACAGCGAGAAGCTGCTCGCCCACTACGAGGCCAACCCCGGTTTCATCCAGCCGGAGTCCGCGCGCAACGAGGTCGTGAACTTCGTCCGCCAGGGACTGCAGGACCTCTCCATCTCCCGCTCGACGTTCGACTGGGGCGTGCCGGTCCCCTGGGACGACAAGCACGTCATCTACGTGTGGGTCGACGCGCTGCTGAACTACGCCACGGCGGTCGGCTACAACGAGAACCCGGAGAAGTTCGAGGCGACCTTCCCTGCCGACGTCCACCTCGTCGGCAAGGACATCCTCCGCTTCCACGCGATCATCTGGCCGGCCATGCTGATGGCGCAGGGCCTGCCCCTCCCCGGGAAGATCGCCGCGAACGGCTGGCTGATGGTCGGCGGCGAGAAGATGAGCAAGTCCAACCTGACCGGCATCAAGCCGCAGGACCTGACCTCGCACTTCGGTGTGGACGCGTACCGCTGGTACTTCCTGCGGGCGATCGCGTTCGGCCAGGACGGCAGCTTCTCCTGGGAGGACTTCTCGGCCCGCTACACCAGCGAGCTGGCGAACGACTACGGCAACCTGGCGTCCCGCGTGGCCGCGATGGTCGGCAAGTACTTCGGCGGCGAACTGCCGGCGTCGACGGCCGACGGCGAGGCGGAGCGGGCGATCCACGACGGTCTGGCGAAGGCCGTGGCGGAGGCGGACCGCCGCATCGGCGAGGAGCTGGACTTCCAGGGCGGCATCCTGGCGGTGTTCGACTTCGTGAAGCAGGTCAACGGCTACATCACGGAGCAGGAGCCCTGGAAGGTCGCCAAGGACGAGTCGCAGGAGGGCAGGGCCCGCCTGGCGACGATCCTCTACACCGCCGCGGAGTCCCTCCGCGCCGTGGCCGTCCTCCTCAACCCGGTCATGCCGGAGACCTCCCAGAAGCTCTGGGACTCCCTCGGCGCCGAGCCCGGCCTGGGCGCGCTCGCCGACCAGAAGGTCCAGGAGTCCGGCACCTGGGGCCTGCTCCCCGCCGGCTCGACGGTCACCAAGGGCGCGGTCCTCTTCCCGCGTCTCGAGGAGAAGCCGACCGCGTAACGTGATCGCTACAGCAGGGGCCCGGGAGGCGAGCGGAACTTCTCCCGGGCCCCCCGCTTTGCGAAGATCGCGTGAAGGCGGCCGACGTCCGGCCGCCACCACTCACGTGGGGGGATTCGTTCCATGGCACTCTTCGGCAACGCCCACACCGTCGACCCGGCCCAGGCGCAGCAGGACTACGCTCGTCTGCTGGGTCAGGGCGAGCAGGTGCACGCGGCGTTCCTGCTGATCCGCGACACCATACTGTTCACCGACCGCCGCCTGATCATGGTCGACAAGCAGGGCATCACCGGCAAGAAGGTGGAGTACCACTCCATCCCGTACCGCAGCATCACCCACTTCGCGGTGGAGACGGCGGGCACCTTCGACCTCGACGCCGAACTGAAGATCTGGCTCTCGGGCTCCCAGGCCCCCATCCAGAAGACCTTCACCAAGGGCGTCGACATCTACGAGGTCCAGGCCATCCTCACCCAGTTCGTGGCCCGCTGACCCGATCGGGTGAATGTCTCACATATGCCCGGCGCATAGACCATGAGCGCAGCAGGCTTGCGCTCATGGTCACCGCAACACACGAGGCCTCCCACAAGCTCTTCCAGGAGCATCCGGAGGCCCTGGCGCCCGTCTTCGACGCACTTGGCCTGCCACCGCCCACGAAGACGGACTTCGTCCTGGCCGTGGAGGCCCAGACAAAGAAGGACCCGGACAAGGCGAAGGGTGGAGGTCGGTCTGGAGTCCACTCCGACCAGGGAGAACTGGAGGAAGCTGATGCAGGACGTCGTCACCCACTTCCCGGGGCACGGAACGCTCTTCGAGGAGAAATACCTGGAGGGCAAGGCCGAAGGCGAGGCCAAGGGAATTCTGCGCGTCCTGGAGGTACGAGGCCTCCCCCTGTCGGAAGACGTCCGTCAACGGATCACCACCTGCACCGACCTCGGTCGCCTCAACGACTGGCTCGACCGCTCCGGCACGGTGGAGCGCGCGGAGGACCTGTTCACCGAGAACGGTCCGGCAGTCTAGGCGCGCACGGCGAGGGGCCCGGAGGCGCTGTGCGCGTCCGGGCCCCTCGCCGTTGCCGGGGTTACTTCGGCTGCGGCTTGCGCACCGAGAGGTGAAGCTCCTTCAGACGGGCCTCGTCCAACTCGGTCGGGGCACCCATCATCAGGTCCTGGGCGTTGCCGTTGAGCGGGAAGGCGATCGTCTCGCGGATGTTGGGCTCGTCGGCGAGCAGCATCACGATGCGGTCCACGCCGGGCGCGATGCCACCGTGCGGCGGAGCGCCGAAGCGGAACGCGCGGAGCATGCCGGCGAACTTCTCCTCGACCGTCTCACGGTCGTAGCCCGCGATCTCGAACGCCTTGAGCATGATCTCCGGCTCGTGGTTCCGGATCGCGCCGGAGGACAGCTCGACACCGTTGCAGACGATGTCGTACTGCCAGCCCAGGATGTCCAGCGGGTCCTGGGTCTGCAGGGCCTCCAGGCCGCCCTGGGGCATCGAGAAGGGGTTGTGCGAGAAGTCGATCGCGCCGGTCTCCTCGTCCTTCTCGTACATCGGGAAGTCGACGATCCAGCAGAAGCGGAAGACGTTCTCCTCGAAGTGACCGGCGCGCTTCGCGGCCTCGACCCGCACCGCCCCCATGATCTTCGAGACCTCGTCGAACTCGCCCGCGCCGAAGAAGACCGCGTGGCCGGGGGCCAGCGAGAGCCGCTTGGTCAGCTCCGCGACGTTCTCCTCGGTGAGGAACTTCGCGATCGGGCCGGACAGCGCACCGTCCTCGCCGACGCGCACCCACGCCAGGCCCTTCGCGCCCTGGGAGACCGCGTAGTCACCGAGCTGGTCGAAGAACTTGCGCGGCTGGCCGGAGACGTCCGGCACCGGCAGCGCGCGCACGTGCTTGCCGGCGAACGCCTTGAACTCCGAGCCCTCGAAGATGTCCGTGATGTCGACGAGCTCCAGCTGCGCGCGCAGGTCCGGCTTGTCGGAGCCGTACTTCAGCATCGCCTCGCGGAACGGGACGCGCGGGAACGGCGACGTCACGTGACGGCCGTTGCCGAACTCCTCGAACAGCTCGGTCATCAGCTTCTCGATGGGCTGGAAGACGTCCTCCTGCTCGACGAAGCTCATCTCGACGTCGAGCTGGTAGAACTCGCCCGGCGAGCGGTCCGCGCGGGCGTCCTCGTCGCGGAAGCAGGGCGCGATCTGGAAGTAGCGGTCGAAACCGGAGATCATCAGCAGCTGCTTGAACTGCTGCGGTGCCTGCGGCAGCGCGTAGAACTTGCCGGGGTTCAGGCGGGAGGGCACCACGAAGTCACGGGCGCCCTCGGGGGAGGTGGCGCTCAGGATCGGCGTCGCCATCTCGTTGAAGCCCATGGCCGTCATCTTGTGGCGCATCGCCGAGATGACCGACGTGCGCAGCAGGATGTTGCGGTGCATGCGCTCGCGGCGCAGGTCCAGGAAGCGGTACTCCAGGCGCCGCTCCTCGTTGACGCCGTCCTCGGCGTTGATGGTGAAGGGGAGCGGGGCGGCGGCACCGAGCACCTCGACCACGGAGACCTCGACCTCGACCTCACCGGTCGGCAGCTCGGGGTTGACGTTGTCCGTGCCGCGGGAGACGGCCTTGCCGTCGACGCGGACCACGGTCTCCTTGGACAGCTTGTCCAGCGCCTCGTACGCCTCGGTGCCCGGCCGGGCCACCAGCTGCGTGATGCCGTAGTGATCACGCAGATCGATGAAGAGGATGCCGCCCAGGTCGCGCCGATTGTGCAGCCAGCCACTCAGCCGGACGTCGGTGCCGACGTCAGAGGCGCGGAGCTCGCCGCAGGTGTGGGACCTGTACCGATGCATCGTCGTTCATCCAGCCTTCGCGGATCGGGGTCGTTGTTTCACGTGAAACTCCCCCAAGCCTACCGGCCGCCCCATGATCGCTTCTCCGCCCTCGTACGTCGGGCGGGCATCCGGCTTCGGTGGAAGTTTTCGGCACCCTCTTCATAAAGTGGTGCAATGCGCACTGGTGAGCCCCTGCCTGCCCTGGGGGACGTCCTCTCCGCCCTCGACACCGGCGTATGGCACTGGGACACCGCGTCCGGGCTGGTCACCCTCGACGCCGTGGCGGCCCGGCTGCTCGGACTGCCCGCCGAGGAGGCCACCCTCACGGAGGCCCAGGTCCGGGCCCGCCTGCACCCCGTCGACTGGAACGAGATCACCGGCGTGGTCCAGCTCGCCGTCGCCGAGGGGACGCTCGCCGAGGTGCGGATCCGGATCATGAACGGCCAGAACCAGGTCGTCCGGGTGGTGCGCAGCCGCTCCAGGCCCTCCTTCGACCCCGCGCGCAAGGCCTACGTCCTGACCGGCTCCCTTCAGGAGGTCACCGAGCCGACGCCGGGAACACCCGCCGGGCGCAGGGCGGTCACCGGTGACTGGCGGCGCTCCCGTGAGGCGTTCCTGCTGGACGCGGGCCGTGCGCTGGCGGAGGCGCGGTCGACGCAGGAGGTGCTGCGGGTCGCGGCCAACCTGTCCATGCCGGGATTCTCACCGGACGGGCTGGCCGTGTTCGGCGTGGAGGGCGACCGGCTCACGATCATCGGCCACCACGGACACGAGCCCGGTGCCGACAACCCCTTCTACATGCCCCTGGACACGGACTACCCGGCCGCCGAGGTGGTGCGCACGGGCCGGGCGGTCTACCTCTCCTCCCCGGAGCAGTACAGGGCCCGCTATCCGCTCACCTGGCCGCTCGCCCAGCGCTTCGGACGTCAGTCCTGGGCGTTCCTGCCGCTGACCGCCTCCGGCCGCACGATGGGCGCCTGGCTGGCGGCCTTCGCCTATCCGGTCGCCTTCACCCCCGACGAGCGCTCCGTGCTGACCACGGTCGCCCGGATGCTGGCCCAGGCGCTGACCCGGGCGGGCACCGCCGAGAGCGAGCGGGCGCTGACCGACGGGCTGCAGCGCTCGATGATGCCGAAGCTCGGCCCGGGCATCCCGGGCATGAGCGTCGCCGCCCGCTACGTCCCCACCGGCGGCGGACTCCAGGTCGGCGGCGACTGGTACGACGTGATCCCGCTGCCGGGCAAGCGGTTCGCGCTGGTCATCGGCGACGTCCAGGGCCATGACGTCCGGGCCGCCGGGCTGATGGGACAGTTGCGCATAGCCCTGCGGGCCTACGCCTCCGAGGGCCACCGGCCCGACGCCGTGCTCTCCCGCGCCTCCCGCTTCCTGCACGGCATCGGCGAGGCGGACCCGGCCGACATGCGCTTCGCGACCTGTCTGTACGCCGAGGTCGACCCCGTGAGCGGCGTACTGGAGATCGCCCGCGCGGGCCATCCCGATCCGGTGATCCGCATGGCCGACAGGACGGTGCTGACCCGGCCGACGGCGGGCGGGCTGCCGCTGGGCGTCGACCCGGACACCGACTACCCCACCACGCGGATCGTGCTGGAGTCCGGCGAGACCATGATGATCTGCACCGACGGGCTGATCGAGACCGGCGGCCACGACCTGGACACCGGCTGGCAGCGTCTGCGCGGCATCCTCGAGGAGCACCGGGGCAACCAGGAGGAACTGGCCGACGCCTTGGTCCAGGCGGTGCACGGCCCCTCCTCGCACCACACCACCGGCCCGCTGGCCGACCGGCGCGAGGACGACATCGCCGTCCTGCTGCTGTCCCGGCGGAGTGAGGGCTGCGGCTGCGGCGCGGAGCCGGACACGGTACGGCCCCCGGTGCGCCGCACGATGCTGACGGTGGCGCAGGCCGAGCCCGAGCGGATCGCCGTGGCCCGGCACCAGCTGCGCGACCTGCTGCACGACTGGTCCTCACCGGATCAGGTGGACTCGGCCGTGCTGCTGCTGTCGGAGGTGCTCACCAACGTCCTCGTGCACACCGACGCCGACGCCCTGCTGCTCGCCGAGGTCACCGACGGGGGAGACGGCCGCCGGATACGCGTCGAGGTCACCGACGCCGGCGACGACCTGCCGCACCTGCGCAGACCGGGCGAGCTGGCGTCCTCCGGGCGGGGGCTGGTCCTCGTCGAACTCCTCGCCCACACCTGGGGCGTCGACCCGCGCGGCGAGGGCAAGAGCATCTGGTTCGAGGTGTACGAACACCAGGATGGGGCCGGGCCACACCTCGACGGTCACGGCTGAACGGCCGGTTGTCCACCGGTCGCACCGGCGTGGCGGCGGCCGGTCCGCTCATCCGCCGAAGGGGTTCCCGTGCCCGGGGGTCCCGCCCGACGGCAGGTACCGCAGCCGTCCGCCGGGCTCCGTGACCGGCGTGAACCCGGCGGCCCGCAGGACGGCGGCGTACCGGGCTCTGAAGCGCCGGTTGACGGCGAACCCGACGGGCAGCAGGGCCATCAGCGCGGCCCAGACGGCGCAGGTGACGACCAGCACGGCCGTGGTACCGGTGTCCGCCGCCAGGCCGACGGGCAGGGCGAGGGGAACGGCGCCCACCCCGGTGAGCACGATCAACTGCCTGCCGGTGTACATGGCGGTGATGTCGTAGGTGATACGGGCCTTGAGGAGCTCGACCTCGTCCGGCGCGAGAGCCGGAAGCGGGCCCCCGTCGCTCGCGCCCGGATGCCTCGCCCGGTTCCGCGCGGCCCGCGCCCGCGCCCGCGGACCGGGGTCGGGCACCAGCGCCACCACGTAGCCGTTGCCCTGGGCCCCGCCGCCCTGATGGACGTCCGCGTAGTCGTATCCGAACTCCCGGGCCATCGCGGCGAGCCGGGCGAGCCTCGTCGTGGACGCCAGGGTGCGGGTGACCTGGACGGGCTCCCCGCTCTCCATCCGCCGCAGCATCTTCCGCATCGCCCGGCGCTCGCCCACGGCCGTCCTCTCCCTCCCGCGTCCCGGCCGTGGTCCGGCCGTGCACGGACATCATCGCGTCCGTCCACGGCCGGGATCACTGCCGGATGCGGGCAGTCCTCGGGCGCGGTCACTGCCGACGGCGGACCCGTCCACGGCCCCGCCGGTCACGCCTCCTGCGGACCGGACTCCGACATGCCGTGCACCGCGGGGACCGTGCCGAGGCGGCCCTTCCGGAAGTCCTCGAAGGCCTGGATGAGCTCGTCCTTGGTGTTCATCACGAACGGGCCGTAGTGGGCCATCGGCTCACGGATGGGCCGGCCGCCCAGGAGGACGACCTCCAGGTCCGGGGTGTACGCGTCCTGCTTCTCGTCCGCGCGGACGGTCAGCGAGGAGCCGGCGCCGAAGACCGCGGTCTGGCCCAGGTGGACCGGACGCCGCTCGGCGCCCACGGACCCGCGCCCGGCCATGACGTACGCCAGGCCGTTGAAGTCCTCCCGCCAGGGCAGGGTGACCTCCGCGCCCGGCGCCAGCGTCGCGTGGATCATCGTGATCGGCGTGTGCGTGATGCCCGGCCCCTCGTGGCCGTCCAGCGCGCCCGCGATGACGCGCAGCAGCGCGCCGCCGTCGGGGGAGGTGAGGAGCTGGACGCTGCCGCTGCGGATGTCCTGGTAGCGCGGCGCCATCATCTTGTCCTTGGCGGGCAGGTTCACCCACAGCTGGAGCCCGTGGAAGAGCCCGCCGGACACGACGAGGTGCTCCGGCGGCGCCTCGATGTGCAGCAGTCCGGCGCCGGCCGTCATCCACTGGGTGTCGCCGTTGGTGATGGTGCCGCCACCGCCGTTGGAGTCCTGGTGGTCGAAGATCCCGTCGATGATGTAGGTCACGGTCTCGAAGCCGCGGTGGGGGTGCCACGGGGTGCCCTTGGGCTCCCCGGGCGCGTACTCCACCTCACCCATCTGGTCCATCATGATGAACGGGTCGAGATGGCGGTGGTTGATCCCCGCGAACGCCCGGCGCACCGGGAAGCCCTCGCCCTCGAAACCGCTCGGCGCGGTCGTGACGGTGAGCACGGGACGTGCCACGGCATCGGTGGGAGCGGTCACTCGGGGCAGCGTCAACGGGTTCTCGACGGTCACTGCAGGCATGTCGGTACCTCCTCGGGTACGCCCACTTTAGTTGAGTGTTGAACTTCCTGCCACCCGGAACGGAGAAAGCCCGGAGGGAATTCCCTCCGGGCTCGGCACAGGCGCGAACGGGCCGCCCTCAGCCATACATCCGGCGCATGGCGAACTCGACCATCTGCTCCACGGCCTTCGCGTCGAACACCATCCGGTGCTCGCCCTCCATGTCGAGCACGAAGCCGTAGCCGGTCGGCAGCAGGTCGATCACCTCGGCGCCGGTGATGACGAAGTACTTGGACTCCTTGCCGGCGTACCGCCGCAGCTCCTTCAGTGAGGTGAACATCGGGATCACCGGCTGCTGGGTGTTGTGCAGGGCGAGGAATCCGGGGTTGTCACCGCGCGGGCAGTAGACCTTGGACGTGGCGAAGACCTGCTGGAAGTCCTCGGCCGCCATCTGCCCCGTGGTGAACGCGCGCACGGCGTCGGCGAGCGAGGGCGCGGACGGCTCGGGATACAGCGGCGCCTGCTGCCCGTACCCGCCCGGCATCTGCTGCTGCGGCGGGACGTAACCCTGTTGCGTCCCCGCACTCTGGTCGTAGCCGTACATGCCGCACAGACTACTGACCCCGCGGGAGGGCTGGGTCACAGATGTCCGGATCGGGGTTGCTTCTTATTACCCACGGGTAGCATCATCGGGACCACTTGTCGGTACGTGAATCAGTTGCGAGGAGTCAGTGCCTCGCCGATCCCTCTCTAACGGAGCCGTCGCCATGGGGCACTACAAGTCGAATCTCCGCGACATCGAGTTCAACCTCTTCGAAGTACTCGGGCGCGACAAGCTGTACGGCACGGGCCCGTTCGAGGAGATGGACGCCGAGACCGCGAAGAGCGTCCTCGACGAGCTGACCCGGCTCGCGGAGAACGAGCTGGCCGAGTCCTTCACGGAGGCCGACCGCAACCCGCCGGTCTTCGACCCGGAGACCAGCACCGCGCCGGTGCCGCCGTCCTTCAAGAAGAGCTACCAGGCCTTCATGGACTCCGAGTACTGGCGTCTGGGCCTGCCCGAGGCCATCGGCGGCACCACCGCGCCCCCCTCCCTGATCTGGGCGTACGCCGAGCTGATCCTGGGCGCCAACCCGGCCGTGTGGATGTACTCCTCCGGTCCGGCCTTCGCCGGGATCCTCTACGACGAGGGCAACGAGGTCCAGAAGAAGATCGCGCAGATCGCCGTCGACAAGCAGTGGGGTTCGACGATGGTCCTCACCGAGCCGGACGCCGGCTCGGACGTGGGCGCCGGCCGCACCAAGGCCGTGCAGCAGGAGGACGGCTCCTGGCACATCGAGGGCGTGAAGCGGTTCATCACGTCCGGTGAGCACGACATGTCGGAGAACATCCTCCACTACGTGCTGGCCCGCCCCGAGGGCGCGGGACCCGGCACCAAGGGCCTGTCCCTCTTCCTCGTCCCGAAGTACCTCTTCGACGTCGAGACCGGCGAGCTGGGCGAGCGCAACGGCGTCTACGCCACGAACGTCGAGCACAAGATGGGCCTGAAGGCCTCCAACACCTGCGAGATGACCTTCGGCGACCGGCACCCCGCCAAGGGCTGGCTGATCGGCGACAGGCACGACGGCATCCGCCAGATGTTCCGCATCATCGAGTTCGCCCGCATGATGGTCGGCACGAAGGCGATCTCCACGCTGTCGACGGGCTACCTGAACGCGCTGGAGTACGCCAAGGAGCGGGTCCAGGGCCCGGACCTGGCGAACTTCATGGACAAGACCGCGCCCAAGGTCACCATCACCCACCACCCCGACGTGCGCCGCTCGCTGATGACGCAGAAGGCGTACGCGGAGGGCATGCGCGCCCTCGTCCTGTACACCGCGTCCGTCCAGGACACGATCGCGGTCAAGGAGGCGGCGGGCGAGGACGTGTCGGCCGAGCACGCGCTCAACGACCTGCTCCTGCCCATCGTCAAGGGCTACGGCTCCGAGAAGGGCTACGAGCAGCTCGCCCAGTCGCTGCAGACCTTCGGCGGCTCCGGCTTCCTGCAGGAGTACCCGATCGAGCAGTACATCCGGGACTCCAAGATCGACACCCTGTACGAGGGCACCACCGCGATCCAGGGCCAGGACTTCTTCTTCCGGAAGATCGTCCGCAACCAGGGCGCGGCGCTGAACTCGCTCGCCGAGGACATCAAGAAGTTCCTGGCGCTCGGCGAGGGCGGCGAGGAGCTGGCGGGCGCCCGCGAGCACCTGGCCAAGGCGGCCGTCGAGCTGGAGGCCATCGTCGGCCTGATGCTCACCGACCTCGCGGCCACCGAGCAGGACGTCAAGAACATCTACAAGGTCGGCCTCAACACCACCCGCCTGCTGATGGCCTCCGGCGACGTGATCGTCGGCTATCTGCTCCTCAAGGGTGCCGCGGTCGCCGCCGACAAGCTGGCCACGGCCACCGCCAAGGACCAGGCCTTCTACACCGGCAAGATCGCCGCGGCCAAGTTCTTCGCGGCCACCGTCCTCCCCGGCGTCACCCTGGCCCGCAAGGTCGCCGAGGGCGTCGAACTGGACCTGATGGAACTGGACGAGGCGGCGTTCTAGGACGACCCCGTACAGACCTCGCGAGGGCCCGCTCCCACACCGGGAAGCGGGCCCTCGCCCTCGTTAAGGTGAACCCATGAGCGAACCCCCCCGCTTCGATCGCGGTCACACCGACGACCTCATGTCCTTCCTGGCGGCCAGTCCCACGCCGTACCACGCCGTGGCGAACGCCGCCGAGCGGCTGGAGAAGGCGGGCTTCCGGCAGGTCGCGGAGACGGACGCCTGGGACGCGACGGCCGGTGGCAAGTACGTGCTGCGCGGCGGTGCGATCATCGCCTGGTACGTCCCCGAGGGCGCCCCCGCGCACGCCCCGTTCCGGATCGTCGGCGCCCACACCGACTCCCCCAACCTGCGCGTGAAGCCCCGGCCCGACAGCGGGGCGCACGGCTGGCGCCAGGTGGCCGTGGAGATCTACGGCGGTCCGCTGCTCAACTCCTGGCTCGACCGTGACCTGGGCCTGGCCGGCCGGCTGTCCCTGCGCGACGGCTCCACCCGCCTGGTCAACGTCGACCGTCCCCTGCTGCGGGTCCCCCAGCTCGCCATCCACCTGGACCGCTCGGTGAACGCCGACGGCCTCAAACTCGACAAGCAGCGGCACACGCAGCCGGTCTGGGGCATGGGCGACGACGTCCGCGACGGCGACCTCATCGCCTTCCTGGAGGAGACCGCCGGCCTCCCGTCCGGCGAGGTCACCGGCTGGGACCTGATGGTCCACTCCGTCGAACCGCCCGCCTACCTGGGCCGCGACCGCGAACTGGTGGCGGGCCCGCGCATGGACAACCTGCTCTCCGTGCACGCCGGCACGGCGGCGCTCGCCGCCGCGGCGGGCCTGGGGTCCGGCCTCTCCTGCGTTCCCGTCCTCGCCGCCTTCGACCACGAGGAGAACGGCTCCCAGTCCGACACCGGCGCCGACGGCCCGCTGCTCGGCGGCGTGCTGGAGCGCTCGGTGTTCGCGCGCGGCGGCTCGTACGAGGACCGGGCGCGCGCCTTCGCGGGCTCCGTCTGTCTGTCCTCCGACACCGGTCACGCCGTCCACCCCAACTACGCGGAGCGGCACGACCCGACGCACCACCCGCGCGTCGACGGCGGCCCGCTCCTGAAGGTCAACGTCAACAACCGCTACGCCACGGACGGTTCGGGCCGCTCGGTGTTCGCGGCGGCCTGCGAGAAGGCGGGCGTCCCCTTCCAGTCCTTCGTCTCCAACAACGCGATGCCGTGCGGCACCACCATCGGCCCGATCACCGCGGCCCGGCACGGCATCCGGACCGTCGACATCGGCGTGGCCATCCTGTCGATGCACAGCGCACGCGAACTGTGCGGCGCGAACGACCCGTTCCTGCTGGCGAACGCGCTCGTCGCGTTCCTCGAGGGCTAGTCGCCCCGTACAAGGTCGTCGCGCCGTCCGGGGCCGGCCCGTGAGGAAGGGGCCGGCCCCGGTGGGACCGCCGGGGCCGGTACTCAGCGCCTCCACCAGGCGGCGCTCGCGTCCCGGAGGGTGTTGGTGCCGCAGTGCACCTCACCCATGCCGAGGTGGTACGTGTACCAGTCGTCGACGGAGGACACCTTCAGCCCGGCCCGCCGGTACGCGGCGTTCACCGCCTCGGTGAAGATGTCCTTGCCGCCCACGACCGGGCCCCACTGGCGGGGCGCCAGGTAACGGTCCCGGCCCAGGAGCACACCGTTCACCGCGCCCGGGACGTAGGCGCTGGTCATCACCGTCTCCGGGGCAGCCGTACCGCCCGGAGAGCCCGCGCCGTCCCGCGCCGTCCACTTCTGCTGGCCGCGTTCCCGCAGCGCGTCGACCAGCGGGGCCCTGCCGCCCAGCCGCGTCAGACGCGGGACGGGGACCTCGTCCCCGCCCTCGGCCGCCATCTCCGACTCGCGCGTGTACAGGGCGGGCACACGGACGATCTCGGCGTCGGTGACGCCCGTCTCCCGCTTGAGGATCTCCAGGTTGGCCGCGATCCGCCGTGCCGCCGTCTCGTTGTCGGCGATCAGGTTCCGGGAGGCGAGCGCCTTGTCGATGGTCTCCTTGGGCGCCGGCTGTCCGGCGAGACCCGGGACGGAGAACATCTTCGTGCCGCCGTGCCCGGCCCGCTGTGCGGTCCGCAGCAGCTCGAGCCCGCCCCGCGGGTCGGCGACCCCGACGCGCCAGCCGCGCGGGGTGTCGGCGGGAAGGAACTGCACGAACTCGTCGACGTGGCCGACACCCAGCCAGGAGGTGTCCAGCAGCAACGGATCCTGCAGGCCCTGCGACGCGAGCAGCGTCCGTACGGCCTTCGACGGCTTCTCCCCGCTGTCCTTGCGCCAGCCCTGGATGACGCGCCCGGCCGGGTAGGAACGGCCACCGTGCGCGTAGGGCGGAATGGTCTCCAGATTGCCCATGGAGTTGAGCGTCCAGTCCTCCGGGGCGGACCGGTCGAAGGCCTGCACGACGCCCACGTTCCGGCCGCGGACCTTCTCGAACAGCTCACGGCCCGCCTCGCGGTCCGGCTGGGCCGAGCGCAGCATCACCCGCATCACCTGCCGGCGGCCGTCCGTCCCGGTCATGCTGACGTAGGCCGGTTCCACGAAGTCCTGCGCCCAGGGGTCGCCGTACGTGTCGAAGGTGATCAGCGGCCGGTCGATCCCGGCCCTCCTCACCTCCTTGCCCAGTTCCTCGACGAACTTCTGCTGCAGCCGCTCCCACTGCCCCTTGCCGGGCACCTTCGTCACCATGACCTGCTGGGTGCGCTACAGGTGATGATGCGTCAGCAACGGGGCGACCCGCAGCGTCACCTCGTCGGAGGTGGTGCGGCCGCCGGCCGTCACGGTCAGGCGGATCACCGTCCGTCCGTTCCACTTCCTCGCGTCGCGGATCACATCGGTGGCCTCGACGCCGAACTCCACGCCCGCGCGCAGCTCCCCGGGCGTCAGCCGGGTCCGCGAGGTGACCGGCTCCCACGCCTTGCCGCGCTTGAGGAAGACATGCGTGTACCGGGCGCCGGCGGTGATCTTCACGCTGCCCCTGGACCCGGCCGGCGCCTTCGCCATGGGAACGGAGCGGATTCTCGCCAGGTCGGCGGCGTCGGCGCTGCCGTTGACCTTGCTGTCGGAGGCGTCGTTGCAGGCGGCCAGTTCGGCGTCGGACAGCCGCTTGCCGCCCGGGCCGGTGGTCCGGCAGCGCCGGGTGTCGTCGTCGATGTTCGGCAGCGTCACCGCTCCGCGGCCGGTGGACCAGGAGTCCTCGCCCGCCTTGTCCGTGCCGCCGGAGACGTCGACGCGGCCGTCACGGTTCACGTCGGCCCGCAGGTCGGCGTGGGCGGAGCCGCTCGCGGCATGGGCGGGGGGCATCGGTGTCGCGCATACGGCTCCCGTCGCGACGAGCGCGACGATCACCGGGCCCGCGGGGTTCCTGCGTATACCCGTACGTGTTCGCACGGCGCATCCCTCCTCAGGTGGGGGGTGGTGGTGTCGCCGTGCAAGAGGAGGATGACGGTCCGGGCGTTCCCGGTGGGTCCGTGGCATACGCCGTGGAACCGTACGAGACTGACGAAACGTCGGTTCCCAGCCACGTCCGCCGCGGCGCCCGACGTGCAGGTTCCGTGCCGTGCGCGCCCCGGACCCCGCCGCCCCCACAGGGCCGGACTGCCCATCAACTGGCCGACGGCGCATGGGAGCCGATGGTCCGGGTACTCGGGTCACACCGGAGACACCGGACAGGGAGGCGACACTCATGGGCCTCGGCGGATGCATCATCCTCATCGCCGTGGGAGCAATCCTCACGTTCGCGACCGACTGGGACATGCAGGGTGTCAACCTTGACCTGGTCGGCGTCATTTTCATGATCGTCGGACTGATCGGGGTCGCGACGTTCAGCAGCATCGCCCGGCGTCGGCGGGTCGTCGTACCACCCGCCACCCCGGTCGTCGACGACACCCGGCCCCCGCATCACACCCGTGACGGCTACAGCGACGGGTACGGGGTCTGACCGGGCCACCTCCGACGCGGAGACGTGCGGCACCCCTGGCGGGGCAGCGTGGCCGAGGGCGAGGGCGCGGGAGAGTTCGTCTCCCGCACCCTCGCCGCCGGGTACCGGCCCACCGCGTGGAGGACGGTGCCGGCGGGCCGGTACCCGGGGCGCGCCCGTCAGCCGAGCGCGTGCCCCGTCGTCGCGTCCACGTGGTCCGGCACCTCGTCGTGGCGGTCGCCGACGGTGAGGTGCCGGTGGGCTCAAAGAGCAGGATCGCGGTGGGGACCGGGGCGCCACTCGCCTGGCTCACCGCGGAGCGGGTGCGCCGGGGTGCCGGCTCATCGAGCGGGGGAGGAACGGCTGGACGTGGTGGCGGCGCGCAGCGGCCCGGGTACGGCGGCGAACCTGCGGGCGCGACGGAAGCGGGAGACCGAGCTCAGCCCATCGGCGTACCCGCGGCGTTTCGGAACGCGCGGCGGGGAAGCCCTCGTGTCATGAGATTTCTTGTGCGGGACCGGATTCTCGGCATCGGGGACGACTACTGGATCGAGGACGACCGGGGCAACAAGGTCTTCCTCGTCGACGGCAAGGCCCTGCGGCTGCGGGACACCTTCGAGCTGAAGGACGCCGAGGGACGGGTGCTCGTCGACATCCGCCGGAAGATGTTCGCCCTGCGGGACACGATGGTGATCGAACGGGGCGGCGAGCCGCTCGCCACCGTCCGGCGCAAGCGGCTGTCGCTGCTGCGCAACCACTACCGGGTGACCCTGGCCGACGGCAGCACCGAGCTCGACGTCAGCGGCCGCGTCCTCGACCGTGAGTTCGCCGTCGAGTACGACGGCGAGCTGCTCGCCGTGGTCTCACGGCGGTGGCTGCACGTCCGGGAGACGTACGGCGTCGACGTCGTGCGCGAGGACGCGGACCCGGCGCTGCTGATCGCGGTGGCCGTGTGCGTGATCAATCTGGCGGAGAAGGAGCGGGAGGACTGAGGGGACCCGCGGGCGCCCGCGTCAGCGGCGGGGACGGTCCAGACCCAGGACACGGTCCTTCAGGGCGGGGAAGCGTTCGCGGGTGCCCGCGACCGCCGCCGGGTCGAAGTCGACCGTGAGGGCCTCCTCGCCGGGGCCCGCCTCGGCCAGGACCCCGCCCCAGGGATCCACCACGATCGAGTGACCCGCCTGCGGAACCCCCGCGTGCGTCCCGGCCGTTCCGCACGCGAGGACGAAGGCCTGGTTCTCCACCGCCCGTGCCCGGGCCAGCAGCGTCCAGTGGTCCCGGCGCCGCTCCGGCCAGCCCGCCGGGACGACGAAGGTCTCGGCACCGGCGTCGACGAGACCGCGGAACAGTTCGGGGAAACGGAGGTCGTAACAGGTGGCCACGCCGACCACGGTGTGCGGCAGGCGGACCGTCACCAGTGCGTCGCCGGCCCCCATCAGCACGGCCTCGCCCTTGTCGAAGCCGAAGCGGTGGATCTTCCGGTAGGCGGCGGCCAGATCGCCGGAGGGGGAGAAGACGAGCGAGGTGTTGTAGAGCGCTCCCTCGGGGTCGCGTTCGGGAATCGAGCCGGCGTGCAGCCACACGCCCGCGTCGCTCGCGGCCTTGGCCATCGCCTCGAAGGTCGGCCCTTCGAGCGGCTCCGCCAGGCCGGCGAACTCCTCGTAGGCGAACGCGCCCGTGGTCCAGAGCTCCGGCAGCACGACGAGATCGGCACCGGCCTGATCCCGCACCATCCCGGCGACCCTGCGCCGACGCGATTCGGCCGGTTCGTCCTCGTTCACGGCGACTTGGAGCAAGGAAGCGCGCACACTACCACCGTCCTGGCATTCGACCCGCGCACACGGGCCTACGATCGTCACACGAAAGCACTGCCGGGGTGCCTCGGAGCAGCGTAACTTAGCGACCCGAGACACCCGTGAAGCGCAGCCACCGCCCACTGGCACCGCCGCCACAACCTGCCCGTGTACCGACCGCCGAGGGGTCCCGTTCCGTGAGCCTGCATCCCGCCCTCCAGCCCTACGCCGACGCCTGGACCCACTCCATCGAGGCGATATCCGAGCTGGTGCAGCCGCTCCCGGAGGCCGACTGGAACCGGCGGACGCCGTGCCCGGGCTGGTCGGTCCGCGACATCGTCTCGCACGTCATCGGCCTGGACTCCGAGATGTACGGCGACCCGCGCCCCATCCACACCCTGCCGCGCGACCTGTTCCACGTCACCAACGACCACCAGCGGTACATGGAGATGCAGGTGGACGTGCGCCGCCACCACACGGCGCCCGAGATGACCTCCGAGCTGGAGCTCACGATCATCCGCCGGAACCGCCAGCTGCGGAACGAGTCGCGCGACCCCGGCACCAAGGTGCGCGGCCCGCTGGGTACGGAACTGACACTGGAGGAGTCCATGCGCCGGCACGCCTTCGACGTGTGGGCGCACGAGCAGGACCTGCGCGCGGCCCTCGGCCGGCCCGGCAACCTGGACTCCCCCGGCGCGCACGTCGCCCGGGACGTACTGCTCGCCGAGCTGCCGCGCGTGGTGGCCGAGCGGGCGCAGGCGCCGCGCAGCTCGGCCGTCGTCATCGACGTCCACGGCCCGGTGGAGTTCCTGCGCACGATCCGCGTCGACATCCAGGGCCGCGGCACCCTGGAGACCGCGCCGGCCCTGGGCCCCGCGGCCGCCCTCGTCCTCGACTGGGAGACCTACGTCCGCCTGGCCTGCGGCCGCGTGACCCCGGGGGCGGTGGCGGACAGGGTGAAGACGGAGGGCGACCTGGACCTCGCGGCGGCGATCCTCCGCCACTTCGCCGTGACGCCCTGAGCCGCGTGCCCGCGGGGCGGCGCCGGGCTTGGGAAGAGCGCGCCGGGGCTGCCGCTCGGGGGGAAGCGCCCCTGCGGACGCCGGCCCGCACCTCCCGCCCCGCGGCGGGCCCTACGCGGGCACGTGCACGGACGTCACCCGGCTCGCCACCAACCGCTCCCGCTCGGCCCGCGCCGCCCGCCCGCGCAACCGCAGGATCTGCGTGACACCCAGCGCCTGCACCACGAACACGGACGAGAACGCGACGCCGTAGTCGTCACCGGTCGCGTCCAGCAGCACCCCGATCGCGAACAGCGTGGTCATGGAGGCGACGAACCCGCCCATGTTCGTGATCCCCGACGCCGTCCCCTGCCGCTCCGGCGGGTTCGCCGGCCGCGCGAAGTCGAACCCGAGCATCGAGGCGGGCCCGCAGGCCCCCAGCACCGCGCACAGCACCGCGAGCAGCCACATCGGTGCCGTGTCCGCCGGCCAGAGCAGCGTCGCCGCCCAGAGCAGCGCGGTGGCACCGACCGTGCCCAGTGCCAGCGGCAGCCGCGCCCCGTGGTGCCGGGCGACGACCTGGCCGTAGACGAGCCCGACGGCCATGTTGGAGAGCACGACGAGCGTCAGCAGCTCACCGGCGGCCGCCCGGGACAGCCCCTGTGCCTCGACGAGGAACGGCATGCCCCACAGCAGCAGGAAGACCATCGCCGGGAACTGCGTCGTGAAGTGCACCCACAGCCCGAGCCGCGTCCCCGGCTCCCGCCAGGACGCGGCGATCTGCCGGCGTGCGTAGGCGGGGCCCCGGTGCGGGACCGGCTCCGGTGCGTGGCCCTCGGGGTGGTCCTCGAGGAAGAGCACCAGCAGCACGAACACCACGGCCCCGGCGAGCGCGCTGCCCGCGAACGCGGCCGTCCACCCGATGCCGTGCAGCAGCCGGGACAGGACCAGCGTGGAGACGAGGTTGCCCGCCATGCCGACCAGCCCGGCCATCTGCGCGACCATCGGCCCGCGCCGCGCCGGGAACCACCGGGTGCCCAGCCGCAGCACGCTGATGAACGTCATCGCGTCCCCGCAGCCGAGCAGCGCCCGCGAGGCGAGCGCCATGCCGTACGACGGGGAGAACGCGAAGCCGAGCTGCCCGGCCGTGAACAGCACGACGCCGATGCCCAGCACCCTCTTGGTGCCGAGCCGGTCGACCAGCAGCCCGACGGGTATCTGCATGCCCGCGTAGACCAGCAGCTGAAGGATGGAGAACGTGGACAGGGCGGAGGCGTTGACACCGAACCGGTCGGCGGCGTCGAGGCCGGCCACACCCAGGGACGTGCGGAAGATGACGGCGACGAAGTAGACGGAGACGCCGATCCCCCAGACGGCGAGGGCACGCCGTCCGACGGGCGGCTCCGCGCACGGGACGCCGGAACCCTGCCGGGCGGTGCTCATCGCACCTCACCCCTGGCCAGGTGGGAGAACCAGCCGACATGCCGGTGGACCATCTCGACGGCCGCCTCGGCGTCCCCCGAGCGCAGGGCCCGGAGGATCTCCTCGTGCTCGGCGAGCGTCTTGGCGATGCGGTCGGGGTGGGAGTGCATCACCGCGACGCCCATGCGCAACTGGCGGTCGCGGAGCTGGTCGTAGAGGCGGGAGAGGATCTCGTTGCCGCCACTGCGGACGATCTCGGCGTGGAAGCACCGGTCGGTGACGGACGCGGCGGCGAAGTCACCGGCGGCGGCCTGCTCCTTCTGCCGGGCGAGCAGCTGCTCCAGACGCTCGATCAGACCGGGCGGCGCGGGTACGGCCTTGCGCGCGGCGTGCTCCTCGACGAGCAGCCGGGTCTCCACCACGTCGGCGATCTCCTGCGCGGACACCGGCAGGACCAGGGCGCCCTTCTTCGGGTAGAGCTTGATCAGCCCCTCGGCCTCCAGGCGCAGCAGCGCCTCGCGCACGGGGGTCCGCGAGACACCCACGGCCTCGGCCAGCTCCCCCTCCGTGAGCAGCGTGCCGCCCTCGAAACGGCGTTCGAGTACGCCCTGTTTGACGTGGGTGTAGACGCGGTCGGCTGCGGGGGGTTGCCTCACGGCGGCCAGGCTCATGCCGACACGATAGATACAACGCGTATGCGTGGAACTTCATGTCCACGATGCGGACTCGGCCCGCCCCCAGGGGAGTCGTCCCGCGACGAGCACAACCATCCGCCGCCGGCAGGAGTCGGACTTGTGCGGCCCCGTTGTCGGCCGCACCACAACTCTGCCGCACCACTGGGGCATTCAACTCAATCGGGGTACTTGACTTGAAGATCGGCATTCGGGGCATCCGCCTCCGCAGAGCCGTCGGCGCCGCCGTGACCACCGGCGCCGTGCTCTCGACCGGAGCCCTCTACGCAGCGCCCGCGCAGGCCGCTCCCGTGCAGGCCGCTCCCGTGCAGGCCGCGGCCGTGCAGGCCGCGGCCGCGCCCACGATCGTCGCCAAGGGCGGCTTCGTGATGAACAACGGGAACGGGAAGTCGCTGTACACGAAGGCGGCGGACACGCGTCGTTCGACGGGTTCCACCACGAAGATCATGACGGCCAAGGTCGTGCTGGCGCAGAAGAACCTGAACCTGGACGCCAAGGTCACGATCCAGATGGCGTACAGCGACTACATCGTCAGGAACAACGCCTCGTCGGCCCGGCTCATCGTCGGCGACAAGGTCACCGTGCGCCAGTTGCTGTACGGGCTGATGCTGCCGTCCGGCTGCGACGCGGCGTACGCGCTGGCCGACAAGTTCGGCACCGGCAAGTCGCGGTCCGAGCGGGTGAAGTCGTTCATCGGCAAGATGAACGCGGACGCGAAGAAACTGGGCCTGAAGAACACCCACTTCGACTCGTTCGACGGCATCGGCAGCGGCAAGAACTACTCCACGCCGCGCGATCTGACGAAGATCGCGAGCAGCGCGATGAAGAACTCGACGTTCCGCGCGATCGTGAAGACGAAGAAGTACACGGCGAAGACGAGGACGAAGTCGGGCGGCACCCGCACGATGGCGCCGTGGACCAACACCAACACCCTGCTCAGCAGCTACAGCGGAACGATCGGCGTGAAGACGGGCTCCGGCCCGGAGGCCAAGTACTGCCTGGTCTTCGCCGCGACGCGGGGCGGCAAGACGGTCATCGGCACGGTGCTGGCGTCGTCCTCCGCCGCCCAGCGCGAGAAGGACGCCATGAAGCTCCTGGGCTACGGCTTCGGCAAGATCTGACGCATGCGCACGGGAAAGGGGCCCACGGTCACCCGTGGGCCCCTTTCGTCGCTGTCAGGCCCAGGTGATCAGCCGCTTCGGCTGCTCCAGGACCGCGGCCACGTCGGCCAGGACCTTCGAGCCCAGCTCGCCGTCGACCAGGCGGTGGTCGAAGGAGAGGGCCAGCGTGGTGACCTGACGGGGCTTGACCTTGCCCTTGTGGACCCACGGCTGGAGCTTGATCGCGCCGACCGCGAGGATCGCGGACTCGCCGGGGTTGAGGATCGGCGTGCCCGTGTCGACGCCGAAGACGCCGACGTTCGTGATCGTCACCGTGCCCGCCTGCATGGCGGACGGGGAGGTCTTGCCCTCGCGGGCCGTGGACACCAGTTCACCCAGGGACTCGGCCAGTTGCGGCAGCGTCTTGGCGTGGGCGTCCTTGATGTTCGGCACGATCAGACCGCGCGGCGTGGCCGCCGCGATGCCCAGGTTGACGTAGTGCTTGACCACGATCTCCTGGGCCGCCTCGTCCCACGACGCGTTGACCTCGGGGTTGCGCTTGATCGCGACCAGCAGGGCCTTGGCGATCAGCAGGAGGGGGTTCACGCGCAGACCCGCGAAATCCTTGTCCTGCTTGAGCTCCTCGATCAGCTTCATCGTGCGCGTCACGTCGACCGTCACGAACTCCGTGACGTGCGGCGCGGTGAACTTCGAGCCCACCATCGCCGCCGCCGTGGCCTTGCGGACCCCCTTGATCGGGACACGGGTCTCGCGTGCGGTGTCGTACGACACCGGGGCGGCCGGAGCGGGAGCCGCGGGGGCCGGCACGGCCCCCGGCTCCTGAGGAGCCGGCACCGCGGTCACCGCCGCGTGCACGTCCTCGCGGGTGATGATGCCGTCCGGACCGGTCGGGGTGACGGTCGCCAGGTCGACGCCCAGGTCCTTGGCCAGCTTGCGCACGGGCGGCTTGGCCAACGGACGGCACGCCCCGGCCACGGGGGCATGGCCGTTCAGCTCCGTCCGGACGGCATCCGCACCCTGCTGGGCGGAGGCGTCCGGCGCCGCCGTCCTGCGCGGGCGGCGGCGCGTCGAGGACGTCGCCACGCCGTAGCCGACCAGGACCGGCTGGCGGGCCACGGGCTCGGCCTTCGGCTCCTCGGCCGCCGGCTCCGGCACGGCGGCCGGGGCGGGTGCCTCCTCCACCGGCGCCGCGCCGCCCGAGACGTCCACCGCGATGATGGACGTGCCCACGTCGACCGTGGTGCCCTCGGGGAAGTGCAGCGCGCGGACCACGCCGTCGTAGGGGATGGGCAGCTCGACGGCCGCCTTCGCCGTCTCGACCTCGCAGACCACCTGGCCGTCGGTGACCGTGTCACCCGGCTG
The DNA here is from genome assembly GCF_000725125.1 of Streptomyces toyocaensis. Lineage (GTDB taxonomy): Bacteria > Actinomycetota > Actinomycetes > Streptomycetales > Streptomycetaceae > Streptomyces > Streptomyces toyocaensis. The sequence continues at coordinate 50,041 of NZ_JFCB01000027.1, forward strand.
GACGTACCACTTGAGGATCTCGGCCTCGGTGAGGCCCTCGCCCACGTCCGGCATCTTGAACTCGCGTACGGACGCGTTCGTCATCGTCGTCACGACCCTCTCCTCAGTACACCAGCGAGCGGTCGACGGCATCGAGCACCCGGTCCAGGTCCGGGAGGTAGGACTCCTCCAGACGGGCCGGCGGGTACGGGGCGTGGTAGCCGCCCACCCGCAGCACCGGGGCCTCCAGGTGGTAGAAGCAGCGCTCGGTGATCCGGGCGGCGATCTCCGCGCCGGAACCGAAGAACACCGGTGCCTCGTGGACCACGACGAGCCGGCGCGTCCTCTCCACCGACGCCTGGATGGAGTCGAAGTCGATCGGGGAGACCGAGCGCAGGTCCAGCACCTCGAGGGAACGGCCTTCCTCGGCGGCCGCGTCGGCGACCTCCTGGCAGAGCTTCACCATCGGGCCGTACGCCGCGAGGGTGAGGTCCGTGCCCTCGCGCACCACCCGCGCGGTGTGCAGCGGGCCGGGGATCGCCTCGGTGTCGACCTCACCCTTGTCCCAGTAGCGCCGCTTGGGCTCGAAGAAGATCACCGGGTCGTCGCTCTGGATGGCCTGCTGCATCATCCAGTACGCGTCGGACGCGTTCGACGGCGACACGATCTTCAGACCGGCCACGTGCGCGAACAGCGCCTCCGGCGATTCTGAGTGGTGCTCCACCGCGCCGATGCCGCCGCCGTACGGGATGCGCACGACGACCGGCAGCTTGACCTTGCCCAGCGAGCGGGCGTGCATCTTCGCGAGCTGCGTGACGATCTGGTCGTACGCCGGGAACACGAAGCCGTCGAACTGGATCTCCACCACGGGGCGGTAGCCGCGCAGGGCCAGGCCGATCGCGGTGCCGACGATGCCCGACTCGGCGAGCGGGGTGTCGATGACGCGGCTCTCGCCGAAGTCCTTCTGCAGACCGTCCGTCACCCGGAACACGCCGCCCAGCTTGCCGACGTCCTCGCCCATGACGAGGACCTTGGGGTCCGTGTCCAGCGCACGCCGCAGCGACTCGGTGATCGCCTTGGCCAGGGCCATCTTTTCCGCCATGTCACTTACCCCCGTCTTCGTCCGCGAACGACGCCTGGTAGGCGGCGAACTGCGCCCGCTCCTCGTCCACGAGCGCGTGGCCGTCCGCGTACACGTTCTCGAAGATGGCGAAGTGGTCCGGGTCCGGCATGGCGCGGACCGCTTCGCGCACTCGTTTGCCCAACGCCTCGCTCTCGGTCTCCAGTTCCGCGAAGAATCCCTCGTCCGCGTGGTTCGACACCTCGAGGTGGCGGCGAAGGCGCAGGATCGGGTCCTTCGCCTCCCAGGCGGCCCGCTCCTCGTCGTGACGGTAGCGGGTGGGGTCGTCGGAGGTGGTGTGCGCGCCCATGCGGTACGTGAACGCCTCGACCAGCGTCGGGCCCTCACCGGCGCGGGCCCGCTCCAGGGCCCACTTGGTGACGGCCAGATTCGCCAGCACGTCGTTGCCGTCCACGCGGACGCCCGGGAAGCCGAAGCCCTGCGCGCGCTGGTACAGCGGCACGCGGGACTGCTTCTCGGTCGGCTCGGAGATCGCCCACTGGTTGTTCTGGCAGAAGAACACCACGGGGGCGTTGTAGACCGCGGAGAAGGTGAAGGCCTCGGCCACGTCGCCCTGGCTGGAGGCGCCGTCGCCGAAGTAGGCGATGACGGCACTGTCCGCGCCGTCCTTGGTGACGCCCATCGCGTACCCGGTGGCGTGCAGGGCCTGGGAGCCGATGACGATCGTGTACAGGTGGAAGTTGTTCCCGTTGGGGTCCCAGCCGCCGTTGTTCACACCGCGGAACATGCCGAGCAGGTTGGTCGGGTCCACCCCGCGGCACCACGCGACACCGTGCTCGCGGTAGGTGGGGAAGACGTAGTCGTCGTCGCGCAGCGCCCGGCCGGAGCCGATCTGCGCCGCCTCCTGCCCGAGCAGCGAGGCCCACAGGCCCAGCTCGCCCTGGCGCTGCAGGGAGGTGGCCTCGGCGTCGAAGCGGCGGGTGAGCACCATGTCGCGGTACAGACCGCGCAGGTCGTCGGCGGTGATGTCGGCGACGTACTTGTCGAACTCGGCGTTCTTGACGCGCTTGCCCTCGGGCGTCAGCAGCTGCACGAGGGCGGGCTCGGCGCTCTTCCGGGCGCCGGTGGCCTTCTTGGTGGTGCTGGTGGTGCGCTTGGTGCCGGTGGTGCCGGCCTTGTTTCCGGCGCTGCGTCGCGGTGTGCGCGCGGCAGTGCTCTCCACGGTCACGTGTGCTCCTCCGTCGGTCCGGCCCCCGGGGTTGCCGGTGGGCCAGTGCGGCTCACCTGTTTCTCGACCACCGGGCACGGGGTGGGTGCCACTCGACCGGGAACAGGCGTGACAGGTGCCCCGGCGAGCGCCCTGCACAAAGCACGTTACCCAGTGCTCCACATTTCTGTGAAACCCCATCTGACCTGCGATTTTGCTTGGATTTCCAAGTAAATCGGGAAAGGCCCTCAAGGCGCGCTGGTCACAGCCTTGCAGGAGGCCGGAGCAACGGCACGTTATCCCGGCCGGGCCGGGCACGGGAAGGGCTGAAATGGAGGACGGCACGGCGTGCCGCGCGAGGCGGTCACGGTGTGTGCGGAGAGGCGTACGGACTGTTCGTTTCGGAGGTGCCGGGGGCGGTGAGGGTCGGAGCGGGCGAGCCGGTCAGCCCGCCCCGCCGGGCACTCCGCCCACGTCCGTGCCACCCGCGTCGGTACCGCCTACGTCCGTGCCACCCGCGTCCGTGCCACCCGCGTCCGTGCCACCCGCGTCGGTACCGCCCGCGTCCGTGCCACCCGCGTCCGTGCCGCCGGGGTCCGTCCCGCCGGTGGGGGTGCCGCCTGTCTCGGACGGCTGCGCGGACGTGGGCGGGTCGCTCGGCTCCTCGGTCTCCGGCTGGGACGGCGTGTACGACGGTTCGTAGGACGGCGTCCAGTCGCCGTTCCCGCCGGAGCCGGTGCCCGGGTCCGTGCCCGGGTCGGTCGTCTCCTCGGTCGCGTCGTCGCTCGGGGTCCCGCTGGGCTTCTCGTCCTTGGTGGTCTGCGAGGTGGACGGCGAGGTGTCGGGCTTGCCGCCCCCTCCACCCCCGCCGCCGTTGTTGAGCGCCAGCGCGACACCCGCCGCGACGGCGATCACCGCGAGCACCGCGAGGATCCACAGCTTGCCGCGCCCGCTGCCCCTGTTGCCGTGGCCCTCGAAGCCGCCGTCGTCCCCGCCGCCGTACCCGGCGGGCAGGATCGGCTGCGGGATCGCCGTCGTACCGGCGGCGTCCGGGTGCGGCAGCACGGCCGCCCCGGCGTAGCCGGCCGCCGGGGTGCGCGGGCCCTCGTGCATGTCGACGGGGCCGGTGTTCCAGGTGCCGGTGTGGCCGCCCTGGTCGTACAGCATCTGCAGCGCGTACTGGACCAGCCCGCGCATCTCCTCGGCCGTCTGGAAACGGTCGTCGGGCTCCTTGGCGAGGGAGCGCATGACCAGCCCGTCCAGCTCCGGCGGGCAGGCGTCCGAGGCCTCCGACGGGGGCGTGGGGATGTCCTGGACGTGCTGGTAGACCACCGACAGCGGCGTCTCACCGGTGAACGGGGGACGCAGCGCCAGCAGTTCGTACATCAGACAGCCGGTGGCGTACAGGTCGGAGCGGTGGTCGACGGCCTTGCCGAGTGCCTGCTCCGGGGAGAGGTACTGCGGGGTGCCCATGACCATGCCGGTCTGCGTCATCGTCGTGGACGCGCCGTGCAGAGCGCGGGCGATGCCGAAGTCCATCACCTTGACGGCGCCGTTGTGGGTGATGATGACGTTGGCCGGCTTGATGTCGCGGTGCACGATGCCGTGCTGGTGCGAGTAGGCGAGCGCCTCGAGGACGCCCGAGACGATGATCAGCGCCTGCTCGGGGCCGGGCGCCTCGGCGTTCATCAGGAGGTCCCGGATGGTGCGGCCCTCGACGATCTCCATCACGATGTACGGCACCGACTGACCGCCGACGACGTCCTCACCGGAGTCGTACACGGCGACGATGGCGTGGTGGTTGAGACCGGCCACCGACTGCGCCTCACGCGTGAAGCGCGCCTTGGAGACGGGGTCCTCGGCGAGGTCGGCCCGCAGCAGCTTCACGGCGACGGTGCGCCCGAGGCGCACGTCCTCGGCCGCGAACACCTCGGCCATGCCGCCCCGGCCGAGCCTGCGGGTCAACCGGTACCGGCCGTCGCCGACAAGCCCGCCGTTGCCCCAGTTGTCCGGCGCGTCCGAGATGCCGCCGCCAGTCGCCTCGGGGTCGGACGGGCCCTGAGCGCGCTGCTGCTGTGCCATCAGTCCTCGCCGTCGTTTCTGCCCGCGGTGCGCGCGGTGTTGTCACGGTCTCCGTCGGCCACGCTACAGCCTTTGCACAAGGCTCCGGTCCGAGACGGGCTGCCCAGGCCGGCACGAGACGGACCGGTCATGAAACCCGCACTCCGTACTGTCGTGCAAATTCCGTGTACCGGCAGTACGACCGCTGTAACGCTTCCGCGACGCTTCTTTCGCGTACGGTCACGGAACGGGCACCGCGCTTGACGTGTCACCGGCCTGGGGCAGACTTGGCCGGGAATAGCACATTGGATCTACGACGACACGGTCACCGACGGCGGCGCCGGAGAGGCCACGGGGGACGCGGAACATGAGCCACGACGGCGCACAGGGCCAGTACGCGGGGCGGGCGCTCGCCGGCGGACGTTACCAACTGCGGGACCTGCTCGGCCAGGGCGGCATGGCGTCGGTGCACCTCGCCTACGACAGCGTGCTCGACCGCCAGGTCGCCATCAAGACGTTGCACACGGAACTCGGACGCGAGCAGGCGTTCCGTGAGCGCTTCCGCCGCGAGGCCCAGTCCGTGGCGAAGCTCACGCACACCAACATCGTGTCGGTCTTCGACACCGGCGAGGACGATGTGGACGGCATGACGACGCCGTACATCGTCATGGAGTACGTCGAGGGCCGTCCGCTGGGCTCCGTGCTCGACGAGGACATCCGGCAGCAGGGCGCGATGCCCGCCGACAAGGCGCTGAAGATCACCGCGGACGTGCTGGCGGCGCTGGAGATCAGCCACGAGATGGGGCTGGTCCACCGGGACATCAAGCCGGGCAACGTGATGATGACCAAGCGCGGCGTGGTCAAGGTCATGGACTTCGGCATCGCCCGCGCCATGCAGTCCGGTGTGACATCGATGACACAGACCGGCATGGTCGTCGGCACCCCGCAGTACCTCTCGCCGGAGCAGGCACTCGGCCGGGGCGTCGACGCACGCTCGGACCTGTACTCGGTCGGCATCATGCTGTTCCAGCTCGTCACCGGGCGGCTGCCGTTCGAGGCGGACTCACCGCTGGCCATCGCCTACGCGCACGTCCAGGAGGAGCCGCCGACCGCCTCCTCGATCAACCGGTCGCTGCCGCCCGCCGTGGACGCGCTGATCGCCCGCGCGCTGAAGAAGAATCCGAACGAGCGTTTCCCCAGCGCGGAGGCCATGCGCGGGGAGTGCCTGCGGGTCGCGCAGTCCTTCCACGCGGCCCCGCCGAGCATCGTCCCGGGCACGCAGGCGCCGAGCGGCGCGGGCCTCGGCTCCGCGGTGTTCCCGCCGGTCGACCAGGCGACCCCGGCGCCGACCGGCAACGTGCAGACGCCCTACCAGCCGACCCCGGCCCCGCATCCGTACGGCGCCTCGGCCCCGTCCGCGCCCTCCCCGGCCTACGGCTATCCGCAGCACGGCGGCTACGGGACGCCCGCCCCGTCGGCGTACGCGCAGCAGCAGGGTGCGTCGACCCCGCCGCCGTACACCATCTCGCCCCAGAGCTCCGGGGCGGGCGGCTCGGGCGGCGGACGGAACAAGCCCGTGATCATCGGATCGGTCGCCGTCTCCGTCCTGGCCGTCGGCGGCCTGGTCGCGGCCCTGCTGATGAACAGCGGCGAGAAGGACCCGCAGGGCGGGTCGGGCAGCAGCGCCTCGGCGTCGGCGTCACCCAGCAAGGCGGCGGGTTACCGCGGACCGGACACCTCGAAGACGATCGACAAGGAAGAGTGCGAGGAACCGCACGAGTCGTACAACGACCCCGAGAAGATCCGCCTGCCCAACTTCAAGTTCAAGTACATCGGATCGGTGAAGGAGTGCTTCCAGGCCGCGGGCTGGGGCGACTTCAAGATCGTCGAGGTGGACGAGAACACCTATGGCGAGGGCTCCGTCCGGGAGCAGTTCCCGCCCGCCGGCACGGACGTCGACCCGGAGGACATGCCGGAGATCACGCTCAAGGTGTCGACGGGCAACCCCCCGTCCTGACCCGCCCCCGTCCTGAACCACGCCCTGCACGGCACGGCGAAGGGGCCCGGCATTCGGCTGCCGGGCCCCTTTCGCGTTCGCTCGGGCGGGGAGGGTGGGGCGGTTACAGGTACGGGCCGCCCGTGCGGCCGCCCGGGTGGGGGTCCTCCTGGCCGTCGCCGACGCCCGGGGGGAGAGCGCGGCGCATCTGCTCGAGCTGGGCGCGCGCGGCCATCTGCTGGGCGAAGAGCGTGGTCTGGATGCCGTGGAAGAGGCCCTCCAGCCAGCCCACCAACTGGGCCTGCGCGATCCGCAGCTCGGCGTCGCTCGGGGTGGCCTCGTCCGTGAAGGGCAGGGAGAGCCGCTCCAGTTCCTCGACCAGCTGCGGGGCCAGGCCGTCCTCCAGCTCCTTCACCGAGCTGGCGTGGATCTCCTTGAGCCGGACCCGGCTGGCCTCGTCCAGGGGAGCCGCCCGCACCTCCTCCAGCAGCTGCTTGATCATGCTGCCGATCCGCATGACCTTCGCCGGCTGTTCGACCTGCTCCGTCACCGGGGTCTCGCGGGACTCCTCGTCCCCGCTGCCGCCGCTGAGCGCCATGCCGTCCTGGCCGACTACCAGGATCTGGGGATTTTCCGGCGACCGTTCGTTCCTCGGCATCTCCATGACCTCATTGTCTCGCACGCCCGTGGTCCTCCCGGGGGTGCCCCCGGAAGTCGGCGTCCGCCCGGGGTCCACCGGACGGCGGCATCCGGAATGCCCGGTCGATGGAGCGGTGCGAGGCTGTTGGGCGTCCATCCGGCCCATCTTGCCGACGGTGTGACCGAGCACCGGACGGCGCGGGAGGTCACGGTCGTGACTCCATGGCTGCGTGTAGTGGGGGCGGCGGTTGTTCTGGGGGCGGGGGCGGTGGTGCTGCCGTACGGCCCCGCCGTGGGGCCGCCGGCCACGACGGTGGCGTACGGGGCCGTGGGGGCCGGCGCCGAGCCCGCGTCCCGTCCTCCCTCGTCCTCGTCGTCGTCCTTGTCGTCGCCCTTGTCGTCGCCCTCGTCGTCACCCTCGTCGTCGCCCGCCGAGAGGCCGTCGCGGGCCGGGAGCCGGCCGGGTGAGGGCCGCGAACGGCCCGGACGGCACGAGCCGCGGGACACCGCGCCGCACGGGCGGCACCAGCGGGGCGAGGCGGAGCGCGGGGAGACGGACACCCGCGGGACCGAGCGTCCGGACGTGCCGCGCCCGCGGGGCGAGGAGGCCGTCCCCCGGGTGCCCGGCCGGGACGGCACGCCGTCCCGGGGGGCGGCTCCGGTGCCCTCCACGACCTCGCGGACGGCGGAGCCGAACGCGGTCGCGGACGCCGGGCCCGTCCCGCGCATCCTCCCTCTCGGCAGCGGCCTGGTGCTCATCGGCCTCGGCTTCGGCCTCGCCTTCGTCGCCCTGCGGATGCGTCAGGCCTCGGGCTGAGGACGGCCCGGCGCGGCGCCCCCGCCGGGTTCAGTTCGGGGTGACCAGCAGGACCTTGCCGACGTGGCCGCTGTCCTCCACCACGCGGTGGGCGGTGGCCGCGTCCGGCATCGGGATCTCGCGGTCGATCACGGGGCGGACATGGCCACCGGCGACGAGCGGCCAGACGTGTTCTCGTACGGCCGCCACGATCGCCGCCTTCTCCTCCAAGGGCCGGGCCCGCAGCGAGGTCGCGCTGATGGCGCCCCGCTTGCCGAGGAGGGCGCCGATGTTCAGCTCGCCCTTGACGCCGCCCTGCATACCGATGATCGCCAGCCGGCCGTTCACGGCGAGGGCCCGGACGTTGCGGTCCAGGTACGCGGCCCCCATGTTGTCGAGGATGACGTCCGCGCCGACGCCGTCGGTGGCGCGTTCCAGCTCGGCGACGAAGTCCTGCTCGCGGTAGTTGATCAGGATGTCGGCGCCGAGTTCGGCGCAGCGCTCCAGCTTCTCCTTGCTGCCCGCGGTCACGGCGACCCGCGCGCCGACGGCCTTGGCGAGCTGGATCGCCATGGTGCCGATGCCGCTGGAGCCGCCGTGCACGAGCAGGGTCTCCCCGGGGCGCAGATGGGCGACCATGAAGACGTTCGACCAGACCGTGCAGACGACCTCCGGGAGCGCCGCCGCCTGGTCGACGGCGAGCCCCCCGGGGACGGGCAGCAGCTGTCCGGCCGGGACGGCGACCTTCTCGGCGTAGCCGCCGCCCGCGAGCAGCGCGCAGACCTCGTCGCCGACGGCCCAGCCGCCCACCCCGGGACCGAGCGCGGCGATCCGGCCGGAACACTCCAGACCGGGATAGGGGGAGGCGCCGGGCGGGGGGTTGTAGAAGCCCTGCCGCTGGAGGATGTCGGCCCGGTTCACGGCGCCGGCCACCACCTCGACCAGCACCTCGCCCTCGCCGGGCACGGGATCGGGGACCTCGGCCCACACCAGCGCCTCGGGTCCACCGGGTTCGGGAATCGTGATCGCATGCATGAGGGGACGGTACCTCCGGCGGCGGGGGCGACGGGTGCGGCCGGCGGACATCCCCGTGCGGGACCGATGAGTTCGCGCGGCCGTGCAGGTCTCTCCCCGCGTGGCCCGAGCACGCGGAAGGATCACGATGTACACCGGCGTCTCGGTCGACGCGGACATCGGGAAGGGTGTCTTCGACCGGTTCCGCAGCCTGCCGATCTGGCGGCCGTCGACGATGGTCGGCCATCTGCTCGGCGACGCCCTGCGCCACACCATCGCATCCGTCGTGATGCTGGCCGTCGGCATGATCCTCGGCTACCGGGCCGACGGCGGGGTCGTCGGCGTGCTCGCCGGGATCTCGCTGCTGGTGCTGTTCTCGTTCGCCTTCTCGTGGATCTGGACGATGTCCGGGCTGATGCTGCGCACCGAGAAGTCGGTGATGGGCGTCAGCATGACGGTGATCCCCCCGGGGGCCTCAGCCCCGGGGGAGCGGGCGGATGTCGGGGGCGATCTGCGTGCCCGGTGTCGCCCGCACGATCGTGATCAACCGGTCCGTCAGCTCCAGCCTCCCGACGTCCGGATCGTCGTAGCCGAGCACCCGGTGCCCGCGAACGACACTCACCACCAGGTCGTTCGTCTCCCGCGGGGTCTTGCCCACCTCGGCCTTTATGACCGGCCTCTCCACGATGTCCAGCCCGGTGCCCTGCTGGATGAGGTCCTCCATGACCATGCCGGCCGACGGGCTGAGCACCGAGAGGCCGAGCAGCCGCCCGGCCGCGCTGGCGCTGGTGATGACCGCGTCGGCGCCCGACTGCTTCAGCAGCGGGGCGTTCTCCTCCTCGCGCACCGCGGCCACGATCTTCGCGCCCCGGTTGAGCTGGCGCGCCGTGAGCGTCACCAGGACGGCCGTGTCGTCGCGCTGCGTGGCGATGATGATCTGCCGCGCCCGGTACACCTCGGCCCGCTTCAGCACCTCGCTGCGCGTGGCATCCCCTATGACGCCCGCGTAGCCGTCCGCCGTGGCCGCGTCGATCGCCTTCGCGCTCGGATCGACCACCACGACCTGCTCCTTGCGGAGCCCCGTCGCACAGACCGTCTTGATCGCGGACCTGCCCTTGGTCCCGAACCCGACGACAACGGTGTGATCGCGCAACGTGGACCTCCAGCGGTTCAGTCGCCACTCCTCCCGGGTGCGTTCGGTGAGGGCCTCGAGGGTGGTGCCGACCAGGATGATCAGGAACAGCACACGCAACGGCGTGATGACGAAGATATTGGTGAGCCGGGCGGCGTCGCTGACCGGCGTGATGTCGCCGTACCCGGTGGTGGAGAGGGTGACGGTCGCATAGTAGAACGCGTCGAGCAGGTCGAGGGATCCGTCGGAGTTGTCGTTGTAGCCGTCGTGGTCGGCGTACACGACGAACGCCGTCACCACGAGCACCACCAAGGCCATCGACAGCCGTTTGGCGACCTGGCGGATCGGATGCTCCACCATCTTCCTCGGGAGTTTCACCCGATGCGTCACCAGATGTTCGTCCGCCTGTCGGGCGATGGCGTCCTGGCCCGGAAGTTTCACGTGAAACACACTCCGATACCCCCGGACGCCCAGGGCAGGTCCAGCAGTTCCGCCTCCGCGCCGGGCTTCGCCCCTCCGGGAGGTACGACGGCGAGCGCGTCGGCCGCCGCGACGCCCCGCAGCATGGCCGGGCCGTTGTAGAGCAACGGCAGTGCCCGGTCGCCGCGCAGGGCGACGGGGACCAGCCGCGTGTCGTACGGGTGTCCCTGCACCCCGTCCCGCAGCGTCAGCGTGTACGACTCCGGGGCGGGGCGGGCCGCGAGGGTCCGCAACAGCGGCTCGGCGAGGGTGAGCAGACCTGACACGGCGGCGAGGGGGTTGCCCGGCAGGCCGACGAGATGCTGGTTCTCCTTGGTGCGGGCCAGCAGCATCGGATGACCGGGGCGCACCCTGACCCCGCTCACGAGGAGTTCGGCGCCGATGCGGCGCAGCGTGGGATGCACATGGTCCACGGGGCCGGCGGCGGTGCCGCCGGTGGTGACGACGACGTCGGCGTCGCAGGCGGTGATCGCCTCGTGGAGCGCGTGCTCGTCGTCGCCGACCCGGCGCACGTCGGTGACCTCCGCGCCGAGTGCGCGCAGCCAGGGCGGCAGCAGCGGACCGAGCGCGTCCCGGATCAGCCCGTCGTGCGGCAGTCCCGCGCCCAGCAGCTCGTCACCGAGGACGAACACGGCGGCACGGGGCCGGGGGACGGCCATGAGCGTGTCGTATCCGGCGGCGGCGGCCATGCCCAGGACCGGCGGGGTCACCAGAGTGCCCACGGGCAGCAGCTGGTCACCGCTGCGGCACTCCTGGCCGCGGGGGCGGATGTCCTGGCCGTGGGTGACGGTGTGCGGTGCCCGGTCGGCGGTGGTGACGTGCAGCCGGCCCTTGTCGTCGGTGCGGCCGTGTTCGCTGCGGAGCACGGCGGTGGTGTCCGGGGGGATGCGGGCGCCGGTGGCGATGCGGACGGCCTCGCCGTCGGTGAGCGGCGGGTGCGCGGCGTGCCCGGCGAGGACGCCCTCCTCCCGTACGTCCCAGGGGCCGGGGCCGGAGACCGCCCAGCCGTCCATCGCGGAGGTGTCGAAGGAGGGCAGGTCGGTGAGGGCGGTGAGGGGGGTGGCCAGGGTGAGGCCGAGGGCGGAGGCGAGGGGGACGGCCACGGGAGTCAGGTATCCCGTACGGCTGCCGTGGCGCGGGGCGCGTGCGGCGATGGTCCGGGCCTCGGTCCAGTCCGTGGCGTGGTGGCGCGGGGTGCCGCCGGGGGTGTGGTCGGGTCGTTGCTTCACGAGGGCGAGCGCCTCCTCGACGTCGAGGTCATCGGCGTCCTCTTCGGCCCGGGTGGCATGCGCGGTCATTCTGCGTCCGGGCGGGTTTCGGGGGCCGCGTCGGGCGCGGTGCCGCCGGCCCGGTCGTCCTCGTCCGCCCAGCGTACGGCGAGCGCCGCGGCCTTGCGGGCCGCCTCGGCGACGGCCTCGCGGTCGCCGCCGGCCCGGGCGGCCGCGTAACCGACGAGGAAGGTGGTCAGCGGAGCGGCGGGCCTGGCCACGCCGTGGGCGGCGTCGCGGGCGAGGTCGAGCAGCACGCCGGTGTCGACGTCCAGGTCGATGCCCAGCTCGTCCTTGACTGCGGAGATCCATTCGTCCAACACGTGTCCATGCTCCCTGATGCGTGCCCTGGCGGTGGCGATGTCGTCCCAGGTGTCGCAGTCGAAGGACGCCACCGGGTCGGAGATGCGGGTGAGGCGGAGTGCGCCGGTCAGCCGGCGCAGGGGAAGTCCGGTCAGCCCGCCGTGCCGGCCGGTGAGCGCGGCCAGTTCGCGGCGCAGAGACGAGGTCCGGTATGCGGCCACGAGCGGCTGGTCCCGGCCGTCGGAGTCGGTCAGCAGCACGCCGTCGGCCGTGCCGCCGCGGAGGGCCGTCAGCAGTCCCTCGACGGTGCGCCGGCCGAGGAACGGCAGATCGGCGGAGAGGAGGACGACATGGCCGGCGGTGGTGTGCCGGAGTCCGGCGTCGAGCGCGGCCAGGGGTCCGCCGCCCGGGGGCTCCTCGCGGGCCCAGATCACGGGCCGGAAGGTGGGGCGGGGACCGGCGACGACGACCGTGGTCCGGGCGTCGGCGCAGGCCGCGAGCACCCGGTCCAGCAGTGCCCGTCCGCCGACGCGCACACCGGGCTTGTCCGCGCCCCCGAGCCGGCGGGCGGCACCACCGGCGAGCACGACGGCGTCGTACGCGGCGCCGGACCCCCCGCGACGATCGCCGGAGGGACCGTCGGAGGAAACACCGGGTGGCTGGTACTCGGTCACCCCCCGAGTATGCGTGCCCCCGCGATCACAGAGAACGCGGGGGCACGCGGACGCGGCCGGGGAGCCCCGGGAGCAGGAGCGGACTCACAGCGTCCGCAGCAGCACCGCCGGTTGTTCCACGCAGTCCGCCACGTACCGCAGGAAGCCTCCCGCCGTGCCGCCGTCGCACACCCGGTGGTCGAAGGTGAACGAGAGCTGCACGACCTGCCGCACCGCCAGCTCGCCCTCGTGCACCCACGGTTTGGGGACGATGCGGCCGACGCCGAGCATGGCGGCCTCGGGGTGGTTGATGATCGGGGTGGAACCGTCGACGCCGAACACGCCGTAGTTGTTCAGCGTGAAGGTGCCGCCGGTCAGTTCCGCCGGTGTCAACGTCCCGGCGCGGGCCGCCTCGGTCAGCCGGGCGAACTCCGCCGTGAGCGACTCCACGTCCCGCGTGTGCGCGTCGCGGACGACGGGTACGACCAGCCCCCGTTCGGTCTGCGCGGCGAAGCCGAGGTGCACCTCGTCGTGGCGGACGATCTCCCTGGCCCCGGTGTCGACCGAGGAGTTGAGATCGGGGAAGCGGGCCAGCGCGGCGGTGCAGATCCGGGCCAGCAGGGCGAGGACGGAGATCTTCGGCCCACCGGCCGCGTTCATTGCGGCCCGCGTCCGCATCAGTTCGGTCGCGTCGGCGTCCACCCAGCAGGTCGCGTCCGGTATCTCCGTGCGGCTGCGGGAGAGCTTGTCGGCGACGGCACCGCGGATGCCCTTGAGCGGCACCCGGGTGACGGCCGGCGTGCCCGCGGTGGCCGTCGCCGGGGCGGCGTGCGTGAGCGGTTCGGCGGGCCTTCCGCCGGTGCGGCCGCCTTGTGTGGCGGCAGCACGCAGGGCGTACTCCACGTCCGCCCGCAGGATCAGCCCGTCGGGACCGGAACCGGTCATCTCCCGCAGGTCCAGGCCGTTCTGCCGGGCCAGCCTGCGCACCAGCGGGGAGATCACCGGGACGGGGCCGTCCGCGGCGCCGGGGGCGGCGGCCCGCGTGCCGGCGGCCGGCTTCGCCGTCCCCGTGGGCCTCGGCCGCCCGTTCGCCGCGGGTGCGGCGGGCGCGGCGGGTGCGGCGGGTGCGGGCTCCGCGGGGCGTACCCGGCGGCGACGGGCCGGTGCCTGGGAGGTGCCGTAACCGACCAGGACGTTGCCGGAGCCCTCGGCAGCCGGTGCCCTGTCGGGTGCCCCCTCGGAGCCGGCGGCGCCGGAGGCGTCCGCGCCGCCGGCCGGGCGCTCCTCGGCCGCCTCCCCCACCGCCACCGTCAGCAGCGCGGCGCCGACGGGCAGTTCCGTGCCCTCGGCGCCGAAGCGGGCCGTGACCACGCCGCCGTAGGGGCAGGGCACCTCCACCATCGCCTTGGCCGTCTCGACCTCGACGACCGGCTGGTCCACGGCGACGACATCGCCGACCTCGACCAGCCAGCGCACGATCTCCGCCTCGGTGAGCCCCTCACCGAGGTCGGGCAGCTTGAACTCCAGCACCTGTGCCATCAGCTCTCGGCCTCCCACTGCAGGCGCCCCACGGCGTCCAGGATCCGGTCCACACCGGGCAGGTGGTGACGCTCCAGCATCGGCGGCGGATACGGCAGGTCGAACCCGGCCACACGGAGCACCGGCGCCTCCAGGTGGTGGAAGCAGCGCTCCGTGACCCGGGCCGCGATCTCCCCGCCCGGGCCGCCGAAGCCGCCCGATTCGTGGACCACGACCGCGCGTCCCGTCCGCCGTACCGAGGCGCACACCGTCTCGTCGTCGAACGGCACCAGCGAGCGCAGATCGACGACTTCGAGGTCCCAGCCCTCGGACCGGGCCGCCTCGGCCGCCTCCAGGCATACGGGTACGGACGGCCCGTAGGTGATGAGCGTGGCGCTCCTGCCGGAACGCCGCACCACCGCACGGCCTATCGGTTCAACGGTCGCCGGCTCCTCCGGGTTCCAGGAGTCCTTCGACCAGTACAGCCGCTTGGGCTCGAGGAAGACGACCGGGTCGTCGGAGGCGATGGCGGCGCGCAGCAGACCGTAGGCGTCCGCGACGGTCGCGGGCGTGACGACATGGAGCCCCGGAGTCGCCATGTAGTACGCCTCTGAGGAGTCGCTGTGGTGCTCGACCCCGCCGATGCCGCCGCCGTAGGGGACGCGGATGGTGATCGGGAGGGGCATCTTCCCGCGCGTGCGGTTGCGCATCTTCGCGACGTGCGAGAGGAGCTGCTCGAACGCCGGGTAGGCGAACGCGTCGAACTGCATCTCCACGACCGGCCGCAGCCCGTACATGGCCATGCCCACGGCCGTGCCGAGGATGCCCGCCTCGGCCAGCGGCGTGTCCGTGCAGCGGTCCTCGCCGAACTCCTTGGCCAGTCCGTCGGTGACCCGGAAGACACCGCCGAGGGTGCCGACGTCCTCGCCCATGACGTGCACGGACGGATCGGCGGCCATGGCGTCGCGCATGGCCCGCGTGAGGGCCTGCGCCATGGTGGCCGGTTTGACGGCGACGGTGGTCATCACTGCGCCCCTTCCGGCTCGGCCTCGGCAGCCAGCTCGGCCCGCAGCTGCTCCCGCTGCTCGACCAGCTGGGGGGTGGGCTCGGCGTAGACGTGGGCGAAGAGGTCCATGGGGTCCAGCGCGGCGTCCTGGTTCATGTGGGCGCGCAGGGCGGCGGCCATGGTCTCGGCGTCCTGACGCGCCCTCTCGACACCGGTCTCGTCGAGCAGCCCGCGCTCGGTCAGCTCCCGCTCCAGGAGCGCGATCGGGTCGTGCTGCTTCCAGGTCTCGACCTCGGCGTCGCCGCGGTAGCGGGTGGCGTCGTCGGCGTTGGTGTGGGCCTCCACGCGGTAGGTGATCGCCTCGACCAGGGTCGGACCGCCCCCCTCACGGGCGCGGCGCACGGCGGCGGCCAGGACTTCGTGCACGGCGGCGGCGTCGTTGCCGTCGACCAGACGCCCGGGCATGCCGTAGCCGACGGCCTTGTGGGCCAGCGACGGGGCCGCGGTCTGCTTGGCGAGCGGTACGGAGATCGCGAAGCCGTTGTTCTGCACGAGGAAGACCACCGGCGCCTGCCAGACGGCCGCGAAGTTCAGCGCCTCGTGGAAGTCGCCCTCGCTGGTGCCGCCGTCGCCGACCATGGCGAGCGCGACCACGTCGTCGCCCTTGAGGCGGGCGGCGTGGGCGAGACCGACGGCGTGCGGCAGCTGGGTGGCGAGGGGGGTGCTCAGCGGCGCCACGCGGTGCTCGCAGGGGTCGTAGCCGGTGTGCCAGTCGCCGCGCAGCAGGGTGAGGGCCTCGACGGGGTCCACGCCGCGCGCGACGACGGCGAGGGTGTCGCGGTAGCTCGGGAAGAGCCAGTCGCGCTCTTCGAGGACCAGCGCGGCGGCGACCTCGCAGGCCTCCTGGCCGGTGCTGGAGGGGTAGACCGCGAGACGGCCCTGCTTGGTGAGGGCGGTGGCCTGCGCGTTGTACCGGCGGCCCTTCACCAGTTCCGCGTACAGCCGGCGCAGCAGCTCCGGGTCGGCCCCGGCGGCGGCCTCGGTGCCGAGGACGCGGTACGGCTCCGCGTCGGGCAGCAGCGGCGCGGGGTCGGTACGGGGCTGCCAGGCGGGCGGCGGGGTCGGCCGGTAGGCCCCCCGCTGCTCCATGACCGTCATGACGGCACCTCCTCGTGGGACGTCGGAGGCGCGGCGTCTGTGACGCGCCTCACCAACCGATTGTTCGGTCGTCGGCACATTTTGGCTACGGGTGGCACCAGGCTGTGGACAAACGGTTCTCCACAGCCTGAGATGGATGCAGGACGTCCACGGCTGAGAGGTGGGGGCGGGTGGCATCTGAACAAATGGCCGAGGGTCAGGAGGGGACCGGGCCGCTTCCTCCCGCGCGGCCCCTGGACGCCATCGACCAGGACATCCTGCGGATGCTCCAGGCGGACGGCCGCGCGTCCGTACGCTCGGTCGCCGAGCGGGTCCATGTGTCCCGCGCGAACGCCTACGCGCGGATCAACCGTCTCGTCGAGGACGGCGTCATCCGCGGCTTCGGGGCCCGCGTCGACCACGAGCGGGCCGGTCACGGGACGTCCGCGTACGTCACCCTGAAGATCGTCCAGAACAGCTGGCGCACGGTCCGCGAGCAGCTCAGGCGGCTCCCGGGGGCCTCGCACATCGCGCTGGTGGGCGGCGACTTCGACGTCCTGCTGCTGGTGCACACGCCCGACAACCGGGCGCTGCGCGAGCTGGTGCTGACCCGCCTCCAGGCGATCCCCGAGGTGCTCAGCTCACGCACCCTGCTGGTGTTCGAGGAGGAGGACCTGGAGCCGCAGGGCTGAGCGGGGCCGGAACGCCGCCGGCCGGCCCGGGACGTCTCAGCCGGCTCTGCGCAGTCCTCCGAAGGCCAGCCGGGCCACCGCGTCGGCCACCTCGCGCTCGTTCATGCCGCGCCCGTCCGGCCGGTACCACTCCACGATCGAGTTGATCATCCCGAAGACCAGCCGGGTCACCAGGCGCACCTCTATGTCCTCGCGCACGTCCCCGTCGGCCGCCGCGGCCTTCAGCAGCGCCGCCACCCGGTGGTCGAACTCGCGCCGCCGCTCCAGCGCCCACCGCTCGGTGTCCGTGTTGCCGCGCACCCGCAGCAGCAGGGTCACGTACGGCAGCTCGGCTATCAGCACCTCCACCATGCGCCGTACGACGTACTCCAGACGCTCGGCGGCACGCCCCACGCACGCCTGCTCCTCGTCGAGGATGCCGAAGAGCCCGTCCAGCGCCCGGCTCACCGCGCGGCGCAGCAGTTCCTCCTTGCCGGCCACGTGGTGGTAGATCGACGACTTGGAGATGCCGGCCGCCCTGGACAGGTGCTCCATGGAGGTGCCGTCGTAGCCGCGTTCGTTGAACACCTGGACGGCGACGGACAGCAGCGTCTCCGGGGTGTACGTGTCGCGCCTGGCGGTGGTCATGAGGTGCCCTCCCGCCGGTCCGAGGCGTAGGCGTGGCGGTACAGGGCGAGGGAGGGCGCGTAGCGGCCGGACTGGTCGCACTGGTGCAGGTTGTCCAGCACGGAGCAGGCCCAGCCGCTCCCGAGCCGGCGGCTCCACTCCAGCGGGCCCAGCGGGTAGTTCACACCCAGCCGCATCGCGGTGTCGACGTCCTCCTCGGTGGCGACGCCCTTGGCGACGGCGTCGACCGCGAGGTCGATGATCCGGGCCACCGTCCGCGCGACGATCATGCCGGGGACGTCCCCGATGACGCTGACCTTCTTGCCGAGCGCCTGGAACAGCCCGGTGGCCTCGGCGACGGTCGCCGGGGAGGTGTTCCGGGCGTGGGACAGGGCGATCCGCGTGGCCCCGCGGTAGTCGAGCGCGAGGTCGAAGTAGACGACGTCGCGGAACTCCACGGAGGTCTGGCCGTCGGCGAGCACCAGCTGGCCGCCGCCGGGCAGCACCAGGCGGGTGCCGTTGTCCTCGTCCTCCTCGCGCACCTCGATTCCCGCCTCGCGGATCAGGGCGAGCAACTCCGACGCGGGCCCCAGGTCGCCCTCGGCGACGACGTACGCGGGCGGTTCGGCGGGCTCGGCGGTGTGCGGTTCGGGGCGCTCGGCGCCCTCGCCGTGGTCGTACCAGCCGTGCCCGGTCTTGCGGCCGAGGCGGCCGGACTCGACCAGACGGCGCTGGGCGAGCGACGGGGTGAAGCGCACGTCCTGGAAGAAGGACCGCCACACCGAGTGGGTGACCGACTCGTTGACGTCCTGGCCGATCAGGTCGGTCAGTTCGAAGGGGCCCATCCGGAAGCCGCCGGACTCCCGCAGGACCGCGTCGACGGTCGCCGGGTCGGCGCCCTGGGACTCGTACACCGCGAAGGCCTCGGCGTAGAAGGGCCGGGCGACACGGTTGACGATGAAGCCGGGAGTGTCGGCGCAGGCGACCGGCGTCTTGCCCCAGGCGCGCGCCGTCTCGTACGCGCGGGTGGCGGAGGTGACGTCGGTGGCGAAGCCGGAGACGACCTCGACGAGCGGCAGCAGCGGCGCGGGGTTGAAGAAGTGCAGGCCCACGAAGCGGCCCGGCGCCCGCAGGGCACCTCCGATCGCGGTGACCGACAGCGACGAGGTGTTGGTGGCGAGCAGGCAGTCGTCGGGCACGACGTCCTCCAGCGCGCGGAACAGCTCCTGCTTGACGTCGAGACGCTCCAGGACGGCCTCGACGACCAGCGCGCAGCCGGCGAGCCCGGTGAGCTCGTCGACGGGCCGCAGACGGGCGCGCGCCGCGTCCCGTTCGTCAGCGGTGAGGCGCTCCTTCTCCACCAGCCGGTCGAGCCGGGCACCGATCGCGTCGGCGGCCTGACGGGCCCGGCCGGGAGCGGCGTCGTACAGCCGCACGGGGTGGCCCGCGACCAGCGCGACCTGGGCGATTCCCTGGCCCATGGTGCCGGTGCCGACCACGGCCACGGGACTGCTGAGGTCGAGTGCTGTCATGAGCGCGATCCTCCCGCACGCGGTTGTCCACAGATGCGGCGGACCCCCTTGTCCCGACCGATCGTTCGGTTACTCTAACTCTGACCGCCCGTTCATGACTATGTTTCCGCACCGGTCCAAGAGCTCGACGAGGAGCTCCTGAGACGAGGAGTTGGTCCCCCATGGCCGCCGAACTCACCGCGCACGAGCTGATCTCCCGGCACCGTCCCACCCTGGACCGGGCGCTGGAAGCGATCCGCACGCGCGCGTACTGGTCCCCGCACCCCGAGCACCCCAAGGCGTACGGGGAGAACGGCAGCCTGGACATGGCGGCCGGCAAGGCCGCCTTCGACGCCCTGCTCGGCACCCGCCTCGACCTCGGCCAGCCGGGCACGGACGGCTGGGTGGACGGCGAGACCTCTCCGTACGGCATCGAGCTGGGCGTGAGCTACCCGCACGCGGACCTCGACGAGCTGCTGCCGGCCATGAGGGCGGGGATGCGGGACTGGCGCGACGCGGGCGCGGAGACCCGCGCGGTGGTCTGTCTGGAGATCCTCAAGCGGATCAGCGACCGGACGATGGAGTTCGCCCAGGCGGTCATGCACACCTCCGGCCAGGCGTTCATGATGGCGTTCCAGGCGGGCGGCCCGCACGCGCAGGACCGCGGCATGGAAGCGGTGGCCTACGCGTACGTGGAGCAGATCCGCACGCCCGACACCGCGGAGTGGACCAAGCCGCAGGGCAAGCGCGACCCGCTCGCGCTCACCAAGCGGTTCGTCCCGGTGCCGCGCGGCATCGGCCTGGTCATCGGCTGCAACACCTTCCCCACGTGGAACGGCTACCCGGGCCTGTTCGCCTCCCTCGCCACGGGCAACGCGGTGCTCGTCAAGCCGCACCCGCGTGCGGTGCTGCCGCTCGCGCTCACCGTCCAGGTGGCCCGCCGGGTGCTCACCGAGGCCGGCTTCGACCCGAACCTGGTGGCGCTCGCCGCCGAGCGGCCCGGCGAGGGCATCGCCAGGACGCTGGCCACCCGCCCGGAGATCCGGATCATCGACTACACCGGCTCCACGGAGTTCGGCGACTGGCTGGAGAACAACGCCCGCCAGGCGCAGGTGTACACCGAGAAGGCCGGCGTCAACTCGGTGCTCGTGGAGTCGACCGGCGACTACCGGGGGATGCTGGCCAACCTGGCGTTCTCCCTGTCGCTGTACAGCGGCCAGATGTGCACCACCCCGCAGAACCTGCTCATCCCGCGCGACGGCATCACCACCGACCAGGGCCCCAAGTCCTTCGACGAGGTCACGGCGGACCTCGCCCAGGCGGTCGACGGCCTGCTCGGCGACGACGCCCGGGCGAACGCGCTGCTGGGCGCGATCGTCAACCCGGACGTCAAGGCCCGTCTGGAGGCGGCAGCCGGGCTCGGCGAGGTCGCCCTCGCCTCCCGTGAGATCGCCAACCCCGAGTTCCCGGGCGCGGTGGTGCGCACCCCGGTGATCGTGAAGCTGGACGGTTCGAAGCCGGACGCCGAGGCCGCCTACATGAGCGAGTGCTTCGGCCCGGTCTCCTTCGCCGTCGCCGTCGACTCGGCCGGCGACGCGGCGGAGCTGCTGCGGCGCACGATCCGCGAGAAGGGCGCGATGACGGTCGGCGCCTACACGACCTCACCGGAGGTCGAGGAGGCCGTCCAGGAGGTCTGCCTGGAGGAGGCCGCCCAGCTCTCCCTGAACCTCACCGGCGGGGTGTACGTCAACCAGACGGCCGCCTTCTCCGACTTCCACGGCTCCGGCGGCAACCCGGCGGCCAACGCGGCCCTGTGCGACGGGGCGTTCGTGGCCAACCGGTTCCGCGTGGTCGAGGTGCGCCGGGAGGCGTAGGCCGTCCGTCCCGCCGCTACGCGGGGGCGCCCCCGGTCGCGCTCCAGTGGTACAGCGTCATGGCCACACTGGTCGCGAGGTTGTAGCTGGAGACCTGGGGGCGCATGGGCAGCGCCACCAGGTGGTCGGCCCGCGCCCGCAGCTCGGGCGACAGTCCGCTGCGCTCGGAGCCGAAGGCGAGCAGCGCGTCGTCCGGCAGCCTCAGGGAGCGGATGTCCTCGCCCTCCGGATCCAGCGCGAAGACCGGCCCGGGCGGCAGTTCCTCCACGGTCAGCCGCTCCACTGCGGTGGCGAAGTGCAGCCCGGCCCCGCCGCGCACCACCGTGGGGTGCCAGGGGTCGAGGGTGCCGGTGGTGACGACTCCGGTCGCCCCGAAACCGGCGGCCAGCCGGATCACCGCCCCCGCGTTGCCGAGGTTGCGCGGGTTGTCCAGGACCACCACGGGCGCGGTGCGCGGCGTGTGCGCCAGCTTCGCGAGGCTGCCCGCGCGGGAGGGGCGTACCGCCAGGGCGGCCACACCGGTGGGGTGCGGGCGCGGCACGAGGGCGGCGTACGTCCCCTCGGGTACCTCGGTGAGCAGCGCCGCCAGCGCCTCCCGTACGTCGGGGGCCAGCTCGCCGGCGAGCGCGAGCGCGGCTCCCCGGTCCGCGGCGATCGCGACCGGCACCTCTGCCCCGAAGCGCACCGCGTGCTTGAGGGCGTGGAATCCGTCGAGCAGGACGGCGCCGTCGGCCAGACGGCGCCACGCGGCCACGGGGCCGGCCGGATCCTCGGACCGGGCCGTGCGGGCGGGGTCGTTCATGGCGTGCAGCCTACGTGCGCGGCCCCGGCACCGCGCCGGGTACCGGTGCCGCCTCCGGCGAGGTCTCCCCGGCAGCCCGACCGGCCGGGGACCGCGGTCCCGGGACCGGTGCCGCGTCCCGGCGCGGGCTCAGCCGTCCACGCGCGCGTGCCGTCAGGCCGCCCAGGCGGCGCAGGAAGGACGTCGGCAGGAAGACCGCGTCGGCCGCGATCATCGCCAGGGAGAAGAAGGGCAGCCCCAGTACGACGGCGATCACCGCGTGCTCGAGAATCATGAAGGACAGCAGGGCGTTCTTGACCCGCCGGTTGAACAGCGTGAACGGGAAGGCGACCTGCACGGCGACGGTCGCGTAGGTCACCAGCATCACGAGGGTGCCGCTGGCCGACAGCAGGTCCGCGAGGGCCGGCCAGGGGGAGAAGTACTCCAGGTGGAGCGGGTAGTAGACGGCGGTGCCGTCCTGCCAGCGGGAGCCCTGGACCTTGTACCAGCCGGCCGTGGCGTAGATCAGGCACGCCTCCGCCATGATCACGAGCAGCGCGCCGTTGTGCACGATGTTCGCGACGACGTCCAGCAGGATCCGCGGCTGTCCGGTCCGCGGGCGGCGCCCGGCCAGCCACCACAGCGCCTGCGCGAGCCACACCGTCCACAGCAGCGCCGGTATGAACGGGTCGCCGTCCGTCCGGCCCGCCAGCGTGGCCAGGAGCAGCAGGAAGCCCAGCACGCTCCACAGGGCCGGTCCGACCCGGTCGCGCGGCCGCTCGCCCCCCGCGCGTGCCCGCGCCGAGCGGCGCGCCCGCCGCGCGTCCAGTGACCAGACCTGGCCGCAGCGGGTGAACACCAGGTAGACCGACATCAGGTGGAGGACGTTGTCGCCGCCGTCCCCCATGAAGACGCTGCGGTTCTGCAGGGACAGCACGCCCACCATGAACAGGACCGACATGGTGCGGGTGCGCCAGCCCAGCAGCAGCAGCAGGCTCCACAGCACGGCCAGCGCGTAGACGGCCTCGAACCAGAGCCGGCCGTCCGACCAGAGCAGCACCGTGAAGGCGTCGTTCGTGGTGACCAGCTGGTCGGCGAGGTCCCATTCCCAGGGCCCGTCGGGGCCGTAGAGCTCCTGGCGGTGGGGGAACTCGCGCAGCAGGAACAGCAGCCAGGTCAGGCTGAAGCCGATGCGGATCACGGCGGTCTGGTGGGGGCCGAGCGCGGAGTCGGCGACGCGGGCGATCACCCGGGACAGCGCCAGCGACAGGCGGTTCACCCGATGCCTCCCCGGGACTCGTCCCCGGGCACGGACCACCAGGGCAGGACGCGGTACGCGGGGGTGGTCGGTATCTTCTCGTCGCTCCAGTCCGGGGGCGGCACGTTGGCGGTGCGCGAGCGGACCTGGACCCGCGCGACGACGCCGTCCGGGCCGGCCGCGTCCGCGCGGTCGAGGCGCATCACCGTGATCCGGCGGAGGTACGCCTCGGACAGCGCTCCGCGCAGGCCCACCGGGCGGTCGTCGCTGTCGTGCGTGGAGACGAAGAAGTCCCAGGCGCGGCGCAGTTCGTTCTGCTGGGTGTGGCTGGGCGCCGGGTTGCCGTCGATGGCCCGGCCGTCCCGCGCCGACAGGTCGTACCAGCCGGTGGTCCGGGACGACCCGTCCGTGGTGCGGATCTCGGCACGCACCTGGACGGCGATGTTCTGCTGCAGGGGGTTCGGCGCGAACAGCTTCCAGTTCTGCTCGAACTCCGGGTAGATCCAGCTGTCGATCGTCTCGCGGTGCTGCTTGCTGACCGTGTTCAGCGGCGCGACGTGCAGGAACGTCAGGCCCAGATGGGCGCAGACCCCGACGGCGACGACCGCGAGCGCCACCGCGGCGCCGAGCTGGTAGCGCAGGGAGAGGGCGGCGACCCCGGTACGGGGTTCGGCCGGGGGACCGGCTCCGGGGCCGGGGCCGGCCTCGCTGCCGGTGTCAGGGCCGCTCCCGGGTCCCGCGCCGGGGTGGGCTCCGGAACCGCCGTCCTGGCCGGGCCCGGTGCCGGGGGTGCGCGCCCCGGGCGGGCGGTCCGCCGGGCCCGCGGAGTCCCGCGGCGGGGTCCCGGGGGCCGGTGGACGGACCGCGGGCACGGGGCCGGGCGGAGCGGCGTCGGAGTGCGGTGCGCCCGGCCCGGCAGGCCCGTGCCGGGCGTCCGAGCCCTTGTCGTACGCGTTCATCCCGCCCCGATCCACCGATCCCGGTCCGTCACTGCTTCCGCCCCCGCCGCGGGGCTCCGTCCACCGCCCCGCGCCTCCGCTCCGCCGCGTCGCACGGAACGGTACTCAGCGCCGGCCGCCCGGGCACAGTCCTGCCGGGCCCCGGATCCGTGGCCGTCACCACATAGCGGCGCGGGCACCGTCGTGCGCGGACGGCCCCCGCAGGTTATCCACAGCGGTTGACACCTCGCGGCGCCCGTCTCACCATGGAATCGCACGAACCGAACGATCGGTCGGGAGCGTGCTCCGGGAAGCATTCAGGTCGAGGGGGACCTCATGGCGACAGCAGCCGCCCGCGACACGGCGGGCAGCCGGGCGTTCGACGCACGGGCCGACGCGGACGACACCGCGGACCACGAGCGCGCGTTCGACGCGGCCGTCGCCGCCGACGAGCGGATCGAACCGCGCGACTGGATGCCGGACGCCTACCGGGCCACGCTCGTCCGGCAGATCGCGCAGCACGCGCACTCCGAGATCATCGGCATGCAGCCCGAGGCCAACTGGATCACGCGGGCGCCCTCGCTGCGCCGCAAGGCGATCCTGATGGCCAAGGTGCAGGACGAGGCAGGGCACGGGCTCTATCTCTACAGCGCCGCCGAGACACTCGGCACCAGCCGCGAGGAGTTGCTCGACAAGCTGCACACCGGCCGCCAGAAGTACTCCTCGATCTTCAACTACCCGACGCTGACCTGGGCGGACGTCGGCGCCATCGGCTGGCTCGTGGACGGCGCGGCGATCACCAACCAGGTGCCCCTGTGCCGCTGCTCCTACGGCCCCTACGCCCGCGCCATGGTCCGCGTCTGCAAGGAGGAGTCCTTCCACCAGCGCCAGGGCTACGAGCTGCTGCTGGCCCTCAGCAAGGGCACCCCCGAGCAGCACGCGATGGCCCAGGACGCGGTGGACCGCTGGTGGTGGCCGTCCCTGATGATGTTCGGCCCGCCCGACGACGAGTCCCCGCACTCCGCGCAGTCGATGGCCTGGAAGATCAAGCGGCACTCCAACGACGAGCTGCGCCAGCGCTTCGTCGACATCTGCGTCCCGCAGGCCGCGTCCCTCGGCCTCACCCTCCCCGACCCCGACCTGAAGTGGAACGAGGAGCGCGGGCACCACGACTTCGGCCCGATCGACTGGGCGGAGTTCTGGGATGTCCTCAAGGGCAACGGCCCGTGCAACGAAGAGCGGCTGTCCCGGCGCAGGCGTGCCCACGAGGAGGGCGCCTGGGTCAGGGAGGCGGCAGCGGCCCACGCGGCCAGGCAGACGAACGGCGAGACAGGAGCGACGCGAGCATGACTCACACCGACTGGCCCCTGTGGGAGGTCTTCGTGCGCTCGCGCCGGGGACTGTCCCACACCCACGCCGGCAGCCTGCACGCACCCGACGCGGAGCTCGCCCTGCGCAACGCCCGCGATCTGTACACCCGGCGCGGCGAGGGCGTCTCGATCTGGGTCGTGCCGTCGTCCGCGATCACCGCCTCCTCGCCCGACGAGAAGGACCCGTTCTTCGAGCCGTCCGCCGACAAGCCCTACCGGCACCCGACGTTCTACGAGATCCCCGAGGGGGTGCAGCACCTGTGACGACGACATCCGCCAAGGACACCGCCGCCACGGCGGCCGCGCTCGCCCTCGGTGACGACGCGCTGGTGCTCTCCCACCGCCTGGGCGAGTGGGCCGGCCACGCCCCCGTGCTGGAGGAGGAGGTCGCCCTCGCCAACATCGCGCTGGACCTGCTCGGCCAGGCCCGGGTGCTGCTGTCGATGGCCGGCGACGAGGACGAGCTGGCCTTCCTGCGCGAGGAGCGCGCCTTCCGCAACCTCCAGCTGGTGGAGCAGCCGAACGGCGACTTCGCCCACACCATCGCCCGCCAGCTGTTCTTCTCCGCACACCAGTACCTCCTGTACGGGGAACTGGCCTCCGGCGACGGCCCGTTCGCCCCACTGGCCGGCAAGGCCGTGAAGGAGACCGCCTACCACCGCGACCACGCCGAGCAGTGGACACTGCGGCTCGGCGACGGCACGGACGAGAGCCACGCCCGGATGCAGCGTGCCGTGGACGCGCTGTGGCGCTACACCGGCGAGATGTTCCAGCCGGTCGAGGGCGTCGACGTCGACTGGACCGGCCTGGAGACGGCGTGGCTGGAGTGGACCGGAGAGGTGCTGCGCCGCGCCACGCTCACGGTGCCCGAGGGCCCGCGCACGGGAGCGTGGACGGCCGGCGCGGGCCGTCAGGGCCTGCACACCGAGCCCTTCGGCCGGATGCTCGCCGAGATGCAGCACCTGCACCGCAGCCACCCGGGGGCGACATGGTGACCACCCCGCTGGAGGCGGAACTCCTGGAGCTCGCCGGCTCGGTGCCCGACCCCGAACTGCCGGTGCTGACCCTGCGCGAGCTGGGCGTCGTGCGCGCGGTGCACGCGCGCGGGACGGACACCGTCGAGGTCGAGCTGACCCCGACGTACACCGGCTGCCCGGCCATCGAGGCGATGAGCCTCGACATACAGAGGGTGCTGCGCGACCACGGGGTCCTCGACGTCACCGTGCGCACGGTGCTCGCGCCCGCCTGGTCGACCGACGACATCACGGACGAAGGACGCCGCAAACTGCGGGAGTTCGGCATCGCTCCGCCACGCGTACGGCCGGCCTCCGGGCCGGTCCGGGTGGGGCTGGGGCCGACCCGGACCCGCGAGAGCCGACCGGGGGACGAGACGGATCCCGTCCGCTGCCCGCACTGCGGGTCCGCCGAGACCGAGCTGCTCAGCCGCTTCTCGTCCACCGCGTGCAAGGCGCTGCGCCGCTGCCTGGTCTGCCGTGAACCGTTCGACCACTTCAAGGAGTTGTGATGGCCCGCTTCCACCGGCTCCGGGTGGCCGCGGTCGACCGGCTCACCGACGACTCCGTCGCCCTCACCCTCGCCGTCCCCCCGCACCTGCGTGAGGAGTACCGCTACGTCCCCGGCCAGCACCTGGCCCTGCGGCGCACCGCCGACGGCCGGGAGATACGGCGCACCTACTCCATCTGCTCCCCCGCCCCCGACGGCGAGGCGCCGAGCACCCTGCGGGTCGGCGTGCGGCTGGTCGACGGCGGCGCCTTCTCCACGTACGCGCTCAAGGAGATCGACCTCGACGACGAGCTGGAGGTGATGACCCCGGCCGGCCGTTTCACGCTCCCTCCCGCGCCCGGCCGGTACGCGGCGATCGTCGGCGGCAGCGGCATCACCCCGGTGCTGTCGATCGTCTCGACGCTCCTCGCCCGCGAGCCGGAGGCCCGGTTCTGCCTGATCCGCAGCGACCGGACGACCGCCTCGACCATGTTCCTGGAGGAGGTCGCCGACCTGAAGGACCGCTACCCCCAGCGGCTCCAGCTGGTGACGGTGCTCTCCCGCGAGGAGCAGCAGGCGGGGCTGCCGTCCGGTCGGCTGGACCATGAGCGGCTGGCGGGACTGCTTCCCGCGCTGCTGCCCGTGGAGCGCGTGGACGGCTGGTTCCTGTGCGGGCCGTACGGACTGGTCGAGGGCGCCGAGCGGGCCCTGCGCGGGCTGGGAGTCGCCCGCTCCCGCGTCCACGAGGAGATCTTCCACGTGGACGCCGGCACGGCACCCGTCTCCACGACGCCCGCCCCCGCCCACAGTACGGTCACCGCCCGGCTCGACGGACGCGGCGGCACCTGGCCCGTCCAGGCCGGGGAGTCGCTGCTGGACACGGTGCTGCGCAACCGGCCCGACGCGCCCTACGCCTGCAAGGGCGGCGTGTGCGGGACCTGCCGCGCCTTCCTCGTCTCGGGCGAGGTGCGGATGGACCGCAACTTCGCACTGGAGTCGGAGGAGACCGAGGCGGGTTACGTCCTGGCCTGCCAGTCGCATCCGGTGACGGAGACGGTGGAGCTGGACTTCGACCGGTAGCGGCCGCCCTACAGGACGTGCCCCGGCTGCCCGTCGTCGGTGACGACGGGACGGCCGGCGGCCTCCCACACCTGCATGCCGCCGTGCACGTTGACGGCGTCGATGCCCTGCTGGGCCAGGTACATCGTGACCTGGGCCGACCGTCCGCCCGAACGGCAGATCACGTGGACCCGGCCGTCCTGCGGGGCGGCCTCGGTCAGCTCGCCGTAGCGGGCCACGAACTCGCTGACGGGGATGTGCAGCGCCCCTTCGGCGTGGCCGGCCTTCCACTCGTCGTCCTCGCGGACGTCCAGCAGGAAGTCGCCGTCCTCGAGGTCCGCGACCTGGACCGTGGGCACACCAGCTCCAAAACTCATGCCCCCGACGCTACCCGACCCGGCGTGCGCCGTCTCAGGCCAGCAGGGCCGCCAGCTCGGTCTCGCGTTCGGTCACCTGGGCCCGCAGTCCGTCGGCGATCTCCTCCAGCAGCGCGTCGGGATCGTCCGGGGCGAGGCGGAGCATCGAGCCGATGGCGCTCTCCTCGAGGTCCCTCGCGACGAGCGTGAGCAGTTCCTTGCGCCGGGAGAGCCATTCGAGGCGGGCGTAGAGCTCCTCACCTGCGCTCGGGACGCGCTTCAGCTCCGGGCCCGCGGCCCACTCCTCGGCGAGTTCCCGCAGCTCGGCCTCGCTGCCGCGGGCATAGGCGGCGTTGACCCGGGTGATGAACTCCTCGCGGCGGGCGCGCTCCTCGTCCTCCTGCGCCAGGTCCGGGTGGGCCTTGCGGGCGAGCTCGCGGTAGAGCCTGCGGGCCTCCTCGCTGGGCCGCACCCGCTGCGGGGGGCGGACCGCCTGCCCTGTGAGCATGGCCGTGGCCTCGGGGAAGAGGCCGTCACCGTCCATCCAGCCGTTCATCAGCTCCTCGACCCCGGGGATCGGCATGAGCCTGGCGCGTGCCTCGTCGGCCCGGCGCCGGTCCTCGGGATCGTCGCTGCGGGCGGCCCGGGCCTCAAGGATCCGGGCGTCCAGTTCCTCGAGTCGGGCGTACATCGGGCCGAGCTTCTGTTCGTGCAGCCGGGAGAAGTTGTCCACCTCGACGCGGAACGTCTCCACGGCGATCTCGAACTCGATCAGCGCCTGCTCTGCCGCCCGTACGGCCTGCTCCAGCCGGTCCTCGGGCCGCGCCGCGCCACCGCCGGGCGTCCGCTCCGCGCCGGCGCCACCGCCACCCTGCTCACCTTCCGAGGTCGTCACCCGGACAGCGTAGGCCACCCGGCGGGGCGCCCGCCCCGCTCCGGCGGCCCGCTGCCCGGCCGGAGGCGCACGATCGTCCCGGGCGCCCGCTCACACCCCCGTCTCCGCCGCGATCCGCCCGGAGCGCACCGCCGTCACCAGGTCGGCGTGGTCCGCCTCCGTGCGGTCGGCGTAGGCGACGGCGAAGGCGGCCACCGCCTCGTCCAGCTCGTCGTTCTTGCCGCAGTAACCGGCGATCAGGCGGGGGTCGGCGCTGTGGGAGTGGGCGCGGGCCAGCAGGGCGCCGGTCATCCGGGCGTAGTCGTCGACCTGGTCGGCGGCCAGCGCCGCCGGGTCCACACTGCCCTTGCGGTTGCGGAACTGGCGCACCTGGAAGGGCCGGCCGTCGACCGTCGTCCAGCCGAGCAGACTGTCGCTCACCACCTGCATCCGCTTCTGGCCGTGCACCACCCGCATGCCCTCGTGACCGGCCTCGGGAGTGGGGAAGCCGACCGCCGGCAGATGCGGCACCAGTGCCGAGGGACGGGCCTCCTTGACCTGGAGCACCAGGGGCTCGCCCCGGTGGTCCAGGAGCAGCACGACGTACGAGCGGGTGCCGACGCTGCCGGTGCCGACGACGCGGAACGCCACGTCGTGCACCGCGTGCCGGGCGAGCAGCGGATGGCGGTCCGGGGGGAGCGTGCCGAGGTACTGCTCCAGGGACGCGGCCACCAGCGCGGCCTCGGCGTCCGGTGTCCGGCGCAGCACCGGCGGCGCGTCGACGAAGCGGCGCCCGCCGTCCGCGGTCTCCTCGGTGGACTTGGCCGCGAACCGGCCGCTGGTGTTCGCACGTGCCTTCTCGGAGACCCGCTCCAGCGTGCCGAGGAGGTCGTGGGCGTCGGTGTGGGAGACCAGTTCCTCGTCCGCGATGGCGTTCCAGGCGTCCAGCGCCGGCAGCTTGGACAGCAGCCGCATCGTGCGCCGGTAGGCGCCCACGGTGTCGTGAGCGGCCGCGCGGCAGGTGTCCTCGTCCGCGCCGGCTTCCCGCCCGGCGAGCACCAGGGAGGCGGCGAGCCGCTTGAGGTCCCACTCCCAGGGGCCGTGCACGGTCTCGTCGAAGTCGTTCAGGTCGATGACGAGGCCGCCGCGCGCGTCCCCGTAGAGACCGAAGTTCGCCGCGTGGGCGTCACCGCAGATCTGTGCGCCGATCCCGGTCACGGGGGTGCGGGCCAGGTCGTGGGCCATGAGGCCTGCGGAGCCGCGCAGGAAGGCGAACGGGGTGGCCGCCATCCTGCCGACCCGCAGCGGTGTCAGCTCGGGCAGCCGGCCGCGGCCGGACTCCTCGACGGCGCTCACGGCGTCGGGGCGGGAGGCATCCGGGTCGAAGGCGGCGTGCGCGTCGCGCGGGACCTTCTCGCGCAGGGCCTTGCCCTCCGCCTTGGGCGAGCCCGCGGCGGGCCACTCGGCGAAGCCGGGCACCCGCGGCAGCCGCCGCACCGCACCCGTGCCGCCGGTCCCGGCATCCTCCCCGGTCCCCGTCCTCCCGGCACTGCATTCGGTCACGGCAACCGCCTCCCCCGTACACCCGCGCGTCGTCCACGGACACCTGTGCGCCGTACACACGCCTCGCCATCGATCGTGCCGACCGTACCGCCGGTGGCCGAAACGTGTCAGGCCCCTGTGGACAACTCACGGCGTGTGGACCACCGGGTGGCCCCAGGGGGCCGCGCGCCGGCGCCTACCCCGCCTCCGCCTCCGCCACCGTCCGCTCCTCCCGCTCCTCCCGATCCTCCCGCTCCTCGGCGAGCAGCCGTCCGGCGCGGTCCGGTGAGATGTCCAGGCGGGCCAGCACCGCGGGAACGGCGACGCCCGGCAGCATGTGCTGGAACAGCACGACGACCCGGTGCTCAAGGTCCTGCCGCTGGCAGCGCAGCTGGGACAGGAGCTGCACCCCCGAGAAGCTCGCGACCAGCAGTTCCGCCGTCTCCGTGGCGTCGACGTGCGGCAGCAGCTCGCCTCTCGCCTTGGCCTCGGCCAGCTGCCGGGTGGTCTGGTCGATCCACATGCCGAACGCCGGGGTGCGGTCCAGCCCCAGCGCCCCCTGGTCCAGGGCCAGTCCGACGCTGGCCCGCACCAGCGGCTCGGTCCTCAGCCGCAGCGCCAGTACCAGGCCGGAGTCGACCAGCTCCTGCAGCTTGCTCGACTGGGGCGGCAGGGAGATCGCCAGCTGCTCCTCGAACACGCCGAGCGCCAGCTCCTCCTTGGAGCCGAAGTGGAAGTAGAGCGCGCCCTTGGTGACCCCGGCCCGCTCCAGGATCTCCCCGATGGTCGCCGAGGTGTAGCCGCGTTCGTCGAAGACGGCCGCCGCCGCCTCCAGGATCGTCCGCCGGGTGCGGATCGCGCGCTCCTGTCGCGCCATCGATGCCTCCTGATCTGCGTGGACTCTCGTGGATCTCATGGGGCGCACCGTGCGGGCGCAGTGAAGCGGGAGTGAAGGCCGCCGTGCGGTCCGACGCGCCGTGCGGGGCACTCGGCACACATCCGGCGATGTGGATCACCCTTGGAAAAAAACCATCCCGTCCGTATCTTAGTGCGAACCGACCGGAGCCAGATTGCCGATCCCGGGGGTTCCTCATGCCGCAGCCGCATTCCTTGAGCACGCCCATGGAGGATCAGGCCGGACGAGAGGGCTCGCCCGCGATCGCCGCGGGAACCGCCCCGTTACGCATCCGCGTCACACCGGAACTGGCCCACCGCTCCCGCGCGGCGGACGTCTTCCCGGTGGAATGGGTCCGGATCTCGGCCGACCGCTTCCGCGTCACCGCGCACTGGCCCGCCGACCACGGCTTCTTCGGCCCCGTCGACGACCGCCACCACGATCCGATGATCGTCGGTGAAACGTTGCGTCAGACCTCGATGGCCCTCGCCCACGCCGAGTACGGCGCCCCCGCCGACACCCATTTCGTCATGCGCGACCTGGAGATCTCGACGGATCCGGCCGCGTTGCTGCTCGCCGAGGCGGCCGAGCCGGTCACCGTGGACGTGGTCTGTTCCGAGGTGCGCCGCCGGGGCCGCGGTCTGAACGGCATGCGCACGACCATGGAGTTCCGCCGCGCGGGCCGGCTCGTCGCCCGCGGCACCGGCAGCACGGGCTGCACCTCACCGGCCGCCTACCGCCGCATCCGGGAACGCCAGTTGGCCGCCCAGGGCGCCCGAATACCGCTGCCGGGCCCGGTGCCGCCCGCGCGGGTGGGCCGCGCCCGCGCGGAGGACGTCGTCCTCGCATCGTCCGGCCGGCCCGAGACCTGGCTCCTGCGCGTCGACACCGGGCACCCGGTGCTCTTCCCGCGCCCCAACGACCACGTCCCCGGCATGGTCCTGTTCGAGGCCGCCCGCCAGGCGGCGACCGCGGCGTCGGGCCGGCGGCCCTTCCTGCCCTCCGACCTGTCCGTCTCCTTCAGCCGCTACGCCGAACTGGACAGCCCCTGCTGGATCGACGCCGAGGTGCTCGACAAGGACGAGGACGGGGTGACGGTGCGGGTGTCGGGGCGGCAGGACGACGAGCCCGTCTTCGCCGCCACCCTCACCTGCTCCCCCGGCGCCCCGGTGCGGTCGCTGACGTGACCGTCGACCTCCTGCTCACCGGCGCGACGGGCTTCATCGGCAGCCGGGTCGCCACGGCGGCCCGCGAGCGCCCGGGGGTCCGCGTCCGGTCGCTGTCCCGCCGTGCGCAGGGCGGGCGCCAGGACCCCGGGACGGTGCCCGGTGACCTGGCCGACCCCCGTACGCTGCGCGGCAGTTGCGCCGGCGTCGACGTCCTCGTCCACTGCGCCTCCCGTGTGGGCGGCGACCCGGAGTCCGCCGCGGCGGTCAACGACCTCGGCACGCGGGCCCTGGTGGAGGAGGCCGTACGGAGCGGGGTGCGCCGGATCGTGTACGTGAGCACCGCCTCGGTCCACGGCCGTGGCCCGTTTCGCGGCGTACGGCCCGGCGCGGTCCCGGTCGCTCCCGTCTCCGCCACCAGCCGCACCCGCGCCGCGGCCGAGCGGCACGTGCTCGGCGCGGGCGGACTGGTGCTGCGTCCCCACCTTGTCCACGGCGAGGGCGACCGCTGGATGGTCCCCGGACTGGTCGGGCTGCTGCGGGAGTTGTGCGCGGTGCCCACCGGCTGCGCGGCCCTCCACTCGATGATCGACGTCGGCACCCTGGGCCGGGCGGTCGTCGCCGCGGCGCTGTCCCCCCACCACGGGCCCGGCGCCCACTACGTCGCCCATCCGGATCCCGTCCCCTCCGCGGACCTGCTCGCGGCCGTGTGCGCGCAGGTGGAGCGGCCCGGCGACGGTGCCACGGTGGACGTGGCCACGGCCCGCGCGCGGGCCGCCGGCTCCCCGCGCGCGCTGCACCACCTGGACCTGCTCACCGTGGACCACTGGTTCGCGGACGACGGCTTCTGGAAGGACCTGGACTGCTCACCGGGTGCGGGCTTCGCCCCGGCCTTCGCGCGGTCGGCCCCCTGGTACCGGGCGCACCTGGCCGGCGCCGGATGAACCGTCCGCCCGGTGTGCGGCGCCCGTCACGCGGCGGTACGCCGGCTCACGCCCGCAGATAGGCCGGTACCGCCAGGACCCGCCGGTGCGTCCCGTCCCCCGGCGGCAGGTCCAGCTCGGAGAAGATGCCGCCGATGTGCTTGCCGACGGCCGCCTCGGACACCACCGGCTCACGCGCGATCGCACCGTTGGACCTGCCCTCGGCGATCAGCGCCAGCACCTCGCGCTCCCGCGGGGACAGCCGCTCCGGCGGATCACGCCGCCTGCGCAGCAACTGCCGTACGACCTCGGGGTCCACCACCGTGCCGCCGGCCGCGACGTCGCCCAGCGCGGCCACGAACTCCTCGACGTGGCCGACCCGGTCCTTCAGCAGGTAGCCGACGCCCGTGCCGTCACCCGAGTCCAGCAGGTCGGAGGCGTACCGGCGCTGGACGTACTGGCTGAGGACCAGGACGGGCAGGGCGGGCCGCTCGGTGCGCAGCCGCACGGCCGCGTGCAGGCCCTCGTCCTGGAAGCCCGGGGGCATCCGGACGTCCGTCACCACGATGTCCGGGTCGTGCTCCCCGACCGCGGCGACCGGCGCCCCGGCGTCGCCGACCGCCGCGACGACCTCGTGCCCGCACCGCTGGAGCAGACCGGTCAGGCCCTCCCGCAGCAGCACGCTGTCCTCGGCCGGCACGACGCGCAGCGCCCGGCCGTCCGTCAGGGGGAGCAGGGGGCGTCACGGCGGTCTGCGCCGCCCTCGCCACGACCACGGCGGTCGTCCGGGCCGCGGTCGCCCTGCGATCGGCCGCCCTGCGCGCGTAGGGCCTGTCCGGCGGATCATGCCGGAGACGTGAGGACCGGCACGCCTGTCTGCGGCGTTGTCGTCGGTCGCCGACTCCGCCCTCCCGGCTTCTCCCCCATGAGCGGGGGGGCGGCGACCGCGTCGACGCCCTCCTCCGTCTCGCGGCCGGCCGCACCAGCCCTCGCTCACCTGGGCCTCAGCGCACCGCCGGTTCCCTCCGGCTTGTCCCGCCGGACAGGCCCCAGGCGGCCGGGACCCCCGCCCCGGCCGCCGTGCGGACGGCCGGGGTCACCGGACGAGGGCCTGCAGGGTGGCGTCCAGGTCGGCGGTGCGGGGCCGGTTGTGCGGGAGCTTGGAGAGGACGGCGGCCATGCCGCAGGTGTCGGTGACGGCGGAGAAGACCAGGCCGCTGCCGATCGCCGCGGACAGCCAGCGGGCGGGCCGGTAGCGGGTGCCGAGCGCGAGGCCGGCCACGACGAGGGAGCCGGCGGCGAGACGGACCTGGCGCTCCATGGGCCAGACGGGCCTGGCGGTGCCGTCACGGTCGACGCGGTGCCCCGCGGCGGCCCAGGCACTGGTGCCGCCGGTGAGGGTGGTGGCGGCGATGTCGGCGGCCGCGAGTTGCTCGCAGGCGGTGACGGAGCGGTTGCCGGAGGCGCACACCATCAGCAGATCGCCGCGGGCGGCTACCGTTTTGAGGGCGGGCAGGGCGGTGTGCAGGTGGTCGAGGGGGATGTTGTGGGCGCCGGGCAGGTGACCGGCGGCGTACTCACCGGGGGTGCGCACGTCGATGACCGTGTAGGTGCTCAGACGCTCGGCGGCCTGGGCGGGGTCGATGGTGGCGGGGGTGCTCATGGGGAGGGGAGCTGCCTTTCGTCTCTTCGTCCGGAATGGTGCCGAACGGACTAGAATACCCTATGGGGTATCAATGAGGAGGATGCGTGGAACTGGACATGGCGGCCGACGAGCTGAAGAGCGTGCTCAACCGGCTGCGACGGGCACAGGGGCAGATCGCGGGGATCATCCGGATGATCGAGGAGGGGCGGGACTGCGAGGACGTGATCACCCAGCTCGCCGCGGTCTCCCGGGCGCTGGACCGGGCCGGGTTCGCGATCATCGCGACGGGGCTGCAGCACTGCATGGCGGAGGGCGGACAGGTGAACGGGGACCGGGACGTGATGCGCGCCCGCCTGGAGAAGCTGTTCCTGTCGCTGGCCTGAGCACCGTCTCCGGCCGGAGCACCGGCTCATGTCACCGCGTCGGCGAGCATGAAGGCGGCCACGGCCAGCAGGACCACCGCGAAGACGCGCTGCAGGCCGGGTCCTGAGACCTTCGCGGCGAGGCGTTTGCCGTCCCACGCGCCCAGGACGGCGGCCGCGATGAAGGGGCCGATCACCGCCCAGTCGAGGGAGACCGCCGCGCCCGAGCGGGTGGCGAGCGAGGCCAGGGAGTTGGCCGTGATGACCAGCAGGCTGGTGCCGACGGCGGCCCGCATCTCGAAGCCCAGGACGGTGACCAGGGCCGGCACGGCGAGGAAACCGCCGCCGACGCCCAGCAGTCCGGTCAGCGCGCCCAGTCCCGCCCCCGTCACGGCGGCCCTGCCCGGCCGTACCGGGCGGGCCCTCCTGCCGGCCGGGTCGGCGGGCCTGAGCATCTTCAGTGCGGCGACGGCCGCGACCACCGCGAAGGCGAGGGTGAGGACGGCCTGCGGCAGACGGGCGGCGGCGGCTCCCGCCAGCGCCGCCGGCAACAGGCCCGCGGCGGCGAACGCCGCGCCGGCTCTCCACCGTACGTTTCCCGCGCGGGCATGGGCGTACAGCGCGGTCAGCGAGGTCACGGTGACGATGACGAGGCTGCCGGTGGTGGCCGCGGCGGGGGAGAAACCGAGCAGGTAGATCAGGGCGGGAACGGCCAGGACGCTGCCGCCGCCGCCGAGCGCGCCGAGCGCCAGGCCGACCACGGCCCCCGCGACCAGGGCCAGGACCAGTGCGCTCACGCGATCCGGCCGCCCTGCCCGCGCTCGTCGACGACCGGCAGCCCGGCCGTCGCCCAGGCCTTCATGCCGCCGGTGACGTCGACGGCGTCGACGCCGCGGGAGGCCAGGAGCTTGGCCGCCTGCTGCGAACGGTGCCCGGAGCGGCAGATCGCCACCACCGGCCGGTCCCGCACGTCCGGCGGCAGGGCGGCTCCGGCCAGCAGCCGGGTCAGGGGCAGGTGGACGGCGCCGGGCGCGTGCCCGGCCCTCCACTCCGGCACCTCGCGCACGTCGAGCAGGACGGCGGTGCCGTCGCCCGTGCGGGTGCGGGCCTGCTCGGGGGTGAGGCGGTCCGTGCCGCGTCGGAAGAGGAACATGGTCGTGCCCTTGGCTTGGGGTGGGCGGATGGGGTGATCAGTGGCGGGTCACGGTCAGGCCCGCCTCGCCGGCGGCGTCGAAGCCGTCGTCGACGGCGACCACGTCCCGTCCGGCGGCGTCCAGCAGGGAGGCCGCGATCGCCGCGCGCATGCCGCTCGCGCAGTGCACCCACACGGTCCCGGCCGGCACCTCGCCGATCCGGCCGTGCACCTCGTGGACCGGGATGTGCACCGACCCGTCGATGTGGCCCCCCACGCGTTCGGAGGTCCGCCGCACGTCCAGCACCACCACGTCCTCGCCGCGCTCGCGCACGCCGGCGAGGTCGGCGAAGCGGGCGCGCGGGAAGGAGGCGGCCTGTTCCCCCTCGCGGACCCAGGCGGCGGGGCCGCCGGTGGCGGCGGCCGCCGGGCGGTCGATGCCGACACGGGCCAGTTCCCGCTGCGCGTCGGCGATCTGCCCGGGGGTGTCGGCGAGCAGGGTGACGGGCTTGCCCCACGGGATCAGCCAGGCCAGGTAGGTGGCGAGCTTGCCGTCCCCCTCGAAGTTGAACGATCCGGCCACGTGCCCCTCGGCGAAGGCCACCCGGCTGCGCAGGTCCACCACCCACTCGCCCGCCGCCAGCCGCCGCGCGATCTGCCCGGCGTCGGCCGGCTCCGGCGGGGTGAGGTCGACGGGCACGGGTCCCGCGGTATTGGCCGGGCCCATGTGCGCGTAGTACGCGGGCACGTCGTCGAGGCCGGCCAGCACCCGTTCCACGAAGGTGTCCACGTCCAGGGTGAGCGCGTCGTTGGTGGCGCGCTCCTTGCCGATCGTGGTCGCGTCCCCCTCGGCCTGGGAGGAGGAGCAGAAGCTGCCGAAACCGTGGGTGGGCAGCACCGGGACCTCGTCGTCCAGCTCGTCGGCCAGGCGGTGCGCGGAGGCGTGCTGGGCGCGGGCGAGCTCCTCCGTCAGCCGGGGCTCCACCAGGTCCGGGCGGCCCACCGTGCCGATCAGCAGGGAACCGCCGGTGAACGCCGCCACCCCGCGCCCGTCCTGCTCCAGGACGTAGGAGGTGTGGTGCGGGGTGTGGCCGGGGGTCGCGACCGCGCGCAGGGCCAGGCGCTCGTCCACCTCGACGGTGTCGCCGTCGGAGACCGGGGCGCGGGCGAAGGACACGTCGGCCGCGGCCGGCACCAGGTAGGAGGCGCCGGTGACGCGGGCCAGTTCCAGGCCGCCGCTGACGTAGTCGTTGTGCACGTGGGTCTCGGCGACGTACGCGATGCGCACCCCGCGTTCCACCGCGGCGGCGATCACCTGGTCGATGTCGCGCGGCGGGTCGACGACGACCGCCCCGCGGGCGCCGCCCGCCAGATAGCTGCGGTTGCCCAGACCCTCGAACTCCAGGGTGTCGACGAAGAACACGGCTACGGCTCCTCCACAAGAGACTGTGTACCTCGGGGGGTGTCCGGTCCACTCACCCTAGCAGGAATACCTAGGGGGGTATTTCAGGGCCTGCCCGGGCGACCGGTCCGGCATCGCGTCCCCCGCGACGGGTACCCGGCGGGGTATCAAGGGAATCAGGTATCCGCACCGAGGGAGCAGCGCACCGTGTCCTACGACCGCACCGTCCGCCTGGCCACCACCGACTTCGGCGCCGCCGTCGCCGCCGTCCGCCGGGCCCTCGCCGACCAGGGATTCGGCGTCCTCACCGAGATCGACGTGACGGCCACCCTGAAGACCAAGCTCGACCACGACATGGAGGACTACCTGATCCTGGGGGCCTGCAACCCGCCCCTCGCCCACCGGGCGCTGGAGGCCGACCGCTCCATCGGCCTGCTCCTGCCGTGCAACGTCGTCGTGCGCCGCGACGGTGACCACACGCTCGTGCAGGCCCTCGACCCGGGCACCATGGTCACCCTGACCGGCCTCGACGCCCTCGGGCCCGTCGCCGAGGAGGCCACCGCCCGCCTGGACGCCGCCCTCGCCGCCCTGTCCGCCCCCTGACCCGCCCGGGCCGGAGGGTCAGGAGAGGGAGAGGAAGAGCTTCTCCATCTTCTGGGTGTCGAGGCTGTCGGCGCCGCCCTCCTGGCTCAGGCACTCCTTGAGACCGCTGGCGACGATGGCGAAGCCGGCCCTGTCCAGCGCGCGGTTGACCGCGGCGAGCTGGGTGACGACCTCCTCGCAGTCACGCCCTTCCTCCAGCATGCGCACGACGCCGGCGAGCTGGCCCTGTGCGCGCTTGAGCCGGTTGGCGGCCGACCGCACCTGGTCGGCGGGGAGCTGGACCATGGGTTCTTCCTTTCACGGGGCCGGTCCGGGACCGGCCGCGGTCACTGACCGGGGCTCTGGGTGGCGAGGGAGGCGCGGACCTCGGCCATGTCGAGCCCGCGGACGGCGGTGATCAACTGGTCCAGCGCCTGCGGCGGCAGGGCGCCGGGCTGGGAGAAGACCAGGATCCCTCCCCGGAAGGCCATCAGCGTGGGGATCGAGGTGATGTCCGCCGCTGCGGCCAGGGCCTGCTCGGCCTCGGTGTCGACCTTGCCGAAGACGATGTCGGGGTGGGCCTGGGACGCCTTCTCGTAGACGGGGGCGAACATCCGGCACGGTCCGCACCAGGAGGCCCAGAAGTCGACGAGGACGATGTCGTTGCCGGTGACGGTGCTCTCGAAGTCGGCGGCGGTGAGTGCGACGGTGCTCATCGATCGATCCCTTCCCTTTTACCGGACTGGTGCCGTTTGATACCCCCTGGGGTAAAGAACACCGGAACGGGACGGCCCATTCCCCGGACCGCACGGCATACCGCTGCCCCGACGCGCCGAGGGGGCGTGCGCCGGGGCAGCGGGGGAGGGTGACCGCTAGGTCCGGTGGACGGTGCGTCGCAGCGGACAGCGGGCGACGAGGCCGTAGCAGACGCCCGCACCGGCGCCCAGCGCGGCGATGGCCGCCAGGATCGGGACCGCCACCTGGGCGGGGGCCTGCTGGACCAGGACGAAGGTGCCCATGGCCAGCACGAACCAGGCGAAGAGCCGGGACAGGACGTGGGCGGGGACGCGCCCGGCCAGCCGCGCTCCGACGTAGCTGCCGACGACGGCGAACCCGGTGACGGCCAGGGTCAGGGTCCAGTCGATCTGGACGCTCGACAGGTAACCGGCGAAGCCCGCGGCGGACTTCATCGCGATGACCAGCAGTGAGGTGCCGATGGCCACCGGCATGGGCAGGCCGCCCAGCAGGGCGAGGGCGGGGACGACGAGGAAGCCGCCGCCGGCACCGACGAGGCCGGTGGCCAGGCCGACGGCCGCGCCGTCCAGCAGGACCCGCCCCACCGGCAACTGCCGGTGGGCCCGGTCGGGGTCGACACCTCGGCGGCCCCGGAGCATGGCGGCGGCGGTGACGATCATCATGACCGCGAAGGCGATCAGCAGGACGGCGTCGGGAATGTGACCGCCGATCAGCCCGCCGGTGTAGGCGCCGGCCATGCCGGCCGCTCCGAACAGGACGCCCGTGCGCCAGCGGACCCGTCCGCCGCGGGCATGGTTGATCATGCCCACGGCGGAGGTGACGCCGACGACGAACAAGGAGGTGGCGATGGCCTCCTTGGCGTCCATGCCCGCGACGTAGACCAGCAGCGGCACGGTCAGGATCGACCCGCCTCCTCCGAGCAGTCCGAGGGAGACGCCGACCAGCAGCGCGAGGACCAGGACCAGCGTCAGCGTCATGGCGGTCACCTGCCGTCGGCGAGCTGGGCGACGGCCTTGCGCGGGTCGAAGGACGGGGTGCGGTTCCACGGCATCTTCGACAGCATCACACCCATGGCACAGGTGTTGCTGATGGCGGCGAAGGCCAGCCCGCCGCCGACGAACGCGGACAGCGCCTGCAGACCGGGGACGAGGAAGCTGCCGAGGGCGCCGACCAGCACCAGGGAGCCGGCGACCAGGCGGACCTGGCGCTCCATGTCCCAGCGCTCCTGACCGTAGTTGGTCGGCGCACCGGACTTCTCCCAGGCCGTCATGCCGCCCGACAGGACCGCCAGGCCGGGGAGCCCGGCCTCGGCGAGGGCGCGTTCGGCCTGGCCGGCGCGCTGGCCGGAGCGGCACACCAGCACCACGTCGGTGTCCAGGTGCCGCGTCAGCTCCTCGCGGTGCTCGCGCAGGGTGTCCAGCGGGACGTTGTAGGAGCCGGGGATGTGGGCGCCCTCGAACTCGACGGGGGAACGGACGTCGAGCAGGCGCGGCGGGTTGGCGGAGTCGAGCCGGGCACGCAGGTCGTCGATGGTCAGGCTGCGGGGGGTGGTGGGGGTGGTCACGCGTTGATCTCCTGTCGGTTGTCGCGGGTGGCGGGGATGCCGGAGCGGCACAGCCCCAGGTCGAGGGCGTTGTCGAAGCTGTCGTCGACGGCGACGACGTCACGGCCGCGGGCGTGGAGCAGCGCGGCGACGACTCCGGCGCGGTAGCCGCCGGCGCAGTGCACCCAGACGCGGCCCGCGGGGATCTCCTCGAGGCGGCCCGGCACCTCGTGGACGGGGATGTGCACCGAGCCCGGTATGTGCGCCTCGGCGCGCTCCTGGTGACGGCGCACGTCCAGGACGACGAGGTCGTCGCCGCCGAGAGCGGCCTTCAGGTCGCCGAAGCCGGCACGCTCGTAGGAGGCCAGGGGCTCGCCGCCGGCCCAGTCCTCGGGCCCGCCGGTGGCCATGGCGGCCGGGCGGTCGATGCCGATGCGGACCAGCTCGCGCTGGGCCTCGGCCACGTCGTCGGCGGTCTCGCCGAGCAGGGTGACCGGAGTGCCCCACGGGATCAGCCAGCCCAGGTAGGTGACGAACTGGCCGTCCAGACCGAAGTTGAGGCTGCCGGCGAGGTGCCCGGCGGCGAAGGCGGTGCGGTCGCGCAGGTCCACCACCCACTCTCCGGCCTCGATCCGGCGCCGCAGCTCGGCCGGGTCCGCCACGGACGGCGCGGACAGGTCCGGCCTGCCGGGCCCGCCGGAGTTGGCCGGGCCCATGTGGGCGTAGTAGGCCGGAAAGGCGTCGAGGCCCGCCAGGAGCTGCCCGACGTAGGCCTCCTCGTCGGCGGTGAGCGCGGTGTTGGTCCGCTTCTCCTCGCCGATGGTGCTGGACAGGCCGGCGGCCTGGGTCGCGGAGCAGAAGGAGCCGAACCCGTGGGTGGGGTAGACGGCGGTCTCGTCCGGGAGTTCCTCGGCCAGCCGGTGCGCCGAACGCCACTGGGCCCGCACCAGGGTGTCGGTGTGGTCCGGGCCCAGCAGGTCCGGCCGTCCCGTGGTGCCGTACAGCAGGGAGCCGCCGGTGAACACCGCGACCTGCTCGCCGCCGGCCTCCAGCGCGTAGGACAGGTGGGTGTGGGTGTGGCCGGGCGTGTGGATCACCCGCACCCGCATGGTGTCGCCGACCTCGATCACCTGGTCGTCGCGGACCGGGGTCCGCTCGTAGGAGACCTCGTCGTCGGCGTTCACGAGGTACTGAGCGCCCACTTCGCGGGCGAGGGCCAGGCCGCCGGTGACGTAGTCGTTGTGGATGTGCGTCTCGAACACGTGGGTGATCCGCACTCCGGCGGCGGCGGCCAGCGCGGTGACGCGGTCGTAGTCGCGCTGGGGGTCGACCACCAGGGCCACGGAACCGTCGTGGGCGAGGTAGGTGCGGTCCCCCAGGCCGGGGGTCTCGACGGGCAGGACGGTGATCATCGCGTCTCCTCGGAGGTGGCGGGGGCGGTGGGGGCGCCGGGCTCGTCGCCGGTGGCGGCGGGGCGGCCCTCGTCGATCCAGGCGGCGGTGCCGCCGCTGACGCTGTGGGCGTCGTAGCCCAGGTCGCGGAGCAGGGAGGTGGCCTGTGCGCTGCGGCCGCCGCTCTGGCAGATCACGTAGACCGGGCGGTCCTTGGGCAGCTCGCTGAGGATCAGCGGGAGGTTGGGAAGCGGTGCCGAGCGGGCGCCGGGGACGTGACCGGACCGGTACTCGCCGCCGTTACGGACGTCGACGACGAGGGCGCCTGCCGCCTGCGCCTCGGCGAACCGCTGCTGGTCGATCTCGGGAACCATGCGGGGAACTCCTGCTCACTTGCTTTCAGAAATACCCTGGGGGGTATGCCTGAGCCCAACCGTAACAGGATCGGGTTTATGCCCCGGGGGGTATCTCGAAGTGACGAGCCTCACATGAGCTGTCGCTGTCGGCAGAGGGCTCCCGCGCGGCACCTCGGACACGCGTCGACGCACAGGGCCCCGCCGTGAAAAAGATCACGGCGGGGCCCTGGTGAGGTGCGTCCGGAAGAGCGCGAGGCGGCCACAAGCGTCTCGGCAACGAGAAACGGGCCCCGGTCGGAACTTTCGTCTCCGACCGAGACCCGTTCATCGGTTCTCGTTGTGCGCGAGGGGGGAGTTGAACCCCCACGCCCTTGCGGGCACTGGAACCTGAATCCAGCGCGTCTGCCTAT
This sequence comes from Streptomyces toyocaensis, assembly GCF_000725125.1. GTDB lineage: Bacteria > Actinomycetota > Actinomycetes > Streptomycetales > Streptomycetaceae > Streptomyces > Streptomyces toyocaensis. Next base: position 93,238 of record NZ_JFCB01000027.1, read on the forward strand.
TCCGCCACCCGCGCATTGGGTGTGTCTTCGAGCCCTTGCCCCGTGGGGCCTTGCGCCTTCCGACACCCAGAACATTAGCACGCTGGCCGGGGTGGATTCACATCCCTTTCCTCCGCCCCGGCCCGGCCGGCGGGGGCCTCCCACGGCGTCCCGCCACCGGCCGGGGCCGCCGCCCGCCGGACCCGCCGGGGCGCGCGCCGTGCAACGACGACGGCCGCGCCACGTATCAACCTCGTACCGGTGACCCCCGTCTTCCCATGAGCCGGGCGGAGTCCACAGCCGGGTGCGGGACACTGGTCTTCGGCCCCCTCTACGATCCATGGCAGCACGACGCGCACGAGCACGGCCCGAGGAGTTCGGAGGGGAGCCCCGAAGGGAACTCCGTCAGGGCGTCGACACCCGGCGACCGGGCGGACAGGGGGAACCAGCCGATCGAGCGGCGCGTGGATACGATCAGTAAGCAGTACCGGGTAAGCGGTGCACGGAACGGTGCACGGGGCAGTACACAGGACAGCGGCGACGGAGGAGGTGCCCCATGGGAGTCCTGAAGAAGTTCGAGCAGCGTCTCGAAGGTCTGGTCAACGGCACCTTCGCCAAGGTGTTCAAGTCCGAGGTGCAGCCCGTGGAGATCGCGGGAGCGCTCCAGCGGGAGTGCGACAACAACGCCACCATCTGGAACCGCGACCGCACCGTCGTACCCAACGACTTCATCGTCGAACTGAGCACCCCGGACTTCGAGCGGCTCAGCCCCTACTCCGGGCAGCTCGGTGACGAGCTCGCCGGCATGGTGCGCGACTACGCCAAGCAGCAGCGCTACACCTTCATGGGCCCCATCAAGGTGCACCTGGAGAAGGCCGAGGACCTCGACACCGGCCTGTACCGGGTGCGCAGCCGTACGCTCGCCTCCTCCGCCAGCCAGGCCCCCGGAGCCGCGGGTCCCGCCGGCGCCCCGCCGGCCGGCCGTCCCGGCGGCTACGGCTACCCGCCCGCCGCAGCGGGCGCCCCGCCGATGCCCGCGGCGCCGCCCCCCGGCGGCCGTCCCGGCGGGTACGGCTACCCGCAGCCCGCGGGCGGTCAGCGACCCCCCGCCGCCCCCGCGCCCGGCGGACGCACCCGCTACTGGATCGAGATCAACGGCACCCGCCACCAGATCTCCCGCGCCACCCTGGTGATGGGCCGCAGCACCGACGCCGACGTGCGGATCGACGACCCCGGCGTCTCCCGCCGGCACTGCGAGATCCGGACCGGAACGCCCTCGACGATCCAGGATCTCGGATCCACCAACGGCATCGTGGTGGACGGACAGCACACCACCCGCGCTACGCTCCGCGACGGCTCGCGGATCGTCGTGGGCAGCACCACCGTTATCTATAGGCAAGCCGAAGGGTGAAGCGGGGGCAATGTCAGAGCTGACCCTCACGGTCATGCGGCTGGGGTTCCTGGCCGTACTGTGGCTGTTCGTGATCGTGGCCGTGCAGGTCATCCGGAGTGACCTGTTCGGCACCCGCGTCACCCAGCGCGGATCCCGGCGGGACTCCGGCCGGGCGCAGCAGGCCGCGCGCCAGGCGCCGCCGCAGCAGCGCCAGCAGTCCGGCGGCGGACGCCGCGGCCGCAACACCCCCACCAAACTGGTCGTGACCGAGGGCACCCTCACCGGCACCACCGTCGCCCTCCAGGGACAGACCATCACCCTGGGCCGGGCACACGACAGCACGATCGTGCTGGACGACGACTACGCCTCCAGCCGGCATGCCAGGATCTACCCGGACCGCGACGGCCAGTGGATCGTCGAGGACCTGGGCTCCACCAACGGCACCTACCTGGACCGGACCCGGCTGACGACCCCCACGCCGATCTCGCTGGGCGCACCGATCCGCATCGGCAAGACCGTCATCGAGCTGCGGAAGTAGTGCTACACCAATGAATGAGCGCGAGCGGAGCGAGCACGCAGTGGGGACCCCCACCCAGGGTCCCGGCGCGCTCCCGACCGGAGGGTGGGCAGTGTGGCTCGACACGACCGGCTGTACCCGGAGCCGACGGGCGAGGTGCGCATGAGTCTGTCCCTGCGCTTCGCCGCCGGATCGCACAAGGGCATGATCCGGGAGGGCAACGAGGACTCCGGGTACGCCGGTCCCCGCCTGCTCGCCATCGCCGACGGCATGGGCGGCGCCGCGGCCGGCGAGGTCGCCTCCTCCGAGGCGATCTCCACCATCGTGGCGCTCGACGACGACGTCCCCGGCTCCGACCTGCTCACCTCCCTCGGCACCGCCGTCCAGCGGGCCAACGACCAGCTGCGCATGATGGTCGAGGAGGACCCCCAGCTCGAAGGCATGGGCACCACCCTCACCGCCCTGCTGTGGACCGGTCAGCGCCTCGGCATGGTGCACGTCGGCGACTCCCGCGCCTACCTCCTGCGCGACGGCGTCCTCACCCAGATCACCCAGGACCACACCTGGGTGCAGCGTCTGGTCGACGAGGGCCGGATCACCGAGGAGGAGGCCACCACCCACCCGCAGCGCTCCCTGCTGATGCGGGCCCTGGGCAGCGGGGAGCACGTCGAGCCCGACCTGTCGATCCGCGAGGTGCGGGCCGGCGACCGGTACCTGATCTGCTCCGACGGCCTGTCCGGCGTGGTCTCCCACCAGACCCTCGAGGACGCCCTGGCCGGCTACCAGGGTCCCGAGGAGACCGTCCAGAACCTGATCGAGCTGGCGCTGCGCGGCGGCGGCCCCGACAACATCACCGTGATCGTCGCCGACGTCCTGGACCTCGACACCGGTGACACCCTCGCCGGGCAGCTGTCGGACACCCCCGTGGTGGTGGGCGCGGTCGCCGAGAACCAGAACCAGCTCCACGACAACGGCATCATGCAGACCCCGGCCGGCCGCGCCTCCGGACTCGGCCGCCGGCGCTCCCAGGGCGGCGGCGAGTTCGGCCCGCCCGGCAGCGGCGACGTCACCGGCTTCATCCCCACCGACGGCTTCGACTACGGCGACGACGACTTCGTCAAGCCCGCCAGGAACCGCAGGTGGCTCAAGCGGTCCGTGTACGGCCTGCTCGCGCTCGCCGTCGTCGGCGGCGGCCTGTACGGCGGCTGGCGCTGGACCCAGACGCAGTACTACGTCGGCACCAAGGACGAGCACGTCGCGCTGTACCGGGGCATCAACCAGGACCTCGCCTGGGTCTCGCTCTCGGAGGTCGAGAAGGACCACCCCGAGATCGAACTCAAGTACCTGCCGCCGTACCAGCGGAAGCTGGTCGAGGCGACGATCGTCGAGGGCGACCTCTACGGCGCGCGGGAGAAGATCGAGGAACTCTCGGTGCAGGCCTCGGCGTGCCGGAAGCAGGCCGAGCGGCGCGCCGCCCAGAGCGAGAAGAACGCGAAGACCGGTGAGGGCGAGGCCGGAGGCACCACGGGAACCACACCCGTCTCCTTCGCGTCCAAGGCCTCGCCGGCGCCGAGCCCCTCGGGCTCGACGAAGGCCCCGGAGCAGACCACGCCCCCGTCCACGACCGCACCCACTCCCAGCCCCGGCCCCAGCCTCTCGGAGGAGGAGCAGAAGGTCGTCTCGCTGTGCGGTAAGCAGTAGGCAAGCCGTGAGAGGCCCTGTCACACGATGAGCAGTACTACGAACCCGTCGACGCAGCACACGTCCACCATCGGTGCGATCGGCGCACCCAGCCGCCGCAACACCGAGCTCGCGCTCCTGGTGTTCGCCGTCGTCATCCCGGTCTTCGCCTACGCCAACGTGGGACTGGCCCTCGACGACGAGGTGCCCGCCGGGCTGCTGAGCTACGGTCTCGGCCTCGGCCTGCTGGCGGGCGTCGGCCATCTCGCCGTACGGAAGTTCGCCCCGTACGCGGACCCGCTGATGCTGCCGCTGGCCACCCTGCTCAACGGGCTCGGTCTCGTCGCCATCTGGCGCCTCGACCAGTCCGAGCTGCTGCAGAAGATCGGCCAGGCCGGCACGGCCGCGCCCCGGCAGCTGATGTACACCGCGATGGGCATCGCCCTGTTCGTCGGCGTACTGATCTTCCTCAAGGACCACCGCGTCCTGCAGCGCTACACCTACATCTCCATGCTCGGGGCCCTGTTCCTGCTGCTGCTGCCGCTGGTGCCGGGCCTCGGCCGGAACATCTACGGCGCCAAGATCTGGATCCAGGTCGGCAGCTTCTCCATCCAGCCCGGTGAGTTCGCCAAGATCGTCCTGGCGGTCTTCTTCGCCGGCTACCTGATGGTGAAGCGGGACGCCCTCGCGCTCGCCAGCCGCCGCTTCATGGGGCTGTACCTGCCGCGCGGCCGCGACCTCGGCCCCATCCTGGTCGTCTGGATGGTCTCGATCCTCATCCTGGTCTTCGAGACCGACCTCGGTACCTCGCTGCTGTTCTTCGGCATGTTCGTGATCATGCTGTACGTCGCCACCGAGCGGACCAGCTGGATCGTCTTCGGTCTGCTGATGTCCGCGGTGGGCGCCGTCGGCGTCGCCAGCTTCGAGCCGCACATCCAGCAGCGCGTCGACGCCTGGCTCGACCCGATGAAGGAGTACACGCTCTCCCGCGCGGGCGTCGGCGGCCACTCCGAACAGGCCATGCAGGCCCTGTGGGCCTTCGGCTCCGGCGGCACCCTCGGCACCGGCTGGGGCCAGGGCCACTCCGAGCTCATCCGGTTCGCCGCCAACTCCGACTTCATCCTCGCCACCTTCGGCGAGGAACTGGGCCTGGCCGGCCTGATGGCACTGCTGCTGCTGTACGCACTGATCGTCGAGCGCGGCGTGCGCACCGCCCTCGCCGCCCGCGACCCGTTCGGCAAGCTGCTCGCCATCGGCCTCTCCGGCGCCTTCGCGCTCCAGGTCTTCGTCGTCGCCGGCGGCGTCATGGGCCTGATCCCGCTGACCGGTATGACGATGCCCTTCCTGGCGTACGGCGGTTCCTCCGTCATCGCCAACTGGGCGCTGATCGGCATCCTGCTCAGGATCAGCGACACCGCGCGCCGACCGGCTCCCGCACCCGCCGCCAACCCCGACGCCGAGATGACCCAGGTGGTCCGCCCGTGAACAAGCCCCTGCGCCGGATCGCGATCTTCTGTGGCCTGCTCATCCTCACCCTGCTCATCCGGGACAACTGGCTGCAGTACGTCCAGGCCGACGAGCTGAGGACCGACGAGAACAACCGCCGCGTGGCCATCGAGCGGTACGCCTCACCGCGCGGCGACATCATCGTCGGCGGCGAGCCCATCACCGGGCACACGACCACCAAGGGCGACTTCAAGTACAAGCGGACCTACAAGGACGGCGCCATGTGGGCGCCGGTCACCGGCTTCGTCTCCCAGGCCTTCGGCGCCAACCAGCTGGAGTCCATCGAGGACGGCATCCTCACCGGCAACGACGACCGCCTCTTCTTCCGCAACACGCTCGACATGCTGACGGGCAAGAACAAGGAGGGCGGCAACGTCGTCACGACCCTCAACGCCGCCGCCCAGAAGGCCGCCTACGAGGGCCTGAAGAAGCAGGGCGGCAAGGGTTCCGTGGTCGCGCTCGAACCGTCCACCGGCAAGATCCTCGCGCTGGCCTCCTTCCCTTCGTACGACCCGTCCACGATCGCCGGCGACAGCCTCGACACGGACGCCGAGGCGTGGAAGAAGCTGCAGAAGAAGAACAACCCGGACGACCCGATGCTCAACCGGGCACTGCGCGAGGTCTACCCGCCCGGCTCCACCTTCAAGGTCCTCACCGCGGCCGCCGCGCTGGAGCACGGGCTGGTCGACGACGCGGACCAGAAGACCGACACCCCGCTGCCGTGGATCATGACGGGCACCAGGACCGAGCTGAAGAACGACGGCGACCTGCCCTGCAAGGACGCCACCCTGCGTGAGGCGCTGCGGGTGTCCTGCAACACCGTCTTCGGCAAGGTCGGCGCCGACCTGGGCAACGACAAGATGCTGGAGACGGCGAAGAAGTTCGGCTTCACCGAGGAGCAGTTCACCCCGGTCCGCGCCAGCGCCTCCGTGTTCTCCGACAACATGGAGCCCTCGCAGGTCGCGCTCTCCTCCATCGGCCAGTTCAACACCGCGGCCACCCCCCTGCAGATGGCCATGGTCTCCGCCGCCGTCGCCAACAACGGCACGCTGATGAAGCCGTACATGGTCGACGAACTCCAGGCCCCGAACCTCGACACCATCGAGAAGACGGACCCGGAGACGCTGAGCGAGCCGATGTCGGCGAAGAACGCCCAGATCCTCCAGTCGATGATGGAGACCGTCGTCAACGACGGCACCGGCCGCAACGCGCAGATCCCTGGCGTCACGGTCGGTGGCAAGACGGGCACGGCCCAGCACGGCGAGAACAACAGCAAGAACCCCTACGCGTGGTTCATCTCCTACGCCAAGGGCGACGACGGCAGCTCGCCCGTGGCCGTGGCGGTCGTCATCGAGGACGAGAACGCCGTGCGTGGCGACATCTCCGGTGGTGGTCTCGCGGCACCGATCGCCAAGAGCGTCATGGAGGCGGTCGTCAAGGGCAAGCGGTGACCCCGGTCACGTCTGCTTCACATCGGTGCACGTTGCGGTACCGGTCCTGTATCGGCTGACGTACGTGGCCAGGTCACACAGAGCGAGCCGGGTACGGTATGCCCGGACGGCAGCCTCCGGCGGCACGCGCGTGCCGCCCGGGACCGACGGAGAGGGCTGGTAGGTAGCTATGGAAGAGCCGCGTCGCCTCGGCGGCCGGTACGAACTGGGCCAGGTGCTCGGTCGCGGTGGCATGGCGGAGGTCTACCTCGCGCACGACACCCGCCTCGGCCGCACCGTGGCAGTGAAGACGCTGCGCGCCGATCTCGCGCGCGACCCGTCCTTCCAGGCCCGGTTCCGCCGGGAGGCCCAGTCGGCCGCCTCGCTCAACCATCCCGCGATCGTCGCGGTCTACGACACGGGCGAGGACTACATCGACGGGGTCTCCATCCCGTACATCGTCATGGAGTACGTCGACGGCTCCACGCTCCGTGAGCTCCTGCACAGCGGCCGCAAGCTGCTGCCGGAGCGGACGCTGGAGATGACCATCGGCATCCTCCAGGCGCTGGAGTACTCCCACCGGGCCGGCATCGTCCACCGTGACATCAAGCCCGCGAACGTCATGCTGACGCGCAACGGCCAGGTCAAGGTCATGGACTTCGGCATCGCCCGCGCGATGGGCGACTCCGGCATGACGATGACCCAGACCGCCGCCGTCATCGGCACCGCGCAGTACCTCTCGCCGGAGCAGGCCAAGGGCGAGCAGGTCGACGCGCGTTCCGACCTCTACTCCACCGGCTGCCTGCTGTACGAGTTGCTGACCGTCCGCCCGCCGTTCGTGGGCGACTCCCCGGTCGCGGTCGCCTACCAGCACGTACGGGAGGAGCCGCAGCCGCCGAGTGTCTTCGACCCCGAGATCACGCCCGAGATGGACGCGATCGTGCTGAAGGCGCTGGTCAAGGACCCCGACTACCGGTACCAGTCGGCCGACGAGATGCGCGCCGACATCGAGGCCTGCCTCGACGGCCAGCCCGTCGCGGCGACCGCCGCCCTGGGCGCGGTCGGCTACGGCGGCTACGGCGGCTACGGCGACGACCAGCCGACGACGGCCCTGCGCTCGGACGCGGGCGCCGGTGCCGCGACCTCGATGCTGCCGCCCATGAACCCGGACGACGGCGGCTTCGGCTACGACGACCGCCAGAGCCGCCGCCGCCCGCCGAAGAAGAACAACACCTCGACGATATTGCTGGTCGTGGCGGGCGTCCTGGTCCTCATCGGTGCGATCCTGATCGGCCGCTGGGCCATCAGCGGCAGCGGAGGCGTGGACAACGACAAGGTCGCCACCCCGAACTTCATCGGTGAGACCAAGGCCAACGCCGAGAAACTGGCCGTCAACGGGGACCTGAAGCTCAGCTTCGAGGAGAAGCCCTGCGAGAACCAGAGCAAGGGCAAGATCTGCTCGCAGAACCCGACGGCCGGCACGAAGGTCCAGAAGGAGTCCACGGTCGACCTGGTGGTCTCCACCGGCGCGCCCAAGGTGGCGGTGCCGAGCGTCGTCGGCGACAGCGTCGAAGACGCCAAGGCCGAACTCGAGGGCAAGAAGTACGAGTTCGTCGTCGAGGTCGAGCAGGAGGTGAGCGCCGAGAAGCCGGGCACCGTCCTCAAGCAGGACCCGGGTCTCGGCGAGGAGGTGGAGAAGGGCACCACCGTCACCCTCACCGTCGCGAAGGAAGAAGCCAAGTCCACGGTCCCGGACGTCATCGGCAAGACCTGTGACGAGGCCAAGGCCCAGATGACGGCGAACAACCTCACCGGCAACTGCACCGAGGAGGAGATCGACGACCCGAACCAGGTCGGCAAGGTCCTGCGCACCACGCCGGCCGCGAACACCCAGGTCGACAAGAACTCCCAGGTCCAGATCGTCGTCGGCAAGGCCAAGCAGAACCAGCAGGTCGCCGTGCCGAACGTGAACGGCCAGACCCTCAAGGACGCCCAGAAGATGCTCCAGCAGGCCGGACTGGCGGTCGGCAACGTCGCCGGCTCGCAGGACCCCAACTCCCGTGTCTTCGGATCCAACCCGCCCCAGGGCACGCAGGTGGAGAAGGGCTCGGCGGTCACCCTGTTCACCGCGGACCAGGGCGGTGACAACGGGGGCGACAACGGCGGTGGCGGCTTCTTCGGCGGCCTGACCGGCGGCAACGAGGACGGCTGACCCGCCCCACCCCGCACGGCAGGAGCCCCGGCCCTCTTCTCGGAGGTCGGGGCTCCTGTGCGTCGCGGGTGGCCCCGCGGGACGTCAGCGCAGTTCCCTCGGCGGTGTCCGGTTCTCGTCCACCTTCTCCGTGCGGACCAGTTCGCCCCAGACGATGTAGCGGTACTTGCTGGTGTACACCGGCGTGCAGGTGGTCAGCGTGATGTAGTGGCCGGCCTTCGTCCTGCCGGACCCCTTCGGGATCTTCCCGAGGACGTCCACGTTGTACTTCGAGGTCTCGGGAAGGATCGCGTAGGTCTTGTAGACGTACCACGTGTCCTTCGTCTCGAAGACGATGGGGTCGCCCTTCTCGATCCGGTGGATGCCGTGGAACTTCGCGCCGTGGCCGTCCCGGTGGGCCGCGAGGGAGAAGTTGCCCTTCTCGCCGGAGGTCGGCAGGGTCGCCTTCACGGGGTCGGTGTAGTAGCCGGCGACACCGTCGTTGAGGACCTTCATCGACGTGCCCTTCTCGACGAGGATCTGGTCGCCGGTCATGGCGGGCACGTACAGGAAGCCGATGCCGTTCTTGCTGTCGTAGGACGCGGGCCCGCCGCTGCCGCCGCCGCCGTCGTCGGACTCCCGGGCCCAGGAGTCGCGCACCTTGTCCGCCTGCCGGTCCGCCGCCCGGTCCGCGACGACGTTCGTCCACCACAGGGAGTAGACGACGAACAGGCCGAGCACCAGGCCCGCGGTGATGAGGAGTTCCCCGAAGAAGCCGACCACCATGGCCACCGGCCCCGTACGGCGGCGCGCCCGCGGCGGCGAGGACGCGGGCGGGTCGGTGTGCTGTGCGGTGTCGTCGGCGGTCGCTGCCACGTTTCCTCTGCCCTTAACTGACGAGCGCATCCGGCTTGCCCTTGCTGCGCGGCCGTTCCTCGACCATCTTGCCCCAGACGATCAAGCGGTACTTGCTGGTGAACTCCGGGGTGCACGTGGTCAGCGTGATGTAGCGGCCCGGCCCGGTGAAGCCCGACCCCTTCGGCACCGGGTCGAGGACGCTCACGTTGCTCGGCGGGGTCACCGGCAGCATGGACGCCGTCTTGTAGACGAAGTACTCGTTCTGGGTCTCCACGACGATCGGGTCGCCCGGCTCCAGCCGGTTGATGTACCGGAACGGCTCCCCGTGCGTGTTGCGGTGGCCCGCGAGCCCGAAGTTGCCGGTCCTCGCGTCCGGCATCGCCGTCTTCAGCGCGCCCTCCGCGTAGTGGCCCACCATGCCCCGGTCGAGCACCTTCTTGCTGCTGATGCCCTCCGCGATCGGCACCACCACGTCCAGCTTGGGGATGTGCAGCAGCGCGAAGCCCTGCCCCGGCTCGAACGCCCCCGGCTTCCGCTCGCCGTTCGCCCAGTCGTTCTGGAGGTCGCTGACCTCCTTGCCGGCCTGCGCCTGCGCCCGCACGTTCGTCCACCACAGCTGGTAGGTGACGAACAGCAGCATCAGCACGCCGCAGGTGATGAACACCTCGCCGATGGCCCGGCTGGCGACGACCGCCGGACTCGCCTTGCGCGCCCGCGCCTGCCGGCGCGCCTCCACACGGGACAACGGCGCCCGGGAGGCCCCCTCGGAGGCCCGTGACACCCCCTCCCGGCCCCCGGAGGCCCCTGGCGCCTTGTGGGAGCCCCCACGGCGCCCGTGGCGCTTCCTGGCGGCCTTCCTGCGGGCCGCGCGGCCGCCCTCGGTCCTCGCCGCCGCGGAATCGTGCCGCACGATCCGCTCCGGCGGCTCCGGGACGCGCAGCGCCACGGTCTCCTCGTCGACCGGCGGCAGATACGCGGTGCTGCCGGAGGCGCCGCCGTAGGGACCGGGCGGCGCGCTGTCGTGCAAGCCGTCCCCGTACGCGCCCGGCGCCCCGTACGGCTGCCCGCCGTACGGGGTCCCCTGGCCGCCGGCCCCGTAGGCGCCGGACTCGCGCTCGGGGCGCAGCGCGGTCACGCCGTGGACCTGCCCACCACCGGGGCGAGCCCCGCCGACCTCGCCACCGCGCCCTGGTCCCCGCACTCCACCAGCCAGTTGGCCAGCATCCGGTGCCCGTGCTCGGTCAGCACCGACTCGGGGTGGAACTGCACCCCTTCGACGGGCAGTTCACGGTGCCTCAGTCCCATCACCGTTCCGTCCGGCGTCCGGGCCGTGACCTCCAGCTCCGCCGGCACCGTGGCCGGCTCGGCGGCCAGTGAGTGGTAGCGGGTCGCCGTGAACGGGGAGGGCAGGCCGGCGAAGACGCCCTTGCCCCCGTGCGTCACCGGCGAGGTCTTGCCGTGCAGCAGTTCGGGTGCGCGGTCCACCACGCCGCCGTACGCCACCTGCATCGACTGCATGCCGAGACAGACGCCGAAGACCGGCACCCCGGTCGACGCGCAGTGCCGCACCATGTCCACGCAGACACCGGCCTCCTCGGGGGTGCCGGGGCCGGGAGACAGCAGAACCCCGTCGAATCCGTCCTGCGCGTGCGCCGTCGACACCTCGTCGTTGCGCAGGACCTCGCACTCGGCGCCCAGCTGGTACAGGTACTGGACCAGGTTGAAGACGAAGCTGTCGTAGTTGTCGACGACGAGAATGCGCGCGCTCACTGGTTGTCCACCGTCACATCGTTGAAGGGCAGCAGCGGCTCGGCCCACGGGAAGACGTACTGGAAGAGGACGTAGACCACGGCGACGACCAGTACCAGTGAGATGAGTCCCCGCACCCATCCGTTGCCCGGCAGATGCCGCCAGATCCAGCTGTACATGCCGTCCCTTCCGTCGTACCACGGCACCAGACCCACGCCGTACGCCAACAGACTAGCGGCGCGGACCCTTCGGTTTCCCGGCCTCCACAGGGTGTGCGAAGTCCGTACGAGCCCGGCCGCCTGCACCCACCTGTACGTGGCGCGGGGCCGATCGCCTCGATGCCGACGCATGTTCCACGTGAAACAACGACGGGCGCCCTGTGGGCGTACGGCCGCTACTCGACGGGCTTCGCGTACTGCAGGTCCACCGTGCCGGAATAGCCGGGCAGCGTCACGCTCCCCTCGTCCTCGACCTTCCAGCCGAGCCCGTAGACGTTGACGTACACCATGTAGTTCTGGATGGCCGGCGAGGCCGCGAGCGCCTTCTTCAGCTTCTCCGGATCCCCGACCGCCGTGATCCTGTACGGCGGTGAGTAGACGCGTCCCTGGAGGATCAGGGTGTTGCCCACACAGCGCACCGCGCTGGTGGAGATCAGCCGCTGGTCCATGACCTTGATGCCCTCGGCGCCGCCCTGCCACATGGCGTTCACCACGGCCTGGAGGTCCTGCTGGTGGATGACCAGGTAGTCGGGCTGCGGCTCGGGATAGCCGGGCAGCTTGGCGGTGGCGTCCGGCGGGGCGTCGTTCAGGGTGACCGTGATCGCCTCGCCCTTGAGCTTCTGCGTGCCGGCGCGCCTCTCCAGGTCGGCCAGCTTGTCGTCCTCGGCGCGGGTGCTCCCGTCGTCACGCTCGGCGAGCGACTCGATGTCCTCGCGCAACGCCCCGTTGGACTCGTCGAGCTCGCCGTTCTTGCGGCTGCGCTCGTGGATCAGATCGGAGAGCTTCAGCATCGAGGCGTCCGTGCGGATGTTGGTGCCCTTGGCCGTGTCGAAGCTGGTGAAGAAGATGAGCCCCGCCAGGGCGAAGACACCCGCGGTGAGGATCCGCACGGGCCGGACTCGGCGCCGGCGGGCGGGACCGGATCCCGGTCCGGGGAAGTCGGCGGAATTGCTCAACGTACCCTTATCTCCTTCTGCGCCGCGGAAGCACTACGCTAACGGACGCCCGGGGGAGCACTCGGAGTCCCCTTGTACGCTGCCCCGAGCCCGACCCAGTTCCCTGCGCGGCCACGCAGCGCATCGACAGGAGAGACCCTCGTGCCGAAGTCACGTATCCGCAAGAAGGCCGACTACACGCCGCCGCCGGCGAAGCAGGCGACCGCCCTCAAGCTGACCAACCGCGCCTGGGTCGCGCCGGTGATGCTCGCTCTGTTCCTCATCGGCTTGGCCTGGATCGTCGTGTTCTACGTCACCGACGGTTCGCTTCCCATCGACGCCCTGGGCAACTGGAACATCGTGGTCGGCTTCGGCTTCATCGCCGCCGGCTTCGGCGTCTCGACCCAGTGGAAGTAGCGCCCGCCACACGGTGGGCGCCGCCCTGCCCAGAGCTGTCCGCAGCTCTGGGCAGGGTTATCCCCTGAGTTATCCACAGGCGTTGTCCACATGTGGATAGGCAACTCGATCTGTGGATAACCTCCCGGATGTTGACGCCGGTGTGACAGAAACACCGGCAATCGAAAATACGTTCGCACACGGTCTGAGCTGCACCAACGCAGGTCGATCACCTGAGGCGCAGCGCGTCACGCACCCTATGCACAAGATCCGGCACCGTCTGTGGACAAACCTCGTCCTCAGGTGAGCTGCGCCGTCCTCAGCAGGCTCAACAGGACCACCACAGTGAGCACCAGCGCACACGTCCCGTACTGCACCAGCGCCCGCCGCTCACGCGGGGCGTGAACCATGGCGTACCCGATCACGACACCGGCGACGAGCCCTCCGATGTGAGCCTGCCAGGCGATGTCGTTCCAGCCGAACGTGAAGATCAGGTTGATCACCAGCAGGGCGACGACCGGCCGCATGTCGTAGCGGCGCCGGCGCATCAGTACCGCGGTCGCGCCGAACAGTCCGAAGATGGCACCCGACGCGCCGAGCGAGGCCGTGGTCCCCGACGCCAGCAGATAGGTCAGCGCGCTGCCCGCCAGGCCGGAGAGCAGATAGAGCGCCAGGTAACGGGCGCGTCCGAGGGCCTCCTCCAGCATGCCGCCGAGCCACCACAGACCGAGCATGTTGAAGCCGATGTGCCAGATCTGCTCGTGCGTGAACATCGAGGTGACCAGGCGGTACCACTCGCCGTCGGCCACACCCCGGGTCGCCTGGAACGGCGCCGGCGGCCACTCACCGATGAGATACAGCTCGGACAGCAGCGACGGCCGGATCTGCACGGCCAGGAACACCGCGAGATTGATCCCCAGGAGGATCTTGGTCACGAGCCGGGGGTCGGCGGCGACGGTTCCGCCGGCGATCGTGCGGGGCACGGAGGCCGTGGGCGGGTGCCCCGTGCCCGAACCTCCCCGGACACAGTCCGGGCACTGGAAACCGACCGAGGCGTCGACCATGCACGCGGGGCAGATCGGCCGCTCGCACCGGGTGCAGCGGATACCGGTCTCACGGTCCGGGTGGCGATAGCAGACGGAGACGCTCCGGGCGTCCTGCGGGCTGCCGGCAGCCTGGTCGTCCATGGGATCCCCTAGGTCGTGTGGAAAAGCCCCGCCCCGCCCATCCTTACGGATGAGCGGGGCGATTGGTTCCCTTCACGGGCTTTTCGCACCCCGGGAGGGGACGGGGTACTCAGCCCTCGCGGATCTCGACCGACTCGATCACCACGTCGTTCACCGGGCGGTCGGTGCGCGGGTTGGTCTGCGTCGACGCGATGGTGTCGATGACCTTCTGGCTCGCGGCGTCGGTGACCTCACCGAAGATGGTGTGCTTGCGGTTCAGCCACGCCGTCGGGGAGACGGTGATGAAGAACTGCGAGCCGTTGGTGCCCGGACCGGCGTTGGCCATCGCCAGCAGGTAGGGCTTGTCGAAGCGCAGGTCCGGGTGGAACTCGTCCTCGAACTGGTAGCCGGGCCCACCGGTGCCGTTGCCCAGCGGGTCACCGCCCTGGATCATGAAGCCACTGATCACCCGGTGGAAGACCGTGCCGTCGTAGAGCTTGTCGGTGGACTTCTTACCGGTCTGGGGGTGGGTCCACTCCCGCTCGCCCTTGGCGAGCTCGACGAAGTTCTTGACCGTGATCGGCGCCTGGTTCGGGAAGAGCCGGACCTCGATGTCGCCGTGATTGGTCTTCAGGGTGGCGTAGAGCTGCTCAGCCACGATGTGCCT
>NZ_JFCB01000028.1 GCF_000725125.1 Streptomyces toyocaensis
GCGCTGGGACCCGCGCTGGAGCTCGTGCACACCGGACGTGCGCCGACCCGCGCGGTGCTCACCGCCGAGCTCGGCGTGACCCGCGCGACGGCCGGTGCGGTCGCCGCCGAGCTGGAGGCGCTCGGGCTGATCAGGGTGGACGCGCGGCCCGGCGCGGCGGCCGGTTCGCAGGGGCGCCCCTCGCACCGGCTGGCGGTGGCCGAGGACGGTCCCGTGGCGCTCGCCGCGCAGGTGCACGCCGACGGTTTCCGGGCGGCCCTGGTCGGACTCGGCGGCCGCATCGTCGCCACCGCTCCCGGCTGCGAGGTCGTCGACGCGGATCCGGCGAAGGTCCTGGGCTCCGTCGTCGCCGCCGGTGCCGACCTGCTGAGGGAGACCGGGCGGCGGTGCGTGGGCGCCGGGCTCGCGGTGCCGTCGGCCGTGGCCGAACCGGAGGGGCTCGCCCTCAACCCCCTGCACCTGGCCTGGCCCGCAGGCGCCCCGGTACGGGAGATCTTCGCCGAGCAGGTGCGCGCGGCCGGACTGGACGGGCCCGCCTTCGCGGCCAACGACGTCAACCTCGCCGCCCTGGCCGAACACCGGCACGGTGCCGGGCGCGGGTCCCGCGACCTGCTGTGCGTGGCCACCGGTCACCGCGGTGTGGGCGGGGCGCTGGTGCTCGACGGCCGTCTGCACTCGGGCAGTTCGGGCCTCGCCCTGGAGGTCGGCCACCTCGGCGTCAATCCCGAGGGCCGCCCCTGCCACTGCGGCAGCCGCGGCTGCCTCGACGTCGAGGCGGACCCGCTGGCCCTCCTCACCGCGGCGGGTCGGGCGCCGGGCCCGGAGATGTCCCTGCTGAAGCAGGCCGACGACCTGATTCGCGGGCAGTACGACGACCCGGACGTGCGCGCCGCCACCGAGTCCCTGATCGACCGGCTCGGCCTCGGTCTCGCCGGACTGGTCAACATCCTCAATCCCGACCGGATCATCCTCGGCGGTCTGCACCGCACCCTGCTGGAGGCGGATCCCGACCGGCTCCGCGCCGTGGTCGCCGACCGCAGCCTGTGGGGCCGCAGCGGGGGTGTGCCCATCCTCGCCTGCACCCTGGACCACAACAGCCTGGTCGGCGCGGCGGAACTCGCCTGGCAGCCGGTGCTGGACGATCCTCTCGGGGCACTGGTGTGAATGACGAGAACCGCTCGACGCACAGGAGAGGCGCCATCATGACCGATCAGCTCACCGTCAGCGTCCTGGGGACGGGGATCATGGGCGCGGCCATGGCCCGCAACCTCGCCCGTGCGGGCCACACCGTCCGCGCCTGGAACCGCACCCGCGCCAAGGCCGAGCCGCTCGCCGCCGAGGGCGCGCACATCGCCGGGACACCCGCCGAGGCGGTCGAGTCCGCCGACGTCGTGCTGACCGTGCTGCACGACGGGCCGGCCACCCTGGAGACGATGCGCCGGGCCGCCCCCGCCCTGCGCCCCGGGACCGTCTGGGCGCAGTCCACCACCGCGGGGATCGAGGGCACCGCCGAACTGGCCGGCTTCGCCCATGAGCACGGACTGCTCTTCTACGACGCCCCGGTCCTGGGCACCCGTGAGCCCGCCGAGGCCGGACAGCTGACCGTGCTCGCCGCCGGCCCCGCCGAGGGCCGGGACAGGGTGGCCCCGGTCTTCGACGCCGTGGGCGCCCGCACGGTGTGGGCCGGCGAGGACGGGGCGGCGGCGGGCGCCACCCGTCTGAAGCTGGTCGCCAACAGTTGGGTGGTCGCGGCCACCGCCGCCGCCGGGGAGACGCTCGCCCTGGCCAAGGCCCTGGACGTGGCCCCGGACGGCTTCTTCGACCTCATCGCGGGCGGCCCCCTCGACATGGGCTATCTGCGCGCCAAGGCCCGGCTGATCCTGGACGGGCGGCTCTCCCCGGCCCAGTTCGCCGTGACGACCGCCGTCAAGGACGCCAGACTGATCGTGCGGGCCGGTGAACAGCACGGTGTCCGTCTGGACGTCGCCGAGGCGAGCGCCGAACGACTGGAGCGCGCCGCCGACCGGGGCCATGGCGACGAGGACATGGCCGCGGCCTACTACGCCAGCTTCGACGACGGTCCCGCTGCCTGACCACCGGACCGGCCCCCACCGTCCGGCACACCGAGGAGTCACCACGTGTCCAAGCCCCCACTGCCGCCCGAGGCCGACGCCCTGCTGCGCAGGCCCAACCCCTGCGTGATGGCCACGCTGCGCTCCGACGGCGCTCCCGTCTCCACCCCCACCTGGTACCTGTGGGAGGACGGCCGCGCGCTGATCAACTTCGACGAGGGCCGGGTGCGCCTGAAGCACGTCCGCCGCGACCCGCGCGTCACCCTGACCGTCCTCGCCGGGGACGACTGGTACACCCACGTCACCCTGATCGGCCGCGTGGCCGACCTGTACGACGACGAGGGACTGGCCGACATCGACCGCCTCTCCCGGCACTACACCGGCAACGCCTACCCGAACCGGGAGCGGGCCAGGGTCAGCGGCTGGGTCGAGGTCGAACGGTGGCACGGCTGGGGCGCGATGAAGGACAGCGCGCAGGCGTCCGGCTGACCTGCGGCGTCCGGCCGGGGGGCCGGGGGGCCTCCCGCCGCGGACGGTGCGGTCCGCTCCCGGCGACGACGTCGGGGTCCATGGTGAGCCGTCCGGCCGGGCAGCCGCGCAGCACGTCGCGCTCGCGCGGGAGATGCGCCTCGACGCGCTCGTACGGTGTCCCCGGCCCGTCGAGCAGCGCCGCGGCGTCGGCGCGCATCCCGTCGGCGGTCCGCCGGATCGCGGCCGGCGCCAGGTCCGGCTTCCCCTTGAAGTGGTGGTACATGCTGCCCCGGCCCGCGCCCGCGCGGTCCGGTTGGCCGGCAGGACCGGGACACGCGTCAGCCGTCCGAGTACTCCCCGGGAGGTACGCGCGGTGCCGCCGGCCGTACGACGACCGGACCCCCTGTGCGGGGCGACGCTCGAACTGTCGCACACGGAGCGACGAGGCATCGCACCCGAGGAGTTGACGATCATGCAGACCCTGGCGCATTTCGGCGACGGCGGGCCCGGCCCGTGGATCCTGTTCCTCCCGGTCGTCTGGGCCCTGGTGATCGGCGGCGGCGTCGCGCTGCTCCGCCGCACCGTGTGGCGCGGAGGCAGGGGGGCCGACGCCGGCCGGCCCGCGGCGGAGGCCGGCTCGCCTCTCACGGTGCTCGGCCACCGCTTCGCCTCCGGCGAGATCGACGAGGACGAGTACTGGCGCCGGCTGTCCGTCCTGGACGAACAGTTCGGCCGGCCGGGCGGGGCCGGTGGGCGGTGACCGCGACGGGGCGGCCCGCGCGCGGAGCCGCCCTGGCCGTCCCGGCGACCACCCCGCCGTACCGCGTGGGGCGCACCGTGCGCCGCGCGCCCGGTGGGCGGTCGCCCGTCAGCCGGGAACGGCCGACCGGGCCGGAGTCAGTCCGGTGTCCTGGCTGTCGAGGGTGTGCTCGGCGAGCGCGATCTCCGGGAACCGGGGGGCCGCGGGCTCGGCGGTCGTGAGCCGGGGGCGCCGGTCCCAGGCCGCCGGGGCGGTCTGGGACGGTGCCGGCAGGGTGAACCACACGACCTTGCCCAACTCGCCGTCCGGCACCGCGCCCCAGCTCTCGCTCATCGCGGCCACCATCGCCAGCCCGCGCCCGCAGGTGGCGAGCGGTGCGGCGTCCGCCACGACCGGAAGGCGGGGATCCCGGTCGTGCACCGAGACCTTCAGCCGGTCGAGCAGCAGCTCCATCTCGACGGTGCACGTCTTGTCGGGCTGGGCGTGCCGGTGGACGTTGGACAACAGCTCTGTCACACCGAGCGAGGCCCGGTCTATCAGTGAGTCCATGTGCCAGTAGCGCAACTGCGCAGATACGATTCTGCGGACCTGGCCGATCCGCGACGGCAGGGCTTGGAGCTCCACCGTGCAGTGCCTGCTTGGGTGACTGATCACGGCTGCGACTCCCCGACGTGAGGTCCGGAAGAACACGGAGTACGGATCCAGCAGGGCGTCTGCGTGACGCTGCCGCCTGCTGTCGTGGCCGGCGGGCTGGTTCGCAGCGTTATCGCCGGTAAACCCAGAGTGACGTGAGAACAGCGTGACGCAGCGGATGGGGTGGCGCAACTCGCGGACATCTCAGGCGTCACGCCCCGACGCCCGGCGCACGGCCTCGATGAAGCGGCGGGCGGCCGGCGGGCCCGGTTCGCCCGGCGCGGGATCGTGTTCACCGAGGGTGAGCAGGTACCGGTTGCCGTTGAGGTCCGCCAGCGCCCGGTCCTCGGGCGCGAACCACGGCCTGGTCGCGCGTACCGCCTGCACCGGCGCGCTGTCGATCTCGCTGCCGTAGCTGGTCAGCAACTCCAGCCGGCCGTCGCTGATCCGGACCTGCCCGGCCCGGGTGAGCGAACGCAGCCGCTTGCCGATCCGCACACCCGTGGCCGTGAATTCCGGCTCCGCCATGCCACCCGCCCCCTTGCGCGTCGGTGTGCCGGACCGTGCTCCGCGGGCCGGCTCCTGCCAGATCCAGTGTGCCCTTGCTCCCGCCGGTGCAGTCTGCCCGCAGCCGCCGCCGAGCACCAGTACGCGCGCCCCCGTTCCCCGGGGCGCGAGGAGCACTCGCGCCAATGCGCCCCCGCGCCCCCGCGCCCCCCGCCCCAGGGGTGCCTTGGGGCTCCCCAAAGGACTGTTTATGCAGGTGGGAGCTGGTGCTGATGATGCCTATGATCGGTGTACCGGCCGCGCGGAACGCCGTCGGCGCTCAGCGTAAGGAGCCCTGTCGTGAGCACCCCCCAACGGACCCTGACCGGCGCCACCCTCGACGTCGACCACAGCGACCCCGTCTACCGAGCCTGGCTGAAAGAGGCCGTGCGCCGGGTCCAGGCCGACGCCAACCGGTCGGCCGACACCCATCTGCTGCTCTTCCCGCTGCCCGAGCGGTGGGGCATCGACCTCTACCTCAAGGACGAGTCCACCCACCCGACCGGCAGCCTCAAACACCGGCTCGCCCGTTCGCTCTTCCTGTACGGGCTGTGCAATGGCTGGATCCGTCCGGGCCGCCCGGTGATCGAGGCGTCCAGTGGTTCCACGGCCGTGTCCGAGGCCTACTTCGCGAAGCTGATCGGCGTGCCCTTCATCGCGGTCATGCCGCGCACGACGAGCGCGGAGAAGTGCCGTCTGATCGAGTTCCACGGCGGGCGGTGCCACTTCGTGGACGACCCCCGCACGATGTACGAGGCCTCCGCCGCCCTGGCGGCGGAGACGGGCGGCCACTACATGGACCAGTTCACCTACGCCGAGCGGGCGACGGACTGGCGGGGCAACAACAACATCGCCGAATCGATCTTCCGCCAGCTGCGCAGGGAGCGGTTCCCGGAACCCGCGTGGATCGTCGCCACGGCCGGGACCGGCGGCACGTCGGCGACCCTGGCGCGGTACGTCCACTACATGCAGCACGACACCCGCATCTGTGTCGCCGACCCGGAGAACTCGTGCTTCTTCCAGGGCTGGACCACCGCCGATCCGGACGTGGCCTGCGACAGCGCGTCCCGTATCGAGGGCATCGGACGGCCCCGTATGGAGCCGAGTTTCGTGCCCGGCGCGATCGACCGGATGATGAAGGTGCCCGACGCGGCCAGTGTCGCCGCGGTGCGGGCCCTGGAGGCAGTCATCGGCCGCAAGGCGGGCGGCTCCACCGGAACAGGGCTGTGGAGCGCGCTGAAGCTCGTCGCGGAGATGGTCGCCGAGGGACGGCGTGGGAGCGTGGTGACGCTGCTGTGCGACCCGGGGGACCGGTACCTGGACAAGTACTACTCGGACGCCTGGCTGGCCGCGCAGGGCCTGGACATCGCGCCGTACACGGAGGCGATCGACTCACTGCTGCGGACCGGCGTCTGGCCCGGCGGGAAGCCGTCCCGCGAGCCGGCGGTCCAGTGAGGTCACCGCGCCGCGGAACGTCAGCCCCAGGCCCGGCCGTGCGGCGGCGAGCGCCAGCCGGAACGGCGCCGTGCCGTCGGCCGCCATCGTCCACCGCACACGCGTGCCCGTCCCGGCCGGCGTGAGCCGCCACTCCTCGGCCAGGGCACGGGCGCCGGGCACATTGGTCACGTCCACGCGGTAGGCGTACACCTCGGGCGCCCTCGTCAGGAGGACGGTCTCGCGGACCCGGGCCCCGCCCCGGAGCCGGATCTCCCGCCCCGCGCCGCCGTCGAGGGGGCGGGAAAGCGTGACCGGACCGAACCACTCCGTCCAGCCGGTCACGTCCTCGGCCAGCGCGCGGAAGACCCGGTCCGGCGCGGCGGAGACCTCCCGGCCGAAGACCAGACGCACGGGGGCGGCTCCGGTGAACTCGGGCCCCACAGGGCGCAGACGGTGGGCCATGGACGTGTCCCCCTCGACGAGAACGGGCTTCGGGGCCGGACGGGCGGCGTGCGACGCGGGCATCCCGTCAGATGTCGGCGGCCTCCGCGGAGTGTTCGGGCTCGCCCGCCACCACCAGGTGCCGCAGATGCTCCGACACCTCCGCGCGTGCCCCCTCGGGCAGTCCGGAGTCCGTGACGAGGGTGTCGACCTGATCCAGGGAGGCGAACGAACTCAGCCCCACCGTCCCCCACTTGGTGTGGTCGGCGACCACGACCACCCGCCGGGCCGACTGCACCAGCCGCCGGTTGGTCTCGGCCTCCGCGAGATTGGGAGTCGACAGACCCGCCTCGACCGATATCCCGTGCACTCCGAGGAACAGCAGATCGAAGTGGAGGGCCGCGATGGCCTGGTCGGCCACCGGCCCCACCAGCGAGTCGGACGGCGTGCGCACCCCGCCCGTCAGGACGACCGTGGCCGCGCCCTGCCGGGGCCCCGAGGAGCGCTGCGCCGCGTGGAAGACGTCCGCCACCCGCACCGAGTTGGTGACCACCGTCAGATCGGGGACGTCGGTCAGCCGATGCGCCAGCGCGAACGTCGTCGTACCGCCCGACAGCGCGATCGCGGCCCCCGGGGCGACCAGCTCGGCGGCCGCCCGCGCGATGTCCTCCTTGGCGCTCAGCTCCAGGCCGGACTTGGCTTCGAACCCGGGCTCGTGCGTGCTCGCCTCGACCACCGGCACCGCGCCGCCGTGCACCTTCTCCAGCACACCCTGCCGGGCCAGCGCGTCGAGGTCGCGGCGGACCGTCATGTCCGACACGCCGAGCTTGCGGGTCAGCTCGTTCACGCGGACACCGCCGCGGCGCCGGACCTCGTCGAGGATCAGGGTGCGCCGCTGCTCCGCGAGCAGGTTCTGATTCTCGCTCACGTACGCTCCGGTCCTTTCGCCGCACAGCCGTCCGACACGCCTCACGCACCCGCCGCGACGAGCGGATCCCCTCCCGGCACCGGTGCGCGGACGTCCCATCCTCGCATGCC
The DNA here is from genome assembly GCF_000725125.1 of Streptomyces toyocaensis. GTDB lineage: Bacteria > Actinomycetota > Actinomycetes > Streptomycetales > Streptomycetaceae > Streptomyces > Streptomyces toyocaensis. The sequence goes on from NZ_JFCB01000028.1 coordinate 7,399, forward strand.
GCGCCCCGGGCGGCGCCACCGGCAGCCGACGCGCACATGTCATTGAGGCCCCGCGGTGTGCTTGCCCGTCCCGCGGATCGGGGAGATTACGTGACGAGAGGTGCGAGCCGTCCCGCCACGGGAGATCCTGTGCGCGCATGGACGGAACCGACGGGGCGTCACGGGGGAAGTGCGAATCGGTGGAGAACGCGCAGCGACACAGACCGGCAGAGGGGCCCGACAATCCGGACGCCCGGCCCGGGGAGTCCGGAACCGCCCTGGAACTCCTGGTCCACGGGGTGGGCGGCACCACCCCGGAGACGATGCTCGACGACCCGCGCACGGTACGGATCACGGGTGACGGCATCGCCGCCGTGTTCCGCCGTGCCGACGACGCCGACGCGGAGCGGCGACCCGCCGGCCGCCGCGAAGGGCCCGTGCCCGAGGCCTACGTCTGGTGCAACCTCACCTCGGGCAACGGCACCCGCGCCCTGTGGCTGCTGCTGCTCCCCTTCATGGTGGTCAACATCGCCCACTGGATGCGCCCCACCGCCCGGGGCCGCAGACGCACCGTGCGGCTGTACGGGCTGCTGGTGCGGCTGGCAGGGCTCAGCCTGACGGTGCTGCTCGTCGCGGCCGCCTGCGAGGTCGCCCTCGACCTGGCCGCATGGCAGTGCGCGGGCACGCACGCGTGCGCCGAACGGCACTCCTGGCTCGGCTTCCTCTCGCCCGAGGTCTCCGACGGGGGCTGGTGGAGTCCGCCGGGCCGCAGGCTCGCCCTCGCCGCCGTGGTGCCCACCGCCCTCACCGGCCTGCTGTGGTTGTTGTCCCTGCGCACCTGGAGCGCGTACGAGTCCCAGCAGCCGATGACCCAGGACCGCGAGCCGGAGGAGGACGGCGGTCCCACCGCGCTGGGCCGGCCCGGATTCTGGTACGGTCGGCGCCTGGTCGCCCGGCTGCGCGCCGCGCACACCGCCGCCGGACTGCTGACGGTCGCCGCCGCTGTCGGCTCAGCCGCCGCCAGGTACGACCGCGAGCCGGGCGGCCCGGGCGTCCTGGGTGTTCTCGGTGTGCTGCTGGAGGCGGCGCTGGCCGCCGGGGCGGGCGCCGTGGTGTGGGTGGTCTGCCGCCGGGGCCGCAGCGAACGCCGGGTGGACAGCGGACTCGACCGGCGCCTGGTGCGGTGGCTGCCCCTCGCCGCCCTGGTCCTGCTCGCGCTCACCGTGGTGTACGCCGGGTGGGAGCGCCCCGGATGGCGGTCGGCGGGCCGGCTGCCGGGCGACGCCACCTTCGGCGCTCTCGCCCTGGCGCAGGGCCTGCTGGTGATCGTCCTCGCCGGGGTGGCCCACATCCTGCACCGGACCGACCCCGACCGGCGCGCCGCGATGCGGGGCCTGGCCGGACCGGCGGTCGCGATGCTCGCCTGCGCGCTGGGCGGGGTCATGTCCGGCGGTGTCTCCCAGCGGGTGTCCGACTGGCTGGACGGCACCGGGACGTCGATGCCCGGCCCGCCGGTGCTGCTGACCTGGCAGGCGTCCGTGATCCCGCTGCTGCTCGTCCTCCTGCTGGTGCTGTGCGGCTGGCTCGCCCGGCGCGCCTGGCGGATCGCGCGCGAGGAGCGCGCCGCCGTGGAACGCGAGTACGCGGGGGAGACGGGCGACCCCGGCCGCACCCGCCGTATCGCGTCCGTACGCGCCATGGCCGCCCTCACCGACCGCGGACCGCGCATCCTCGCCGTCACCTCCACCGCCACCCTGCTGCTCGGCGCCGGCGCCCTCGTCGGCGCCCTCGCCACCGACCGGACGCCCGGGGAGGCGGCACGGGGGTCGTACGCCGTCGTCCACGGCGCGGCGGAGACCGCCGAGGCGCTCGGCTCCTGGCTCATCGGACTCGGCTTCATACTCTTCGTCACCTGGGGCCGCCGCGCCTACAAGGACGCCTCCGCGCGGCGCACCATCGGCATCCTCTGGGACGTCGGCACCTTCTGGCCACGGGCCGCGCATCCCTTCGCGCCGCCCTGCTACGCCGAGCGCGCCGTGCCCGACCTGACCTGGCGGATCGCCACCTGGACGCGGACGACCGGGGGGCGGCTGGTGATCTCCGGCCACTCCCAGGGCAGCGTCCTCGCCGCCGCGGCGGCCTGGCAGCTCCCGCCGTCCGCCCGCAGGCGCGTCGCCCTGCTGACCTACGGCTCCCCGCTGGAGCGGCTGTACGGCCGCTGGTTCCCCGCCCACTTCGGACCGGACGCGCTCGCTTTCCTGCACCGGGAGGTCGACTGCTGGCGCAACCTGTACCGGCGCACCGACCCCATCGGCGGTCCGATGCGGCTGCCCGGCGACCGGGGCCCCGACGTGGACCGCCCCGCGCTCCGAGACCCGCTCGCCTACGGCCGCACCGAGGCCCATCCGCTGCCCGCGCCGATCCTCGGCCACTCCGACTACCAGGCCGACCCCGCGTTCGTCGAGGAACGGCGCCGGCTGCTCGCCCGGCTGCGGGCCGCCGAGGTGCCGGCCCCCCGGCCCACGGGGGAGCGCGGCGGCCCCGCGGCGTGAGGGGCCGGACTCAGGGGAGCGTGGGCAGGTCCTCGGCGTAGAGGAGCGTCAGGTCGTCGGTGGTCGGCTCGTCGAGCTGGGCGACGCGGCTCGCGTGCCGCTCGACCATCGCCTCGAAGGTCTGCCGCGCGGTGCGCCCGTTGCCGAACGCGGGACCCTTGGGGATCTCGGTGAAATACGTCAGCAGGGCCTCGGCGGTGCCCGGCGCCAGGTGGTACTCGTGCTCCTCGGCCTGCTGCCGCACGATCCGCAGCAGTTCCTCGGGGCCGTAGTCGCCGAAGGTGATCGTCCGTGAGAAGCGGGACGCCACACCCGGGTTGACCGACAGGAACCGCTCCATCTCGGCGGTGTACCCGGCCACGATCACCACGACCGCGTCCCGCTGGTCCTCCATCAGCTTCACCAGGGTGTCGATGGCCTCCTTGCCGAAGTCCCGCCCGGCGTCCTCGGGGGAGAGCGCGTACGCCTCGTCGATGAACAGGACACCGCCGCGTGCCTTGTCGAACGCCTCCTGGGTGCGGATCGCCGTGGAGCCGATGTGCTCACCGACCAGGTCGACCCGGGACACCTCGACCAGGTGTCCCTGCTCCAGCACGCCGAGCGAGGCGAGGATCTCGCCGTACAGGCGGGCGACGGTGGTCTTGCCGGTGCCGGGGGAACCGGTGAACACCAGATGCCGCTTGACCGACGCCGCCTTCAGACCCGCCTGCTGCCGGCGCCGGCCCACCTCGATCATGTCGGTGAGGGCGCGCACCTCGCGCTTGACGCTTTCCAGACCCACCAGCGCGTCGAGTTCCCCGAGCACGGCCTTCGAGGAGCGGGTCTCCCGCTCCGGCGCCGGGGCGGGAGGGGCGTGCGGGGCCGGCTCGGCCGTCCGGGCGGGCACGGTGCCCAGCAGGCCCGTGGAGCGGCCCGCCGTCTCCACGGCGGGTTCGGGCGCCGCGGGCGCCCTCGGACTGCCGCTCTCGTCGCTCGTGCAGTCCTCGACGACGGGACCGCCCGATCCGGACGCCGCGTCCGCGCCCTCGGCGAACTCGTAACCGCCGCGCGCGCAGCGCTCCGTGCGGCACTTCCTCAGCGTCGTACGGCTGCCGTCTATCACATGGAAGCCGTAGCCGCCGCTGCCCGTGACCCGGCAGTTCAGGAACGTGCCGCGGCCACCGGCCGAGACGTAGACGCCGGCCTCGGCGGGGGAGTCGACCGTGCAGCGCTCGAGGGTCGGGTCGGCGCCCTTGGTGACGATCACACCGGTCTGTGTGCCGTCCAGGGCGCAGTTGTTCAGCGTTCCGCCGCTGCCGTGGTCGCGGAACCAGGCGCCGGTCGCCGCCTCCCGGATCCGGCAGTCGTCGAGCTGCGCGGTGGCGCCGTCGCTCACCGACACGGCCGTGTTGCGCACCTGCGACAGATCGCTGTCGACGACGTCGGCGCGCGAGCCGCGGTCGAGGACGAACAGCGCGTCCGGCACGTCGTGCACCCGGCAGGAGTCCAGGACCGCGGTGGCGCCGTCGCTCACCCACACCGCCGGGTAGTCACCCGTGCTGTCGAAGATCTCGCACTGGTTGGCGTCCACGCGCGTGCCCGGGTCCCACACCGAAAGACCGTTGCGGCCGAACTGCCGCACGCTGGTGCGGGTCAGGGTGAGCACCGAGCGGGACCGCAGGTCGACCGCGTTCTCCGGGATGTCGTGGATGCGGCAGTCGGCAAGCGTCAGCACCGCGTCCGTGTCGAGTGTGACGCCGTCGCCGGTCGTCCGGTGCACGTCACAGTCGGTGAGGTGCGCGGTGGCGCGGCCCGTCACCTGGACGCCGCTGCCCCGCACCTCGTAGACCTCGCACCCCACCGCCTCGAGGGCCGAGTTCTCCCCGGTCGCGGTCAGTCCCGAGCCCGCGGCGTGGTGCACCCGGCAGCGTTCGAGCCGGGGGTGGCCGCCGCCGCGCACCGTGACGCCCGCCTGCCCAGCGGCGACGACCTCGCACTCCTCGAACACTCCGCCCCCGCCGTCCAGTACGGCGATGCCGGCACCCGCCGGATTGTCGACGGTGCACCGGCGCACCGTGGGCCGGGCACCGCCGCGCACCTCGATGCCGGCCGCGGACCGGGTGACCACGCGGACGTCACGCAGCTCCGGGGTGCCCTCCTCGACGAGCACGGCGGGGGCGGTGGCGTCCTGGCCCTCGACGTGCAGGTCCTGCACCACCGCCGAGGCGCGCACGGTCAGCGGCACGCCGTCCGCGGGCGCGATGCGCACGGAGCCGGGCGCGCCCTCCGGGCCGCGCAGCGTCACCGCGCGCTGGACGACGAGGTTCTCCCGGTAGGTGCCGGGGGCGACGGTGAGGACGTCGCCTTCCGCCGCGGCCTCCAGGGCGGCGGCGAGCGATGCGTACTCACCCGTGCGGCGGCGCCACCTCGATGTGCCGGTGTGCGTCACCTGGACCGTGCCCTGTGCCATGGCGTAGCTGTGCCCCCACCTCGTCGTACTGATGGCTCGTTCCCGCCCGTGTCTCGCCGATCGGTTCGGCCGGACCACCGTAGCGTGCGTACGGGCACCGGGTTGACCAGAGCGGCAACGCCGTCAGCTGCCGGCTCCGGTCCTGCCCCAGTCCGGTCCCGCCCTCTCCCATGCCCGGTCCCAGCGGACGTATCTGCGGCGGAGCATGCGCCGGACGATCAGCCGTCTGCAGCCCTCGGCCAGGCCCGCGGTCACCAGGGTGGCGCCGACGCCGGCGAGCACGGCGTGCGTCGTCGCCGTCGCGGTGTCCAGCGGGCGTGCGGTCACGCGCCCCTGACGGTCGGTCCACATGCTGAAGCGGTCGCCCGGCCGAGGCTCCCGGAGACGGGTCGTCACGGCTCCGCTCCGCCCGGTGCCGTCCGGTGCGGTCCAGTGGGCCAGGACCCGCACGGGCGGGTCCCCGGCCGCGGCCGCCTCCGGGTCCACTCCGAGCACGGACGGATCGAGCTCACGCACCACGGTGGCCGTCGTCAGGTGCCGGTCCCGGTGCTGGGCGCGGACCGAACGCTCCAGCGTGTCCTGGGCGGCGGCTCCGACGAGGCAGCCGATCACGGGCGCGGCGAGGGCGGCGAGCAGCAGGGCCGCGAGCGCCACCCAGGCCTCGGCCAGGTCGGTCCCGCGACGCAGCGGGTTGTGCCGCCAGCGCCAGAGTCCGCTGATCGCCCGCACCGCCGCACCCCCTCGCCGGTTCTCCCATGAGCGCTCATGAAGCGCACATGAAAGGAAACGGACGAAGCCGGGGGCCGGTTCCCGCTCCCGCGGAAGGGACCGCTACGCGGCCTCGACGGGGTCGCCGACCCTGATCGTGCCGGGGGAGAGGGGCACCAGGTTCTGCCCGAAGACGACTTCCCCGGCGGTCCGCTGACGGGCCGCCAGCGAGCGCAGGGGCTCCTTTCCGCGCCGGCCGGTCTCCTGGTCGGTGGTGGTCACCACGCACCTGCCGCTCGGCTTGGCGACGCGGAAGGCGACCTCGCCGACGGTGACCCTCGTCCACCGCTCCTCCTCCCAGGGTTCGGTGCCCTCGACCACCACGTTCGGCCGGAAGCGGTTCATCGGCAGCGGGCCCTCGGCAGCGTGGTCCCCCGCGGCGATCAGGGAGTTGAGGGCGTCGAGGGAGGCGGTCGTGGTGAGCAGCAGCGGGTAGCCGTCGGCGAAGGTGACCGTCTCGCCCGGCAGCGCGAACGCGGGGTCGACCGGCCTGCGCGTGGCCGGGTCGTCCAGGTGCACCAGACGTACCGGGACGCCGAGGTGGGCGCTGCACCAGGCATGCACGGCGCCGTCCTCGGCCAGGACGGCCTCGACCTTGTCTCCGAAGAGCTCCACCGGGACCGTCGCGCCGGGCGCGGGAACATGTGCTGTGACCGGCTCGGCCCCGGGAACGGACAGCCGGACGCCGCCGCCGGGCAGGAGCTCGGCGGCGGCCAGTGCCAGGCGTGGGTGGCGCCGCTGTGTGACGACCCTTCCCCCGTCGTCGACCAGCATCCAGCGCCGGTCCCCGGCCGGACCCCAGGGCTCCACGACGACCTCCCGGAGCGGCAGGCTCCGGAAGGCCTTGACCGGATGAATGCTGAGCGCCTGCAGGTGTGCGTTCCCCATGGGGCCATCGTGCCATCCGGCGCCGACGGCCCCGGGTTTGCTCAGTACCCGCGGTACTGCTGGTACTGGTACGGGTCCTGGTACGGCGCGGGAACCGGCCGGGGAGCCGCGGGACGCATCGCCTCGTAGCCGGCGGGCGGAGCCGGACGCGGCGGCTGCGGCTGCGGGCCGGGGTAGCCGCGCGGCGCGGTGGCCTGCTGCGGGATGTACGCGGTGTGCGCCTGCTGGAGCGGCGCGGGCTGCTGCGCCTGCGGATAGCCGTAGGCGGGCTGGGACGGAGCCGCCGGGAGGGCGGGCATCGCCGAGGGAAGCGCGGGCAGATGACTGACCGGCGCCTCGTACGCGGCGGGGACCCGGATCGGGGCGATCTGCGGGGTGCCCCGCTCGGCCACGAGCGAGTCGTAGATCGGAGTGTCCGGGAAGGAGGCGGAGTAGTAGCCGCCGCCATAAGTGGAGCGGGGGGAGGTCATGGCACATAAGTTAAGCCCACGATGTGCTTTTGGGGAGCCCGATAAGAGGGTTGTTTTCTGTGCTCGCCGTGACCGGGGATCACCAATGCGGGCGAACATGGGGGAAACAGGCACTCCTGCCGAGCGCATTTCGTGTAAAGGCCGAGTTCCGGGGCGGTTACCGGCGGTTGGCCACCGGTTGCCGCGCCCTTCCCGTGGGCGTTCCCGGCCCGGGGCAATAGGTTGTGCGGACGAAGACCGACGAATGCCGGGGCCTGGCCCGGCGCGGGCGACCCGTGATGGGGGCGGACATGTCAATGTCGAAAGGATCGAACACACCGGTGCCGGCGACGGCACTGCGGGTGGACGTGGGCTGGCGATCCGGGCCCGGTGTCCCCGACGCGGACGCCTCGGCACTCCTGCTGGCCGGGGGGAAGGTCCGCTCCGACAGCGACTTCGTCTTCTACAACCAGCCGGCCCACTCCTCCGGTGCCGTCCGTCACGAGGGCAAGCGGGACGCCGGCGGCCGCGTCACCGACACCCTGCTCGTCGACCTCACGCGCGTGGAGCCCGGCATCGAGACCGTGATGCTGGCCGCCTCCTGCGACGGGGGCGCCTTCGGACAGGTGCCGGATCTGCACATCGAGGTCAAGGACGCCGCGAACGGCACCGTGGCGGCACGCTTCGACAGCACCGGCGCGACCACGGAGACGGCGTTCGTGCTCGGCGAGTTCTACCGGCGCCAGGGAGCCTGGAAGTTCCGCGCCGTCGGACAGGGCTACAGCAGCGGACTCGAGGGCCTCGCCACCGACTACGGCATCACCGTGGACGAACCGCAGCACGCCGCCCCGGCGGCCCCGGCCGCCGCGGTGCCGCCCGTCGCGACCCCGGTCACCGCGCCCCCGCCGGCCGCTCCGCCCCCGCCGTCCGCACCCCCGGCGCCCGTCCGGCTGACGAAGGTCACGCTCACCAAGTCGGCCCCGTCGGTCTCGCTCACCAAGCAGGGCGGCACGTCGGGCGCCCTGCGCGTGAACCTCAACTGGGAGGTGCGCAAGCAGTTCTCGGGATGGGCCGCGAAGCTCGGCCGCCCGGTCGCCATGCACTCCGACCTCGACCTCGACCTGTGCGCCCTGTACGAACTCACCGACGGCAGGAAGGGCGTCGTCCAGGCCCTCGGCAACGCCTTCGGGGCCCTGCACCAGCCCCCGTTCATCCACCTCGACGGTGACGACCGCACCGGTGCCGTGTCGAGCGGCGAGAACCTCACCGTCAGTCTCGACCACAAGCACCTCTTCCGGCGCATCCTCGTCTTCGTCACCGTCTACGAGGGCGCCCGCTCCTTCGCCGACCTGCACGCCACGGTCACCCTCCAGCCGCAGCACGGCGCGGCGATCGACTTCTCCCTCGACGAGTGCACCGTCCCCTCGACGGTCTGCGCACTGGCCCTCATCACCAACACCGGCGGCGGCGAACTCGTCGTCCGGCGCGAGGCCCGCTACCTGGTGCCGGAGCGGGGCGTAAGCCCGCAGCGCACCGTCGACCACGCCTACGGATGGGGCATGAACTGGACGCCGGGGCGCAAGTGACGACGCGTCATCTCTCGTCCGGTACGGCCTCGGGACGGGCGTAGGTGCGGCCCTTCCAGGCCGCACCGCGCCCCCGGTGGTGCCGCACCGCCGAGTCCACCGTCATGAGGAGGTACAGCGACGCGGTGAACGGCAGCAGGGGAGCGAGCCACCAGGGCTGCCGGTAGTGACGGAGCATCGGGACGTACGTCCCCGCCATCACGAGCCAGGCCGCCGCGCCGAGCACCGCCGCGGCGGCGCTCCCCGTCACCGCGCCCGCGAGTACCGCGACGGGCGGCACCAGGTACACCAGCGTCAGCCCGGCGACCGTGCCGGCCAGCAGCACCGGACTGTGCCGCAGTTGCGCGTACGCGCTGCGCGACACCATGTGCCACAGGTCGGGCAGCCGCGGATACGGGCGCACGCTGTCCACCCCGTCCGCGAGCCCCAGCCAGATCCGGCCGCCGCTCCGCTTGACCGCGCGGGCGAGGGCCACGTCGTCGATGACGGCGTGGCGGATGGCGTCCGGGATCCGCGCCCGTGCGGCGGCCCCGGCGCGCAGGAGCACACAGCCGCCGGCCGCGGCGGCCGTACGGGCCCCCGTCTTCCCGATCCAGCGGAACGGATAGAGCTGCGCGAAGAAGTAGACGAAGGCCGGGACGACCAGACGCTCCCAACGGCTCTCGACCCGCAGCCGGGCCATCTGCGACACCACGTCGAACCCGCCGGAGCGGGCGGCCGCGACCAGCCGGCGCAGACTGTCCGGGGCGTGGGCGATGTCGGCGTCCGTGAGCAGCAGGTACTCGGGGTCACGCGCCCGTGCCAGGGCGATCCCGTGCCGCACCGCCCACAGCTTGCCGGTCCAGCCGGCGGGCGGCTCACCCGGAGCGTCCACCGTGAGCGGCAGCCCGCCGTGGCGTCGCGCGAGCTCCCGCGCGACGTCTCCGGTGCCGTCCGTGCTGCCGTCGTCGACGAGGAAGACCTCGGCGCGCCCCGGGTAGTCCTGGGCCAGCACCGACGGCAGGCTCACGGGAAGCACGGCCGCCTCGTCACGGGCGGGGACGACGACGCACACGCCCGGCCACGCGTCCGGCGCGCCGAGCGGCGGAAGCCGGACGTCCGTACGCCAGAACCCTCCCTGGCACAGCAGCAGCCACAGCCAGGCGGCGAGTGATCCGGCGGCACACCACACAACGGCGCTCACGTGCGCAGTCTGCACCACGCCACCGCCCCGCAGCGGCTCATCGACTATCGTGACCGGGTGAAGATCGCGCTCATGGACTCCGGAATCGGACTGCTGGCGGCCACCGCCGCGGTACGGCGTCTCCGCCCCGACGCCGATCTCGTCCTCTCCCTCGACCCCGACGGCATGCCCTGGGGACCGCGGACTCCCGAGGACCTCACCGGGCGCGCCCTCGCCGTCGCGGAGGCTGCGGCGGCACACCGCCCCGACGCCCTGATCGTCGGCTGCAACACCGCCACCGTGCACGCCCTCACCGCCCTGCGCGCCCGTCTCGAGCCCGCGCTGCCCGTCATCGGTACCGTCCCGGCGATCAAGCCGGCCGCGGCCGGCGGCGGACCGCTGGCGATCTGGGCCACCCCGGCCACCACCGGCAGCCCCTACCAGCGCGATCTGATCGAGAACTTCGCCGACGGCGTGACCGTCACCGAGGTGCCCTGCTGGGGGCTCGCCGAGGCCGTCGAGCGGGCGGACGAGACGGCGATCGACGCCGCGGTCGCCGCGGCCGCCTCGCTCACCCCCGACGACGTGACGACCGTCGTCCTGGGCTGCACCCACTACGAGCTGGTCGCCGAGCGCATCCGGGCCGCCGTGCACCGCCCCGGCCGTGCGCCGCTCGCCCTGCACGGCTCCGCCGGGGCCGTGGCCGCCCAGGCCCTGCGCCGCCTCGGTGAACGGGCTGCCCCCGGGGCGCCGGTGAGCGGCACCCTGACGGTGCTGCTGAGCGGACGCGGCGGCGTGCTCCCGGAGGCCGCCCTCACCTACGCCGAAGGCAGGCTGCTCCAGCAGCCGGCTCCCGTCCGGACGGCCCAGTAACGCTGTGCCACGCGGTACCAGCCGAGCGAATCCTGAGTAGTCTCGGACCATGAGGGACCACCGCCTCGGCGAGCACGGCCCCGACCCCGGGGTCTGGACCGGCCGCGCCACCGGTCGCTTCCAGTGGCTGCTGGCGCTGATCGGCGCCGCCTGCATGGCGCTCGGCATCGCGCTGGCCGTCGACTCCGCGTGGACGACCGGCGTCGCGCCGCTGGTCATGGCCGTCGTCGGCTGCATCGCCGCCGGTCTGCTCGTCCTGTTCGGCACCCTCGCCTTCGTGCACGTCGCGCTGCGGGTCGACGAGGACCACCTCGAGGTCCGCTGCGGACACATGGGCCTGCCGCGCCGCCGTATCCCGCTGTCGCACGTCGCCGGCGCGGAGTTCGCCCCGCACGTCACGCCGCGTCACTGGGGCGGCTGGGGGTACCGCTGGCGGCCCGAGAAGGGCACGGCGGTCGTGGTGCGCCGCGGCGAGGGCGTCGTCCTGCGTCTCTGGGACGGCCACACCTTCACGGTCACCGTGGACGACGCGGAGGCGGCGGTCACCGTCATCCGGGACCGCCTCCGCCCCCGCAAGCCGGACACGAAGCACTGAGGCGGGCGATCCCGGTACGGAGCCGGATCGCGGTACCGGAAGGTCGCGCGGAGGACGGGGTGGCGTGTGCGGACCGACGGGCCTCCCCCGCCACCGCACGAGCCGGTCGGCCACCGGCAGCAGGCCCCGCCGATCCGGACCGCCGCATGACCCGCGGCCACGGCGGGGACCGCGAGCAGCATGCCCTCCGGGCGGCCGCCCGGCGCCGCCGCCGTGACCAGGGGCCGGGCCGCACGGGCACCCAGCACGACGACGCCCGCCGCGTGCGGGCCGATCCGCTTCGCGCCGTCCGCGTCCGGACCGGCGGCAGCCATCCCCGTGGAAACTGCTCCGCAACCCCGCACCGCGTCGCCCCGGCCTGTGACGGGCCCCGGGCGCGGGCACCGCGAAGTGCCGCACGACCAGGGCACCGGCACACCGTAACGGCCGGTGGCCGGTTCGGAGATATGTGGTGACACCTCGCGCGGAAACGAAGCGGCGTGCCGGCCGTCCCGGAGGAGGCAAGAGCCCCCGGCGAAGACTTCCCGCGCGTGCGACCGTGCTTGTCGGCCGCCGGGTCACCCGCCGTAGACTCCCCGAGTGACCGTCACCGCAACCACCGTCGGCGAGTCGGACCCGATGCCGCCGCAGACCGCGCCCACCGCGCGGGGCCGGCGGCTCGTGCGCCTCCTTCCGGCCGCCGCAGCCGCGCTCTCGGGCCTGCTCCTCTACGTCAGCTTCCCGCCGCGCACCCTGTGGTGGCTGGCCCTGCCCGCCTTCGCCGTCTTCGGCTGGGTGCTGCGCGGGCGGAGCTGGAAGGCGGGACTCGGTCTCGGCTACCTCTTCGGGCTCGGCTTCCTGCTGCCGCTGCTGGTGTGGACCGGTGTCGAGGTCGGCCCAGGCCCGTGGATCGCGCTGGTGGTGATCGAGGCGGTCTTCGTCGCGCTGGTCGGCGCGGCGATCACCGCGGTGTCGAAGCTGCCCGGGTGGCCGGTGTGGGCGGCGGCGCTGTGGATCGCCGGGGAGGCGGCACGCGCGCGCGTGCCGTTCAGCGGCTTTCCCTGGGGCAAGATCGCGTTCGGTCAGGCGGACGGCGTCTTCCTGCCGCTCGCCGCGCTCGGCGGCACCCCGGTGCTCGGCTTCGCCGTCGTGCTGTGCGGCTTCGGCCTGTACGAGACCGTCCGGCTCGCCGTGCGGGCACGCCGCGCCGGGACCCTGCACCGGGCCGCTGCGGTCGTCGGCGTGCTGAGTGTCGCCGTCCCGCCGGCCGGGGCCCTCGGGGCCCGCGCGCTGGCCGGCGACGAGGCGGAGAACGGCGCCACGACCGTCGCCGTCATCCAGGGCAACGTGCCCCGCCTGGGGCTGGACTTCAACTCCCAGCGGCGCGCGGTCCTGGACTACCACGCGCGGGAGACGGAGCGTCTGGCCGCGGAGGTGGCGGCGGGCAGGGCCGAGCGCCCGGACGTCGTGCTGTGGCCGGAGAACTCGTCCGACATCGACCCCTTCGTGAACCCCGACGCGCGCGCCGTCATCGACAGGGCTGCCAAGGCCGTCGGCGCGCCCATCTCGGTGGGCGGCGTGGTCGCCAGGGACGGCAGGCTGCTGAACGAGCAGATCCTCTGGGACCCGGTGAAGGGCCCCGTCGACACCTACGACAAGCGGCAGATCCAGCCCTTCGGCGAGTACCTCCCGCTGCGCCCGCTCGTCGGAGCGATCAACGAGAACTGGACCTCGATGGTCCGCCAGGACTTCAGCCGGGGCGGCGAGCCCGGCGTGTTCCGCATGAACGGCATCGAAATCGGCCTGGTCACCTGCTACGAGGCCGCCTTCGACTGGGCGGTGCGCGACACGGTCACCGCGGGAGCCCAGCTGATCTCGGTGCCCAGCAACAACGCGACCTTCGGCCGGAGCGAGATGACCTACCAGCAGCTCGCCATGTCCCGGGTCCGCGCCGTGGAGCACAGCCGCGCCGTCACCGTCCCGGTGACCAGCGGGGTGAGCGCCGTCATCATGCCCGACGGGGAGATCACGCGGAGGACCGGCATGTTCGTCGCCGACTCGCTGGTGCAGGAGGTGCCGCTGCGCTCCTCCCTGACGCCCGCGACCCGTCTCGGCGTGCTTCCGGAGACCGCCCTCGTCCTGGTCGCTGCGGCCGGCCTCGGCTGGGGCGTCGGCGCCGGGACACGCGCACGGCGACGCGCCGGTGACGCGTAGGCGTACGCCCCCCGACGTGCCGGGGAGCTCCCGCACGGCGCCGGTTAGGGTCGCGCCATGGCTACTCCTGACTTCATCCGCACCCTGCGCGCCTCCGCCGGTCATCAGCTCCTGTGGCTCCCCGGGGTCACCGCGCTCGTCTTCGACCACGAGGGCCGGGTGCTGCTGAACCGCCGGTCGGACACGCGCAAGTGGTCGGTGATCGGTGGTATCCCCGACCCGGGGGAGCAGCCCGCGGCCTGCGCCGTGCGGGAGGTCGAGGAGGAGACCGCGGTGCGCTGCGCTGTCGAGCGGGTCGTGCTGGTGCAGGCGCTGGACGCGGTGACGTACCCGAACGGTGACATCTGTCAGTACATGGACATCACCTTCCGTTGCCGTGCCCTCGGCGGCGAGGCGCGGGTCAACGACGACGAGTCCCTGGACGTCGGCTGGTTCGCCGTGGACGCGCTGCCGGAGCTGAACGACTTCGCGAGCTTCCGGATCAAGCAAGCCCTGTCGGACGCACCCACATGGTTCGACCCCACTGGAAACGATTGAACTGTAGGGCCCGACCACATGGGTCGGCCCGGGGGTGCTGCCTAGGGTCGACCCATGACCGCGCCTCGTGACCTCCCGGCCCCACACGCCACCCCCCTCGACCTCGGTGGCCGTACCGCCCTCGTCACCGGTGCCGCAGGCGGCATCGGCCGCGCCTGCGTCCTGCGGCTCGCGGCCGCCGGGGCCAAGGTCAGAGCCGTCGACCGGGACGCCACGGGACTGGAGGCGCTCGCCGACGAGGCCCGGGAGCTCGGAGGCGCCGTCGAGCCGCACGTCCTTGACCTGACCGACCTGGACGCCGCCGAGCTCGTCGCCGCCGGCACCGACGTCCTGGTCAACAACGCGGGGCTGCAGCTGGTCCGTCCCCTCGAGGAATTCCCGCCCGACGTCTTCCACACGGTGCTCACCGTGATGCTGGAGGCACCCTTCCGGCTGATCCGGGGCGCGCTGCCGCACATGTACGGGCAGGGCTGGGGCCGCATCGTCAATGTCTCATCGGTCCATGGGCTGCGCGCCTCCGCCTACAAGTCCGCCTATGTGGCCGCCAAACACGGCCTGGAAGGGCTGTCCAAGACCGCCGCTCTCGAGGGCGCACCCCACGGCGTCACCTCCAACTGTGTGAACCCCGGCTATGTGCGCACCCCCCTGGTGGAGAAGCAGATCGCCGACCAGGCCCGTGCGCACGGCATCCCCGAGGAACGCGTCCTGTCCGAGGTGCTGCTGCAGGACAGCGCGGTCAAACAGCTCATCGAACCGGAGGACGTCGCCGAGGCGGTGGCGTACCTGTGCGGTCCGGCGACATCCTTCGTCACCGGTACCTCCCTGGTCCTGGACGGCGGCTGGACCGCGCACTGAGACATCGGCCGCCGGCGGCCGGCCGTCGGCCGACGGAGTTGTCCACAGGCCTGACGGGGTGGCCGCGGGATGAGGAATCCTGTGAGCATGTCCCGCGATCACGTGCAGTCCGCCGAGCGTTCCGCAGCCGCGCCGGGCCGGGCCCTTCCCGAGGCCGGCCCGGGCACCGGCGGCGCCGAGGCGCCGTTCCTCGAGCTGCTGGCCCGCGGCGCCCCCGCCGAGGCCTACGAGCAGCCGGTGCTGCTCGCCCGCGCCGAGTCACTGCCCGCCGACCGGATCGCCGCTCTGGAACAGGCCAAGCTTCTCGCCCTGCGCGTCCGGTCCGAACTCGAAGGCCGGCGACGCCGGGAGGCCGAGCTCTCCGCGCTGTTCGAGACCGCCCACGACCTCGCCGGACTGCGCGACCTGGACGCCGTCCTCCAGGCCATCGTGCAGCGCGCCCGCTCACTGCTCGGCACGGACGTCGCCTACCTCAGCCTGAACGACCCGGTCAGGGGCGACACGTACATGCGGGTCACCGAAGGCTCGGTCGCCGCCCGCTTCCAGCAGCTGCGCCTCGGCATGGGAGAGGGCCTCGGCGGCCTGGTCGCCCAGACCGCCCGCCCCTACGTCACCGACGACTACTTCCGCGACGAGCGCTTCCAGCACACCCACACCATCGACAGCGGGGTGCGGGACGAGGGCCTCGTCGCGATCCTCGGGGTGCCCCTGACACTCGGGCACCACGTCATCGGTGTCCTGTTCGCCGCGGACCGGCGCGCCAGGGTCTTCGAGCGGGAACAGATCGCCCTGCTCGGTTCCTTCGCCGCCCTCGCCGCGGCCGCCATCGACACCGCCAACCTGCTGGCGGAGACCCGCTCGGCCCTGGCCGGCCTGGAGCGAGCCAACGAGATCATCCAGGACCGCAGCGCGGTCATCGAGCGCGCCTCGGACGTCCACGACCGGCTGGCCGAGCTGGTCCTGCGCGGCGGCGGGGTGCACGACGTGGCCGCCGCCGTCTCCGAGGTCCTGGACGGGGCGGTCCAGTTCACCGAGGCCACCGCCGCACCCGCCCATGCCCTCGAGTCCTCGCGGGAGGAGGGCCACGCGGTACGGCACCGGGACGACTGGATCGCCGCCGTGGCCGCGGGGGACGAACTCCTCGGCGCGCTCGTCCTGCGCGGTCACCCCGGCCTCGACCCCGTGGACCAGCGCACACTGGAGCGCGCGGCCATGGTCACCTCACTGCTGCTGCTCGCCCGCCGCTCCGCCGCCGAGGCCGAACAGCGCGTCCGCGGCGAACTGCTCGACGACCTGCTCGACGCCCGCGACCGCGACCCGCGCCTGCTGCGTGAGCGCGCCGCCCGGCTGCACGCCGACCTCGACGCCACCCACGCCGTACTCGCCGCCCGGCTGGAGGGCGGCACCGCCGACGCCGACCAGGAGGCGGACGCCCGCAGACGGCTGTGGGCGGCGGCCTCGCACCTGGCGGCGACCCGGCAGGGCCTCGCCGCCGCGCGCGACGGCGGCACCGTCCTGCTGCTGCCCGTCACCCCCGGGGACACCGCCACGGAGCTGGCCCGCCGCACCGCCCGCCAGCTGGGCACGGCGGTCCACGAGCCGGTCACCGTCGGCGCCTCCGCCCCGGTCGAGCGGCTCACCGCCCGCCCCGACGACGTGGCGGCGGCCTACGCGGAGGCCCGCCGCTGCCTCGACGCCCTCCGCCTCCTCGGCCGGGCCGGTGACGGCTCCGCCGCCGAGGACTTCGGTTTCCTGGGGCTGCTGCTGGCCGGGGAGCGGGACATCGCCGGTTTCGTCTACCGCACCATCGGCCAGGTCGTCGCGTACGACGAGCGACGCGGCACGGAGCTGCTGCGCACCCTCGACGCCTACTTCGCCTGCGGCATGAGCCCCGCCCGCACCAAGGACGAGCTCCACGTCCACGTCAACACGGTCGCGCAGCGGCTGGAACGCGTCGGCCGCCTCCTCGGCGACGACTGGCAGAGCCCGGCCCGCGCACTGGAGATCCAGCTGGCGCTGCGCCTGCACCGGCTGTCCGCCACCACGCGGCCCCCCACACGGCCCTGACCCCCGTACGCGGGTGCGTACGGGGGCCGGGGCGGCACCGACGGGCCGGGATCAGACGGTGCGCGCGCCCTGCTCGGCCGGGACCTCGGCGGCCCCCTCGCGCTCGTCCTGCGGCGCCACGTCCGCCAGGTCACGGTGGCGGGTCTCCTTGGCCACCGCGATGGCCACCACCGTCAGCAGGCTCGCCGCGATGACGTAGAGCGCGATCGGGGTGGAGCTGCCATAGTCCGACAGCAGCGCGGTGGCGATGAGCGGCGCCGGAGCACCTGCCGCCACCGAGGCGAACTGGGCGCCGATCGAGGCGCCGGAGTAGCGCATCCGGGTCGCGAACATCTCGGAGAAGAAGGCGGCCTGCGGCGCGTACATCGCACCGTGCAGCACCAGTCCCACGGTCACCGCGAGCAGCAGGCTGCCGAATCCGCCGGTGTCGATCAGGGCGAAGAACGGGAACATCCACAGCCCCACGCCGACCGCGCCGATCATGTAGACCGGGCGCCTGCCGAGCCGGTCCGACAGCGCACCCCAGCCCGGGATGACGGCGAAGTGGATCGCCGACGCGATGAGCACCGCGTTGAGCGCGGTCTGCTTCGACACGCCGGCCGAGGTCGTGGCGTACACCAGGATGAACGCGGTGATCACGTAGTAGCTGATGTTCTCCGCCATACGGGCACCCATCGCCACCAGCACGTCACGCCAGTGGTGCCGCAGCACGGCCACGATCGGCATCCGCTCCGCGTCGGCGTCCGCCTTGCGGGCCTCGGCACGCTCCAGGGCCTGCTTGAACACCGGTGATTCGTCGACGGAGAGACGAATCCACAATCCGACGATCACCAGCACACCGGACAGCAGGAACGGGATCCGCCAGCCCCAGGAGCCGAAGGCGGCGTCCGAGAGCACGGCGGTCAGCAGCGACAGCACACCGGTCGCGAGCAGCTGCCCCGCCGGCGCTCCGGTCTGCGGCCAGGAGGCCCAGAACCCGCGCCGTCGCGCGTCCCCGTGCTCGGAGACCAGCAGCACGGCACCGCCCCACTCGCCGCCCAGCGCGAAGCCCTGGACCAGGCGCAGCACGGTGAGCAGCACGGGAGCGGCGCTGCCGATGGTGGCGTGCGTGGGCAGCAGTCCGATCGCGAACGTCGCCCCGCCCATCATCAGCAGGCTCAGCACCAGCAGTTTCTTGCGCCCGAGCCGGTCCCCGTAGTGCCCGAACACGAGCGCGCCCAGCGGCCGCGCCGCGAACCCGACGGCGTACGTCAGGAACGACAGCAGCGTGCCGACCAGCGGATCGGAGTCCGGGAAGAACAGCTTGTTGAAGACGAGCGCGGCGGCGGATCCGTAGAGGAAGAAGTCGTACCACTCGATGGTGGTGCCGATGAGGGACGCGGCGACGATGCGCTTGAGGTTGTTCGGGGCTGGTGGAGCGGTTGCGGGCGACGACATCGGCACCACTTCCTGGGGCGTGACGGGGACGTTTGCGTGTCGCCACACCGTAGGAACCCGCAGGTCAGGCGCACATGTGGTGGGACAACATAGTTCGAGGGTCGGCTATGCGTGCGGCCACCATGCCGACTCGTGGAACGGCCTTTCAGGCGCCACGGCTCCACTGGCCCGCGCCGGCGAACTGCCGCAGTACTCGGCAGATCGGCGTCGGCTGCGAACAACCGTTGCACATGTGCGTCCCTCCGATGCGCCGCGGTTGCCTGGGCATACAGCGCATGCGGCAGCGGATCCGTGCCGGAAGGCGGCCCCGAGGGCGGGCGCATCGTCATGTGGAGTCGCGATGCGGGCTTGGTCCTCCGGGGTCAGGCACGTCATGCGTCGGGGAGGTGCCCAGCCGCATCGCGGATTGGCCCCGTAGCACGCTCTACATACCCCCGGTGGGTATGTTACGGTGCGGGTCGGCAAGTACCCCCTGGGGGTATGTAGAGGAAGGGGTAGGGGTTATGTCAGTCGCCAATCCCAGACGCTGGTGGGCGCTCGTCGTGCTCGCCGCGGCTCAGTTCATGGTGATCATGGACACGTCGATCATCGGGGTGGCACTCCCCGAGATGCAGAAGGACCTCGGCTTCTCGCAGGGCGAGTTGCAGTGGGTCTTCAACGCCTACGTCATCGCCTTCGGCGGGCTGCTGCTCCTCGGCGGACGCCTGTCCGACCTGCTCGGCGCGCGCAAGATCTTCACCACCGGCTGGGTCGTGCTGATCGCCGGGTCGGTCGTCGCGGCCGCCGCCCAGACGGCCTGGGTGGAGGTCGCCGGCCGGGCCGTGCAGGGCGTGGGCGGCGCGCTGATCGCACCCTCCGCCATGACGCTGCTGATGATGCTCTTCGCGCACGACCCGAAGGAGCTCGGAAAGGCCATGGCGCTCTACGGCGCTGCCGCCCCCGCCGGCGGCACGGCCGGTGTGTTCCTCGGCGGGGTGTTCACCGAGTGGCTGAGCTGGCCGTGGATCTTCATCATCTACGTCCCGATCGGCGTCGCCACCCTCGCCGCCACCAAGGTCCTGCCGGCCGTCGGCAGCCGTCGCGGTGCCGTCGACGTGCTCGGAGCGGCCGCGGTCACCGCCGGTCTGGCGCTCGCCGTCTTCGCCGTCGTCCGCGCGCCGGAGGCCGGCTGGGCCTCCACCGGAACCGTGCTCCAGCTGGCCGGCGCAGCGGCGCTGCTCGCGCTCTTCTTCGTGGTCCAGAAGACGGTGCGCGAGCCGCTGATGCCGCTCGGCATCTGGCGCGTCCCGCGGCTCGGCTCGGCCAACCTGGCGATGACCTTGCTCGGTGCCGCCTGGATCCCCATGTGGTACTTCCTCAACCTGTACCTCCAGCAGGTGCTCGGCTACGGGGCGTTCGCGTCCGGCGCCGCGCTGCTGCCGATGACCGGCCTGCTGATGATCTTCATGACCGTGATCACGGCGAGGCTGATGGCCAAGTTCGGTGCCAAGCCGCTGATCGGCGGCGGTCTGCTGGTCCTCGCGGCCGGGCTGCTGTGGCTGTCCGCCGTCGAGCCCACCGGCACCTTCGTGGTGGACGTCCTGCCCGCCTCGCTGGTCGCCGCGCTCGGCATGTCGCTCGCCTACATCCCGGCGATGATGGCCGCGATGTCCGGGGCTCCGCGGGAGCAGGCGGGCCTGGCGTCCGGCATCGTCAACACCACCTACCAGGTGGGCTCCGCACTGGGCCTCGCGGCGCTGACCGCGGTGGCCACCTCGCAGGGCGCCGGCGAGCTGGGCAACCTGCCCGCGCTGACGGACGGCTTCAGCGCGGCGTTCGTCTGGGCGGCCGCGATCGCCGCGGTGGGCGGCGTTGTCACCCTGCTGGTGATGCGCAGCGACAAGGCGGCGACGGCGGCGACACAACAGGTCGCGGCTGCTTCCGGGGCGCGCGGGGAGAAGACCGGCGTACAGGGCCCCGGCGGCCTTCAGTAGCAGGTGGGGGCGTCACCGCGGAGACCGCAGTCCACCGGGAACAGCAGGCCGGAGAACCAAGGAAGGGTCGTCCGTGGCCGGGAAAGCGGCGACGGACGACCCTCTCTGCCGGCGTGGCGATCACGGCGGCCATGGCTCACCTGCCGGGGCCCGGGCGGGCGTCAGGTCCGTCCGGGCCCGGTCCGTCCGGGCCCGGAGTGGTGGTCGTGCTTGGGCAGCGGGTCCCCAGCCCGGTCCGCAGGCCCGGTCCGCAGGCCCGGTCCGCAGGACGCCGACCGTCGTGGCCGCCGTGCATGCCTCCCTGGCCGTGCACCCCGGGCCAGACGCTCACGGACGCCGACCAGGCCGACCATCTGGCCTGAAGGGGATCGAGGGCCGGACACGTGGCATCTCGCGCATGGTCACCGACGACCGCGCCTGCGTCGACGTCCTCACCGGGATCAGCGCCGCCACGCGGGCCCTGCAGCAAGTCGCCGTGGGCCTGCAGGGCCTTCAGCGCCGCCCCCGCCTTCCGCGTGGACCGGGCTGCGAAGTACCTCCCGGCCAGAACGAAGGCCGTGACGCCCGCTGAGGCTTCGAGGCAGATGTTCGCGGCGCCGTCGGTGCGGGCGATGGTCAGCTCGAAGGGGTGCGTCATTCCGGGCGTTCCGGCCGTCCCGAAGAACAGTGCCCACAGCGACCACAGGAATGCCGCCGACGTTCCGATTCCAGTGCCCTCGACGGGGATGGGCCGCTAGCTGCTCCGTGGGCCGTAGTGGTCCAGGAACATGTCGACGCCGCTCATGACGAGACGGTCCGTCAGGCCCTCGTCGATGTCCGTGCCGTAGGAGCTGAAGACCATGTGGGGGAAGACCAGGAGACCGTAGAACTGGATGATCGCCACCTGTAGGTCGGGGATCTCCAGGCGGCCCTGCTCGGCAAGCGTACCCAGGGCGCCCGCGACCGCGGGGTGGTGGCCTTCCGAGCCGCGGTGTCTCCACGCCTCGCCCAGCTCGGGGAAGCGGTGAAGTTCGGCGGCGACGAGGGTGCGCAGGGCGGTGACCTCGTGGTTGGTGCGCACGGCGTGCACCCAGGTGCGGGCCGCCTCGACGAGGGCGGCCCGCAAGTCCCCGGCCTCGGCCAGGCCCTCCAGCGCGGCCGACGACTCACCGGCGAGCGGCTCGTCGAGGGCGCTCGTGATGACCGCTGTGAACAGGGCTTCCTTGCTGCCGAAGTGGTTGTAGACGGTCACCTTCGACACGCCTGCCTCAGCGGCGATGGTGTCCATTCCCACGCCGAAGCCCTCCTGCAGGAACAGCTCGCGGGCGGCCCGCACGATGGCCTGCCGCTTGAGTTCCGCCCGGGGTCCGCTGGGGGGCTGCTTGACGCCGTCCACGGTCATGACTCGACCCTAGCACCTACCTGAACTGTACGGTTGAGTTCACGTGAACTGAACGGTACGGTTCAGGTCTCGCCGCTCGGGCAGAGCCAGGCGCCAGAAAGGAGCCCTCGTGCCTTCTGTCACTCATCAGGTGACCGCTTCACCGCAGACCGGTGACCCGCCGGTCCGGCGTTGGCTCACCCTCGCCGTCGTGAGCGTGAGCCTGTTGGTCGTCGGGCTCGACACCACCGTGCTGAACGTGGCACTGCCGACCCTCGTAGGTGAACTCGGTGCCTCCACGAGCCAGTTGCAGTGGATCGTCGACAGCTATGCGCTGATGTCCGGCAGCCTGGTGCTGTTCTGCGGCAGCCTGGCGGACCGGCTCGGCCGCAAGTGGATCTTCATGACCGGCCTGGCGCTGTTCACCGTGGCGTCCGCCGTCGCCGCCTACGCCGGTTCTGTCACCACCTTGGTGCTCGCCCGCGGGGCCATGGGCGTCGGCGAGGCGCTCATCATGCCGGCCACGCTCGCTGTCATCGGCAATGTCTTCCCACGTGGTGCCGAACGCACGAAGGCGATCGGTGTCTGGTCGGCGGCGGTCGGTGTCGGGACGGTGATCGGGCCGATGGTCGGTGGCTGGATGCTGAGCCACTACTGGTGGGGGTCGGTCTTCCTGATCAACCTTCCCGTCGGCATCGCCGGCCTGGTCGCCGCGGCCTTGCTGGTGCCCGACTCCCGAGCCCCCGAGCGTGGGCGGCTGGACCCGGCCGGGGCGCTGCTGTCCGTCGTGGCCGTGGCGAGCGTGCTGTGGGCGGTCATCGAAGGGCCCGACCGCGGTTGGACGAGTGCTGCCGTGTCGGCCGCCTTCGTGGCGGGCGCGTTCCTGCTGGTCGTCTTCCTCGCCTGGCAGCGCCGGGCCGCCTCCCCGATGCTGCCGCTGCGGATCTTCCGGTACCGCGCGCTGGCGGCCGGTGACCTGCTGGTCCTGCTGGGCGCGTTCGCGCTGATCGGCACGCTCTTCGTCGTTGTGCAGCACTTCCAGTTCGTGCTCGGATACAGCGCCGGGCAGACCGGCGTGCGGCTCGGTCCCGCCGCGCTCATGCTGCTGGTCGCCGGACCACTGGCGGGCGTGCTCGCGCCACGCCTCGGTATGCGCACGGTGTCGGCCCTCGGCCTCGCCCTGCTCTCCGCGTCCGCCGCGGTGCTCGCCACCACCGAGGCGACGGACGGCTACGACCGGCCCCTTGTGGCGATGCTGCTGCTGGGGGCAGGCGCCGGGTTCGTCATCACGGCGACCAGCGACGCCATCGTCGGCTCACTGCCCGAAACCGACCTCGGCGTGGGCTCGGCCACCAACAGTGCCGCGATCCAGCTCGGCGCGGCCACCGGAGTCGCGGTCATGGGCAGCCTGCTGTCCGACCGCTACCGCAGCGGACTCGACGCCACCCCCGCTTCCGTTCCCGACGGACTCCTGGCGTCCGCCAAGGAGTCCCTGGGCAGCGCGCTCGCCCTTGCCGAACGCCTGCCCGGCGAGGCCGGACCCGGCCTCGCCGAAGCCGCCCGCCGCGCGTTCGTCGACGGCATGGGACCGGCGATGTTCACCGGGGCCGGTGTCACCGCGGCGGGCGTGCTCCTCGCCCTTCTCCTCGCGCCGTCCCGAGGCGCGGACCCGACCGCAACAACGCACTCGAAGGACACGCCATGACCCACTCCGCAGCCGGTGCCCCGCACACGGCCGAACACTTTCCCGCCCCGACCCCCGAACCGCGCCGCTGGGCAGCGCTCGCACTGATCTGCGTCGCCCAGTTCATGCTGATCCTCGACGTGACCGTCGTGAACGTCGCCCTGCCCGACATGGCGGCCGACCTCGACCTCGGCCGGGAGACACTGACCTGGGTGGTCACCGCCTACACCCTCTGTTTCGGCGGGCTGATGCTGCTCG
This sequence comes from Streptomyces toyocaensis, assembly GCF_000725125.1. GTDB lineage: Bacteria > Actinomycetota > Actinomycetes > Streptomycetales > Streptomycetaceae > Streptomyces > Streptomyces toyocaensis. The sequence goes on from NZ_JFCB01000028.1 coordinate 31,064, forward strand.
GCGGCCGACTCGCCGACGCCCTCGGCGCCCGCCGCACCCTGCTCGCCGGACTCGCGCTCTTCACCGCCGCCTCGCTGGCCACCGGCCTGGCCGAGAACGCCTCGACGCTGCTCGGCGGCCGGATCGGCCAGGGCGTCGGCGCGGCCCTGCTGTCACCGGCCGCGCTGTCCATCGTCACCACCACCTTCCACGGTGCCGAACGCAACAAGGCGCTCGGCGTCTGGGCGGCCATCGGCGGCAGCGGCTCCGCGGTGGGCGTGCTCCTGGGCGGAGCTCTGACCGGGGGCCCCGGCTGGCAGTGGGTCTTCTACATCAACGTGCCCGTCGGGCTGCTCCTGCTGATCGCCCTGCCCGCCCTCGTCCCGGCCCGCGCGCCGCAGCCCGCACGGCTCGACGTGTCCGGCGCGCTGCTCGTCACCACGGGCACCGCCGCACTGATCTACGGCCTGGTCGAAGCGGGCGACACCGGCTGGACGGGCGTCTCGACCCTGCTGCCGCTCTTCGGCGCGGTGGCGGCGTACGCGGCCTTCGTGACCGTCGAGCGAGCAGCGCGGACCCCACTGATGGATCTGCGGATGTTCACCCGGCGGCCGGTTCTCGCAGGTGCCTTCCTGATGCTGATCGCCACGGCCCTGCTGATCGCGTACTTCTTCCTCGGGTCCGTGTACCTCCAGCACCTCCGTGGCTTCAGCCCGCTGAGGACCGGGCTGGTGTTCCTGCCGGTGGCCGTGGCGACCGGTGTCGGAGCCCATCTCGGGTCCCGGCTCGTCGGCCGGATCGGCGGCCGTCCGACCGCCGTCGCCGGCATGGCCGTCGCCGCCGCCGGAACCGTTCCGCTGATCCGGCTGTCGGAGACCGGCAGTGTGTACGCCGGGCTGCTGCCGGGCTTCGTGATCGCCTCCCTCGGCCTCGGCGCGGTCTTCGTCACCGCCACGACCACCGCCCTGGCCATGGTGGAGCACCGGGAGGCGGGGCTCGCCTCCGGGATCGTCAACACCTTCCACGAGGTGGGTGGCTCGATCGGCGTCGCCGTCGTCTCCACGGTCGCGGCATCGGGCTTCGAGCGAGGCGCGGTGGGCGGCTTCGCCGACGCGTTCACCGTGTGCGCGGTGACGGCCGCTGCCGGCGCCGTCGTCGCCCTGGGTCTGGTACCGCGAGGCAAACCGCAGCCGACCGGTGGACCGCACGTGCACTGACAGGGCGGCCGCCGGCCGTGCCCGCCTCGGTGGGTGCGCGCTACGCGGACCGCAGCGCGCGGACCCGGGCACGGAAGACGCGCCAGCGCCGTTCGTTGTCGTGCACCAGCATGGCCGACTCCGCCATCAGGTCCGCCGCGCGGTCCAGCAGCTCGGAGGCCGAGTACAGGTACGCGGGGGCCTGCCGTTCGCCCGCCAGGTCGGCCCGCAGGGCCGCCGGCGTGAAGTCCACCCTGGCCAGCAGGTCGAGGGCACGCCGCAGCATCCGCGCGATCAGGGACTGCAGCGCGGCGGACTGCCAGTCGTTGGCGATGATCCGGTGGCGCTCCCCGAGCAGGTCGGCCAGCGCGGGGTGGGCGGCCAGGCCGCCCGCGATCTCCCAGGCCTGCTCCATCGCCCGGGCCAGCCAGCCGCCCGTCTGCTCGGCGTCGTCCGCGGCCTGCCGGACCTCACGCCGCAGCCGCCGCAGTTCGGCCGGCTCGCCCTCGCCCTCCATGAAGAGAACCCCCGACTCGGCGACGAGCCCGGGGGCGTTCAGATCCTCCGTACCGGCGAACCCGGCCGCCGACGCCCGTTCACCCACACCGACCACGCTCCACCGGTCGGCCAGCGCCTTCAGCACCCGGGACCGCGCCTGCAGCTCGGTCGCCTGCCGCAGCGGCGCCTGCGCGTAGTACTCCTCGTGCTCGCGGTGGAACCGCGCGAGGTTGTCGATCAACTGCAGCAGGGGCTCGGGAGGGCTGAGCCGTGCTTCGTCCTCGGCCATGCCGACACTCTGCACCGCCCCCGCGTGCACGGAGGTCACGGCACACGCCCGCCGCGGCGGATTCCAGCCGTCCGGCGCTCACCGCGAGGCGGCATCGCCGGGGGAGCACGGCGGGGAGACCTACCGGGTGGCCCGGCGCCGCCGCACGGCGTCCTCGTGCTCGGCCTGTTCCAGGGCCAGGTCGCTGCGGTCGAGCGCCTCCCGCAGCCGGGGGATCCAGTGGCGCCGCAGCGCGCGGACCCGGTGCCGGGTGCCGGCGACCTCCTCGCCCACCAGCCCGGCGGCGGCGTCGGCCGCGGCGTACTCGGCGGCGGCGCGCACGGCACGGCGGTAGGCCGCCTCGGCGTGCACGAGGGCCGTGTTGGCGGGAGTGGCGGAGGTGGCCGGACGGGCGGGCACGGACGCGGAGGCGGTCGTCGGGCGGCGTACCCCCATGGAGGTGGTCCACCCCACGGCGGTCTCGGCGGGGGCGACGCCCGCGGCGGCCGAGTCGAGGGCGTGTTCCCCGCTCAGCAGCAGTCCGCGCAGCAGCCATGTCTCGGCCTCGGCCACCAGGTCCCGCCAGGTGCGTCCGGCCGCCTCCCGCGCGCGCAGCAGCCGCTGGTGCTCGGACCGCAGGATGCGCAGCTTCTGCTCCAGCAGGCCGGCTCCGCGTTCGGCGACGTCGAGGCTGTGCCGCAGCCGCAGACGTCCCGCTCGACCGGGTGGCGTACCGCGGACGCCGGTCATCGCGGCGTCTCCTCGTGATCGTCGGGTGCGCCGCTGTCCTCGGCCCCGTGGGCGTCGAGGAGAGCGGCGGGGAGCATGGAGAGCCGGCTGCGGGGCAGGGTGAGCAGCGCCCGCCAGCCGCGTTCCAGCGAGGCGTCGAGGCCGCGGGGTTCGTCGCTCCGCTGGTCGGTGAAGTCCCGCAGGAAGACCTCCTCGTAGTCCAGGTAGCGGCGGTCGGCGGGGCTCAGCGCCGCCCGGCCGACCAGGTCGGCGAGGTCGCGCACCTGCCGCGCGCGGGCCAGGGCGGCCAGCAGCTGGGCGGCGACGTCGAGGTGGTCGTCGCGGGTGCGGCCGGGGCCGGCGCCCTTGCGCATCAGCCGGGACAGCGAGGACAGGGCGTCCAGCGGCGGGTACACGCCCCGCGCGTGCGTCTCCGGCGAAAGCACGATCTGGCCCTCGGTGATGTAGCCGGTCAGGTCCGGCACGGGGTGGGTGATGTCGCCCGCGGGCATGGTGAGCACCGGCAGCACGGTGACCGACCCGGGACGGCCCCTGATCCGTCCGCAGCGCTCGTACAGCGACGCCAGGTCGCTGTAGAGGTAGCCGGGGTAGGCACGGCGGGCGGGTATCTCCCCACGTGCGGCGGAGACCTCGCGCAGGGCCTCCGCGTAGGTGGTCATGTCGTTCAGCACCACCAGGACGTGCCGCCCGCCGGTGAAGGCGAGGTGCTCGGCGACGGTGAGCGCGATGCGCGGGGTGAGGATCCGTTCGATCACCGGGTCGTCGGCGGTGTTCAGCAGCAGGACCAGGTCCCCGGCGGCGGACCGTTCCTCCAGGGCGTCGCGGACGAAGGAGGCGTCGGCGTGGGTGAGCCCCATGCCCGCGAAGACCACGGCGAACGCCTCTCCCGCGGTGGTGGCCTGCGCCGCGATCTGGGCGGCCAGTTCCAGGTGCGGCAGCCCGGCCACGGAGAACACCGGCAGTTTCTGCCCGCGTACCAGCGTGGTCAGGGTGTCGACGGCTCCGACACCGGTGAGCACCGGCTCGGACGGCGGTTCGCGCCGCACCGGGTTGATGGGCGCGCCGCCCACCTCGGCGTTCCGTGAGGCGAGGACGGGCGGGCCGCCGTCCAGGGGCTCGCCCCGCCCGTTGCAGACCCGGCCGAGCCAGTCGGTGCCGACCGGGACGCGCAGCGGACTGCCCGTGAAGGCCGCCCGGACACCCTCCGGGTCCATGCCCGCGGTGCCCTCCAGCACCTGGACGACCGCCAGGTCACGGTCGGCGTCGAGGACCACGCCGTGACGCCGTTCGCCCGAGGCGAGGGTGATGCGGGCGTACTCGTCCCAGCCGACGCCCGTGACCCCTTCGACGACCGCGAGCGGCCCCCGCAGTTCGCGCACCGCGGTGTACTCGATGCTCCCGGCCGTGCTCATGGCCGCACCCCCCGCAGCGCGGCGAGCATCGCGTCGCGCCGCTCCGCCACCCCCGCGGCGTCGTGCGGGCCGGTGTCCTCGCGGGCACGCAGCAGAGGGCCGAAGTCGACCTCCTCGACCGACGCCGCCGGAACGCCCGCGTCGACCAGCTCGCGGCAGCGGTCGACGACCGCGAGCACGGCGTCGGCCAGTGCGGCCGTCTTCTCCGGGCCGCAGTACGCGTCCCGTTCCGACAGCGCGCTCTGCTGCAGCACGCCCTCGCGGACCAGCCTCCCGGCCAGCACACTGACGCGCTCCCGCGGGGGCAGCGCGGCGATGCCGATCAGGTCCACCAGGTCGGCCAGCCGGTCGGCCTCCGTCAGCACCGCTCCCACCCGGTCGCGGCGCCCCGGCCACGCCGGGTCGCCCGCCGTCCGGTGCCCGGCGGCCAGGACGGGTACGTCGCGGGAGAAGGACCCGGCCCAGGAGACCGCCGGGTAGTGGCGGGCGTAGGCGAGGTCGCGGTCGAGGGTCCACAGGCAGCGGACGAAGCGTTCGGTGTGCGCGGTCACCGGTTCGGTCATGTCGCCGCCGGGCGGGGACACCGCGCCGATCACGGTCACCGATCCCCGGTCGCCCCCCAGGGTGGTCACGGCCGCGGCCCGTTCGTAGAAGGCCGCGATGGCGGAGGCCAGTCCCGCCGGGTAGCCCTCCTCCGCGGGCAGCGCACCGGTACGGGAGGCGAACTCGCGCAGCGCCTCGGCCCACCGGGAGGTCGAGTCGGCGATGACGACCACGTCCAGGCCCATGTCCCGGAAGTACTCGGCGACCGTCATCCCCGTGTGGACGCTCGCCTCGCGGGCCATCATCGGCATGTTGGAGGTGTTGGCGACCGTGACCGTGCGGTCCGCGAGGCTCCCGCCCGTGCGCGGGTCCCGGAGCTCGGACAGTTCGGTGATCACGTCGGCCATCTCGTTGCCGCGCTCCCCGCACCCGACGTAGACGATGACGTCGGCGTCGCACCACTTGGCGATCTGCTGCAGGAGCATCGTCTTGCCCGTGCCGAAGCCGCCGGGCACCGCCACCGTGCCTCCCCGGGCCACGGGGAAGAGCAGGTCGATCACCCGCTGGCCGGTGTTCAGGGCCTCCCGGCTGTCGACGCGCTCCCGCACCGGACGCGGCAGGCGCACCGGCCACAGGGCGCCGGCGGTGATCCGGGTGCCCCCCACCACGGCCACCACGGCGTCCCCGGGATGGTCCCCGGCCCCGGCGATCTCCTCGACCGTGCCCCCGCCGCCCGGCGGCACGAGGACCTTCAGCCGCAGGGGCCCCGCCGTGCGGACCTCCCCGAGCGCCTGCCCCTCGGCCACCCGCTCGCCCCGCGCCACGAAGGGGCGGAAGGAGGCGACGGGTTCCTCGGGCGCCTGCCGTCCCGTGCCGGGCGACAGCCAGTCGCCGGCACCGGACAGGGGGCGCAGCAGGCCGTCGAAGATCCCGCCGAGCAGTCCGGGACCGAGCCGGACCGACAGCGGACGCCCCCGGGGCAGCACCGTCTGGCCCGGGGCGAGACCACCGGTGTACTCGTACGCCTGGACGGTGACCACGCGTCCGCTGATGGCCACGATCTCCCCGGGCAGCCGGGCGGGGCCGATCGAGACCAGGTCGTACATCGCGACGCCGCCCGTGTACTCCATCTCGACGAGCGGCCCGGTGACACGCAGGATCCGCGAGGCCGGCGGCCGGCCGGTGTCCCGCCGAGGTGTCCCGGAGTCCTCTTCCTCCCTCACGGCTCCCACAGGCTTCGCACCTGCCCTCCCATACGGTCCAGCGCGCGGTCGGCCAGCGCGGTCAGCGACAGATCGACCCGCCGTCCCGGCACCCGGGCCACCACACCCCCGTCGGCGTGTTCGCTCACCTCCGCCGCGGGACCGAGGAGGACCCGGGCCCTGCGCTCCAGTTCCTCCCGCAGCGCGGCGTAGCCGTCGTTCCCGCGCAGGGCGCGGACCCGCACGGCCGCCTGGCGGCGCACCTCCTCGAACGACTCCCGGCGGGCGGCGAGCGTGCGGGCCCTGGCCTCCCGGCGGGCCCTGACCAGGAGGTCGCGGGCGGCGTCCGAGCCGTCGGCCTCGCCCTCCCGCCGGGCCGCGCCGAGGATCGCCCGGGCCTCGGCGCGGGCGTGTTCGAGCACGGCCGCGGCCTCCCGGTCGGCGTCGGCAAGGAGTGCCTCCGCATCGGTGCGCGCGGCCCGCAGCAGCGCCTCGCGGACCGGGGAGAGCGCCCGCGTCACCTGCTCGGGGGCCGGGGGCGTCATGGGCGCCGGGGGCGTCATGGCGGCATCACCGCGGTCAGTGGACGGCGGCCACCCGGCGCCGCGAGGGCCGCCTCCAGCGCCTCGGCCGCGGCGGCGGTCAGGATGACCAGGTCGATGCCGTCCGGCAGGTCGTGCCAGATCCGGCGTACGGTCCCGGCGTCGTCGGCGACGAGGACGACCGCTCCGGCCAGGGCCCAGCCGGTCACCCTGGACCGCTCTCCGAGCGCGGCGACGCGGCCCACGGTCACGCCTTCCCGATGAGGATGACCGCGACGACCAGCCCGTAGATGGCGATGCCCTCGGCCAGGCCGACGATGACCATGGCCCGGCCGAAGAGTTCGGGTCGTTCGCTGAGCGCCGCGAGGGCCGCCGCACCGGTGTAGGCGACGGCGATACCCGCGCCGATGGTCGACGCGGCCACCGAGATCGCGGCCCCGATCAGAGCGGCGGACCCGGAGCCGGAGTCCTGCGCCGCCGAGGTCGCGGCCTCGGCGGACCCCCCGCCGAGCGCCAGGGTCAGCACCACGGTGGCGGCCACCAGGAGCACGGCGTCCGCGGCGGCCGTCCACCACAGGGCCGCCCGGCCCGAGCGCCGCAGCACGAGACGGACGGCGGCGCACACCGCCGCGATGACCGGCAGGGCCAGCAACCAGGTGATCACGATCGCTCCTTCCTCGCCGGGTCCGGCCGGACGCTCTCCAGCGGCGTGGCCGGTTCGGCGACGGCGGACCCGCGCTCCACGGGCAGGTGCCAGGGCCTGAACGGGCGGCCCTCACCTACGAAGAGCCGGGAGAACAGCTCGTAGAACTCCAGACGCAGCGCCTGGACACCGGCCACCAGCGCCTCCAGCGAGAAGGCCAGGGCGTTGCCCGCGAGGAACACCACGAGTGCGGCGGCGACGCCCACCGGGCCCCGCCCCGCCAGGGCGGTCGTACCGTCCCAGACGATCGCGCCGAGCGCCGCGTGGGTGAGGCCGAAGGCCGCGAGCCGCGCGAAGGACACGGCGTTGGAGCCGATCCTGACCACCGCGTCGAAGAGCTGGATGCCCGTCTGCACGGCGCCGCCCGGTCCGCCCGCGGTGGCCGCGTACAGTCCCGGCCCGGCCAGTGCAAGACCGGCGACCGCGATCACGGCCCCCACGACCCCGTACGCGGCCTGTCCGAGCCACACGGATCCGGCGACGACGGCCAGACCCAGATGGAGCGCCGCCCCGGCGATGCCGGTCGTCGCGTACAGGGCGGCCGCCGGTCCGCCCTCCCGCCACCGGTTCACGATCCCCGCGGCGTAGGCGAGACCGAGGAGGACGGTGCCGAACCCGACGGCGCCGGCCAGCAGCCGCACGGGCTCCTCCAGCGGTGTCAGCCACAGCGCGGGCAGCACCCCGGTCGGGCCGAAGAACTCGCCGTACGCCACTCCGGCCAGGGTGGCGGCCAGCCCGGCCCCGGCGACGAAGGGCCACAACGGGCGCAGCGCCGCCACGCGGCGCGGCCGGCCGGCGCGCAGGAGGAGGGCGACGGTGACCAGCAGCAGCCCGTGCCCGGCGTCGCCGAACATCAGGCCGAACATCACCACGTAGACGACTCCGGCCGCCATCGTGGGGTCGAGGTCGGCGTAGGGCACGGTGCCGTACGTCGTCACCAGGGGCGTGAAGGAACGGCGCACGGCCGGCGCCGGACGCGTCGCCGCGGCGGCTCCGGCCAGCAGCGTGGGCGGGTCGACACCGCGCGGGGACCGCAGCGGCACCAGCGCGGCCCCGGTACCGGCGATGCGCGCCGCGACGGCGCCCACCTCGCTCCGCGGACACCAGCCGGCCAGGGCCGCGACATCGCCGTGCCGGACCGCGCCGCCGAGCCGTTCCTCCACCTGTGCCTCGCCCGCCAGCAGGTCCGCCCGGCCCTCCCGCTCCAGGGCGTCCAGGTCGGGCGGAGCCTCGCTGAGGCGGGGACGCGCCGGCTCGGCGCGCAGCCGCTGCAGCCGGGTCGCCGCCGGACCGCGGACCTCCGGCCTGCCGTCCCCGGCCAGGTCGATCTCGACACAGCCGGCCTCGGCGATCCGTACCAGGCTGTCCCGCAGCGCCTCCTCGGGAGCCACGACGGCCACCCTGCGCATCCGGACCGGGACCGCCGCCTCACCCTGGGGCATCCGGCACCTCCACGGACCGGTCGCCGGGGCCGCCGCCCCGGGCGGCCAGTTCCAGTGCGCCGCGGGTGCGCCAGGCGTCGGCGGACAGCACCGCGACGGCTCCCACGACCGGGTGGGGGCCGAAGCGGGACCGCCGCAGCAGCTCCCGGCCGTCCTCCTCGACCGCCTCCCACCACCGGGACTCGGCCCGCCACAGGCCCGCCGCCTCGTCCACGCCGTCGAGCAGCCACGCCGCGGTGGCCGGCAACGCCTCCCGGAAGTCGGCGTACGACCCCGCGTCCACGGCCCGCGGGCCGAGCAGCCGGGCCGCCCGGCGGGCGGAGACGTCCGGGATCCGGCGGCCGGCGACGAACACCTCGCGGCCCAACAGCAGGGCGAGCCGGGACGCGGCCCAGCGCTCCGCGCCGGGAACGGAGGTGGCCAACCGCACCGCGGCGGAGACCCGCATGCCGGTCGCGACCGCGGCCGGCGAGTCGCCGCCGGGATCGCCCCAGTCGGAGGCCGCCAGCGCGGTGCGCAGCTCCGCCGGCGTACGGGCGCGGGCCAGCCGCGTCCAGGCGATCGCCAGCGTGCCCAGACGGTACGGCGGGGGAGGGAGGCCACCCGGGTCCGGGTCGGGAGACCCGGCCGAGAGGGACCGCAGACGGTGTTCCGCGTTGGAGATCTCGAACCCGGCGGCGAGCGCGCGGACGGCGGCGGTCCCGGTGGCCGGCTGCCAGCCGGCGAGGATCCGCAGATGCCACAGGAGCGCCGACGAGACCGCCCGCTGGGCCTCGGCAGGGGTGGCGCCGGTGGCGACGTCGTGCCGGTACGGGGTGGCCGCCAGGTAGCGCAGGGCGTCCTCCAGCGTCCCGGATCCGGCCACGGTCCGGACGCCGTCCTCACCCAGGCACCTGGTCCGCAGCGCGCGTGCCCTGGTCGCACCGGCCACCCACCCGGCCCCCATCAGTGATCAGCCTCCCGGGAACCCCCGCGGCCCGGAACCCGCCGAGGGGCGTGTGCGGGCCGCGACGCGTCCTCCGCCAGGTCCTCCAGGACCAGATCCACCACACGGTCGGCGATCACGGGCGTCCGTTGCCCGGCACGGTCGCGTACGGCGCCCGCCTCCCGCCCGGCCGCGGCGCGCAGTGCCGCCGCCTCGTCCTCGGCCGCGCGCACCACCCGCTCGGCCGCGCGCGTCCGGACCCGGGGGGCCTGTGCGCGTGCGGCGGCCACGATCTCCCCCGCCTGCCGTTCGGCTTCCCGCCGGCGGGAAGCGGCGGCGTCGGCGGCCCGCTCGCGAACCGTCCGGGCTTCCGCCTCCGCGCTTTCGAGCAGGGCCAGCGGCGGTGCGAGCTCCGCACGGAGTTCGGCGGAGCGGTCCGCGGGGACACCGCCGGGTGCGGCCCGGCCGGGCGACGCCGCCGGCCGGAACCGTGTCAGAAAGTCCCGGAAACCCGTCACACGAACTCTCCCGTCGGTGGGACCGGACTCGCCTTCCAGTGTCCTTGGTGAGCGGGGGCATGTCGCGCCGTGCCACGTCGTGCGTCCCCGGAGCGCGGCCGTTCGGCCCGGAGGCCGCGCCGATCGATGGGTGCGAGACTGAAGCCGTAGGCGGGGGCACCCCTTGGAGGCAGCCGTGAGCGACTTCGAGCACCGCTCCGTGGAGACGGAGACCCGCCGCGCCACACCCGGCCGCCCCTGGACGCCCCAGGAGGAACCGCGCCAGGACGCGTTGCGCCGCTACCTGGGGGCGGTGGCCGCCGCCGCGTCGCGGAGGAGCACCGGGCAGGAGTCCGCACCCGCCTCCGGCACGGGGAGCACCGAGGGACCCGTCACAGCCTCACCGGGGCCGGCCGCCCCGGGCCCGGCCGTCCTCCACGTGCGGGACGTCATGCGGGTGCCGGCGGCCTCCGTCCCCGGCGACATGCCGTTCTCGGAGGTGGCCCGCACCCTGGCCCGTGAACAGGTGGGTTCGGTACCGGTGGTCGATGCCGACGACCACGTGATCGGTGTCGTCTCGGAGTCGGATCTGCTGGCCAAGGCCGCGGTCATGGCGGAACCGCACCGGCACGGGTCCGTCGGCAGGATGTGGCAGCACCGCCTGTACGAGAAGAGCCACGGCGACACGGCGGCCACCCTGATGACCTTCCCGCCGGTCACCGTCCACCCCACGGCACGGGTGTCGGACGCCGCGTGGACCGCCGCTCACGCGCGGTTGAAGCGGCTTCCCGTCACCGACCACCGCGGCCGGCTCGTCGGTGTGGTCAGCCGGCGCGACCTGTTGCGGGCCCTGATCCGCGACGACGCCGAGATCCGCGCCGAGGCAGAGTCCCTCGTCGGCCGGTACCTGCCGGACCCGCACGCCGTGGCGGTCTCCGTGGAGAACGGCACGGTGACCATGACCGGGCGGGCGGACAAGGCGCTGGTTGCCGACGTGCTCGCGGCGGTCCGGGACATCGACGACGTGCTCGACGTCGTCGACGCCACCGAGGCCTTCTGAGCGTTCTGAGCGGTCACCCTCCGCGCGGCGCGCTCTCCCGGCGTCAGGTCCCGGGCTCGCCCGGCGTCTCTTCGCAGACGATCTCGTCACGCGGGGTGTAGTGCGTGCGGAACGGCTCACGCCGCACCTCGCGGCCCGCGTCGCGGAAGACCCGCTCCACCGTGACGTCGAAGCCCTCGAGCGGCGTTTGCGGCACGCACCGCTCGTCGGCACTCACCTTCCTGGCGGGCTGCTCCACACGGGTCCGCGGTCCCTTCACCGACGTGATCTCGTCGTACTTCTTCGTGCCGATGAAACTGATGGTCACCGAGGTGGCGGTGGACTCGGCCCGGATGTAGAGCGCCTTGCCGGAGTCGTTGGTGAACCTCAGATCGAGGCTGCCCCAGGCGACGGTCGCCTCACGGCCCTCCGGGTAGCGCTCGATGTAGAAGGAGTGGGCGCCGTGCTCGACGGGCGCGACGCCCGCGAAGAACATCGCGTTGAAGACCGTGGTGGCCACGGCGGAGACACCACCGCCGGGCGCCTTGGTGTACCGGTCGTTCAAGATCATGACTCCGTCGACGAAGCCGTTGGCCTCGGTGCGCTCGCCGACGGTGCGGTTGAAGCTCCACGTCTCGTTCGGCATGACGACGGAGCCGTTGATGAGTTCCACGGCCCGGCCGACGTTCGTCGTGCGGTACGCGGCCGGTTCGAAGTTGACCGTGAAGGAGGACATCTTCTCCGTCAGGCCGAGGCGCGCCGCGTTCTCGCGGGTGACCTCGGGCTGGATCCGTTGCGTGTCCACCTCGCCGGTGCGGGCGCCGCCCGTCCTGGTGAGCAGGGGCAGGACGGCCTTGCCCAGGGCCTCGTCGGTCACCTTCAGGGCGGGCCTGGCGTCGGCGGTCACCACGGCCCTGTCGCCCTCGAGCCCCAGCCGGGCGTCGCGGGGTGTGGCGGGGAGGCCGTTCAGGGCGCCGGCCACCACGGGCGCGGCACGCAGCCCCTTGCTGTCGAGCTCCGGTGTCAGCCTGCCGGTGTCGTCCGGCCGCATCGTCAGGTGTTCGCCCAGTACGGCCGGGGTGATCGTGAACCGCTTGCCGCCCGCGGCGAGGGTGACCGGTGCCGACATCGCCGGCCGTGCGAACTCGCGCACCGCCCGCTGCACCTCGTCCGCCGTGACCCGCGGCTCGCTCTCGCGTGCGGGCAGCACCGTGACCGGGCCGGCCGTGCCGCGCAGGAAGGGGGCGCGCAGCGAGCCGATCGCGGCGTCCACGTCCAGCGCGTACCCACGGTGCGGGGCGGTCCGCTCCACACGGCCGTCGTTGAACGAGACGGCTCCTTCGCGGACCTTCTCATCGAGTGACCCGGCGAGCTTCCCGAGGGCGGCGCGGGCCTTGTCCTCGTCGACGCGCACGACCGGCTCGATGGCGCCGCCCGACCGGAACAGCCCGCCGATGACGCCGACCGGGTCGGTACCGGTGGCCGCCGCCCGGTCGAGGGTCGCCGGGATGTCGTAGGAGAGCCCCGCCCGCCGCGTGTCGAGCGTGCCCTCGCGGTCGCCGACCTTCACCGCCAGTGTCCGCGAGCCGGCGTCCACCAAATGCCGCTCCAGCTTGCGGGCGGCTTCCTCACGGGTGAGACCCCCGAGGTCCACGCCCCGCACCGATGTACCCGCCTCGATCTCACCGCCGGTGAGCAGCAGCCCGGCGAGATACAGCCCGCCCACGCCGACGGTCAGCGCGCCGCCCGCCACGGCGAGGGGCGGGAGCGAGGCTATTCGGGGGACGGAGGGCATCCGGGGGCGCATGGATCTCCTGAACGATCGACGGGGCGTACACCCGATGTGACGGCACTGTGCGCGAGAGCAGTCGGTCACGATAGGCGCAACCGGACGCCAAAGGGTATATCCCAGGTCACGTCGGGCCTTTGGGATCAAGGAGTGCGGCGCCGGTGACGCGCACCGCCCGCCACCGCGCGGCCGGAGCACGTCAGCCGTCGTCGCGGACCGGTGCCGTGCCGGGCCGAGGCGGCACGTCGGTGAACCGGTGCCCGTGGTGGTCCAGGAGCCAGCGGCCGAACAGGGCGCCGCCGAAGATGACGAAGCCCACACCGATGAGCCAGGACTCGACGACGAGGACCACTCCGACGGTGCCGTAGCTGATCGCGTTGTCGACGATCAGCGGGGTGAAGACGGAGTAGGAGAAGCCCCGCAGGCCGATCAGGCCCGCCACGGTGGCGAGCGCGCCCGGCAGCAGATGCCGCCAGCGGACCTGCCCGCCCAGCAGGAAGTGCTGCCCCCACCAGAAGAACAGCACGCCGGTCACCAGCGAGAGGGTGATCCGCTCCGGCCCGTGCATGGCGTCGCGTGTCAGTACCTCCTGGTACAGGTACGCGGACAGGACGCACAGCCACGTCGTCTGGCGCCAGATCCGGTGCCACGGCCCCGGGGGCAGGTTCCACGTCCGCTCGTAGCCGTTCTGGACGCTCCCCCCGAACGGGATGCCGAACGCGGCGAGGGCCAGCACGCCCCAGACGCTGGTGGTGCCGATCACCTCGCGCGGCGGGCTGATGATCTCCGCGAGGACGTGTGCGGACCGTCCGGACAGCCCCATGCCGTCCGCCAGCCAGGCCGCGAAACCGCCCCGCCCGAGCGGATCGGCGGCGGCGATGACGATCAGCAGGGGCGCCAGTGTGACCAGCGCGAGCGTGGCGAACCCCATGGCCCTGTGCATTAGCTCGAGGTCGCGGCCGCGCCGCAGCAGGGTGCCGGCGCCCAGCCACGCCCAGGCGCGGCGGAGCGCGCGCAGGTGACGCTTCACGGTGCGCTCCTTCGTGGACTCGCGTACCCCTGCCCGTGTCACGCGGCGGCAGATGCGGGCCCCGGGTGTCAGGCCCGGTGGCGGACGGCCTTCTCCAAGGTCACCGTTCGGCCCGGCCCCGAAACACGGGCTGGGCCGCGTGCGGCAACCGTGTCCGCCCGCCGGGTGACGCCGGGAGCCCGCCGGCCGCGCCTCCGGGTGGTGGCCGCCGCGTCACCCGCTGGGGCTGATGAGCAGCAGGGCGATGTCGTCGGAAGGACTGGGCGCGTGACGGATGAGGGTGTCGGCCAGGGAGTCGAGGTCCGTCGGGTCGCCGTGTTCGAGGAGCCCGGCGAGGGCCGCGACGGCGTCGTCGAAGTCCACCCCGGGGGCCTCGACCAGTCCGTCGGTGTAGAGGACCAGCACGCAGCCGGGCGGCAGGGGCACTTCCCGGACCGGGTAGCGGGAGTCCGGGTCGATGCCGAGCAGGAGGCCGGGGGAGACCTGCAGGAGTTCGGTGCGTCCGTCGGCGTGACGCAGCAGGGGCGGCGGATGGCCGGCGGTTGCCACGCACCCGCGGCGTGTGGCGAGGTCGAGGTGGACGTAGACGCAGGAGGTGAACAGGCCCGGCTCGAGGTCGTTGAGCAGCCGGTTCGTGCCGGCCAGGACCTGGTCGGGGGACGAGCCCGCGGTGGCGTGGGCGTGTACGGCGGTGCGGACCTGCCCCATGAGCGCCGCGGCGTCCACGTTGTGGCCCTGCACGTCGCCGATGGTGGCGCCGGCGGTGCACTCGTCGAGGCGGATGAGGTCGTAGAAGTCCCCGCCGATCCCGAGACCGCGGGCCGCCGGGAGATAGCGCGCGGCGACCCTCAGACCGGGGATGTCGGGGAGGGTGTGCGGCAGCAGGGCGGACTGGAGCCGGCGGGCGAGGTCGTGTTTGGCGTCGTAGAGGCGGGCGCGGTCCAGGGCCTGGCCGACCAGACCCGCGATGGAGGTCAGGACGGCGCGCTCGCCCGGGGGAAAGGCATGGGGCCTGCGGTAGGAGAGGAGCAGGGAGCCCCGGGGGCGGCCGGAGGCGATCAGCGGCAGGACGGCCCAGGCGGCCATCCCGTCCTCGTGCGCGATCGACGGATACTCCCGCTTCATGTCGGCGAACGTCGGGAAGAACGCCGGGACGCCGGTGGCCTGCACCCGGACGGCGGGGATGTCCGTGCTCAGGCGGGCGGAGTCGAAGCGCGTCATGAGCTCGGCGCTGTAGCCGCGGTGACCGAGGATCTTCAGGCGGCCGTCCTCGGTGGTCATCAGCACCATGCCCTGAGCGCCGAGAGCGGGCAGGAGCTGGTCGGCGGCCTGGTCCACCACGTCCTGGACGCCGGCGGCCTCGGTCAGCGTGGCGGCCAGCTGCATCAGGTGGTAGAGCAGCGTGGCGCGGCTGGGACCCGCGGCCGGCACGGACGGTGAGGACGGAGCGTCCTCGGCCGGGTCGGTGGGGGTGATGCGGACGCTCGTCCCGGAGGGGTCCGGGTACAGCTCGAAGGCCAGCCACGTCCGGGGCGGCCGCAGGACGGTGAAATGCTGCGGCTGACGGCTGACCAGCGCGGCCCGGTAGCGGTCCTCCACCTCGGGGACGTCCATCCACGGCAGCGCCTCCCAGGGCAGGGCGCCCACCAGGTCCCGCGGATCACGGCCGACGAGGTCGGCGCCGGCCGGGGTGATGAAGGTGATGCGGCCGTACGTGTCCAGCGCGCACGACCCCCCGGGCAGGCGGTCGATGAAGGCCGTGGCGGCGGCCGCCTCGTCGGGTGGGACGATGCGCCCGGTCGTCAGGGGCACGGTCCGCGGCCGGTCCCCCGTCAGGGGCGGGCCGCCGCGCCCGGCGGTCTCCGCGAGGAGTACCCCCAGGCGGTCGCAGCCCGATGCGATCGCCTCGCGCTCGGCGCGACTCAGCTCCGGCGACCGGGTCCCGGACCACAGCAGCACCAGCCCGCCGTGCACCGTGCCGCCCGCGGTGAGCGGTGCGGCCGACAGCGCGAAGTCGTAGGGCAGCACGAGCGCCGGCCGTGGGTACCGGCGCGCCATCTCCTCCTGGTCCCCGATCCACACCAGACGCCGCTCCCGCACGGCCTCCGCCACCGGCATGGGGTCGGCCAGCGCCACCCGCCGCCACGGAACGGTGAATTCGTGCGGGACGCCCGCCACCATGACCAGCAGCAACGCGTCCTCGCCCGGCGGCAGCACGTACAGCAGCCCGCCGTACGCGCCGCTCTCCCGCACCACGGCGGCCATCGCGGTGTCCATCAGCGCTCCGGCCGCCACGCGACGTGCACAGCCGACACCGGCGGGACCGCGTCCCGCCCGTCACACCGAACACCGTGCATATGCCGGACATTACGCCCAACGTGCCGCGAAGGCATCCAGGCGACCGGGAGCGGTTCCGGCCCGGTCCGGCGTCCACGGGCCCGCTACCGGCCCGGCCCGCCGACGGCCACCGTGTCCGAGCCGACCGTCACCCGTTCGCCCCGGGGGCACCGCAGAATCCGCGTCCGCGCGCCGTGCCGTCGGCGGCCCGGCGCGCGGACCGCCGTCACCCCACGGGCTCCGTCTCGGCCGCCGGGCCGGTGGTGGTGCTGTCCCGGCGGGACAGGGCGCTGGGCCACCACGCCGGCGGACCGATGTCGAGGACCAGGGCGGGCACGAGGAGCGAGCGCACCACGAGGGTGTCGAGCAGCACCCCGAAGGCCACGATGAACGCGATCTGCACCAGGAACGCCAGGGGGATGACCATCAGGGCCGCGAACGTCGCGGCGAGCACCACTCCGGCCGAGGTGATCACCCCGCCGGTTGTGGTCAGCCCGCGCAGCACGCCCTGCCGGGTGCCGTGGACGAGTGCCTCCTCCCTGACCCGTGACATCAGGAAGATGTTGTAGTCGACGCCGAGGGCGACCAGGAACACGAATCCGTACAGCGGCACGGACGCGTCCGTACCGCTGAATCCGAGCAGGTGCTCGAAGACGAGCGTCGACACACCGAGCGTCGCCAGGAAGTTGAGCGCCACGGTCGCTACCAGCAGAACGGGTACCAGCAGGGAGCGCAGCAGGAGCACCAGGATCAGCAGGATGATGCCGAGGACCACCGGAACGATCAGCGCGCGGTCCTCGGCGGCGGTCTGCTGGGTGTCGTACTGCTGGGCGGTGTACCCGCCGACCAGCGCGTCGGCGCCGGGCACCGCGTGCAGGTTCTCGCGCAGCCGCTCGACGGTCCGCTTGGCGGCGTCGCTGTCCGCCGCGTCCTGCAGAGTGGCGTCGACGCGCACGCGCCCGTCGACGACCAGAGGCTCGCCGCCGCCCGGCCGTCCCGAGGCGGAGACGGCGTCGGCCGACGCCACGCCCTCGGTGTCCTTCGCCGCGGCCGTCACCTCGGCGGTCCGTCCGGCGTCGGCGATGATGACGGCGGGGTTGCCGGACCCGCCGGGGAAGTGCTCGCCGAGCGTCTTCTGGGCGGCCACCGAGGGCGCGTCGTTCACGAAGATCTCGTCGAGGGGTACGCCCTTGGCGGACAGGGAGGGGGAGAACGCCGCGAAGACGGCGAGGACCAGCGCGGTCAGCAGCCACACCCGGCGCGGCCGGCGGTCCACCGTCGCGGCGACCCGGCGCCACACCCCGTGGCCCTCCACGGCCGCGTCCGCCGCCTTCGGCCGTGAGGGCCAGTACGCGGCTCGGCCCAGCAGGGCCAGCACGGCCGGCAGGAAGGTGAGCGTCGACAGCACGGCGCACACGATGCCGATGGCGCCCACCGGGCCGAGGGCGCGGTTGTTCGTGAGGTCACTGGCGAGCAGGGCCAGCAGTGCGAGCGCCACGGTGGCCGCGCTCGCCGTGATGGCGCCGAAGGACCTGCGCACGGCCGTCACCGCGGCCGCGGCCCGGTCGCCACGCAGCGCGAGTTCCTCGCGGAAGCGTGCCGAGAGCAGCAGGGCGTAGTCGGTGGCGGCACCGATCACGAGGATGGACAGGATGCCTTGCACCTGGCCGTCCACCCGCACGACGTCCCGGTCCGCCAGCGCGTAGACGACGGCACAGGCGAGTCCCAGGGCGAAGACGGAACCGAGGATGATCACGAACGGCAGCAGCACGCTCCGGTAGACCAGCAGCAGGATCAGCAGCACGGCGCCGAGCGCCACGCCGAGCAGCAGTCCGTCGACGCCGGCGAACGCGTCGGACAGATCCGCCTGGCTCGCCGCCGGACCGGCGATCCGGGCCGTGGCCGCCGGCACGTCGCCGGCCGCCTCCCGCACCTCGTCCAGGACGGCGGGCAGTTCCTCGCCCAGGTCGGGCTCCAGCTGCACGACGGCCTGCATGGCCTTGCCGTCCTCGGAGACCAGCGCCGGCGAGGGGCGGCCGACCACACCGGTGGCGCCGGCGAGCGCGCCGACCGCCTCCGTGGCGGCCTGCCGCTGACCGTCCTCGATCCCGGAGCCGTCGGCGGTCCAGACCACGACGGCGGGCAGTGTCTCGGACTGGTCGAACGCCTCACGCTCCTCGAGGACCTGGGTGGACTCGGCGCTCTGCGGCAGGAAGGAGGCCTGGTCGTTGGTGGCCACCTCGCCCAGCTTTCCGGCGTACGGGCCGAGCGTCCCGCCCACTCCCAGCCAGACGACCAACAGAGCCAGGGGCACGAGCCATCGGGCCCAGCGCGGTGCGTTCTTCATCAGCATCCCAACGAACGGAAGAAGTGAGTCAACGGTAAAGTATCTCAATCATTGAGTGATCTTATACTGGGGGCATGAGCGGTTCCGGTACCCCCTCGACACCTCTTCAGGGGCACGACCCGACGGGGTTGCAGTCCTTCGCCGTCCTGTTGCGCCGGATGAACGGCGAGTTCAACCGCATCGCCCACGACTTCGCACAGTCCCAGGGCCTTCACCTGACCGACGTGCAGGCGCTGATCGCGATCCTCGACGCGGACTCCGACCCCGAGGCGGGCGGCGAGCCGATGACGCCCGGACGCCTGCGCAAGCAGCTCAACCTCACCTCGGGCGCGGTGACCGCCTGCGTCGACCGGCTGGAGCGGGCCGGCCACATCCGGCGCGTCCGGGCGGTCGACGACCGCCGCGTGGTGCACCTGCAGTACGCGGAGGCGGCCAGAAGCCTGGCCAGGGACTACTTCCGGCCGCTGGCCCGGAGCACCGACGCCGCGCGCGGCCGCTTCACCCCCGAGGAACTGCTGGTCATCGCGCGGTTCCTCACCGAGATGAACCGGGAACTCGACCTGCTGCGGCGCGACCCGGGCTGAAGCGGCCGCGGGGCACCGCGCACGCGAGCCCCGAGACATTGGCCAACCTGAGTTGTCGACGCTGAGTTTCGAGGTAGTGGGTGCAGCACATGTCGGCTTTCTCCCCATTCCGGATCGGGGTGTCTTCCTCCATGCGGTTAGCGCGGTCCGGGTCACCCGCGAAAAACGGCCAGTTGAAGGAAGTGGTCACCCAGGCGTCGTCAAAGAGGAGGATCTTGGCATGGTTGCTCCTGAGGCATGGCCGTAGGGCGGACTCCCGGGTTCCGCCCCCCATATATTCATCGAGCTGTTTCAGCGCCTCGTCAGTGGCCCCTCGCCGCGTACCGCACGCGAATCAACGACTCAGGGCACCAAGGGTGCGTGTGCCGAATGTGTCTCAAAGACGCCACGAAAACTGTTGATTTCCACGGTTAGCATCCAAGAGCGGGCGATGCTGTATGCCCGAACTGTCGGCCTTGAGGGAAGGGACGGACATCATGCGTGTACGCCGGGCTCTCGTTGCGCTTGCGGCGGCACTACCACTGATCGGAGTCTCCGCAGGCTCGGCGTCTGCAGCCAGCGCAGCGAATAGCTATGAGATCATCGTTTGCAGCGAGGGTCTTTTCGGGAGCGCGAACGTCGTCGGCTACAACGAGAAGAACCAGCTCGTCCAGACCCCGGACTTCAAGCTCAACTGGAACGGTCCGTGCGGATACGCGCCCGACTACTGGTTCAAAGAGGACCAGATCGTCGAGATAAACGCCAGCGACTACTTCAACGTGTGGACGTTCCACATGGACGTGCGGTACTGCAACGACAATTACAGCGCTACTCAGCGGGTCTGCATCCTTCCGTACTGATCAAGGCGTGTCGGTCGCCACCAGTCCCGCCGGTGGTGATCGGCACACCTCGGACGACAACCTTCGGTCACGCCCTACCCCCGGCAACGTCCCTCCTGGGGACTGAGCCGCCACATCCGGTCGGCGAGGACAGGCACACACCGGCGTTCGCGGACCCGGAGGACGCGATGGGTAAGGCCGCAGGGTCAGGTGGTGGACACCGCGACGCGCACGACAACGAGGCCGGTACCGCCCTTACCGGGCCTCCACCGCCGACATGCTCCGCCGCCCCGTCTGCGAACTCCTGCGTCTGCTGCAGGCCGAGCACGACGAGGCCGCAGCCCGCACCGAGAACCCGCGCGAGCAGATCGGACGGCTCACCACCGCCCTCGGCGAGGCCGAGGCCCGCCTGGCCGAGCTCACCCCGACCCGGAACCAGCCGGTACCGGAAACGGACTTGACGTCCTCTTGGACAGGGACTCGAGAGCAGAAGCACACCGAGGTGCGGCTACGGGGTACTCGCCAGCCCCTCGTCTGGAGATGCGGCGCATCGGGGAGGACGCGGCGGCATGAACCGGCACGGCGTCACACGGCCGCCCGGCCGTCGTCGTCCACCGGCAGGACCGACCCGTTGACGGTGCGACAGGACGGCCGCGGCCCGCTCCTCGGGCCGGGCCGGGCGGCCCGGCCCGACGGCGGGGGACGGGTGGCGCCGGGCCGTGCGCCGCCCCCCCGACGCCGCGCACCACCGGGGTGCGACCGGGCCGCTGCCGGGACCGGTGAACACCGCGCCCGCCTGGGTGATCACCGGTGGCGGGGCCGAAACCCCGCTCATAGCTTCGGCTCCATGAGCAAACGACACATCGCGTACCTCGCGTGCACCGCCGCGGTCGTGGCCGCCGGGCTCGGCGCCGCCCCGTCGGCCCACCGTCCGACCGTGCACCGGGTGGAGCCCGGGCAGTCGATCCAGAAGGCCGTCGACGCCGCCCGGCCGGGGGACACCGTCCTCCTCGCGCCCGGCACCTACAAGCAGAGCGTCTCCCTCACCGAGCCGGACATCACCCTGCGCGGCCACGGCGCGGGTCGCACCGTCCTGGTGCCCGCGAAGAACGCCGGCAAGAGCGCCTGCGCCAAGGCGGGCAACGGCATCTGTGTCACCGGCAGCGACACCAAGCCCCTCCGGGACGTCACCGTGCGGTCGCTGACGGTCCGCGGTTTCGCCAAGAACGGGCTGTGGGCCACCGGGACCGAGCGGCTGAGCGTCCGTCACGTCACGGCGGAGCGGAACGGCCAGTGGGGCATCGCCGGGGAACGCTCCGTCCGCAGCGTCGTCAGCCACAACGTCACGCAGAACAACGGCGACGCGGGAATCTTCGTCGCCAACACCGTCGACACCGAGGAAGGCGCCCGGGACGCCGAGAAGACGGTGATCCGGCACAACACGACCGCGGGCAACCGGGTCGGTGTCACCGTGCGCCGACTGCGGAACCTGAGCGTCACCCACAACGAGGCCACCGGCAACTGCGCCGCCGTGTTCGTGGTGGGCGACGAGTCCAAGCCTCGCGCCGGCCGGGTGGACGTGAAATGGAATCACATCCACGCCAACAACAAGCACTGCGCCAAGACACCGCGGCTGCCCTTCCTGCAGGGATCGGGCATCGTGCTCACCGGCGTCGAGGACACGGTGGTGGCCTTCAACCGGGTCGAGAACAACAAGGGCAGGTCCCCGTTGTCCGGCGGCATCGTCCTCTTCAGGAGCCTGGTCGGCACCCCCAGCGAGCGCAACGACGTCCGCGACAACCTGGTGACCGGCAACAGCCCGGCCGACCTGGCCAACCGCGACACCGCCAGGACCAACACGTTCAGCCGCAACACCTGCACGCTCTCCGAGCCCGCCGGCATGTGCTGACCGACCCGACCCGACCCGAGCCGCCCCGACCCACCCACCGACCGCACGACAGCAGAAGCGAGGCAACGGATGACCACCGTTGAACCGGCTCCCCCGCCGCCCATGCGGCTGAGGGAGCTCGTATTCGGCGCGGCGTGCGCCGCCGCCGTACGCGCGGCCGTCCGTCTGGGCGTGCCCGACGCCCTGGACGACCACCCCATGACCGTCGACGACCTGGCGGCCGCGGTGAAGACCCAGCCGCACACGCTGCGGCGGCTGCTGCGCGCCCTGTCCTGTCAGGGCGTCTTCACCGAGAACCCCGACGGCACCTTCGAGCACACCGAGATGTCCCGGCTGCTGCGGGAGGACGACCCGCACAGCCTGCGCCACATCGCCCTGTGGTGCACCGAGCCGTGGACCTGGAGCGTCTGGCCGCTGCTCGACGAGGCGGTGCGCTCCGGGCGCGACGTCTTCGAGGACGTGCACGGCCAGGAGTTCTTCCCGTACCTCAACGAGTCCGCCCCCGAGTCCGCCCACGTGTTCAACCGCGCCATGACCACGTCCAGCGAGCAGTCCGCCCGCGACGTGGCCCTGCTCCTCGACCTGGAGGACGCCTCCTCGGTCGTGGACATCGGCGGCGGCCAGGGGCACGTCCTGGCCAGCCTTCTGGAGAAGCACGCCCATCTCCACGGCACGCTGCTCGACCTGCCGGGCGTGGTGGAGAACGCCGACCCCCGGCTGCGCGAGGGCGGCGCGCTCGCCGGCCGGGTCGACGTCGTGGCCGGTGACTGCCGTGAGGCCGTCCCCGTCCAGGCGGACGTGTACATCATCAAGAACGTCCTGGAGTGGGACGACGACAGCACCCGCCGGGCACTGGCGAGCGTCCGCGCGGCCGCCCGGCCCGGAGCCCGCGTCGTGGTCATCGAGAACCTCGTCGACGACACCCCGTCGATGCGGTTCACCACCGCCATGGACCTGCTGCTGCTCCTCAACGTCGGCGGCGCCAAGCACACCCGGCAGAGCATGGTCGACCGCCTGACCGCCGCGGGCCTGGTCATCGACGGGGTCCGCCCGGTCAACGCCTACCTGCACGCCTTCGAGTGCACCGTGCCCGGCTGATCCGCGGGCACCACGACCCCGAGGCCGCCGGCTCCGCGACTGACGCGGGACCGGCGGCCTCGGGGTGTGCGGCGCGGCCCGGCTCAGGAACCCGCGCCGCGCTCCCAGCGGTAGAAGCACTGCGCCATGGCGTCCTTGGGACCGCGCCACGTGGCCGGGTCGTACGGGCTGACGTACGCCTCCAGCCGCTCGCTGATGCCGCGGAACTCGGGGTGCGAGGCCAGCTTCGCGATGGCCGGCGCCGGATCCTGCTCCGCCTCGATGAGGTGCAGGTACACGTCGTCCCCGAACTGGAAGAGACTGCGCCGGCTGACGCCGATGAGATGGGGCAGTTCACCCCGGTCGGAGGCCGCGAACACGTCGGCGATGTCCGGCGCCGAACCGGGCTTCATCCGGGCGACGATGAGGGCGTGGTGCATGAGGGTTCCTTCCGTGTCCTCGCGCGGGCCGGCGCTCAGCGCGAGGACGCGACGGACGCGCTCTCGCTGTCGCGGGCGACCTGCTCGATCCGGTCCCGGATGAGGGCCATCTGGGTAAGGGAGTTGCGGTTGATGTTGTCCGTCATCCACGCGTCGTCGACCGGGGCGTCGGGCTTCATGGCGAAGTCCTGCGTCCAGCGCATCCGGACACCGCCCGGCACCTCCTCGTACTCCCACAGGATGTCCATGTGGGCGAAGGGGCCCGTCTCGACACGGCGGGCGCGGACGATCCGCTTCTCGCGGTCCGGGGTGCGCTCCGACACCCAGCTCCACACCTTCCCGTTCTCGTCCGGGTGCATGGTCAGCCGGAACGTCGTCGTCCCGCCCTCACGGGAGAGGACCTCCACCGACGCGTACTCGCTGAACAGCCGCGGCCAGTTCTCCAGGTCGTTGGTCATCTCCCACACGAGGTCGAGGGGAGCGTCGATGGTGATGCTGTTCTCGGTGTGTCCGGCCACGTTCAGGCTCCAGCCGTGAGGGTGCTGTTGACGAGGTTCAGGAACTCCCGGGGCGTCCTGCAGCGCTCCGAGTCGGGGGGCAGCGGCTGGCCGTACCGGTTCTCCAGCTCGCCGACGATGCCGAGCAGACCGAGCGAGTCCAGGCCGAAGGTGTCGAACGGGGACTCCGCGGCCTCCTTGAGCTCCTCGGGGTCGACGGTGATGCCGGCCGCCTGCTTCATCAGGGCGGACAGCTCGTCGAAGGTCACTTCGGTGGTGATCATGGGTGACTGCTCCTTCCCCGCCCGGCGCTACCGGGCGGAATCATCACCGCGGCGCACGACCAGCGCCGCGTTGGAGCCCATCAGTCCCCTGCTGAGGACGAGGGCGGTGCGCAGCTCGGCGGGGCGAGCGCGCGACGTGACCAGGTCGAGGTCGTGGCAGGTGTCGAACACGTTGGGTGTCGGGGGCACCTGGCCGTGCTCCATGGCGAGCACCGCGGCCACCGTGTCCAGCACGGGCGCCGCGCAGTAGGCGCGGCCGATGCCGGTCTTGGGCGCCGTGACCGGGACCCGGGTGCCGTGTGCGCCGAGTGCGTCGGCGATCGCCAGCGCCTCCGCGCGGTCCGCCTCGGGCACGCCCATGGCGTCGGCGAACACGACGTCGATCTCCTCCGGGGCGCAGCCCGCCTCGTCGAGGGCGCCGCGGATCGCGCGGGCGAGGCCCTCCCGGGACTCCGCCCAGCGGGAGGCCCCCGTGAACGTGGCCGCGTGGCCGGCCACGACGGCCCGTACGGGCACCCCGCGCTCCCGGGCCCGGGCCTCGTCCTCGACGACGAGCAGCGCGCCGCCCTCGGCGGGCACGAAACCACAGGCCTGCTCGGTGAACGGGCGGTAGGCACGGTCGGGGTCGTCGACGGTGCTGAGCTCGGGGTAGCCGAGCTGGCACACCATCGAGTACGGGGCGAGGGGCGCCTCCGCGGCCCCGACGACCATGACGTCGGTGCCGCGCCGCACGGCCCGGCTCGCGTGCGCGAGGCAGTCAAGACCGCCCGCCTCGTCGCTCGCCACCACCCCGCAGGGCCCCTTGAGCCCGCTGCGGATGGAGATCTGGCCGGTGCTCGCCGCGTAGAACCAGGCGATGGACTGGTACGGCCCGACGAACTTGGAGCCCTTGCCCCAGAGTTTCTGCAGCTCACGCTGGCCGAACTCGCCGCCGCCCGATCCGGCCGCGGTGACCACACCGACCGAGAACGGCTCGGCGGGTTCGCCGCCCAGTCCGGCGTCGTCGAGGGCGAGGGCGGCGGCGGCCATGGCGAAGTGGCTGAAGCGGTCCGTCTGCACCAGGAACCGGTCCTCGATGAGATCCGCCGGGTCGAAGGACCTGACCTCGCCCGCCACCCGCAGCGGCAGGTGGTCGCAGCCCTCGCGGCCGATCAGGTCCAGTACGGTGAGGCCTTCGCGGACGGACTTCCAGTAGGCGTCCGTCCGCATTCCGTTGGGCGCGATCACACCGATGCCGGTGACGGCCGCGCGCCCGGAGCGCCGATTGCTCATCGTGTCCTCCCGCCCGGCCCGGACAGCAGCACCGCGGACTGGAAGCCCCCGAAACCGCTGCCGACGGAGAGCACGTGGTTCAGCTTCCGCGGGCGGGCGGTGCGCGGGACGTAGTCCAGGTCGCACTCCGGGTCGGGGGTCTCGTAGTTCGCCGTGGGCGGCACCACCTGGTGCTTCAGCGCGAGGACGCACGCGACCACCTCGATCGCGCCGATCGCGCCCAGCGAGTGCCCCACCATCGACTTGATGGAGCTCATGGGCGTCTCGTGGGCGTGCGCGCCCAGCGACCGCTTCACGGCGGCCGTCTCGTGCCGGTCGTTCTGCCGGGTGCCGGAACCGTGCGCGTTGACGTAGTCGATCAGCGTGGGGTCGATACGGGCCTGGTCGAGCGTGGTGTCGATCGCCCGGGCCATCTCCAGTCCCTCACTGGTCAGACCGGTCATGTGGTAGGCGTTGCCGTAGGTGGCGTAGCCGCTGATCTCGCAGAGGATCTCCGCGCCCCGGGCCCGCGCGTGCTCGTACTCCTCGAGCACGAGCACCGCCGCCCCCTCGCCCATGACGAAGCCGTCGCGGTGCGCGTCGAACGGCCGGGAGGCGTGCTCGGGGTCGTCGTTGTTGGGCGACGTCGCCTTGATGGCGTCGAAGCAGGCCATCGTGATCGGTGAGATCGGTGAATCCGACGCCCCCGCGATGCAGACCTCGGCGCGGCCCTCGGCGATGGTGTGGAACGCGTAACCGACCGCGTCGAGCCCGGAGGTGCAGCCGGTGGAGACGGTCTGCACCGGACCCCGGGCGCCGAAGCGCTCGGCGACGACCGAGGCGAGCGTGCTCGGCTGGAAGGCCGTGTGCAACTGCGGCCCGGCCTTCTCCTGGTCGACGTCCCAGCGCCGGCCGCCCTCGCTGACCAGCACGTAGTCGTGCTCCAGCCGGGTCGTGCCGCCGACCGCGCTGCCCAGACAGACCGCGGTGCGCCAGGGGTCGCCGGCCTCGATGTCGAGTCCGGAGTCGCGCAGCGCCTCCCCGGCGGCGACCAGGGCGAACTGTACGTACCGGTCGGCGCGTTGGCACAACTCCGCGTCCAGACCGTGCGCGAACGGGTCGAAGTCGCACTCGGCGGCTATCCGCGAGCGCAGGCCCGCCGGGTCGAACAGGGTGATGCCGCGGGTCGCGGTGCGGCCGGCTGCGAGGAGGTCCCAGAACGCCGTCGCTCCGATGCCGCCGGGAGCGACCACACCTATACCGGTGACGGCCACTCGCCGGGTCATTTTATGGCCTCGCTCGGCTCGGCGGGACGGCCCCGCTCGGGACCGCCGACCGTCAGCTGCGGCCCGGCGGCCACGCCTTCGGTCTCCTCGGTGTCGACGTGGCCGAGGCTCGGGTGCGGCGCGAGCGGGCCCAGGTGGAACACCATGCGGGCCTCCTGGTCGCCGACGTTGCGGAAGCGGTGCCGCATGTCGATGGGGATCATCAGTCCCTGCTCGGCGCGCAGCGCGAACGGCTCGCCGTCCAGGTCCACTTCGAGCGCGCCGTTGACGACGTACACGAACTCCTCGGAGTACGGGTGGTAGTGCTCGCCGATCCGCTCGCCGGGCTTGATGATGGCCAGACCCATGAAACCGCTGGTCGAGCCGACGGTGGCCGGCGTGAGCAGGGTCCTGAGGTCACCTCCGCGCCGTCGGTTGGGTTCCGTCTCGCTCAGATCCACGATGCGTGGGTGCTGCTTGGACATGGTTGATACCTCCGGGTGGGAGCGGCGGCGTCCGGGCGGACACGGCCGCGGACGTCGCCACGGTCGGCCGTCAGGAGTCCGCCGAGATGCGGTCGGTGACGGGCATCATGTCGGCGTGCGCCAGGAGCCGGTGCAGGGTGCGCTCCGAGTCCAGGGAGCCCTCGACGCCGATCGCGGCGCCGTCCAGGAGACGCTCCAGCTCGGCGGCCTTGCCCTGGCCCTTGATGCCGAGGGCGGAGAGCGGGTCGGTGTCGAGTTCGCCCGTGACGTCGATCATTCGGGTCACGACGTCGTCACGCTGGAAGACGGTGCTCGCGTGGACCAGGCCGTCCGGGTCGTTCGCCGCGGCCTCGTCCTGCTGGGCGAGGAACCGGGCCAGCTCCAGCCCGTGGCCGGCCACGGCCGGGTAGTACAGCATGTGCCGCTTCAGTGCGGCGGGTTCCGGCCGGCCGGCCTCCACGTGCTGCATCGCCGGGAGCGCCGCCCGGGTGAAGAACACCCGCGCGGAGTCGGAGTCGGACAGGTCCCGGTCATGCTCGAGATACGGGTTGATGGCCTCTTCCACCGCCTGGACCTCGGGCTGGCTGGCCACGTGGCACAGCGTGGCCAGCAGGTCGCCCTCCACCTCCACGGCCCGTACGACGCGGTTGCCGTGCATGAAGAGCGAGGTGCGGTGCAGTCGCGTGATGCCGTTGATCCGTGTCTCGGGCGCGTCGTAGTTGGCCAGGATGTCCACGACCTTGGACTCGGAGCCCGGCTTGACGGTGAAGGTGAGCGCGTGGCGGGTCCGGCCGGCGCCCACGCGGGCCGCCGTCTGGAGCTTCGCCTGCGCCGCGTCGGGGGTGAGCGGCTGCTCCGGGTGCGTCTCGCGCAGGACGCTGTAGCGCATCGACCGGGTGTCCCGGACGCAGCTGTGCATCGGGCGGACGATCTGGATGTGTTCCTCGCTGTTCACCCAGGCGAGGAACGGCAGGGCGCTCTCCCACTCGCTGGTGATGAGCCACTGCGACGGGTTCTCGATCGACTGGCACAGTTGGTCACTGATGTGACCGGGGACGGACGCGACCTTGTTGCGCATGTGCTCGTACGCGTCGAGGAACTGCTCCTGGGCACCCTCGTACAGGTCGAGCAGCAGGATCACCCGCAGCCTCGAGCCGTCGAACGCCGACTGCGATACGCGTGCCGACATGGTCATCCGGCGCACCTCTCCTCTTCGTCGGAAGGTCAGGAACGACCGCCGTGTCCGGAGGGGCCGGGGTCGCCATGAGTCGATCGTTGACGCGACTTTCCGGTGCGCGCGAGCGACACGGGGCAGGTGGGTGAACCGCGTGCCATACGGGTGCCGCCGGGACGCGAGACGCCCTGTACCGGGCATGAAATGGGCGTCCCATTCCACAGCCCGTCGAGGGCGACGCTGGAGGCGTTTCAATGCATCGATCGGATACGGCCGGCCGCGCGGATCACCGCACGCCGGTCCTCATCGTCGGCGGCTCCCTGGTGGGCCTGTCCATGTCCCTGTTCCTGGGACGCCTCGGCGTGCCGCACACGCTCGTCGAACGCCACGCGGGCACCTCGAGCCACCCGCGGGGGCGGGGGAACAACGTGCGCACCATGGAGCTGTTCCGGACGGCCGGGCTGGAGCAGCGCATCGGCCGGGCCGCGTCGACCCTGGCGGACAACCACGGCATCCTGCAGACCCCGAGCCTGGTGGACGACGAGGGGGAGTGGCTGCTCCAGGAGATCGACCCGGGCGGCGGCATCGCCCGCTTCAGTCCCGCCGGATGGTGCCTGTGCAGCCAGAACGACCTGGAACCGGTGATCCTCGAGGGGGCCCGGGAGCTCGGCGGGGACCTGCGCTTCGGGACGGAGATGCTGTCCTTCGAGCAGGACGCGGAGGGCGTGACGGCGCTGGTCAAGAGCCGGGAGACCGGTGAGCACACCAGGATCCGGGCGGACTACCTCGTCGCCGCCGACGGCCCCCGCAGCCCCGTGCGCGAGGCGCTGGGCATCGGGCAGAACGGTCCGGGCGACCTGTTCCACAACGTGAGCCTCACGTTCACCTCCCGTGACCTCGCCGGCGTCGTCGGAGACCGGCGGTTCATCATCTGCTACCTGACCAACCCGGAGGCCGACGGGGCCCTG
Organism: Streptomyces toyocaensis; assembly: GCF_000725125.1. Taxonomy (GTDB): domain Bacteria; phylum Actinomycetota; class Actinomycetes; order Streptomycetales; family Streptomycetaceae; genus Streptomyces; species Streptomyces toyocaensis. The sequence continues at coordinate 60,315 of NZ_JFCB01000028.1, forward strand.
CTGCCGGTCGACAACCGGGAGCACTGGGTGTTCCACGCCCCCTGGCACCCCGAGCACGGCGAGACCCTCGAGTCGTTCACCGACGAGCGGTGCGTCGCCCACATCCGCAAGGCCGTCGGCGTGCCGGATCTCGACGTGGAGATCACCGGCCGGGCCGCCTGGCACGCGGCCGAGCGGGTCGCCGAACGGTACGCCCACGGCCGGGTGTTCCTGGCCGGCGACTCGGCCCACGAGATGTCGCCCACCGGCGCGTTCGGCTCCAACACAGGCATCCAGGACGCCCACAACCTCGCCTGGAAGCTGGCCGCCGTGCTCGACGGCTGGGCCGCGCCCGGCCTGCTGGAGTCCTACGACGCCGAACGGCGCCCTGTCGCGGAGGCGACCAGCGCTCGTGCCTCCTCCCGCTCGAGCGAGCACAGTCACCCCGGGTACACGCCCGCGGACGGACCTGGCGGACCTGGCGGACCTGGCGGACCTGGCGGACCTGGCGGACCCGGCGGGCCCGGTGGACCTGGTGCCGGTGGACCTGGTGCCGCTGGCCCTGGTGGGCCCGGTGCCGGTGGCCCCGGTGCCGGTGGCCCTGGTGCCGGTGGCCCCGGTGGACCTGGCGGACCCGGTGCCGGTGCACCCGGTGCCGCTGGACCGGGTGGCCCCGGTGGAGCCGGCCCCGGCGGTCCGGGCGGACCCGGTGGACGGAAGGGCGGCATCCTCAACGTGGCGCTGGCGTACCGCTATCCGCGCGGCGCGGTCCTGGGCACCGACCCCACGGCACCGGTCGTCCCCGAGGGCGTCGTGCTGAACGGCGAGCCCGGCAGCCGCGCCCCGCACCTCTGGCTGGACCGCGCCGGCACCCGGGTCTCCACCCTCGACCTGTACGAGAGGTCGCTGGTCCTGCTCAGCGCGGAGAACAGCCCCTGGCACGCCGCGGCCGCCGAGGTGTCGGCGCAGCTGTCCGTACCGCTCGACGCGTACCGGATCGGGGACGGACCTCACGCCGACCTGACCCCCGGCCCGGACACGGACTGGGCCGGCGCCCACGGGATCACCGAGGACGGCGCGGTCCTGGTCCGGCCCGACGGCTTCGTCGCCTGGCGCGACGCGGCCCGCCCGGCCGACCCGGCGAAGGCCCTCCGCGAGGCGGTCGAAGCGATCCTGAGCCGTCCCTGACACGACCGGCGAGGGCGTCGGACCCGTCGCTCACGAACCGCCGAAGCCGCCCTGACGGCCCCGCTCCGACTTGGCCAGATGCTGTTCGAAGCGCTGGAGTGCGGGGCCGTCGACGTCCCAGGGCCAGGAGCTGACCATGCCCTGGAGCGCCTGGAACACGGGATGGGCGTCGGCGGCACGGCCGGCCGCGCACAGCGCGTACGCCAGGACGTTCAGGTCGGCCGGTGCCGCCGCGTGCTGGAAGAAGCCAGGCTTCGCCCACAGCGCGGCGGCCTGGTCCAGCGCCGTCGCGATCTGCCCGCCCTCCCACAGCTGACCGGCGGTCATGGCCCGCACGCCGCCCTGCGCCAGCAGCCCCTGGTACTGACGGACGGCGGCGGTCAGCTCGACCGCGGCGCACGGCGCGTTGGCCGGGATCCGGCTGCGCACCACGTCGACGAAGTCGAGCACGGACGCGCTGGAACCACCCTCCTCCGGCGACAGGTACGCGAGCATCTGCAGGTACGCCTCACGGTGCCAGCGATCGCGTCCGGTGGCCTGCCGCCAGACGGCGTTGACGTCGTTCTGGCCGTACCGCTCGATCCGCGAGACCCCGATCAGGGCGACCCACGGCAGCGGATCCTCCGGTCTGAGGTCGGCGGCCCGGTGGCACTGGGACACCAGCTCCCCGGCGTCCTCCAGGTGCCCGTCCCTCAGCCCGCGCGCCAGCCCGGCCCAGGCATGCAACACCAGGGCGTCGGCGCTGTGCGGCTCCCTGCCCAGCCAGGCCGCCGCGACCCCCGTGTCCGCCGTCGCCTCGGCGAGTACGGACACCCGGTGGCAGCGGCGGTCCCAGTCGTCCCCGGTCTCCTCGAGCAGGGAGGCGACCAGCGCCACGTCCGCGGACCTGCCGCTCCCGCCCCGCTTGCTCAACCGTCCCAGCACACGGGTCAGTTCCGCATCGTCGAGGGCCGGGGAGAGACGGGGACGTCTGCTGGTGCGACTGCTGAAGAGGGGCATGACCGAAGACTAGGAACTGCGGGTGTCCCGGCAACCCGGACGGGGCGATCGTTATCGATCTGCCCCTTACCGCCGGTCAGCCGGGCATACCGGGGCGGGGCCGGACATCTCTCCGGCCCCGCCATCTCGTTGCGCCCGTGCGGCCGGTGGACTCCCGGATCAGGCCGCCGGAGCCGGGAACGTCGGGTACTCCACGCCCGAGACGTACTGGACGACCCGGACGACCTGGCAGGAGTAGCCGAACTCGTTGTCGTACCAGAGGTACAGGATCGCGTTGTCGCCCTCGACCTTCAGCGCGCCCGCGTCGACGATCGAGGCGTGCCGCGAGCCGATGAAGTCGCTGGAGACCGCGTCGGGCGCGCTGATGAAGTCGATCTGGCGCTTCAGCGGCGAGGTCAGCGACACCTTGCGGAGGTGATCCAGTACCTCCTGGCGGTTGGTGGGGCGGGCCAGCTGGAGGTTGAGGATGGCGATCGAGACGTCCGGCACGGGGACCCGGATCGAGCTGCCGGTGATCGTGGCGTCGAGGTCGGGCAGCGCCTTGGCGACGGCGGAGGCGGCACCCGTCTCGGTGATCACCATGTTCAGCGGCGCCGAGCGGCCGCGCCGCTCCGACTTGTGGTAGTTGTCCAGCAGGTTCTGGTCGTTGGTGAACGAGTGGACGGTCTCCACGTGTCCGCGCAGCACGCCGTACTCGTCCGCCATCGCCTTCAGCGGCGGGACGATCGCGTTGGTGGTGCAGGACGCGCAGGACAGGATCCGCTCGTCCGGCTTGAGGGTGTCGTGGTTGACGCCGTGCACGATGTTGGGCACGTCGCCCTTGCCGGGCGCGGTCAGCACCACCTTGTCGACACCGGGGCGCAGGTGCTGCGAAAGCCCTTCGCGGTCGCGCCACTTGCCGGTGTTGTCGATGAGGATGGCGTTCTTGACGCCGTACGCCGTGTAGTCGATCTCCGAGGGGTCGTTCGCGTAGATCACCTTGATGGTGTTGCCGTTGGCGGTGATGGTGCTCTCCGCCTCGTCGACGGTGATCGTGCCCTGGAACTGGCCGTGCACGGAGTCGCGGCGCAGCAGCGAGGCCCGCTTGACGATGTCCTGTTCGCCGCCCCGGCGGACCACGATCGCGCGCAGACGCAGACCGTTGCCGGACCCCGACTTCTCGATGAGCAGCCGGGCCAGGAGACGGCCGATGCGGCCGAAGCCGTAGAGCACGACGTCGCGCGGCTCACGGCGGTCGATCTTGTGGGCGCCGGTCGCGCCGGCGACGGCCTCGGCGGTGAACTCGGCCACCGACAGACCCCGGTCGTCGGCGCGGTGGGCCTCGGCGAGCAGGCCGATGTCGATCTGCGACGGGCCGAGGTCGAGCGTGGTGAGCGCCTGCAGGAAGGGCAGCGTCTCGGTGACCGAGAGCTCCTCGCCGGCGATCTGCCGGGCGAAGCGGTGGGTCTTGAGAATGCTGACCACCGACTTGTTCACCAAGGAACGGCTGTGCAGCAGGACGGTCACGTCCCGCTCCCGGTGCAGCTTCCCGATGATCGGGATCATCGACTCCGCGATCTCCTCGCGGTGCTTCCAATGGGTGAACGAGTCTTCGTTGACAGTCACAGGATCATCTTTCGAGCTAGAGGGTGCTCATATGATAGCGATGCTGTGGGGGTGGCTCGGAGGGGGTGTCCGCCGGGCCCGGAGGCACCCCGCGACGCGCAGGGTTGCGCGACATGCGAACGGGTACGCGTGCAGCATTGTGCCCGGGCCGCCAGTCCGTCCCGGGCGGGCCGTACGACCGCCGCTACCAGGGAATCTGCCATGGAGACACCCGCGCACGAGAACAACGCCCCCACGCCCGCGCAGCGGGCCCTGGACGCTCTGTCGGAGAACACCGAGGACACGATGGCGCTGGACGCCCTCGCGAACAGCGACGTGCTGATCCCGGTGCCGGACGACGCCGGTGACGAGGAGGCCGCCGACCCCGGCGCGGTCGCCCTTCCGGTGCTGGAGCAGCCGGGAGGCACGCAGGTGGTGCCCGTGTTCACGTCCGAACTGGAGATGGCCGGGCTGCTGCCGTTCGTCTCCCGTTACCGTCTGGTCCCCCTCGGCGCGCTCGCCGCGCAGTGGCCGGCCGACGACCTGTCGCTCACCATCGACGGCAGTTCCGAGCACCGCCTCACCCTCACCTCGGAGGGGGTGCGCACCCTGCTGGCCCGCCCGTGACCCGACGGAGCCGCTCCGGCCGGCGCGCTACTCGCCCAGCGCGCGGGCCAGGGCGGCGCGCTGCACCGGCAGCGCCTCGGCGTGCAGGGCGCGGCCCTTGGCCGTGAGCGCCACGTACACGCCGCGCCGGTCCTCCAGGCACACACTGCGCTCGACCAGGCCGTCCTTCTCCAGCCGGGCGATGAGGCGCGACAGCGCGCTCTGGCTGAGGTGGACCCGGCCGACCAAGTTCTGCACCCTGCACTGCTCACCCTCGGCGGGCGTCGCGGCCGCGAGCAGGTCGAGCACCTCGAAGTCGGACGCCCCGAGGCCGTACGGGTTCAGCGACCGGTCGATCTCGCCCAGCGTGCGCGCGTGCACGGCGAGGATGTCCCGCCACCGCTCCTCGAGCCCCGCCCCGGCCGTGTTCGCTGCCATACCCGCACGGTAACATTTGTTCGACTTTCAATGAACGTGCAGGGGCGGGCCCGTGGAGGCCGGCCGCCGCATGCGCACCCCGGCTGGAGTCCCGCTTCCCCTGCTCGTCGGCACATTCACCGCGGCCGGGTCCTCGCCGCCGGTCCGGGCCGACAGCACCCGCACCGTCTCCGTGCTGATGCACGGTCCCACGGCCGGCGGATCGTGGTCGGTTCCGGTCTCGCCGCGACGGCCGCGGGGGAGCCGTCGAAACCGCCGACCGCGACGTCCTGCGGCACCCGGCAGACGAACACGGCGTCCCGCCCGCGTGAGCACACCGGCCGCGGGCTCAGGGGACGGAGTCCGGGCCCCGCTGCCGCCGCTCGTGGCCGGACTCGCCCTCACCGCCCTGCCCGCGCGGACCGCCAAAGGCTTCCTCCGCCGGCGTCGTGCCGCGCGAGGAAGGTACCGACGGCGTCACGGAACGCTCCCGCCTCCTCGATGTGGGGCATGTGACTCGATTCCGGGAACACGCGCATCTGCGCACCTGCCACGCACTCGGCGAACGGCCCGACGCATTCGGGGGTGGCCTCGTCGTGTTCGCCGCGCAGCACGAGCGAGGGCACACTGACCGACGCCAGCCGGTCCACCGCCGACCAGTCACGCAGGGTGCCGGTCACATCGAACTCGCTGGGACCGATCATCGTGTGGTAGACGGTGGGGTCCTCCTCCCACCGGGCGAAACTGGCAGCCACCTCGGGCGGATACGGCCTGACCCGCAGCAGATGGCGGTCGTAGAAAGCCTGCGCGGCCTTCGCGTACTCCGGTGAACCCGTGGTGCCGGCCGCTTCATGACGGTCCAGAACCTCCTGCACCTCGCGGGGCAGCGCCCGGCGCAATCGCTCCACCCCACTGCGCCACAGGGGCATCGACGCCGGAGTGTCCGCCAGGACCATCGCGCGCAGGCCGGCCGGTCTCCGTACCGCGTGCTCCGTGGCGAGCATGCCGCCCCAGGACTGTCCCAGCACGGTGTGGTTCCCGCTGATCCCGAGATGGGCGAGCAGCGCGTCGAGTTCGTCGAGGAACAGGTCGACGGTCCACAGACCGGGGTCGGCGTCGGGCAGGTGGGTGGAGCGGCCGCAGCCCAGTTGGTCGTAGTGGACGACGGCGCGACCCGTCTCTCCCAGCCGGGCGATGTTCAGCAGGTAGTCGTGCGGAAAGCCCGGCCCGCCGTGCAGTACCAGCAGCGGGGTGAGTCCCCGCGCCCGCGAGACATCGAGACTCCCGGTGATCCGGTACCAGGTACGGCCGTGTGGGCCCTCCATCCACCCCTGCGTGGTCGCGGGCGGCAGTGGTTGCGTCGTCGGCACGAATGACTCCCAGGGGAAAACGGGTGGCGGTCCTCTCGGCGGGGGTCCCGTTCGGCCGTAGCCCCGGCGCGTCCGCTCGCCCTCGCCCTGCCCCACCGTTTCAGTGATCTCGTCGTTCTGTCTCCTTCCAAAGATTTCAGGAGATGTCCGGCAAAAGGTGCCGGACACACGCCACATAGGAGCGCTGTCGAGATCGTCAGCCGGCCGGCTCTGCTTGCCGCCGTCAGGGTCTTTGCGGGAACCATGCCCTGTTCGGCTACGACGACCGCGCGCCGCCCGCGACGGCATGGGTCCGCCACAGGTGGGACCTGAGGTCGAACGGCCCTGCAGTGCAAGGACGTTGGGTCCCGGACAAGGTGCCGGCGGTCCGGGACACGGAGGTCCCGCACGCGGCACAGTGGGAGGGCGTCCGAGCCAGGAAGGCCCGGGCGCGCGGAGGTGGACGAGATGTTGAGGACCCCCGTCGACGGGACACGGCTGCGCATCCTGGCGTGGCTGGGCGAACCGGGTACCGCCGAGCACGGGCTCACCGCGGACGACGTGGCCGCCGGGCTCGGCGTCCCTCACCCGGTGGCCCTCACCCACCTCCGGCTGCTGACGTCCCTCGGCCTGCTCTGCACCGGCCGCTCCGGTGACCGGCTGCGCTACCGGCGCGACGAGATACGCATCGCCGAGGTGGCGCAGCTGTTCGAGAAGGGCTGGTAGCCCGCGTCCCCGGAGTGCCAGGCGCCCTTCCCGGCCGTTACGCTGATCCCGAGCGAGTGGGAGACGTACGACGGTGAGAGCCCCGGAAACCGAGGGCCTTCGGGCCCGCCCCGCCGTCCGCGCCCAGGCACCCGTCGTCGCGACGGTCGCGCTGGGCGGGGGAGCGGGGGCGGCGGCCAGGTACGCCGCCTCCCTGTGGTGGCCGACGCCGGCGGGCGGATTTCCCTGGACGGTCCTCTGGGTCAATGTCGCCGGCTGCGCCGTGATCGGCGCGTTCATGGTGATCGTCACCGAGGTCCGCACCGCCCACCCCCTGGTCCGTCCGTTCTTCGGCACCGGCGTCCTGGGTGGCTTCACCACCTTCTCGACGTACGCCGTCGACGTGCGGAACCTGCTCGACGGCGGCCGTCCCGGCGCCGGACTCCTCTGCCTCGGCCTCACCCCGGTCGCGGCCCTCGCCGCCGTGTGGACGGCCGCATCGGCGACCCGCCGTGTACTGATCAGGAGGCAGCCATGACGCGGCTGACCGGCACCGTCCTGCGCCTGACCGTGTTGGTCGGGGAGAACGACACCTTCCGGCACCGGCCCCTGTACTCGGAGATCGTCCACCGGGCCCATGCCGCCGGGCTCGCCGGTGCCAGTGTCTTCCGCGGCGTCGAGGGCTTCGGCGCGTCCTCCCTCGTGCACACCTCCCGGCTGCTCTCCCTGAGCGAGGACCTGCCGGTGGCGGTCGTCGTCGTCGACACCGAGGAGCGCGTCCGGGCCTTCCTCCCCGAACTCGACGCGCTCGTCACCGAGGGCCTGATCCTGCTCGACCACTGCGAGGTCGTCCGCCACGCGCGCGGCGCCCCGGGCGGGGAGGCCCGGTGAGCTGGTTGTACGTGGTCCTGGGCGCCATGGTCGGCGCCCCGCTGCGCTACCTCACCGACCGTGCGGTGCAGTCCCGGCACGACTCGGTGTTCCCCTGGGGCACCTTCACGGTCAATGTCACCGGCTCCTTCGTCCTCGGCCTGCTCACCGGCGCGGCGGCCGCGGGCGCCGCCGGATCCGACCTCCGGCTGCTGCTCGGTACCGGCCTGTGCGGAGCCCTGACCACCTACTCCACCTTCTCCTACGAGACGCTGCGCCTGGCCGGGACCGGCGCCCGCCGCTACGCGGCGGTGAACGTCGTGGCGAGCGTGGTGGCGGGCGTGGGCGCGGCCTTCGCGGGCGCGGCCCTGGCCGGCGCTGTGTGGCCGTAGCGCGCAACGCGTCGGAGACCGCGGCCGGCGCCACGCCTTGACAGCGCTCACGTCCACCCCACAGGATCGCCCCGTGAACCTGTCAGACAGCCAGACAGGTGGTACGGGCCCGCGGCGCGTCAGCGCGATGGAAGCGGTGCTCACCCACCTCCGCGGCGCCATAGAGCGCGGCGACTACGCCATAGGCGACAAGCTCCCCTCCGAAGCGGAGCTGTGCCGCACCCTGGAGGTCTCCCGGCCCGTGCTCCGTGAGGCGCTGCGCGCCCTGCAGACCATGGGCCTGACCGTGTCCAGGACCGGCAAGGGCACCTTCGTCGTGGCCGACGCCGTGGAGGACCCCACCTTCGGCGACTACGCGGCCAGCGATCTGCTGGAGGTGCGCCGGCACATCGAGATCCCGGTCGCCGGATACGCCGCCCGGCGCCGCACCCCGGAGAACCTGGACCACCTCAGCCACCTCCTGGACCGGATGGAACGGGAGACGGACACCACCGCGTGGGTGGCGATGGACACCCTGTTCCACCTCGCCGTGGCCGAGGCCGCCCAGAACCCGGTGTTCCGCCGGGTCATCGAGGAGATCCGGGACGCCCTGGCCCGCCAGTCCGCCTTCCTCAACGAACTCGGTGGCCGCCGGGAACAGTCCAACCGCGAGCACCGGGCGATCGTCGAGGCGCTGACCGACGGCTGCGAGCAGGACGCCGTCGAGGCCATGACCCACCATCTCGACCGCGTCGAGACCACCCTCACCGACATCGTGCGCCGCGCATCGGCCCACCCCTCCCACCAGGCAGTGTGATGTACACCAGTCTCGCCGCGGACGCACCCCCGATCCGCGAGCCCCACCACGCCCCCGTCGCCCACCTGATACGCGGCGGGATCGTGGAAGGCGTCCACTACGGCTCCGTCGTGGTCCTCGGCCCCGACGGCGAGGTCCGGTTCCGGCTCGGCGACATCGAGGCGGCCTGCTACCCGCGCTCCGCACTCAAGCCTGTCCAGGCGGTGGCGATGGTCCGCGCGGGACTCCCGCTGGACGGCGAGCTGCTGTCGCTCGCCGCGGCCAGCCACTCCGGCGAGGAACGCCACCTCGCCGGTGTCCGGCGCATCCTGGAACGGGCCGGACTGACCGAGGACCACCTCCGCAACGTCCCCGACCTGCCGTTCGAGCCGGCCTTCCGGGACACCTGGGTGCGCGACGGGCGGCCGCCGTCCCGGCTCGCCCAGAACTGCTCGGGCAAGCACGCCGCGATGCTCTGCACGGCCGCGCTGAACGGCTGGTCCCTCGACGACTACCTCGATCCCGTCCACCCCCTCCAGCAGGCGATCGCGGAGATCGTCGAGGACCTCACCGGCCAGCGCGTCGCCACGGTCTCCGTCGACGGCTGCGGCGCCCCCCTCTTCGCCGTCTCCCTGCACGGTCTCGCCCGTGCCGCCGCCCGGATCACCACCGCCGCTCCCGGCACCCCGGAGGCCCGTGTCGCCGACGCGATGCGCGAGCACGCCGAGATGGCCTCCGGCTCCGGCCGCGACGTGGCCGCGCTGATGCGGGCCGTCCCCGGCCTGCTCGCCAAGGACGGCTTCGAGGGCGTACAGGTCGCCGCCCTGCCCGACGGCGGCGCCGTCGCCGTGAAGATCGCCGACGGGGCCTCCCGGGCGCGCGTCCCGGTGGCAGCGGGGGCGCTGGCGCGCGCGGGAGTGGACCCGTCCCTGCTCGCGGCGTTCACGCGGGAGCCGCTCCTCGGCGGGGGGCAGCCGGTCGGCGACGTCCGGCCGGTGGCGGCGCTCGATCCGGTAGGTGTGCCGGCCCGCACCGAAGCGTTCTCGGGACACTGGTGACCGTGACGCCGTCGAAGGGCTTCCAGCCGGTCCTGGAGCGCATCGCCGAGGAGATCGGGCGGACCCCCGGCCATGGCCGGCCCGCCGACTACATCCCGGCGCTCGCGGCCTGCGACCCGAGACGCTTCGGCATGGCCGTCGCCGAGCCGGACGGCACGGTGTACGGGGTGGGGGACTGGCGGCAGCCGTTTTCTGCACAGTCCGTCACCAAGGTGTTCACGCTCGCCCTCGACCTGGCCCGCGAGGGCGACGCCCTGTGGGAGCACGTGGGCCGCGAGCCCTCCGGCAACCCCTTCAACTCCCTGGTGCAGCTGGAGTACGAGAACGGCATCCCGCGCAACCCGTTCATCAACGCGGGCGCCCTCGTCGTCACCGACCGCCTGCACACCCGTACGGGGGACGCGGCGGGTGAGCTGATCGCCTTCCTGCGGGCGGAGAGCGGCAACCCCGGGCTCACCTTCGACAGGGAGGTCGCAGCCTCCGAGGCCGCCCACGGTGACCGCAACGCGGCCCTGGCCCACTTCATGGCGTCCTACGGCAACATCGACAATCCGGTGCCGGTCCTGCTCGACCAGTACGTCCGTCAGTGCTCCGTCGCCGCGTCCTGTGCCGACCTCGCCCTGGCGACGGGATTCCTCGCCCGCCACGGCGTCCGCGCCGACGGCACCCGGCTGCTGAGCCGCAGCCAGGCCAAACAGGTGAACGCCGTGATGCTGACCTGCGGGACGTACGACGCGGCCGGCGAGTTCGCCTACCGGGTGGGCCTGCCGGGCAAGAGCGGGGTCGGCGGCGGGATCATCGCCGTCGTCCCGGGCAGGTGCACCCTGTGCGTGTGGGGTCCCGGCCTGGACGAGCGGGGCAACTCGGTGTCGGGTGTCGCCGCGCTGGACCGCTTCACGACGCTCACCGGCCTCTCGGTGTTCTGACCTCGCGGGCCGGTCAGTCCGCCGGCACCGGGCCCCACCTGAGCCGCAGGAACAGGGCCGTCCCCGCGCCGCCCAGCAGCGCGGCACCGGCGATCGTCCAGGGCACCGTGCGGCCGGGGCCGTCGTCCCGCCGCACCGGCACCGCCGCGGACTCCGCCTCCGGTCCCCGCAGCGGTCCGGTCCGCAGGGCGTCCAGCGAGCCCACCGGATCGACCCGCCCGGCCGCCTCGAACCCCCAGTCGAGCAGCGAGCGCGCCTCCTCGTACACCGCGAACCCGTCGCCCGCACGCGGGTTCATCACGGTCGCCACGAGGGTGCGGCCATCGCGCCGCGCGGCCGCCACCAGCGTGTTCCCGGCGTTGCTGGTGTAGCCGTTCTTGATCCCGACGAGACCCCGGTACGGTGCGACGCCTTCCGCGCCGGTGAGCAGCCGGTTGGTGTTGCGGATCCCGTAGGAGCCGCCGTCGCGGGCCGGGAACCGCGCCTCCTCCCGGGCGCAGTACCGGGCGAACTCGGGGTTGCGCAGCCCGGCCCGGCCGAACACCGCCAGGTCGAAGGCGGAGGACACCTGTCCGGGTGCGTCGTAGCCGTCGGGCGACGTGACCCGGGTGTCGCGGGCGCCCAGGGCGCGGGCCTTGGCCTGCATCCGCCGGGCCGTGGCCCGCCAGCCGCCGCTGAGCTCCGCCAGCACGCGCACGGCGTCGTTGCCGGAGCTCAGGAACACCCCGTTCCACAGGTCGGACACACGGTACCCGCGGTTCTCGGCCACGCCGACGAGACTGCTTCCGGGGCCGATGCCCGCCAGTTCCTCGGCGGTGACCCGGTGTGTGATGCCGGCAGGCAGGATCGGCAGCACGGTGAGGGCGAAGAGCGTCTTGAGGGTGCTGGCGGGCGCCAGCCTGCGGTGAGCGTCGTGCGCCGCCAGCACCTCGCCGGTACGCGCGTCGGCGACCAGCCAGGCACGGGCGGACAGGGTCGGGACCTCGGGCGCACCAGGACGCGGACGGACATGCGTACCGGGCCGGTACAGCAGCGACGCGGAAACGGCCGTCGCCCGTGGCCCCGGGTCGACGCCGGTGCCGGTGGTCGCCGCGGCGGGTGCGAGCACCAGCATGCCCGCCGCGCAGAGCGCGCAGGTCGACACGACAGCCCGTGAAGCAAATCCGATAGTCATACCGCAAACGTAGGAAGGGAGCCCCCGAACAGGGCGCTGCCCCGGCCGGAGGCCGTCCGCGAGCACCCGGATGCCGCACGCCGCCGCGCCGTCAGGGCAGAGTCGGCTGGACGCGCCGCAGGAACGTCGCGTTGTCGGGGGTCTCGCGCATCCGCCCGAGCAGCGTCTCCAGACCGGTCTGCCCGTCCCGGGACCCCAGGGCTCGCCGCAGACCCCGCACGGCGTCCAACTCGGCTCGACCGAGCAGCAGTTCCTCGCGCCGGGTGCCCGAGCCGACGAGGTCGACGGCGGGGAACAGCCGCCGGGAGGCGGCCTCGCGGCTCAGCCGCAGCTCCATGGAACCGGTGCTCTTGAGCTCCTCGAACCAGAACTCGTCGGCGCGCGACCCGGTCTCCACCAGGACCGAGGCCAGCATCGTGAGCGAACCGCCCTCCTCGGCCCGGCGGGCGGCACCGAAGAACCGCTTGGGCCCGAGCAGCGCGGAAGCGTCCACGCCACCGCTGAGGGTGCGCCCGCTCGACGCGGCCGCGTTGTTGTACGCCCGGCACAGACGGGTCAGCGAGTCGAGCAGCACGACGACGTCCTCCCCGGCCTCGACCAGGCGCTTGGCCCGCTCGACGACCAGCTCGGCGAGAGCGATGTGCTCCTTGGCCGGCCGGTCGAAGGTCGAGGCGTACACCTCGCCGCGCACCGACCGCCTCATGTCGGTCACCTCCTCGGGCCGTTCGTCGAGCAGCACCACCATCAGCCGGCATTCCGGGTGGTTCCCCGTGACCGCCGCGGCGAGCTGCTGCAGGAGGACGGTCTTGCCGGTCTTCGGCGGGGCGACGAGCAGCCCGCGCTGCCCCTTGCCGACCGGTGCGAACAGGTCCACCACCCGCCCCGCGAGCCCGGACGCCGGGTGCTCGAGACGCAGCCGCTCCTCAGGGTGAAGCGGTGTCAGGTCCCGGAAGTGCGGCCGGCCGCACAGCGCGTCGGGTGTCCGGCCGTCGACCCGGGTGACGCCGGTGAGACCGCGGCCGTCACCGCGGAAGCCCTCCACCCGGTCGCCCTTGCGCAGGCCGTGGCGGCGCAGCAGCGCGGGGGAGACGGACGCGTCGGAGGGCGAGGCCAGGCAGTCCCCGGCGCGCAGACGCCCCTGTCCGGCCTCGTCGATGTCGAGGACACCGCTGACGACCTGGGGCTGTCGCCGAACAGGAGGGTGATCGATGGTCGTGGTCATGTGGGCCGGTCCTTTCACGGACGACGAACGGGGCTGTGCAAGGGAAGGGGAAGAGACCGCACTGAAGGGCGGACACACGCCCGGGCGGAGGAAACACCGCGGTCACGGCGGGAGAAACCCGGCCGACGAGGTGCTGCGGGAGAGCCGCTGCGTCGGAAACGACGGACAGTGCGGCGAACCGGAGAGAACAAGCACCGACGCCCGAACAGGGGCGTACACCGAGTGCTACCGCCACCGTACCACCGTGTGGGGGACGGCCGTCAGCGATGCCCTCCCCTAGGCTGGTCGGATGTTCAGCCCCGAAGGCCCCAGCCTGCGTGAACTCGCCGTCCAGGCGCTGTCGTCCGTGGAACGCGGGTACGACCTCCTCGCCCCGAAGTTCGACCACACCCCCTTCCGCACGCCGGATTCGGTGCTCGACGCCACGGTCTCGGCGCTGTTGCCGACGGGTCCGTACGCCTCGGGGCTCGACCTCTGCTGCGGCACCGGCGCGGGTGTCGACGTCCTGAGGCAGGTGTGCGAGGAGAGCGTCACGGGCGTGGACTTCAGCACGGGCATGCTGGAGGTCGCACGGGAACGGATCAGGCCGCAGGGGCCGCCGGTCGGCTGGGTGCGGGCCGATGCGCGGGCCCTGCCGTTCCGGCCGGTCTTCGACCTGGTGGTGAGTTTCGGCGCCTTCGGGCACTTCCTGCCGCGAGAGATGGCGGGGGTGTTCGCGCAGGTGCACTCGGTGTTGCGGCCCGGCGGGCGCTTCGTCTTCCCCGTGGTCGCGCCGCCCCGGCCGGGCACGCCGGCCCACGCGGTGCTGCTGGGGTTCGACGCGGCGATGCGGGTGCGCAACGCCGTCTGGCGTCCGCCGTTCGTGATGTACTACCGCGCGGTCCGCTTCGGTGATGTGTGGCGTGGGCTGGCCCGGGCGGGCTTCCGGGTGGAGTTCTGGGCACTGCCGGAGTTCGGCCGGCGCAGGGACGGCAGCCCGAGGGCCCGCCTGGTCGTCGCGTCACGCTCGGACGCGTAGCCCGGCATCGGCGCCGCCCGGCGCCGGCGGTGTGCCGCTGTGCCCCCCTCTCGGCTTCGCTCGAGCAGGCGGACCCCCGTCGCCCCACCGGCACGACTGCCCGCGGAAGCGGGCGACGGCAGAGCGGTCGGTGCGCGGGGCGGGGAAGTGACCGGCCGGCGCGTACGGCGGGAAGAGGGCGGGGCGGGGGTGTGCGCCCGCAGCGGCGGGTGCGAACAAACGCCCCGCACCTCCACCGGGCGACCCTGTCGCGCCAGTCCCAGGACGGACACCCCCAAACCGGACCGGACCGGACCCACGCACCGACCGCGGGCGCCACCCGGGCCCCCACCCCACGGATCGCCGCGCCACAGGCACGCTGCCGGGGTCAGACCGCGGCGGGCACCATGAACTCGTAGACCAGCACGTCTTCCTGAGCGTCCATCACCAGTTCCGTGACCTCCAGCGGACGGCCGAACTGGTCGTGCACCCGCCGAGTCACCCGGACCGACGGCGTCCCCGCGATCCGCGTGATGGTGTCGCGGTGGTGCAGCGACAGCCCCGCCCGGCGCATCCAGTCGTAGGCCCGTCGCAGCTCCGCGGCACACGTGCCGTCGGCCCGGTCCCGGTAGCGGGACAGCTCCTCGACCTCCGCCAGTGCCACGGCGGAAAACGATGTCACCGCGGTCCGCAGTTCGCGCCCGCCGGCCGACGCCGACCAGTAGCGGTGGACCAGCGTCGGCCGGCCGGGCGCCACGTCCAGCGCCTCGGCGTGTCCCGGCGGCGGAGCCTCCCAGGCGACGGTGGTCCTGGTCACCGCGTTATGGGCGGCACCTCCGGCGCCGAGCGGGAAACCGGAGGAGGCCGGCGTCTCCACCGGCAGGCCCGGCAGCGCGGCGTGACTGCCCCGCCGGTCGGTGGCGACCAGTCCGTCACGGCGCAGCAATTGCAGCGCCTGCCGTACGGTCTCCCGGCTGACCCCGAAGTGCTCGGCCAACTGCCGCTCTCCCGGGAGACGTTCGCCGGGCGGAATCGTCCCGTCGTGCAGCTCGCCGAGCAACTGCGTCGCGATCTTCCGGTACAAGGGCTCCCCTTCGGTGAGCGGGTGGTCGTGCGGGGTGGTGCGGGCCATGCCGCGCCCTCCTGTTGGTGACGTTCCGTAGCCGTGCGGGCTCATTGGGCCACCACATCTACCATTGGTCTACACCAACAGGGAAGAGAGGTCCGGCAGTTAGGCCGGAAGCATGCGGTGTACCGGTAACCGGGACCGCGACAGCGGCCGCAGCCGCGACCGGACCATCCGTCAGATGTACGACCGCATCCAGCGCAGCTTGGCCGCCTCCTGGAACGGACCGCCGCCCTCGTGGTCGTTGAAGTCGTACACCTCGATGGCCTTGTCCTCGTGCGCCCAGGCGTTGAAGGCGCCGAACACCGTCGAGGGCGGGCACGTCTGGTCCTCCAGTGCCGCCGAGAAGAGCGCCGGGGCCCGGCCGCGCGCGGCGAAGTGCACGCCGTCGAAGTACGACAGGGTGCGCAGGACGTCCTCGGAGCGGCCGCGGTGCGTCTTCAGGTAGAGGCCGACCTCCCGGTAGGGGTGCCGGTCGGTGAGGGTCGTGGCACGCGGGAAGTCACACAGGAACGGCACGTCCGGCGCGACGCCCGCGAGGTCCGGCACGAGGCCACCCACCGCCAGGGAGATGCCCCCGCCCTGACTGGCGCCGACGGCCACGGTACGGCTCGCGTCGGTCAGCGGGTGCGACCGCGCCGCCTCCACCGCGCGGACGGCGTCCGTGAACACGCGGCGGTAGTAGTGGTTCTCGGGCGCGTCGATGCCCCGCGTCATGAACCCGGGGTACGCCGGGGCGCCGCCCACCGGATCCGGGGTGCCGCCCCCGGCGCCCCAGGCGCTGCCCTGTCCGCGTGTGTCCATCACGAAGTGGGCCCGTCCCGTCGACGCCCACAGCAGATGCTCATGGGGCAGTCCACGCCCCCCGCCGTACCCGATGAACTCCACCACCAGTGGCAGCGGCGCGTCTGCGTCGGCCGGCAGGGTGAGCCAGCCCTTCACGGGGTGGCCGCCGAAACCGGCGAACGTCACGTCGAAGACCCGCACCGTGGACAGGCCCGTGTCGACCGGCTCGAAACGGGCGTCGAGGTCGTGCGCGCGCGCCTCCCCGAGCGTCCGGGACCAGAACGCGTCGAAGTCGTCGGGCGCCGTGGAGGCGCTGCGGTACTCGCGCAGTTCGTCGAGCGG
Organism: Streptomyces toyocaensis; assembly: GCF_000725125.1. Classification (GTDB taxonomy): domain Bacteria; phylum Actinomycetota; class Actinomycetes; order Streptomycetales; family Streptomycetaceae; genus Streptomyces; species Streptomyces toyocaensis. Next base: position 76,810 of record NZ_JFCB01000028.1, read on the forward strand.
AAGGTCGAACAGGGCCATCAGGAACCGCCTTCGTGAAGCGATAGTGCGAAGCGATGACACGGTACGTGGACGATCGGCGGCATCGCCAGAGCCCGCGGGAGAAGCTCCAGGTGAAGCACGTAGAAAGCGATTGCCCCCTCAGGCGTCGCGGCGCGTCCACTCCGGTTCCGTACGGGCCCACGCCCCGGGACCTCGGCCCGCACACGGTGGCGCTGGGCACGCTGCTCCAGCGCGGTCGCCCGCGCTCTCGCCGTACGCCCACCGGGCGGCGAGCACCCCCGCCGGCGGGGCCGCCGGACACAGCACTACGACGACGGCCGGCGCCGTCCACTCCTCGGCGACGTCCGACCGCCGGCACAGCACTCGCGCGCGCATCTCGACCTCCCTGCCCTCACCGCCGAGGGCGCCGGCAGCCGTACCGGACCACGGCACGGGCGACTTCCCCCTCACCGGCGCCCGGCGCCCGCGGCCGGGTGCCCGGCCACTCCCGCAGCGACGCACCGCACGGGCCCCACCGGAAACGGGACCGCGCCCGTCAGCCGAAGCGCTCGATCCGTATCCGCTCCACGGGCTGGCCGGCCGCCACCAGCAGCCGGGAGGCGTGCTCGGCGAAGGAGTTGGAGCCGCACACATAGGCTTCCCACCCACCGGGAGGCTGCTTGGCGAGGAGCGGCGCTACATGTGCGTCCGTCATACGTCCCACGGGCACACCCTCCGGGGCGCTCCGCGTGAACACCGGGGTGGTCTCCGCCCCGAACTCGCGTGCGTAGATCAGTTCCTCGGGCCGGCGGGCCGACACCAGCAGGCGCAGCGGGAGCCGCATGTCCCGCGCCCGGTGGTGCCGCACCATCGACATCAGCGGGACCACCCCGGAGCCTGCGCCCACCAGCAGCGCGGGCCGGTCGCCCGGCCAGGCGAAGAAGCCGCTGAGCGGGCCGCGCACCTCGATCCGGTCACCGGGGCGGGCCACCGTGTGGAACCAGCCCGATACCTCGCCGCCCTCCACGTGGTCCAGTGTCAGCTCGACGTGCCCGGAGTCGTCCGGCGCCGACGCGATCGAGTAGTGGCGCTGGGCCACATAACCGTCCGCGGCGGTCAGCCGCAGCATCAGATGCTGGCCGGGAACATGCCCCGGCCAGCCGGGCACCGCGAACCGGAAGGTCGACGCGCGGGGGGTCTCGCGGCGGACCTCCGTGAGTGTGGCCGTCCGCCACACGGACGTGGTCCGCTCGCTGACCCCGATGCGTCCGGGCACGGCGAACCGCGTCGGCGGAGCGAACCGCTCCGGTGCGGTCACCTGCGTCCGCGTCACGCGCGTCCTCCCCTCGCTCACGCGAGCCGTTCTCCCCTTGGCCTCAGTCACCGGAGTACCGCTGCTCCTCCCAGGGGTTGCCGCGCGGATGGTAGCCGTTGTCCTCCCAGAAGCCCGGCTCGTCGTGGTCCAGGAGCCGCAGTCCCGCGATCCACTTGGCGCTCTTCCAGAAGTACAGGTGCGGCACCAGCAGCCGCGCCGGACCGCCGTGCTCGGCGGGCAGCGGCCGGCCGTCGTACTCCCAGGCGATCCAGGCCCGGCCGCCGGTCACATCGGCGAGCGGCAGGCCGGCGGTGTAGCCGGTGTGTGCGTACGCGACCACATGGGTGGCTGTCGCCCGGGGCCGGACCACGTCCAGGAACGCGTCCAGCGAGACACCACCGAACCGCACCCCGAACTTCGACCAGCTCGTGACGCAGTGGATGGCACCTTCGTACGCCGAGGCCGGCAGGGCGTGCGCCTGCTCCCAGTCCCAGGTCCGGGGCTCGGCCACGAGCCCGTCGATCCGGAACGTCCAGTCCTCGGGTGCGAGGTCGGGGGTGACCTCGGCGGAGAGGACGGGCCATTCGTCGCCCGCGTCGTACTGGCCGGGCGGCAGCCCGGGATCGTCCACACGGGGGCGGCCGGTGAAGCCTCGGGTGATGTTCACGTGATCGGCGATTCCGTTGCGACTGGTGCTCAAGTGTTTCCGAGTTCAACCGTACGCGACACCACCCCGGCCCCGCGCGCCGCTCATGTCCTGAACGCGGTACGACCGCGGAGATCGTCGGGTACTGTGGCCGTCCGGCTGCGGATCCGCCCAGCCATGGAAGCCGAGGAGGTGAGACCCATTACCGCTCGTCAGGTCGGGTGCTCTCCCCTCGAAGCCGTACGGTCCGCCGCCGGCAGGTGACCCAGAAGAGCGCCCTTCGGCTCCCGAAAGGCTCAGGCTCTTGCCGCACAGGCCCTCCCACACCTCTCACCACTCCGTACCAGGCTCCGCGCCCTCGGCCGGCCGCCCCTCCCCGCCGCCCTCCCGCGACGCCGTCGTGGCGGACCTCCGCGCCGCCGGGTGCGTCTTCGCCGAGGACGAGGCCGAGTTGATCCTCGACGCCGCGCCGACCCCAGGGGACATCGCCTCGATGGTCGAGCGCCGGGCAGCCGGCCTGCCCCTCGAACTCGTCGTCGGCTGGGCCGGGTTCCGCGGCCGGCGCATCGCCGTGGAACCCGGTGTCTTCGTGCCCCGCAGGCGCACCGAGTTCCTCGTCGAACAGGCTCTGGCGCAGGTGCCGGACGCTGCCGTCGTCGTGGACCTGTGCTGCGGTTCGGGGGCCGTCGGCGCGGCCCTGGCGGCCGGGCTCCGCGGGGCGGAACTGCACGCCGCCGACATCGATCCGGCCGCCGTGCGCTGCGCCCGCCGCAACGTGGCGGGCTTCGGCGGGCGGGTTCACACGGGCGACCTGTTCGACGCGCTCCCCGGCGGACTGCGGGGCCGCGTCGACATCCTCGCGGCGAACGTGCCGTACGTACCGAGCGACGAGATCGGCCTGCTGCCCCCGGAGGCCCGTGACCACGAGCCGCGCGTCGCGCTCGACGGCGGCGCGGACGGCCTCGACGTGCTGCGCCGGGTCGCCGCCGGGGCGCCCGGATGGCTCGCCCCCGGTGGCCGCCTCCTGGTGGAGACGAGCAGTCGGCAGGCCCCCGCCGCCGTCGACGCGTTCACCGGCGCGGGGCTGCGGCCCCGTCTGGCCGTCTGCGAGGAGCGGTACGCCCATGTCGTGGTCGGTGTCAGGGCCTAGGAGGGCACTGAGGATCCTGGCCGGACTCCCGCTGATCCGGCCAAGATCTTCGGCCCTCTCCCAGGAGCGCGGAGGCGCTCAGGCGTCCGGCGTCGTCGCGTGGGCGATCAGCAGGGCCACGTCGTCGAAGTTGTCGGGTTCGTGGAGCGTGCGCAGCAGCAGGTCGCAGACCTCCTCAAGGGAGTGCCCGGGGCGGTTCAGCAGGGCGAGCAGCCGGTCCAGGCGCTCGTCCAGCGTGTGCCGGCGCGTCTCCACGAGACCGTCGGTGTAGAAGACCAGCCGGTCGCCGGGCTCCAGTTCGACCGTGGTGGTCGAGAAGGCGACCCCGCCCACGCCCAGCGGCACCCCCGTGGGCAGCTCGAGCAGTTCGGGTGCGTGTCCGGCCCTGACCCGGACCGGCGGCAGGTGCCCGGCGTTGGCGATGGAGCACAGTCGCTCGCGGGGGTCGTGGACGGCGTAGACGCAGGTCGCGATCGCCTGGTCGAGACCGCCGGTGATGCGGTCCAGGTGCTCCAGGAGGACGGCCGGGTCCAGGCCCAGGGAGGCGAGGGTGTGGGTCGCCGTGCGCAGCCGCCCCATGGTGGCCGCGGCGGGGATGCCGCTGCCCATCACGTCCCCCACGACGAGGGCCGTCCTGTCGTCCCCCAGGGGGATCACGTCGAACCAGTCGCCGCCCACCTCGCTGGTGGCGCCCGCCGGCTGGTAGCGGGAGGCGACCTCGAGACCGCCCGTCACGGGCGGATGACTCGGCAGCAGACTCCGCTGGAGGGTGAGGGCGGTGTCGCGGGCGTTCTGGTACCAGCGGGCGTTGTCGATCTGCACGGCCGCGCGGGAGGCGAGCTCCCGCGCGAGCAGCAGATCGTCCTCGTCGAAGGGCCGGGGCGTGCGCGTGCGGATGAGGTCGAGCGCACCGAGCACCTCCCCGCGCGCGATCAGCGGCACCGCGAGATACGAGTGGACGCCCGCCCGGGCCAGCACGTCCGCCGCCTCCGGCGAGCGGGCGATCCGTGCCAGGTCCTCGTCCTTCACCTGCGGCACCACCACGGGCAGCCCGGTGCGTACGCACTCGGTGATCAGCCGGTCCGGTGCGTACCGGGTCACCCTGCCCGTGGGGTCGGCCGCCGCCGCTGTGCCGTCCGGGTCCACCGAGCGCACCGCCAGCGCCCGGATCAGCGCCGGCTCGGCGGGTCCGAGGGTGCTGCGACGGCCCCGCACCACCGCGTCCAGCAGGTCCACCGCCGCCGCGTCGGCCAGCTCCGGCACGGCCACGTCGGCGAGCTCGCCGGCCGTCCGGTCCAGATCCAGCGTGGTGCCGATCCGGGCGGAGGCGTCGGCGATCACGGCGAGCCGCCGCCGCGCGGTCTCGGCCTCGGCGTTCGCCCGGTGCTGCTCGGTGATGTCCACCACCGACACGGCCACGCCCAGCACCGTGCCGAGCGCGTTCTCCAGCCGGTACAGCGAGACCGACCAGGCGCGGTCCTCGTCCGGTGCGGCCGGGGTGCGGCCGGTCGTGGACCGGTCGACGACGGGCCGGCCGGTGTCCAGGACCTGCCGGGCGGCGTCCTCGAGCGCGTCGGCGTTCACCAGCGGCAGCACCTCCCGGACGGTGCGGCCCAGGTGCTCCTCGGCCGGGATGCCGTTGATCTGCTCCAGCGCCGGATTCACCGAGACGTACCGCAGGCCGGAGTCCAGCACGGCCAGTCCGATGGGGGACTGGGCGACGATCCGGGTGGACAGTGCCACGTCCTGCTCAAGCCGGCGCACGGTCGACTGGTCCACCGCGAGGCCGAGGGCGTAGACGTCGCCCCGGTCGTCCAGCAGCCGCATGTTGCGGAACTCCACCAGCCGGGTCCCGCCGTCCTTGCGCCGGATCGGGAAGGCACCGGCCCAGCTCCGGCCGGTGCGCATGACGTCGGCGAACAGCTTCACCACGAGGTCCATGTGCTCCTCGTGCACCATGATCCGGGCGGCGTACTGGCCCAGCGCCTCCTGCGCGCCGTACCCGAACAGTTCCTCGGCCTGCGGGCTCCACAGTACGATCCGGCCCTCGATGTCGAGGACCACCGAGGCCACGCGCAGCACGTCGAGCAGCCCGCTGGGACGCACCGGCCCGCGCACCGGTCCGTCACCGCCGGCCGGAGGTGACCCCGCTGCACTCATCCCACGCCCCGCCTTCGCCGATTCCACGACACCCCTTCACGGTGCCGTCACCCCTTGTTCTACCGCGCCCGAAGACGATTTTCCGCCGCTCGTGCCCTCCGGTTCCAGCTTCTCGCACCCTCGCGGCGAGTGCCCCGCGTGGCAGCCACCGCCGCGGGGCGCGCGGGTAGTGCTCCCCGGCGTGTGGTGCTTTGCTGAGACGGGGGTGGGACGGCAGTGGCCACGAGAGGAGCGTCACGATGGGCAGCCGGCAACCGCACCCGGAATCCGTCTCGGTCGAGATCAGCGGATGCAGCAAGGAGGACGCGCGCGTCGTGTTCGACACGCTGTGCGCGTGCTTCGCGTCCGACCGGTGCGCCGACGACGTACCCGAGAAGTTCCACGAGACCCGGCCCACGGTGTGGCTCGGCACGTTCGACGTCGCCGACGCGCACGAGGGCGGTGTCCGCCCGGTCCGGCTGTCGTCGTCGGTCGACGCCGACGTGCAGGGCGGCTACTGGGCCGTCGGCCGGTTCCGCGCCACCCTGGACTCCCTGTTCACCGTGCACGAGCTGAGCACGGTCCCGGGCGACCAGGAGGAGGAACTGCACGTCCGGCTCGAAAGCGGGTGACGCCCCACCGGCCGCTGTGCCCTCCGTCACGCTTATGCAACTAGTTGCATAAAGCCGGGTGCGTGCCTTACAACTACAGGCACGACACCGCGCACGGAGGGCCCGATGAGCCGTTACCCCCACCTGCTGAGCCCCCTCGACCTGGGCTTCACGACCCTGCCCAACCGGGTCCTCATGGGCTCGATGCACGTCGGCCTGGAAGAGGCGGAGGGCGGGTTCGCGCGCATGGCCGCCTTCTACGCCGCCCGGGCCCGCGGGGGAGTGGGCCTGATCGTCACCGGCGGCATAGCGCCCAACGACGAGGGGCGCCCCTACGAGGGCGGCGCCAGGCTCACCACCGAGGCGGAGGCCGAGCGGCACCGGGTGGTCACCGACGCCGTGCACCGCGAGGGCGGGCGGATCGCGATGCAGATCCTGCACTTCGGCCGCTACGCCTACCACCGGGACCTGGTCGCGCCCAGCCCGATCCAGGCCCCGATCAGCCCCTTCCCGCCCCGCGAGCTGACCGACGCCGACGTCGAGCGGACCATCGAGGACTACGCCCGTGCCGCCCGCCTGGCCCGCCGGGCCGGTTACGACGGCGTGGAGATCATGGGCTCCGAGGGTTACCTCATCAACGAGTTCATCGCCCTGCAGACCAACCGGCGCACCGACCGCTGGGGCGGCTCGTACGAGAACCGCATACGCTTCCCGCTGGAGATCGTGCGCCGGGTACGCGAGGCGGTCGGCGAGGACTTCATCGTCATCTACCGGCTCTCCATGCTCGACCTCGTGCCCGGCGGTTCGACGCTCGACGAGGTGATCACCCTCGCCCGGGCCGTCGAGGCCGCCGGGGCGACCATCATCAACACCGGCATCGGCTGGCACGAGGCCCGCATCCCCACCATCGCCACCTCCGTGCCGCGTGGCGCCTACACCTGGGTCACCAAGCGGCTCATGGGCGAGGTGTCGATCCCGCTCGTCACCACCAACCGCATCAACACCCCCGAACTCGCCGAGCGGTTGCTCGCCGAGGGCACGGCGGACATGGTGTCCGTGGCCCGGCCGATGCTCGCCGACCCGGACTTCGTCGCCAAGGCTGCCGACGGCCGCCCCGAGGCAATCAACACCTGCATCGGCTGCAACCAGGCCTGCCTCGACCACACCTTCAGCGGGCAGATCACCTCCTGCCTGGTCAACCCGCGCGCCTGCCACGAGACCGAACTGGTGCTCTCCCCGACCCGCCGCCGCAAGCGCGTCGCCGTCGTCGGCGCCGGTCCGGCCGGCCTCGCCTGCGCCGTCAGCGCCGCCGAACGCGGCCACGACGTCACCCTGTACGACGCAGCGAGCGCGATCGGCGGCCAGCTCAACGTGGCCCGCAGGGTCCCCGGCAAGCAGGAGTTCGACGAGACGCTGCGCTACTTCCGCACCCGGCTGGACGAACTGGCCGTCGACGTACGGCTGGACACCCGCGTCACCGCCGACGACGTGGCCGGGCACGACGAGATCGTCGTCGCCACCGGCGTCACCCCGCGCACCCCCGACATCCCCGGCGTCGACCACCCGAGCGTGCTCGGCTACCTCGACGTGCTCCGCGACGGCGCTCCCGTCGGTGACCGGGTCGCCATCCTCGGAGCGGGCGGCATCGGCTTCGACGTCGCCGAGTTCCTCACCGACGGCGGCGACAAGGCGTACGAGAACCCCGAGACGTACTTCCGCCAGTGGGGCGTCGACCTCGACTACCGCGGCCCCGGCGGCCTCACGGCGCCCGAGCGGCCCGCCCCGCCGCGCACCGTCCACCTGCTCCAGCGCAAGACGTCCAAGGTCGGCGCGGGCCTCGGCAAGACCACCGGATGGATCCACCGCACCGAACTCAAGCACCGCGGCGTCACCATGGTCCCGGGCGTGCGCTACGACCGGATCGACGACGCCGGGCTGCACGTCACCGTCGACGGCGAGAGCACGGTCCTGGAGGTCGACACGATCGTCCTGTGCACCGGTCAGGAGCCGCGCCGCGACCTGTACGAGAGCCTCGTCGCCGCCGGACGGCCCGTCCACCTGATCGGCGGCGCCGACGTGGCCGCCGAGCTGGACGCCAAGCGCGCCATCAAGCAGGGCACGGAGCTGGCGGCGGCACTGTAGGGGACGCGCGGCCCGTCCCTAGGATGAGCCCATGTCACTCCCGCACGCGATCCTCACCGCCCTGCTCGAGAAGCCGTCGTCGGGGCTGGAGCTGACCCGCCGGTTCGACAAGTCGATCGGCTACTTCTGGTCCGCGACGCATCAGCAGATCTACCGCGAGCTGGGGAAGCTGGAGGCCGAGGGCCTGATCCGGGCGCTCCCCTCCGAGCAGCCGGCCCGGGGGCAGAAGAAGGCGTACGAGGTGCTGCCCGCGGGGCGGGACGAACTGGCCCGCTGGACCGCCGCGTCGCAGGACCCCAAGCCGCACCGCGACGTGATGCTGCTGCGGCTGAGGGCGGCGGCCGTGGTGGGCACCGAGGGCCTGGAGGCCGATCTGCGGCGCCACCGGGAGCTGCACGAGCGGCAGTTGGAGAAGTACCGGGAGATCGAGCGGCGCGACTTCCCGCCTGGGAAGGACGGACCCGAGGACCGGCTTCGGCACCTGGTGCTGCGGGCCGGCATCGACCTGGAGACCTTCTGGACCCAGTGGCTCGACCACGCGCTGGCGGAGTTCGCCGGTCTGCCGGACGCGGGGGAGCGGCCGGACGCGCGGAAGGGCTGACCGCCGTCCGCGGGAGGGGGGTCGACGCCGGCCGCCCGACCGGAGCGCGTCGGACGTGATGGCGGCCGGCGCCGGGTCTAGAGACGGCCCGGCTTGGTGCGCCGGCGCAGGTACCAGGCCGTGGCGAGGAGGCCGGTGCCCACCAGCGAGCCGCCCGCCACCAGCGTGAGCGTGCCGTAGTCCGTGGAGCCGCCGCCGAGGCCCCCCATCACCCCACGGCTGGGCGACGCCGTGGGGGTGACCGACGGGCTGGGCGCGGGGCTGACGACGACGGCCTGGGTGCCCGCGGTGTTCCCGTTCGAGCACACGACGACCACCGTGTAGGTGCCCGCGCCGACGTTCGACCAGGCGGCGGACTGTCCCGCAGCGGTTCCCGACAGCGCCGCCTGGCGGCCCTGTGAGACGTCCGTCTGGCCGCTGCCGAGCAGGGAAGCGGTGCCCCAGTGGCCGTTGACCTGGGTGCACGCACTGGTGGTGACCGAGACCGTCGAGCCGCTGGTGCTGACGGAGATCCCGGCCGCCGCGGCCGGCCCGGCCAGGGTGAGGGCGAGCGCGGCGGCGGCTGCCACGGTCGGTCCGGAACGGAGCAGGGGCGTGGAGGTGCGCATGTGGACTGCCTTCCGGCGGCACGGCCGGCGGTACATCCCTTGCGCCGCCGAGGTCGGGGAGCGCCCGTGCTGCCACGAGGCCAGCCAAAGGCCGGGCGGCCCGCCGCGCACTCCGGCCGCATCCGGGCAGGTGACACCGTCCTCCCGGTGGCCGACCCGGTCAGTCCCCGGCGCCCGTCGTCACCGTGCGCTCCGCCGAGAAGCCGCCCCAGGTCCCGTCCGGAAGCATGGCCCGGATGCGCACCCGGTGCCTGACTCCTGCCTCCCGGCCCAGGTAGAAGCGGTACGTCGCCCGGTCGCGGGGCGCCTCACCGCCGTAGACGAGCGAGGTGGCGGTACGGCCGTCCAGGCGCACCTCGTACTCGGTGATCACCCCGTCCACACGCGGAGGCACCCAGGTGAGTACCAAGTGGTGGGCGCCGTCGGACCACTGGCTCCGGGCCCGGAAGCCGGTGGGTGCGGTGGCGGTGCCGCCGCCGGCGCCGCCCGCGGTGGTGAGACGGACGGCGGGCCCGGGCGGGGAGAGGTTGCCGGCCGCGTCGCGGGCCCGGACGGTGAAGGCGTAACGGGTGCCCGGGCGCAGTCCGGTGACCACGGTGGACGTCTGGTTCCCGCCCACGCTGTGGATCTTCGTGCCGCCCTGCTGGACGTCGTACGACACCACGTCCCGGTCGTCCCTCGCGGCGGACCACGACAGCTGGGCCGCGCGGCCGCCCGCCGCCCGGCCACGCAGCTCCGCCGGACGCGTGGGCGGGGAGTCGTCGGCCGCGGCAGCCGCGGGTGTTCTCGCGCGGACCTCCCGGCTGGGCGGACCGAGCCGCCCGTCGGCGTCCCGGGCCCGCACCGTGAAGACGTGAGTGGTGGCGGGCCTGAGCCCGGTGACGTCCACCATGTGCTCGGAACCGGGTACCTCCTTGACCTTCGTGGTGCCCCGGTACACCTCGTACCGGCTCACCTTTGCGTCGGCCGCGGCGACCGCGTTCCACATGACGTGCACGCCGGTGGCGGTGCCAGCCTCCGCCGTGACGCCGGTGGGCGCCCCGGGCGGCCGTTCGCCGGACTCCTGCGGCCCGCCCCAGCGGCAGGAGGCGGCCAGCAGGAGGGCCCCGCAGAGCACGAGGAGGCGACGGAGGGACCCGGCTGGGGGAACGCCACGCACGACTTCGCCTCCCGGAGTTGGTCACGGCACCGGCCCGCATATTGGTCCGTACCAATATGCGGTACTGACGCGGCCACATCAAGAGGGCGAGGGAGGGGGAGGTGTGGCCCGTTACGTATGCTGAAGGTGCGAACGGGTCGAACCTCCCTGTGCAGCAGGGGAGTTCGGGTCCGCGGCGCGGGCCGCTGTCGTCGCATGCCCCGCGCCGGTGCGGGGGGCCGGGCGGCCCGAGCCGATGGCGGACTCGGGCCCCGGCCCCCGGCGCCCCCGCTGATGCGATCGCGTGCTGTCCGGTCCTGTCGGGACCACCACGTCGTCATGACGGGGCGAAATGGGGCAAAGTGCCGGTGAGTGTGCGTCCGTGTCCCCGACGAGAGGCCCCCTGGATCGTGTCCTGTGTCCGGTCGATCAGCCTGGCCATGGCCGGTGTCGCCCTGCTGGCCCCCTCGGCACCCCCCGCGGCGTCCCAGCTCCGCACCGAACCGGTCGCACGGCGCGCCGGCCCTGTCCCGGTACGGGGCGAGGTCCCCGTGCCGTCACGACACACCGGCCCCGCCCCGGTGCGGCGCGCGAACCCCGTGCTGTCACGGCGCGCGGACCCCGTGCCGTCACGGCGCGGTGACGTCGCCTTGTCCCGCAGCGCCGCTTCCGGCCCCCCGCGGCGCACGGACCCCGTCACCGCCGCCGACCTGCTGGCCAGGGTGCGCACCTGCACGCCCGTCTCCCACGGCCACTACCGCGAGGACCAGGGCTCTGCGGCCACCGTCCCGGTGTGCGGAACCCGCGACGCCGTGTACTGGAAGGCGGACATGGACATCGACTGCGACGGCCGCCCCGGCCCCCGCTGCAACGCCGCCACCGATCCCTACTTCTCCGCCTCCACGGCCGTCGCCCAGTCCGACGGCCGTCCGCTGAGCTCCGAGGAGCTGCCCTACGTGGTGGTGCCCGCGCCCAGCTCCGTCTGGAACCCCCGGGCGGACGGCGTGCGCGGCGGATCGGTCGCGGCGGTGGTGTACCGCGACCGCGTCCGGTACGCGGTCGTGGGCGACACCGGCCCCGCGGACATCATCGGCGAGGCGTCCTACGCCGCGGCCGAGTCGCTCGGCATCGACCCGGACCCGCGCGGTGGCGGAACCGCGTCCGGGGTCACCTACATCGTGTTCAGGAACAGCGAGGTGACCCCCGTCGAGGACCACGAGGCCGCGGTCACGGAGGGCAGGCGGCTGGCCCGCGAGTTCGTGGACGGCGGCGACTGAACGGGCCGCCCGGCCCCACCGCGCCCCTCACACCTTCCGGTAGGAGTACGCCTCCACGGCCGCCGCCTCCACCGTGTCCAGGTCCGCCCCCGTGGACGCCGTGACCACCGCGGCCACCGCGCCCTCGACGAACGGCGCGTCCACCAGCCGGGTGTGCCCGGGGAGCTCGTCCCCCTCGGCGAGCAACGCCTTCACGGTGAGGACCGCGCTGCCCAGATCGGCCAGTACGGCGACCCCGGCCCCGCGGTCGACGGACGCGGCCGCCTCGGAGATCAACGCGGCGCTCGTCCCGAAGCCGCCGCTCTCCGCGCCGCCCGCGGGAGCCACCGGAACCGCGCTGCCGGCACCCGCCAGGCCCTTCGCCAGCTCCGCCACCGACGTCGCCACCGCCGCGCTGTGCGACACGAGGACGATTCCCACCAGCTTCTCGTCACTCACCGCCGGCCTCCGTGTCCGCCGAGGCAGCGACGAGCGCGGCGATCAGCAGCGCCGACGACGTGGCCCCGGGATCCTGGTGCCCGATGCTCCGCTCGCCCAGATAGCTGGCCCTGCCCTTGCGGGCCAGCAACGGCGTCGTCGCCACGGCGCCTTCCTCGGCGGCGTCGCGGCCCGCGGTGAAGGAGTCGCCGAGCGCGTCCACCGCCGGCACCAGCGCGTCGATCATCGTCTTGTCGCCCGGCGCGGCACCGCCGAGCTGCATCACCGCGTCCACCCCGGCGCGCAGCGCCTCGGCCAGCTGCCGTTCGTCCACCTCGGCCGCGTCGCCGAGCGCCTTTCCCGTGCGGCGCAGCAGCGTCCCGTACAGCGGACCGGACGCACCGCCGACCGTGGAGATGAGCAGGCGCCCGGCCTGGGTCAGCACGGCCCCGGGAGTGGCCGGCGGCTCCTTCTCCAGCGCGGCCCTCACCGCCCGGAACCCGCGCTGCAGATTGGTGCCGTGATCGGCGTCCCCGATCGGTGAGTCGAGGGCGGTGAGCCGCTCCGCCTCGCGTTCCACGGACGCGGCGGTGGCCGTCATCCAACGGCGGAAGAAGTCGGCGTCGAGCACGAACACTCCTTGCGTGGTAGGTACTTGCGGACGGTGGCGCCGACGTGCCTCACATGCCCCAGCGCAGGCCCGGGGTCCGTACCGGTGCGTCCCACAGCCGCAGCAGCTCCTCGTCGACCTGGCACAGGGTGACCGAGGCGCCCGCCATGTCGAGGGACGTGACGTAGTTGCCGACGAGGACGCGGGCCACGGGGACGCCGCGCTCGCCGAGCACCCGCTGCACCTCGGCGTTGAAGCCGTACAACTCGAGCAGCGGGGTGGCGCCCATACCGTTGACCAGGACCAGGACGGGGTTGCGCGGGGTGAGGTCGTCAAGGATCGCGTCGACGGCGGCATCGGCGATCTCGCCGGACGTCATCATCGGCCGCCGCTCCCGGCCCGGCTCACCGTGGATGCCGATGCCCAACTCCAGCTCGCCCCCGGGGAGGTCGAAGGTGGGGGTGCCCTTGGAGGGAGTGGTGCAGGCGCTCAGCGCCACACCGAAGGTGCGTGCGTTCTCGTTGACCTGCCGGGCGATCGCCTCGACCCGTTCCAGCGGCTGGCCCGCCTCGGCCGCCGCGCCCGCGATCTTCTCCACGAACAGCGTCGCGCCCGTGCCCCGGCGCCCGGCCGTGTACAGGCTGTCGGTCACCGCCACGTCGTCGTTGACCAGCACCTTCGCGACCTGAATGCCCTCGTCCTCGGCCAGCTCGGCGGCCATGTCGAAGTTGAGCACGTCACCGGTGTAGTTCTTCACGATGAACAGCACCCCGGCGCCGCTGTCCACGGCCGCCGCGGCCCGCACCATCTGGTCGGGCACGGGGGAGGTGAACACCTCGCCGGGACAGGCCGCCGACAGCATCCCCGGCCCCACGAACCCGCCGTGCAGCGGCTCGTGTCCGGAACCTCCGCCGGACACCAGACCCACCTTTCCCGCCACCGGGGCGTCCTTGCGGACGATCACCCGGTTCTCCACGTCCACCGCCAGCTCGGGGTGCGCCGCCGCCATTCCGCGCAACGCGTCCGCCACCACGGTCTCCGGGACGTTGATCAGCATCTTCATGGGTACCTCCTGGGCTCGGCGGGCGGGTCGGCAGAAGTCCTCCTGCCGGAAGTATCGACCTTGCGGGAGCGAAGGTCACGTGCGCGGGTGTTCGGGCGTGCCCGGGCGGGCGGACTCGCCGGTGAGAAGGGGCTCGACGTCCACGACGCCCTCCACCGCGCGGACGAGCCGGACGGCGACCGAGATGAGCGAGGTGTCGTGGATGTTCCCGCGGAGGGTGACGACGCCCTCGTGCACCTGCACGTGGACGGCGTGGGTGAGCGCCGGGAAGAGGAGCGACACCACCGTGCGGCGCACCTCCTCCTCGATGTCCTCGTCCGGCCGCAGGAAGACCTTCAGCAGGTCCGCCCGGCTGACGATCCCCTGGAGCATGCCCAGGTCGTCGACCACCGGCAGTCGTTTGACGTGCCGGACGGCCATGATCCTCGCGGCCTGGGCCAGGGGGGCGTCGGCGCGGATCGTCAGGGCGGGCGCGGTCATGAGGTCCCCGGCCGTCACGGCCCCGGCCTTCGCGATGTCGGACAGGCGCCGTTGCCCCTCGAGCAGGGACGGGTCGCTGTCGCGGAACTCCTCCTTGGCGAGCAGGTCGGCCTCGGAGACGACGCCGACGACGCGTCCCTCGCCCTCGAGCACCGGCATGGCACTGACCTGCCACTGCGCCATGGTCCTGACGATCTCCTTGAAGGGCGCGTCGCGCCCGATCGCCACGACCGTCTGGGTCATCACGTCGCTCACGATGTGCGGGCTCTCTGACACTGCGGACCTCCTCGTCTCCTGCGTGCCGGCCGGGCGTCGTCCGCGGGTCAGGAACCGGCGTCCGCCGGTTCCTGGAGCGCCCCGGTGCCGACACGGCGGCGCAGGTTGTGGAACTGGCGGATCTGCATGATCGCGTGAGCCGGTTCTCCCAGCAGCACGTCGACGGGCCGGGTCAGCGGGCGGGGCCGCCCCCGGCCGCGGGTACGGACCACCAGACGCGTCCCGCCGTGCGGAGCCGGCCGCAGGTGGAAGCCCCAGACCCCCGCCATGCGTACCCGGGGAACGGGGTCCCGGCCCCGGACGAAGGAGCGGCCCGCGGCGAGGTCCACGTCCGAGCTCAGCACCAGGGTCCGGTTCGGCTCCAGGCGCGCCACCGTGAACCAGGACCGGCCGTCCCGGGTCGCCGGGAGCCGCTGTCCCACCGTCAGGGTCTGCCACTCCGGGACGATGCGGTCCGCGCTCGGTCGCCCGTACCGGTCCAGGCGGTCCCAGCTGTACCAGCCGGCGCGGTCGTACCCCATCTGCACCAGCCACGGCCAGACCTCCTCGGGGGGTGCGGGGAGCGTCGTCGCCATGACCGACGAACCGTCGGCCTCAGGGACGAGTTCGTCGCCGGGGTAGGAGCGGCCGGTCTCCTCCCCGGTCGCCCCCCAGGTCAGCAGCCGCGGCCGGACCCGGAGGAGGTACAGCGCGGTCGCGGCACAGAGCACCCCCGGCGCGGCGGCCCGGACGTCCGGACGCCCCCGGCAGGTCTGCTTCCTGGACATGAGCCCTCCTCGGTCGTCGAGGGGCGTGGCGGCCCGTCCCGCCGTGCGCGACCGGAACGAGTCCGGCACGTCGTACACCCGCCATGAACATCGTGCCTCACGCGGGAGTCCGGGGCAGGTCAGGCGGCGACCGCCCCCGGCCGGACGGCAGGGCCCTTCGGCCCACGGCCGGGGACCTGCGGTCTCTGCACCGGGAGGTCCCGCGAGGCCATCCTGGGAGCGGAAGGGACCCGGCTCTGGAGGAGGATGTCATGTCCCGCACCGTCACGGTCGGCTTCGACGGCTCACCCGAGAGCCGTGCCGCCGCCGAGTGGGCGGCCCGCGAGGCCGGGCTGCGCGGGTCGCGGCTGCTGCTGGTGCACGTCCGGGAGCCCGTCCCGGAGCCCATGGCGCGGGCGCCGCTCCCGGGCGGGGAGACCCGCGGGCACTGGAGCGAGCGGATCCCGCGCGAGGCGCCCGCCGGATCCGCCGCGGCCCCCTCGGCGTCCACACCGGACCCGTGACCCACGCGGTGCTGCACCACGCCACCGCCCCCGTCGCCGTGGTCGCCCACGGCTGAGAACACCGACGAAGGACTGAAGATCATGAACGCAGAGGTCGGACGAGGAGACGGCGAGTACCTGGTCGTGGGGGTGGACGGCTCCGAGCCGAGCCTGCGGGCCGCCGACTGGGCGGCCGACGAGGCGGTGCTGCGCGGAGTGCCGCTGCGGGTGGTGTACGCCCACCTCTGGGACCGGTACGAGGGCTCCGCGCTCGCCCGCGACGTCGAGCGTCCCGCCGGGCCGCCGTCACCGCGTGACATCGCCGACGCCGGGGCCCGGCGCGCCCTCGCCAGGCACCCCGGCCTGCGGGTGACCGTCGAGGTGGTGCCCGAGGAACCGGAGTACGCCCTGGTGCGTGAGGGCCGCCACGCCGCCGCGCTGGTCGTCGGCACCCGCGGCCGCAGCGGTGTCGCCGAGATGCTGCTCGGTTCGGTCAGCCTGGCCGTCGCCGCCCACGCCGACTGCCCGGTGATCGTGCTGCGCGGCAGCCACGACCACCAGGCGACGCCGCCGGTGCACGGCCGTGTCGTCGTGGGAGTGGGCGAGGACGTCAAGGACCCGGCGGCCGTACGGTTCGCCGTCGCGGAGGCCCGGCGGCGCGGGGTGGCCCTGGAGGCCGTACGTGCCTGGCGGTGCCCCGCGCGCGAGAGCATCGACCATCCCCTGGTGACCGGTGAGCCCGCCCGCCTTCACGAGGAGCGCGCGGCCGAGGAACTCGAGACGGCGCTGAGGGACGTCCCCGACGACCTCCGGGTGTACCGGCGCACCGTCGAGGGGTACGCCCGCCGGGTCCTCCTGGACGCCTCGCACCGGGCCGACCTGCTGGTCGTGGGCGCGCGGCGGCGGGAGGGGCACGTCGGGCTCCAGTTCGGCCGGGTCGCTCACGGGCTGCTGCACCACTCCGCCTGCCCGGTCGTCGTGGTGCCGCACCGCGAGGGGGACGCCTGACCGCGGACGGGCCCCGTCTCCCGTCTCCCGGCTGCCGGGAGCCGGGGCCCGTCCGGCGACCGGCGGGACCTGCCTTCGACCCCCGTCGGCCGCGAGGACGGAACCCGGCCTCACCAGGAGGCTCCGTGAAGTCCCCCACCGTCACCGCCGGCCTGGACGGCTCGCGCGAAAGCCTCACCGCCGCCGGCTGGACCGCGAGGGAGGCCGCCCTGCGCGGGGCGGCCCTGCGTCTCGTTCATGTCGGCGCACAGCAGCCCTCCTCCTTCGTGCCGTTCGCCGGGAACGCCGTCGCGCTGCCTCCCGTGACGCCGCGCCGGTCGTCGTCGGCCGCCGCACCCGCCGTGCCGCGCTCGGACCGCACATCGGCCCGGTGACCCACGCGGTCCTCCAGCACGCCGTCGCGCCCGTCGCGGTGAACCCCCACGACTGACCGGGGCGGGAGCCGGCCGCTTCACCGCTCCCCGGCACGGCGGGGAGGCGCCGTGGGCGCCTGGACACCCGTCCGCCCCCGACGACCGCCCCCGGTCGCGGCCCGGTTCAGAGGCGGCGGATCCAGTCGTCGGCCACACCGTGCACGGCGGCCGGCCCGGCCGGCCGCAGACGGGTGTCGTCGACGCGGTACGACAACTGGTCCACGACGGCCACGACACCGTCGACACGGCCCGTCGTGCCGAGCGCCACGCCGACGTCGCTGCGTCGTTCCAGCCGGCCGGTGAGGGTGACCACGCCGTCCCGTACGGTGATCGCGAGGGCGTGCGGTCCGAGCGACAGCGTGCGCCCCAGGACCTCCTCGCGCACGGTGCGCTCGATGCTGTCGTCGCTGCGCAGGAAGACCTGGAGGAGGTCCCGCCGGGTGACGATGCCGGTGAGCCTGTCCTCCTCGTCCACCACCGGCAGCCGCTCGACGCCGCGCTCGGTCATGAGCCGGGCCGCCTCGGTGACGGTGGCCCCGGCCCGTACGGTGACGGGCGGTGCGGACATCACTCCGCCGGCCGTCCGCGCCCGGCTCCTGGCCGCTTCCCGGCGCACGCGGCGGCTGAGCCTCCGCAGCCGCTTCGTCCACCCCCCGGCCGTTCCGCCGGGCCCGGCGGAACGCGCCTGGCGGAGCATGAGGTCCGATTCGGAGATCACACCGACGACCTTGTCGTCCTCGTCGATCACCGGGAGCCCGCTGATGCCGTGGCGCTCGAGCCTGCGCACCACTTCCTTGAAGGGGGTGCCGTATGCGGCGGTGACGACGTCGGTGGTCATGACGGCACCGACCCTGGTGGCCTTCATGGCTGATCCTCCTCGAACGGTCGGGGCCCCGTCGGCGGGGCCGGCGCGGACTCCCACGGAATCCTGCGGCTTCAGCGTCCCGCGCGCGGTGGGCGCCCGCCCAGGGACTGGGCGGGCACACGGCAGGGCCGACCGGCCCGGCGGCGCCGCGGGGAGCGTGGGCCGGAACGCCCCGCCCGGTGCGGGCGGCCGGCGGGGGAGTGGGCCTGACGGCCCTGCGGGGGGACCCGGTGGCCCCTCGCGCGGACGCCGCGCCCGCGCGACCCTGACAAGGGGGAAGGCCTTTTCCGGAGGTGTGCGTCATGCTGTCACCTGTTGCCGTCGGGGTCGACGGTTCCCCCGAGAGCCTGGCCGCCGCCGAGTGGGCGGCACGTGAGGCCGTCCTCCGTGGAAGGCCGCTGCGCCTCGTGCATGTGCGGAACTGGCACCCGGGCCACAACGAGCCGGAGACCGCCCGTGCGGCCGCGCGGCACCGGGCCGGGCGTGTGCTGCGGCAGGCGGAGGAACGCGTCCGGGCGGTGTGCCCCGACGCGCGCGTCCACCACGAGCAGGCCGCGGGGCCGGCGACCGCCGCCCTGGTGAAGGCGGCGGGCGACGCCGAGCTGCTGGCGCTGGGTTCGCGCGGGCTGGGCCGTCTCGGCGGACTGCTCGTGGGCTCGGTCGCGCGAGGGGTCGTGGCGCAGGCCGGCGGACCCGTCGTCCTCGTACGAACCGCCGCCCCGGCCGGTGAGGGGCGGCACGCGGCCGCCACGGGAGGGCGGGACGTCGTCGTCGGTGTCGATGTCACCGAACCGTGCGACGAAGTCCTCGGGTTCGCCTTCGAGGCGGCCCGCGCCCGCCATGCGCGGGTGAGGGTCCTGCACGCCTGGCGTGCGCCCGACCCGTTCACCCTGGGACCCGGCGAGATCGGCCTGGTGGGCGGTCCCGAGCGCGCCGGGGAATGGCTGGGCTTCCTCTCCGCCGTGCTCCAGGCGTGGCGGGACAAGTACCCCGGTGTCGAGGTTCTCGAGACCGTGGTCGAGGGCAACCCCGCGGCGGCCCTGGCCGAGGCGGCGTCCGACGCGGACCTGCTGGTCGTCGGGCACCGGCTCACCGACCGCCCGGCGATCCGGCGTACCGGCCCGGTCACCCATGCCGTGACGTACCGGGCCGGCTGCCCCGTGGCGGTCGTACCCCACTCCTGAGACCACCGAGGTGATCCCCGTGCCGAAACCAGTCGTGGCAGGTTTGGACGGCTCGCGCGAGAGCATGGCGGCAGCCCACTGGGCGGCCAGGGAGGCCCTGCGCCGGGGACTGCCGCTGCGGCTCGTGCAGGCCTGGGAGGGACCGCCCGAGGACGACACCGGGCTGCGCCCGTCCGGACCCGGCTCGCCCAGGGACCACGCGCACCAGGTGCTGCGCCGCGCGCTCGTCCGGATCAACGAGTGGCATCCGCGGCTGTACGTCGCCGCCGAACAGGTGACCACGGCGCCCGCCGCGGCTCTGTCGGCGGAGGCGGAGAAGGCCGAACTGCTCGTCATCGGCAGCCAGGGGTTCGGCGCGGTCGGCGGGCTCGTCGCCGGGTCCGTCGCGCTGGCCACCGTCGGGCACGCCCGGTGCCCGGTCGTCCTCGTGCGGGCGGGCGAGAAGGCGGAGGACGAGCATCTGCCGGACGCGGCGGGCAAGCCGGCGACGCACACGGCCTTCCGTGACGTCGCGGTCGCCGTCGACACCGGCGGACCGTGCGACGACGTGCTGGAGTTCGCGTTCCGCGCCGCCGAGCTGCGCCGGGCGCCCCTGCGCGCGGTGCATGCCTGGCACGTGCCGCCCGGGCGGGGCGTCGTCGACGCCGAGGAGCGGGCACGGCTCCGGCGGGCGGCGCAGCGGGAGCTCGCGGCGGTCCTGGAGCCGTGGCACCGGAAGTTCCCCGCCGTGTTCGTCCGGGAGGAGCTGCACGAGGGCTTCCCCGCCCATGTCCTGGAACGCGCGGCGCGCGGGGCGGGCCTGCTGGTGCTGGGCCGCCGCACGCGGCGCTCCCCGATCGGCTCGCGCACCGGCCCGGTCGCGCATGCGCTGATCCACCATGTCGGCCGCCCGGTGGTGATCGTGCCGCACGGCTGACGGGACGCCGGAAGGAAGTGGACCGTGATGACGTACTGGAACGGGCACGGCATGAACGCCTGGGGCTGGTTCGCCATGTCACTCGGTACGGCCCTGCTCCTGGCACTGCTGATCGTCGCCGGGGTGCTGATCGCCAGGGCCCTCGGCGGTGCCCCCGGCGCACCGCGCCCGTCCGACGGCCGTCCCTCGGCGGAACTGCTGCTGGCCGAGCGGTTCGCCCGTGGGGACATCGACGAGGACGAGTACCGGCGCCGACTGGCCGTGCTGCGGGGAGACGTTCCGCGCGCGGGCGGGCACTCCCCCTGATCCCCCCGAACCCGCCGACTCCTCGAGAAAGGGCGGTACCCCTTCATGTCCGTCGTCGGCGCACGCCCCGGCCATGCCTCCGCCTATCTGGTCCGCGCGGCCGTCACCGCGCCGTCGGTGCACAACTCCCAGCCCTGGCTGTTCGTCTCCGACGGCGACCGGGGCATCGAGGTGCACGCCGACGCGGGCCGCAGACTGCCACTCGCCGATCCGCACGGCCGGGAGATGCTCATCAGCTGCGGGGCGGCCCTGTTCAACGTCCGCCTCGCCATGCGGCACCTCGGATTCAAGCCGGTCGTGCGGGACTTCCCGGAGCCGGGCGACCCCTCCTTCCTGGCCAGGGTGATGTGGGGCGCCTACGCCCCGCCGACCGGTGAGGAGCAGCGGCTGTACGGTGCGTTGCACCGGCGGCACACGGTGCGCGGTCCGCTCCTGGCGGACCCGCTGCCGGCCGGTCTGCTCGACGCACTGCGCGACCACGCGCGGGCCGAGGGCGCCGAGCTCCACGTCGTGGGCGACCCGGGGGGCCGCCGACGTCTGGCGGCCCTGGTGCGGGCCGGCGAGGAGGCGCAGCACCCGGACTGCCTGCCCCTCACCGGACGGGACTACGCGGGACTCGCTCCCCTGTTCCCCGCGCCGCCCCGGCGCGGGCAGGGGCGCAGCGGCCTGGTCGCGATCCTCGGCACCGACCGGGACGACCGCCGGGCCTGGCTGCGGGTGGGGCAGGCGCTCGAACGGGTGCTGCTGCACGCCGCCGCCCACGACGTGATGGCGGCCTTCCACACCCAGCCCCTCGAAGTCCCGCACCTGCGCGCGCGGACCCGGCGGACCGTCGGCGAGGGCGCCTTCCCTCAGATGATCCTTCGCCTCGGACACGCCTCCGGCGTGTGCCCCCTGCCCCGGCGCCCGCTCGCAGAGGTCCTGCGGTGATCGGCGCCGCCGGCGCGGCACGTGGGGCACGCCGGCGCCACGCAATCCCGGACTGATACCCCGGCGGGTGACTGTGATAGCGTCGACGTATACCCCTGGGGGTAATCAGGCCGAAGGAAGAGCCGGAGCCGGAATGACCGTGGGACGGAGTCCGGGCGGTCCGGGACGCGTGAGCGTCCGGCAGGCCGCCGCGCTCACGGGGCACGGGGCCGCGACGCGGGCCGACGCCTTGCTGCTCGACGTCCGCGAACCCTGGGAATGGCAGGCCGGGCACGCGCCCGGTGCCGTCCACCTGCCGCTGTCCGCACTGGCCGCCGGGGCGGGTCTGCCCGCCGGTGCCCAGGCCCGGCCGCTGGTCGTGATCTGCCGGTCGGGCGACCGCTCTCGGCTGGCCGTCGAACTCCTCGCGGTGCGCGGCGCCGACGCCGTGGACGTGGCCGGCGGCATGGAGGAGTGGGCCGGAGCCGGGCTGCCGGTGGTGAACGCACAGGGCGGCGTCGGCAGCGTCGCATGATCCGCCGTGGCGCCGGTCGTCGCGGACGACCGGACCAGGTCACTCCCCGGAACGGAGTTCCCCGGCGATTCCCCCGGCCCAGAGGTCGACGGCCTCCCAGTCACGGAAGTCGCCGAACCGTCCGCCCACCAGCCGGAAGAACACGCGCCCGGCGCGGGGGAGCTGGTCCCGTTCGACGACACCCGAGAACAAGCGGTGACTCCGCGACCGCAGATCCCGCGGCAGGCCCTCCTCGATCGCCGGCAGCTCCTTGGGGGCCAGACGGCGCCACGGTCCCCGCAGTGCCGCGGGCATCCCGACGCTGAACAGGAACACGGGCCGGGGGACGAGCACGTCCAGGTGGTCCCGCAGGAAGTCCCGGGCCGGGGGGAGCCAGCTCTGTCCGTGCACGGCGCTGCCCAGGACGAACGCGCGGTAGGCGCCGGCGTCCCCGACGTCCGCCATGGGCCTGGCCTCGGCCGTCAGCCCCGCACGGCACAGCACGGCGGCCGTCCGCTCGGCGATCGTCCGGGTGGAACCGTGGACGGTCGCGTACCCGACGAGGACGTCCATGAGGGGCACCTCCTTACGGCGACGCCTCCGGCTCACGGCCGCCCTGGTCCAGACGGAAGGGCGGATACACGTCGGTGAGCAGGGCCGCGTAGGCGGCCACCCGCAGCACCCAGCGGTTCAGCCCGATCAACAGGTCGAACAGGGCGCGGGGGTAGTGGCCGGTGAAGGCGAGGGCGATCCCGGCGAACAGGGCCAGCAGCCCGATGAGGCCGCCCGAGAACCATGCCATGCGCGCCCCGCCGAGGAGGAAGCCGAGGACCAGGTAGTGCGGGACGGCCAGGAGCCACCACTTGACCAGGACGAGGCCGCGGGAGAGCTCGGCGGGGTACGCCAGCTCCCAGTGCGTCGGGTAGTCGGGGACGTCGGCCAGCGTGAACGGCGGGTAACGGTCGGTGCCCAGCGCGCCGTAGGCGTAGTACGCCACACGCCAGTTCCACCGCAGCACCCCCACGTTGAAATCGAACAGGGCCCGCGGGTAGCGGCCGGTGAAGAGGATGGCGAAGAAGGCCACCACGCTCACCACCGCGAACGCCGCCCACAGGAACAGCAGGACCACGTAGTGGGGGAGGGCGAGCAGCCACTTGACCAGCCACAGCCAGCGGGACAACGGCGCGTCGAGGGTCGCGGTCAGCCGCGCCGGATGGGGCGACGGCGTCCTCGCGGGGGGCGGCACGGCCCAGGGAGTGGTGTTCGTGCTCATGGTGACCGGTCCCTCCGGATTCCGGTGACGACCACGAGCGGGGACGCGGGTGGCCGCCCCCGAGTCGGTGACTGATCCCATTGTCCGCCGGACCGCTCCCGCCGGCATGGGC
>NZ_JFCB01000029.1 GCF_000725125.1 Streptomyces toyocaensis
CGCGGCGCCCGGGTCACCGGGCTCACCCGCCCCACCCGTCCAGCCGGGGCCGGCGAAGCTCCCGGGGCCGGCGAACCCGCCCGGTCCGCCCAGCCCGCGCAGGCGATCCATGTCGCGGCGGTCGCGCTTGGTCGGACGGCCCGCGCCGCGGTCGCGGACACCGGCCGGGGCGACGGCCTCACGCGGCGGGGGCGGCGGGGAGTTGTCGACGTAGCACTGGACCGCCACCGGGGCGCCCACCCGCTTGCGGATCAGCCGCCTGACGACGACGACCCGCTCCCGGGTCTCGGCCCGCAGTCGCACCTCGTCACCGACACGGACGGAGTGCGAGGGCTTCACCCGCTCGCCGTTCACCCGGACGTGCCCGCCCCGGCAGGCGGCGGCACCGAGGGACCGCGTCTTGACCAGGCGCACCGACCAGATCCAGCTGTCGATCCGTACGGACTCACCGGCCCCCGGCCCGGCCGCCTCGGCGGCGGCCACGGCAGCGGCGGTCCTGGGGTCCTCGGCACTCTCAGAAGCCATGGTTCCGACCTTAGTCGCCGACTGGACCGGTGGTGCGGGGATTTTCCCGCTCCCGGCGGCGCCTACCGTGGAGCCATGGACCCCAGTGGCCTTTCCCGTCTCGACCGGCGCATCGCGGGCTGCCGTGCCTGCCCCCGGCTGGTCGACTGGCGTGAGGAGGTCGCCCGTACCAAGCGCGCCGCGTTCGCGGACTGGACGTACTGGGGCAGGCCGGTGCCCGGGTTCGGCCCACCGGACGCCCGGCTGCTGATCGTCGGACTGGCACCCGCGGCGCACGGCGGGAACCGCACGGGCCGCATGTTCACCGGGGACCGCTCCGGGGACGTGCTGTACCAGGCGCTGTACGACGTCGGGCTCGCCTCGCAGCCGACGTCCGTGCACACCGGGGACGGCCTGGAGCTGTACGGCGTCCGCGTCACGTCGCCCGTGCACTGCGCCCCGCCCGCCAACAGGCCCACGCCCGGGGAACGGGACGCCTGCAGGCCCTGGCTGGTGCAGGAGCTGCACCTGCTGCGGCCGACGGTCCGGGCCGCGCTGGTCCTCGGTGCCTTCGGCTGGCAGGCCGCGCTGCCCGCGTTCGCAGCGGCGGGCTGGACCGTTCCCCGGCCCCGGCCCGCCTTCGCGCACGGCGCCCGCGTCACGCTGGACGCCGCCGACGGGCCCGGCCTCGACCTCTTCGGCTGTTTCCACGTCAGCCAGCGCAACACCTTCACCGGCCGCCTCACCCCCGGGATGCTCCGCGCGGTGCTGCGTTCCGCCGCCGACGCGGCGGGACTGGGCACGGCGTAAAGGAGATGATCGGCCCCGCCCGGGGGCGTTACGGTGCTCCGATGGCCAGATACCCGGAGATCGAACCGTACGACCACGGCATGCTCGACGTCGGGGACGGCAACCGCGTCCACTGGGAGACCAGCGGGAACCCGCACGGCAAGCCCGCGCTGGTGCTGCACGGTGGTCCGGGCTCGGGGACGGGCCCGAACCTCCGGCGCTACTTCGACCCGGCCGCCTACCGGATCGTCATGCTCGACCAGCGCGGCGCCGGGCGGTCGCTGCCGCCCGCGAGCGACCCCGCCACCGACATGAGCGTCAACACGTCCGCGCACCTCATGGCGGACCTCGAGCGGCTGCGCGCCCACCTGGGCATCGAGCGGTGGCTGGTGTGGGGCGTGTCATGGGGGTCGGTCCTGGGACTGCGGTACGCGCAGACGCACCCGGGCGTCGTCTCCGAACTCGTCCTCACCGGGGTCGCCACCGGCTCGAACGCCGAAGTGGCGCTTCTGACCCGCGGACTGGGCAAGATCTTCCCCGAGGCCTTCGAGCGCTTCCTGGCGGAACTGCCCCCCGGCGAGCGCGACGGCAACCTGGCCGCCGCCTGCAACAGACTGCTCGAGTCACCCGACCCGGCGGTCAGGGAACGGGCCGCGCGGGCCTGGACCGACTGGGAGACGGCGATCATCCCCGCCCCGCCGGGCTCGGTCGCACGCTTCCAGGATCCCGGGTTCCGCAGGGGCTTCGCGCGTACCGTCACCCACTACTGGGGCAACGACCACTTCCTCGGCGAAGGCGAGGACGACGGCGGGGGCGTCGTCCTCCGTGACGCCCACCTCCTGCGGGGCATCCCCGGCACCCTGGTGCAGGGCAGCCTGGACCTGGGCAATCTCCTCGGCATCGTCTGGCGGCTCCACCACGCCTGGCCGGACAGCGAGCTGGTGATCATCGACGAGGCGGGCCACGACGCGGGCGCAGCCGGCGACGACGCCCTCGTCGCGGCGACGGACCGGTACGCCCGCCGCCACGACTGACGCCCGCGCCCCGCCTACGGCCGCCACACGTACCGCACGTCCGGCTCCCTCTCCTCGTTCCCGGAGCCGTCCGTCCACTCCACGGCCGTGAAGCCGTGCCGTGCGTAGAAGCGGTGCGCGGGCGTGTTGACCTGGAAGGTCCACAGGGAGAGACCCCCGGGGCTGCGCTCCTTGGCGAGGGCGACGAACCGGTCACCGACCCCGCGCCCGCGCCAGGCGGGGTCGAGGTACAGCTGCTCCAGTTCCTCGCCGTCCAGCACCAGCACACCGATGACGCCGTCGTCCGCCGTCCGGGCCACCCACGTCTCCCGCAGGGGCACCAGGACGTGCCGGAAGTACTCGCGGACCTCTTCGTCGGACCGGGGCCGGACCACGCTCGGCAGTGCGGCGGCGAAGGACCGCAGCCAGACGCCGGCCGCCGCCTCGGCGTCGGGGGGAAGGGCGCGGCACACCTTCACGGCCCCCTCGCCGGCCGTCACGCGCCGGCGGCGTCGGGCACGACCGCCGTCGCCGTGATCTCCACGAGCTGCCCGGTGTAGCCGAGGCAGGCCACACCGAGCAGCGTCGACGAGTGGGGCCCCGTACTCAGCCCGGACGCCTCCACGACGTCCCACACGGCGGACAGCACGGCCGGCTCGGAACTGACGACGTACACGTCCGTCGAGACGACGTGCTCGAGGCCGCTGCCCACCGCACGCAGTTGTTCCTGGAGATGGGCGATCACCTGCCGGGCCTGTCGCACCGGGTCGTCCCCGCCGACCAGTTGCCCGTCGGCGTCCAGGGGGACCGATCCGGCGAGGAACGCCAGCCGGGTGCCCGCCTCGACGACCGAGGCGTGGGAGTAGCGGGGCGGCGGGAACAGGGAGGGCACGGTGACGCGCTGGATCACGGGGACTCCTGGAGCGGCGGACGGTGGACGCCGTCGATCGTCCACGGGCCCGGCCGCCGCCGCATCCGAATTACTCCCGCCGGCCCGGGGCTACGGGTGCAGCACCACCTTCGTGTAGCCCTCGATCCGCTTGTCGAACTTGTCGTAGGCCGACGGTGCCTGGTCCAGGGGCAGCTCGTGGGAGACCACGAAGCTGGGCTTCGCCCTGCCGTCGATGATCATGTCGCGCAGGAACCGGTTGTAGCGCTTCACGTTGCACTGGCCGGTCCCCATCCGCAGGCCCTTCTCGAAGAGCTTGCCGACCGCCACCAGGAGCATGCCCTGCTTGGACTGCTCGTCCGGGGCACCGGGGTCGGACGGGACGTAGAGCCCGGGCACGCCGAGCATTCCGGTGGCCCGCACGGTACGGACGAGGGAGTTCAGGACGGTCGCCGGTTCCTCGCGGTCCGTGCCGCCGCCCGCCGCGGCCTGGTACCCGACGGCGTCGACGCCCTTGTCGGTGCCCATGCCCTCGGTCTGCGCGTGGATCTGCTCGACCGGGTCGCCCTCGGCGAAGTTGATGGGAACCGCGCCGATCTCCTCGGCCTTCTGCAGCCGCTCGGCGACCCGGTCCACGACGAACACCTTGCGCGCGCCGCGCAGCAGCGCCGAGTAGGCGGCCATGAGACCGACCGGGCCCGCGCCGTACACCGTCACGCTCTCGCCGGGCCGGACCTGGGCCAGTTCACAGCCGTGATAGCCCGTGGGGAAGATGTCGGCGAGCAGAATGAAGTCGTTCTCGTGCTCCTTGCCCTCCGGCAGTTTCAGGCAGTTGAAGTCGGCGTAGGGGACACGCAGGTATTCGGCCTGGCCGCCCTTCCACGGTCCCATGGCGACATAGCCGTAAGCGCCGCCGGGGAAACCGGGATTGACGGTCAGACAGTATCCGGTGAAGCCCTCGACGCAGTTGGTGCAGAACCCGCAGGCGACGTTGAAGGGCATGACCACGCGGTCGCCCTCCTTGAGCGCGGTGACGCCCGGGCCGACCTCCGCGATGATGCCCATGTTCTCGTGGCCGAAGGTGATGCCGGGCTCGGCAGCGGTACGGCCTTCGTACATGTGCAGGTCCGAGCCGCAGATCGCGGTGGAGGTGACCTTGACGATCACGTCGTTCGGATGCTGGATGCTGGGGTTGTCGACTTCCTCGACCGCGACTTCGAACGGTCCCTTGTACACGACGGCCTTCATGGCTACGACCTCCACTCGGTGGCGTACGTGTCCGGTTGTCGCGCCTCTTCTGATGATTCGCGTGACCGATATCTCATAATTCTCCGGTCTGCCCGATGGGGCAAGCCGGTAAAATTTCCAGGAATATCGTCCGGCGTCGTACGGAGAGTGTCGTACGAAAAGGAATGCCGCACGAGGAATGTTCTTCCGAGAATGGAGAGGGGCCGACATGGCAGCGCAGCGGCTGGGCACCCTGCTTGTTTCCGTGCCCGGGCTGTCCGGCACCACCTATCCGCCGGGCACGACGGTGACGGTCCGCGGCCGCGGCGCCACCGTCGACGGTTACGTGAACGGCGACTGGCTCCCGCTGACGTGGTGGGAGTTCTCCGACGGCCTGCGTGAGGACATCGCCGACCGCTGAGCGCCGCCCGGCCGCGTCAGGTGACCTTGACCCAGTCCAGGGTGCGCTCCACGGCCCGCTTCCAGTCCTGGTAGCCCTGCTGGCGCCGCTCCTCGCTCCACTGCGGTTCCCAGCGCTTCGACTCGTGCCAGTGCGTGCGCAGTTCGTCGGTGTCGCGCCAGAAGCCGGTGGCGAGTCCCGCGGCGTAGGCGGCGCCCAGCGCGGTGGTCTCGGCGACCACGGGACGGCTGACCGGCACACCCAGCACATCGGCCTGGATCTGCATGCACAGGTCGTTCGAGGTGACGCCGCCGTCGACCTTCAGCACGTCCAGGTGCACACCCGAGTCCTGCTCCATGGCCTCGACCACGTCACGGCTCTGGTAGCAGATCGCCTCCAGGGTCGCCCGCGCGATGTGCCCGCCGGTGTTGTACCGGGCCAGCCCCACCATGGCGCCGCGCGCGTCGGAGCGCCAGTAGGGGGCGAACAGGCCGGAGAACGCCGGGACGAAGTACATCCCGCCGTTGTCCTCCACCGAACGCGCCAGCTGCTCGCTGTCCGGGGCGCTCCCGATGATCTTAAGCTGGTCGCGCAGCCACTGCACGGCCGCGCCCGTGACGGCGATGGATCCCTCCAGCGCGTAGACCGCGGGGCTGCCCGCGAACTGGTACGCCACCGTCGTCAGCAGACCGTGCTGCGAACGCACCAGCTCCGTACCGGTGTTGAGCACGAGGAAGTTGCCGGTGCCGTAGGTGTTCTTGGCCTCGCCGGGGGAGAAGCAGACCTGGCCGACGGTCGCCGCGTGCTGGTCGCCGAGCACACCGGTGATCGGAACGGCGGCGCCCAGCGGCCGGGAGGTGCGGGCCTCGCCGAACGCCTCGGGATCGGACGAGGGGTGGATGGCCGGCAGCATGGACCGCGGGATGCCGAAGATCGCCAGCAGCTCGTCGTCCCAGTCCAGCGTCTCCAGGTTCATCAGCATGGTGCGGCTGGCGTTGGTCACGTCCGTGGCGTGCACCCCGCCGTTGGGCCCGCCGGTGAGGTTCCACAGCACCCAGGCGTCCGTGTTGCCGAACAGGGCGTGGCCCGCCTCGGCGGCCTCGCGCAGCCCGTCGACGTTCTCCAGCAGCCACTTGATCTTTCCGCCGGAGAAGTAGGTGGCCGGCGGCAGACCGGCCTTGTGCCGGATGACGTCGCCGTGGCCGTCCCGTTCGAGGGCGGCGGCGATGCTGTCGGTGCGGGTGTCCTGCCAGACGATGGCGTTGTAGTACGGACGTCCGGTGCGCGGGTCCCAGACCACCGTCGTCTCGCGCTGGTTGGTGATGCCGACGGCCTTCAGGTCGGCGGCCGTGAGACCGCCGTCCCGCAGGCCGTTCTGGATCACCGTGTTGGTGCGCTCCCAGATCTCGACCGGGTCGTGCTCGACCCAGCCGGACCGCGGCAGGATCTGCTGGTGCTCGAGCTGGTGCTTCGCCACCTCGTTCCCGTCGTGGTCGAAGATCATGAAGCGGGTGCTGGTGGTCCCCTGGTCCACCGCGCCGACGAATTCGGGCATCGCTGCCACCTCTCATGGTGTGACGACAGGGACTAGGGTTCCTCGGTGGCCGGGCCTTCTTCCTGCGCCCCCGCCCTGGCTTTGATCACCGGCTTGATGATCAGGTCGTACACGAGGACTCCGACGACCCCGCCGATCAGCGGGCCCACGATGGGGATCCACCAGTAGCCGCTGAACCACCCGAATGTGCCGGGAAGGGCGATGTCGCCCCAGCCCTCGAAGTAGGTGAGAAGTCGCGGTCCGAAATCTCGTGCGGGATTGATCGCGTATCCGGCATTGGTGCCGAACGTCAATCCGATCGCGACGACCACCAGGCCGATGAGGAACGGGTGGAGATTCGACAGCGGAGCCGTGTTCCGCATGTCGATCAGGGCGCAGATGAGCAGAAGGAGAATCCCTGTTCCCACGATCTGGTCGAGCAAGGGGCCCCACCAGGAATCACCGAAGTATTCGGCGGGAAACGTGGCGAAGATGGAGTAGGTGCCCAGCGATTCGTCCCGGGGGAGTCCCGCCTTCGTGTCGGCCGCGTCGATCGCCCACCGGTAGCAGGCGTAGATGAGCGCCGCGGCGACGAAGGCGCCCAGGACCTGGGCCAGCCAGTACGGGAGCACCTTGCGCCAGGGGAAGTCCTTGCGCACGGCGAAGGCGAGCGTCACCGCGGGATTGAGGTGAGCACCGCTGATGCTCCGGCCACATAGACGCCGAAGACGACGGCGAGGCCCCAGCCCCACGAGATGATGAGCCAGTTCGCCGGCCCGAATTCCACCGCCTGTCGCCCCGATCCCGGTAGGCCGACGACGGCGACCGCCACCGACCCGATGCCCAGCAGAAGCAGGACAAAGGTCCCCAGGAATTCGGCGAGCATGTCACCGCCGACACCTTCTCGATAACCACGTCGACGTGTAGTGCGTTCAGCCGTGATGCGTTCAGCCATCGGCTCTCCTCGGCAGGAATGGCGTGGGCCTTTCCTCCCCCTACCGGCAGCGTATGCGTATCGCGGTGATCGGGCGCGCGGGGCGTCGTCTTTCCGTCCGATGGAGCAATGCGCGACCCTCCCGGGTGGCCACCCGGCCCCTGTCGTGCCCCCGCGCGCGGGGGCTCATTTCACGTGCCGGAAACACGGCCGTTCACCTGCCTCCCCCGGCACCGCTTACCGTGGAGACCCCACCCTCGGCCCGGTCGGCGTCGTCCGCGAGCTCGACTGCGATCCCGTGCGACGACTGGAGCCCCGTGAGCCGTTCCGCCCCCGCCGTTCCCCCGTGGCTCGCCCATGCCCTGCGGACCCAGGGAGGGCCGGTCGCCCGGAGTGCGGTCGTGCGGGGCGCGCTGGGAGGCGGGCCCCTGCTGCTCGCCGCGGTTCTCGCCGGGCGTCCCACCCTGGGGGTCGTCGCCGCGATCGGGGCCATGTTCGCCGGGATCAACGACCGGCCCGGCAGCCGGCGGGCCTCGGTGGGGCGGATCGGGGGGCCCGCCCTCGCGGGGGCGGCCGGACTGGCCGTCGGAACGTACGCCGGCGACCGTCTGCCGGCCGTACTGCTCACGGTGCTGCTGACCGCGCTCGGGCTGGTGGCCGGCGCGGTCAGCGCACCGGGGCCCGTGGGATCCGCCGTCGGCACGCAGTTGCTCGTCGGCGCGGCGGTCGGGGCCGGAATGCCGCTGCCCGAGCCGGGATGGCAGCGGGCGCTCGCCCTCCTCGCCGGCGCCGGGTGGCTGCTGGGGCTTCGGCTGGCGCTGCCTGGCTCACTGGCCGGCACCCTTCGGCTGGACTTCCGGTTCGACGGTGAGCGGGGCGCCGTCGCCGGGGTGTACGACGCCGTCGCCGCGCTGCTCGACGCCACCGGGACGGAGGCCGCCACCGCACGCAGGGCCGCGCTCACCGCCGCCCTCGACCATGCACAGGACGCGCTCGCCGGGCCCCGGCTGCGCCGCTGCGCCTCCTCCGCGGCCGAACGCCGGCTCCACGCCCGGTACGCGGCCGCCCTGCCGCTCGCGGAGGCCGCGACCGCGCTGGCCTGGGCGGGGGAGGCGGTACCGGCCCGCGCGTCCGAAGGGCCCCGGCGCCTCGCCGCCGCCGTACGCGGCGGCACCCCGACCGGGCCGCTGCCGGCCCCTTCCCGCACGGCGCCCGCCCTGCGCGCTCTCGACGACGCCCTGCTGCGCGCCGCCGAGGCCTTCGACGGGGGCGGGGGCGGCGACCTGCACAGCCGGAAGCGGCCCCGGGCCGGCCGCCTGCGGACCGTCCTCGGCGCCCGGGGCCGGGAGTACGGGATGCGGGTCGCCCTCTGCTTCGGGGTGAGCGTCGCCGTCGCCCAGGCCCTGCACCACGCCCGCTGGTACGGACAGCACACCCACTGGTACTGGCTGCCCGCCACCGCCGTCTTCCTCGTCAAGCCCGACCTCGGGCCGCTCGCCTCCCGGGTACTGTCCCGGGCCGCCGGAACCGTGCTCGGGGCGCTCCTGTTCGCCGGGTTCGCCGCGGTGCTGCCCCGGCCGGAGGGGCTCGTCGCCCTGGTCGTGGCCGGCGGGGCGCTGATCCCCTTCGCCGCACGGCACTTCGCCGCGCAGACCGCCGTCGTCACGGTGCTGGTGCTCGCCCTGGTGATGGCGGGCGGCGAACCGCAGGCCTCCGTCGGCCGGATCGGCGAGACCCTGCTGGCCTGCGCCATCGTGCTGGTCGTCGGCCATCTCCCGATGCCGGGACAGCGCGGCGACGCCATCCGCGCCCTGCTCGCGGAAGCGGGCGGCGCCGCCCGGGCCTACCTCGACCACGTCCTCGGCGGGTCCGAGGACCGCGCGGCCCGCTGGGCCCTGCGCCGCGAGGCGTACCGCACCCTCGCGGAAGCCCGTACGGCCATCGCCCTGGCCTCCGCCGAGCTGCCCGCGCTCGCCCGGCACGCCGACGGCACCGACGAGATCGCCGCGACCCTCGAACTGCTCGTCGACACCACCACCGCCTGCGCCGTCCACCTCGACGACACCGGCCGGCTCGACCCCCGGCAGATGGCGCGGCTCGCCGAACTCAGGGACGAACTCGCCCGGGGCCACGACCGGGTGGGCCTGAAGGCGCCCGAGTTGCGGGTCGCCGGGTGAAGCGCCCAGCTCAGGCCACCCGCACCCACACCGGCGCGTGGTCCGAGCCCGCCGCGCCGCGCCGCTGCCCGGGGTCCGGCCCGACCGACGGCAGCCTCGGCGGGCCCTCGTCCGGCAGCCCGGCGCCCGCCACCGTCACCCGGCGCACCAGACGGTGACTGAGCAGCACGTGGTCGATCAGCTCCCGGCGGCCGGAGTTCACCCGTGAATAGCGCTGGGCGGCGGGGATGAGCGGGGCCACGTCCCACAGCCGCGCCGCGTCGCCGTCGTCCGGACGGTCGTAGCCGGGCGTGCCGATCTCCGAACCGGGCGGGCCGAGCAGCAGCTGGGTGGTCGCCGCCTGCACCTCGTCGTTGAGGTCGCCGAGCACCGCCACGTCCCGGTCCCGTCCGTCACCGTCGAGCAGGTCGTCCGCCAGGGAGCGCAGAGCCGTCGCCTCCGCCGTCCGCCGGTAGAGGGCGTAGGCGCCGTAGCGGGCCCGTTCGCCCTCGTCCCGCGGGTGGAAACGGTGGCCCGGGTACGACAGCAGCTTCGACTTCAGGTGACAGACCGCCACCCGCAGCGGCGACCCGTCCGGGCCGGCCGCCTCCACCGCCAGGAAGCCGCGGCCGGCCTCACCGGCCGTCAGCCCCGCGTCGTCCGCCTGCACCGGGCGCAGCTCCGCCGGGAACGCCGTGGTGTCGGCGACCACCGTCAGCTCCGTACGGCTGAGGAAGCCGACCCGTATGCCCCGGCCGTCCGCGTGCTCGGACAGGGCGATCCGCCAGTCGTCGTCGAGCATCCCGGCCAGATCCTCCAGCGCGCCGGGGTCGCCGACCTCCTGCACGCCGAGCAGCCTGGGATCGAGCTCCGTGACGACGGCGGCGAGCGCCGCCAGTTTCGACTCGTACGCGGCCTCGTCCCCGGGCCCGAACGGGCCGCCAGGCCGGTAGAGGTTCTCGAGATTCCAGGTGCCGAGGAGCATTCCGGGCCCCTTTCAGCCGTGGGCGGGCTCGTGGTGGGGCCGGGTGTGCGCCCGGCCCGCCCCGCGACGGAGCCGCGACGGGATGTCGCGGTTCGGCTCACTCCGGGTCAGGACCGCGTCGTACGTCGTCGTGATGACGCCTGCTGCCGTGGAGAGTCCCGCCGGGCTCATCATCACCGGATGCACCGTCCTCCCGCACGACGATCAAGAGCGGATCGGATGCGCGGAGGATGCGGCCGTCGTCGTGCGTGACGGGACCTGCTGACGATCGACGTGCCCGAGGTGCTGCGGGAACTCCGGGAGCAACCGCCGGCCCTGTCGGCATGAACGTGTCAGACACCACCGGGGCGCGCGCGACGGCTCCCGTGCCGCCTGCGAAAACTGAGCCCGCCCGCCGCCACGGCAGGTACGGCGGGCGACACGGACGGTGACGGATTGCTCCGGAAAGCCGAGAGCCCGCTCACACTTGGCGGTGAACAGGTGTCAACTACGTCTCAGTACCATCACTGGGCGAGGCGTTCGCCCCATGGTTGGCGTTTAACTCTACGAGTACAGCGCAACATGGAGGTGGCAGGGTGAACGGGCGAACAGTGCTCGAACGCTTTCCCGCAGGTGGACCGCGTGGCTCGTGGCCGGCGGAGGAGTTCGCGCACGCGCGGCGCCTGGAGGGACTGCCCGCCGAGGTTGTCATGGACCTCGCTACCGACATGTTCCTGGTGATCGTCCGCGGCGACGGCGGCGGTGACGCGACGGCGTGAGCGGACGCGGGGGACGTCCGGGCGCTGCTACGCGCTGACCGGGCTGGACCAGGCCGGAGCCGTGTCCGTCAGCCGGCACAGGGTCAGATAGAGGGGTATCGGCGGCGTGTAGGGGAGCGTGCCGTCGGGGCGGTGGATCAGGCCGGGCAGCTCGGCCGGCCCGGCGTCGGGGAGGACCGCGCCGGCGGCGTAGTGCGCGGGCGCGGGCCACTCCAGCGCGTAGTCGGAGTCGGACGGAACGAGCCACCACCAGTGCGCCCGGTCCGCGTAGACGCAGCCCACCCGGGGCAGCCGGGGCAGCACCAGCGGGCCGAAGCGGGCGGGTACCGCCACCGCGTCGCAGCCCATGGGCGCCGTCATGCCGTCGGGTACCGGGAGCCGCCGGAGGGCGGCCGGGGCGTTCCGTCCGCGCCGGAGGCGGACCAGCGAGTCGAGGCTCAGTACGCGGGCACCGGCGGCTCCTGTCACACCAGGCCCCCGTCCTGGGGGACGCGCCGGCGCGGGGGCGGGTCCGCGGTCGCCGCCGGGTGTGCGTTCCGGGCCGGCGCCGGCGTCGCCGTGACCCGGTGCGCCTGGGTGGCCTTGTCGCCCTCGCCGTCACCGTCGTCCGGGTCGCCTCCCGGAACGGGCTTCGGGCGGGCGCCCCACCCCAGGTCGTCGCGGGGCTGGGCGGGGGCGGACGGGGTGACCGCCCCGCGGGGGAGATCGGCCCAGACGAGCAGTCCGGGGCCGTGTTCGTGGGCGCCCCACGCATGACACAGGGCGTCGACGAGGAGCAGTCCCCTCCCGTGCTCCTCCTCCGGCTGCTGCCGGGTGTTCGCCCGCGGCCGGCCGGGCGCGCAGCCCTCGTCCCGCACGGCTATGCGCACCAGGTCCTCACCGTCGTGCAGTTCGCAGACGACGCGGCCGCTCGCGGTGTGCACGATGGCGTTGGTGACCAGCTCGGAGACGACCAGTTCCGCGGTGTCGCAGACGTCCTCGCACACGGACCAGCCGGTCAGCCGTGCCCTCGTCAGGCGTCTGGCCTGAGCCGGGGAACCCGGATGAGCGGCCAGTTCGAAACGGAACCGGCGCTCGGCGAGGGTTCCCGACGGGACGGGTGCCGAGGTGGCGCCGAGGCCGATGGAACCTGCGGCGGCGTCTGTTCCTAAGGGCGCGGACGGAATCACGCTTGCCACTATCGCCCCGCCGTGAACACTTGGCAAGTGTCACTCTGAAAAATGCAGAGTGCTGTATGACGGTCTGGAACGCCGTGGCACACTGCTCGCAACAGCACCTCGCGCGGCGCCAGTTGGGATCGCCGGAGATTCATTCGAACGAGAGTTCGCATTCCATGGATCTTCGAAAGGATCTTCGAATGGCGCCGCCGGGCTGTCAGGATTTGTTCGAGGGAGGTGGAGTGTGAGTGAACCCCGGTCCGCGCCGACGGTGGGCCAGGTCGTCCTCGGCCGGCGCCTGCTGGACCTGCGGGAACGCGCGGGACTGAAGCGCGAGGAGGCCGCCCGCATCCTCCGGGTCGCCCCCGCCACCGTGCGCCGCATGGAGATGGCCGAGGTCGCGCTCAAGATTCCCTACCTCCAGCTCCTGCTGAAGGCGTACGGAGTCTCCGACGACGAGGCCGACGCCTTCGTGCAACTGGCGGAGGACGCCAACCGCCCCGGATGGTGGCAGCGCTTCCACGACATCCTGCCCGGCTGGTTCTCGATGTACGTCAGCCTGGAGGGCGCGGCCTCCCTCATCCGCAGTTACGAACCCCATTTCGTCCCCGGAGTGCTCCAGACCGAGGACTACGCGCGTGGCGTGCTGCGCTCAGGTGCCATTGGGCAGACCCGGCCCGAGGACATCGAGCGCCACGTCGACCTGCGCATGCAACGGCAGGAACTGCTCACTCGTAAGGACGCGCCCCGGCTGTGGGTCGTGATGGACGAGACCGTGCTCCGCCGCCGGGTCGGCGGCCCGGAGGTGATGCGTGCCCAGATCGACAAGTTGCTCGAGGCTACGAAGCTGCCCCATGTGACGCTGCAGGTCGCGACCTTCGCCGGGGGGCCGCACCCCGGCACGTACGGGCCGTTCGTGCTGTTCCGATTCGCCATGCCCGAACTGCCGGACATGGTCTACAGCGAGTACCTGACCGGCGCCGTCTACCTCGACGCGCGCACCGAGGTGGCGACCCACCTCGAGGTCATGGACCGCATGGCGGCGCAGGCCGCTACGGCACATCGCACGAAGGAGATCCTCCGGGATCTCCGCAAGGAGCTGTGAATGGAACTCATCAAACGCCCGAAGTCGCTGCCCCGCCCGCAGGCGCACGCCGGAAGGATCTACAACGGCATGCCCGCGCGGGACCTGGGCAGCGAGGGCTGGCACAAGCCGTGGAGCGGCGGCAACGGAGGGAACTGCCTGGAGGCCATGAAGCTCGACGACGGCCGGATCGCCGTACGCCAGTCCACCGATCCGGACGGCCCCGCGCTCATCTACACCTCTGCCGAGATGACGGCCTTCATCGAGGGAGCGAAGGCGGGAGAGGCGGATTTCCTGCTGTCCTGAGACCTGTTGCCCGCTCTACCTTTGCGTTCCACCTTCTGATTGTGGCGCTGACTTGACTACTAACAGTTGCGAAGAATCACGGAGTCCGTCATGACCGGGCAGCACCCCGCGGAGATCGACACGAGCAGGCCGCACCCCGCTCGGATGTACGACTGGTACCTCGGCGGCAAGGACAACTACCCGGTCGACGAGGCCATGGGCCGGCAGATGCTGGCCCTGGACCCGCGGGTGCCGGTGATGGCACGGGTGAACCGCGCCTTCATGCAGCGGGCCACGCGGTGGCTGGCCGGGCACGGCGTACGCCAGTTCCTCGACATCGGCACCGGCATCCCCACCGAGCCCAACCTGCACCAGGTGGCCCAGGGGATCGTGCCGGACGCCCGCGTCGTGTACTGCGACAACGACCCCATCGTGCTGGCCCACGCGGCGGCGCTGCTGCGGGGCACGGACGAGGGGGTGACCGAGTACCTCCAGGCCGACGTGCGGGAACCGGACGCCATCCTGGAGGGCGCGCGGAAGATCCTCGACTTCGACGAGCCGATCGCGCTCTCGCTCATCGCGCTGCTGCACTTCGTCCCCGACGAGGACGGCGCGCACGAACTGGTCGGGCGGCTGCTGGCGGCCCTCCCCTCCGGCAGTCACCTGGTCGTCACCCACGCGACGGCCGACTTCACCCCCGAGGAGTCGAGGGCGGCGACCGAGAAGCTCAGGGCCGCGGGCGTCACCCTGGCCCTGCGCTCCCGGGAGGAGTTCACCCGCTTCTTCGACGGCCTGGACCTCGTCGACCCGGGCGTCCGGGTCCCGCACGAGTGGCACCCCGAACTGGGCGACCCGGTGACGGGCCAGGACGACGGTGTGATCCCGGGCTACGGAGCGGTGGCCCGCAAACCGTAACCGCCGCCGCTGGCGGACGCGGACGGCGTGACACCCCCCGGCTCCCGGCCGGGGGCGTCACGCCGTCATCGGACGGTCGTACGGACCGATCGGCGCCGGCAGGCGGCTCGGCGCGTCGATCAGGAAACGGTCGACCGCCGCCGCCACCGCCCGCCCCTCGGCGATCGCCCACACGATCAACGACTGGCCCCGGGCGGCGTCCCCCGCCGCGAACACACCCGGCACGTTCGTCGCGAAGTCCGGTCCCCGCGCGATCGTCCCCCGAGGCTCCATCGCGAGCCCCAGCCGGGCGACGAGCCCGTCCCCGGGATCCGGTCCGGAGAACCCGAGCGCGAGCAGGACGAGATCGGCGGGCAGCGTCCGCTCCGTGCCCTGCACCGGCCGGCGCGCGGAGTCCACCTCGACCAGACACAGCGCACGCACGCGTCCCTCCCCGTCCCCCGTGAAGCGCAGCGTCGATGCCGCGAACAGCCGCGCATCCGCTTCCGCCACCGGCGCCGTCCGCAGATCACGCGCCTCCTCGTGCGCGGCGGACAGCCGGTACAGCCTCGGATACGTCGGCCACGGCTCGGCGTCCTCGTCCCGCTCGGTACCCGGCCGGCGGTAGATGTCGAGCTGGGTGACCGACGCGGCTCCCTCACGCACGGCCGTCCCCAGACAGTCCGCACCCGTGTCGCCGCCGCCCACGATGACGACGCGCCGGCCCGCGGCGGACAGCGGCGACGAATCGAGGTCCCCCTCGCACACCCGGTTGGCCAGCGGCAGGTACTCCATCGCCTGGTGGACACCGCACAGTTCCCGTCCGGGCACCGGCAGCTCGCGCCACGCGGTCGCCCCCGTGGCGATCACCACGGCGTCGTAACGGGTCCGCAGCTCCGCCGCGTCCACGTCCCGCCCGACCGTCGTGGACGTACGGAACCGCGTCCCCTCCGCCCGCATCTGCTCCACCCGCCGTTCCAGATGACGCTTCTCCATCTTGAACTCGGGGATGCCGTACCGCATCAGCCCGCCGATCCGGTCGTCCCGCTCGTACACGGCGACCGTGTGACCGGCCCGGGTGAGCTGCTGGGCCGCGGCCAGTCCGGTGGGGCCGGAGCCGACGACCGCGACCGTCCGGCCGGAGAGCCGGTCCGGCGGCACCGGGGGAGCGAAACCCTCTTCCCAGGCCCGGTCGGCGATCGCGCACTCGACGTTCTTGATGGTGACCGCCGGCTGGTTGATGGCGAGTACACAGCCGGCCTCGCAGGGCGCCGGACACAGCCGGCCGGTGAACTCGGGGAAGTTGTTGGTGGCGTGCAGCCGCTCCGCCGCCGCCCGCCAGTCCTCCCGGGACACCAGGTCGTTCCACTCGGGGATGAGATTGCCCAGCGGACAGGCCTCGTGGCAGAAGGGCACGCCGCAGTCCATGCAGCGGCCGGCCTGTGCGCCGACGATGGGCAGCAGCGCCCCGGGGACGTACACCTCGTTCCAGTCGCGGACGCGTTCCGCCACCGGCCTGCGCGGCCATTCCTCGCGGGGCGTGGTCAGGAAACCCTTGGGATCGGCCATGGCCGTCTTCCTTGCGTGCGCGATGACAGGCCGTGCGTCGTCGGGCGGCGCTCTCGCGGCCACGATACGTCCGCCCACCCACGCCCGCAGAGTGCCGCGACAGCGCTTTCCCGGACACGGGCGGGGGACGGCGGCGGGCCCGTCAGCCCGCGAGAGCCAGGACGTACGCCAGCGCCGCCCCGGCCGAGGCCAGCGTGCGGACGTGATTCCACAGCGTCCACCCGCGCACGTAGGCCGGCCAGTACGCGGCCGCCTCGGGGCTCCCCGGTTCCAGCCGGGCCAGCGTTTCGTTGCGCGGTACGTTCGCCAGTACGGTCGGGCCGAACGAGCCCAGCAGGAACAGGACGCCGCCCACCAGCAGCTCGGCCGCCCCCTCGTCCGGCCACAGCACGAACGTCACCACCGTGAGTACGGCGCAGAGCACCGCCGAGCCGAGGAACACCAGCATGAAGGCGGGCCGCACCGCCGCCTCGTTGACCGCCCGCATCGCCGCCACGCCCCGCGCGGGCGGCAGCGCCGCGAGCCCTCTCATCACGAAGGTCGAGAAGGCGCAGAAGACCCCGGCGACCAGCCCGGTCCCGAGCACGCCCAGCACCGTCAGCACGTAGTACGGTCCGTCGATCACGTCGTCACCTCCGCTCGCCGGGATCCCTCCCGGCCACCACCGTCACCCCGAGTGAACACGCACCCGGGCGCCCCCGGCCATGGCCGAGGGGAGCGGACGCATGCGCGAGCGTCCAGGGCCGGGCGGCTGAACCGCCGGCCGTCACCCGGCGGAAACCGGCTCCTCCGCCGACCACCCCCGCAGCACCGTCCACGGCCGCGGCGGTCCGCCTCCGCGCCCGGCACACCCGCCCGCTGCCCGGACGGGCTGACGCATGATGGGCGTGTGCGACTCGAAGCGATCACCTGGGACCGGCTCGGCGACCTCCTCGCCGAGCGCCTGCTGGAACTGAAGACCGCCGACGGCGGCCCCCGGCCCCGGGTGGCCCTCGACGGCGCTCCGGCCGCCCGGCCCGGAGACCTCGCCGAACGGGTCGCCCGGGCACTGCGGATACGCGGCCGGCCCTCCCTGGTCGTGGGCACCGACGGCTTCCTGCGCCCGGCCTCGGTCCGCCTCGAGTACGGCCATCAGGACGTGGAGTCCTACTACGACGGGTGGTACGACACCGGCGCCTTGTGGCGCGAGGTGTTCGGTCCCCTGGAACCCGGCGGGAACGGCCTGGTCCTGCCCGACCTGTGGGACCCGGTCACGGACCGCGCCACCCGCAGTCCCTACGCCGAGCTCCCGCCCGGTGGCGTGCTGCTGCTCCACGGTCCCCTTCTTCTGCGTCACTGGTTCCCCTTCGACCTGAGCGTCCACCTCCTCCTCTCCCCGGGTGCCCTGCGCCGCCGTACCCCCGAGGCCGAGCACTGGACCCTCCCCGCCTTCGCACGCTACGAGCGGGAGACCGACCCGGCCGGCACCGCCGACGTACTCGTACGGGCCGACGATCCCCGCCACCCCGCCTGGCGCGGCTGACCCCGACGGGCCCCGTCGGGCCGTGTCCGGCCGCCCTCCCGGCGTGAGCGGCCCCTCCGGGTGCCGTCCGGGCACGGCCCGACGAGAATGAGACGCGTCGGGACTCGCGGTGCGCCCCGCACCGCGCCGGCCGTCCGGCACCGGGAGGCAGACCATGACCACCGCCGGAGACATCATGCACCGCGGCGCCCAGTGGATCCCCGCGCACGAAACCCTCGACCGCGCCGCCCAGTTGATGCGCGAGCTGAACGTCGGCGCCCTGCCCATCAGCGACGAGAACGAGCGGCTCTGCGGCATCCTCACCGACCGCGACATCGTCGTCGGCTGCGTCGCCATGGGTCACGACCCCGCCCGGGTCACCGCCGGTGAGATGGCCAAGGGCACCCCGCGCTGGATCGAGGCGGACGCCGGCGTCGACGAGGTGCTGCACGAGATGCGGTCCCACCAGATCCGCAGGCTGCCCGTCATCGACGGCAAACGCCTGGTCGGCATGATCAGCGAGGCCGACCTCGCCCGGCACCTGACGGAGGACCAGATGGCCGCCTGGGCCGAGAGCGTCTACGCCAGGTCCACCACGGGCTGAGCCCGCCCGCTGCGCCGCGGGGACCGTGGTGCGCGCGGGTCCGCGTCAGAGCCAGTGGCTGCGCCGGAACGCCCGGTACAGCAGCAGACACGCCACGGATATCACTCCGACGACCATGCCGTAGCCGTACCGCCAGTGCAGCTCCGGCATGTGGTCGAAATTCATGCCGTACATCCCGCACACCATCGTCGGCACCGCCACGATCGCCGCCCAGGCGGTGATTTTGCGCATGTCCTCGTTCTGCGCGACCGTGACCTGGGCGAGGTGCGCCTGGAGGATCGAGTTGATCAGCTCGTCGAAGGCCGCTATCTGCTCCTTCGCCCGCAGCAGGTGATCGGAGACGTCACGGAAGTACGCCTGTGTCTCCGGGGCGACGACCCGGATCGGTCGTGTCGCCAGTTCCTCCAGCGGCCGGCCGAGCGGCACCACCGCCCGCTTCAACTCGAGGAGTTCCCGCTTGAGCTGGTAGATGCGGCCCGGATCGACCCGCGCGCCGTGCTCCGCGAACACGTCCGTCTCGATCTGGTCGATGTCGTCCTGGACGGAGTCGATGACGGTGAGGTAGTCGTCGACCACGTGGTCCGCGACCGCGTGCAGCACCGTGGAAGGCCCCTGGGCGAGCCGCGCGGGCTCGTCCTCGAGCCCCTCACGCAGCGGTCCCAGCGAACCGTGCCGTCCGTGCCGCACGGTGACCACGAAGTCTCCTCCGAGGAACACCATGATCTCCCCGGTGTCCACCACCTCGCTGTTGGCGGTGAGTTCCTCGTGCTCCACGTAGCAGACCGTCTTGAACACGGCGAACAGCGTCTCCCCGTACCGCTCCAGTTTGGGCCGCTGGTGGGCCTCGACAGCGTCCTCGACCGCCAGCGGGTGCAGGTCGAACAGCTCGGCGATGCCGGCAAACTCCCGGTCGTTCGGCTCGTGCAGCCCCAGCCAGACGAACCCCTCCCCGTCCCTGCGGACCCGCTTGACGGCCTCCACCAGGTCACCGCGCGCGGAGACGCGGTGACCGTCCCGGTACGTCACGCAGTTCACCACCGAGGAGCCCAGCGGTGAACGGACCGGATGACTGAGGTCCACGCGAGGACGCCGCCGGGCCAGACGGGCCACCCGGCGCAGCCCGCCGAGACGCGTGACCTTCCGCAGATTCCCTGCCATGGACATGTGGCCCCCTTGCGTGTTCCCCCGTGCCGTTCCGGCTTCCCGTGTCCGGCTCGTCAGTCTGCCAGTCCTCGGCGCACCGCGTGCGAGGCTGTGCGCAGGAGTCGTTCCGCTTTGTTCCCGCCTGTGGACAAAGGGAGTTCGCCCGGTGAAGGGCCCGCCCCTCAGGCGCCTGCCGGCGGGCGTCCCCCTGTCCGTCCCACCGCCTGCGCGCCCGCCCGGCAGCCCTCCTTCGCCGCCTGCTCCGGGCCGGCGCCCGCGAGCAGAGCCGCGAGGAACGCGCCGGTGAAGGCGTCACCGGCGCCGGTGGTGTCGCGAGCCGTCGCCGGCACGGCGGGCACCCGGGCGCACACCTCGCCGGACCGCGCGATCAGCGCCCCCTCCGCGCCCCGCTTGACCACCACCAGCGGGACGCGGCGGCTCAGCCGTGCCGCGGCGTCCGCGGCGTCGGACGTCCCCGTCAGCAGGCAGGCCTCGTCACGACTGGGCAGCAGCACGTCCATGCCGTCGACGAGGGCCGGGAAACGGTCGACGCCCAGCGTGCCGAGGAACCCCGCCGACGCGGGATCCAGACTCACCGGAACCCCCCGCGCACGTGCCGCCTCCAGCGCCACCGCGACGAAGGCACGGCTCGCCTCGGCGAACAGCAGGTAGCCCGACAGATGCAGCCATGCCACCCCGTCCAGCAACGCGTCCGACCAGTCGCCGGGGCCGAGCCGCAGTGACGCGCCGCTGTCGGTGAGGAAGGTCCGCTCGGCCGCCGCGTCCCCGTCGACCAGGCAGATCACCGTGCCCGTCGGCACCCGGCCGTCCACGAGGAGCAGGGGGCGGACCCCGCAGGCGGTCAGTTCCCGCTCGTGCCACGCCGCGGTGTCCGCGCCCACCCGCCCGACGAGCCGGACCTCGGCGCCCTCCCGGCGCGCGGCCCAGCAGGCCACATTGGCACCCGCGCCGCCCGGTACCGTCCGGATCACGGCCGCCGTGTCCGTCCCCGGGGCGAGCGGCCCCCGGTGCCGGGCCACCACGTCCGTGATCACGTCACCGACGACCAGCAACGCCCCCACCCGCACGGGCTCCGGCACTCCCCGTCACTCCCCGGCGGCCCAGGCGGACGCGACGCGGGCCGCCAGGCGCACATTGCCCCGGACCGCGGCCAGGTTCGCGGCGAGGGAGGCGCCGTCGGTGTGGCGGACCAGATGGTCGAGCAGGAACGGGGTGACCCCCTGGCCTGTCACCCCCTCCGCCGCACAGGCCCTCAGTGCCTCGTCGAGCACCCGCGCGTGCACCCCGGGATCCAACTGCTCGTCCTCGGCCACGGGATGGGCGACGATCAGCGCCGACTCGGGTCCGCCGAGCGCGTCCTGCGCCCGCATCACCTGCGCCACCTGCTCCGGGGTGTCCAGCCGCCAGTCCACGGGATGTCCCGAGTCCGAGAGGTAGAAGCCCGGAAAACGGTCCGTGCCGTATCCGGCGACGGCCACGCCCAGTGTCTCCAGCCTCTGCAGGGTCGCGGGCACGTCGAGGATCGACTTCACCCCCGCGCACACCACGGTGATCCGTGTGCGCGCCAAGAGGCCCAGGTCGGCCGACTCGTCCTGGGTCACCGTCCACTCCCGGTGCACCCCGCCCAGTCCTCCGGTGGCGAACACCCGTATGCCCGCGAGCGCCGCGAGCAGGGCCGTGGCCGACACCGTGGTCGCCCCGCTCGCCCCGGCCGCCGCCACGAGCGGCAGATCACGGTGACCCAGCTTGCGGATGCCCTCCCCGCTCCCGATCCGCTCCAGTTGCTCCTCGTCCAGGCCGATCCGGGGCCGTCCGTCCAGGACGGCGATCGTGGCCGGGACCGCGCCCTCCTGCCGTACGGCCGCCTCCAGCTCC
The DNA here is from genome assembly GCF_000725125.1 of Streptomyces toyocaensis. GTDB lineage: Bacteria > Actinomycetota > Actinomycetes > Streptomycetales > Streptomycetaceae > Streptomyces > Streptomyces toyocaensis. The sequence continues at coordinate 21,323 of NZ_JFCB01000029.1, forward strand.
AGCGCCACCCGGAGATTGCGCGGACGGGGCAGCCCGTGCGCGATGATCGTGGACTCCAGGGCGACCACCGGCCGGCCCGCGGCGATCGCCTCCCGCACCTCTTCGGACACCATGGGCACCACGCGTCTGCCTCCCGTCTGCCGCCTCTCCTTCATCTCTGGCGGGCCGCGCCCCGGGCCAAACCCCCTTGCGGGCCGTCGCGCGGATCACGGAGGCTGGCGGCATGACGGACAACACGACTCGGCTCGACCACATCGTCCTGTGGGTGCGTGACCCCCTCGCCAGCGCCGGTTTCTACGAGAAGGCCGTGGGCCTGGAGCCCGTCAGGCTCGCCGACTTCTCCGCGGGCGAGGCCCCCTTCCCCTCGGTGCGCGTCAACGAGGAGACCATCCTCGATCTCATGCCGTCGGCCATGGCGGAACGCATGACGATGCTCCCCGGCGCCGCCGAGAGCTCCGGACACCCCGTGAACCATGTCTGCGTCTCTCTGCCGGCCGACGGTTTCGACGCACTCCGCGGCCGCCTCGAGAGGCAGTCCGTTCCGGTGACGGACGTCTCGCACAACTCCTTCGGCGCGCGCGGCCTGGCCAAGCGCAGCTTCTACTTCCGCGACCCGGACGGCAACGTGTTCGAGGCGCGGCACTACGACTGACCCGGGACCCGAGGCGTGCCCGGGTCAGAACAACGGCTCGGGCAGCACCCCCTCCAGGGTGAGCAGCCGCCGCTTCGTCTCCGGGCCACCCCCGAAACCGCCGATGCCGCCGCCGCTCTCCACGACCCGGTGACACGGCACCACCACGGGCAGGGGATTGGCACCCATCGCCGTCCCGACGGCCTGCGCCGCGCCCGGCCGGCCCACCCGTCCGGCCAGGTCGCCGTACCCGACGACCGCGCCGAACGGCACCCCGGCGGCCAGCTCCCGCAGCACCTCCCGGTTGAAGCCCGCTATCAGCGACCAGTCCAGCGGCAGGTCGAAGGACCGCCGCTCGCCGGCGAAGTACGCCTCCATCTGTCGTATCGCCTCGGCCAGCAGCGGACCGCCATACTCCCCGGACCGTCCGGTTCCCAGCTCGACCGGTGCGGCGCCGAGCCGGGAACCGAGCCGCTCCAGCGCGATGTCGCGCACCTCGGCCGTGGCGTGGAACACGACGTTGACCAGCCCCCGGCGGGTCGCGGCCAGCAGCAGCGGGCCGATTCCGGTGTCCATGACGGCCCACACGACCCGCTGTTCGTCCTGCCCATGGCTGTCCATGCGACCCACCGTACGGCCCGGCACCGACAACGCCGGGTGGGCGCCGGCGGCCGGAAGGGCTACTCGGCCGCCGGCCGCGCGGGCGTCAGCCGCCGACGGCGTCCCGCACCACGTCGGGCGTGTTGGTGATGATCCCGTCGACGCCGAAGCCGGCGACCCGCCGTGCCGCGGCCGCGTCGTTCACGGTCCAGGTGAACACCTCCATGCGCTTGCCGTGCGGGCCCCGGAAGCCCTGCACGGCGGCGACGTAGGCGGCGGAGAGCGAGCCGTGCGAGGGATTGATCTGGTCGCTGAAGCCGGAGTAGGCGGGCAGGTCCGCGACCGGTGGCGTCCCGAGGAACCCGGTCTTCACCGCGGGCTTGAGGTCATGGACCGTCCGTACGCTGTCCGCACTGAAGCTCTGCACGATCAGCCGGTGCTTCACGTGCCGGCGGTCGAGCCACCCCTCGTTGCTCAGGACCTTCAGGGTCTCCCGTTCTATGCCCGGGTAGAGCTGGGGATTTTTGATCTCCAGGAGCAGCTTCTGGTGGTACCGCTCCACACGGTGCACGAACTGCTCCAGTGTCGGAACGCGCGCGCCCGCGTACGCCGGGTCGAACCAGCTGCCCGCGTCCAGCCGGGCGATCTCCGCGGCCGTGAAGTCCTTCACCTTCCAGGGGGCCCGGTCGGGAAAGACCTCCTCCACGTCGGTGGTGCGCTGCAGGCTGTCGTCGTGCAGGACGACGAGTTCGCCGTCCTTGGTGCGCTGGACGTCGTTCTCCACCCAGTCGACACCGAGGGCGGCCGCCTTGTCGACGGCCGCGAGCGTGTTCTCGGGCGCGTACGCGGAGGCGCCCCGGTGAGCGACGATCACGGGGCGGGCGCCGTCGTCGGCGGCCCGTGCGGGGGAGAGAGGGAGCAGGAGGGCGGCCGTCCCCAGGAGCGCGGTGGTCGAGGCGGCAACAGCGCGTGCGTGCATGCGTACTCCTCGCGTCGAACGTTCACGGTCAGCTCAACTGTGACAGCAGAGGGTCAACGCGAGGCGGGTGCAGGATGGCCACGGATTGAACGCAGTTGCCCGAACTCCGCACACTGGTGGCACACACCTGGGGCAAGGACGTGTTTCTTTGCCGGAAAGTCGTTCGACCATTCCGGTGGGGGTCATACTCTCTGCGTCAACCCTGGCCGCCCTCGCGGTCCCGGGAGGGGGACCAGAACGGAACATTGCGGGACGTACAGGGCGGGAAGGGCAGCCGCGCATGCAGGGCACGGTCGACGGATTCAGCTACGGCCTGGTCACACCGCTGGTGGCCTTTCTCATGGCCTGTCTCGGCGGAGCCCTGGGCCTGCGCTGCGTCACCCGGTCCCGAACGGCGCCCCGGGTGTGGCGCCCCGGCTGGCTGGCCCTGGGTTCCGTGGCCATCGGCTCCGGGATCTGGACCATGCACTTCATCGGCATGATGGGCTTCACGATCGAGGGCACCCCGATCCACTACGACCGGGCCCTGACCTTCGCGAGTCTGGCCGTGGGCATCGTCATGGTGGGCACGGGGATCTTCATCGTGGGATACCGGGGCGCCTCGGGAACGGCCCTGTTCACCGGGGGCACCGTCACCGGCCTCGGCGTCGCATCGATGCACTACCTCGGCATGGCCGGCATGAGCCTTGACGGCCGGCTGGAGTACAACACCGTCGTCGTCGCCGTCTCCGTGGCCATAGCCATGGCCGCCGCCACCGCCGCCCTGTGGGCGGCCGGACAGGTGAGGGGCTTCCTGTGGAGCGTGGGCGCGAGTCTCGTCATGGGTCTCGCGGTCACCGGCATGCACTACACCGGCATGGCCGCACTCGACGTACACGTCCACGGCACGACCACCCCGGCCGCGGGGGAGGCCGCGGCCAGCCTGCTGGGCCCCCTGATGGTCGGTCCGCTCGCCTTCCTCGTCCTCGCGGGCATCGTGGTGGCCTTCGACCCGCTGCTGGTCACGGGCGGATCCGGCGCGCCCCCTGCCGAGCGCAAGCCCGGCATCCCCGCCCACTCCCCGGCCCACCACCGCCCGACGCGTTCGCGGCTGCGCCTGCGCGGCCCGGTGGAACACCGTTCCGGGACCCCGCAGCGACGCTGATCCGGACCCGTTGTCAGTGGGGGGTCGTACGGTGGATGGCATGCGGCCCGTTTCCCAGATCGAACGCACGGTGGCGCCCTTCGAGGTCGTCAGCCCCTACCAGCCGAGCGGCGACCAGCCCGCGGCCATCGCCGACCTCGCCCGGCGCATCGAAGCAGGCGAGAAGGACGTCGTCCTGCTCGGCGCGACCGGTACCGGCAAGTCCGCCACCACCGCGTGGATGATCGAGAAGCTCCAGCGCCCCACCCTGGTGATGGCGCCGAACAAGACCCTGGCCGCACAGCTGGCCAACGAGTTCCGCGAGCTGCTGCCGAACAACGCGGTCGAGTACTTCGTCTCGTACTACGACTACTACCAGCCCGAGGCGTACGTTCCCCAGTCGGACACCTACATCGAGAAGGACTCCTCCATCAACGAGGAGGTCGAACGACTGCGCCACTCGGCGACCAACTCGCTGCTCACCCGCCGCGACGTCGTCGTGGTCGCCTCCGTCTCCTGCATCTACGGCCTGGGCACGCCGCAGGAGTACGTGGACCGCATGGTCCCCCTCCGCGTCGGCGACGAGCACGACCGCGACGAGCTGCTGCGCCGCTTCGTGGACATCCAGTACACGCGCAACGACATGGCCTTCACCCGCGGCACCTTCCGGGTCCGCGGCGACACCGTCGAGATCTTCCCGGTCTACGAGGAGCTGGCCGTCCGCATCGAGATGTTCGGCGACGAGATCGAGGCGCTGTCCACCCTCCACCCGCTCACGGGCGAGATCATCAGCGACGACCAGCAGCTGTACGTCTTCCCCGCCTCCCACTACGTCGCTGGCCCCGAGCGGCTGGAGCGCGCGGTCAACGACATCGAGAAGGAGCTCGGCGAGCGCCTGTCCGAGCTGGAGAACCAGGGCAAGCTCCTGGAGGCCCAGCGGCTGCGCATGCGGACCGCGTACGACATCGAGATGCTCCGCCAGATCGGCTCCTGCTCCGGTGTGGAGAACTACTCGATGCACTTCGACGGCCGCTCACCGGGCTCGCCGCCGAACACCCTGCTGGACTACTTCCCGGACGACTTCCTCCTCGTCATCGACGAGTCGCACGTCACCGTCCCCCAGATCGGTGCCATGTACGAGGGCGACGCCTCCCGGAAGCGCACCCTCGTCGACCACGGCTTCCGGCTGCCCTCCGCCCTGGACAACCGACCGCTGAAGTGGGAGGAGTTCCAGGAGCGCGTCGGCCAGACCGTCTATCTGTCGGCCACCCCCGGACAGTACGAGCTCTCCCGCTCGGACGGCTTCGTCGAGCAGATCATCCGCCCCACCGGCCTCGTCGACCCCGAGGTCGTGGTCAAGCCCACCGAGGGCCAGATCGACGACCTGGTCCACGAGATCCGCGCGCGCGTGGAGAAGGACGAACGCGTCCTGGTCACCACGCTCACCAAGAAGATGGCCGAGGACCTCACCGACTACTTCCTCGAACTGGGCATCCAGGTGCGCTACCTGCACAGCGACGTCGACACCCTGCGTCGCGTCGAACTGCTGCGGGAGCTGCGCAGCGGCGAGTACGACGTCCTCGTCGGCATCAACCTGCTGCGCGAGGGCCTCGACCTCCCCGAGGTGTCCCTGGTGGCCATCCTCGACGCCGACAAGGAGGGCTTCCTGCGCTCGGGCACCTCCCTGATCCAGACCATCGGCCGCGCGGCGCGCAACGTCTCCGGACAGGTCCACATGTACGCCGACAAGATGACCCCGGCGATGGAGAAGGCCATCGACGAGACCAACCGCCGCCGGGAGAAGCAGATCGCGTACAACCGGGCGAACGGCATCGACCCGCAGCCCCTGCGCAAGAAGATCAACGACATCGTCGCGCAGATCGCCCGCGAGGACATCGACACCGAGCAACTCCTCGGCTCGGGCTACCGCCAGGCCAAGAAGGACGGCGGCGGCACCAAGGCGCCCGTGCCCTCCCTCGGGAACAAGGCCGCCAAGGGCGCGACGAAAGCCAGGGGTGCCAGGGGCAAGGCCGCCGCGACCGCGCCGACCGACCGTCCCGCCGCCGAACTCGCCGGGCAGATCGAGGAACTCACCGCGCGCATGCGCGCCGCCGCCGCCGACCTGCAGTTCGAGATCGCCGCCCGGCTGCGCGACGAGGTGTCGGAGATGAAGAAGGAACTGCGGCAGATGCAGGAGGCCGGCCTGTCCTGACGGCCGCGTACGGGATGTGTTGCAAGAACGCCACAAAGTGCGGACCGGAGTACGTCACTGTCAGTGCCCCTGCGTAGGGTTCTGGTCAACCGCGGTTCCGCGGCAACAGGGGACAGTTCGAGAGGGGAATCAGCGCGTGACCGTCAACATGACCAAGGGTCAGGCCATCAGTCTGCAGAAGAACGACGGCGGCAGCCTGACCGCGGTGCGCATGGGTCTCGGCTGGCAGGCGGCTCCCCGTCGCGGCCTGTTCGGCTCGCGCACCCGGGAGATCGACCTGGACGCCTCGGCCGTCCTGTTCGCCGACAAGCAGCCGGTCGACGTCGTCTTCTTCCGCCACCTCGTGAGCGACGACGGCTCCGTGCGCCACACCGGTGACAACCTCGTCGGCGGTGTCGGCCAGGGCGGCGACGACGAGGCCATCCTCGTCGACCTGTCGCGCGTCCCCGTCCACATCGACCAGATCGTCTTCACCGTGAACTCCTTCACGGGCCAGACCTTCCAGGAGGTGCAGAACGCCTTCTGCCGCCTCGTCGACGAGACCAACGGCCAGGAACTCGCGCGCTACACGCTGGCCGGCGGCGGCGCCTACACGGCCCAGATCATGGCCAAGGTGCACCGCAACGGCACGGGCTGGACGATGACGGCGCTCGGCAACCCGGCCAACGGCCGCACCTTCCAGGACCTGATGCCGGCGATCCTGCCGGTCCTCTAGGCACCCGAAGGGCTCACCGGCCCCTCGCCGGGCCGGTGAGCGGCACACGATCCATCACATGCGACACAGGGGGACGAAGGCGATGACGGCCGAGCTGGTGCGGGGACAGAACCACCCGCTCTCCCAGTCCCGTCTGGAGATCCGGATCTCCGCCGGCACGCCGGTCGTGGCCGCGGCCGCGCTCGGCGACGAGAACGGCCGGATCCACGGGACGGACTGGGTGGCCCACCCGGGCGCCCCCACCCGGCCCGGGCTGGAGGTGTCGCGTCAGGCGGCCGCCGACCACCGTCTCGCCGTCGACCTGGACGCCATGACGGACGCGGTCCACCGCGTCAGCGTGCTGCTCTCCCTGCCCGCCCCCGGCGGCGTTCCGGGGCCCGCCCGGTTCGGCGCCGTGGCGGCCCCCTTCGTCGCCGTCACCGGGCTGGACGGCGACGAGGTCGCCAGTTACACCATCACGGGCCTGGAGGCCGAGTCGGCCGTCGTCGCGCTGGAGCTCTACCGGAGGCAGGGCGCCTGGAAAGTGCGCGCAGTCGGCCAGGGCTACGCGGGCGGTCTGACGGAACTCCTCACCGACCAGGGCCTGCCCGAGGCCGTGCAGCTCGCGGGCAGCATCGACGAGGCGATCGCGACGGGCCTCGCCCGTTCCGTGCAGGCACCCCCGCCCCGCACCCCCGACGGGGACCGTTCGCGACAGGCGGCCGCCCCCGCGGTCGGCCCCGACCAGGGCGGCGCCGTACCCCAGGGCGCGCCCGGCCCGGTGCCGCCGTCGTACGGCGGGCAGCCGGCCGGCGGGCCCGGGCAGGGCGGACCCCAGCCGGCGTACGGCGCGACCGGCGCCGCGGAACCGTCGGCGACCGCCGGCGGCCCGGTCGACTACAGCCACCCCCGCCGGCAGACCTCCGCTCCGCCGCCACCGCCGCCGGCCGCGCCGCAGGCCCCGCCCGGCCAGCCCGCGCAGCCCGTGGCCGGGGACGCGACCGGCTGGTCCATGGAGGAGCGCCTCTACAACCAGGTCTGGGGCATGTTCGAGGACCTGGCCCGCACCACCGCCGCCTACCGCAGCGCCGTCGACTTCGCCGAGTCGCGCATGGACAAGGAGCTCGAGCAGGCCCTGTCCGACCCGCGCAACCGGATCGGCGGTCAGGGCGACGCCGCCCGCGAGAGCGCCCGGGCCCGGCACGCCCAGCTCGTCGGCCGGGCGCGGGAGTCCCTCGACCGGGACCTCGCCCAGCTCGTGGCCGAGGCCGAGGTCGTCGAGCCCGCACTGCCCCCCGCCTTCGCCCGCTGGGACAACCCCGCCTGGCACGCGTACCGGGTGCCGATGGAGATACCCATGGCGCTCCGCCTGGGCGACCTGCGCCTCCCCGAGGCCGAACGGATCCGCATCCCGATGCTGCTCCGGCTGCCGCTGGAGCGCGGTCTGTGGATCGACAGCGGGCGCGCCGACTCCGTGGACGGGTCGTTCACCGACTCGCACGACATGCGGCGCCTCGCCATGGAGGCGGCGGTGGCGCACGCGGCCCGGCTGCTGGCCGTCTATCCGGCCGGCGAGTTCACCGTGCACGTCGTCGATCCGGCCGGGTCCGGCACGCAGGCGCTGGCACCCCTGACGCAGACCGGCGTACTGGCGGTCCCGCCCGCACAGGGGGCGGCGGGCGTGACGGAGGTGCTGGGCCGGCTCACCCAGCGGGTCGACCTGGTGCAGATGGCCCTGCGCGGAGGCGCCCCGGACGCGCTGCCGCCCGGATTCGACACCTCCCAGCACCTGCTGATCGTCAACGACTTCCCGCACGGTTTCGACGACCGGGCGGTGAACCAGTTGCGCTACCTCGCCGACGAGGGTCCGTCGGTCGGCGTCCACCTGATGATGGTCGCCGACCGTGAGGAGTCCGGGGGCTACGGCCCGCTCCTCGACCCGCTGTGGCGCTCGCTGCTGCGGCTGACCCCCGTGCCCGACGACCATCTGGCCGACCCGTGGGTGGGGCACGCCTGGACGTACGAGCCACCGCTGGTGCCGCCGGGCAGCCAGGTTCTCCACCAGGTGCTCACCCAGGTCGCAGCGGCCCGCCGTGCCTGGAACAGGTGACCTCGCGGCCTTTGATCAAGCCCATGCAAAGCCCCCGTGAGCTGGGTCTTTGTGAGTTTCTTTACTTGAGCCTTTACCAATCCTTGGTGATTCGGTACTGTTGACCGCACGGAGGGGAGTACTCCCTGTCTGTGCGGCGACCCCGTCAATACGGATCAGGCCAGATCCCGGGGCGTCGGCCCGAAGGACCGTCCGGCGCGATCGAGCGCCGGAGGCCCGGGTGGAAGAGACCTCCGGCAGCGACGACGCTGACATTTGCCCTGTGACGTACTGCCGGAGGCGCAGTGGATGTTTCCTTGACCCTGTGGGTCCTGACGATCGTGGGCCTGTGCGCCCTCATCGCGGTCGACTTCTTCATCGGCCGCAAGCCGCATGACGTGTCCGTCAAAGAGGCCGGAATCTGGACCATCGTCTGGATCGTCCTGGCCGCCCTCTTCGGGCTCGGTCTGCTGGTCTGGGGCGGGGGACAGCCCGCGGGCGAGTTCTTCGCCGGCTACATCACCGAGAAGTCGCTGAGCGTCGACAACCTCTTCGTCTTCGTCCTGATCATGGCGAAGTTCGCGGTTCCGTCGCAGTACCAGCAGCGGGTGCTCCTCGTCGGTGTGCTCATCGCCCTGGTGCTGCGCGCGATCTTCATCGCCGCCGGCGCCGCCATCATCGCCAGCTTCTCGTGGGTGTTCTACCTCTTCGGCGCCTTCCTGATCTGGACCGCCTGGAAGCTCATCCAGGAGGCCCGGGCCGACGAGGAGGACGAGGAGTTCGAGGAGAACAAGCTGCTGAAGGCTGCCGAGCGCCGCTTCGGTGTGGCCGACCGGTACCACGGCACCAAGCTCTGGATAGAGCAGAACGGCAAGCGGGTCATGACCCCGATGCTGGTCGTCATGCTCGCCATCGGCACCACGGACGTCCTGTTCGCGCTCGACTCGATCCCCGCGATCTTCGGCCTGACGCAGGACCCGTACATCGTGTTCACGGCGAACGCGTTCGCGCTGATGGGCCTCAGGCAGCTGTACTTCCTCATCGGCGGACTGCTGAGGAAGCTGGTGCACCTTTCCTACGGGCTGTCGATCATCCTCGGCTTCATCGGCGTGAAGCTCGTGCTGCACGCACTGCACGAGTCCGGGGTGCACGTGCCGGAGATCAGCATCCCCGTCTCGCTGGGCGTGATCTGCTCGGTCCTGGTCGTCACCACGATCACCAGCCTCCGCGCCTCCCGCAAGCAGGCACAGGCCGCGGCGGCCGGGGAGCGGGAGGACACCCCCACGAAGAACAGCATCGACGTCTGACCCTGTCGGACAGGGAAACACGGGCACCGGGAACGGAGGGCAGCACAACGCCGGCCACCGCTCCCGGTGCCCTCCTGCTCCCACCCGCGCCGCCCGCCGGCGCCGACCGTGTCCGACTCGTACGAGGAGGCCATGCATGGCACTGATGACCCCGAGACGATCAGGAGGGCGCAGCGGAGGGACCCGCCGTGCGGCGGTGACACCTCTCGTGCCCGCCACGGTCGGCCGTCGGGCGCAGGACCCCGGCGAAGTGCGACGCCCCGTCCCGTCCGGGACAATCGCACCATGATCGCTCGGCTCAGGCCGCTCGCGGCGCAGTGGACGACCGTGGTGCCCGCCCTCGCCGTGATGCTGCTGGTGCTGACGTGGGGGCGGGACCTGCCCGGCTGGCTCGTCGTGGTGGTGACCCTGGTGCTCGCGGGGTCCGTGCTGGCGGCCGTGCACCATGCCGAAGTCGTCGCGCACCGGGTCGGTGAGCCCTTCGGCTCCCTGGTCCTCGCCGTCGCCGTCACCGTCATCGAGGTGGCGCTGATCGTCACGCTGATGATCGACGGCGGGGACAAGAGCGCGACGCTCGCCAGGGACACCGTGTTCGCGGCCGTGATGATCACCGTCAACGGAATTCTCGGACTGAGCCTGCTGGTCGGCTCGCTGCGTCACGGCACCGCCGTCTTCAACTCCGAGGGCACCGGAGCGGCCCTCGCCACGGTGGCCACCCTGGCGACCCTCAGCCTGGTCCTGCCGACGTTCACCACGAGCAAGCCGGGCCCGGAGTTCTCCACCGTGCAACTCTCGTTCGCGGCGGTCTCCTCGCTGATCCTCTACGCCCTGTTCGTCGCCACCCAGACCGTCAGACATCGCGACTACTTCCTGCCGGTGAGCAAGCAGGGCGAGGCGCCCGCGCCGGACGAGCACGCCCCGGCGCCGTCCACCCGCACCGCCGTGACCAGCCTGGGTCTGCTGGGCCTGGCCCTGGTCGGAGTGGTCGGCCTGGCCAAAGGGGTCTCGCCCACGATCGAGTCCGGAGTGGAGAGCGCGGGGCTGCCCCACTCCGTCGTCGGTGTGATCATCGCCCTGCTGGTTCTCCTCCCGGAGACCATCGCCGCGGTGCGCTCCGCGCGCCGCGACCAGGTGCAGACCAGCATGAACCTCGCCCTCGGCTCGGCGATGGCCAGCATCGGCCTGACCATCCCCGCCGTCGCGCTGGCCTCCCTGTGGCTCCCCGGCCCCCTCGTCCTCGGCCTCGGCAACACCCATATGGTGCTGCTCGCCCTGACCATGGTCGTGGGCGCGCTGACCGTGGTGCCCGGCCGGGCCACGCCGCTTCAGGGCGGTGTGCACCTGGTGCTGCTCGCCGCCTACCTGGAGCTGGCGGTCAATCCGTAGGACGGCGGTTCCGCCCGGCTTCAGTAGGTGACGGTGATGCGCCGGGCGGGCCCGTCGACACGGACCAGGCCCCCGTAGGGGATCACCACATGCGGATCGGTGTGCCCGAGGTCCACGTCGAAGACGACGACGGCCTCGGGCGCGTAGGCCCGCATCGCCCGCGTCACGGCCTCACGCTGCTCGGTGGCGTAGGCCGCGGCCTCCTCCGGCGTGTGCGGCCGCTCGAAGGACCACGTCTTCGGACGGCCCATCAGGAGCGCCGAGAAACGTCCGAGCAGTCCCCGCTCACCCATGTTCCGCAGGGTGCGGAAGACCTCCTCCCCGCTCGGCAGCTCCTCCGAGGTCTCCAGGAACAGCACGCCGCCGTCGTACTCGGACAGGTCCCGCGCGACGCCGCGGCCGGCCATCAGCATCCAGCCGACGATCTCCAGGCACCCGCCCCAGGTGCGGCCCTCGACCAGGCGGTCGGCGTTCAGCCAGGTCCAGCCAGTCCCCGGCCGCGTCTCCGGCTCCGCGTCGAACGTCGCCGGATCGGCCCAGTCACGGTCCATGTCACGCCACCGTTCGGCCGGACGCAGTTCGTACTCGCCCGGGGTGAACAAAGCGGCCCGCAGGGACTCGGCGGTCTGCGGATGCATCGCCCCGGGGCGGCCCAGCTCGACCATCACGGTCCCCCCGTGGAACCCGACGATCCCGCTCTCGCGGAGAAGGGCGAGGAGGTTGGTGTTGTCGCTCATCCCGAAGAACGGCTTCGGGTTGGCGCGGATCAACTCCCGGTCCAGCAGGGGCACCACGGTGATCTGGTCGTCACCGCCGATCGACGCGAAGACCGCCTTGACGTCCGGGTCGGCGAAGGCGGCGTGGAGGTCGTCGGCACGCTGCCGCGGTGTCGCGCCCATCGTGCGCGTCGCCGGGTACTCGACCGGCTCCAGCCCGTACTCCTCGCGCAGCCGTCGCAGCCCCAGCTCGTAGGGGAGCGGGAGGAGTCCTGGCAGACCCGAGGAGGGGGAGAGCACGGCGACGCGGTCACCCGGGGAGGGCTTGGGAGGGTACGAGAGTGTCGTCATGGCGGGAGGTTAGGGCCCAACGGCCGTGCGCCGCACCGTGATAAACCGGGGGCGAGCAGCGGTTCCGGCGGGAACCGCCCCACCCGACCGACCGGAGGAACCGTGCCCCGCACGCTGGCCAGCGCCCCGATCATGATCCTCAACGGCCCCAACCTGAACCTGCTCGGGCAGCGCCAGCCGGAGATCTACGGCTCGGACACGCTCACCGACGTGGAGGCGCTGTGCGCCGGGGCGGCGGCCGCGCGGGGCGGCACGGTGGACCTGCGGCAGTCCAACCACGAGGGCGAGCTGGTGGACTGGATCCACGAGGCCCGGCTCAACCACTGCGGGATCGTCATCAACCCGGGCGCCTACTCGCACACCTCCGTCGCGATCCTGGACGCCCTCAACGCCTGTGACGGCCTGCCCGTGATCGAGGTCCACATCTCCAACATCCACCGGCGCGAGTCCTTCCGGCACCACTCCTACGTCTCCCTGCGCGCCGACGGGGTCATCGCGGGGTGCGGGGTGCAGGGCTACGTGTTCGCGGTGGAGCGGATCGCGGCACTGGCCGGCCCGGGACTGACCGAGGCGTGAGCCCCGGGCGATCGGACCGGCCCCGACCACGGGCCCGCCCGCGCCGTCACCAGCCCCGCGCGTGCCACTCCGGCAGGTGCGGGCGCTCCGCGCCCAGGGTGGTGTCGTTGCCGTGGCCGGGGTAGACCCAGGTCTCGTCCGGCAGCACGCCGAAGATCTTGGTCTCTACGTCGTGGATCAGACTGGCGAACGCCTCCGGATCCTTGTGGGTGTTCCCCAGACCGCCCGGGAACAGACAGTCCCCGGTGAACACGTGCGGATGCCCGTGGGGGTCGTCGTAGACGAGGGCGATCGAGCCGGGGGTGTGGCCGACCAGATGGCGGGCGGTGAGCTCCACCCGTCCCACGCGGATGACGTCGCCGTCGTCGACCAGCACGTCCGTCGGCACCGGGATGCCCTCGGCGTCGTCCCGGCCCGCGTGGGTGCGGGCGCCGGTGGCCGCCACGACCTCGGCGAGGGCCTGCCAGTGGTCGCCGTGCCGGTGGGTGGTGACGACGGACGCGATGCCGTCGTCACCGATCGTGCCCAGCAGGGTCTTTGCGTCGTTGGCCGCGTCGATCAGCACCTGCTCGTCGGTGGACCGGCAGCGCAGCAGGTAGGCGTTGTTGTCCATGGGACCGACCGCGACCTTGGTGATCATCAGGTCCTTGAGTTCGTGCACGTCGGCTGGGCCGCCGACCGTCACCCGACCGCTGTACGTCATGGCCGTCAGCCTATCGCCGGAACCCGCGCCGGTCGTCCCGGCACCGGGCCCCGGTGTCGGGGCGCCCCGGCGTCCTACAGCGGGGGAAGCGACGGGAGGCCGCCGCCCTTCACCGCCAGGCCGGAGCCGTCCCGGCGGCCGGCGAGCCAGCCGAGCAGTTGGGCGGGCGTCCCCTCGACCGCGACCGGGCCGCCGTCCGCCCCGCCGCCGGTCGTCCACGTCCTGCCGTCCACGGTGGTCAGGGTGGTCGCCGGGACGTTCCGGTGACCGGCGAACCTCGCCGCGAGGAAGTCGATCTCCCGCTCCGTGAAGCCCGCCGGCAGGTCCTCCAGCTCGTAGCCGATCCCGAGGTCCACGTGGTGCAGCTCCACCTCGACCCAGCGCCGGAACGGCACCCGCTCCGCCCGGTCGGTGACACCGTTGCGCAGCTCCACCGTGCGCGACCAGTCCGCCGGTGCCGCGCCCACCGCGCGGAAGCGCTCCGCGCTCTCCCGCAGGTCGGCGAGGTGGGCGTCGAGGGGGCGCGGGGCTCCCCGCTCGATGTCGGCGTCCCGGGCCTCGCCCGAGACGTACATGGGACGGCCCTCCAGGACGTTCACCAGGGCGTCGGCATTACGGGCCAGGTGGGCCAGGACATGACCGCGGGACCAGCCGGGCAGGCGTGACGACTGGGTCACAGCCGCGTTGTCCAGGGCACCGACCGCGGTGAGCAGCCGCTCGGTGGCGGCGTGTACAGACGCCAGGTCATCAGCGTGATCAATCATGGTGCTGACCCTAGTCCCGTCACACCTTCGGGTGAAGGCAGTGAACCGGCACGCTAAATCGAATGCACGTGCTATAAGGTCGGGTGCGGCGTCGGGCATGCTGGAGAGCCGGGGATTGTTGACAACCCGTGAACCCGAACCGGCGTTGTCAGTGGCTCCCCCTAGTCTGAGGAAGACGGGGGCCCCGCCCCTGTCACTTCTCTCAAGAAAGGTGCGGACCGGCGTGGCCGACCGTCTCATCGTCCGTGGAGCGCGCGAGCACAACCTCAAGAACGTCTCGCTCGATCTCCCGCGCGACTCGCTCATCGTCTTCACGGGCCTGTCGGGGTCGGGCAAGTCCTCGCTGGCCTTCGACACGATCTTCGCCGAGGGGCAGCGGCGCTACGTCGAGTCGCTCTCCTCGTACGCCCGGCAGTTCCTGGGCCAGATGGACAAGCCGGACGTCGACTTCATCGAGGGGCTGTCCCCGGCGGTCTCCATCGACCAGAAGTCGACCTCGCGCAACCCGCGCTCGACGGTCGGCACCATCACCGAGGTCTACGACTACCTGCGTCTGCTCTTCGCGCGCATCGGCAAGCCGCACTGTCCCGAGTGCGGCCGCCCGATCTCCCGCCAGTCGCCGCAGGCGATCGTCGACAAGGTCCTGCAACTGCCCGAGGGCAGCCGCTTCCAGGTGCTCTCCCCGCTGGTGCGCGAGCGCAAGGGCGAGTTCGTCGACCTCTTCGCCGACCTCCAGACCAAGGGCTACTCCCGCGCGCGGGTGGACGGCGAGACGGTCCAGCTCTCCCAGCCGCCCACGCTGAAGAAGCAGGAGAAGCACACCATCGAGGTGGTCGTCGACCGCCTCACGGTCAAGGACAGCGCCAAGCGCCGCCTCACCGACTCCGTGGAGACCGCCCTCGGACTCTCCGGCGGCATGGTCGTGCTCGACTTCGTCGACCTCCCCGAGGACGACCCCGAGCGCGAGCGCATGTACTCCGAGCACCTGTACTGCCCGTACGACGACCTGTCCTTCGAGGAGCTGGAGCCCCGCTCCTTCTCCTTCAACTCGCCCTTCGGCGCCTGCCCCGAGTGCACCGGCATCGGCACGCGCATGGAGGTCGACCCCGAGCTGATCGTCCCCGACCCGGACAAGAGCCTCGACGAGGGCGCCATCCACCCGTGGTCGCACGGCCACACCAGGGACTACTTCGACCGCCTGATCGGCGCCCTCGCGGACGCGCTGGGATTCCGTACGGACATCCCGTTCGCGGGGCTGCCGCTGCGGGCCAGGAAGGCCCTGCTGCACGGCCACAAGACACAGGTCGAGGTGCGGTACCGCAACCGCTACGGACGCGAGCGCCGGTACACGACGGCGTTCGAGGGCGCCGTCCCCTTCGTCAAGCGCCGGCACAGCGAGGCCGAGAGCGACGCCAGCCGGGAGCGCTTCGAGGGCTACATGCGCGAGGTGCCCTGCCCCACCTGTGAGGGCACCCGGCTCAAGCCGGTCGTCCTCGCCGTCACGGTCATGGGCAAGTCGATCGCCGAGGTCTCCGGCATGTCCATCAGCGACTGCGCGGACTTCCTGGGCGAGCTGAAGCTCACCGCGCGCGACAAGAAGATCGCCGAGCGCGTGCTCAAGGAGGTCAACGAGCGGCTGCGGTTCCTGGTCGACGTCGGCCTGGACTACCTCTCGCTCAACCGCGCCGCGGGCACCCTCTCCGGCGGCGAGGCCCAGCGCATCCGCCTCGCCACCCAGATCGGCTCCGGACTCGTCGGCGTGCTCTACGTCCTCGACGAACCGTCCATCGGCCTGCACCAGCGCGACAACCACCGCCTCATCGAGACGCTGGTCCGGCTGCGCGACATGGGCAACACGCTCATCGTCGTCGAGCACGACGAGGACACCATCAAGGTCGCCGACTGGATCGTCGACATCGGCCCCGGCGCCGGCGAGCACGGCGGCAAGGTCGTCCACAGCGGCTCCCTGAAGGAGCTGCTGGCGAACGCGGAGTCGCAGACCGGCCAGTACCTGGCCGGCAAGAAGGCCATCCCGCTGCCCGTTGTCCGCCGCCCGCACGACCCCTCGCGCCGGCTCACGGTGCACGGTGCCCGCGAGAACAACCTGCAGGACATCGACGTCTCCTTCCCGCTGGGCGTGTTCACCGCGGTCACCGGTGTGTCGGGCTCCGGCAAGTCCACGCTGGTCAACGACATCCTCTACACCCACCTGGCGCGCGAGCTGAACGGAGCCCGCAGCGTCCCCGGCCGGCACACGCGTGTGGAGGGCGACGACCTCGTCGACAAGGTCGTCCACGTCGACCAGTCGCCCATCGGCCGCACCCCGCGCTCCAACCCGGCGACGTACACGGGTGTCTTCGACCACGTGCGCAAGCTGTTCGCCGAGACGACGGAGGCGAAGGTCCGCGGCTACCTGCCGGGCCGCTTCTCCTTCAACGTCAAGGGCGGCCGCTGCGAGAACTGCGCGGGCGACGGCACGATCAAGATCGAGATGAACTTCCTCCCGGACGTGTACGTTCCGTGCGAGGTCTGCCACGGCGCCCGCTACAACCGGGAGACCCTGGAGGTCCACTACAAGGGCAAGTCCATCGCCGACGTGCTGAACATGCCGATCGAAGAGGCCATGCACTTCTTCGAGGCGGTCCCGTCGATCTCGCGCCACCTCAGGACGCTCAACGACGTCGGCCTCGGCTACGTCCGCCTCGGGCAGTCCGCGACCACCCTGTCCGGCGGCGAGGCACAGCGCGTGAAACTCGCCAGCGAGCTGCAGAAGCGCTCCACCGGCCGCACGGTCTACGTGCTGGACGAGCCCACCACCGGTCTGCACTTCGAGGACATCAGCAAGCTGCTGACGGTGCTGTCCGGCCTGGTGGACAAGGGCAACACGGTCATCGTCATCGAGCACAACCTCGACGTGATCAAGACCGCCGACTGGGTCGTCGACATGGGCCCCGAGGGCGGGTCCGGCGGCGGGCTGGTCGTCGCGGAGGGCACGCCCGAGCAGGTGGCGGGTGTTCCGGCCAGCCACACCGGCAAGTTCCTGCGGGAGATCCTCAGCGCCGAGCGGATCAGCGACGCCACCGAGGTCCGGGCCCCGCGCAAGACCGCCGCGAAGAAGACGGCCGCCGCGACGTCCGCCACCCGGAAGACGGCGACCAGGACCGTCGCCGGTGCCGCCGCCAAGAAGACGGCCACCAAGGCCGCCGCGAAGAGGACGACGCGCGCCACCAAGTCCTGACCTGCGAAGCCCGCACGCACGCGCCGTGCCGCCGGGGCCCACGCCCCGCGCGGCACGGCGCGTGCGGGCGGGCGGGCGTCACGGGGTCCCCGGCTCCAGCTCGTGCGCGTACGGCGGTTCCGCACCTGCCCGGGAGCAGGTGACCGCCGCCGCGCGTGCCGCGAATCCGAGCGCCCCCTTCCAGCCCTCCGCTCCCAGTGCGGTCACGCCCTCCTCGCTGAGCGCGTCCCGGGCCGCCAGGCCGTGCAGCAGCGCCGCGTTCACCGTGTCGCCGGCGCCGATCGTGTCCACCACCCGCACCCGCTCACCCGGCACCGAGTACTCCTCGCCCTCGCGGGTGAACACGGTCAGCCCGTCACCGCCCCGGGTCACCACGACCGCCGCCGGACCGGCCGCCAGCCAGTCCCGCGGTGTTCCGCCGAGCCACCGGGCGTCCTCCTCCGACAGTTTCAGCAGCGACACCGACGGCAGCCAGTGCCTGAACCGGGCCCGGTAGGCGTCGGGATCCGGGATCAAGCCCGCCCGCACATTGGGGTCCAGTGCCGTGAAGACGCCCCGCGCGGAGGCGGTGCGCATCAGCTCCTCGTAGGCGCTCGCACCCGGCTCCAGCACGAGCGAGCAGGTTCCGAAGGAGACCGCGCGGGTGCCGGCGGGCAATACCGAGGGAGCCGTGAAGAGCCGGTCGGCCGTCCCTTCCACGTAGAAGGAGTAGGCCGCCGAGCCGTCGCTGCCCACGGTGGCCACGGCGAGCGTCGTCGGCTCGTCGCCACGCTGCACGGCCGTCACGTCCACCCCGGTCTCCCGCAGCCGGTCCAGCAGCGCCTCACCGAAGGCGTCGCGGGACACCCGGGAGCAGAAGGCGACGGGGGAGCCGAGGCGGCCCAGTGCCACCGCCGTGTTGAAGGGACCGCCGCCGAGGGCGGGCGTCAGCGCCGCGAGCGCGCCCGCGCCCCGCGGTACCAGGTCGATCAGTGCCTCACCGGCTACGACGATCACGAGAGGGGTCCTTTCTCGGGGACTCGGGGGCTCGGGGGACGCTCGGTGGTGCTACGGCAGGTCGGGGCGTGCGGGCCGTCGCGGTTCCTCCGGGCAGCCGCAGGAGTTCCGGTGCACGAAGGCACACGGAAGCCGTTCGGTCCGGGCCGGGCGGTCCGGGTGGGCGAGGCGGTCCAGGAGCACCCGCACGGCACGGGCCCCGATGTCCCTGCTGGGCTGGGCGACGGCCGTCAGGCGGGGTGAGAACAGGTCCGCCCAGGCGAAGTCGTCGAAGCAGCACAGGGCGATGTCCCCGGGAACGGACAGCCCGTGGGTCCGCAGGGCCCGCGGCGCGCCGATCGTCATGGCGTTGTCGGCGGTGACCAGCGCGGTGGGACGCGAACCGAGGGTCAGCAGGCCGGCAGTGGCCCGTTCCGCCCCCGCCGGCGAGGAGCCGCCGTGCACCAGGATCCGCTCGTCGTACGGCAGGCCGGCGGCCGCCAGCCCGTGCCGGTAGCCGGTGATCCGCTCGGTGGTCGTGCTGAGCCCGGGCAGCCCGGCGACCAGGGCGATGCGGCGGTGGCCGAGAGCGGCGAGGTGGGTGACCAGGTGGGCCGTCGGTTCGGCGCTCTGGGCGCCGACCTGGTCGAAGCGCGGTGCGTCGCCGGCTTCGGACGCGTCGACCAGCCGGTCCAGGAACACGGCCGGCACCCGGTGGCGCCCGAGGTGGGCGAGGAGCTCCCGCGGTCGTGCGGAGGGCGCGACGATCATGCCGTCCACACGGCGCTCGTGCAGCAGCTGCGCGACCTTGCGTTCGTGCACCGGGTCGTCGTGCGGATCGGCGATCAGGAGGCTGTAGCCGTGCTCCAGGGCCGCGGCCTCGACGCCCCGCAGGATCTCCGTGAAGTACGGGTTGCTGATCGCCGACACCGCGAGGCCGATCGACCGCGTCCGGGAGGTCACCAAGGAGCGGGCGAGGGTGTTGGGGGTGCAGCCGAGCTCCTCCACGGCGTCGAGGACCGCCTGACGGGTGTGCGGCAGTACCGGCCGGGTGCCGTTCAGTACGTGCGAGACGGTCGCGACGGAGACGTCGGCGCTGCGTGCGACGTCCGCCATGGTCGCCATCGTGCGGTCTCCTCCGGTGCGCTCGTGGGCCGGGTGGGGACCGTATCCCACCCGGTGTGGACGTAAAGGTTTGCGCAAGCGTTTACGCGCGTCGGGCGGACCCGGGGATGTGCGCGCAGCCCGGCGCTCGTGGGGTGCCTCCCGCACTCTCGGCTGCGCGCGGGCGGGAGGTGCCCCCATCACCCGCCCGTGCCGGCCTGCGGCACGACTGCCCGCGGGAACGGCGGGAAGGCGGGAAGGGCGGGAACGGCGGGAACGAGGCGAGCGGCGGGAGCGGCCTGAGCGGCCTGAGTCGCAAGAGCGGCGCCGAGTGGAAGAGCGGCGCAGTGGCCGGAGTGGCGAAGCCCGGCGGGATCAGCGGGAGGGGCGGCGTCGGCGCTGCGCCGGGACCCGCGCTCCCGGGGTTGCCGTCGCGCCCGCCCGTGCCGCTCCGGAACGCTGGGTTCCGACCCGGGCGGAGTCGGGGCGGCCGCCCCCGGTATCGTCCCGCGTGACCCCCGTCCGCGCCGTCCCGCCAGTGGAGCCCTCATGCCCGCCCGACCCGCCGCGAGCCGCCGTACCGTCCTGCGGGGCGCGGCCCTCACCCCCGTCGCAGGACTGGGCCTCACCGCGTGCCAGGGCGGCGACGACAGGTCCGCGCCGCTGGCCGGACCCGTCGAGCTCGGCCCCGAGAGCGAGGTCGCCGAGGGCGGCGCGAAGCTGTACCGGGACCACAACGTGGTGGTCAGCCGGGGCGGCGACGGCACCCTCAAGGCGTACAACACCGTCTGCACGCACGCGGGCTGCCCGATCAACAAGCTGGACGGGACGAAGCTGATCTGCCCCTGCCACGGCAGCGAGTTCGACGTCACCACCGGCAAGGTGCTGCGCGAGCCGGCCGTGGCCCCCCTGAAGCCGCTGACCGTCGAGGTGGAGAACGGCACGATGGTGGCGCGGCCGCAGACCTGACCGGTGGGTCAGTCCCAGTCCCAGGCGATCCCCACGTAGCCCGACCGCAGACGCGGTTCCACCAGGTGCACCGAGCGGTGCCGTCCGCTGAGCGGCAGCTCCTGGCGCCCGCCGCGCGGCGCCGCCGCCGAATGCTGGGTGAACCGGTGACAGCGCACCGGGAGCACCCCGGAGTCGAAGCACACCTGGAGCGCGTACTGGCCACCGGGGGAGTCCGCCCCGCGCAGGTACTCGCGTGAGACGCCGGCCGTGCCGTCCTCGACGGCGTAGCGGAAGAGGAAGGTGTCACCGGCCCGCAGCCGGGTGTCGAAGAGCAGCTCCGCGGCGAGCACCCCGGTGTCGTGGTGCCAGCGGACGCGGCCGGTCCGGCAGTTCTCCAGGGCGTGCACGCTCATCCGCTCCGGCGCGGAGCCGGGGCCGCCGTGGTACACGGCCACATAGCGGTCGACACCGTCCCGGTGCGCGCGCACTATGTGGTGCGACTCGCGCTCCGCCAGCTCGCGGCGCGTCCCTATCCGCACCCGCTCGTGATGCCCGAGGGTGTGCAGCCCGCCGTCGCGCCGGGTGCCGAACTCGGCCAGCAGCCGGTCCAGCACGCCCGACGCCTCCACCAGCGAGCGGTAGGACCGGCCGGGGGAGCGACGGTCCGCCGTGCGCCCGTCCGGCTCGGCGAGCAGCCGGATCAGCGATTCCTCCGGCAACTGAAGGATCTCCTCCAGCGCCCGTACGGCGCGCAGCGACTCCGGGCGCTGCGGGCGGCGGGCGCCCTGCTGCCAGTAACTGAGACTGGTGACGCCGACCTTCACGCCGCGGCGCGACAGATGGTGCTGCACCCGCTGCAACGGCAGCCCCCGCGCGGCGATCGCGGCGCGCAGGGCGACGTGGAACGGTCCGCCGCGCAGGGCCGAGTCCAGTTCCGCGGTGGCGACGTCCGCGTGCTGTGTGGCGTGCGGCATGCAGGGGCCTTTCTGTGAATGTCCACAACGGCTGGTCAGACCGTTCGCGCGGGGCATCCCGGGGCCCACCCCCGCCGGCGCGGCGGAGCCTTCACATCCGTACGCCGCCGTTCAGGGACCCGAGTTCCCCCGCATTGAAGCGTGTTGACCAAGTCCCGACAACACCTGAGTCCCCACGGCGGCGCACACCCGCCGGGGGCCGCGCCGGCCTCGGGCCGGCACGGCCCCCGGGGCACGTACCGTGATGCGGTTTTCGTCCGGCTCTACGCGCCTGTGGCGCCGTCCGGCTCCTGGAGGCGCGGCCGCAGGCGCTTCGCGCGCACGATGTCCGGATCGCGCGGGTCGAGGGACTCGGCGAGCGCCGACGTCTCTTCCGCGTACCGGCGGGACCGGGCCGGCCGTCGTGGTTTCTCGATCCGCGTCCGTCGCATCCGATCAGCCCTCCGACTCGTGACCGCCCTCGTGGCCGCCTCCGTGCCCGTGCTCCGGTCGTCCGGAGGACGGACCCACCACCTTCCCGCTTCCCGACCGCCGTAACCCATCCGGGCCCGCCCGGGCTCCGGTGTCCACAGCCCCGCCGCGGTGTCGGTCCCCGCCAGTAGGGTGTGAGACATGGCCGACCCCTCCAGCTACCGCCCCAAACCGGGTGAGATCCCCGACTCGCCGGGGGTCTACCGGTTCCGCGACGAGCACCGCCGGGTGATCTACGTCGGAAAGGCGAAAAGCCTGCGCCAGCGCCTGGCGAACTACTTCCAGGACCTGTCCGGGCTGCACCCGCGCACCCGCTCGATGGTCACCACGGCCGCGTCCGTGGAGTGGACGGTGGTGTCCACCGAGGTCGAGGCGCTCCAGCTGGAGTACTCCTGGATCAAGGAGTACGACCCCCGGTTCAACGTCAAGTACCGCGACGACAAGAGCTACCCGTACCTCGCGGTGACGATGAACGAGGAGTTCCCGCGCGTGCAGGTGATGCGCGGTCAGAAGAAGAAGGGCGTCCGCTACTTTGGTCCCTACGCGCACGCGTGGGCGATCCGCGACACCGTGGACCTGATGCTGCGCGTCTTCCCGGTGCGCACCTGCTCGGCCGGCGTCTTCAAGAACGCCGCGCGCACCGGCCGCCCCTGTCTGCTCGGCTACATCGGCAAGTGCTCGGCGCCCTGCGTGGAGCGCATCCCCGCCGAGGACCACCGGGAACTGGCCGAGGAGTTCTGCGACTTCATGGCCGGCCGCACCGGCACCTACCTCCGCCGTCTGGAAGGACGGATGACACAGGCCGCCGAGGAGATGGAGTACGAGCGGGCGGCGCGCCTGCGCGACGACATCGGCGCCCTGAGGAAGGCCATGGAGAAGAACGCGGTCGTGCTCGCCGACGCGACCGACGCCGACCTGATCGCGGTCGCCGAGGACGAGCTGGAGGCAGCCGTCCAGATCTTCCACGTCCGCGGCGGACGCGTGCGCGGCCAGCGCGGCTGGGTCACCGACAAGGTCGAGGAGATCACCACGGGCGCCCTGGTCGAGCATGCCCTGCAGCAGCTCTACGGCGAGGAGACCGGCGACGCGGTCCCCCGGGAGGTCCTGGTCCCCGCCCTGCCGGACCCGCTGGAGCCGGTCCAGCAGTGGCTGACCGGACGCCGCGGCTCCGGCGTCTCCCTGCGCGTCCCGCAGCGCGGCGACAAGAAGGCCCTGATGGAGACCGTGGCGCGCAACGCCCAGCAGGCGCTCGTGCTGCACAAGACCAAGCGTGCCTCCGACCTCACCACACGCTCGCGCGCGCTGGAGGAGATCACCGACGCCCTGGGCCTGGACAGCGCCCCGCTGAGGATCGAGTGCTACGACATCTCGCACCTCCAGGGTGACGACGTGGTGGCCTCCATGGTCGTCTTCGAGGACGGGCTGGCCCGCAAGAGCGAGTACCGGCGCTTCCAGATCAAGGGCTTCGGGGGGCAGGACGACGTCCGGTCCATGCACGAGGTGATCACCCGCCGGTTCCGGCGCTACCTCGCGGAGAAGGAACGGACGGGGGAGTGGACCGACGGCGAGGATCCCGGTGCCGGGGACCCGGCCGGAGGCCTCGGCGAGCCGCCCGCGAGCACGCTGACCGAGGACGACGGCCGCCCCAGGCGCTTCGCCTACCCGCCGCAGCTCGTGGTGGTCGACGGTGGCGCCCCGCAGGTCGCGGCGGCCCAGCGCGCACTGGACGAGCTGGGCATCGACGACATCGCCGTGTGCGGTCTCGCCAAGCGGCTGGAGGAGGTCTGGCTGCCCGGGGACGACGACCCCGTGGTGCTGCCCCGGACCAGCGAGGGCCTCTACCTGCTCCAGCGGGTCCGTGACGAGGCGCACCGCTTCGCGATCACCTATCAGCGCGCCAAGCGTGCCAAGCGCTTCCGCTCCAGCCCTCTGGACGACGTGCCGGGCCTCGGCGAGACCCGCAAGCAGGCGCTGATCAAGCACTTCGGTTCGTTGAAGAGGCTGCGATCGGCGACAATCGATCAGATCTGTGAGGTCCCGGGCATAGGCCGCAAGACGGCCGAGACCATCGCCGGGGCCCTCGCACGGACGGCACCCGCTCCCGCCGTGAACACGGCGACGGGCGAGATCATGGATGACACGGAAGAACCCGGGCAGGCGACGGGTTCTCCCGGGGAGCCCGTGTCGACGGGCGCCCCGGACGAACGACGGGGGCAGGAGCGATGACGGAGCACGAGACAGGGCCCGTGACGGAACAGGACGGGGCGCGGCAGCACACCGGTGGGGACGGAACCCGCCGGAGCGCCCGCCAGGACGACGGAGCACAGGTGACGACGGGCAAGGAAAACGCCGGGGTGCCCGAGGCGGGCATCCCCGAGCTGGTGATCATCTCCGGCATGTCCGGGGCCGGCCGCTCGACGGCCGCGAAGTGTCTGGAGGACCTCGGCTGGTTCGTCGTCGACAACCTGCCGCCCGCGCTGATCCCCACCATGGTGGAGCTCGGCGCGCGCTCCCAGGGCAACGTGGCGCGGATCGCGGTCGTCGTCGACGTCCGCGGCCGCCGCTTCTTCGACAATCTGCGCGAGGCCCTCGCCGACCTCGACGTGCGCGGAGTGACGCGGCGGACCGTCTTCCTGGAGTCCTCAGACGAGGCCCTGGTGCGCCGCTTCGAGTCGGTGCGCCGCCCGCACCCCCTCCAGGGCGACGGCCGGATCGTGGACGGAATCGCCGCCGAGCGGGAGCTGCTGCGCGAGCTGCGCGGCGACGCCGACCTGGTGATCGACACCTCCAGCCTCAACGTGCACGAGCTGCGCGCCAAGATGGACGCCCAGTTCGCCGGCGAGGAGGAGCCGGAGCTGCGCGCCACCGTCATGTCCTTCGGCTTCAAGTACGGCCTCCCGGTCGACGCCGACCTGGTCGTGGACATGCGGTTCCTGCCCAACCCGCACTGGGTCCCCGAGCTGCGCCCGTACACCGGCCTCAACGAGGAGGTGGCGTCGTACGTCTTCAACCAGCCCGGCGCCAAGGAGTTCCTCGACCGGTACGCCGAGATGCTGCGGCTGGTCGCAGCGGGCTACCGCCGTGAGGGCAAGCGCTACGTGACCATCGCGGTCGGCTGCACCGGCGGCAAGCACCGCTCGGTCGCCATGTCGGAGAAGCTCGCCGCCCGGCTCGCCGCCGAGGGCGTGGAGACGGTGGTCGTCCACCGGGACATGGGACGGGAATGACGCGACGCACTCCGCGGCTGAGCCGGCTGCGCAGAGCGGTCCCCGAGGGCCGCGCGGGCCGGCCGGTCGAGACCCGTGGCGCGCGACCGCGCCGCCGAGGCACCCAGCCCAAGGTCGTCGCCCTCGGCGGCGGCATGGGCCTGTCGGCCTCGCTCGCCGCCCTGCGCCGGATCACCGGCGACCTCACCGCCGTGGTCACCGTCGCCGACGACGGCGGCTCCAGCGGACGCCTGCGCGACGAACTGGGTGTGCTACCGCCCGGTGACCTGCGCAAAGCACTCGCCGCGCTGTGCGGTGACGACGACTGGGGCCAGACCTGGGCCCGCGTCATCCAGCACCGCTTCCAGTCCCAGGGCGATCTGCACGAGCACGCGGTCGGCAACCTGCTCATCGTCGCCCTGTGGGAGCAGCTCGGCGACCACGTCCAGGCGCTGGACCTGGTGGGCCGGCTGCTCGGCGCGCACGGGCGGGTGCTGCCCATGTCCGCCGTGCCGCTGGAGCTCCAGGCCCTGGTCAGGGGCCACGACCCGGAGCGGCCCGAGGAGGTCGGCACGGTCCGCGGACAGGCCACCGTCGCCCTCACCCCGGGCGAGGTGCAGTCCGTGCACCTCGTGCCGAACGACCCGCCCGCCGTCCCCGAAGCGGTGGAAGCGGTCCTCGACGCCGACTGGGTGGTGCTCGGGCCCGGCTCCTGGTTCTCCTCGGTCATCCCGCACCTCCTCGTGCCCGAACTGCTGGACGCCCTCATCGAGACGAAGGCGCGCCGGGTACTCTCGCTGAACCTCGCACCGCAGCCGGGAGAAACCGAGGGCTTCTCTCCGCAGCGTCATTTGGAGGTTTTGGGACGACACGCCCCTAAACTCGCCCTGGACGTGGTGCTGGCCGACGAGGCCGCCGTGCCCGACCGCGACTCCCTGACCGACGCCGCCAAGCGGTTCGGCGCCGCGGTCGAGCTGGCGCCGGTGGCCCGGCCCGACGGAAGCCCCCGGCACGACCCGGAGCTGCTGGCCGCCGCGTACGACCGTATTTTTCGGATGCATGGAAGGATCGGCCCATGGCGATGACGGCAGCGGTGAAGGACGAGATCAGCCGGCTCCCCGTCACCCGTACCTGCTGCAGGAAGGCGGAGGTCTCCGCCATTCTGCGGTTCGCCGGCGGCCTCCACCTGGTGAGCGGGCGCATTGTGATCGAGGCGGAGCTGGACACCGCGATGGCGGCCCGCCGCCTCAAGCGGGACATCCTGGAGATCTTCGGCCATGCCTCCGAACTGATCGTGATGGCACCGGGCGGACTGCGCCGCGGTTCACGCTACGTCGTCCGGGTGGTCGCGGGAGGTGACCAGCTCGCCCGCCAGACCGGTCTGGTCGACGGCCGTGGCCGGCCGATCCGGGGTCTGCCCCCGCAGGTGGTCTCGGGGGCCACCTGTGACGCCGAGGCGGCCTGGCGCGGTGCCTTCCTGGCCCACGGCTCGCTCACCGAGCCGGGCCGCTCCTGCTCGCTCGAGGTGACCTGCCCCGGTCCCGAGGCGGCGCTCGCCCTGGTCGGCGCCGCCCGCCGGCTGCACATCGTCAGCAAGGCGCGCGAGGTGCGGGGCGTGGACCGCGTGGTGGTCCGTGACGGCGACGCGATCGGTGCGCTGCTCACCCGGCTCGGCGCGCACGAGTCGGTGCTGGCCTGGGAGGAGCGCCGGATGCGCCGCGAGGTGCGGGCCACGGCGAACCGGCTGGCCAACTTCGACGACGCGAACCTGCGCCGTTCGGCCAGGGCGGCCGTGGCCGCCGGTGCCCGGGTCCAGCGCGCCCTGGAGATCCTCGGCGACGACGTCCCCGAGCACCTCGCCGCCGCCGGCCGGCTGCGCATGGACCACAAGCAGGCCTCCCTGGAGGAGCTGGGCGCGCTGGCCGATCCGCCGCTCACCAAGGACGCCGTGGCCGGCCGGATCCGGCGGCTGCTGGCCATGGCCGACAAGCGCGCCTCCGACCTCGGCATCCCCGGCACGGAGGCCAACCTCAGCGAGGAACTGGCCGACAACCTCGTCGGCTGACGGCAGATCAGCGGACCGGCGCCGGCGCCCACTTGGGTGGCCGGCGCCGTGTGCGTGTGTCGTGGTGGCACCCTTGACTCGATCATGTTGTGTCATGAGCCTGGCATCTGTTCGCCGCTGTGGCGGACCACTCTCTGGGGGGCTCATGAGACACAGAGCGAGATCGATCCTCGCTGTCGGCACGCTCCTGATCGGCGGAGCGGGCTTCGCACCCATCGCCCAGGCACAGCCCGCACACCCCGGGGCCTCCGGCTCGGAGGAGGTCAAGGTCTTCCGAGCCGACGTGACCCGGGAGCAGGTGCCCCTGCTCCTGGCCGCGGGGCAGGACGGCCACGAACTCGGCGAGCAGGTGCCCGACAGGGGCACCGCCACCGTCGAGGTCTACCTCACCGACGGGCAGGCCGAGAAGCTGGAGAAGCAGGGCGTCGACCTCACCGAGCACACCCTGTCCGCCCGGGCGGAGAGCCGCGTCGAGGACGCCGCCGAGGGCGTGTTCCGCCCGTACGGCGGAAAGGGCGGCATCCAGGAGGAGATCCTCCGGACCGCACGGCAGCACCCCGGCCTCACCAAGGTCGTCTCCATCGGAAAGACGATCAAGGGGCAGGACATCCTCGCCCTGAAGCTCACCAAGAAGGCCAAGAGGACCCGGGACGGATCGAAACCGGCCGTCCTCTACATGTCCAACCAGCACGCACGCGAGTGGATCACCCCGGAGATGACCCGGCGGCTGATGCACCACTACCTGGACGCGTACGGGACGGACAAGCGGATCAGGAGGATCGTCGACACCACGGAACTGTGGTTCGTCCTCTCCGCCAACCCCGACGGCTACGACCACACCTTCGCCGACGACGACAACCGCCTGTGGCGCAAGAACCTGCGGGACGTCAACGGCGACGGCGTCATCGGCACCGGCGACGGCGTCGACCTCAACCGCAACTTCCCCTACAAGTGGGGCTACGACGACGAGGGGTCGTCCCCCAGCCCCACCAGCCAGACCTACCGCGGCGCGAGCCCGGGCTCCGAGCCCGAGACCAAGGCCGTCGACGCCTTCCAGAAGCGCATCGGCTTCACCTACGGCATCAACTACCACTCCGCCGCCGAACTCCTCCTCTACGGGGTCGGCTGGCAGGTGGCCACGCCGACCCCCGACGACGTCCTCTACGAGGCCCTCGCGGGCACGCCCGGCAACTCCGCGATCCCCGGCTACCACCCGCAGCTCTCCTCCGAGCTGTACACCACCAACGGCGAGGCGGACGGCCACGCGGCCAACGTCAACGGCATGGCGATGTTCACCCCCGAGATGTCGACCTGCCAGACCGCGTCCGAGGCCGACCCGGACGACGAGTGGAACCCGGGTGACTGCCGGTCGGGCTTCCACTTCCCCGACGACGAGAAGCTGATCCAGCAGGAGTTCGCCAAGAACGTCCCGTTCGCGCTCTCCGTCGCCGAGTCCGCCGCCCACCCCGACCGGCCGTCCTCCGCGGTCGGCCTGGAGGCCGCCGACTTCACCCCGGCCGCCTTCGGCACGTCGTACGCCCGCGGCGCCGGCCAGGAGGTCTCCGTCGTCGCGCGCAGGGCCGTGCGCGACAAGGAGCTGAAGTACCGGGTCGGCGGCGGCCGGACGCACGCCGTCGACCTCGGGCGCTGGCGGGGCGGCGAGCGGTACGGCGGCGAGGACAACCTCTACTTCGACGAGTACCGGGCCGTGGTGAGGCACGGCGGACCCGGCGACGAGGTCGAGGTGTGGTTCACCGGCGAGGACCGCAGGGGCAGGAAGGTCTCCAGCGAGCACTTCACCTACACCGTCGCCGAACGGCCACGCGCGGACGTCCTCGTCGTCTCCGAGGAGGGCGCGAAGGCCACCCGGACGCAGACGTACGTCGACGCGCTCAGGGCGAACGGCCGCCGCGCGGCGGTCTGGGACGTCGCCGAGCGGGGAGTCCCGGACGCGCTCGGCGTGCTGAGCCACTTCCGCACGGTCGTGCACCACACCGGTGCCGGCACCCCGGGCGTCGCCACCCAGCTCCAGCTCCGGGCCTTCCTCAACGAGGGCGGCCGGCTGATCGAGGCGGGGGAGCGGGCCGGCGGCAGCGTCGACCTCGGCGGCGGCACCCTGTCCGACGACTTCAGCCAGTACTACCTGGGCGCCTACGGCCGCACCTCGACCCCCGGCGCCACCGCCTTCACCGGCTCCGGCGGACTGGGCGGCTTCACCGGCCCGCTCGCCGACGCGCCCGGCAACCCGCTGGACCGGGCCGGCACCTACGGCGTCACCTCCGACGAGCTGCCCGCCGCGCAGTACCCGCGGTTCGCGAGCGCCGGCGCCGGACAGTTCTCCGGGACGGTCAACCCCTACGGGCCCTACGCCGGTTCCCACATG
This sequence comes from Streptomyces toyocaensis, assembly GCF_000725125.1. GTDB lineage: Bacteria > Actinomycetota > Actinomycetes > Streptomycetales > Streptomycetaceae > Streptomyces > Streptomyces toyocaensis. The sequence goes on from NZ_JFCB01000029.1 coordinate 50,821, forward strand.
GCGGCCGCCGTGCACACCGACGACGGCTACAAGCGCCTCACCCGCACCGTCGACCTCACGGGTGTCGCCGCCACCGAGCGGCCCGCCCTGAGCACCCGGCTGCTGTGGGACACCGAGCCCGGCTACGACCACGTCGTCGTCGAGGCGCACACCGCCGGCGCCGACGACTGGACGACCCTGCCCGAGGCCGGCGGAGCGACCCGCACCACCGTGCCGGCCGAGTGCGCGGCCGGGTTCTTCATGGGCGGGCACCCCTGGCTGGAGCACTACCTGACCCTCGCCGACGACGGCTGCGCCGCGACCGGCACCACCGGTTCCTGGAACAGCCTCACCGGTTCCTCCAGCGGCTGGCAGCAGGTGGACTTCGACCTGAGCGCCTACGCCGGGAAGACGGTCGAGGTCTCGATCGCCTATGTCACCGACCCGGGCAGCGGCGGCCACGGCGTCCTCGCCGACGAGGCCTCCCTGGTGGTCGGCGGCACGGCCACCGGGACGGAGGGCTTCGAGACCTCCCTCGGCGTCTGGAGGGTGTCCGGGCCGCCCGCGGGCAGCCCGGCCGTCCTGAAGGACTGGACACGCACCGGAGCGCTGTTCCGGACGTACGGAGCGGTCACCACCGACGACACCGTGCTGCTGGGCTTCGGTCTGGAGCACCTGGCCTCCGCGGCCGACCGGTCCGCACTGCTGAGGAAGGCGCTGGCGGCCCTCGACGGGTGACACCGCACGTCGACGGAGACCGGCGATACGTGGCGGAATGGGGTGAGAAGGGGTCACCGGGAAGGGCGGTCCGTACCCTACTGACGGGTACGAACCGCCCTGCCGGGTATGGGGCAACTCGATGTCACGACCGGGGCCCCGGAGAGGTAGGGTCGACAGTGGTCGGGGACATCCCAAATACAGCTCGCCGGCGTCACAGCCGGCGTACCAACGAGGAGATCGGTTCGTGACGATCCGCGTAGGCATCAACGGGTTTGGCCGCATCGGTCGCAACTACTTCCGGGCACTGCTGGAACAAGGCGCCGACATCGAGATCGTGGCCGTCAACGACCTGGGTGACACGGCGACCACTGCACACCTGCTGAAGTACGACACGGTCCTGGGGCGCCTCAAGCAGGAGGTCTCGCACACCGAGGACACCATCACCGTCGGCGGCAAGACGGTCAAGGTCCTCTCCGAGCGCAACCCCGCCGACATCCCGTGGGGCGAGTTCGGCGTCGACATCGTCATCGAGTCGACCGGCATCTTCACCAAGAAGGAAGACGCCGAGAAGCACATCACCGGCGGCGCCAAGAAGGTCATCATCTCCGCCCCGGCGAAGAACGAGGACATCACCCTCGTCATGGGCGTCAACCACGAGCAGTACGACCCGGCGAACCACCACGTCATCTCCAACGCCTCCTGCACCACCAACTGCGTGGCGCCGATGGCGAAGGTCCTCGACGAGAACTTCGGCATCGTCAAGGGCCTGATGACGACGGTGCACGCGTACACGAACGACCAGCGCATCCTGGACTTCCCGCACAAGGACCTGCGTCGTGCCCGGGCCGCCGCCGAGAACATCATCCCCACCACCACCGGTGCCGCGAAGGCCACCGCCCTGGTGCTGCCGCAGCTCAAGGGCAAGCTGGACGGCATGGCCATGCGCGTCCCGGTCCCGACCGGCTCCGTCACCGACCTGGTCGTCGAGCTCTCCCGCGAGGTCACCAAGGAAGAGGTCAACGCCGCCTTCCAGAAGGCCGCCGAGGGCGAGCTGAAGGGCTACCTCGAGTACACCGAGGACGCGATCGTCTCCTCCGACATCGTCAACGCCCCGGCGTCCTGCACGTTCGACTCCTCCCTGACCATGGTCCAGGACGGCAAGAACGTGAAGGTCATCGGCTGGTACGACAACGAGTGGGGCTACAGCAACCGCCTCGTCGACCTGACGGTCTTCGTGGGCAACCAGCTCTGACCGTGGAGCAGGCGGCCTGATATGAGTGCAGGGCTCGGCCGGCGCGGCAACGCGCTGTCCGAGCCCTGACGCACGTATCGGAACGGTCGCCCCCTTTCGATCACGAGCGATCACGAGCGAACACGAGCTCAAGCCAGGGAGCCCCTATGAAGACGATCGACGAACTCCTCTCCGAAGGTGTCGCGGGCAAGCGGGTCTTCGTCCGCGCCGACCTCAACGTGCCGCTGGACGGCACCACCATCACCGACGACGGCCGCATCCGCGCCGTGGTGCCCACCGTCAAGGCCCTCGCCGAGGCGGGCGCCCGCGTGGTCGTGGCCTCGCACCTGGGCCGTCCCAAGGGCGCCCCGGACCCCGCCTTCTCACTCGCCCCGGCCGCCGCGCGCCTCGGTGAACTCCTCGGCGCCGACGTCGCGTTCGCGACCGACACCGTCGGCGAGTCCGCCGGCGCCACCGTCGCGGGCCTCGCCGACGGGCAGGTCGCGGTCGTCGAGAACCTGCGCTTCAACGCCGGCGAGACGTCCAAGGACGACGCCGAGCGCGGCGAGTTCGCCGACCGGCTGGCCGCCCTCGCCGACGTGTACGTGGGCGACGGATTCGGCGCCGTGCACCGCAAGCACGCCTCGGTCTTCGACCTCCCGGCCCGCCTGCCGCACTACGCCGGGTACCTCATCGCCACCGAGGTCGGCGTGCTGAGGAAGCTCACCGACGACGTCAAGCGCCCCTACGTCGTCGCCCTCGGCGGTGCGAAGGTCTCCGACAAGCTCGCCGTCATCGACGAACTGCTCGGCAAGGCCGACCGCATCCTCATCGGCGGCGGCATGGCGTACACCTTCCTCAAGGCCCAGGGCCACGAGATCGGGACGTCCCTGCTGCAGGAGGACCAGATCCCGGCCGTCCGCGAGTACCTGGAGCGCGCCGAGAAGAACGGCGTCGAGCTGGTGCTGCCGGTCGACACGCTGGTCGCCGCGGAGTTCCCCGACATGAGGACCAAGGCTCCGGGCCACCCCGCCACCGTCGCCGCGGACGCCATGCCGGCCGGGCAGATGGGCCTGGACATCGGTCCGCAGACCCGCAAGCTGTACGCCTCGAAGCTCGCCGACGCCGCCACCGTCTTCTGGAACGGCCCCATGGGCGTCTTCGAGCACCCCGACTACGCCGAGGGCACCAAGGCGGTCGCCCAGGCCCTCATCGACTCGCCGGGCTTCACCGTGGTGGGCGGCGGAGACTCCGCCGCCGCGGTCCGTACCCTGGGCTTCGACGAGCAGGCATTCGGCCACATCTCGACCGGAGGCGGCGCCTCCCTCGAATACCTCGAGGGCAAGACGCTCCCCGGCCTTGCCGCACTGGAGGACTGACCCTCAATGACCACCCGTACGCCGCTGATGGCGGGCAACTGGAAGATGAACCTCAACCACCTCGAGGCCATCGCCCACGTCCAGAAACTCGCCTTCGCCCTGGCCGACAAGGACTACGAGGCCGTCGAGGTCGCCGTCCTGCCGCCCTTCACCGACCTGCGCTCCGTGCAGACCCTGGTCGACGGCGACAAGCTGAAGATCAAGTACGGCGCCCAGGACATCTCGGCGCACGACGGCGGCGCCTACACCGGCGAGATCTCCGGCCCCATGCTGGCCAAGCTGAAGTGCACCTACGTGGCGATCGGCCACTCCGAGCGCCGCCAGTACCACGCCGAGACCGACGAGGTCGTGGGCGCCAAGGTGAAGGCCGCCTACAAGCACGGCATCACCCCCATCCTCTGCGTCGGCGAGGAACTGGAGGTCCGCGAGGCGGGCAACCACGTCGCGCACACCCTCGCCCAGGTCGAGGGCGGCCTGAAGGACCTCCCGGCCGAGCAGGCCGAGACGATCGTGATCGCCTACGAGCCGGTCTGGGCCATCGGCACCGGCAAGGTCTGCGGCGCCGAGGACGCCCAGGAGGTCTGCGCCGCCATCCGCGGCAAGGTCGCCGAGCTCTACAGCCAGGAGCTGGCCGACCGGGTCCGGATCCAGTACGGCGGCTCGGTCAAGTCCGGCAACGTCGCCGAGATCATGGCGCAGGCCGACATCGACGGTGCCCTGATCGGCGGCGCCTCGCTGGACGCCGACGAGTTCGTCAAGATCGTTCGTTTCCGCGACCAGTGAGTATGCGGTAACGACGATTCGTCGTACCCTTGCGGGGTCCAGTCCTGTGCTGGGCCCCGCGTCGTCCATCCGCATCCGAGGAAGTTGGTCCAGCCGTGGTTCTGGGGTTCTCCATCGCCCTGATCGTCTTCAGCCTGCTGCTGATGCTGCTGGTGCTGATGCACAAGGGGAAGGGCGGCGGCCTCTCCGACATGTTCGGTGGTGGCATGCAGTCCTCCGTCGGCGGCTCCTCGGTCGCCGAGCGCAACCTCGACCGGATCACCGTCGTGGTCGGTCTGCTCTGGTTCGCGTGCATCGTCGTGCTCGGCATCACGATGAAGGTCAACAACTGAGCCGAGGGCACCGTCCGCCCGCCATACCCCCCCATTCCCGACCCAAGGCCCCATGTTCGGTACGCGCAGCAGAGCGCGGCCTATCATGGGGCTTGCGTCTGGAAGCGGGGGCGGGTAACTCCTACCACTGGACGCGCGTTGGGCCTTACGTAGACTGAGGCGCTCGCAGCGAAGCGGAACGCCGACTCGCTTCGCGGCACCATCACGCAGGGAGTTACGACCGTGGCAAGTGGCAACGCGATCCGGGGAAGCCGGGTCGGGGCGGGGCCGATGGGCGAGGCCGAGCGCGGCGAGTCCGCGCCGCGGCTGCGCATCTCCTTCTGGTGCTCCAACGGGCACGAGACACAGCCGAGCTTCGCAAGCGACGCGCAGGTGCCCGATACCTGGGACTGCCCCCGCTGCGGATTCCCGGCCGGGCAGGACCGCGACAACCCGCCGGACCCGCCGCGCACCGAGCCCTACAAGACCCACCTCGCCTACGTGCGGGAGCGGCGCAGCGACGCGGACGGCGAGGCCATTCTCGCCGAGGCGCTCGCCAAACTGCGGGGCGAGATCTAGCCCCGGCGGGACGGGCCCCGGGACTCCTCCCGGACCGGTTCGCACTGCGGACTCCTTCAGTCCTCCTCACCGCTGATCAATTAGGTTGGGAACAGCCGGCACAGCGGGGACACCAAGGAAGAAGGCTGAAGTCCGAGATGAACGCAGACGGCCGTACGAGGCTCAACCAGAGGCCCGAGTGGGCCGCACTGGCCAAGCACCGCGAGGAGCTCGGCGAGGTGCGGCTGCGCGAGCTGTTCGCCGCCGACCCCGGCCGCGGCACCGGGTACACCCTCCGGGTCGGTGACCTCTACATCGACTACTCCAAGCACCTGGTCACCGACGAGACCCTGCGGCTGCTGCGGGAGTTGGCCGCCGCCACCGACGTGGCCGGGCTGCGCGACGCCATGTTCCGCGGCGAGAAGATCAACACGACCGAGAACCGGGCCGTGCTGCACACCGCGCTCCGCGCCCCGCGGGACGCGGTGGTGGAGGTCGACGGCGAGAACGTCGTCCCGGCCGTGCACGCCGTGCTCGACAGGATGGCCGACTTCGCCGGCCGGGTCCGTTCCGGTGAGTGGACCGGCCACACCGGCAAGCGCATCCGCAACGTCGTCAATGTCGGCATCGGCGGCTCCGACCTGGGCCCCGCCATGGCGTACGAGGTGCTGCGCGCCTTCACCGACCGCGACCTCACCGTCCGCTTCGTGTCCAACGTGGACGGCGCCGACCTGCACGAGGCCACCCGGGACCTGGACCCGGCCGAGACGCTGTTCATCATCGCGTCCAAGACGTTCACGACCATCGAGACGGTCACCAACGCCACCTCCGCGCGGACCTGGCTGCTCCAGGGGCTCGGTGACGACAAGGCGGTCGCCAAGCACTTCGTCGCGCTCTCCACCAACGCCGAGAAGGTCGCCGAGTTCGGCATCGACACGGCGAACATGTTCGAGTTCTGGGACTGGGTCGGCGGACGCTACTCCTACGACTCCGCCATCGGCCTGTCGCTGATGATCGCCATCGGCCCGGACCGCTTCCGGGAGATGCTCGACGGATTCCGCCTCGTCGACGAGCACTTCCGCACCGCCCCCGCCGAGTCCAACGTTCCGCTGCTGCTGGGCCTGCTCGGCGTCTGGTACGGGAACTTCCACGACGCGCAGTCGCACGCGGTCCTGCCGTACTCGCACTACCTCTCGAAGTTCACCGCCTACCTCCAGCAGCTCGACATGGAGTCCAACGGCAAGTACGTCGACCGCGACGGGCGCGAGGTGGAGTGGCAGACCGGGCCGGTCGTCTGGGGCACACCGGGCACCAACGGGCAGCACGCCTACTACCAGTTGATCCACCAGGGCACCAAGCTGATCCCGGCGGACTTCATCGGCTTCGCCGAGCCCGTCGCCGAGCTGAGTGACGAACTCAAGTCCCAGCACGACCTGTTGATGGCCAACTTCTTCGCCCAGACCCAGGCGCTGGCCTTCGGCAAGACACCGGACGAGGTGCGCGGCGAAGGGGTGCCCGAGGAACTCGTCCCGCACAAGACGTTCAAGGGCGACCACCCGACGACCACGATCCTCGCGCGTGAGCTCACGCCGTCCGTGCTCGGCCAGCTCGTCGCGCTCTACGAGCACAAGGTGTTCGTCCAGGGCGCGCTCTGGAACATCGACTCCTTCGACCAGTGGGGCGTCGAACTGGGCAAGGTCCTCGCCAAGCGCGTCGAGCCCGCCCTCACCGAGGGCGCCGAGGTGCCGGGCCTGGACGCGTCCACGAAGGCCCTGGTCGCCACCTACCGGGAGCTGCGCGGGCGGCGGTGAGCACGCCGCGGTGAGCGGGCGGCGGGGGGCCGTCCGCTTACCGTAGAATCCCCGGCGATCATCACAGCGAGCGCTCGGGGGAGCACAAGGTGGCACGCACGTACGGACGTTGGACCGGCGGCACGCTCAGTGCGCGGACCTTCCTGAAGCCCCATCACGTCGCGTCCGCGGTGTTCCACCCCGCGTGGATCCCGCCGTCGCTCGACCCGTCCGTCGAACGGCTCAAGCGCATCCGGGTCATCGCCGGGGCGGTCGCGTCCGTCGGTGTCTACACCGTCCTCGAGGGCGGCTTCGACATCACGGAGCTGCTGGAGAACGCGCTGACCGCCTCGGCGGTGCTGCTGTTCGTCACCCCGCTGACGGTCGGCGTGATGCTCTTCGTCTGGCGGCGCACCGGCACCGTGCGCCAGCTGCGGGTGCCGCTGCTCGACTCTCTCAAGCTGCTCCTGCTGTTCATCGGCTGCGTGGTCGCGGTGGTGCTGCTGGCGCAGACGACGAACAGCTCCGGCAGCGTCCTGATGATCCTCGGGGTGGGTGCGACGATGATGTGGATGCTGATCTTCGTCGCCTACGGGGCCGTGCGGGTCTCCGGCAACTTCTTCGGCACGGCAGCCGTGCACCGCTGTCTGCCGGCGCTGCTCGCCACGGTGACGAGCTGGCTGATGGCGATCCCCGACCTGGTCACCGGCGACCTGCACGGGCTCGGCCTCACCATGGGCGTCGTCTTCATCCTGGGCGCGCCCGTCACCGTCACGGCGATCGCCCTGCTGGAGACGGGACGGCTCAGGCGCCGCTACGGCATCCGGCTGGCCACCCATCCGGCGAGCCTCCCGCCGGTGCCCGGCCCCGTCCCGCCCGTGCCTCCGGTGCCGCCGTCCGGACTGCCCCACGTACCGCCGCAGGGGAACCCGTACGGCCCCACGCACCCCCTGCCCCCGTACGTCCCCGGGGCCGGCGGCCATCCCTACGCACCCGGCACGGGCGGGAACCCGTACGCACCGCGGCCGCCCTACGGCCCGCAGGGCCACGGACCCTACGGCGGCTGACCGGGCCGGGCCGACAGGGCTCAGGCCACCGCGCTCAAGGTGTCCGCGAGGCGACGGCGGGCCGCGCGTGCGGCCGGGACGGCGGCGAGGGCGGCGGCGCCCAGCACCGCGGCCGTCCCGAGCAGCAGCAGGAGCGCGGGGGAGGGCCCCTGGGCGATGCCGGCGCCGATGCCGCTCGTGCTCCCCTGGGCGTCGATCAGCCAGTGGGCCAGCGGCAGTCCGAGAGCCGTGGCGAGCAGCACGGCCGCGAGCGCGGTACCGGCGGTCGCCGTGACCGTGACCGCGGTGATCTGCCGGGGGGAGAGACCGATGGCTTTGAGCGCCAGCAGATCGCGTTCGCCCTCACGGACCGTGCCGCCGATCGCCGTCAGCAGTTCGATCAGCCCGATCAGGGCGAGGACTGCGATCATCCCGAGGACGACCGCGCGCAGCGGCGACAGCCCGTCGGCCGGGTTCGCCACGGTGTGCACGTCCAGGTGGCCGCGGCCCGCCGCGTCCAGCCGGGCGGCGACCTCGGCGGGGTCGGCTCCGGGGTCCAGCCGCACCTGGTAGATGCTCGGCCGCAGGCCAGGGTCGTTGGCGCGGAGGGTGTCCAGCGAGGTGGAGATGACCCGGCCGGCGTTCTCCGGTTCGATGCTGCGGCCGACGATGTGCAGGATCTGCGGCTGGTCGCCGACGGTCATCCGCACCCAGTCGCCGACCCGGACGTGCAGCAGGTCGAGCAGCCCCTGCCCGGCCACCGCCTCGTCAGGACCGCGCGCGGCGCGGCCCTCGGCCAGGGTGAACGGGTAGGGCTCCCGGGCGGTGCCGAGCCCGCGCAGGGCGATCGTGGCGGTCTGGCCCGGGACCAGGGCGGCCACCTCCACGCCCGGGTAGGCGGCGGCGACCTCGGGGGCGCGCTCCAGCAGGGCGCGGGCCTCCCGGTCGCCCAGCGAGGTGTCCGCTCGGACACCGAGCGCCGTGGGCATGCCCATCCGCTCGGGGCTGCCGTGGAAGCGGTCGATGGTGGTCCAGGCACTCAGCGCCACCACGATCAGCAGCAGGGGCAGCGCCAGCCTGGCCACCGCGCCCAGGGAACGCGGCCGGCGCGTGAACGCCTTGTGCCAGCCGAGGACCAGCGCCGGCGGCACCTTCGCGCCCAGCGCCCGCCGGGCCACACCGGTCAGCCCACCGGCGGGAGGCGCCGCGGGGCGCGGCACCGGGACCGGCGGCACCCGTCCGGCCCGCCAGGCGGCCAGCCCGGTGGTCGCGCCGATGAACAGCACCGCACCCACCGGCACCACGAACAGCGCCACGGTGTGCCCGGGCAGGTCCTGCCACACGTCGACGGCGTCCCCGAGCCGCCCCGGCACCGCGCTGCCCAGAGTCCCGGTGAGCGCGGCGGCGGCCACGGCGCCGAACAGGGCGTAGACCAGGTGCTGGATCAGGAAGACCCGGACGACCTGGCCGGGCGTGAAGCCGATCGCCTTGAGGACGGAGATGTCCCGCAGGTGCCCCCGGATCCGGGTGGCGATCGCCCCGTGCACGGCGAACCCGGCGGCGACCAGCGCGCCCAGACCGAACAGGCCGAGCACCTGACCGAGCAGCCGGTTGTCGCCCTGGGCCTCGGCACGCGCCTGCTGCCAGGTGGCGACCTCGCCGATCGCCCCGGCGCCCAGCTCCGTCACCGCGCGCTGCACGGCGTACCCGGTGTCGCCCGGGTCGGTCAGCCGCAGCCCCACCACCTGGCCGTCCGGGTCCGTCACGGCCGAGGGCAGGGCCCACACCAGGCCCGTCCGTTCACCCGGCCGGTAGCGCGGCTCGGCGCTGTCGGCGACGCCCACCACGGTCAGCCGGCGCGCGGTGCCCGGCACGGTGAGCGTGTCGCCGGGGGCCGTCAGCAGCACACGGGCGAGACGGCTCTCCAGCACCACCCCGCGGGGGGTGGCCGGGTCCAGCCAGTGCCCCGACGTGATCAGCGGGCGGCCCACGTCGGGCCGGCCGGAGGTGCCGCGCAGCTCCACCGAGGCACGGCCGCCCTGCGAGGCGAGGGTGACCGAGGCCGTGGGGTAGGGGCCGGCCACCGAGTCCACACCGTCCAGGCCGGCCAGCTCCCCGGCGTCGGCGGAGGCGGTGGTGTGCAGGGTGACGTGCGCGCCGTGCGCCTGGGTGAACACGCGCTGCCAGGGGTTGGTGGCGTACCCGAACAGGGCCGTGGCCAGCAGCAGGGACGCGACGATGCCCGCGGTGGCGAGGACCAGGAACAGTGCCTCACCGCGGTGCGTCCGCAGATCGGAGTGCGCCCAGCGCAGAGTCGCTCGCACCGGCCTCAGCCCTTCGCGGGTCGGTCGTTCAGGCGCATGTCAGTCCTTGAGCTCCAGCACACCCGATATCCCGGTCCGCCGCGGTGGCGCGCCGCCGTCGAGTTCGGCGTCGTCGGCTATCCGGCCGTCGAAGAAACTGATCACCCGGTCCGCGGCGCTCGCCAGGCGCGCGTCGTGCGTGACCAGCAGGATGGTCTGCCCGCGCTGGTGGAAGCGGGCCAGCAGCCGCATCACCTCACGGGTGCCCTTGCTGTCCAGGCTGCCCGCGGGCTCGTCGGCCAGCAGCAGCGGAGGATGGTTGACCAGCGCCCGGGCGAGGGCGACCCGCTGCTGCTCCCCGCCGGACAGCTCGCCGGGCATGCTGCGTTCCTTGCCCTCAAGACCCAGCTCGGCGAGGAGTTCCTCCCGTGCGGCGCGGGCCTTCTTCGGCGACACCCCGGCGAGCAGGGCGGGCAGCTCCACGTTGTCGGCGACCGACAGGTCGGAGACCAGGTTGAAGAACTGGAAGACGATGCCGATGCGCCTGCGGCGCTCGACGGCCCAGCGGGCCTCGTTGTAGCCGTCGGTGCACTCGCCGTCCAGCCAGATGCTGCCCGCGTCGGGCCGCTGGAGCCCGCCGAGCAGATGGAGCAGTGTCGACTTCCCCGCACCTGACGGACCGGTGATCGCCACGAACTCTCCCGGCGTCACGCGCAGGTCGACCCCGCGCACCGCGTGCGCCGGGGCGCCCTCGCCGTGGTGCGTCTTGACCAGGCCTTCGGCGCGCAGCACGGGAGTGGTGCTGTCCCTCACTCCAGCTCCTCCAGCTCTTCCTGGCACCGTTCCAGCCAGTCGAGGTCGGCCTGCAGGTGCAGCATCGCGCCCTCGATCAGCAGATGGGAGATGCGGTTGTCCCGGTCCTCGGCGGCGGCCAGCTTCGACAACTGCCGCATGGTGTTCAGATACTGGCGCCGCTGCGTGTTGATCAGGGCGATCTGGTCGGCGAGACCGGTCTGCGGGGCCAGGGCCAGTTTCATGAAGAACTCGTCCCGCACCCGCGGCTCGTCCGCCGTCTCCTCGTACCAGGCGCGCAGCGCCTCCCGCCCGGCGTCGGTGAGGTGGTAGACCTTCTTGTTGGGCCGGCTCGACTGCGCGACGTCCTCGCCCTCGATCAGTCCGGTCTTCTCGAGGCGGCCGAGGGTGACGTAGATCTGGCCGACGTTCGGCTGAGGGTACGCGGAGCCCAGCAGTTGCTCAAGGTCCTGCTTCAGCTCATAGCCGTGGGCGGGACCGCGGGCGAGAAGGGCCAGGAGGGGCAGCCGCACTCGTGCTCTCCTCCTCGCATCCTGGGTAATGTGCCGCAGGACCTAGTATCGCCCATACCTAACGGGTATACATGGCCTCTGACCCGGGCAAGGGTGCCCGGGTGCCGGTGCACAGGGAGGAACCTATGCGGTGGATGCGTGCCGCGGGTAGGGGCCTCCTTGTCCTCGTCGTCGTCCTGACCGGCTACGTCGCCTCCGGAGCGCGGGCCGGCGAGGCCGGCGCGGGCGCGCGTGGACCCCTCACCCTGGCCACCGCCGGCGATCTCACCGGCTATCTCGGTTCCGTGCTCGACGGCTGGAACCGCAGCCATCCCGGCGAGAAGGTCACCCTCGTCGAGCTGCCCGACTCCGCCGACGAGACGCGCGCACAGATGATCACCGATCTGCGCGGCGGTGAGCGCGGCCGGTTCGACGTCCTCAACATCGACGTCAGCTGGACCTCGGAGTTCGCGGCCGCCGGCTGGATCCGCCCGCTGCCCCGCGACCGCTTTCCGCTCGACACCTTCCTGCCCCCGGTCGTGCACACGGCGACCTACGACGACCGGCTCTTCGCCGTCCCGTACGTCACCAACGCCGGCCTGCTGCTGTACCGCAAGGACGTCCTTGCCGAGGCGGGCGTCCCGCCGCCGCGCACCTGGGCCGATCTGGAGCGGGCCGCGAGGACCCTCGCCCCGGAGCACGGTCTCGACGGTTACGCGGGCCAGTTCCTGCCCTACGAGGGCCTGACCGTGAACGCGGCCGAGGCCGTCTACTCGGCGGGCGGCACGATCCTCGGCGACGAGGGCGAACGCGTCACCGTGAACTCCCGGGCGGCCCGGGAGGGCATCGGCTTCCTGGCCCGTGGCGTCCGCGAGGGCTGGATCCCGCGCCGGGCGCTGACGTACAAGGAGGAGGAGTCCAAGCAGGCCTTCCAGAACGGGCGGCTGCTCTTCCTGCGCAACTGGCCCTACGCCTACGTCGCGGCGTCCGCCCCGGGCTCCGCGGTCGCCGGAAAGGTCGGCGCCGTGCCGCTGCCGGGGCCGGACGGCCCGGGCACCAGTGTCCTCGGCGGCTCCAACCTTGCCGTCAGCAGCCATGCCCGGCACCCCGACTCCGCCGCGCGCCTGATCGCGTACCTCACCAGCGAGCGCGTCCAGCGCCAGGTGCTCACCCGTGGCGCGCTGCCACCGGTACGGGCCGACCTGTACGACGATCCGGAACTGGTCCGGGACTTCCCGTACCTGCCGACCCTGCGCGAGAGCGTGCGCTTGGCCGCTCCGCGCCCCAAGAGCCCGCACTACGACCAGGTGAGCCTGGTGGTGCAGGCGGTGGTGCACGACGCGATGACCGGGCGGCAGACGCCCGAGGCCGCGGTGCGCCGGCTGGCGGGCGAACTCGCCGCCGTCTCCTCCCGCTAGGGGTCCCTAGTTACATGTTAGGTAACGCGGACGTCTCAAATGCGTCCGCCCTGTCCGGGTATGCCCCGATGTAGCGAAACCAACCCCTCAGTAGCTTGCGTAAGTTCATTGACACCCTCTCGACACCCCTACCTAACATGCATGCATAACGACTAGCGCTCCTCACAGACAGGTCAATGGGGTGAACAGGCATCACTGGTGGCGTGACGCGGTGATCTACCAGGTGTACGTCCGCAGCTTCCTGGACAGCACCGGTGACGGCATCGGCGATCTCGCCGGAGTCAGAGCGGGACTGCCCTACCTGAAGAAGCTCGGCGTGGACGGGATCTGGCTGAGCCCCTTCTACCCCTCGCCGCAGCACGACCACGGCTACGACGTCGCCGACTACCGCGACGTCGACCCGGTCTTCGGCGACCTCGCCGAATTCGACCTGCTGGTGGCGGCCGCCCGCCGGCTCGGCATCAAGGTGCTGCTGGACATCGTCCCCAACCACTGCTCCAGCGAGCACCCCTGGTTCCGCGCGGCGCTCGCCGCCGGCCCCGGCAGCCCCGAACGCGCCCGCTTCCACTTCACCGACGGCCGCGGCCCCGACGGCAGCGAGCCGCCCAACAACTGGCACGCCATGTTCGGCGGCCCCGCCTGGACCCGCGTCACCGAGCCGGACGGCCGCCCCGGCCAGTGGTACCTGCACATGTTCACGCCCGAACAGCCGGACTGGAACTGGCGCGAGCCCGAGGTCGCCGACGACTTCGACCGCACCCTCCGCTTCTGGCTGGACCGGGGCGTCGACGGCTTCCGCATCGATGTCGCCGCCGGCCTGTTCAAGCACCCCGAACTGCCCGACTCCCCGGACCCGGAGGCCGACGCCCGCACCCGCGACTCGGTCAACCCGCTCGCCTGGAACCAGCCCGAGGTCCACGACGTGTGGCGGCACTGGCGCGCGGTGTGCGAGGAGTACACCGCCCGGGACGGCCGCGAACGCCTCCTGGTCGGCGAGGTCTCCGTGCCCACCGCCCGCGAGCACGCCCGGTACGTCCGCCCGGACGAGCTGCACCAGGCCTTCTTCTTCGACCTGCTCGGCGCCCACTGGGACGCCGACGCCTTCCGCAAGGTCATCTCCGAGGCCATGCAGGACATAGCCGGCACCGGCTCGACGGTCACCTGGGTGCTCAACAACCACGACCAGGTCCGCACCGTCACCCGCTACGGCGAACCCGCTCCCGAGGGCAGCGGTCTCGGCGCGGCCCGGGCCCGCGCCGCGGCCCTGCTGATGCTGGCGCTGCCCGGAGCCGCCTACATCTACCAGGGCGAGGAACTGGGCCTGCCCGAGGTCGTCGACCTGCCCGACGACGTGCTCACCGACCCGATCTTCCGCCGCACCGGCAGCCGCGCCCGGATAAGGGACGGCTGCCGGGTGCCGCTGCCCTGGTCGGGACAGGCCTCCCCGTTCGGCTTCACCTCCGGCGCCGAGGGCGCCAAGCCGTGGCTGCCGCAGCCGGAGTACTTCGCCGAGTACGCCACCCACCGCGCCCTCGCCGACACCCGCTCCTCCTGGCACCTGTACCGCGACGGACTGCAACTGCGCTCCGCGCTGCACCAGCTGGGCGAGGGCACGCTGCGCTGGCTGGACACCCAGCCCGGCGTCCTCGCCTTCACCCGCGGCGACGACCTCGTCTGCGCCGTCAACTTCGGCACCGCCCCCGTACCCGCTCCGGCCCCCGGCACCCCGCTGCTCGCCAGCGGTCCCTGCCCGCCCGGAGTGCTTCCCGGCTCCACCGCCGCCTGGTGGATCGACGGCTCCTGAAAAGTCCGGTCAACTCCCGTATCCCGAAGGGACATCGATGATGATGCGACGTACCACCCTGCTCACCGGATGCACCGCACTCGTCCTCGCGCTCGGCGCGACCGCCTGTGGCGGCGGCGAACCCGTCTCGGCCGGCGGCGGCGACAAGTCGCTCGACGGCCAGACCGTCACCGTTGCCGGCGTCTGGTCCGGCAGCGAGCAGAAGAACTTCCAGAAGGTGCTGGACGCCTTCACCGAGAAGACCGGCGCCAAGACCCAGTTCGTCTCCACCGGCGACAACGTCTCCACCGTCGTCGGCAGCAAGATCGAGGGCGGCAACGCCCCCGACGTCGTCATGGTCCCGCAGGTCGGCGTGCTCAAGCAGTTCGCCGGGAACGGCTGGCTCAAGCCGCTGGACGAGAAGGTCCGCTCCACCGTGGGTGCCAACTTCGCCGAGGTCTGGCAGAACTACGGCACCGTCGACGGCACCCTGTACGGCCTCTACTTCAAGGCCGCCCACAAGTCGACCGTCTGGTACAGCCCCGAGGCCCTCGAACAGGCCGGTGTCACCCCGCCGAAGACGTACGACGCCATGCTGAAGGACGGGCGGACGGTCTCCGACTCCGGACTCGCCGCCTTCTCCGTCGCCGGACAGGACGGCTGGACCCTCACCGACTGGTTCGAGAACGTCTACCTCTCCCAGGCCGGGCCCGAGAAGTACGACGCCCTCGCCGCGCACGAGATCAAGTGGACCGATCCCACGGTGGTCGAGGCGCTCACCACCCTCGGCAAGCTCTTCAAGGACAAGCAGCTCATCGCGGGCGGCCAGAAGGGGGCCCTGAACACCGACTTCCCCGGCTCGGTGGAGAAGGTCTTCGGCCCGAAGGCCGAGGCGGCCATGGTCTACGAGGGCGACTTCGTCGCCGGCGTCGCCAAGGACCAGTTCGGCAAGAGCATCGGCACCGACGCGAACTTCTTCCCCTTCCCGCCGGTCGGTGACGGCAAGGCGCCCGTGGTCAGCGGCGGCGACGCGGCCGTCGTCCTCAAGGACGGCAAGAACAGCAAGGCCGGCATGGCCCTGCTGGAGTACCTGGCCACGCCCGAGGCCGCCGCCGTGTGGGCGGAGGCGGGCGGCTTCCTCTCCCCGAACAAGAAGCTCGACCTCTCCTCCTACGGCGACGACGTCACCCGTGCCACCGCCAAGTCCCTGGTCGCCGCCGGCGACTCGGTCCGCTTCGACATGTCCGACCAGGCCCCCGCGGCCTTCGGCGGCACCAAGGGCGCCGGCGAGTGGAAGATCCTCCAGGACTTCCTGCGTGACCCGGCCGACCCGGCGAAGACCGCCGCCGAGCTCGAGAAGGCCGCGGCCAAGGCGTACGGGAACTGACGGCCATGACCGCCACCCTGGTGAAAGAGGCGAGCCCTCCGGCACCTGTGCACCCCGACGGCGCGCGCGGCCGACGCCTGCGCCGTCGGGGGCGGGTCATCGCCCTGCTGTTCGTGTTCCCCGCGCTGCTCCTGCTGGGCGCGCTGGTGGTGTACCCGGTGCTGTTCTCCGTCGGACGCAGCCTGTTCGACGCCTCCGGGAACGAGTTCGTCGGCGCGGAGAACTACGCCGAGATGTTCCGGGACCCGACCACCCTCACGGCCGTCCGGAACACGGCCATCTGGGTCGTCGTGGCGCCGACCCTGCTGACCGGGCTCGGTCTCATCCTGGCCGTGCTGGTCGAGAAGGTCCGCTGGGCCACCGCCTTCAAGCTGCTGCTGTTCATGCCCATGGCGGTGTCCTTCCTCGCCGCCGGCATCATCTTCCGGCTCGCCTACGACGAGGACCCCGACAAGGGCGTGCTGAACGCCGCGGTCGTCTCCGTCCACGACGCCTTCGAGGGCACCTCCGCCTACCCGACCGCCCGCGCCCGTGACGGCGAGGGCCTGACCAAGCAGGCGGACGGCTCGTACGTCACCGGCGCGGACCTCTCGCCCGGCGGCACGGCCGCGCTCGGGCTGGTCGGCGTCGCACCCAAGGACCTGCCGGGCGACGCCCGACCCGCCGCCGCGGCGGCGGCGGGGAAGGCGAACTCCGACGAGGTACGCGGTGTGGTGTACCTCGACTTCATCCCCGGCGGGGGAGGGAAGCCGGGCGTGGTCGACCGGGAGGAGAGCGGCCTGCCCGGGGTGACGGTGGAAGCGGTGCGCGACGGGAAGACGGTCGCCGGCACCACCACCGCGGCCGACGGTTCCTTCCGCCTCACCGGACTGGACGGCGGCTCGTACGCGATCAAGCTGCCCTCCTCCAATTTCGCGGCACCTTACGACGGCATCTCCTGGCTCGGCCCGGCGCTCGTCACGCCGGCGATCATCGGAGCGTACCTATGGATATGGACCGGTTTCGCGATGGTGCTCATCGGCGCGGGGCTCGCGGCCCTGCCGCGGGACGCCCTCGAGGCCGCGCGCATGGACGGTGCCAACGAGTGGCAGATCTTCCGCCGCATCACCGTTCCGCTGCTCGCGCCCGTCCTCACCGTCGTCTTCGTGACCCTGGTCATCAACGTCATGAAGGTCTTCGACCTGGTGTACATCATCGCGCCGGGACCGGTGCAGGAGGACGCGACCGTGCTGGCGACCCAGATGTGGCTGGTGTCGTTCGGCGGCGGCAACAACCAGGGCCTCGGCAGTGCGCTCGGTGTGCTGCTCCTGCTCCTGGTCATCCCCGCCATGGTGTTCAACGTCCGCCGTTTTCGAAGGAGTCAGCGATGAACGCGATCCGGCGCGGCCTCGGCAACACGGTCGTGCAGGCGTTCCTGGTCGTGATCGGCCTGGTGTGGATGACCCCGCTGGCCGGCCTGTTCCTGTCGTCGCTGCGGTCCGCCGAGGACACGGCCGAGGGCGGGTGGTGGACCGTGTTCACCAGCCCGGGCCAGCTGTCCTTCGACAACTACTCGGCGCTGCTGGAGAACTCGGGCATCACCCAGGCGTTCTGGAACACCGTACTGATCTCGGTGCCGACGACCGTACTGGTCGTGGTCGTCGCGGCGCTCGCCGGGTACGCCTTCGCCTGGCTGGACTTCCCCGGCCGTGAACCGGTGTTCCTGCTGGTCGTCGCGCTGCTGGTGGTGCCCGTGCAGATCGGGCTCCTGCCCGTCGCCAAGCTCTTCGGTCAACTGGGGCTGTTCGGGACCATTCCCGGCGTCGTGCTGTTCCACGTGGCGTACGGGCTGCCGTTCGCGGTGTTCCTGCTGCGGAACTACTTCGCCGAGATGCCGAAGGAGATGCTGGAGGCCGCCCGGATGGACGGGGGGAGCGAGTGGCGGATCTTCACCCGGCTGGTGCTGCCGGTGGGCCGGCCGGCGATCGCCAGCCTCGCCATCTTCCAGTTCCTGTGGGTGTGGAACGACATGCTGGTCGCGCTGTTGTTCGCGGACAGCTCCTCGCAGCCGCTGACGGTGCAGCTGCAGTCGCAGATCCGGCAGTTCGGGAGCAACATCGACGTGCTCGCGCCGGGGGCGTTCCTGTCGCTGGTGGTGCCGGTCGTGGTGTTCTTCGCGTTCCAGCGGCACTTCGTGCAGGGGGTCATGGCGGGGTCGGTGAAGTAGGGAGTGGGGGGGAGGGTTCCTCGCCCCCCTCCGCCCCTTCCCTTCCCGTCCCCGGGGGCTCTGCCCCCGGACCCCCTGCGGCCCTGAACGGGCCTCGTCCTCGAACGCCGGACGGGCTGTCTAGGGCGACGCCGGCGGGTACAGCGACCTCGGGAGCTGGGACGCCGCCGGCCTGTCCAGGAGCCACAGGGTGCGGGCGCGGCCGTGGGCGCCCGCCGCCGGGGCCTGGATCTCGCCCGCGCCCGAGAGGGCGATCGCCGCTGCCTCCGCCTTGTCCTCGCCCGCCGCCAGGAGCCAGACCTCCCGGGCCGCCCGGATCGCGGGGAGGGTCAGGGTGACCCTCGTCGGCGGGGGTTTGGGCGCGCCGTGCACGCCCACCACCGTGCGCTCCGTCTCCCGGACCGCCGGGAGTTCCGGGAAGAGGGAGGCCACGTGCGTGTCCGGGCCGACGCCCAGCAGCAGGACGTCGAAGGCCGGGACGGACGCGTGGTTCTCCGGTGCCGCGGCCGCGGCCAGTTCCGCCGCGTAGGCGGCCGCCGCCGCGTCCACGTCCGTGCCGTGCGGGCCGTCCGACGCGGGCATGGCGTGCACGCGCCCCGGGTCGAGCGGCACCGAGTCGAGCAGTGCCTCGCGGGCCTGGGTGACGTTGCGGTCCGGGTCGCCCTCGGGGAGGAACCGCTCGTCGCCCCACCACAGGTCCAGCCGCGCCCAGTCGACGGCGTCCCTGGCCGGTGCCGCGGCCAGCGCGGCCAGCAGGCCGTTGCCGTTGCGGCCCCCGGTCAGGACCACGGACGCGGAACCCCGGGAGGCCTGCGCGTCCACGATCCTGGTGATCAGCCGGGCCGCCGCGGCCTGCGCCATCAGGTCCTTGTCCCGGTGCACGACCAGCTGGGGTGCCGTACTCACTTCGCCGCCGCCTTCTTCACCGGTGCCTGCGCCGCCGCCTCGGCCGCGGGAGCTTTCGCAGCCGACTCGACGGGAGCGGGGACCGCCTCCCGTTCTCCTTTGGCCGGCGCGTCGTTCCCGTCCGAGGACGTCAGGCGTTCCACGCCGAAGCGCAGGGCGGAGGCGTAGGTGTCGTCCGGGTCCAGGCGGCGCAGTTCCTCCGCGATCAGCTCCGCCGTGTCCCGGCGCTTGAGCGCCACCGCGCGCTTGGGCTGCCCCTGGATGGACAGCGTCGCCAGCGAACCGTCGGCGCGGTCCAGGACGATCGGGCCGCAGTCGGTGTCCATGCGGACCGCCGTGAGTCCCGGGCCGGCGGAGTGCGACCGCCTGACGGGGACGCCCAGCCGGTCCGCGAGCCACATCGCCAGCAGCTCGCAGCTCGGGTTGAACTCCTCGCCCTCCACCTCGACGCCCTGCACCTCGCAGGCGACCTGATCCAGCGCCGCGGCCAGCATCGAACGCCAGGGCGTGATGCGGGTCCACGACAGGTCCGTGTCCCCGGGGGCGTAGGCGTCGGCGCGGGCGGCGAGCTCCTTCACCGGCTGCTCGCAGGCGTAGGTGTCGGTCACCCGGCGCTGGGCCAGCGCGCCCAGCGGGTCGTTCGCCGGATCCAGCGGGGCGTTGACCGGCCACCACACCACCACCGGGGCGTCCGGCAGCAGCAGCGGCAGCACCACCGACTGGGCGTGGTCGACGACCTCGCCGTACAGACGCAGCACCACCGTCTCGCCGGTGCCCGCGTCCGCGCCCACCCGCACCTCGGCGTCGAGGCGGGACTGGGTGCGGTCACGGGGCGAGCGGGAGACGCGCTTGATGACCACGAGCGTGCGCGAGGGGTGCTCCCGCGAGGCGTCGCTCGCCGCCTTCAGCGCGTCGTAGGCGTTCTCCTCGTCCGTCACGATGACCAGCGTGAGCACCATGCCGACGGCAGGGGTCCCGATGGCCCGGCGCGCCTTCACCAGTGCCTTGTTGATCTTGCTGGCCGTGGTGTCCGTGAGGTCTGTCTTCATGGCCGGCGCCAGCTCCGTCCGTCTCGCTCGAGCATTTCATCGGCCTCGACGGGCCCCCACGTACCGGCCCGGTACTGGGCCGGCCTGCCGTTGTTGTCCCAGTACTCCTCGATCGGGTCGAGGATCTTCCAGGACAGCTCGACCTCCTCCGTGCGCGGGAAGAGATTGGAGTCGCCGAGCAGGACGTCGAGGATCAGCCGCTCGTACGCCTCCGGGCTGGACTCGGTGAACGACTCGCCGTAGGCGAAGTCCATCGACACGTCCCGGATCTCCATCGACGTGCCCGGCACCTTCGAGCCGAAGCGCACCGTGACGCCCTCGTCCGGCTGGACGCGGATCACGATCGCGTTGGAGCCCAGTTCCTCCGTGGCCGTCGTGTCGAAGGGCGAGTGCGGCGCGCGCTGGAAGACGACGGCGATCTCCGTCACCCGGCGGCCGAGCCGCTTGCCGGTGCGCAGGTAGAAGGGGACCCCCGCCCAGCGGCGGTTGTCGATGCCCAGCCTGATCGCCGCGTACGTGTCGGTCTTCGAGGAGGCGTCGATGCCCTCCTCCTCCAGGTACCCGACCGCCTTGGCACCGCCCTGCCAGCCGGCCGCGTACTGCCCGCGCACGGTGTCCCGGCCCAGGTCCCTCGGCAGCCGGACGGCCCCGAGCACCTTGGTCTTCTCGGCGGCCAGCGCGTCCGCGTCGAAGGAGGCGGGCTCCTCCATCGCGGTCAGCGCGAGGAGTTGCAGGAGGTGGTTCTGGATGACGTCGCGGGCGGCGCCGATGCCGTCGTAGTAGCCGGCCCGGCCGCCGATGCCGATGTCCTCGGCCATGGTGATCTGCACGTGGTCGACGAACGAGCGGTTCCAGATCGGTTCGAACATCGTGTTGGCGAAGCGCAGCGCCAGGATGTTCTGGACGGTCTCCTTGCCCAGGTAGTGGTCGATCCGGAAGACCTGGTCCGGCGCGAACACCTCGTGGACGATGGCGTTGAGCTCCTCGGCCGACTTCAGGTCGTGACCGAACGGCTTCTCGATGACCGCACGCCGCCAGGAGCCGCCGGTCTGGTCGGCCAGCCCGTGCTTCTTCAGCTGCTGGATGACCACCGGGAACGAACGCGGCGGCACCGACAGGTAGAACGCGAAGTTGCCGCCCGTGCCCTGGGCCTTGTCCAGCTCGTCGATCGTGTCGCGCAGCCGTTCGAAGGACTCGTCGTCGTCGAACGTGCCCTGCACGAAGCGCATCCCCTGGATGAGCTGCTGCCAGACCTCCTCGCGGAAGGGCGTGCGGGCGTGCTCCTTGACCGCGTCGTGGACCTCCTGCGCGAAGTCCTCGTGCGCCCACTCCCGGCGGGCGAAGCCCACCAGCGAGAAGCCCGGCGGCAACAGCCCCCGGTTGGCCAGGTCGTACACGGCCGGCATCAGCTTCTTGCGCGACAGGTCGCCCGTGACACCGAAGATGACCAGGCCCGACGGCCCCGCGATACGCGGGAGCCGTCGGTCCGCGGGGTCACGCAGCGGGTTGCTGCTCGACAAGGTGTCAGCCCTCCGACGGGGCGAGGCGCTGCAGTTCCGCCTCGGTGGACTTCAGCAGGTCGTTCCAGGACGCCTCGAACTTGTCGACGCCCTCGTCCTCCAGGAGCCGCACCACGTCGTCGTACGCGATGCCGAGCGCCTCGACCGCGTCCAGGTCGGCGCGGGCCTGCTCGTAGGTCCCGGCCACGGCGTCGCCCCGGATCTCGCCCTGCTCCTCGGTGGCGAACAGCGTCGCCTCGGGCATGGTGTTCACCGTGTTCGGCGCCACCAGCTCGTCGACGTACATCGTCGCCTTGTAGGCCTTGTCCTTCACACCGGTCGACGCCCACAGCGGACGCTGCGCGTTGGCGCCCTCGCGCTCCAGCGCGCTCCACCGCTCCGAGGAGAAGACCTCCTCGTACGCCTGGTAGGCCAGACGCGCGTTGGCGATGGCGGCCTTGCCGCGCAGGGCCCTGGCCTCGTCGGTGCCGAGCGCGTCGATCCGCTTGTCGATCTCGGTGTCCACGCGGGACACGAAGAAGGACGCCACGGAGTGGATCTTCGACAGGTCCAGTCCGCGCTCCCTGGCCTTCTCCAGGCCGGTCAGGAACGCGTCCATGACCTTGCGGTAGCGCTCCAGGGAGAAGATCAGCGTGACGTTGACGCTGATGCCCAGGCCGATCGTCTCGGCGATCGCCGGGATGCCGGCCTCGGTCGCCGGGATCTTGATCAGCGTGTTGGGCCGGTCCACCAGCCAGGCCAGCTGCTTGGCCTCGGCGACCGTCGCCCTGGTGTCGTGCGCCAGGCGCGGGTCCACCTCGATCGAGACCCGGCCGTCCCGGCCGTCCGTGGCGTCGTAGACCGGGCGCAGGATGTCGGCGGCGTCACGGACGTCCGCCGTGGTGATCATGCGGATGGCCTCTTCGACGGTGACCTTGCGGGCGGCCAGGTCGGTCAGCTGCGTCTCGTAGCCGTCGCCCTCGGAGATCGCCTTCTGGAAGATCGTCGGGTTGGTGGTGACGCCCACGACGTGCTGCTGGTCCATCAGCTCGGCGAGGTTGCCGGACGTGATCCGCTTGCGCGACAGGTCGTCCAGCCAGATCGCGACGCCTTCCTCGGAAAGGCGCTTCAGTGCGTCCGTCATGGAAATTCCATCTCCTACGTGTCGTGTGTGGGCGTCAGCGCCGGGCTGCGGCGGTCCCAGCGGTCGAATCAAGCACTGCCCTGGCGACAGCCGCCACGTTCTCGGCGGTGAAGCCGAACTCCTCGAACAGCACCTTGCCGTCGGCGGAGGCCCCGAAGTGCTCCAGGGACACGATGCGGCCGGCGTCCCCCACGTACTTGTGCCAGGTGAGGCCGATCCCCGCCTCGACGGCCACGCGCGCCTTCACGGAGGGCGGCAGGACGCTGTCCCGGTACCCCTGGTCCTGCTCCTCGAACCACTCCACGGACGGCATCGACACCACGCGGGTGGGCACGCCGTCGGCCTGGAGCCGCTCGCGCGCCCCGACGGCGACGTGCACCTCGGAACCGGTCGCGATCAGGATCACCTCGGGCTCCGCGTCCTGCCCTTCGCGCCCTTCGGCCTCGAACAGGACGTAGCCGCCCTTCGCCGCGTCCTCGTTCGGCTCGTACGTCGGCACGCCCTGGCGGGTCAGCGCCAGACCGTGCGGGGTGCCCTTGCCGAACTCCTTCGTCCAGCGGGTGAGGATCTCCCGCCAGGCGATCGCGGTCTCGTTGGCGTCCGCCGGACGGACGACGTTCAGACCGGGGATGGCGCGCAGCGAGGCCAGGTGCTCGACCGGCTGGTGCGTCGGGCCGTCCTCGCCCAGACCGATGGAGTCGTGCGTCCACACGTACGTCACCGGCAGGTGCATCAGCGCCGACAGCCGCACCGCGTTGCGCATGTAGTCGGAGAACACCAGGAAGGTGCCGCCGTAGACGCGGGTGTTGCCGTGCAGCGCGATGCCGTTCATCTCGGCGGCCATGGCGTGCTCGCGGATGCCGAAGTGGATCGTGCGGCCGTAGGGGTCCGCCTCGGGCAGCGGGTTGCCCACCGGGAGGAACGAGGACGTCTTGTCGATCGTGGTGTTGTTCGACCCCGCGAGGTCGGCCGAGCCGCCCCACAGCTCCGGGACCACCGCGCCGAGCGCCTGGAGCACCTTGCCGGACGCGGCACGGGTGGCCACGCCCTTGCCCGGCTCGAACACCGGGATCGCGTCCTGCCAGCCCTCGGGGAGCTCACCGGCGGCGATCCGGTCGTACTCCGCGGCGCGCTCGGGATTGTTGTCCCGCCACTGCTGGAAGGACTTCTCCCACACCGCCCGGGCCGCCTGGCCCCGCTCCAGCGCCTTGCGGGTGTGGCCGATGACCTCGTCGGTGACCTCGAAGCTCTGCTCCGGGTCGAAGCCGAGGACCCGCTTGGTGGCCGCGACCTCGTCGTCGCCGAGCGCCGAGCCGTGCGCGGCCTCGGTGTTCTGGGCGTTGGGGGCGGGCCAGGCGATGATCGACCGCATGGCGATGAAGGACGGCTTGTCCGTGACCTTCCTCGCCTCCTGGATCGCGTCGTAGATCGCGTTCGGGTCCAGGTCGCCGTCCGGCTTCGGGGCCACGCGCTGCACGTGCCAGCCGTAGGCCTCGTACCGCTTGACGACGTCCTCGGAGACGGCGGTCTCGGTGTCGCCCTCGATGGAGATGTGGTTGTCGTCCCACAGCAGCACCAGGTTGCCCAGCTTCTGGTGCCCGGCCAGCGAGGATGCCTCCGCGGAGATGCCCTCCTGGAGGCAGCCGTCACCGGCGATGCAGTAGACGAAGTGGTCGAAGGGGGACTCGCCCTCGGCGGCCTCCGGGTCGAACAGCCCGCGCTCGTAGCGCGCGGCCATCGCCATGCCCACCGCGTTGGCGACACCCTGGCCCAGCGGCCCGGTCGTGGTCTCCACGCCCGTGGTGTGGCCGTACTCGGGGTGGCCCGGGGTCTTCGAGCCCCAGGTGCGGAACGCCTTCAGGTCGTCCAGCTCCAGGCCGAAGCCGGCCAGGTACAACTGGGTGTACAGGGTCAGGGACGAGTGCCCCGCGGACAGCACGAAACGGTCGCGCCCGACCCAGTCGGCGTCCGCCGGGTCGTGCCGCATCACCTTCTGGAAGAGGGTGTAGGCGGCAGGCGCCAGGCTCATCGCCGTACCCGGATGGCCGTTACCGACCTTCTGTACGGCATCGGCGGCCAGGACGCGGGCGGTGTCGACGGCCCGCTGGTCCAACTCGGTCCACTCGAGGTCTGTGGTGGTCGGCTTTGTGCTCACCCTGAGTCAGGGCTCCTCTCCACATGATTCCGGATGCCGGTGACTGCCCACCGGCGTGGTCGAGCCTACCCCCGTGGGAGGTGCCTTCCTCCGAGTCGTTCCAGAGTGCGGGCACTCCTTCGGATCCGCCTCCTGACTGGGAAGTTTCCACATTCGGCAGATGAATACGGAGCCGCTCATCCGCGTGCTCAATCGAGCTTCGAGGCGCACCTCGGAGGGCGCCGTCCAACACGAGCGGACCCCCGCGAATGTCCGGGTCTGGGCAAGGTCTACAGTGGCGTGGTACGCGCGAGCCTTTACCGCCACTTCACCTGGGGAGGCTTGCTGGGATGTCTCTGTAGGGGTGTGCGTGACGGCCGTTGAATCCCGTCCAGCCGGGTTGCTGGGGACGACTCAGAGCCCTGCCCATCGGCCGTTCGGGGCCCGTGTGATGGCATTCGTGGCTCTCACCAAGCCGCGGATCATCGAGCTGCTGCTCATCACCACCGTCCCGGTGATGTTCCTGGCGCAGCAGGGCGTGCCCGACCTGGGACTGGTGCTGCTGACCTGCGTCGGCGGCTACCTGTCCGCGGGCGGCGCCAACGCGCTGAACATGTACATCGACCGGGACATCGACGCGCTGATGGACCGCACCTCGCAGCGGCCGCTGGTCACCGGGATGGTCAGCCCGCGCGAGTGCCTCGTCTTCGGCGTCACCCTCGCGGTCGTCTCGACGCTGCTGTTCGGGCTCACCGTCAACTGGCTGTCCGCCTGGCTCTCCCTCGGCGCGCTCCTCTTCTACGTCGTCGTCTACACGATGATCCTCAAGCGGCGCACGTCGCAGAACATCGTGTGGGGCGGCATCGCCGGGTGCATGCCGGTGCTGATCGGCTGGTCCGCGGTCACCAACTCGATGGCGTGGGCGCCGGTCGTCCTCTTCCTCGTGATCTTCTTCTGGACGCCGCCGCACTACTGGCCGCTGTCCATGAAGGTGAAGGAGGACTACGCGCGCGTCGGCGTGCCGATGCTGCCGGTCATCGCCGGAAACAAGACGGTCGCCCGGCAGATCGTGGCCTACAGCTGGGTCATGGTCGCGGTGTCGCTGCTGCTCACCCCGCTCGGCTACACCGGCTGGTTCTACACGGCGGTCGCCCTGGTGGCGGGTGGCTGGTGGCTGTGGGAGGCGCACGCGCTGCTGCACCGGGCGAAGGCCGGGGTGACGGGCGGCAAGCTCAAGGAGATGCGCCTGTTCCACTGGTCCATCACCTACGTGTCGCTGCTCTTCGTGGCCGTCGCGGTGGATCCGTTCCTGCGCTGACGCCCCCCGGGCTCCGATCGGGCGGGGTACGTGGTCAAGGCCACGGACCCCGCCCGTCGCCGTTTGATCTACCCGTCGGTAGCATCCTGTTCATGGCAGACACGCAGCAGGTGGACCCGAAGGCCGAGCAGAAGGCCGCCCGGCTCGCCAAGCAGATCGGCGGCTTCGCCACGGCGCACGGCGGCGCCGAGGGCCAGGTCGCGTACCTCGGGCAGCGCGGCGCACGGATCGTCCTCGTCGGTGAGGACGGCGCGTGGGGCGACGTCTTCGCGCCCTCCATGGACGTCGCCCGCAAGGCCCTCGAGAAGGCGGGCATCACCGTCCACGAGGACTTCGACGGCGAGTTCGCGGCGAAGGTGAGGACGGGCCCGTACGAGTGGAAGAGGATGGCCGGCATCCAGGTGGGCGGCTGACCCACCGGCATCCGGTGGCCGCCCCGCGCCACCTCACCCCGGGTTCACCCGTTAGGCCCCGTGAAGCGTCACCACACGGTCCCGCCCCGGGGAGCCCGGATGATCGACACGCCCGCACTCGTGGACCAGTACTGCCACGGAGTGCTCCGCACGGAGCTGGGCCTCGGAACCTTCGAGGCCCAGCTGGTCCGCACCGAGGGGCCGCCCGCCCCCGGCACCACCCTCTTCGACACCCAGACCGGGTTCGCCGTACGCCGCTGGTGCCCGCCCCTGCTCGGCCTGGAGCCGCACTGTCCGCCCGCCCGGTACCTCGCCCGGCGCCGTGAGCTGGGCATGACCGAGGCGGGGCGCCGGCTGCTGCGGGGCAGCGGCATCACCGCCTACCTCGTCGACACCGGCCTCCCCGACGACCTCACCGGGCCGGCCGAGCTGGGCCGGGCGGGGGACGCCGAGGCCCACGAGATCGTCCGTCTGGAGCAGCTCGCCGAACAGGTCGCCGACACCTCGGGCACCGTCGCGTCCTTCCTCGCCAACCTCGCCGAGTCCGTGCACGGCGCCGCCGCGCACGCGGTGGCCTTCACCTCCGTGGCCGTGTCGCGGCACGGTCCGGCGCTCACCCCCGAGCCGCCGGGACCCGGGCAGGTCCGTGGCGCGGCGGGACGCTGGCTGGCCGGCCGCCGGGCCGGGGACGAGCTGAGCGACCCGGTGCTGCTGTGCCACCTGCTGTGGATCGCGGTCGCCTCCGGCCTGCCCCTCCAGCTCCACGCCGGTCTCGGCGCGCCCGGCACCCGCGCCGACCGGACCGACCCGGTCCTGCTGACCGACTTCGTCCGCGCCACCGCGGGACTCGGCACCGACCTCGTGCTGCTGCACGGTTACCCGTACCACCGCCACGCCGCCCACCTGGCCGGCGTCTTCCCGCACGTCTACGCCGACTGCGGTGCCGCCCTGGTCCGCACCGGTGCACGCGCGGCGACCGTCCTCGCGGAGGTTCTGGAGCTCGCCCCCTTCGGTAAGATCCTCTTCTCCAGCGGCGCCCGTGGCCTGCCCGAACTGCATGTCGTCGGCGCCCGGCTGTTCCGCGAGGCGCTCGGCCGGGTGCTGGGCACCTGGGTGGCCGAGGGCGCGTCGTCGCCCGCAGACGCCCAGCGGGTGGCCGGTCTGATCGCCTCGGGCAACGCGGGCAGGGTGTACGGCCTTCACTGAGTCGTGAGGACTGGGCGGATGCCGGCCGACGTGACCTGGGCCTGCTGACCTTCGCCCGCGCCACCGTCACCCTCCGCGAGGGCCGGCTGATCTCCGAGCGGGAGGCCCTGGCGGTCCTGCCCGGACTCGGAGCGCCCGAGGAGGTCGTCGCGGACGTCAGGAGGCGGCGCTACGGAGGCCCGGCACCGTCCGCCGGGAGTGGGCGCTGCGCCGGGCCCGGCTGACCCGGGACTACCTGGGACCGGCGATCGACGCGCTCGTGGCAGGCTCCTGAGCCGCCGGTACGGCCGCGTCCGGGGCGGTGGCTCCAGGGCGTTCGCGCAGCGACAGCAGCACCCGCAGCACCCAGATCCACATCACGCACGAGCCGAACATGTGCAGGCCCACCAGGACCTCGGGGAGGTCGGTGAAGTACTGCACGTAGCCGATGACGCCCTGAGCGAGCAGGATCAGGAACAGCTCGCGGGTGCGGGCCAGGGGGTCCCGGGGGGCGTCGACGGCCTTCAGGACGAACCACAGGGCGAACGTCAGCGTCACCACGATCCACGCCAGCACGGCGTGCACCTTGCTGACCGTCTCCCAGTCCAGCGGCATCCGCGGGACCTCGCTGGAGTCACCCGCGTGCGGGCCCGCGCCCGTGACCACCGTGCCGACCGCGATCAGCAGCACGGAGGCGGCCACCATGAACCACACCAGCTGCCGCACGGCCGTGCCGACCAGCGGCCGGGGTTCGGCGTCGCCCTCGCGGGTGCGCTGCCACATCGCCGTGGCGACCGCGATCAGCGCCGTGGACAGCAGGAAGTGCGCCGCGACCGTGTACGGGTTGAGACCCACGAGGACCACGATGCCGCCGAGGATCGCGTTGCCCATGACGATCCAGAACTGCACCCAGCCCAGCCGGGTCAGGCCGCGCCGGTACGGCTTCTCCGAGCGCGCGGCGATGATCGCCCAGCCCACGGCCGCGCACAGCACGTACGTCAGCAGGCGGTTGCCGAACTCGATGACGCCGTGCAGACCCATCTCCCTGGTGCTGGTGAGCGAGTCTTCGGTGCACTTGGGCCAGGTCGGGCAGCCCAGGCCGGAGCCGGTCAGCCGGACGGCACCGCCGGTGACCACGATGACCACCGCCATGACGAGCGCGGTGAGGGCCGCCCGCCGGACGGTCCGCGGATCCGGGGTCCAGCGTGCGGCGATGAAGGCGAGCGGGTTGCGCAGGGCCGCCTGGGCGTCGGCGCGGGTCACGTTTGGCACGTGTCCCATCGTAGGCGGCCGCTTGTGCATGCTTTCACGAGGGTCCGGCCCGGCCATGACGTCTACTCCCAGCGGAAGAACGCGCCGGCCGCCGCGAGGCCCGCGACCGCCCACGCGGCGAGGATGCCGAGGTTGCCCCACGGCATCCCGGCGCCGTGCTGGAGCACGTCCCGCAGACCCTCCGACAGCGCGGAGATGGGCAGCAGGCCGAGCACGTCCTGCGCCGCCTCGGGGAACCTGTCCAGGGGGACGACCACCCCGCCGCCGACGAGCAGCAGCAGGAACACCAGGTTGGCGGCGGCGAGCGTCGCCTCCGCCTTGAGCGTGCCCGCCATCAGCAGGCCGAGCCCGGAGAAGGCGGCGGTGCCCAGCACCAGCAGCAGGAAAACGGAGAAGGGGTCGCCCTGCGGGTCCCAGCCGAGCGCGAGGGCGATCACCGTCACGAGGGTCACCTGCAGCACCTCGGTGACCAGGACCGACAGCGTCTTCGCGGTCATCAGACCCCAGCGCGGCAGCGGCGACGCGGCCAGCCGCTTCAGCACGCCGTAGCGGCGCTCGAAGCCGGTGGCGATCGCCTGACCGGTGAACGCCGTCGACATCACCGCGAGCGCGAGGATGCCGGGGGCGAGGAAGTCCACCGCCTCGCCGTCCCCGGTGTCCACGACGTCCACGGTGCCGAAGAGCACCAGCAGCAGCGTGGGGATGATCACCGTCAGCAGCAGCTGCTCCCCGTTGCGCAGCAGCATCTTCGTCTCGAGCACCGCCTGTGCGGCGATCATGCGGGACAGGGGTGCCGCGCCGGGCTTCGGTGAGTAGATGCCGGTGGCCGTCACGAACGCAGCTCCTTGCCGGTGAGCTCCAGGAAGACGTCTTCGAGGGTGTGCCGTTCCACCGAGATCCGGTCCGGCATCACCCCGTGCTGCGCGCACCAGGACGTCACCGTGGCGAGCAGTTGCGGGTCGACCCTGCCCACGACCCGGTACGAGCCCGGGGCCGTCTCGGCGGCCGTGGTGTCGGCGGGCAGGGCCTTCAGCAGCGAGGCCACGTCCAGTCCCGGGCGGCCGGAGAAGCGCAGGGTGTTCTCGGCGCCGCCCCTGCACAGGTCCTCGGGCGAACCCTGGGCGATGACCCGGCCGTCGTCGATGACCGCCACGTCGTCCGCGAGCTGTTCGGCCTCGTCCATGTAGTGCGTGGTGAGGATGACGGAGACGCCGTCGGAGCGCAGGTCCCCGATCAGGTCCCAGGTGGCGCGGCGGGCCTGCGGGTCGAGGCCGGCCGTCGGCTCGTCCAGGAACACCAGTTCGGGACGCCCGACCACGGCCATCGCCAGCGCGAGCCGCTGCTGCTGGCCGCCGGACAGCCGCCGGTAGGCGGTCCGGCCGCAGGAGCCGAGCCCCAGGCGTTCGATCAGCGCGTCCACGTCCAGCGGGTGCGCGTGCAGCCGGGCCACGTGCCGCAGCATCTCGTCGGCCCGCGCGCCCGAGTAGACGCCGCCGGACTGGAGCATCACCCCGACGCGGGGCCGCAGCCGCGCCGACTGCCGCACCGGGTCGAGGCCCAGGACGCGTACCGTGCCGGAGTCCGGCCGCCGGTACCCCTCGCAGGTCTCGACCGTGGTCGTCTTGCCCGCCCCGTTGGGGCCGAGCACGGCGGTCACGCCCTGCCGGGCCACCAGGTCGAGGCCGTTCACCGCGGTCTTCGCGCCGTACCGCTTCACCAGGGCCTGCACCTGGACCACGGGCTCACTTCGCATGGGTCACGAGTCTAGGGAGGTGGCCGGGGTCTCAGACCGCGGGGTGGCTCAATCCCTCCTCCCGTGGCCGGTGCACCGGCAGCCACCGCTCGGCGTAGGCCACCGCGTCGGCCAGGGGGAACAGCCGCGCCTCCGCCGCCCCGGCCCGGCCGCGTACGACGGGGCGGTCCCGTTCGAAGTCGTGCCCCAGCTCGTCGAAGCGCTCGGAGCTGATCGACACCTCGGTCACCGTCTCCCAGCCGTCCGGACCGGGACGGCCCACCTCCACGCGCGGGGTCGGCACGCGGTACTCGGCGAGGTGGAAGGCGGTGCAGCTGTCGTAGCCGGCGCCGAGCAGCAGCACCCGCGCGGCGAGCCGTTCCAGCGTCGCCAGCGGGCTCCGCTCACCGAGCCGGCAGTCCGTCGCGTGCCCGGCGACGATCTCCGCCGCGCGGGGTCCGACCGCCGCGAACGACGTCTGCGGATGCGCGCTGCGGCGGGCGCCCGGCCAGGTCCGCACGGTCTCCGGGATCACGCCGACCCCGCGGGAGGGCGTGGTCAGCGGGTCGTAGGCGGGCATGGTCGCCCGGATGGCCCCCCACCACTCCTCGGGCACGGGCGGGGCCTGCCACAGCGCCGGGTCGGAGAGGTGGCCGGACTGGGTGGGGACCACCAGCGTGCCGTCCGGGCCGAGGGCGTCGAGCAGTGCGTGGACGACCGTGACCGGTCCGCCGTTCACCCAGCCGAGGGAGCTGAGCGAGGAGTGCACGAGGAGGATCCCGCCGGGCCGCACACCGAGCTCGCGCAGCTGGGGGGTGAGGGTGGCGCGGGTGACAAGAGTGCCGGTCGGAGGGGGTGTGGGCATGGCCGTGAGTGTCCTGGACGCGGCTCACCGACGCCACCGATTTGATTGATCAATGATCGTTTCCGCAGGTCACATTAGGTTTACCTAAGTGATGCAGCGCACTTCGGGCCGTCCGGGCGCGGCTTGCCGGGCTCGGACGAATTACGCAACAATGGCGTTGTGAAAAACGTCGGCGAGGCTCCCCACGAGGAACTGGCAACCGGTGAGCGGTCCACCCGCAACCGCGTCGCCCGCTCCATCCTGGACCACGGCCCCTCGACCGTCGCCGAACTGGCCGGACGGCTCGGACTCACCCAGGCGGCCGTACGCCGGCACCTGGACGCGCTGACCGCAGACAACGTCGTGGAGGCCCGTGAGCGACGGGTGTACGGCGCGCGCACGCGCGGGCGCCCCGCCAAGGTCTTCGCCCTGACGGACTGCGGGCGCGACGCCTTCGACCAGTCCTACGACAAGCTGGCCGTGGACGCCCTGCGCTGGATCGGCGAGAGGGAGGGCGGCGGCGAGGCGATCGCCGCCTTCGCCCGCGCCCGGATCGCCGCCCAGGCGCAGACGTACCGCAGGGCGGTCGCCGCCGCGGCGCCCGAGGACCGGACGGAGGCACTGGCCAGGGCCCTGAGCGCGGACGGGTACGCTGCGACTGCGCGGAGCGCGCCGGTCGGCGAACAGCTCTGTCAGCACCACTGCCCGGTCGCCCACGCCGCCGAGGAGTTCCCGCAGCTGTGCGAGGCCGAGACGGAATTCTTCGCCGAGCTTCTCGGTACGCATGTGCAGCGACTGGCGACCATCGCGCACGGCGACGGCGTCTGCACGACGTTCATCCCCAAGATTTCCCACCACGCATCTGAAAGTACGTCCGGGAGGAACCCCGCATGACTCTCCCCACGGAGACTGCCCACCCCGAGCTGGAGGGTCTGGGCACCTACGAATACGGCTGGGCCGACCGTGACGAGGCCGGTGCGTCGGCGCGCCGCGGCCTGAACGAGGACGTCGTCCGGGACATCTCCGCGAAGAAGGACGAGCCGGAGTGGATGACCAAGCTCCGTCTCAAGGGCCTGCGCCTGTTCGAGAAGAAGCCCATGCCGAACTGGGGCTCCGACCTCTCCGGCATCGACTTCGACAACATCAAGTACTTCGTGCGGTCCACGGAGAAGCAGGCGGAGTCCTGGGAGGACCTGCCCGAGGACATCAAGAACACCTACGACAAGCTGGGCATCCCCGAGGCCGAGAAGAAGCGCCTCGTCGCCGGTGTCGCCGCCCAGTACGAGTCGGAGGTCGTCTACCACCAGATCCGTGAGGACCTGGAGGAGCAGGGCGTCATCTTCCTCGACACCGACACGGCCCTGAAGGAGCACCCCGAGCTCTTCAAGGAGTACTTCGGCACGGTCATCCCGGTCGGCGACAACAAGTTCGCGTCGCTGAACTCCGCCGTGTGGTCCGGCGGCTCCTTCATCTACGTCCCGCCGGGCGTGCACGTCGAGATCCCGCTCCAGGCCTACTTCCGGATCAACACCGAGAACATGGGCCAGTTCGAGCGGACCCTGATCATCGTCGACGAGGGCGCCTACGTGCACTACGTCGAGGGCTGCACCGCCCCGATCTACAAGTCGGACTCGCTGCACTCCGCGGTCGTCGAGATCATCGTCAAGAAGAACGCCCGCTGCCGGTACACGACCATCCAGAACTGGTCGAACAACGTCTACAACCTGGTCACCAAGCGCGCCGTCGCCTACGAGGGCGCGACCATGGAGTGGGTCGACGGCAACATCGGCTCCAAGGTGACGATGAAGTACCCGGCCGTCTACCTCATGGGCGAGCACGCCAAGGGCGAGACGCTGTCCATCGCCTTCGCCGGCGAGGGCCAGCACCAGGACGCGGGCGCCAAGATGGTCCACATGGCCCCGAACACCTCGTCCAACATCGTGTCGAAGTCCGTGGCGCGTGGCGGTGGCCGCACCTCCTACCGCGGTCTGATCGAGATCGGCGAGGGCGCCCCGGGTGCGAAGTCCAACGTGCTCTGTGACGCTCTGCTCGTCGACACCATCTCCCGCTCGGACACCTACCCGTACGTCGACGTCCGCGAGGACGACGTGTCCATGGGCCACGAGGCGACCGTCTCCAAGGTCTCCGAGGACCAGCTCTTCTACCTGATGAGCCGTGGTCTGAGCGAGTTCGAGGCGATGGCGATGATCGTGCGCGGCTTCGTCGAGCCGATCGCCAAGGAACTGCCGATGGAGTACGCGCTGGAGCTCAACCGGCTGATCGAGCTGCAGATGGAAGGCGCGGTCGGCTAAAGCACCACGCCGTTCCGTCAAGCCCCTTACGCAAAGGAAAGCGAGCACTACGACAGCCATGGCTGAGGCTCAGAACTCCCCCACCTCCGGCTCCGCTCCGGCGGGGGGACCCCCACCCGTGGGTTCCACCACCGCGGGCTCGATCGCGGTCGCCGCGGAGTCGACCGTCGCGACCCGCATGAGCGCGCCCCCGTCCTTCGACGTGGCGGACTTCGCCGTCCCCCACGGCCGCGAGGAGGAGTGGCGGTTCACCCCGCTGGAGCGGCTGCGCGGTCTGCACGACGGCACCGCCACCGCCACCGGCGGGGGCGTCAAGGTCGCCGTCGAGGCGCCCGAGGGCGTCACCGTCGAGAGCGTCGGCCGCGACGACGCGCGGATCGGCCGCGCGGGCACCCCGGTGGACCGCGTCGCCGCCCAGGCGTACTCCGCCTTCGAGCAGGCCTCGGTCGTGACCGTGCCGAAGGAGACCGTCCTCACCGAGCCGATCCGCATCGCGGTACGGGGCGAGGGCGGTACCGCCTACGGCCACCAGGTGATCGAGCTCGGCGTCTTCGCCGAGGCCCTCGTGGTCATCGACCACACCGGTGACGCGGTGCTCGCCGCCAACGTCGACTACGTCCTCGGTGACGGCGCCAAGCTGACCGTCGTCTCGGTCCAGGACTGGGACGACAAGGCGGTGCACGTCGCCCAGCACAACGCCCTGGTCGGCCGCGACGCCTCCTTCAAGTCGGTCGTCGTCACCTTCGGCGGCGACGTCGTACGCCTCCACCCGCGCGTCACCTACGCCGGCCCCGGCGGCGAGGCGGAGCTGTTCGGCCTCTACCTCACGGACGCCGGCCAGCACCAGGAGCACCGTCTCCTGGTCGACCACAACGTCCCGCACTGCAAGTCCAACGTCGTCTACAAGGGCGCGCTCCAGGGCGACGACGCGCACGCCGTGTGGATCGGTGACGTGCTCATCGAGGCCAGGGCCGAGGGCACCGACACCTACGAGATGAACCGCAACCTGGTCCTCACCGACGGCGCCCGCGTCGACTCCGTGCCCAACCTGGAGATCGAGACCGGCGAGATCGTCGGCGCCGGCCACGCCTCCGCGACCGGCCGCTTCGACGACGAGCAGCTGTTCTACCTGATGGCCCGCGGCATCCCGGAGAAGGACGCCCGCCGCCTGGTGGTCCGCGGCTTCTTCGCCGAGCTGGTCCAGCAGATCGGCCTCCCCGACATCGAGGAGCGCCTGATCGCCAAGATCGAGGAGGAGCTGGAGGCCGCGGTCGCATGACCTTCGTACGCGTCTGTGGACTGGGCGAGCTGGAGGAGGACACCCCGAAGCGGGTGGAACTCGACGGCACGCCGGTCTCCCTCGTGCGGACCGGGGGCGAGGTGTTCGCCATCCACGACATCTGCTCGCACGCGAACGTCTCCCTCGCTGAGGGCGAGGTGGACGACTGCCACATCGAGTGCTGGCTGCACGGCTCGCGTTTCGACCTCCGTTCCGGCAAGCCCGACGCCCCTCCGGCGACGCGCCCCGTCCCCGTATACCCCGTAAAGATCGAAGGGGACGACGTGCTCGTCTCCCTCACCCAGGAGTCCTGAGGCACCCATGGCAACGCTTGAAATCCGAGACCTGCACGTCACCGTCGAGGCCGACAACGCCACGAAGGAGATCCTCAAGGGCGTCGACCTCACCGTGAAGCAGGGCGAGACGCACGCCATCATGGGCCCCAACGGCTCCGGCAAGTCGACCCTCGCCTACGCGCTCGCCGGTCACCCCAAGTACACCGTCTCCGGCGGCACCGTCACCCTCGACGGCGAGGACGTCCTGGAGATGTCCGTCGACGAGCGCGCCCGCGCCGGCCTCTTCCTCGCCATGCAGTACCCGGTCGAGGTCCCCGGCGTCTCCGTCTCCAACTTCCTGCGCACCTCCGCCACCGCCGTCCGCGGCGAGGCCCCCAAGCTGCGCACCTGGGTGAAGGAGGTCAAGGAGGCCATGGAGCGCCTCAACATGGACCCCGCCTTCGCCGAGCGCAACGTCAACGAGGGCTTCTCCGGCGGTGAGAAGAAGCGCCACGAGATCCTCCAGCTCGAACTGCTCAAGCCGAGGGTCGCGATCCTCGACGAGACCGACTCCGGCCTCGACGTCGACGCCCTGCGCATCGTCTCCGAGGGCGTCAACCGAGTCCGCGAGTCCGGCGAGGTCGGCACCCTGCTGATCACGCACTACACGCGCATCCTGCGCTACATCAAGCCCGACCACGTCCACGTGTTCGCCGGCGGCCGCATCGTCGAGTCCGGCGGCGCCGAGCTCGCGGACAAGCTGGAGAACGAGGGCTACGAGGCATACGTGAAGGGTGGCGCATCCGAGTGACACAGCTGCCGGGCCTCCTCGACACCGAGGCGATCCGCAAGGACTTCCCCATCCTGGACCGGCAGGTCCACGACGGGCGCAAGCTCGTGTACCTGGACAACGCGGCGACCAGCCAGAAACCGCGCCAGGTGCTGGACGCACTCGGCGAGTACTACGAGCGCTACAACGCCAACGTCCACCGCGGTGTGCATGTGCTCGCCGAGGAGGCCACGGCGCTGTACGAGGGCGCGCGCGACAAGGTCGCGGAGTTCGTCAACGCGCCGAGCCGCGACGAGGTGATCTTCACCAAGAACGCCTCCGAGTCGCTCAACCTCGTGGCCAACATGCTCGGCTGGGCCGACGAGCCCTACCGGGTGGACCACGAGACCGAGATCGTCATCACGGAGATGGAACACCACTCCAACATCGTCCCGTGGCAGCTGCTCGCGCAGCGCACGGGCGCGAAGCTGAAGTGGTTCGGGCTGACCGACGACGGCCGGCTCGACCTGTCGAACATCGACGAGGTCATCACCGAGAAGACGAAGATCGTCTCCTTCGTGCTGGTGTCCAACATCCTGGGCACGGTCAACCCGGTCGAGGCGATAGTGCGCCGCGCCCAGGAGGTCGGCGCCCTGGTGTGCGTCGACGCCTCCCAGGCCGCGCCGCACATGCCGCTGGACGTCCAGGCCCTCCAGGCCGACTTCGTGGCCTTCACCGGCCACAAGATGTGCGGCCCGACCGGCATCGGGGTCCTCTGGGGCCGCCAGGAGCTGCTGGAGGACCTGCCACCGTTCCTCGGCGGCGGCGAGATGATCGAGACCGTGTCGATGAGCTCGTCGACGTACGCCCCGGCACCGCACAAGTTCGAAGCGGGCACCCCGCCGATCGCCCAGGCGGTCGGTCTCGGCGCGGCGATCGACTACCTGTCGGCCATCGGCATGGACAAGGTCCTCGCCCACGAGCACGCCATCACCGAGTACGCGGTCAAGCGGCTGACCGAGGTCCCGGACCTGCGCATCATCGGCCCCGCCACCGCCGAGGACCGCGGCGCCGCGATCTCCTTCACCCTGGGTGACATCCACCCGCACGACGTGGGCCAGGTGCTCGACGAACAGGGCATCGCGGTGCGCGTGGGTCATCACTGCGCGCGCCCTGTCTGCCTGCGGTACGGAATTCCTGCGACCACCCGGGCGTCCTTCTATCTGTACTCCACGCCGGCCGAGATCGACGCACTGGTCGACGGCCTGGAGCACGTACGGAACTTCTTCGGATGAGGGGCTGAGGCGTGAAGCTGGACTCGATGTACCAGGACGTCATCCTGGACCACTACAAGAACCCGCACGGGCGTGGTCTCAGGGACGGCGACGCCGAGGTGCACCACGTCAACCCGACGTGCGGTGACGAGATCACGCTGCGCGTGAAGTACGACGGCACGAAGATCAGCGACGTCAGCTACGAGGGGCAGGGCTGTTCCATCAGCCAGGCCTCCGCCTCCGTGCTGAACGACCTGCTGGTCGGCAAGGACCTCGCCGAGGCGCAGCGGATCCAGGCGACCTTCCTGGAACTGATGCAGTCCAAGGGGAGGATCGAACCCGACGAGGCGATGGAGGAGATCCTGGAGGACGCGGTCGCGTTCGCCGGGGTCTCCAAGTACCCGGCCCGGGTCAAGTGCGCCCTCCTCAGCTGGATGGCGTGGAAGGACGCGACGGCCCAGGCGCTGGGCGCCGACGCCGAAAGGACAACGGCATGAGCGAGACCGTGGAGATGAAGCCGGCCTCGGAGGAGGAGCTCCGCGAGGCCCTGATGGACGTCGTCGACCCCGAGCTGGGCATCGACGTCGTCAACCTCGGCCTGATCTACGGCATCCACGTCGACGACTCCAATGTGGCGACCGTCGACATGACCCTGACCTCCGCGGCCTGCCCGCTGACGGACGTCATCGAGGACCAGGCCAAGTCCGCCACGGACGGCCTGGTCAGCGAGTTGCGCATCAACTGGGTGTGGATGCCGCCGTGGGGTCCGGACAAGATCACGGACGACGGCCGTGAGCAGCTCAGGGCGCTGGGCTTCAACGTCTGAGACACGCCTCGACGCTTCGAACGGACAGCGGCGGCGCCTTTCGGCGCCGCCGCTGTCCGTGTCCGGGCGGACGCCGTTGTGTACGCTCGTACACATGGGATACCTGCTGCTGGCCGGGGCCATCGCCGCCGAGGTGGGCGCCACCACCGCCATGAAGTACAGCGACGGCTTCAGCAGGCTCTGGCCCTCGCTGCTGACCGTGGCCGGCTACGTGGTCTCCTTCGCCCTCCTCGCCCAGACGCTCCGTACGGTCTCCATCGGCACCGCCTACGCGATCTGGGCCGGCGTGGGCACCGCGGCCATCGCCACGATCGGGATCCTCTTCCTGGGGGAGGGGCTCACCGCCGCCAGGGCCGCGGGTATCGCGCTGATCATCGTCGGCGTCGTCGTGCTGAATCTGGGCGGAGCACACTGATGGCCCGGCGCCACGACCCCGAGCGGCGGCAGCGGATCATCGACGCGGCGATCCGGGTGGTGGGCCGCGGCGGCATCGCCGGTCTCAGCCACCGCAGCGTCGCCGCGGAGGCCGACGTCCCGCTCGGTTCCACCACCTACCACTTCAAGACCCTCGACGAGCTCATGGTCGCCGCACTGCGGCAGGCCAACGAGGGCTTCGCCAAGGTGGTCGCGGCGCACGGAGGCCTGGAGGATCCGCGCACCGACCTGGCGGCCGGACTGGCGGGCCTGATGGGCGCATGGCTCGCCGGAGAGCGCACCGGCGTGGAGCTGGAGTACGAGCTGTATCTCGCCGCCCTGCGCCGCCCCGCCCTGCGTCCCGTCGCGGAGGAGTGGTGCGAGGGCGTCGCCGGGCAGCTCTCCCGGCGCACGGACCCGGTCACGGCCCGGGCCCTGGTCGCGCTCATGGACGGCATCTGCCTCCAGGTGCTGCTGACCGGCGCGCCCTATGACGAGGGGTATGCCAGGGAGGTGCTGGGGCGGGTGATCGCGGGAGGTGACGCGGCGCCGGGCCGGGGCGGGACGTCCGGCGCGTGAGACGCGGGGGCACTGGTTCGCCTCCGTGCCCGCCCGGCGGTTAGGTTGCCCTCATGACCGACACGACTGCTCAGAGCACCACCGGCGCAGTGGCCGCCGGCCTCGCCACCGTCGCCGCCGACGGCACCGTCCTCGACACCTGGTTCCCCGCCCCCGCACTCGCCGCCGAGCCCGGCCCGTCGGGCACCGAGCGGCTCTCCGCCGAGCGGGCCGCCGAACTGCTGGGCGGCGGCGCCACCGCCGCGGTCGGCCCGGACGCCCGCCGGGGTGTGGAGGTCGTCGCGGTCCGCACGGTCATCGCCTCGCTGGACGAGAAGCCGGTCGACGCGCACGACGTCTACCTGCGCCTCCACCTGCTCTCCCACCGCCTGGTCCGGCCGCACGGCCAGAACCTGGACGGCATCTTCGCCCACCTCGCCAACGTCGCCTGGACCTCGCTCGGTCCCGTCGCCGTGGACGACCTGGAGAAGGTCCGGCTGAACGCCCGCGCCGAGGGCCTGCACCTCGCCGTGACGTCCGTCGACAAGTTCCCGCGCATGACGGACTACGTCGCCCCCAAGGGCGTCCGCATCGCCGACGCCGACCGGGTGCGGCTCGGGGCGCACCTCGCCGAGGGCACCACCGTGATGCACGAGGGCTTCGTCAACTTCAACGCCGGCACGCTCGGTACGTCGATGGTCGAGGGCCGCATCTCGGCCGGTGTCGTGATCGGCGACGGCTCCGACATCGGCGGCGGCGCCTCCACGATGGGCACCCTGTCCGGTGGCGGCAACGTGCGCATCTCCGTCGGCGAGCGGTGCCTGATCGGCGCCGAGGCGGGTGTCGGCATCGCCCTCGGTGACGAGTGCGTGGTCGAGGCCGGACTGTACGTCACCGCCGGTACGCGCGTCACCATGCCCGACGGTCAGGTCGTCAAGGCGCGTGAGCTGTCCGGCGCCTCCCACATCCTCTTCCGCCGCAACTCCGTCACCGGCGCGGTCGAGGCGCGCCCGAACAACGCGGTCTGGGGCGGTCTCAACGAGGTTCTCCACAGCCACAACTGACGTGCCGTCATGCCGGTACGGGCCACGCCCCGGGACGACCGACCCACCGGGTCGACCGGGGCGCCGGGCCGCGGGACATGCCGGGCGGGCCGGATCACCACGGGGTGTGGGGATCCGGCCCGCTTCCCGTCGCGCGGGTGTCAGGCCGTCAGGTCGTCGAGGAGCGCGGTGAGCCGGGCCGTCGCCCGGGGGCCGGCGGGCCGCAGGGGCGGGCGGACCGGGCCCGCGGGCAGACCCAGCACCGGCAGGAGGGCCTTGGCGGTGACCGCGCCGGGGAGGCCACCCGCCATCATCGCCTCGATGAGGGGCGTCATCTGCCGCTGGAGGCGGGCGGCGCGGGCCGTGTCGCCCGCGTCGAAGGCGTCCAGGACGGCGCGGACGCGGTCCGGGACCACGTTCGCGACCGTGCTGACGCAGCCGGCGCCGCCGACCGCGTAGAGGGCGAGGTTGAGCTCGTCCGAGCCCGCGTAGTACGCGAGGTCCGTGCGGGAGATCAGCTTCTGCGCCGCCAGGAAGTCGTACGAGCAGTCCTTCACCGCCACGATCGCGGGGTGCTCCGCGAGGCGGAGCAGGGTGTCCGGTGCGATGCGGGTGCCCGTGCGGGAGGGGATGTCGTACAGGACCAGCGGGAGGCCCGTCGTGTCCGCGATCTCGAGGAAGTGCGCCTCGATCGCGTCCTGCGGGGGGAGGCTGTAGTACGGGGCGGTCACCAGGAGGCCGTCGGCGCCCGCCTTCTCGGCCCCGCGGGCCAGTTCGGCGGTGTGCGCCGTGTCGGGGGTGCCGACGCCCGCGACGATCGTCGCGCGGGTGCCGACGGCCTGGCGCACCGCCGTGATCAGGGCCGACTTCTCGGCGTCCGTGGTGGTGGGGGACTCACCGGTGGTGCCGGAGAGGACCAGGCCGTCGCAGCCCTGGGCGACCAGGTGGTCGGCCAGGCGCTGGGCACCCTCGAGGTCGAGCGCGCCGGTGGGGGTGAACGGGGTGATCATCGCGCACAGGGTGCGGCCGAAAGGGGTCATGGGAGTAGTCTCGGCCGTCATCATGTGAAGTTCTACTTACAGGTGATGGCCAATACTGGTAAGCGTTGCTTGATGGATAGGGCGAGGTGCGCGGGGGTACTCGGGTCTCCCGACCAGGAAGGAGGCGCATCGTGACCGAAACCATGGAGCGACGGCCGGTCCGCGACGAGCACAGCGTGGGCGAGCTCGTCGGGCAGGCCACCGAACAGATCTCGCGACTCGCGCGGCAGGAAGTGGCGCTCGCCAAGGAAGAACTGGCGGAGAAGGGCCGTCGTGCCGGGCGCGGCGGCGGGATGCTGGGGGCCGCGGGCGCGTTCGGCTATGCGGGGCTGCTCGCGCTGGCCGGTACGGGTGTCGCCGCGCTGGACCTGGTGCTGCCTCTGTGGGCCGCGGCGCTGATCGTCACGGGCGTGCTGTTCCTGATCGCCGGTGTGCTGGCGATCGCCGGCCGTGGGCAGCTGCGCAGGGCGACGCCGGCCAAGCCCGAGCGGACGCTGGGCAGCGTGCGGGCCGATGTGGAGGAGATCAAGGGAAGGGCGCACCGATGACGCACGACGTGAGCCGGGCGGGGGCCCATGTGGATGCCGGGGCGGAGGCCGCCGCTTCGGGGCGCGGGGCCAAGGGGCCCGATGAGCTGCGACGCCAGATCGAGCGGACGCGGCACGAACTGGGCGACACCGTGGCGGAGCTGGCTGGGAAGATGGACGTGAAGGGGCGGGCGAGGGCGCGGGCCGACGATCTCCGCGACCGGGCCGGGGCGATGACCGTGCAGATGCGCAGCACCGCCGCGCACGCGGGGGAGGCCGGCATGCGGCACCGCAAGCCGGTCATGATCGCGGGTGCGGTGGTCGCCGTGGCCGTGGGTGCGGTGATGGTGCAGCGCCATCGGTGCTGAGCGGTCGGTGGGTCGGGCCGGGCCGGCGCGGGATGTCCCCGCACCGGCCCCTCACCGTCGTGGGTGACCGACTTCCCTACGGGCGGAACCGCAGGATCTGCGGGTCGTGGTCGCTGATCTGGTCGTGGAACTCCGCGTTGATGTGCACGCTGTCGTAAGCGAAGCGGCGGATGGACGGCGTGATCAGGATCTGGTCCAGGACCTGGCTGTTGCCCTGGTAGACGTAGGAGTAACGCTCTGATTCCGGAAGGGACTTCACCGCCGACCAGAGCGTGCCCTCGCCCTCGAGGATCTCGGTCGTCTCCGAGAACTCGAAGTCGTTGATGTCTCCGAGGACCACGACCTTCGCGTTCTGCTGCGCCTCGAGGATCTTCGCGGTGAAGTCGTGGACCGCCCGGGCCTGGAGGTGGCGCTGGGTCTCCGAGTTCCGGGACGGGGGCTGGTACTGGGAGGTCAGGCCCTGGTCGCCGCCCTTGGAGGAGAAGTGGTTGGCGATGACGATGACCGTGCGGCCGCGGAAGGTGAACTCGCCGGCCAGGGGCTTGCGGCTGTCCTCGAACGCCTCGGACGCCGGGTCGATCCGGCCGGGTGAGTTCGTCAGGGCGGCCCTGCCGCGGACCTCGGTGACGTCGACGGGGGTGGTGGCGTCGCCGCCGGGGCGGTCGGTGAAGGAGACCCGGGCCGGATTGAAGAGGAACGCCTGGCGGATGTTGCCCCCCGGCTGGCCGCCGTCCTGCTTGTCGGCCGGGTCGATGGCGCGCCAGTCGTAGCGCGGGCCGCCCGCCGCCACGATGGCGTCGATCAGCCCGGCCAGGGTCCGGTCGGCGGCGACCGTGCCGTCGTCGGTCGCGCCGTTGTTGTCCTGGATCTCCTCCAGGGACACGATGTCGGGGGACTTGAGGTTGTCCACGATCGCGGCGGCGTGCGCGGCGAAGGTGTCGTCGGAGGGGTCGAGGTTCTCGACGTTGTAGGTCGCCACCGCGAGTTCACCGGTGTGCTG
The DNA here is from genome assembly GCF_000725125.1 of Streptomyces toyocaensis. Classification (GTDB taxonomy): domain Bacteria; phylum Actinomycetota; class Actinomycetes; order Streptomycetales; family Streptomycetaceae; genus Streptomyces; species Streptomyces toyocaensis. The sequence continues at coordinate 94,200 of NZ_JFCB01000029.1, forward strand.
GGCGCGCGTGGTCTCGCGGCGCAGGCCCGAGGACTCCAGGGTGCCGAGGTCGTCGGCCACCAGGGTGTAGCCGCCGTACTGGTTGTAGTCCAGGGGGCCCGTGGTGTCCCCGGCGAGGGTGTCGCCGACGTTCGCGTCGGGGAAGTCGGCCGCCCTGCCGAGCGACTGGATCTGGAGGCGCCCGGTGTTCTGGGAGTCGTAGGAGCCGTAGACCGTGCCGCCGCGGAGGTTGCGGTGCTCCCAGGGTTTCACCGTGACCCAGAGCTCGGTGTACGGGTCGGTGGCGCCCACCACCCGGGTGTCGGAGACCTGGACGTTCATGCCCTCCAGGGACTCGTAGTGGTCCAGGGCGTAGGTGGACGGGCGCAGGGGGAGGTCGTTGACCGAGCCGTTCGGCGTGGGGGTGTAGGCCGCCGGGACGGACCGCGCGGTGATCGGCGTCGCGGCCGGGACCTCGTTGCCGCTGGAGACGACCGTGAAGACCGGGCGGGTGATCTCCGTCAGGGACTGGTTGCCCGAGGAGGCGCCGCCGGGGACGAACTCCGAGACTGTGCCGGACACCGTGACGGCGTCGCCGGCCGCGACGCCCTTCGGCGTGGAACCGGTGAAGACGAAGACGCCCTCACTGGTGGCCGGGTCCGTGTCCGGGGAGGGGTCCTGGATCCAGAAGCCGCGGGACGAGCCGTAGGTGCGGACGCCGGTGACGATTCCGGTCACATCGGTGACCTGCTTCCCCGCGTACGGCGATATGCGGGTGTCGCCCTGGATGTCATGGATGCGCACGGAGTCCGCGTGCGCGGGCGAGGTGAGGACGACGGTGGACGCCGCGGTGCACACGGCGGCGACGGTGAGCGCGGCGAGGCGCGCGGACGACTTGCTCGGCAACGGATTTCCCTCCGGGAACGTGATCTACGCCGGGACGAGGGTGGAGCGTGGGTCACTCCCTGTCTACGCGCGTCAATCTCCAGCCTGGCCAAGTCACTTGTCAAGGTTTCGGCCATGTACGGTTGCCGAAGGGGAGATGAAGCGGGCGGCATGGGTGGAAATCCGTCTAGGCTGAGCGGCTGAGTCGTAAGAGGCCCTAGGAGAAACAAGCCGATGTCAGACAGCTCCATCCTGCCGCCGGCGCGGCTGCGTCCCGAAGCGGAGCTGGCGCGCGACGCCCTGTCCACCCCGGTGCTGTCCCGGGCCGCCCGGCTCGCCCGCTGGGCCGGGCCCGCCACCAGGGTGGACGCCGGCGGCGGGCTCGTCGAGGAGCAGCTGCCCGCGGCGGCCGGGGAACTCGGGCTGACCGGGGACGACGCCGCGGCCCACGCCAGTGAGGCCTGGCGCGTCGCCGTGGACACCGGGCTCGTCGAGGTGGTCGACGAGGAGGAGGGCACCGTCACCGCGGGCGCGGACCTCGCGCTGCTCACCGGGGGAACGCCGCGGGACGTGCTGGAGGTATGGCTCGGCGCCCTGGAGACGCTGCTCGGCGACGCGAGCGTCCCCGACCTGGGCGGGCTGGTCGACGCCATCGCCGAGGGGGAGGGGGAACTCGACCTGGACGCGCTGGGCTGGGACCCCGAGGCCGAGGCCGAGTTCCTGGACGGAGTGCTCGGCAACCTCTACCTGCTGACCGTCGGGGAGGAAGGGCCCGGCGGGGCACCCGTGCCGCTGCCCGCGCTGGCCGCGTCGGTCATCGTGCCCGGCGACATGGCGGAGCCCACCAACGACGTCCTCGAGCAGGTGTCCGACGCGATGATGCGGCTGGACGGCCAGTTCCGCATGCTGGAGCCCGTGGGACTCGTGGAGTACCAGCCGGTCGACGAGGCGGTCATGGCCGACGCCGACGAGGAGCCCGCGACGCCGGGGGACGACACCGACGTCTCCCGCTACGGCATGGTGCGGCTGACCCCGCTCGGTCTCTACGGACTGCGCGCCCGTCTGCTGGAGGCCGGGTTCCGGGCGCCGGCGGTCGGGGACCTCGCGGACAAGGGCGCCGACGCGCTCCTCGACGGCACGGCCGGCTTCCCGCCGGTCGCGGCCCACGCGGAGACCGAGCAGTGGCTCGCCCGGCGTGAACCCCTGGTTGCCGCGCGGGAGTTGCTGGCCGCGGCACGCGGGACCGACGAAGGCGCGCCGCTGCGGCGGCTGCGGTGCCAGCAGGCGCTCTCACTGGTCGGCGCGAGCGCCGAACCCGTCCTGCGCGAGGTGCTGGACGATCCCGAACTCGGCGGGCTCGCGCGGGTGTGGCTGGCCGAGCACGGCGCCGCCGACGTGCCGCCGCCGTCCGAGGCCATGATCTTCTGGCTGACCATCGACACGGTCGCCGCCCAGCTCGCCGCGGAGGGCAACTCGGAGGAACTGCGCTCCCTGGTGGAGGGGCTGGCACGGCAGCACGGCGGCTTCTTCGACACCGCCTGGCGGGTGGACCACCCGGCCACCGCGGACGTACTGGAGGCCATGGGGCGCCTGCACCCGGACAAGAAGGTCGCCAAGGAAGCACGGAAGGCCGCCTTCAAGGCACGGTCGCAGCACGGGGGCTGAGCTTCACGGGAGCGGGCCGCGCCGTGACCCCCGCCGTTCAACCCGCGTTCAGGCGGGGGCGGGAGCGTGACGGCGCACAGTCCACGGTCTGTCCACCGTCACCTGGAGACAGCATGTCGCTCACCCGCAGGGACTTCGCCAGAACGTCCGTGATCACCGGTGCCGGGATCGCGCTGGCGGGCACGGCGGGCGCCCTCGCCTCGGCGCCCCACGCCCTCGCCTCCGCCGACCTCGCCGACGAGGCGTCCGGCCGGCAGGCAGGCGTGGGGTACGGGCCGCTCGTGCCGGACCCGCGCGGAGTCCTCGCGCTGCCCGCCGGGTTCACCTACCGCGTCCTCACCCACACCGGGAAGACCCGTCTGGAGTCGGGTGAGTTCACGCCCGCCGAGCACGACGGAACGGCCGCCTTCCCGGGCCCGCGCGGCAGCACCCTCCTGGTGAACAACCACGAGATGGACGGCCCGCGCGACGAGGCCGAGTTCCCGGTACCGCTCACCGAGGGCCTCGTCTACGACCCGGCCGCACCCGGCGGCTGCACGATCGTGGAGGTGCGCCCCGACGGCGGCGTCGCCGAATGGGTCGGCATCGCCGGGACCGCCAACAACTGCGCGGGCGGCAGCACCCCCTGGAACACCTGGCTCACCTGCGAGGAGAACTCCGACCGGGCCGGCGAGAACGGCATGACCAAGGACCACGGTTACGTCTTCGAGGTCGACCCCGCCGACCGGCGCGCCAACCGCGACCCCAAGCCGCTGAAGTTCTTCGGGCGCTACGACCACGAGGCCGTCGTCATCGACCCCCGGCGCGGCCACGCCTACCTCACCGAGGACGCCGACGGGCCCAACGGCCTCTTCTACCGCTGGACCCCGCCGCGGGACTTCCGCCACGGCCCCCGCATGTTCCGCACGCTCGCCGACGACGCGGGTGTCCTCCAGGCGCCCAAGTGCTACGACTCCGGCGGCCGGTACGTCGACGACCTCTCCCGCGCCACGCGCATCGGCACCGTGTACGGCGTCGACTGGGTGGACGTGCCCGACCGTGACGCCCGCGACGTGGCGGTCCGCGAGCAGTTCGGACCGGGCGAGGTCACCCGTGGCCGCAAGCTGGAGGGCATGTGGTGGGGCGACGGCGGGGCGTACATCGTCTCCTCCTACGCCCGTGCGGAGAGCCCCGTGCAGCACGACGGCCAGGTCTGGTTCCACGACCCCGGGCGCCGCACCCTGACCCTGAAGGTGCTGCTCGGCGCCGGCCGGGACCCGGGCGCGGACGGCGCCTTCGACGGCCCCGACAACATCACCGTGTCGCCGTACGGCGGTCTGATCGTCGCCGAGGACGGAGACGGGGCGCAGCACCTGTTCGGGGCCACCGACAGCGGACGCACGTATCCCATCGCCCGCAACGAACTGAACATCGGCACCGAGGACGAGCCGGAGTTCGGCGAGTTCACCGGCGTCACGTTCTCCCCGGACGGCCGGACCCTGTACGCCAACATCCAGGAGCCGGGCATCATGGTCGCCATCACGGGGCCCTGGAAGCGGCAGCGGGTCCAGCGCGGCTGAACACCGCGTCCGAGGAGCGCCGGGCAGCTCCTCCCGCGGGGCGCCCGGCGTTCCGCGCGGGTGGTTACAGGGCCTGGGCGGCCGGTTTCACCATGCCGCGGACCGTGCGGGACTTCACGAAGTCGCCCATCGCGGTCATCTCCCACTCGCCGGAGAACTGGCGGATCAGCTTCGCCATCATCACGCCCGTCTGCGGCTCGGCGCCGGTGAGGTCGAAGCGGACCAGTTCCTCGCCGGTGGTGGCGTCCAGCAGGCGGCAGTAGGCCTTGGCGACCTCCGTGAACTTCTGGCCGGAGAAGGAGTTGACCGTGAAGACCAGGCCGCTGACCTCCATGGGAAGACGGCCCAGGTCGACGGTGATCACCTCGTCGTCACCGCCGCCCTCGCCGGTGAGGTTGTCGCCGGAGTGGCGGATCGCGCCGTTCACGATCTGGAGCTTGCCGAAGTAGCAGCTGTCGATGTGGTTGCGCTGAGGGCCGTAGGCGATGACCGAGGCGTCCAGGTCGATGTCCTTGCCGCGGTAGGCCGGCTCCCAGCCGAGGCCCATCTTGACCTGGGAGAGCAGCGGGCGGCCGCCCTTCATCAGGGAGACGGTCTGGTTCTTCTGGAGGCTGACCCGGCCCTTGTCGAGGTTGATCTTCCCGGTGCCGGGGGCGGGGGCGGGCGGTGCCGGGGGC
>NZ_JFCB01000030.1 GCF_000725125.1 Streptomyces toyocaensis
CGCGGACCGTACGACCCCGCCCCCCGCCGCGCGTGCCGCCTGCGGAGGCAGCGGCGGCCGGGGCGACCGGGACGGCCTGGGCTGCGCGGGCGGCCCGGGTGCCGGGTCACGTCGCGGTCCGTACTGCGCGGGTCGCGTCCTGTGTTGCTCCACTGGACCAACTTAGGTCGTTTTATGTGTCGAACAGTCCGTCAGACACGCCGGGAACCCGAGCGCGGCCAGGCGTTCGAGACGACGGCCGGGCGGGCACGGGCACGCCGTAGACTGGTGGATCGGCCCACGCTGCCCAGCCGGCCGGTCCTCGCCCCCATCCTCACGTACGGGAAGTCGCAACGTGTCGCTCACGATCGGAATCGTCGGTCTGCCGAATGTCGGCAAGTCGACCCTGTTCAACGCCCTGACCAAGAACGACGTGCTGGCGGCCAACTACCCGTTCGCCACGATCGAGCCGAACGTCGGCGTGGTCGGTGTCCCCGACCCCCGCCTGACCAGGCTGGCGGAGATCTTCGGCTCCCAGCGCGTCCTGCCGGCCACGGTCGACTTCGTCGACATCGCGGGCATCGTCCGCGGCGCCTCGGAGGGTGAGGGCCTGGGCAACAAGTTCCTCGCGAACATCCGCGAGTCCGACGCGATCTGCCAGGTCATCCGCGCCTTCAAGGACGAGAACGTCGTGCACGTCGACGGCAAGGTCTCGCCGAAGGACGACATCGAGACGATCAACACCGAGCTGATCCTCGCCGACCTGCAGACCATCGAGAAGGTCCTGCCCCGCCTCCAGAAGGAGTCGCGGATCAAGAAGGACGTCGCGCCCAAGGTCAAGGCCGTCGAGGAGGCCAAGGAGATCCTGGAGAAGGGCGACACCCTCTTCGCCCACGGCATCGTCCAGGGCAGCGAGCGCGCGGAACTCCTCCACGACCTGCACCTCCTCACCACGAAGCCCTTCCTCTACGTCTTCAACGTCGACGAGGACGAGCTGACCGACGAGGACTTCAAGAACGAGCAGCGCGCCCTGGTCGCCCCCGCCGAGGCGATCTTCCTCAACGCCAAGCTGGAGGCGGACCTCGCCGAGCTGGACGAGGACGAGGCCCTCGAGCTCCTCCAGTCCGTCGGCCAGGACGAGCCCGGCCTCGCCACCCTCGCCCACGTCGGCTTCCGCACCCTCGGCCTGCAGACGTACCTCACGGCCGGCCCCAAGGAGTCCCGCGCCTGGACCATCAAGAAGGGCGCCACGGCCCCGGAGGCGGCCGGTGTCATCCACACCGACTTCCAGAAGGGCTTCATCAAGGCCGAGGTCGTCTCCTTCGCCGACCTGGTCGAGACCGGCTCGGTCGCGGAGGCCCGCGCCAAGGGCAAGGCCCGCATGGAGGGCAAGGACTACGTCATGCAGGACGGCGACGTGGTGGAGTTCCGCTTCAACGTCTAATACGTTCGGCGAAAGGCCGTCTGACCTGCGGCGGAGCGGGTTGGGCGGCCTTTGCGGTCCGCACAGAGTCCGCGGCGTGCTGACTTCGGTCAGCGCGCGGGGAAGCGGCTACGCCGCTTCGTCGACCTGCGGCTGGGCATCGGCGGACTGGTCCGCGTAATCCTTGTCGACGGCGGCCCCTCGCCGACCACATCGGCACCGAGCAGCAGCACCGAGACGCCCTCACCCGCTGGGACCCTGTGAAGTACAAGCGCGTCCACGCCCTCACCCACGCCGACCTCGGCGACAGCCTCGCCGCCCAGGCCCGCGCCGACGAAGCCGTCGCCGCTTGGACCCAAGCCCTGGTCCTCATGGAAGGCATGACCTCCGACCGCACCCGCAAGGCGATCACCTCGATCCGCTCCACCCTGGCGGTTTACCAGCGCCGCCGCGTTCCTGGTGTCGCCGATCTGGCCCGCCGCGCCCGCGAAGCGCTCGCCTAACATGCCCAACAACGAAGCCGGCGCTCGAATCCATGACCCTGCTGGTCGCCGCCGTCATCGTCCACGACAAGGCCGCCAACCGCGTGGTCCTTCTCCAACGCAGCGAGTATGCGAAGTTCGCCGCAAGCACTCCCAGGTTCGCTGGGTCGACGCCAGCGCTATCCCTGAAGCCTTCGTCGACACCACAGACGTCTGGTGCGGCTGGCCTGCTGGTCGACGCCAGCCGGTGCTGTCAGTAGGGCGTGGCACAGTTCGGCCATGAGTTACGACCTGGCGGTGTGGGAAGGCAGCAAGCCCGCTGACGATGTGATCGCGGGCGAGGTCCTCACGCAGATGTACGACCGCTACATCGACACGGAGGAAGAGTTTCCACCCTCCCCGCGTATCGCGGAGTACGTTGCTGGGCTCTTGGCGCGGTGGGTGGATCTCATGGAGGACGAGGAGGACACCTCCCCTTGGTCGACGGGGCCGTTGATCGGCGAGGCGTCCGGGCCGTTGATCTACTTCCCGATGCGGTACAGCATGGCCGAGGAGGCTTCGGCCTACGCCGCCGATCTCGCGGCATCGATGGGGCTCGTTTGCTATGACCCGCAGGCTCGGCTGCTGCGGCCGTGACCGTCTTCGGACCGAGGGCGGGTGCAGTCCGGCACGGCCTTCTTGTGCGCAGGTAGCGTGACCGGCATGTCCGAGGAGTTGCCCGGTTTTCCCTACCACCCCGACCCCTTGGCGACCGGGGCGGTCGTTGAGTCCAGCACGACGTGCCTTTGCTGCGGGAGGGCGCGGGGGTTCATTTACACGGGCCCGGTGTACGCGGTCGAGGAACTTTCCAACCTGCTGTGCCCGTGGTGCATCGCGGATGGCAGCGCGGCTGCAAAGTACGACGCGCACTTCATCGGTGACCCGATCGGGGACGATGTCCCGCTTGAGGTCGTGATGTCCGTCGATGCGTGTACGCCGGGCTTCTCCTCCTGGCAGGACCCGCAGTGGTTCTTCCACTGCGGTGATGGTGCGGCGTTCCTGAGGGCGGTTGGGATGGCCGAGCTGGCCATGTTCCCGGATGCCCTGCAGGCGCTGCGCAGCGAGGTTGCCGCGTGGGGGTGGTCCGCCGAGGCGATGGAGAGCTATCTGGGTGCTCTGGACAAGGACAGTCAGCCCACGGGCTACCTCTTCATGTGCCGCGCGTGCGGCCGATACATGGCGTACGCGGACTTCACGTAGCCGCAGTCAGGCGGCTGTTACGGCCGGGTCCACCCGTTGGCGAACTCGCCGTGGAGGTCCGTCCAGCGGCGCTGTTCGGCGGGGGTGTGGTTGGGGTAGCCGAGGCGTCCCACGCCCTTGACCCACTCGTCCCAGAGGCCGTCGGGCTCCGTGAAGCGGTCGGCGTGGTGGGTTCCGAGGCGGGCGCCCAGGGCGGCGGGCTGATCGTAGTGGAGGTCGGTGCGGGGAAGGTAGCGGTCGAGGTAGGCGGTGAGGATCTCAGCGTCGGCGTGTGTGCCGAAGCGGGCCAAGGCGAAGCAGCAGGCGCTGCCGGAATAGCAGACCTCGCTGGCCAGGAGCAGGTCGCCGATGCGTGCTCGGAACCGTTCGCGGCGGTCGACGCCGATCAGCCGGCCGGCGGTGAGACGCGAGCGCCATGTGTACCCGAGGAGGGCTTCCAGTTCCTCGTCGTTGATCGCGGCGGCGTCAGCGATCAGGTGCCGGGTAAAGCGTGTGGTGTGCCACCACCGGGGGCCCAGGAACCGCCCGCCGTTCAGTACGAGGTAGCGCGGGAGACCGCCGTACAAGCTCGTCATAGCTCTCGACCACATGGCCGTAGCCAACTTCCTCGGAGTGCTGGGATGGCATCGGTCACCTTTCCGGGTACAGGTCGGTACGGTCGATCCAGGTGAGGGTGACGAAGATGTTGTCGTCGGTGGGGGCTTCGGAGGCTTCCAGAAGGGACCAGGTGCGGGACTCTTCGACCAGGTGTTCCCAGGGCGCGGTCCAGTCGAGTTCCCAGTCCAGGGCGGGGCCGGAGACGCCGTATGTGCCGCTGGCGTCCACTCGCCAGAACTGGGAGTAGAGGATCACCTGGGCGTGGTCGGCCAGGTCGCTGATGATCTCGGTGAAGTGGGCTGAAGGCCAGCCGGGGGCGTTGTCCGCAGTGGTGGGTCGTAGGCGCGCGGTGAGCGGCGGGACGACGGGGGTGCGTGCGCCGAGTTCGGTCAGGGCCCAGCGGATGCCGTCGGGCTCGCTCCAGTCCGGTGGCGTGGCCCGTTCCAGGCAGGCGCGGTAGGCGCGGCGCAGGGGCTCGACCGCGCCGTCGATCTCCAGGCTCGCCAGGGCCATCGCCGCCCATTCCCGGACGGTGGGGTCGTCGCTGCCCAGGAGGGCGATCAGAGCGGGGCCGCAGCGCGGGTCCGCCACCTCTTCGAAGACCTCGATGGCGGTCAGCTGACCGAAGCCGCTGAGGGAGGTCAGACCGTTGATGATGGCGGGGACGGCGTCGGAGCCGATGCCGATCAGTTCTGCGCGGGCGTCGTACGACGGGCCGGTCGAGTCGTCGAGCTGCTGGATGAGTCTCTCAATGTGAGTGGTCATGGGTGGTCCCGGCGCCAGAAGGTTGGGAGCCACCAGCAGAGCACCGAGTGGTCGTCCGGCCACGGGGCGCGGTCCTCGGCCGCCCAGTCCTCGAAGGAGTCGCGTGTCGGGTCGATGGGGCGCCAGGCGGGGTCGAGCGGCTCGTCCTCGGCCGGCGGGCGGACGTACCGCCGACCGCGCTGGTCGCAGGCGCCGAAGTCCTGATAGTTCCGCTGGGCCTCGATCAGGGAGACCTTGTTCGCCCCGCCGCTCATGGTGGGCCAACGGAACTGGACCCCGTCGTCCTCCCAGAAGCAGACGGGGCAGATCTCGTACGAGCCAGGCATCGCGTCCAGCACGCGGTGCCCGCAGCAGGGGCAGGGGTAGGAGTCGCTCACCTGCGCAGTCTCCTTGCGGGCCCCGCCGGTGTGCCAGGGATTTCGCAGCTTCGGAGCCCCCGGGCAGTCCGCAGCCAGTCCGCGGGACACCCGTAAACGGCCGTCGGGAGCCAACGCGTGTCAACCAGGAAATCCCAGGTCAGGGCCCTGGAGGGGGCTCCGCCGCAGGTCAGGATCAGCCTGCAGACATTCCGCTTCAACGACCGCCGACCCCTGTCGCCACCTTCTGCAGCTCCCGCTCCAGCGTCGCCAGCTCCTGCCCACGGCCCACGAAGTGCTGAACCCTGCCGAGGTGGGGCGGATGCTGGGGCTGGAACCGGCGGAAGCCTTCGATGCCGCGCTGGTCACCGGCGGGCTGCCGCTGATCTGCGCGGAGTGGCCGCGGGGTGCAGGGCTGTGGGATTTCCTCGGCGAGGCGCTGAGCGACCCGGTCTCCGCCCTGCTGGTGTCTGCCGAGCGCTCACTGGCGGCCGAATTCCCCCCGCAGGCTCAGGCGCGTACGGTGCTGGCGGCCATCGGCAGTGGCGAGCGGACCTTCACCAGCATCGCCCGTGCGGCTGGCGGAATCGGGGCAACGCCGCTGCAGCGAGCACTGGAGCTGCTCACGCGCAAGCGGATCGTCGCAGCCGACCTGCCCGTGTCGCCGCGTCCGTCGAAGGACCGTCGCTGCACGGTGACGGATCCCTACCTGCGGTTCTGGCTGCACCTGCTCGGTCCGTCCATGGGAGAGATCGAACGGGGGCGGGGCGATCTGACTTTGGCGCGCATCCGGGAGAACTGGACCAGCTGGCGTGGGCGGGCTGTCGAGCCCGTTGTCCGTGAGGCACTGGCACGGATACTGCCCGACGACCGGCTGCCCGCGGCCCCCACCGTGGGCGGCTACTGGACCCGCACCAACGACGTCGAGATTGACATCGTAGGGGCGGACCGCGGCCCCATCGCCAAGGAGCTGTTCTTCGTCGGCTCGATCAAGTGGCTGGAGCAGTCACCCTTCGACCGGCACGACCTGGCAGCTCTCCACCGCCACCGCGCCGCGCTCACCGGCGAACCCGTTCCCGTCGTGGCGGTCTCGCGCAGTGGTGTCGACTGTCCGGGACTCGATGCCGCCTACGGCCCCGACGATCTGCTGACCGCCTGGCCGCTGTGAGTGGCGAATGGCGGGCCGGGTGCGGGAATCGGTGAGCGCGGTCAGGCCGCAGACGTTGCGGAGAGCCCCCAGACCTCCGCCCGTGAGCGGGCCCTTCCGCTCCTGCCGTCGGGCACAGGGCTCCCTCGTGCCCCTCGCCATGCCCTCACCGAACGCGAGTTCACCCTCCCCCTAGGTCAGGCTTGAGGCTGTGTGCCGGCGAAAGGACGGGCGGATGAGCTACTCCGTGGGGCAGGTCGCGGCCATGGCCGGCGTGACGGTGCGGACGCTGCATCACTACCGGCGACTGACCGGGGGATGACGCCCCGGCCTCCCGCACCCGACGGCGCCGCCTGCCTCGCCGGCGGCGGCGTGAATCCCCCCCCGCAGGCTCAGGCGCGCACGGTGCCGGTGGCCGCCGGCTTCGACCGGTACGGCTTGGCAGCTCTCCACCGCCACCACCCCGCCCTCACCGACGAGCCCGTTTCCGTCGTGGCGGCCCGGCAGAGGAGCCGACCGTCCGGGGCTCGATGCCGCCCACGGCCCCGACGTGCCGGCCGGGCAGGCTTCCGGTCGTCGTCCGGCCGGGTTCGGAATCGCCCGTGTGCATCGGGGGTATCCGGAGCGGGTAGGCTCCTGGGCAGGCGTTGATTGCCGGAGGACAACTATGGTCCTGGGGCAACCGAACAGCCGAGTCGTACCGGACGGGGAAGGTTGTGGAATGTTCCGGCGGGGCGGAAGTCCCTCCGCGCACCGGCCACCGATGCCCCGCGGCATCGGGGAGCCCGGTGGTGCGGCCTCGAGTTCAGGCGGTCCGGTCGTCCGACCGCATGCCGTCGTCGTGCATCTGCAGCGCCGCCGCGTCGCAGAACGCCTCCAGTCCCTCCAGCAGCGCGGCCCGCTTCCCCGCCGGCATGAGCGTCAGCACCGACTGCAGCTCCTGCTCCCGGCGGGCGCGCAGGTCGTCGAGGAACGCGCGGCCCCGCCTACTGAGGTGCAGCCGGATCTCTCTGCGGTCGGTCCGGCCGACCACGCGCTCGACGAGGCCGGCGGCGACCAGCCGGTCGCAGAGCCGGCTGGTGGACGGGGGGGTTGAGGCGAGGGCGGCGCTGAGCGTGCGCAGATTGATACCGTCCTGGTGCTCCAGGGTGAGCAGCACACGCATCTGCGACGCGGACGCGGGGGCGGTCGAGGCGCGGCCCCACAGGACTTCCAGCAACTCTCCCGCCGTCGCGGTCACACGGGCGACCTCGACGGGCTCCGGGCGGGGGCGGAAAGCAGCCACTGTCACACTCTCGCAGGCACTGGGACAGCGGCCAGCGTACTAGCCATTCGCAGCGGCTACACATGGGTCCGGCGCCGCGCCGCGGCCGGTGAGCGGCACCGCCGCTCGGACGGAACCACAACAACTCTTCGAAGGATTGGTGTTATTGCCATCGTGAACAGACTCGTGACCGCTGAGCGGGCTCTGCGTACAGCGGCACCCCACGAACTGCTCGACGCCACCCGTCGCGTGCTGGCGGAGCTGTACGCGGCGGAGTCCGCCGACCTGTTCATGGCCGACTACGGCCTGACCGTGCTCCAGCCGGTGTCGGTGCTCCCGTACACCACGGAGCCGGTGTCCGTGCACAACAGCGTGGTGGGCCGGGCGTTCTGCGCCCAGGAGCCGGTGGCCGAGTCCGCCGGGGGCCGTGTGCGCGTGCACCTGCCGGTCAGCGTGCGCGGCGACCGGCTGGGCGTGCTGTCGGTGACCCTGCCGGACGAGGACGGCGCCGAGGGGGTCCTCGACGAGCTCGCGGAGATCGCGCAGGTGCTCGGCCACGAAGTGGTCGTCGCCGAGCGCGACACCGACGTCTACCTGCAGGCGCGCCGCAAGGACCGGCTCACCCTGGCCGCCGAGATGCAGTGGCAGCTGCTGCCCGGGCGCTCCTGCTCCCGCCCCGAGTACGAGCTCGGCGCACAGCTGGAGCCCGCGTACGCGATCCACGGCGACAACTTCGACTGGTCCGTCACGGCGGACCACCTGATGCTCTACGTCACCAACGGCATGGGGGAGGGCATAGAAGCCTCCCTGCTGACCAATCTGGCCGTCAACGCCCTGCGCAACGCGCGGCGTGCCGGTATCGCCCTCGCCGACCAGGCAGCCCTGGCCGACCAGGCGGTCTACGCCCACTACCAGGGCCGCTGCTACCTGTCGGTGCTGATGTTCGACTTCGACCTGGAGACGGGGCGCGTCGCCGTCGTGGACGCGGGCTCCCCGCAGACGGTCCGGCTGCGGAACGGATCCGTCGAGCCGGTCACCTTCGAGGCCCAACTCCCGCTGGGCATGTTCGAGGAGACCGACTACGTGACCCAGGAGTTCCAGGTCGAGCCCGGCGACCGGCTCGTCTTCGTCAGCGACGGCGTGCACGCGGTCGCCGGCCCCCGGGGGGAGGCGTACGGCGACGCCGCGCTCGCCCGGGCGATCCAGTCCACCCGGCTGCTGCCGGCCGCCGAGGTCCCGCGCGCCATCCTGCGCGAGCTGACCGGCCACCGCGGCCGCTCCCTCCCCGACGACGACGCCCTCGTCGTCTGTCTCGACTGGCACGGCCGCTGACCCGGGACCCGGGGCGGGACCGCCGGCCTCCTCGCGTGATGTGCAGACCCGTGTTGTCCGTCCCACGCTGTCGACAGTAACGTTTGCCATGAGGCAATAATTGCGTCATGGCGGTGGCCGGTGGACGGCCCCGCGGGAAGGAGACGGTGAGGGTGTCGGAGCAAGAGGCGGTCGAGTCGGCGGCGCGTGAGGTGGGAGCCTTCCTGGAGCGCCGCCGGGAACAGATCGCTCAGCGCTGGGCCGACGCCCCGCTCTTCCGCGCCGTGTTCACCGTGTCCCGCGACGAGGCGGTGGAGGCCTGCAAGGCCGTCCTGGACGCCCTGTCCGAGGTGGCGTCGGCCGGGAGACTGGAGGACGTCGCGGCCCCCGGTTTCGACCGGGTGCGCGATCAGCTCGGGCGCATGGCCGGGTCCCGGACCCGTACCGGATCCAGCCCCGCGCAGATCGCGGACGAGGTGGCCGCCCTGCGGGCGCCGACCGCCGAGCTGCTGCGTGCGGAACCCTCCGACGCGACCGCCGCGGAGGCGGCCGAGACCATGCTGGCGCTGACCGTCCTGATGGGCACGCTGCGCCTGGTGGTGATGCAGACGGCACTCAGCTCGGGCGAGGCGCTCATCGCACGGCAGCGGCAGCAACTGCTCGAGGTGGCCACCCCGGTCATCAGCCTGTGGGAGGGCGTCGTCGCGGTGCCGCTGATCGGCACGCTGGACAGCGCCCGCAGCCAGGTCGTCATGGAGTCCCTGCTGGAGAGCGTCGTCGACCGGCGTGCCCGCTACGCCATCCTGGACATCACCGGTGTGCCCACGGTCGACTCCCTCGTCGCGCAGCACCTGATGAAGACGGTCGCCGCCGCGCGCCTGATGGGGGCCGAGTGCATCGTCTCCGGCATCCGCCCGGCCATCGCCCAGACCATCGTGCACCTCGGCATCGACCTGGGCACCGTGCTCACCCGCGCCTCTCTGGCGGACGCCCTGGCCTACGCCCTCTCCCAGCAGGGCATCGAGGTCTCACCGCGCGCGGGTGGCCGGTGACCTCCCCCCACCCCGGCCACGCGGCCGCGGTGCCGGTCCTGGCGCTGGGGGAGACCCTGCTCGTCACCCTGCAGGGAGACCTGCACGACCGGACGGCCGAGCAGCTCCAGCAGGACGTCACCCACCGCATCGTCCGCAGCGGGGCGGCCGGCGTGGTCATCGACATCTCCGGCGTGGACGTCGTGGACTCGTTCCTGGGACGGGTCCTCGCGGAGATCGCGGAGAGCGCCCGCCTGCTCGCGGCCCACACCGTCGTGGTCGGCATGCGCCCCGCCGTGGCGATCACCCTGGTCGAGCTGGGTCTCACCCTGCCGGGGCTGACCACCGCACTCGACGTCGAGCAGGGGATGGAACTGCTGACGCGGAGCCGGCCGGCCGCTGCGGACCGGCGCGGGAGGGGGACGTGATGCCCGTCTCCGGCCCTCCCGTCGCGACGAGTCTGCCGGTCGGCTCGGACGCGGACCTGGCATGGGTGCGGCAGCGGATCCGCCAGACCGCCGCCGGGCTCGGCTTCGGCCTGGTGCAGCAGACCAAGCTGGTCACCGCGGCCAGCGAACTGGCCCGCAACACCCTGGTGCACGGGGGCGGCGGCCACGTGGAGATCACTCCGGTGACACGGGACACGACCCGGGGACTGCGGCTGTCCTTCGTCGACAGCGGTCCCGGGATCCGTGACGTCGAGCTGGCCCTGACCGACGGACACACCAGCGGCGGCGGCCTGGGGCTCGGCCTCAGCGGTGCCCGGCGCCTCGTGCACGAATTCGAGCTCGACACCGGACCGGGCAGGGGCACCACCGTCACCGTCGTCGCCTGGACCGCCGACGTACCCGCGGCCCGTTCGGGGGAGTGATGACACGCGTCCGGGACGTTCCGGTACACGACCCCACCCGTGTACGGGATGTCCGCGTGGCGGCCGAGGCGGCCGGCACCCGGGCCGGCCTCGGTCCGCACCGCACGGCGGTCGCCGCCCCGGCCGCCACGGAGCCGGCGACCAAGCTGCTCCAGGGGCTCGTCCTGCACAGCGACGGGCTGCCCGCCCGGTGGACGCCGCCCGGGGATCCCGAACCCCTCACCCACGCCCCGGCGGTGGTCGCCGTGACCCTGCTGCGGGACGCCGGAAGTCCGGCCCGCCCCCCGCGCGACGACACCACGGTGGCCGTCCTCGCCCACGCACGCGCGGGACCGGCGTCGTGATCCCGCCCGACGTCCGGAAGATCGCCACGGCGTCCGACGCCGCCCGCGCCCGGAGCGCCGCCGCGCGCCTCACGGCCGCCCTGGAAGTCCCCGCGGTCGAACGCGCACGCTTCCTCACGGCCCTCACGGAGCGGCTGCGCCGGTGCCTCGGCGGTGACGGCGCGGAGCTCACGCTCGTCGTCGAAGCACCGGGCCCGGACGGGGCCGGGCGCGTACGGGCGACGGTGCGGGCCCTCCCGCCGGGCGGGCGCGCCTCTCTGTGGCGGCTCGCCGTCTCCTGCCCCGGCCCCCCGCCCGGGAGTCTCGCCCACCCGGCGGACCCGGAAGACCCCGCGGCGACCGAGGCCGTCCTGACCGCCGACGAGGAGACGGCGGCCGTCCTGAGAAGGCTCGACGAGGCGGAGGAACTCCTCCGCCTGCACCGCGAGGAACTGCACCAGACCAACCAGGGCGTGCTGGCCCTGCACGCCGAGCTGGACGCCGCCGCCCTCGTCCAGCGCGGTCTGCTCGACGCCGAACGGACCACCCGCGGTGAGGCGGAGAAGGCCCGGCGACTGCTGACGTTCCTCACCGACGCCACCGAGGCCGCGACGGCGTCCCTCGACCACGAGGACATCCTGCGCAGCCTGTCCGGCCGGCTCGTCCCGCACTACGCGAGCCAGGTCGACGTATGGCTCTTCGACGGGAACCGGGCAGCTCCCGGCGGTGTCCGCCCCGCCGCGGCGGTCACGGCGGCCCGCACCGGCCGTCCCCAGCACGCCGGCCGACACCCCGGCGGACTGCCCGGCACCGAGGACCTCCCGCCGTCCGCGCTCTCCCCCGACCGGCCCGTGCTGTGCATCCCCCTCGGGGTGCGCCGGACCCTGGGCGTGCTGACCCTCACGGCACCCGGCGACCGCTTCGACGCGGACACCGGTGTGATGCTGGTCGAACTGGCCCGCCGGATCGCCATCGCCCTGGAGAACGCCCTCCGCTACGAACAGCACCGGGACACCGCCGAGACGCTCCAGCGCGCCCAGCTCACCGACCTGCCCGCCGCCGACGGCCTGCGCCTGGCCGCCCGCTACCTGCCCGCCACCCGGGGACTCAACATCGGGGGCGACTGGTACGACGCCTTCTTCCAGCCCGACGGCAGTCTGCTGACGGTCATCGGCGACGTCACCGGGCACGGGCTGCACGCCGCTGTGGTCATGGGCCAGTTGCGCACCGCGCTGCGCGCGTACGCCGTCGACGGGGCCGGACCCGCCGAGATCCTCACGCGTCTGCACCGCATGCTGCGCCACCAGGAGCCCGACCTGTACGCCACCGCGACGATCGCCCGCTTCAGGCCGGGAGAACCCCGGGTGACCTGGGCCTCGGCCGGCCACCCGCCGGGTGTCGTCCGGGCTCCCCAGGGTGCCGTGCGGGTGCTGGGCAGCAAACCGGGGGTCATGCTCGGCGTCCCGGTGCCCTTCACGTACCGGGACCACACGACCGGTCTCGAACCGGGCTCGACCCTGGTGCTCTACACCGACGGCCTGGTGGAGCGACGCTCCCAGGGCATCGACACCGGCATCGAGCTGCTCGGCCGGACCCTCGCCGCGCTGGACGAGCCCGTCCTGGAGGACCTGGACCTGTGTGCCGAGTCGCTGGTCGAGCACCTCGTCCAGGCCTCCGAGCGTGACGACGACGTCTGTCTGCTGCTCTGCCACAGCACCGCGGCAGAGGGCGGTGCCGCGGCCGGCCCGCCGCCCCGCCGGGGTGCCGCGTCCCGCCCGCGCCTTCGGTGAACGCCCCTCGCCGCGATAGCGTGGAGATTCCAAGGGGAGAGGGCGGATATCGTGAAAACGTCTGGACAGCAGTCGTCCGTGGAGAGCCGCCTGAGGGCGGTGCCACCCCACGCGCTGCCCGCCGCCGCCGAGGCGTTGCTGTCCGAGGGGTACGGCGCCCGGGAGGTCACCCTCTTCCTGGCCGACTACGGCCTCACGGTCCTCCAGCCGGTCACGCGCCTGCCGTACACGGGAGAACCGGTGTCCGCGCACGACGGCCCGGCCGGCACCGCGTTCACCTCCCAGAAACCGGTGGTCGAGATCACCGCCGACCCGGCCACCGAGCTGATCCACCTGCCCATGACGGTCCGGGGCGACCGGCTCGGCGTCCTCTCCGTCCGTGTCCCCGCCGGCTCCGCGGATCCGGTCACCGTGCTCGGGCTCGGTGAGTTCGCCACCGCGCTCGGGCACGAGGTCGCCACGGCCGACCGGGACACCGACCTCTACCTCCAGGCCCGCCGCATCCGCCGCCTCACCCTCGCGGCCGAGATGCAGTGGCAGCTCCTGCCGGGGCGCGGCTGCTCGCGCCCCGAGTACACCATCGGCGCCCACCTGGAGCCCGCCTACGCGATCGGCGGCGACAACTTCGACTGGTCCACCGGCGCGGACCACCTCACCGTCACCCTCACCGACGGCATGGGCCAGGGCATCGACGCCTCCCTGCTCACCGGCCTCACCGTCAGCGCCCTGCGCAACGCCCGCCGGGCCGGCATCGGTCTCGCCGACCAGGCCGCGCTCGCGGACCAGGCCGTCTTCGCCCAGTACGGCGGCAAGGTGTACGCCTCGACGCTGCTGCTGCGCTTCGACCTGGACACGGGAACCGTGAGCGCCGTCGACGCGGGCTCACCCCAGATCTACCGGCTGCGCGGCGCCGGGATCGAACGGATCGAGCTGACCGCACAGCTGCCTCTGGGGATGTTCGAGGAGACGCCGTACGAGGAGCAGACCTTCCGGGTGGAGCCCGGGGACCGCCTGGTCGGCATCAGCTCCGGGGTGCACGGCACCAGCTCGGCGGCCGGAGACCCCTTCGGCGAACAGGCCCTGCGGCAGGTCCTGGGCGCGACACGGCGAAGCTCGCCCCACGAGACGGCCCGCGCGGTCGTCGCCGGGCTGATCGAGCACGCGGGCAGCAAGGACCTCACCACCGACGCCGCCGTCCTCTGTCTCGACTGGACCGGCAGGGCCACCGGAGCGGAGTGAACCCGGCCGGTCACGGCGCCTCGGGCGGGCCCGATCCGGCGCTCCGGGCGGCGAGGAACGCCTTCAGGGCGCGGCGCAGCGCCGACCGCTCCGCCGGATCCATCCCCGCCAGCACGGCCGCCAGGGCCCGGGCCCGCCGGGCCGCGACGTCGTCCAGTACGCGGCGTCCCTGCGCGGTCAGGCTCAGCCGGACCTCCCGGCGCTTCTCCGGGTGCAGCGAGCGCTCCAGCATCCCCGCCGCCTCCAGCCGGTCGCAGAGGCGACTGGCCGTGGGGAGTCCTGTGCCCAGCCGCTCGGCCAGAGCCGTCAGGTTCAGCCCGGTGGCCGCCTCCAGCACCAGCAGCGCCCGCAACTGGTGCGTGGACAGACGCAGGGCCGCCTGCTGGGCGGCCACCGACCACAGGTTCGCCAGACTCTCCACAGCGTCGGCGATGTCCAGCGCGACGGCGTCCGGGGCATCGCCCGGACCCCCGTCGTGGTCGTCACCGGGGCCGTCGAGACGGGTCACCGAAACATCGCTTTCATTATGTTTGGGATGCTGCGGAGATAATCCTCATTCCCTCGCTGTACCCGAAGACGCGCGACGCAAGCCGGTTCCCGGGCCCGGCCGGGTGGCGTTCAGCAGTCCGGGACGACGGTCCCGTTGTTGTCACGCGCCTGGTCGTTGCCCCAGCGTGAGAGGTAGTACGCCGAGACGTACTGGTTCGCGGGGCCCACGTCGAGGTCCGTGCGCAGCCACCAGTGGTTGTAGTTGCCGGCGCCGTCGCGGATCTCCCGCCCCCAGACCTTGCAGAACACGTAGTTGGTGCCCGCGTACAGCGTGCCCGTCCGGGTCGTGCTGGTGGGCGAGCCGTACCCGGGCGCGTCGGCGAAGGTGTCGACCCAGTACCTGCCGCCGCCGGAGCAGCCGTTGTCGCTGGTCAGGTACTTCTGGTGGTACGAGCCGGGATACGGGGCGAGGGACGCGCCGTTGATGCTGATGGTCTGCCCGACTCCGTTGTAGAGCTGCTCGTAGTGCAGGTGGGCCCCGCTGCTGGCGCCGGTGGAGCCGGTCGTGCCGATCTGCTGGCCCTGCGCGACGCCCTGGCCGTGGCCGATCGAGTAGGCGGCCAGGTGGAAGTAGTACGTCTTCCAGCCGCCGCCGTGGTCGACGACGACGTAGTTGCCGGCGCCGCCGGCCTCGTAGTAGCGGTACGCCGTGCCGGAGGCGGAGGCCAGTACGGGGGCGCCCGAGGTGGCCCCTCCGTCGGAACGCACGAAGTCCAGGGCGAGGCGCACCTCGGCGGAGTGGTGGCTGTAGGTCCACTGCTGGCCGCACGGGTAGGGCGCCTTGAAGTTCGGTGCGGCGTGGGCGGGTGTCGCGGTGAGCCCGACGAGGCCCATGACCCCGAGGGCGCCGGTGAGGAGGACGGACAGGAGGCGTCTGAGTGGCATGGCCCTGAGCCCTTCTGGGGAGCTGAGCCGGCGCGGGTGAGGAGCGTCGGCCGGAGGATGCGTGCGCACGCGTGACGGCGCGCGCCGCGGTCGAGTCTATGAACGTGTCCATGCCATAACTGGGCAGCTTTTCCGCACAGGTCGAAAACCCCAGGCGGCCACGCTCCGCGAAGCCCGGGAACGAGCCTTCCGCCGGTCGCCCGAAGGCGGTTTCATCCGGGACATGGCCGGAACGCTGAGCATCCACTTCACCCCTGCCGACTTCCTCCACGTGCGCTTCGCCCGCTCCCCGGACCCCATGTGGGAGGCCATCCTCGGCCTGCACGTGCTGACCACCCCGGCGGACCGGCTCCCGGCCCGGCTGCGTCTGTGGCGCGGCCGGGCGCGTACGCGCGTCCGGCGGCCGGACGTGCGGGGCGCCCTGCGCCTGCTGCACGACCTCGCCCCGTCCGACGCCACCTACTGGCCGGACTTCCTCACCCCCGCCGAGTCGGAGGAAGGCCTCACCGCCGGCCTGCGCGTGCTGCGCGAGACCTCACGCGCCCGGCTCGAGCGGGAGGTGCGCGAGGCGTCGCGCCACAGACCGCTGCCCGCCTGGACACGGCGCCTGGCCGCCGGTGACCCCACGCTCCTCGACGCCGTCGCGGACGCCGTCGGCCACGTCCACGGCAGCCTGCTCACCCCCGACTGGAGCGAGGTCGAGGCCGTCGGCGCGGCCGATCGCGCGCGCCGGATGGAAGCACTCGAAGGGGGACTCGGGGCGGTGCTCGCGTCGTTCAAGCCCTTCGTGTGGCGGGAACCCGTCCTCAGCGCCCCGTATCCCGTGGACCGCACCATCCGTCTGAGGGGACGGGGGCTGCGCCTCGTCCCCTCCTTCTTCTGCCACACCCGTCCCGTGGCGATCGCCGACCCCCGGCTGCCTCCCGTCGTGGTCTACCCCCTGCATGCCGGCGATCCGCCGGCGCCGCCGCACGGAGCCCGCCAGGAGGCCGCCCTGGCACGGCTGCTCGGGACGAACCGGGCGCGCGTGCTCGCGGCCCTCGCGACCACCCGCACCACCGGTGACGTGGCGGCGCGCCTCGCCCTGCCGGCGTCGTCGGTGAGCGGTCACCTGACCGTCCTCAGGAACGCGGGACTCGTCACGAGCGACCGCGCCGGGATGCACGTGACACACCGGCTCACGCCGCGTGGATGGCACCTGCTCGGGCGGCGACGGGGGTGACGTGTTCCCCCGGGTGCGCGCCGTGCGGGGGCCGAGACCCGGGCGCCGGCAACGCCGACTCGGTGACGGTGCCGGCCACCCTGGGCGGGGTCAACGCCCCGTGGCCGGTCACCAAGTGGCGTGACCTGCGCTCGCGCCGGCCGAGGCGAGCGAACGGGGCCGGGCCGCGGGGTGACGCACCGTGAGCCCGTCACGGATCCGGCCCATTACCTCGTGCGGGGGCCCTTGTGGAAATCCTGTGGAACCCTCAATCTTTCGGCTGTGGCGCGGACTTGGTCACGCGATTGACATGATCCTGTCAGTGGCCGGTTCGCTGCGCCGCACGCGCAGCACGTGCGCCGACCGACCCCCCACAGCACGCGCACCACCGACTGAGGAGGAACCCTCACATGGCAGTGATGCGTCACCCCCGGCGAAGACTGGCCACCCTCGGAGCCGCGACCACCGCGGCCCTCGTCGCGGGCCTCGTCTCCGCTCTCCCCGTGGGCGCGGCCCCCGCCGCTCCCGAAGGCCGCGTCCAGTACGCGGGCGCCGCCAACGCCGTCGCCGGCAGCTACATCGTGACCCTGAAGGCCGACGAGGCCCGCTCCGGCTCCGCCGAGGGCCGCGCCCTGGCCGCGAAGTACGGCGCCGACATCGAGCGCACCTACACCAAGGCGCTCAACGGCTACGAGGTCGAGGCCTCCGAGGCCGAGGCGAGGCGTCTCGCCGCCGACCCGGCCGTCGCCTCCGTGGTCCAGAACCGCACCTTCCACGTCACCGGCACCCAGCCCAGCCCGCCCTCCTGGGGCCTGGACCGGATCGACCAGCGCAGCCTCCCGCTCAACAGCTCCTACACCTACCCGGATTCGGCCGGGCAGGGCGTGACGGCGTACGTCATCGACACCGGCGTCCGCATCACCCACAGCGACTTCGGCGGCCGGGCCTCCTACGGCTACGACGCCATCGACAACGACAACACCGCCCAGGACGGCCACGGCCACGGCACGCACGTCGCCGGCACGGTCGCGGGCGGCTCCTACGGCGTGGCGAAGAAGGCCAAGGTCGTCGGCGTCCGCGTGCTGAACAACTCGGGCTCCGGCACCACCGCGCAGGTCGTCGCCGGCATCGACTGGGTGGCGCGGAACGCGGTCAAGCCGGCCGTCGCCAACATGTCCCTCGGCGGCGGGGCGGACAGCGCCCTCGACACGGCCGTCCGCAACGCCGTCGCCTCCGGCGTCACCTTCGTCGTCGCGGCCGGCAACGAGTCCACCGACGCCTCCACCAAGTCCCCGGCCCGGGTGACCGAGGCGATCACCGTCGGTGCCACCACCTCCTCCGACGCCCGCGCCAGCTACTCCAACTACGGCTCCGTCCTGGACGTCTTCGCGCCGGGCTCTTCCATCACCTCCGCCTGGAACAGCGGCGACACGGCCACCAACACCATCTCCGGCACGTCCATGGCGAGCCCGCACGTCGCCGGTGCCGCCGCCCTCCACCTGGCCGACCACCCCTCGGACACTCCCGCCCAGGTCTCCGCCGCGCTGACCTCCGCCGCCACCACCGGCGTCGTCGGCAGCCCGGGCAGCGGCTCGCCCAACCGTCTGCTGTTCGTGGGCGAGGGGGACACCACCCCGCCCCCGACCGGTGACCGCTTCGAGAACACCGCCGACTACACCATCGCCGACAACAGCACCGTCGAGTCCCCGGTGACCGTCTCCGGCGTCTCCGGCAACGCGCCCTCGGACCTGGCCGTCGAGGTCGACATCACCCACACCTACATCGGTGACCTCCGGGTCCAGCTCGTCGCCCCCGACGGCACGGCGTACACGCTGAAGTCGTACGGCACCGGCGGCAGCGCGGACAACATCAACACCACCTACACCGTGGACGCCTCGGCGGAGGCGGCGAACGGCACCTGGAAGCTGCGCGTGAGCGACAACGCGTGGTGGGACAGCGGCCGGCTCAACGGCTGGGCCCTGCAGTTCTGACCCGACCGGCGTCCCGCTGACGGGCACACCCTCGCCCCCGGGGAAGGATCCCCGGGGGCGAGGCCGTTCACCGCGCGCCTACGATGCGCCTCGTGTCCATACCTCCGCCCGACGGGCCCCAGCACCAGGTCGGCCCCCCGCCGCCGCAGTTCCCCTACGGGGGCCGGCCCGGATGCGCTCCGTACGGGCTGTACGGGCCCGGCGGTCCCCGCCCGCCCGCCGTCGTCAACGGTGTGGCCGTCGCCGCCCTGGTCCTCGGGGTGCTGTGCTTCCTGCCGGGCTTGGGGCTGGTGCTGGGGCTGGTCGCCCTGAGGCAGATCAAGCGGCGGGGGGAGCGCGGGCGGGGGATGGCGGTCGCCGGATCCGTGCTGTCGTCGCTCGGGCTCGCGCTGTGGACGGTGGCGCTCGCCACCGGGGTCGCGGCCGACGCCTGGCAGGGCGTCAAGGACGGTACGCGCGGCAACAGCGTCCTCGGCCTGCGCAAGGGCGAGTGCTTCGACTCGCCCGGCGGTCTGGAGGGCTCGGCCACGGACGCCGACCGGGTGCCCTGCGCGCGGGAGCACGACGGAGAGGTCTTCGCCGTCGTCACCGTGCCCGACGGCGCCTACCCGGGCGACGCCCGCCTCACCGGCACGGCCGACGAGCGGTGCCACGCCCTCCAGGACGCCTACGTCATGGACACCTGGGCACTGCCCGGCCACGTGGACGTCTACCACCTCACCCCGTCCCGGGAGAGCTGGGACGTCGGTGACCGCGAGATCACCTGTGTCCTCGGCAACCGGGACGCGGGGGCCGCCCTCACCGGGTCGCTGCGCCGGGACGCGACCACGCTGGACGCGCACCAGCTGGCCTATCTGGAGGCGGACCGGGTGCTCGACACCGCTCTCGACGAGATGCCGGAGGCCGAGTTCGCCGAGGACGACCTGCCGGGGCACAGGCGGTGGGCGGGGCAGGTCGCGGAGGCGGCCGCCGAGCAGGCCGGGATGCTGCGCGCGCACGAGTGGCCCGCCGGCGCGCGGAGGCCGGTGCGCGATCTCGCCGCCGACCTGGACGAGGCGGGCGAGGAGTGGGCACGGGCGGCCGAGGCGGGTGACGCGGAGGCCTACTACGAGCACTCCTACCGGGGATGGGATCTCGTCGACCACGACGGCTCGATCACCGCACGCAAGGCTCTGGGCCTCGCCACCACTCCGCCCCTGTACGACGAGGAGGCGGAGCGCGAGCCCGAAAGCGGCGACATGAAGGTGTGACGGCCTCCATAGCGGGGAGAAAGTGCCTGCGTAAAGCCCTCACCCGGCAGATGTCATCACATCGAGTGATTCTCTGGCCTTCGCTTGCCTGGTACAACCTACGGTTGCCACGCTGTTGCTGTCTGTACAACCTGATGGGAGTGGCCCGTGACATTCGGTGAGCAGCCGGCGTACCTGCGCGTCGCGGGTGATCTCCGCAAGCAGATCGTCGACGGCCGGCTTCCACCGCACACCCGTCTCCCCTCGCAGGCGAGGATCCGCGAGGAGTACGGCGTCTCGGACACGGTCGCCCTGGAGGCGCGCAAGGTGCTCATGGCGGAGGGGCTCGTCGAGGGCCGCTCCGGGTCGGGGACGTACGTGCGCGAGCGTCCGGTGCCCCGGCGGGTGGCCCGTTCCGGGTTCCGTCCGGAGCGAGGGGCCACGCCCTTCCGCCAGGAGCAGGCCGACACGGGCGTCCGCGGCACCTGGGAGTCCAGCAGTGAGCAGACCGACGCCGGTGCCGCCGTCGCCGGCCGGCTCGGCATCGAGCCCGGCGACCGCGTGATGCGCACCAAGTACCTCTTCCGGGAGGCCGGAGAGCCGATGATGCTGTCCACGTCGTGGGAGCCGCTCGCCCTCACCGGCCGGACCCCCGTGATGCTCCCCGAGGAGGGCCCGCTCGGCGGCATGGGTGTGGTCGAGCGCATGCGCGCCATCGACGTGATCGTGGACAACGTCACCGAGGAGGTCGGAGCCCGCCCCGGCCTCGCCGAGGAGCTGGTCCTGCTGGGCGGTGTCCCCGGGCACGTCGTCCTGGTCATCCAGCGGACCTACTTCGCCTCGGGACGTCCGGTCGAGACGGCGGACGTGGTCATCCCCGCCGACCGCTACCGGGCCGCCTACCACCTCCCCGTGAAGTAGCGCGGTCCCGGCCGGGCGGACCCCGGGCCGTGCCGCTCCCGCCTCGTCGCCCCCTCGCGCTCCGTTCCGCGCCCCCCGCCCCGGGTCCGCTCCGGCGTGCCACGCGGGCCGGCGCCGCCCCCACGCCGTAGCAATCTGGCCGTTCTCGCAGGTCGCCCCCGGAGCGCGGACGCCGCGCGGTATGCCGCTGACCGGACGCGTCGGCCCTGGCGCACGGCGCACTGACCACCGTGCGCCCCCTGCGTTACTGGCCGGTTGCGTGCCTCTTGGTGAAAAGGCGTATTCGCTCAGTGAAGGTAAGGCGTAGGCTCGGGCATATGCGGACTGGGGTTTCCTTACCGGGCGGGGCGCGGCGCGGGCCGCGGGCGGGAAGTGGAGTGGAGCGATGAACGACGGCACGGTGACTCTGCCCTGGCTCGTCGTGCGCCAGGACGACAACGGCAATCGCTACCGGGTGGGCAGGTACGCGACCCGTGCCGAGGCGGAGCGGATCGCGGACAGCCTCGACGGGCGCGGACACCAGCGGCTCTACTGGGTCGAACGGATCACCCGGGACGCAGCGTCGTCCGACTGACCCGCTGCCGTAGGCTCCGGCGCATGAGCGAGCGGATCGTGGTGGTCGGTGCGGCCCTGTGGCACGAGGGGCGGCTGCTCGCCGCCCGCAGGAGCGCGCCCGCCGAGCTGGCCGGACGCTGGGAACTGCCCGGCGGCAAGGTGGAACCGGGCGAGACCCCTGACGCGGCGGTCGTACGGGAGTTGCGCGAGGAACTCGGCGTCGACGCCGAGGCGGGCGAGCGCGTCCCGGGTGAGTGGCCGCTGCGCACCCCGTACGTGATGCAGGTGTGGACCGCGCGCCTGCGCCCCGGGTCCGCCGCCCCCCGGCCGCTGGAGGACCACGACGAGCTGCGCTGGCTGACCCCCGACCGGGTCTGGGACGTCGACTGGCTCGAGCACGACGTGCCGGCCGTCCGGGACACCCTCGCCCACCGCGGCCCCCGGCAGAGCGTGTGAGGCACTACTGCGGCGCACGGACGCGCTGATGACGGAGCGTGAGCGCCGTCCCGCGCCGCTCGTGCCACGATGCGCCACCGAACGGGGTACTGGGTGCGGGATATCGGGTATGGGCCCCTTAACCGCATGAAACCGGACATGGGCGGATGTCCTCTTCGAGTTCCCTCACTCCCGCGGCGGGGAAGTGATCCGCGTGACCTGTACCGACGGCGACTGGGCCGCGTGGACCTTCTCCGCCGACCCGGGAGCCGTACGCGCCGCCCGCTCCGCCGTCCGCGACCAACTGGCCCTCTGGGGCCTCGAGGGCGTCGGCGACCTCGCGGCCCTGCTGGTCAGCGAACTGGTCACGAACGCCCTGCGGCACGCCACCGGCCCCATCGGTGTCCGCCTGGTACGCCCCTGTGACCTCAACGAAGTCCTCCTCGTGGAGGTCTCCGACCCGCTCCCCGACCCCCCGCGCGAACGCGCCGCGCGGCCGGAGGACGAGGGCGGACGCGGACTGCAACTGCTGGCCTCCGCCTCCCGCCGCTGGGGCACCCGCCCCGGGGCCGTCGGCAAGACCGTGTGGTTCGAACTCACGGTGCCCCGATGACATCTCGCACGGGCGTTCACCGGTCCCCGCGCCCCGCCCGTCCGCCGGGTGACCGGGGCGGCCCTGCGGAGGTTGCCGAAGAGGGGGTTCGACGACGTGTCCGCTGGTTAGAAGACTGGGAGTGTTCTCACGGCGCGGACCGAAAAGCATCGGGACCGTGCTGTGATCGTGAACACCGTGTTGTGCGGCGCCGTAGTGCTGGATACTGCGGGCAGCCGCCCCCGGTGACCGGTGCCGGACGCGGTGAGCTGGAGGGGACGGTTCGCGTGAGCGAGATACCAGCGAAGGCCACGGAGTCCGAGGACCCGTCGGGCGGCGCGAGAGGAGAGGCCGCCGACGGCCTCACCCTCGGCGACGGCCCGTCCGGTGACGCGATGTGGCAGAGCAGTCCGCCCGGCTCCATGTACGACTACATCAAGGTCGCCTCCTTCTCCATCGGCCCGGACGGGCTCGTCGACCAGTGGAGCCTGCGCGCCGAGCAGATCTTCGGCATCCCCGCGGACCGCGCCGTCGGCATGGACCCCATCGAGGCGTTCATCGAGCCCGTCCGGCGGGAGCGGGGCCAGCGCAAGATGGCCGAGATCCTGGACGGCCGGGAGTGGACCGGAGTGGTGCCCTTCCGGCTGCCCGACACGATGGTGGCGGACGAGCGCGACCGGGAGGGCCTCGCCGAGGTCTACGTCATGCCGACGCGGACGGAGGAGGGGGAGAAGGCCGCCGTCTGCATCGTCGTGGACGTCCGCACCCTGCGCCGCATCGAGACCGACCTCGCCGCCTCGCAGGCCATATTCGGCCAATCCCCCTTCGGCTTCCTGCTGATCGACCCCGACCTGCGGGTGCGCCGCGCCAACCAGCGGTTCGCGTCCGTCTTCGGCGGCACCCCCGACGACCACCGGGGCAAGGGCGTGTACGACTATCTGCCGCGCGGGGAGGCCGAGCGGGTGGCGGCGACCCTGCGCCGGGTCCTCGACTCGGGCGACTCCATCACGGACATGCACGTCACGGGCTTCGTCCCGGGGTCCGACGAGCGCCGTCACTGGTCCGTCAACCTCTACCGCGTGCACAGCGGCAGCGGCCGGCCCATCGGCGTCGCCTGGCTCGGCACCGACATCACCGCCCGCCGTGCCGCCGCCCGGGAGGCCGCCGCCGCGCGGCGCAATCTCGCCCTCCTCAACGAGGCGGGCGCCCGGATCGGCAACTCCCTCGACCTGGAGACCACCGCCCGGGAACTCCTGGACGTCGTCGTCCCCGGCTTCTGCGACCTGGCCACCGTCGATCTGTACCAGGGACTGCTGGCCGGTGACGAGAACCCGCCGGGGCTCGCCGACGGCAGCGCGGAGGTGCGCCGGGTCGCCTTCGCCAGCGCGGTCTCCGACGCGCCGTTCAGCGGCACCACGGAGCCCGTCAAGCTGGGCGCCGTCCACCACTACCCCTTCAACTCGCCCTGCGCGGACGCCCTGCGCACCGCCCGCCCGAAGAAGGTGCCGGGCGACGACGGCGGCCTGGTGCAGTCCACGCTCGCCGTGCCGATGGTCGCCCACGACACCGTGGTGGGCCTCGCCCAGTTCGCCCGCACCAAGGGCAGCGAGCCGTTCGGCGACCGCGACCGCGAGCTCGCGGTCGAACTGGCCGCACGGGCCGCCGTCTGCATCGACAACGCCCGTCTGTACCGCCGTGAGCACGAACGCGCGCTGATACTGCAGCGGTCCCTGCTCCCGCCAGGCGACCCGGAGGCCTCCGGCCTCGACATCGCCTGCCGCTACCTGCCCGGCAACGCGGCCACCGGCCGGCCCAGCGAGGTCGGCGGCGACTGGTTCGACGTGATCGAACTGCCTGGCCACCGCACCGCGCTGGTCGTCGGCGACGTCATGGGACGCGGCCTGCGTGCGGCCGTGGCGATGGGCGAACTGCGCACCGCCGTCCGCACCCTGGCCCAGCTCGACCTGGAACCCGCCGAGGTGCTGTCCCAGTTGGACGAGATCGCCCGGGGCCTCGGCGCCCCCGGCGGTCCCTCCCAGGCCTTCGCCGGAGGCGTCCAGCAGGCCACCCGGGCGGCCCGCCGACCCCGCGAGGCGGACCTCTCCGAGGTCTACCTGGCGACCTGTGTCTACGCCGTCTACGACTCGGTGACCCGGCGCTGCACCTTCGCCAACGCGGGCCATCTGCCGCCCGTCCTGGTCGAACCGGGCGAGCCCGCCCTGATGCTGGACGTGCCGCCCGGCATGCCGCTCGGCGTCGGCGGGGAGCCGTTCGAGGAGGTGGAGGTCGAACTGCCCGAGGGCGCCCTGCTCGCGCTCTACACGGACGGCCTGGTGGAAAGCCGCGACCACCCCCTCGACGAGGGCCTCCAGGCCTTCGTGGGCACCCTGACGGACCCCTCCGCGCCGCTGGAGGACGTCTGCGACCACGTCCTCAACACCCTCGACACGCACCACGGCGAGGACGACATCGCCCTGCTGATGGCCCGCGTCCAGGGTCTGCCCGCCGACTCCGTCGGCGACTGGACCCTGCCCCGCGAGCCCCGCAGCGTGGGCCGGGCCCGCGAGTACGCCCGGGCGCAACTGCTCAGCTGGGACATGGAGCCGCTGGTCGACACCACGGAACTCCTGGTCAGCGAACTGGTCACCAACGCCCTGCGCTACGGCGAGGGGGAGATCAGACTGCGGCTCCTCCTCGACCGCACCCTGGTCTGCGAGGTCTGGGACGCCGGCCTGGTCCAGCCCCGCCGCCGGCGCGCCCGCGACACCGACGAGGGCGGCCGCGGCCTCCAGCTCGTCGGCCTGCTCAGCGCTGCCTGGGGCTCACGCCGCACGCACCGGGGCAAGACGGTCTGGTTCGAACTGCCCCTGCCCGGCACCGACACCGGTCTCACCGATCCGGCGGAGGCGCTGCTGAGCCTGTTCTGACGGCCCGTCGGAGTTACGCGTACGCTGGCACCGTGCACATCGCCCCGATACGCCTGACGGCCGGCCTCCTCACCCTGCGCCCCTTGGGAGCCCGAGGACGCGGCCGTCGTCGCCGAGCTGTACCAGGACGAGGCGATGCGCCGCTGGGCGAGCGCGCCCGTGCACGACGAGCCGAGCGCGGCACGCTGGGTGGCCGAACAACGGCGCGGCTGGGAAACCGGCGAACGCCTCGCGTTCGCGGTGGAGGAGACGCGGGCGTCGGACACCCGCCCGGCAGGCGGCGTCGTCCTCAAGCGCCCCGCCGCGGCTTCCGCCCCGGCCGCGGTCGGCTACTGGACGGCCGCCCACGCGCGGGGCAGGGGAGTGGCCCCGCGCGCCCTGACAGCCCTGGCCGACTGGGCGTTCGCCACCTTCGCCCACGAGGGCCTGACCCGCCTGGAGTTGCTGCACCAGGTCGACAACACGGCTTCCTGCCGGGTCGCCGAGAAGAGTGGGTTCGCGCCGGCCGGCCTGCTCCCCGCCGCTCCGCCGGCCTTCCCCCTCGACGGCCACCGGCACATACGGCAGGCTCCTTCCGCCGGGTGATCGCAACCGGAACACCCGTTCCCCTCGTCCTCCCCGGCAACACCGACGGCGAGGGGAACGCGGCATGGAGGGCACGGAGCCGGAGGAACGGGCGCTCGGCGAGCGGGAGAGCACCGCACCCGCGCCCGGGGGGAAGCCCGGCAGCCCCTGGGTCCGCCGGGCCCGGCGCGCCGCCCTCGTGGTCGCACTCCTCCTGGTCGTCCCCCTGCTCGCCGCCGGGACCGCCCTGCGGGTGAACTACATGGGGGACCCGGCGGAGGGGACGTACACCCGCGACCGGGACGCCATGTGGCTCGGGCACGCCTGGGTGGACGGACGCAAGAAGGACGCCGACGTCACCGCCCTCGCCCGCCGCCTGAAGGACACCGGCATCCGCGACCTCTACGTCCACTCCGGCCCGCTGGAACACGACGGCACCCTGCCGAAGTCGGCCTACCCCAGGGCCCGCTGGCTGATCGACGCGGTGCACCGTGAGCTGCCGGGCGTCCGTGTCCAGGCCTTCCTCGGCGACGTCCTCGCCAACGAGGGCCCCGAGGGCCTGCACCTGGACCGCGCCGCCACCCGCGCCGAGGTCGTCCGCAGCGCCGGCCAGGTCCTGGACACCGGCTACGACGGCGTCCACCTCGACCTGGAGCCCTTGCACTCAGGTGACCGGGACTACCTCTCCCTCCTGGACGACCTGCGCGCCCTCACCCGTGCGAAGGACGCCCACCTGTCCGTGGCCGCCCACCAGATCGACCCGCTCCCGGCCCTCCACTCCGTCGCCGGCCTCTTCGCCGACCACCCCAAGTGGTGGTCGCAGGAGTTCTTCGGCCAGGTCGCCCGGCGCGTCGACCAGATCGCCGTGATGTCGTACGACACCGCGCAGCCCCTGGAGGGCACCTACGGCGGCTACGTGGCCCTGCAGACCTCCCTCGCCCTGGAGGTCACCCCGCCCACCACGCACCTGCTGATGGGGCTGCCCTTCTACCACGAGAGCAACCCCAGCCACTGGGGTCACGCCGAGACCGTCGCCGCCGCCGTCCGCGGCGCCCGCCTCGGCCTCTCCCGGACGGACGCCGACCGCGAGCTCTTCGGCGTCGCACCGTACATCGACTTCACGGCGACGGAGACCAACTGGCGGGAGTACCGCGACGGCTGGCTGCGCCCTACCGCCTCCTGATCTTCGAGCCCAGCCACACCAGCGGGTCGTACGTGCGGTCCACCGCCCGTTCCTTCATCGGGATCAGCGCGTTGTCCGTGATCCTGATGCCCTCGGGGCAGACCTCCGTACAGCACTTGGTGATGTTGCAGTAGCCGAGGCCGTGTTCCTCCTGGGCCGTGCGCTTGCGGTCCAGGCCGGTCTCCTCGGCCGCGTCCAGCGGGTGCATGTCGAGTTCCGCGATCCGCATCAGGAAGCGCGGCCCGGCGAACGCCGGCTTGTTCTCCTCGTGGTCACGGACCACGTGGCAGACGTCCTGACACAGGAAGCACTCGATGCACTTGCGGAACTCCTGCGGCCGCTCCACGTCCTCCTGCATCATCCGGTACTCGCCCGGAGCGAGCCCCTCCGGCGCCACGAAGGACGGGACCTGCCGGGCCTTGGTGTGGTTGAAGCCGACGTCCGTCACCAGGTCCCGGATCACCGGGAAGGCCCGCAGCGGGGTCACGGTGACGGTCTCGTCCCGCCCGAACACCGACATCCGGGTCATGCACAGCAGCCGGGGACGCCCGTTGATCTCCGCCGAGCACGAACCGCACTTGCCGGCCTTGCAGTTCCAGCGCACGGCGAGGTCGGGGGCCTGGGTGGCCTGGAGGCGGTGGATGATGTCGAGGACCACCTCGCCGTCGTTCACCTCGACCGCGAAGTCCTCCAGGCCGCCGCCCTCGACGTCCCCCCGCCACACCTTGAAGCGGGCCTCGTAGCTGCTCACTCGTAGAGCTCCTCTTCGGCCAGGTACTTGACCAGCTCCTCCTTCTCGAAGAGGGCGAGCAGGTCGGGACGGATGGGGTCGGTCCTCTCGCGGGTGAGGGCGATCTGCCCGCGCACCGCGTCGGTGCCCGCGAGACCGCCCGTCGGGTCGGTGAGCGCGCACAGCAGATTGACGTTGCGCCAGGACCGGTCCATGGCGGAGTGGTCCTCGCGGGTGTGCCCGCCGCGCGACTCGGTGCGCTCCAGCGCCGCCCGGGCCACGCACTCGCTGACCAGCAGCATGTTCCTGAGGTCGAGGGCCAGGTGCCAGCCCGGGTTGAACTGGCGGTGCCCCTCGACTCCGGCCCGGCGGGCCCGCAGGCGCAGCTCGGCCAGCTTCTCCAGGGCCCGCTCCATCTCGTGCCGGCGGCGGATGATGCCGACCAGGTCGTGCATCGCCTGCTGGAGTTCCTGGTGCAGCGTGTACGGGTTCTCCGGTGGCCCGTCGGCGCCTTCCCCGCTCTCCGCGGAGAACGGGCGCAGGGCCTCCGCGGCGGCCGCGTCGACCTGTACGTCGTCCACGCGGGGCCGTCCGGCCCCCTGGGCGCCCGCGTACTCGGCCGCGTGCCGGCCGGCCCGGCGCCCGAACACCAGCAGGTCGGACAGCGAGTTGCCGCCGAGCCGGTTGGAGCCGTGCATCCCGCCGGCCACCTCACCGGCCGCGAACAGCCCCGGCACCCCGCGCGCCGCCGCCGAGTCGGAGTCGACGGCGATGCCGCCCATCACGTAGTGACAGGTCGGCCCGACCTCCATCGCCTCCGCCGTGATGTCGACGTCCGCCAGCTCCTTGAACTGGTGGTACATCGACGGCAGCCGCCGCTTGATCACCTCGGCCGGCATCCGTGTGGACACGTCCAGGAACACCCCGCCGTGCGGGGAGCCGCGGCCCGCCTTCACCTCGGCGTTGATCGCGCGGGCGACCTCGTCGCGGGGGAGCAGCTCGGGCGGGCGCCGGTTGTGGTCCGGGTCGTCGTACCAGCGGTCGCCCTCCTCCTCCGACTCGGCGTACTTCTCCTTGAAGACGTCCGGGACGTAGTCGAACATGAACCGCCTGCCCTCGGAGTTGCGCAGCACCCCGCCGTCCCCGCGTACCGACTCGGTGACGAGGATGCCCTTCACCGACGGCGGCCAGACCATCCCGGTCGGATGGAACTGCACGAACTCCATGTTCAGCAGCGGGGCCCCGGCCAGCAGCGCCAGCGCGTGCCCGTCGCCCGTGTACTCCCAGGAGTTCGACGTCACCTTGAACGACTTGCCGATGCCGCCGGTCGCGATCACCACGGCGGGCGCCTCGAGGACGAAGAAGCGCCCCGACTCCCGCTCGTAGCCGAAGACCCCGCTGACCCTCCCCCGGCCTTCGGCCGGAGGGACCCCCGTCTCGCTTCGCTCGCCGTCCTTCAGCACCCGGGTGACCGTGCACTCCTGGAAGACCTTCAGCCGCGACTCGTGGTCGCCGGTCTCCCGGAAGTCCTCCTGCTGGAGTGAGACGATCTTCTGCTGGAGGGTGCGGATCAGTTCGAGACCCGTGCGGTCGCCCACATGCGCCAGGCGCGGGTACTCGTGGCCGCCGAAGTTGCGCTGCGAGATCCGGCCGTCCTTCGTCCGGTCGAACAGCGCGCCCCACGTCTCCAGCTCCCACACCCGCTGCGGTGCCTCCCGGGCGTGCAGCTCGGCCATCCGCCACTGGTTGAGGAACTTGCCGCCGCGCATGGTGTCGCGGAAGTGGACCTGCCAGTTGTCCCCCGCGTTCACGTTGCCCATCGCCGCCGCGATGCCGCCCTCGGCCATCACGGTGTGTGCCTTGCCGAACAGCGACTTGCAGATCACGGCCGTACGGGCGCCCCGCTCGCGGGCCTCGATCGCGGCGCGCAGACCGGCGCCGCCGGCCCCGACCACGACGGCGTCCCACTCCTGTCGGTCGACCACGGACATAGGTAAGGCCCCCAGCTAGAAGAAGCGCGGATCGTCGAAGACACCGGACGCGACGAGGTAGACGTAGAGGTCGGCGAGCGCCACGCTCAGCAGGGACGCCCAGGCGAGCTGCATGTGCCGGGCGTTCAGCCGGCCCACCCACTGCCACATCCGGTAGCGCACGGGATGCCGGGAGAAGTGCTTCAGCTTCCCGCCGACGATGTGCCGGCAGGAGTGGCAGGAGAGCGTGTACGCCCAGATCAGCACGATGTTGACCAGGAACACCAGGGTGCCGAGACCCATGTGGCCCCAGTCGTAGTGCTCGTCACGGAAGGCGAGCACCGTGTCGTAGGTCAGGATGCCGGCGACCGGGACCGCCGCGTAGAAGAAGTACCGGTGGACGTTCTGCAGGATCAGCGGGAAGCGGGTCTCCCCGGTGTACCTGGCGTGCGGTTCGGCCACCGCGCACGCCGGCGGGGACGCCCAGAAGCCCCGGTAGTAGGCCTTGCGGTAGTAGTAGCAGGTCAGCCGGAAGCCGAGCGGGAAGATCAGAATGATGATCGCCGGCGAGACGCCCCACCAGCTTCCGAACAGCTCCCAGTTCGGCCCGCCCCTCATCGGTTCGCAGTTCTCCGCCAGACAGGGCGAGTAGAACGGCGAGACGTACGGCGCCGCGTAGTAGTCGGCGTTGGCGAAGGCCCGCCAGGTCGAGTAGACGACGAAGGCGAGCAGTCCGGCCGCGGTGGCGGCCGGGGCCAGCCACCAGCGGTCGGTCCGCAGGTGCCGGGCGGCGATGGCGGCGCGCGTACCGGTTCTCACGCCGCCGCTCGGGTGATGGGGTTCTGTGGCAGGAGGTTCCGTGCCAGTGGCCACTTGTCCACTCCGGTAGGGGTCGGGGGCGCCGCGATCGGCGGGTGGTCAGGGGGCGTGCCGGTTGCGGGCGCCCAGACCCTCGTCGTCCGTGTCCACCCACAGCGAGGGGTCGTACGGCGTGTCGGAGATGGTCACGAGGTCGGGGCGCTTCGGCGGGGCCGCGGTGGCGGCCGTCTCCCGCAGCAGCGCCACGCTCTCGCGCAGGTGGTTGGTGTCGGCGCGGACGCGGCGCATCTCCAGGCCGCCGCTGCCCAGCTGCTTCTCCAGGCGCCCCACCGACCTGATCAGGTCGTCGAGACAGCGCTGGACGGATGCCAGTTCGTCGTGCACGGACATGACGTGACCTCACTTCCACGGGTCCCTCGGGCCCAAGGCGGCAACGCTCATGCGCCTGAGAGTGTTGCGCGTCACACCTTGCGCTGTGAAGGGATGTGCATCGATTGGCCGAGGCGTACGGGTGCATCGGACCGTGCGTTGCGCCGCACGGGTGGGCTTGCCGCCCGTGGCCGCCGTGTCGCCCCGCCTTGCCGAACCCTTTCCTCTTCAGTGGGCCGCATACATCGGATGAACTCCAAATACCACCAAAAGTGATCGTAACGCCCGCGGCTTCCCGGAGGTACCCAGAGATGTCCCACGACGGCGTCGGTCCGCGCGCGGCTCTGCGCTCGGTCGCCCTCCTCACCGCCGGCATGCTCGCGGTGCCCGCGCTGGCCGGATGCGGTTCCGACGACGACCCCGCGGGCGAGCCGCTCGCCGGAGCGGACATCGGGCGCGCCGAACGGGCCGGGATCACCGACGGGGGCACGCTGCGCTGGGCCGTGGACACCGTCCCGGACACCCTGAACACCTTCCAGGCGGACGCCGACACCACCACGTCCCGGATCGCCCAGGCCGTCCTGCCGTCGATGTACCGGATGGACGGCCGGGGGCGGGCGGTGCGCAACCCCGACTACCTGGAATCCGCCGAGGTCGTCGACACCGAACCCCGGCAGGTGGTCCTCTACAAGCTCAACCAGCAGGCCGTCTGGAGCGACGGCCGCGAGATCGGCGCCGCCGACTTCGCCGCCCAGTGGCGCGCCCTGTCCGGCAAGGACACCGCCTACTGGACGGCCCGCAACGCGGGCTACGACCGCATCGAGAAGATCGAGCGGGGCGAGAACGACCTCGAGGTCAAGGTCACCTTCCGGCGCCCCTACGCCGACTGGCGGTCGCTGTTCACCCCGCTCTACCCCAAGGAGGTCATGGGCACGCCCGACTCCTTCAACGACGGGGCGCGCAGGAAGCTGAAGGTCACCGCCGGCCCCTTCACGGTGCAGAAGGTCGACACCGAGGAGGACGAGGTCACCCTCACCCGGAACGCGCGATGGTGGGGCGATCCGGCGAAGCTTTCGCGGATCGTGCTGCGCGCCGTGCCCCGCGACAAGCGGATCTCCGCGCTGAGCGCCGGCACCGTCGACCTGGCCGAGATCGACCCCGCCGCCGCCCGCCGGATCACCGTCGCCGCGCTCCCGCAGAACGAGAACAGCCCGCTCATGGGCCCCGGCGCCGACCGGTCCGCGGCGGACGCGCTGCGCTCCTGGGCGGTCGCCAACGGCTCCGACGAGGACGCCGCCGACGAGGAGCTCTCCGCCCGCAGGAAGCTGCGCAAGAAGGCCGCGAAGTACGCCCGCCAGCAGAAGGCACTCACCGGCTTCGAGGTGCGCACGTCACTCGAGCCCGCCTACACCCAGCTCGCCCTCAACGGCGCCGACGGCCCCCTCGCCGACGAGCGGGTCCGCCGCGCCGTGGCCCGCGCCCTGGACCGCGAGGACATCGCCGGGGCCGTCCTGAAGCCGCTGGGCCTGCCCGCCGAGCCCGTCGGCAGCCACCTCGCGCTGGCCGGCCAGGCCGCCTACGCCGACAGCAGCGGCGCCCTCGGCGAGCAGGACGCCAAGGAGGCCCGTGCCCTGCTCGCGGACGCCGGCTGGGTGCCGGGCGGCCCGGTGAAGGAGGAGAAGAAGAAGGACGAGGGTGAGGAGGCGGCCGGCGCGGAGGGCGAGGAGGCCGGCTCCGGGGAGGGCTCCGGAAGCGGGTCGGAGGGCGACGACGGCACGTACATCGTCGGTGAGGACGACGAGAAGGACGGGGACGGCGGCGACACGGGCGCCGGGAGCGGCGACGACAAGGCCCCGCGCGACTCCGGCACCGGCGCCCAGCGCCTGCCGCAGGGGAGCGCGCCCGGTGCCTACGCCCCCGAGGGCACCGCCGCCCCGGCCCGCGCGGGGAACGCGCCGGTGGCCAAGGACGGCAAGGCGCTCACCCTCCGGTTCGTCCTGCCCTCCGGGCCGGGCTCGGACACGCTGGCCACCGTGGCCGGCCGGATCTCGGTGATGCTGGAGCGGATCGGCATCCGTACGGACGTCTCCCGGGTGGACGACGAGAGCTACTTCAAGGACCACATCGCCTCCGGCGAGTACGATCTCGCCCTCTACTCGTGGCCCGCGACCGCCTTCCCCGCCACCGACGCCCGCCCCGTCTACTCCAAGCCCGTCCCGGCCGCCGACGGCTCCCTGAACGTGGAGCAGAACTACACCCGCGTCGGCACCGACCAGGTCGACCAGCTCTTCGACCAGGCCATCGGCACCCTGGACGACGCCGAGCGGCACGCCCTGATCCGCAAGGCCGACTCCCGCATCTGGGCGGCGGCCGGCTCGATCCCCCTCTACCAGCGCCCCCAGCTCACCGCGGTCCGCAAGAACCTGGCCAACGCCGGCGCCTTCGGGTTCCGCACACCGGTGTACGAGGACATGGGCTTCCTGAAGAAGTCCGCCCAGGGACCGTCGGGCACACCGGGCGCAAGGAGCTCCGGGACGCCGTCGGGGGACTGACGCCCGGACACGCACGTCGAGCGGCCCGCCCCGGACGGGGCGGGCCGCTCGACGTGTCGTGCCGGCCGGGATCAGCCGTGCTTGGCGCGGCTCGCGGCGCGGGCGCGCTCGCGGGCGTCCAGGTTCACCTTGCGGATGCGGACCGCTTCCGGGGTGACCTCCACGCACTCGTCGTCACGGCAGAACTCCAGGGACTGCTCCAGCGACAGCTTGCGCGGGGGCACGATCGACTCGGTCACATCGGCCGTGGAGGACCGCATGTTCGTGAGCTTCTTCTCCTTGGTGATGTTGACGTCCATGTCGTCGGCGCGGGAGTTCTCTCCGACGATCATGCCCTCGTACACCTCGGTGCCGGGCTCGACGAACAGCACGCCGCGCTCCTGGAGGTTGGTCATCGCGAACGCGGTGACGGCACCGGAGCGGTCGGCGACCAGGGAACCGTTGTTACGGGTCGTGAGCGTCCCGAACCAGGGCTCGTGCCCCTCGTGGATGGAGTGGGCGATGCCCGTGCCGCGGGTCTGGGTCAGGAACTCCGTGCGGAAGCCGATCAGACCGCGCGAGGGCACCACGAACTCCATGCGCACCCAGCCGGAGCCGTGGTTGGACATGTTGTCCATGCGGCCCTTGCGGACGCCCATGAGCTGCGTGACCGCGCCCATGTGCTCCTCGGGCACGTCGATGGTCATGCGCTCGACCGGCTCGTAGGTCTTGCCCTCGACCTCCTTGGTGACGACCTGGGGCTTGCCGACGGTGAGCTCGTAGCCCTCCCGGCGCATGGTCTCCACCAGGATGGCCAGGGCCAGCTCGCCGCGGCCCTGCACCTCCCAGGCGTCGGGGCGGTCGGTGTCCAGGACACGGAGCGAGACGTTGCCGATCAGCTCGCGGTCCAGGCGGTCCTTGACCTGGCGGGCGGTGACCTTGCGGTCCTTGACGGCCGCCTTGTTGT
Source organism: Streptomyces toyocaensis (assembly GCF_000725125.1). Taxonomy (GTDB): domain Bacteria; phylum Actinomycetota; class Actinomycetes; order Streptomycetales; family Streptomycetaceae; genus Streptomyces; species Streptomyces toyocaensis. Next base: position 34,236 of record NZ_JFCB01000030.1, read on the forward strand.
CCGCGCCCTTGCCGGTGGCACCGCGGCCGACCAGCGGGGAGGTGTTGGTGCCGATGGTCATGGAGATCGCGGGCTCGTCCACCGTGATCAACGGCAGCGGGACCGGGTTCTCCTGGTCGGCCAGGGTCTCGCCGATCATGATGTCCGGGATGCCGGCGACGGCGCAGATGTCACCGGGGCCGGCCTTCTCGGCGGGCTTGCGGGTGAGCGCCTCGGTCATCATCAGCTCGGAGATGCGCACGTTGCTGACGGAGCCGTCGCGCTTCAGCCAGGCGACCGTCTGCCCCTTCTTCAGCTCGCCCTGGTGGACGCGCAGCAGGGCGATGCGGCCGAGGAAGTTGTCGGCGTCGAGGTTGGTGACGTGCGCCTGGAGCGGGGCGGCCTCGTCGTAGGTGGGGGCCGGGATGTGCTCCAGGATCGTGGAGAAGAACGGCTCCAGCGAGTCGGAGTCGCCCGGGACCGTGCCGTCCTCCGGCTTGGTCAGGGAGGCGACGCCGTCCCTGCCGCAGGCGTAGACGATCGGGAACTCGATCTGCTCCTCGTCGGCGTCCAGGTCGAGGAAGAGGTCGTAGGTCTCGTTGACGACCTCGTCGATCCGGGCGTCCGGACGGTCGGTCTTGTTGATGCAGAGGATGATCGGCAGCCGCTGCTGCAGCGCCTTGCGCAGCACGAAGCGGGTCTGCGGCAGCGGGCCCTCGGAGGCGTCCACCAGCAGCACCACGCCGTCGACCATCGACAGACCGCGCTCGACCTCGCCGCCGAAGTCGGCGTGGCCGGGGGTGTCGATGATGTTGATGGTGATGGGCTCCCCGCCGTCCTTGGGGTGGTACTTCACCGCCGTGTTCTTGGCGAGGATCGTGATGCCCTTCTCACGCTCCAGGTCGTTCGAGTCCATCATGCGGTCGTCGACCTGGTCGAGCTGGTGGGCGGCGAAGGCGCCGGCCTGCTTGAGCATGCCGTCGACGATGGTGGTCTTGCCGTGGTCGACGTGAGCGACGATGGCGACGTTGCGGATGTCGTGGCGCGTGGCCATAAAAGGCGTATCTCCCGGAGTGCTGAGGAATGCCCTGCACGAGCGTCTGTGGTGTGCGGGCCCTGCCGGGCTGACACACGCCACGGCCTCACCCCATGGTACGGGCCCGTCGCGCGGTCCGCCGTCGCGAGCTCTCGGGCCCCAGGAGCCTCCCGGGGAGCGGAAAGTTTCGTTCGGATATCGGTGTGTGCTCAAACACGTTTCGGACAAGTAAACAAAAAGGTGCACCTAAATGCCCGAATTGCCGGTTTGCCTATGGGGGTGTCAAGCGCGCGTAGGTGTCAATCTTTGCAATTTTTGCTCAAAATATGGACGGTAGGGAGATCCCTATGTCTTCCGCCCTTGACGCGCGTTGACGGTCTTGGCGAAAGTTCCCCCAAACCACAGAACCTGCCGGTATCTGTGCTGCGCTCAACTCTCCAACCCCCCGGGGGACGAACACGATGACCAGTCCAATCAAGGCCGAGGACTCCGGGTCCGCGGCTGTCTTGGACCCTGAGCTCGCAGCGACCACCGATGAAGCGGTCGCCAAGGGCGAGAAGCAGCCCGAGGGTCGTTCCCCCGGCCAGTTGATGTGGCAGCGCTTCAAGCGCGACCGTACCGGGGTCGTCTCCGCGTGCGTAGTGATTTTCTTCTTCGTGGTCGCCGCTTGTGCCCCGCTCATCGCGAAGCTGTACGGGAAGAACCCCTACACGCTGTACGCCCAGGAGCCGGACTATCCCTTCCTCCTGGACGACTTCGCCATGCCGACCGGTTCCTTCGGCGGCATGTCGGGCGAGTTCTGGTTCGGTGTGGAGCCGAAGCTGGGTCGTGACGTGTTCACGATGCTGCTGTACGGCATGCGGACCTCGCTGTACATGGCCGTGGTCGTCACCACGCTGTGTGTGGTGACGGGCGTGGTCATCGGCATGGTGATGGGCTACTTCGGCGGCCGGGTGGACTACTGGATGGGTCGGGTCACGGACTTCTTCCTGGCCTTCCCGCAGCAGCTGTTCTTCATCGCCTTCATGCCCGTCGTGACCGCCATGTTCGTCTCTCCCGCGGACGAGACCCCCACCTATCTGCGGGCCGTGGCGATCATCCTGGTGATGTGGTTCCTCGGCTGGATGGGCCTGGCCCGTCTGGTGCGCAGTTCCGTACTGTCGCTGGCGGACAGGGAGTTCGTGGAGGCGGCCAAGGTGTCCGGTGCTTCTCCCTGGCGCATCGTGCGCAAGGAGATCCTGCCGAACATCGTCACCCCGATCCTGGTGCAGGCCACCTACATCCTCCCGAGCACGATCCTCACCATCGCCTTCCTCTCGTTCATCGGCGTCGGCTTCGTCGAGCCGACCCCCGACTGGGGCCGGATGTTCGCCGTCGGCGCCGACGTGTACGAGCAGGACCCGATGTTCATGTTCTTCCCGGGCGTGGCGCTGGTGACCTTCGTTCTCGCCTTCAACCTTCTCGGAGACTCCGTCCGGGACGCATTCGACCCCAAGACCGGACGCTAACCGTCCATTGGTGGTGGGGGAGCTGCCGCCCCCGTGCCGGGTGACCGGACCGTCAGGCAGCACTCGTGGACAACTAACGACAGGTAGGTGCATCGGCATCATGAAGCCCATCAGAACGCGCACCGCGCGCGCTATCGCCGTGGCCATCGTGGCCGGCTCGCTGGCACTGACCGGCTGCTCGGGCGACAACGGCGGCGGCAGCAAGGGCAAGGACGACTCCAAGCAGCAGAAGGACGCCGCCGAGCAGCAGGACCCTGTCGCCTACGGTGACGCCGCCGCCTCCACCGGCCCGGCCGAGGAGGTCTCCGGAGCCAAGTCCGGCGGTTTCATCAACGTCTACATGCAGTCCGACCTGTCCCACATGGACCCGGGTCAGATCTACGTCAGCGACGCCGGCCAGTTCGCCAACCTGGTCCACCGCGGCCTGACGAACTACCAGGAGGACGACAAGGGCAACCTGACGGTCGTCGGTGACATCGCCACCGACTCCGGCAAGTCCTCCGACGGCGGCAAGACCTGGACGTACACGCTCAAGGACGGCGTCAAGGACGAGGACGGCAACGCCATCACGTCCGCCGACGTCCGCCACACCATCGAGCGCCAGTACTCGAAGGTCATCTTCGACGGCCCGACCTACATCCAGTCCTGGCTGTCGGGCAACGACTACCGCAAGGCGCTGCCGGACGGCCCCTACAAGGGCAAGCACCTGCCGGACTCCGTGCTGGAGACCCCGGACGACAAGACGGTCGTCTTCCACTTCGACAAGCCGCGTCCGGACCTCCCGCAGGCCCTGGCCATGGCCGGCTACGCCATCGTGCCCGAGAAGCAGGACACGAAGGAGAAGTACGACGACGCCCCGGCGGCGCTCGGCCCCTACAAGATCGCCGAGTACAAGGCCGGCAAGTCGCTGAAGCTGGTCAAGAACGACCAGTGGGACCCGAAGACGGACTCGGTGCGCCACCAGTACGTCGACGGTTACAACTTCACCTCGACGATCGACCAGCCCAGCCAGACCAAGCGTCTGATCGCCGACCAGGGCGAGGCCAAGAACGCCATCCAGTTCACGGACTCGGTCGACCCGGCGCAGCTGTCCACGGTCATCAGCAACGCGGACGCCAAGAAGCGCACCATCCAGGGCTACCAGCCCTACGTGTGGCAGCTCACCTTCAACCTCGACCGCGTCAAGGACAAGAAGATCCGCGACGCGATCACCTACGCCATCCCGAACCAGTCCATGGTCCAGGCGGACGGTGGCCGCTACGGCGGCGAGGTCGCCGGCGGTCTGCTCGCCCCGACCCTGCCGAACTTCGACCCCGAGTACGACCCGTTCGGCAAGCTGAAGAAGCCCAACGGCGACATCGAGAAGGCCAAGCAGCTGCTGAAGGAGGCGGGTGTCAAGGAGGGCACGAAGCTCACCTACGCCTACTCCAACACCCCGCGTGGCCAGGCCCAGCAGGTCATCATCAAGGACGCCCTGGGCAAGATCGGTCTCGACGTCCAGGCCAAGGAGATCGACCGGGCCAGCTTCTACGAGCAGGTCGGCAAGCTGGACAACCCGTACGACATCTACATGACCGGCTGGGGCCAGGACTGGTCCTCGCCGTCCACGGTCATCACCCCGGTCTACGACGGTGAGCTCGTCGCCGACGGTGCGTCGAACTACTCGCACATCAACGACAAGCAGGTCAACGACCTGATCAAGAAGGCCTCGGCGCAGGAGCCGGAGGAGGCCGCCAAGACCTGGGAGCAGGCTCACCGCCGCATCGTGGAGGAGATCAACCCGGCTGCCCCGGTCTACTACTCGAAGCAGATCCAGCTCTTTGGATCGAACGTCGGTGGCGCCAAGTACAGCACCGAGTCGAGCTACATCGACATCAACGACCTGTACCTGAAGAAGCCGTAACCGTCAGCTCGGCTGACCGCGGGGGTGTGCGCCAGGCGGAGCGCACCCCCGCGGACGGTTCCCCCTCCCTGCCGCCGCGTTTCGAAGAGAGCATTCACCCGCCATGCTTCAGTTCCTCATCCGCAGGCTGATCGGCGCCGTCGTCATCATGTTCCTGATCGGCGCCTTCACGTTCTTCCTGTTCTATACGGTTCCACAGGACTTCGCTGCGCTGTCCTGCGGCAAGAACTGCTCGCCCGAGAACCTCGCGGTGATCCGGGAGAACCTGGGCCTCGACAAGCCCATCACCACACAGTTCTGGGAGTTCATGTCGGGCATCGTGGCCGGCCGCGACTTCCCGCAGGGGCACTGCTCCGCGCCGTGCCTGGGTGTGTCCTTCGACAGCGGCAACTTCGTCTGGGACTCCATCGTCGACCGCTTCCCGCTGACCCTGTCACTGACCGTCGGCGGCCTGGTGATCTTCCTGACCCTGGGCCTCGGCTCGGGTCTGCTCGCCGCCTGGAAGCGCGGCACCGTGATCGACAAGCTGGTCTCCGGCGCCTCGATCGTGCTCAGCTCGTTCCAGATCTACCTGCTCGGCCCGATCGTCCTCGGCATCCTGGTGTACAGCAGCGGCATCATGGAGAACCCCAAGTACCACCCGTTCACCGAGAACCCGGCCACCTGGGCTCTCGGACTGCTCATCCCCTGGGCCGTGATGGCCACCATCTTCACCGCCCAGTACACGCGTATGTCGCGCTCGACCATGATCGAGCAACTGCAGGAGGAGCACGTCCGCACCGCGCGCGCCAAGGGCATGTCGCAGCGGTTCGTCTTCTTCCGCTACGCCTGGCGCGGCTCCCTCATCCCGATCGTCACCATCCTCGGCATCGACCTCAGCGCGCTGCTCGGGGGCGCGGTCGTCACGGAGTTCACCTTCGACCTGCCCGGCCTCGGCCGGCTCGCGGTCGACTCCTCGCTGACCAAGGACCTGCCGCTGACGATGGGCATCATGCTGTTCGGGGCGTTCTTCATCCTGATCCTGAACATCATCGTCGACCTCGCGTACGCATACATCGACCCGCGCGTGCGGCTCAGCTAGGAGAAACACCGTGACCACACTGACCAAGACCGAAGGCGACAAGGCCCCGACCGGGCCTGACTCCTTCCTCTCGGTCCGCGACCTGCGGGTGCGGTTCTCCACTGAGGACGGCATCGTCAAGGCGGTCGACGGACTGTCCTTCGACGTCGAGCGCGGCAAGACCCTCGGCATCGTGGGCGAGTCGGGCTCCGGCAAGTCCGTGACCAACCTGACCGTTCTCGGTCTGCACAACCCCAAGACCGCCACCGTCGAGGGCGAGATCCTCCTCGAGGGGCAGGACCTGGTCACCGCCCCCGAGAAGGAGATGGAGAAGCTCCGCGGCAACAAGGTCGCGATGATCTTCCAGGACCCGCTGACGGCGCTCTCGCCGTACTACACGGTGGGCCGGCAGATCGCCGAGCCGTTCATGAAGCACACCGGCGCCTCCAAGAAGGAGGCCCGGGAGCGGGCGATCGAGATGCTGACCAAGGTCGGCATCCCGCAGCCCAAGACCCGCGTGGACGACTACCCGCACCAGTTCTCCGGCGGCATGCGCCAGCGCGCCATGATCGCCATGGCGCTGGTCTGCGACCCCGACCTGCTGATCGCCGACGAGCCGACCACGGCTCTGGACGTGACGGTCCAGGCGCAGATCCTCGACCTGCTCAAGGACCTCCAGCAGGAGTTCGGCTCCGCGATCATCTTCATCACCCACGACCTCGGCGTCATCTCCGACATGGCCGACGACCTGCTGGTGATGTACTCGGGCCGGGCCGTGGAGCGCGGCGGCGTCCGTGAAGTGCTGCGCGAGCCCAAGCACCCCTACACCTGGGGCCTGCTCAGCTCGATGCCGCGCCTCGGCGGCGACACCTCGCAGGCGCTCAACCCGATCCCCGGATCGCCGCCCAGCCTGCTGAACCCGCCCTCCGGCTGCCCCTTCCACCCGCGCTGCGCCTTCACCGGCGAGGTGCCGGGCAACCGGTGCAGCACCGAGCGCCCGCCGCTCGGCGAGGGCCGGGCCGCTGCCTGCCACCTGACGGCGGAGCAGAAGCAGACCATATTCATCGACACGATCCAGCCCCGGCTGCGCTAGGGAGAGATCCGAGACATGAGCGACAACCTCACCCTCCCCGCACAGCAGGGCTCCACCGGCACGTCCACCGAGGCGCTGCTGAAGGTGGAGGGCCTGACCAAGCACTTCCCGATCTACGGCGGCTTTCCGATCAAGCGGAAGGTCGGCGCCGTCCAGGCCGTCGACAACGTCGACCTGACCGTCGGCGTCGGCGAGAGCGTCGGCCTGGTGGGTGAGTCGGGCTGCGGCAAGTCGACCACCGGCCGGCTCATCACCCGGCTCCTGGAGCCGACCGGCGGAAAGATCGAGTACGCGGGCCAGGACATCACGCACGCCAAGCGCAGGCAGCTTGCGCCCGTGCGGTCCGAGATCCAGATGATCTTCCAGGACCCGTACTCGTCGCTGAACCCGCGGCAGACCGTCGGCACCATCATCAGGTCGCCGATGGAGGTCAACGGGATCAACCCCGCGGGCGGCCGGGAGAAGAAGGTCCGCGAGCTGCTCGAGCTCGTCGGCCTCAACCCCGAGCACTACAACCGCTTCCCGCACGAGTTCTCCGGCGGCCAGCGCCAGCGCATCGGCGTCGCCCGGGCCCTCGCGCTCAACCCGAAGCTGATCGTCGCGGACGAGCCGGTCTCCGCCCTGGACGTGTCCATCCAGGCGCAGGTCGTCAACCTGCTGCAGAAGGTGCAGGAGGAGCTGGGCATCGCCTTCCTGTTCATCGCCCACGACCTGGCGGTGGTCCGGCACTTCTCGCAGCGCGTGGCCGTGATGTACCTCGGCAAGGTGGTCGAGGTCGGCGACCGGGACTCCATCTACAACCGGCCCCGGCACCCGTACACCCACGCCCTGCTGTCGGCCGTGCCCGAGGTGGCCATGGACGACGAGGAGGAGAGCCGGGAGCGCATCCGCCTCTACGGCGACGTGCCCTCGCCGATCATGCCGCCGTCCGGCTGCCGCTTCCGCACCCGTTGCTGGAAGGCGCAGGACAAGTGCGCCACCGAGGAGCCCCCGCTGGTGCAGATCTCCGGCAACCGCGAGGGTCACCTGACGGCCTGCCACTTCCCCGAGGAGCCGACCACTCAGGCCCGCGGCGAGGACGTCGTCCTCGACCCCGCCCTGAAGGCGCTGGAGGACTCGGCCGACAAGGACTGACACCTCGTCGGACACGACGGCTGCCGACCGCCCACCGGGGCGGACGGCAGCCGTTGTCCGTTCGGGGCCCTCATACGTACATACGGCTGGAGTCACCCCCGTACAGGTGCCGTACATGTGCGTGCTGCACCCTTTGCGCCGATATTTGGCGTGAAGGACCGGCGCACGTACGAGGAGGCACCCATGCGCGGAGCCACGCACGTCAGATGGGCCGCTTGCGCGGTGGCGGTCGCCCTCGCGGCGACGGCCTGCGGAGGCGACGGGGACGGCGGCAGCGACGCCGGTGCCGTGCTGAGCGCCTCCTGGGGCGACCCGCAGAACCCGCTGGAGCCCTCGAACACCAACGAGGTCCAGGGCGGCAAGGTCCTCGACATGATCTTCCGGGGTCTCAAGCGGTACGACCCGGAGACCGGCGAGGCCAAGGACATGCTCGCCGAGAAGATCGAGACCTCCGACTCGCAGAACTTCACCGTCACCGTCAGGGACGGCTGGACCTTCAGCAACGGGGAGAAGGTCACCGCGCGGTCCTTCGTCGACGCCTGGAACTACGGCGCGAGCCTCAGGAACAACCAGCGCAACGCGTACTTCTTCGGCTACATCGAGGGCTACGACCAGGTCCACCCCGACAAGGGGGAGCAGACCGCCGACACCATGTCCGGCCTGAAGGTCACCGGTGACCTGACCTTCACCGTCAAGCTCACCCAGAAGTTCTCGACCTTCCCCGACACGCTCGGCTACAACGCCTTCGTCCCGCTGCCCCGCGCCTTCTTCGACGACCACGACGCCTGGGTGAAGAAACCGGTCGGCAACGGCCCCTACCTCGTCGACTCCTACACGCGCGGCTCGCAGATGTCCCTGCGCCGGTGGGACGCCTACCCCGGCCCGGACAAGGCGCAGAACGGTGGCGTCGACCTCAAGGTCTACACCGACGTCAACACCGCCTACACCGACCTGATGGCCGGCAACCTCGACCTCGCGGACGACATCCCCGCCGCCCAGCTGAAGAACGTCCGGACCGACCTCGGCGACCGCTACCTCAACACCCCCGCCGGCATCACCCAGACCCTCGCCTTCCCCTTCTACGACGACGCCTGGAACAAGCCGGGCTCGGAGAAGGTCCGCAAGGGCCTGTCCATGGCGATCGACCGGGGGCAGATCACCGACACGATCTTCCAGAAGACCCGCACCCCGGCCACCGACTGGACCTCACCCGTCCTCGGCGAGGACGGCGGCTACCAGGAGGGCCTGTGCGGAGACGCCTGCGAGTACAAGCCCGACGAGGCCAAGAAGCTCATCGAGGAGGGCGGCGGGCTGCCCGGCGGCAAGGTGACGATCACCTTCAACGCGGACACCGGATCCCACCGCGAATGGGTCAACGCCGTCTGCAACTCCATCAACAACGCGCTGGACGACGAGCGCGCCTGCACCGCCGCCCCGGTCGGCACCTTCGCCGACTTCCGGAGCGAGATCACCGAACGGAAGATGCCGGGCCCGTTCCGCTCGGGCTGGCAGATGGACTACCCGCTCATCCAGAACTTCCTCCAGCCGCTCTACTACACCGGCGCCTCCTCCAACGACGGCGATTGGTCCAACCAGGAGTTCGACGACCTCGTCGACCGCGCCAACCGGGAGACCGACACCGCCAAGGCCGTCGGGCTGTTCCAGCAGGCCGAGAAGGTCGTCCGGGACGACATGGCCGCCATCCCGCTCTGGTACCAGAACGGCAGCGCCGGCTGGTCCGCGCGGCTGTCCGGCGTCAAGCTCAACCCGTTCAGCGTCCCCGTGTACGAACAGATCAAGGTGAGCTGAGCCGCCATGGGACGCTACGTCGTCCGGCGTCTGCTCCAGATGATCCCGGTCTTCATCGGGGCCACGCTGCTGATCTTCCTCATGGTCAACGTGATGGGCGACCCCATCGCCGGACTGTGCGGCGAGCGCCGGTGCGACCCGGCGACCGCCGCCCGGCTGGAGCACGAGTTCGGCCTCGACGAGCCCGTGTGGCAGCAATACCTGACCTACATGGGCAACGTCTTCACCGGCGACTTCGGTACCGCCTTCAACGGTCAGGAGGTCACCGAGCTGATGTCGACGGCGTTCCCCGTCACCATCCGGCTCACCCTGATCGCGATCCTCTTCGAGGTCGTCATCGGCGTCACCCTCGGTGTGGTCACCGGACTGCGCCGCGGACGCCCCGTCGACACCGGCGTCCTGCTGTTCACCCTGGTCGTCATCTCCGTGCCCACCTTCGTCACGGGCCTGCTGCTCCAGCTCCTGCTCGGCGTGAAGTGGGGCTGGATCCGGCCCTCGGTCTCCTCGGAGGCCCCCTTCGACGAGCTGATCCTGCCCGGCCTGGTGCTGGCCTCCGTCTCACTCGCCTACGTGACCCGGCTGACCCGCACCTCCATCGCCGAGAACCGCCGCTCCGACTACGTCCGCACGGCCGTCGCCAAGGGCCTGCCCCGGCACCGGGTGGTCGTCCGGCACCTGCTGCGCAACTCCCTGATCCCCGTCGTCACCTTCATCGGCGCCGACATCGGCTTCCTCATGGGCGGCGCCATCGTCACCGAACGGATCTTCAACATCCACGGTGTCGGCTACCAGCTCTACCAGGGCATCCTCCGGCAGAACACGCAGACCGTCGTCGGTTTCGTCACCGTGCTGGTGCTGGTGTTCCTGGTCGCCAACCTCGTCGTCGACCTCCTCTACGCCGTACTGGACCCGAGGATCCGCTATGCCTAACCAGTACCACGAAGCCGAGCGCGCCATCGCGGGCACCGGAATGGGCGGCACCATGGACCTGGGCGTCGACGAGGCCGAGACCCTGGGGAAGCGGCCCGGCCCGGACGGAGGCGGACCGCAGGAACCGCCGCGCTCCCTGTGGTCCGACGCCTGGCGCGACCTGCGCCGCAACCCTGTCTTCATCGTCTCCGCCCTGGTCATCTGCTTCCTGGTCCTCATCTCCCTGTGGCCCTCGGCGATCGCCTCCGGCAGCCCCCTCACCTGCGACCTGTCCAAGGCCCAGCAGGGGTCGCAGTCCGGCCACCCCTTCGGCTTCGACGGCCAGGGCTGCGACGTCTACACCCGCACCGTCTACGGCGCCCGCACGTCCGTCGCCGTCGGCGTCCTCGCCACCCTCGGCGTCACCGTCCTCGGCAGCGTCCTGGGCGCGCTCGCCGGGTTCTTCGGCGGCGTCTGGGACTCGGTCCTGTCCCGGATCACCGACGTCTTCTTCGCCATCCCGGTCGTCCTCGGCGGACTGGTGCTGCTCTCCGTCATCACCAGCAACACGATCTGGCCCGTCATCGGCTTCATCGTGCTGCTCGGCTGGCCGCAGATCTCCCGCATCGCCCGCGGGGCCGTCATCACCGCCAAGCAGAACGACTACGTGCAGGCCGCGCGGGCCCTCGGCGCCTCCCACTCCCGCCTGGTGCTCCGGCACATCGCGCCCAACGCCGTCGCGCCCGTCATCGTCGTCGCGACCATCGCCCTCGGTACCTACATCGCGCTGGAGGCCACCTTGTCCTACCTCGGTGTCGGCCTGAAGCCGCCCAGCGTCTCCTGGGGCATCGACATCTCCGCCGCCTCCCCGTACATCCGCAACGCCCCGCACGCGCTGCTGTGGCCCTCCGGGGCCCTGGCGATCACCGTCCTGGCGTTCATCATGCTCGGCGACGCGGTGCGCGACGCCCTCGACCCGAAGCTGAGGTGAGCCGTCGTGCTGCTCGAAGTGCGGGACCTGCACGTGGAGTTCCACACCCGGGACGGGGTCGCGAAGGCCGTCAACGGGGTCGGCTACCGCGTGGACGAGGGTGAGACGCTGGCCGTGCTCGGCGAGTCCGGCTCCGGCAAGTCCGTGACCGCGCAGGCGATCATGGGCATCCTCGATGTGCCGCCCGGCCGGGTCACCGGGGGCGAGGTCGTCTTCCAGGGGCGCGACCTGCTGACGCTGAAGGAGGACGAACGCCGGCGGATCCGGGGCGCCGAGATGGCGATGATCTTCCAGGACGCGCTGTCGTCCCTGAACCCCGTGCTCACCGTCGGCGACCAGCTCGGCGAGATGTTCACCGTGCACCGGGGCATGTCGCGGAAGCAGGCGCGGGCCGAGGCCGTCGAGCTGATGGACCGGGTGCGCATCCCCGCCGCCCGGGAGCGGGTCGGGCAGTACCCGCACCAGTTCTCCGGTGGCATGCGCCAGCGCATCATGATCGCGATGGCGCTGGCCCTGGAGCCCGCCCTGATCATCGCCGACGAACCCACCACCGCCCTCGACGTCACCGTCCAGGCCCAGGTCATGGAACTGCTCGCGGAACTGAGACGCGAGTACCGCATGGGTCTCGTCCTCATCACCCACGACCTGGGCGTCGTCGCCGACGTCGCCGACCGCATCGCCGTGATGTACGCGGGCCGGATCGTCGAGTCGGCGCCCGTCCACGACATCTACAAGGCGCCCGCGCACCCCTACACCCGCGGCCTGCTGGACTCCATCCCGCGCCTGGACCGGAAGGGGCAGGAGCTCTACGCCATCAAGGGACTGCCGCCCAACCTCATGAGCATCCCGCCGGGCTGCGCCTTCCACCCCCGCTGCCCGCTGGCCCGGGACGTCTGCCGCACCGACGAGCCCCCGCTGTACCAGGTCTCGGCGACGCGGGGGAGTGCCTGCCACTTCTGGCGGGAGTGCCTGGATGACTGAGCCGATCCTGGAGGTCAGCGACCTGGTCAAGCACTACCCGCTCACCCGGGGCACCGTCTTCCGCAAGCAGGCCGGCGCCGTGCGCGCGGTCGACGGCGTGGACCTCCGCCTCGGCCGGGGCGAGACGCTGGGCATCGTCGGCGAGTCCGGCTGCGGCAAGTCGACGGTCGCGAAGATGCTGGTCAACCTGGAACGGCCGACGGCCGGTTCGATCCGCTACAAGGGCGAGGACATCACCAGGCTGTCCGGGCGTGCGCTCAAGGCCGTGCGCCGCAACATCCAGATGGTCTTCCAGGACCCGTACACCTCCCTCAACCCCCGCATGACGGTGGGCGACATCATCGGGGAGCCCTACGACATCCACCCCGAGGTGGCGCCCAAGGGCGACCGGCGCCGGAAGGTGCGGGAGCTGCTGGACGTCGTCGGCCTCAACCCGGAGTACATCAACCGCTATCCGCACCAGTTCTCCGGCGGCCAGCGGCAGCGCATCGGCATCGCGCGGGGCCTGGCGCTGCGGCCCGAGGTGATCGTCGCCGACGAACCGGTCTCCGCGCTGGACGTCTCGGTGCAGGCCCAGGTCGTCAATCTGATGGACCGGCTGCAGAGCGAGTTCGACCTCGCCTACGTCTTCATCGCGCACGACCTGTCGGTCGTCCGTCACATCTCGGACCGGGTCGGGGTGATGTACCTCGGCCGGATCGTGGAGACGGGCACGGACACCGAGATCTACGACCATCCCACGCACCCCTACACCCAGGCGCTGCTCTCCGCCGTCCCCGTGCCGGACCCTGGGGCCCGGGAGCACCGGGAGCGGATCATCCTCAGTGGTGACGTGCCGTCACCCACGGACATCCCCTCGGGCTGCCGCTTCCGCACCCGCTGCTGGAAGGCGCGGGAGCGCTGTGCGCTGGAGGTGCCCGCGCTCGCCGTGCCGGCCACGTTCGCCGCGGCCGGGGGCCCGGCGGCCCACGACTCGGCCTGCCACTTCGCGGAGGAGAGACACGTGGTACCGGAGGGGAGACACGGCGGCGGGCCGGGATGACATGGCGCACCCCGGCCCGCTCACGGCACCCGCACGGCCGTACGCGTCAGCGTTCCGGGTCCGCATATCGGTACCGCTTCCGTGACGTTGCCTGCGTGTTAACGCGGTTCGTCCCCGTTTGTCAGGGACAGCGAGCGCCTGAGGAAGTCGAGCTGGAGACGGAGCAGGTTCTCGGCGACCTCCTCCTGCGGGGTCATGTGCGTGACGCCGGACAGCGGCAGCACCTCGTGCGGCCGGCCGGCCGCCAGCAGGGCCGAGGACAGCCGCAGCGAGTGCGCGACGACCACGTTGTCGTCCGCCAGCCCGTGGATGACCATCATCGGCCGGTGCGGTTCGGCGGCGTCGACCAGGCCCGCGTCGTCGATCACCGAGTTGCGGCGGTAGACGTCCGGCTGCTCGGCCGGGTGGCCGACGTAGCGTTCCTGGTAATGCGTGTCGTAGAGGCGCAGATCGGTGACCGGGGCGCCCACCACGGCCGCGTGGAAGACGTCGGGCCGGCGCAGCGCCGCGAGGGCCGCCAGATAGCCGCCGAAGGACCAGCCGCGGACGGCGACCCGGTCCAGGTCGAGCGGGAAGTCGGCGGCGAGCGCCTGGAGCGCGTCGACCTGGTCCTGGACCACGATCGCCGCGATGTCGTCCCTGACGGCCTTCTCCCAGGCGGGCGACCGGCCCGGCGTCCCGCGCCCGTCCGCGACGATCACCGCGAAACCCTGGTCGGCGAACCACTGCGAGGTCAGGTGCGGGTTGTGGGCGGCGACCACCCGCTGCCCGTGCGGGCCCCCATAGGGGTCCATGAGGACCGGCAGAAGGGTGTCACCGGCGTAGTCCCGAGGCATAAGCACGGCGCACGGAATGCGGCGTGCGCCCCCCTGGGTCAGAGTCACCCGGGGGGACATACCGGGGTCTTCGGCGTACGAGCGGACAGTCGCCGTCGGTTTCCCGTCACGCAGCACCTGGGCCCGCGAACCTGGCCGATCCGGTGTGGCGGAGACGAGCACGGTCACGCCCCCGGCGCGTACCGCCGAGTGCACGCCGGGTTCCTGCGAGAGGCGTTCCACCCCCAGTTCGTTCACCCGGTACACGTGCACCTCGCCGATCTCCGCCTCGGCCGCCTCCTCGCCCGCCGACGCCGAGACCAGCACCTCTCCGTCGGAGACGTCGAGCACCGCGCGGATGTGCAACTGCGCTCCGGTGAGCGGTCGTTCACCGACGACGAGGCGTCGCGCGCCCCCTTCGTCCGCGATCCGCACCAGCTGCCCCGAGGGGCTCCAGCAGGGCACCCCGGGGAAAAGTTCCAGCCAAGTTGGATCTTCGTCGGCGTGCACCATCCGGGTCGCACCGGAGTCCGGGTCCACGGCCAGGACGAGCTGGCCGCGCTGGTCGCGCGCCTGTACGAGCAGCAGCGGGGCTCCCGCGGCTGACCAGTGCACACGTGCCAGATACGGATAGCGCGCACGGTCCCAGGCGACCTCCGTGCGCGTCCCGTCCAGGCCGATCACGAACAGCCGGACGTCCGCGTTCGGGGTGCCCGCGGCCGGGTAGCGGACGTGGCCCGGCTCACGTTCCGGGTGGGCGGGGTCGGAGATCCACCACGACTGCACCGGCGTGTCGTCCACGCGCGCCACCAGCAGCCGGTCCGACTCCGGCGCCCACCAGAAGCCCCGCGAACGCCCCATCTCCTCGGCCGCGACGAACTCCGCCAGACCGTAGGTGACGTTCTCCGTCTCGGGGGTCGCGAGCGCGCGGTCGTCCGCCCCCTCGGCCCCGGTCACCCGCAGCGCACCGCGGGCGACGTAGGCGACGTGCCGCCCGTCGGGCGAAGGACGGGGGTCGATCACCGGCCCCCGTACGGTCAGTTCACGCGCCGTGCCGGCCCGTAGCTCGGCCGTGAACAGCCGCCCTGACAAGGCGAAAGACGCCAACTCGACGGCGGTGTCGGTGGCGTAGCCGACGATGCCGGCGCCGCCCTCACGGCTTCGCTCGCGCCGCGCGCGTTCCTCGGCGGAGAGGTTCTCCAGGGCCCCGCCCAGGAGGGCGCGCGGGTCGGCCGCCACGCGCTCCCCGCCCCCCTCCGTGTCGAGGACCCAGAGTGAATGGGCCCGGTCCGTACCGGAATTCGAGCGCAGGAACACGACACGCGAACCGTCGGGAGCCACGCTGAACGAACGCGGCGCGCCGAGCGTGAAGCGCAGGGTACGGGCGTGCCGTCGGGGGAAGGAGTCAGCCTCGGTCGTCATGCCCTGACCATATTGGCCATGCGCCCCCTTGTGCGGCCGTGCGCCGACCGATGCGCACGTACGGATAGTTATGATCGTTCGCGCACAGTGGGTATGAACCTGCTGGCTGCTGTGTGGAACTGTCTGCCCCCAATTCCTATACCCCCGCGCCCTGGGATTCTTGGAGGTGAACCGCCGTGGCACTCTCGATTTCGGCGGTGGTGCTGCTGGCGATCATCGTCTTCCTGCTGATCAAGAAGTCGGGACTGAAGGCAGGGCACGCCATCGTGTGCATGCTGCTCGGCTTCTACCTCGCCTCGTCGACGATGGCGCCCACGATCAGCGAGCTGACGAACAACATCGCGGGGATGATCGGCAGCATCAACTTCTGAGCCGGGGGCCGGCCCCGGCCGCCGCCCTGCCCGCCCGGGCCCCGCGTGCTGCCGTGAGGAGGAAGCCGTGGCGCAGTGGCGCGTCGGCGACGTGGTGGACGGGAGGTACCGGGTCACCCGTGTGCACGGCCAGGGCGGCATGGGGCTCGTCCACCAGGTGCGGCACCTGGGCTGGAACATCGACCTCGCCGTGAAGAGCCCGCGGGCGCACGTGTACCGGGACGCGCGCCGGCGGGAGCGGTTCGTCACCGAGGCCGAGGAATGGGTGGCGCTGGGCCTGCATCCCAACGTCTGCGCCTGCTACTACGTCCGCACCCTGGAGGGGGTGCCGCGGGTCTTCGCCGAGTACGTGTCCGGCGGCAGCCTGCGGGAGCTGATCGCCGGCCGGAGCCTGTACCGGGGGACACCGCGCGAGGCGCTGGCCCGCGTCCTCGATCTCGCCGTGCAGTGTGCGCGCGGACTGGAGCACGCGCACCGCAGGGGTCTGGTGCACCAGGACGTCAAACCGGGGAACGTCCTCGTCGGCGACGGCGTCGCGAAGGTGACGGACTTCGGGCTGGCGCGGTCCTGGGCCGGCCGGCAGGCGCCCGCGGCGTGGCCGGAGGCGGCGGCCGGGACCGGCGGGGCGCCCCCGGCGGACATGCTCGTCACCGGCCTCGGGATGACCCAGGTCTATGCCTCCCCCGAGCAGTGGGCGGGACGGCGCGTCGGCCCGGCGAGCGACCTCTTCAGCTTCGCCGTGTCCGTCCTGGAGATGTTCGTCGGCGAGATCACCTGGTTCGCGGGTCCGGTGGCCGGCCGGACCCTCGAGGACCTGCGGCGGTCGGACGGGTGGATGCTGCGACCGCCCGACGACGTCGCGGCGCTGCTCGCCCGGTGCCTGTCGCTGGACCCGGCGAGCCGGCCCGCTTCGATGACCGAGGTCGCCGCGGAGCTGACGACGCTGTACGAGCGCTCGGCCGGCCACCCCTACCCCCGCCCCGTGCCGGTCCCGGCCGAACTGCGCGCGGACGAACTGAACAACCGCGCGCTGTCGCTGCTCGACCTCGGACGCCCGGCCGAGGCGGCGGAGACCTTCCAGCGGGCGACGGCCGCCGACCCGCACCACCCGGCCGCCCGGTACAACGTCGGCCTGCTGCGCTGGAGACGGGGCGAGATCACCGACGAGCACCTGGTCACCACCCTGGAGGCCGCCCGGGCCGCCGTCGGGGCGGAACCCGCCGCTCATGTCGCCGACCGCCTGCTGGCCGAGGTCCACCTGGAACGCGGCGACGTGCAGGCCGCCCGTGCACTGCTCGGGCAGCGGCCCGGGGACCCGGACGCGACCGACGCGCACCGCGCCGCCGAGTCCGGCCGTGTGGCCGACGCGCGCTGCGTCGAGGAGACGTGGATGCCCTGGCAGCCGTACCCGCGTGAGCGGATGACCGACCGGGACCGCGTCGCGACGGAGGTCCGGCTCCGGTTCGGCCCGCGGGCGGGGACCGTGCTCAGTGGGGACCGGGACGGCACCGTGCGGCTGTGGTCCGTGCCGGACGGCGCGTGTCTGCTCGCCGTCCGCGCCCACGACGGGCCGGTGCGGTCCGTGGACGTGAGCCGCGACGGGCGGACCGCCGTGTCGGTCGGCGTGGACCGGGACGTCCGGTTCTGGGACCTGACGGACGGGCGGTGCCTGTACGCGGCCGGCTTCCCCGCGCCCGCCGAGGGCGGGTTCACCGTGTCGCCGGTGCGGCTGACCCCTGCCGGGCAGGCGGTCCTGTTCGGGACGAACCAGGGGACGGTCATCGGCGTGACGCGCCGCGGCGGCACCCTGCGGTCCGTCAACCGGCCGGGCCGTACCGACGAACCGGTGCACGCCCTGGAAGTCGCCCCTGACGGCCGCTGGGCGCTGGCCGGCGGCACCAGCGGCACCCTGCAGCTCGTGTCCATGAGCGACGCCTCCGTGCGTCAACTGCACGGCGGTGACGCCTCGTTCGTGTGGTCGGTGTGCTTCGGCGCGGACGGCCGCCGCGCACTGAGCGGACACGGCAACGGCACGATCCACCTGTGGGACGTCGACTCGGGCCGCCTGCTGCGTACGCTCCACGGGCCCCGGGGCGCCGACGTCCTCTCCCTGGCGATGAGCGAGGACGGCCGTTTCGCGCTGTCGGGCGCGGCCGACCACAAGGTGCGCCACTGGGATCTGGGCACCGGCCGGTGCCTGCGCACGTACACGGGGCACCGCGGTCCGGTGGCGGCCGTGCGGTTCTGCCCGGACGCCCGGTACGGCATGAGCGCCGCGCAGGACGACACGCTGCGGCGGTGGGCGCTGCCCGGCGGGTACACCGCCCCGCCGCACCTGAGCCGCCCCCGTCCCCCGGCCGAGCTCTCCGGCCTCGCGGAGCGGGTCGACACCCTGATCGCCGAGGCGGAACACGCCCTGGCCGACGGCGACACGGCACGCGCCCTGGACCGTCTCACCCTCGCCCGTTCCGTCCCCGGCCACGAGCGGGCCCCGCGGCTCCTCGCCCACTGGCGGCGACTGGAGGGCCGCGCCGAGCGGGTGGGCCCGCGTACGGCCTGGCGGGTCCACGAACTCACCGGCCACACCGGGTACGTCACGGGGATCGACCTCTCCGCGGACGGCACGATCGCCGCCTCCGCGAGCAGCGACCGCACCATCCGGCTGTGGGACCTCACCTCGGCCCGGTGCGTCGGCGTACTGGAGGGACACACGCACCTGGTGGAGGAGATCTGCCTCAGCCCCGACGGCACCCGCCTGCTGTCACTCGGCCGGGACCGGACCGCCCGCCTGTGGGACGTGGCCTCCGGAACGTGCCTGCGCGTCCTGGACGACGAGGCGTACGGCTCGTCGGCCCGGCTGCTCCCCGACGGCCGGCGCGCGCTCGTCGGCGGCCCGGGCCGGAGGCTGCGCCTGTGGGACGTGGAGGAGGACCGGCCGCTGCGCGCCTTCACCGGGCCGGAACTCTCCGTCAACGCCGTGTGGACCGCGGGGGACGGCCGGTTCGCCGTCGCCGGGGGCGACGACAGGGACGTGCGCCTGTGGGACCTCGACAGCGGCCGCTGCCTGCGCGTCATGACGGGCCACACTCGCGCCGTGCGGTCGGTGTGGCTCAGCCCGGACGGCCGCCACGCCCTGTCGGGCGGCGACCACCGCGAGCGCGTCCGGCGCCTGTGGGACACGACGACCGGTGAGTGCCTGCGGACCTTCGCCGGCTACTCCTCCTTCGGCGTCCGTCTCACCGGGGACGGCCGCTTCGTGGTGTGCGACGGCCGGGAGGGGATCGAGGTGTGGAGCGTCGGCACGGGCCGGTGCTTCCCGCTGCCGGAGTCGAAGGGGGACGGCCCGCCGGCGGCCGTACCGACCCCCGACGGCCGGTACGTCGTCTCCGGCGACGCCGCCGGGCGGGTGCGGGTGTGGGAGATCGACTGGGACCGGACCGTGAGCGGCCCCTCGCGTGTTACCCATGGGTAAGGAATGATGGCGGGCGACCATCCACACGCGCAGGGGCGGAGCCGACGGTGACGACTTCCGAGGAACAGAGCGAGGCACGGACCAGGGTGCACGTCTTCCGGGACGACGCCCTCGGCGACCACGACGCGGTCGGCCTCGCCCGGGCGATCCGCCGGGGAGAGGTCTCCGCCGCGGAGGCCTCCCGCGACGCGGTGGCCCGGGTCAGGGCCGTCGAGGCCCGGCTCAACGCCGTGCAGGTCCACCTGGACATCCCGGCGCACGGCCCGGGGACCGGCGCCTTCGCCGGGGTGCCGGCCTTCGTCAAGGACAACACCGACTACCAGGGGCTGCCCACCGGCCACGGCAGCGTCGCGTTCGCGCCCAGGGCCGCCCGGCGCCACGCGCCCTTCACCCGCCAGTTCCTGAGCACCGGTGTCACCGTGCTCGGCAAGACCCGGCTGCCCGAGTTCGGGTTCAGCCCCACCACGGAGTACGAGGGGGCCGAGCCCGTCCGCAATCCGTGGCACACCGGCCACTCGGCGGGCGGTTCGTCGGGCGGCAGCGCGGCCCTCGTCGCCGCGGGAGCGGTGCCGATCGCGCATGCCAACGACGGGGGCGGCTCCATCCGCATCCCGGCCGCCGCGTGCGGACTCGTCGGCCTGAAGCCGACCCGCGGCCGGATGGTGGCGAACGCGCAGGGCCGTCAGCTTCCCATCGACCTCGTCACCGACGGCGTGGTGAGCCGCTCGGTGCGCGACAGCGCCACGTTCCTCGCCGCCGCTGAACAGCACTGGCGCAACCCGAAACTGCCGCCCGTCGGCCTGGTCGAGGGCCCCTCGGAGCGCCGCCTGCGCATCGGGCTCCTGCTGGACTCCCCGAACGGCGTCCGCTCCGACGCCGGCACCCGGGCGGCCGTCACGGAGACGGCCGAGCGCCTGGAGCGGTTCGGCCACACCGTGGAGCCGGTGGAACTGTCCATCGACCCGCGCTTCACCGACGACTTCCTCACCTACTGGGGTCTGCTGTCGTTCCTGATCGGCGTCACAGGAAGGACGCTCGGCACGGACTTCGACCGCCGCCGCATGGACGGCCTCAGCCGGGGGCTGCGCGAGATGTACGTCGGCAACTGGAGGAACACCCCGGGCGTCCTGCGCCGGCTCAAGCGCACGCGGGAGGCGTACGCGGCCGGGTTCCGCGGCCTGGACGTGATCCTCTCCCCGGTCCTCGCCCACACCACCCCGCCGATCGGCCACCTCAGCCCGGCCGTCCCGTACGCCACGCTGATCGAGCGGATCCTCGCCTACGTCGCGTTCACCCCGGTCAACAACGTCGTCGGAACACCGTCGATCTCCGTGCCGGCCGCGCACGCGACACCGGACGGCCTCCCGATCGGCGTCATGATCTCCGGCCGCCCTGGCGCGGAACGGACGCTGCTGGAGCTGGCGTTCGCCCTGGAGGCGGACCAGCCGTTCCGGCGCCTCCAGGACGTCTGACGGGCGTTGCGGTCAGCCCTCGACCGCGTACGGCAGGAAGCCGGCCTCGGAGGCGAAGGCTGGTCTTCGACCCCGTACCGGCACCGGTCCCGCAGGACGGCGGCGCGGAGGAGGCCGACTCCGGGCAGGCGTGAGGGCGGCGGCCGGGGACCTCATAAGGTGATCCCATGACGGAAATGCGCTCCCGGCGTCTGATGCTGGTGCACGCCCACCCGGACGACGAGTCGATCAACAACGGCGCGACCATGGCCCGGTACGCCGCCGAGGGCGCCCAGGTGACGCTGGTCACCTGCACGCTCGGTGAGCGGGGCGAGGTCATCCCGCCCGAGCTGCGGCACCTGAGCGGGGCCGCCCTGGGCGGGCACCGGCTCGGTGAGCTCAAGGACGCGATGCGCGCGCTCGGGGTCACGGACTTCCGGCTGCTCGGCGGGGCCGGGCGGTACTGCGACTCCGGGATGATGGGACTGCCCGACAACGACGACCCCGGCTGCTTCTGGCAGGCCGACGTGGATCAGGCCGCCGGGCTGCTCGCCGAGGTGATCCTCGAGGTGCGGCCGCAGGTTCTTGTCACGTACGACGAGAACGGGGGGTACGGGCACCCCGACCACATCCAGGCGCACCGCGTCGCCGTGCGTGCCGTCGAGCTCGCCGCCGGGGCCGGGTGGGATGTGCCCAAGGTGTACTGGAACCGGGTGCCCCGGTCCGTGGGCGAGGAGGCCTTCGCCAAGCTGAACGGAGAGTTGGACGGGCTGCCCTTCGAGAAGGCGGGCGTCCTCGACGACGTACCCGGTGTGGTCGACGACGAGCGGATCACCACCGTGATCGACGGCACCGCGTACGCATCCGCCAAGGCCGCCGCCATGCGGGCGCACGCCACCCAGATCACCGTCGCGGACCCGTACTTCGTGCTCTCCAACGAGCTCGCGCAGCCGCTCTTCACCACCGAGTACTACGAGCTGGTGCGCGGGGAACGCCCCCTGAGCCGGGAGAGCGACCTGTTCGCCGGGGTGGGGGAGGCGCCGTGAGCGGCGGCCGCGCGCCCGTGATGGCACAGCCGCTGCGTCCGCCGTCCGCCGGGCGGGCCGGCGCCTACCTGGGCCTGTTCGTGCTCGGTGCCGTGGTCGGCGTGGCCGGGGCGCTCGTCCAGCCCGCGTGGTTCCCGGGGGGACTGCTGCTGGCTCTCGCGGGAGAGGCGGGACTCGTGCTCGGGGCGTCGCGGGTGATGCGCGGGCGGGCCGGTGGCGCGGTGGTCGCCGCGGGCTGGACGCTCGTCGTCATCCTGCTCACGGCCAGCCGCCCGGAGGGGGATTTCCTGTTCGCCGCGGGCGCCGGCTCGTACCTGTTCCTGCTCGGCGGCATCGCGGTCGCTGTGATCTGTGCCACGCTCGGAGGCGGGCGGCAACCGGACACGGGCCCTGTCCGACTTGGCAAGTGACGTACCACTTCGCCGTGTCCCGGGTGTGGGGGTCCGGTGCGCTTTTCGCCAGCGGTCCTGGGATACGGGCCGGATATGGCCAGTAAGGTGGTGCGCGCCGCCGAGCCTCCCTCGAACTCTCGGCTTCGCCCGAGCAAGGGGGGACCCCCACCGTGAGGTCGTGACGGGCGGCGGAGCCAACCGGGAGAACCTGCCTTGAGTCGTGAAACTGACACTCCGTCCTCCGGGCCCAACGGGCACGGCGGAGCCGCCTATCCGTCGGGCACCCCGCCCTACGGGATTCCGGCGATTCCGGACGAGGGTACGGGCGCGGGCCGTTCGGCCGCGCGACCGGAGGAACGCAAGACCGAGACCACGCTGACGACCCGGATCCGGATCAACATCCCCGGATCGCGGCCCATTCCGCCGGTCGTCGTGCGCAAGCCCGTCAAGGACGCGGAGACCAAGGGGCGCACCGACGCGGAGGCGCCGGCCCCGGCCCTGGCCCCGGCCCCGTCCCCCGACCCGGCCGAGCCTCCCGCCCGGCCCGACCGGTCCGCCGGCCCGGCGGACGAGGACAAGCCGGCCAGTGACTGGTTCGCGCCGCGCAAGTCCGGTGCGGGCAAGAGCGGTCCGGGCGGCGCCACTGCCAACGGGACGGGCACGCCGAGCGGTTCGGGTACCGGCGCCGGCAGTGGTGCCCCGGCGGGTCCCGGGACGCCGAAGGGTGCCGGTGCGCCGAAGGTGGCCGGTGCGCCCGGTGGCGCGCGGCCCGGCGCCGCACGTCCGGGTGGCGTGGTCGGCTCCATGGGCGCCCCCGGCGGCCCCCGTCCCGGCGGGACGACGGGTTCCGGACTCACCGGCGCGACCGGCGGCCCCGTGGCCCCCGGGCACGGCGGCGGCACCGGCTCCTTCGACGTGACCGAGGCGCTGGCCGGCGGTCCGGCGGGCAGCGGCACCCGGCCGGGTGCGAACCGCGGGGGCGAACCCAGCCGCGACGACCTGCCGTTCTTCACGGAGGACGCGCCGGGCGGGTCCCCCGGCCGGCAGGGCCCGGGCGGCTCACCCGTCCAGGGCGGCCGGCCCGGGTTCGGCGGCCAGGACCGGCCCGGCGGCCCGCAGGGCCCCGCAGGTCCCACCGGCCCCACCGGCGGTCCGGTCACCGGCGACGGCCCGCTGAACCCGCCGCCCGTCGCCGGTCCTGCCGTCCCGGGCCGGGGCCCGGGACGGCCCGGCGGCCCCGGCACCCCCGGTGGCCCCGGCCCCGTCGGCGCGCGGCAGAACCGTCCCGGCGCCCAGGGCGTCCCCGGCGGGGGCCTCAGCGACGACACCGCGATCCTCACGCCCCAGAAGCCCGCCGAACCGGGCACCCCGGGCTACGGCCCCCGCCACGACAACGTCTCCGGGCACACCGTGACCAGCGGCATCCCCGTGGTCCCGCCGGGCGCCGCGTTCGACGCGCCCGGCAGCGGGCCCGGCGGCCGCGTGCCGCACACGCCCCCCAAGCTGCCCGAGCCGGTCTCGCCGCCCCCGGCGAGTTCCTCGAAGGCGCCGAAGAAGAAGGGCCGCAACAAGCTCGTCCTGCTCGGCGGCGGTGTCCTCCTCCTGGCCGGTGTCGCCTACGGTGCCGGTCTGCTGATGAACAGCTCCGACGTGCCCAAGGGCACCACCGTGCTGGGCGTCGACATCGGCGGCGGCACGCGGGACGACGCCGTGAAGAAGCTGGACGCCGCCCTCGGCGACCGGCTGAACAAGCCGCTGAAACTGTCGGTCGACGGCAAGACCGTGGACCTGCAGCCGGACAAGGCGGGCCTGCAGATCGACGCCGACGCCACCGTGGGCGCGGCCGCCACGAGCGACTACAACCCGGTCAACGTGATCGGTTCCCTCTTCGGCCAGCAGCGCGTCGTCGCCCCGGTCATGCCCGTCGACGAGGAGAAGCTCCAGGTCGCCCTGGAGAGCGCCGGCGGCTCCGGCTCGGTGACCGAGGGCTCGATCAGGTTCGAGTCCGGCAAGGCCGTCCCCGTCTACCCCAAGGCGGGCCAGGGCATCGACGTCGCCAGGGCGGCCGACGTGGTGACGGAGGCCTACCGCACCCAGGTCGAGACCGGCGCCTCCGCCGCGGTGAACGTCCCGACGACGGACCGGCAGCCGAAGGTCTCCAAGGCCGAGGTCGACCGGATGATGAAGGAGTACGCCGAGCCGGCGATGTCGGGCATCGTGACCGTGCAGACCGATCCGGCGCGCTCGATCCAGATGAGCCCCGAGAAGTCGCTCTGGAAGTTCCTCCGCGTCACGGCCGTGGGCGGCAAGCTGGTCGACAAGCCCGACCTGAACTCCCTCAAGGAGCTGTACGGCCAGACGTTCGACGGTGTGCTCATCACCCGGGGCAACGGAAAGAAGACGGCCGTCACCCCCCAGGACGTCTACGGTGCCCTCCGCCAGGCGCTGATGAGCAGGACCGAGCGCGTCGCCGTGATCGAGACGAACCCCAGCTGACGACACCGCCGGCCCCTTACGGGAGCGGCGCCGCACGAGCCCGGAAGGGACCCGTGCGGCGCCGCTCTCCCGTCGAGCGGGAGGCGTTCAGTTCAGCATCGCCCGTGCGGCGAGAGCCTCCCCCCGCACCCGCTCCCCGGCCGCCTCGTCCACCGCCGAGACCACCTCCGCGTACGCCTCCAGCTCCCTCGCCCCCGCCGAGAACTCCCCCCGCTGCACCAGCAGCCGCGCCCGTTCGTACCGCAGCCGCGCCGCGTGGGACGGGAACAGCAGCGACAGCTCCACCGCCCACAACCCCACGTCCGACCGCTCCGGCCGGGCCGCCGACCACGCCCGGACGTTGTTCAGGATGCGCAGGACGACGTCCAGCACCCCCGCCGGCGTCAGCATCGACGCGTCCAGCGGCGCCCCCGTCGCCCCCGCGACCAGCAGCTCGGCGTCGGCCCCGCTCAGCACCCGCCCCCCGTCGAACGGATCGACCAGTACCTGCTCCGCACCCGTGTCCAGGCCAGTACCCGGCTCCCCGAACCCGACGACGAAATGCCCCGGCAGCGCCACCCCGTACACCGGCGCCCCCGCCCGCCGCGCCACCTCGATCCACACCACCGACAGCAGGATCGGCAGCCCGCGCCGCCGCCGCAGCACCTCGTGCAGCAGCGAGGACCCCAGCCGCCGGTAGTCGTCCGGAACGCCGTGGAAGCCGTACCGCTCACCCAGCAGGTCCCGCAGCGCCAGCGCCCACGCGCGCGGCGAGCCGGGCCGGTGGGGCAGCTCGCCCGCCAGCCGGTCCAGCTCCACCTGCGCGGCGTCCATGCCCGCCTCGTCCAGCGTGCCGTCCGCCTCCGCGCCCACCAGCAGGCACAGCGTGGACAGGTCGGGCCGCTCGCAGCGGGCCTCCTCGGCGAACCGTCGGCGCAGTTCCGCGGAACGCCCGGGCGGCGGGGGACAGGGGGAACGCATACCCGGTTCGTGCCCGCTCACAGCGCGCCGTCACCTGCCGGAGCCGACGATTGCGGAGCGCGGTGGTGGTGGTACGCGTGGTGCGCGGCGAAGCCCATACGGCCGTACAGCTCCCGCGCGCCCGCGTTGTCGTCCTCCACCTGGAGCCAGGCCGCCGAGGCTCCCTCGTCCAGCGCACGCCGCGCCAGCGCGGCCATCACGGCGGTCGCCAGCCCGCGCCGCCGCCGCGCCGGGTCCACCTCGACCGCCGCGAAGCCGGCCCACCGCCCGTCCACGACGCACCGCCCGATGGCGGCCGGCGCGCCGGGGCCGTCCGGCACCGTGGCGAACCACACCGACGGCCCGGAATTCAGGACCCTCAGGGCCACCTCGCTCACGCCCTTGCGCCGGTACCGGGTCAGCCACGCGTCACCGGCCTCCCGCGAGAGCACGACTCCGGACGGTTCCCCGCCCAGGTCGGCGACGGGCGCCAGCGGGGCCACCCACAGCTCGGCGGTCACCTCCCGTACCCAGCCGTGCCGTTCCAGCTCCGCGCAGAGCCGTTCCTGCGTCCCTTCGGCGCCGGTCGCGGTCTGGACGTAGGCGGGCAGCCCCCGGGCCGCGTACCAGCCGCGCACGGCCGCCAGCGCCTCGTCGAGCGGCACGCCCGGGTCACCGAGCGGAAGCACGGAGTTGGCCCGCCGGGTGAAACCGTCCGCGGCCCGCAGCTCCCACGCGCCGAGCCGCTCGCTCTCCACGGGTCGCCACGCCCGCGCGGAGACCCGCGCCAGCTCCTCGTACGAGGCGGCCGGACCCCGGCGACGCGCCGGAGCGGACGGAACGACCTTGCCCGCGACCAGCGAGGTCTCCGCCACGCGGACACTCTCCCCGCTCTTCCTTGTGATCCGCAGCACACCGTTGTCCCATGATGTGAGAACGCCGACCGTGTCGGTGAACTTCTCACCCGATGGACCATGTTCGATCAAGCTCCGTACGGAGACCCGTTTTCCCACGTCAGCAGTGGTGATGCGGACCTCGAGGCGCCCGGCGGCAGAGATTTCCACAGGTCAGTTCACCCCTCCTGTTCGGATCATGCCCAGGAACGGAGATACTAGGGGCGGGCATCGACGACGCCGCGCTCCCGCGCGCCAGGCGGCGGAGCCTGAGGAGGCCCGCCAGCGCCCAATCGAGGAGGAACGACAGCGTGACCTACGTCATCGCGCAGCCTTGTGTCGACGTGAAGGACAAGGCGTGCATCGAGGAGTGCCCGGTCGACTGCATCTACGAGGGCCAGCGGTCCTTGTACATCCACCCGGACGAATG
Organism: Streptomyces toyocaensis; assembly: GCF_000725125.1. Classification (GTDB taxonomy): domain Bacteria; phylum Actinomycetota; class Actinomycetes; order Streptomycetales; family Streptomycetaceae; genus Streptomyces; species Streptomyces toyocaensis. The sequence continues at coordinate 61,408 of NZ_JFCB01000030.1, forward strand.
CGTCGACTGCGGCGCCTGTGAACCGGTCTGCCCGGTCGAGGCCATCTTCTACGAGGACGACACTCCCGAGGAGTGGAAGGACTACTACAAGGCGAACGTCGAGTTCTTCGACGAGCTCGGCTCGCCCGGCGGCGCCAGCAAGCTGGGCCTGATCGAGCGGGACCACCCGTTCATCGCCGCGCTGCCGCCGCAGGCGTAGCCGCTGCCGCGAGCGGCCCCGCACCGACGTGCCGCCCTGGTCCCGCACGGCCCGGTCGTCCCGGTCGCCGTGCGGGGCCGAGGCGTTCGCCGTACCAGAAAGTGAGCCACTGCCCGTGTCCGCAGTCTCCGACCGGTTGCCCACCTTCCCCTGGGACAAGCTGGAGCCGTACAAGAAGACGGCCGCCGCGCACCCCGACGGCATCGTCGACCTCTCGGTCGGCACGCCCGTCGACCCGGTGCCCGAGCCGGTCCAGAAGGCCCTGATCGCCGCGGCGGACTCGCCGGGCTATCCCACGGTCTGGGGCACGCCGGAACTGCGCGACGCGATCACCCGCTGGGTGGAGCGCCGGCTGGGCGCCCGCGAGGTCACCCACCGGCACGTCCTGCCGGTCGTCGGTTCCAAGGAACTGGTCGCCTGGCTGCCCACCCAGCTCGGGCTCGGCCCCGGCGACAAGGTCGCCTTCCCACGCCTGGCCTACCCGACGTACGAGGTCGGCGCCCGTCTCGCCCGCGCCGGGTACGAGGCCTACGACGACCCGACCGAGCTGGACCCGGCGGGCCTGAAGCTGCTCTGGCTGAACTCGCCGTCCAACCCGACGGGCCGGGTGCTCTCCACGGCGGAACTCGCCCGGATCGTGGCCTGGGCCCGCGAGCACGGCGTCCTCGTCCTCTCCGACGAGTGCTACATCGAGCTCGGCTGGGAGGCCGACCCGGTCTCCGTGCTGCACCCCGATGTCAACGGCGGGTCCTACGACGGCATCGTCTCGGTCCACTCCCTGTCCAAGCGGTCCAACCTCGCCGGCTACCGCGCCGCCTTCCTGGCCGGTGACCCGGCGGTCCTCGGCCCGCTGCTGGAGATCCGCAAGCACGGCGGGATGATGACCCCCGCGCCGACGCAGGCGGCCGTGGTGGCGGCCCTGGGCGACGACGAGCACGTCCGCGTCCAGCGGGAGCGGTACGCGGCCCGCCGCACGGCCCTGCGCGACGCGCTGCTCGCCCACGGCTTCCGCATCGAGCACAGTGAGGCGAGCCTCTACCTGTGGGCCACGCGGGACGAGTCCTGCTGGACCACGGTCGCCCACCTCGCCGACCGGGGCATCCTGGTGGCCCCCGGCGACTTCTACGGCCCGGCGGGTCACCACTTCGTCCGCGTGGCCCTGACGGCGACGGACGACCGGGTCCGGGCAGCGGTGACCCGCCTGACCACCTGACCCGGACCACCACGACGGGGCCCGGGGAAACACCCCGGACCCCGTCGCCGTACAGCCGGCCGCAGGCCGGGCCTCAGCCGAGCGGCAGCCCCTTGACCGGCAGGTTCTTCCCCGCCACGCCGCCCTTCGCCAGCGAGTCCGTCGGCAGCTCCTTCACCACCGGCACGGCCTTCTTCACGGTCGTGCCCGCGGCCGGCGCCACCTGGCCCGCGTCGGGCGTGGTCTTGCCGACACCCTTCGCCACGTTGTCCACGGCACCGCCGGTCGCGCCGTCCAGGGCGCTCACTCCGAGGTTCGGGGCGGCGGGCAGCTCCGGAGCCGCGCTCGCGGAACCGGCCGCACCGACCCCGGCGGCCGCTCCCGCAGCGACGAGCAGCGCGGCACGGGCGATCCGACGGGTCAGGGGGAGGGACATGGTGCTCCTTCGACGGCAGAGAACGATGAGGTGTCCGGCCGCCCGGAGAGCGATCCACTGGCTGTCGACCGCCGGGCTCGGACGCAGTGACTACCGCTCGACCGCCGGGAAGGTTGCGGCGTGACGACGTAAAGAGTTGGCAATGCGTCGCATTATCGGCCGCGTACAACGCCTGCGGGTGAGCCCCCGTACTACTGAGCGGTGGTGATCCGGACCGCTCCCGCGCCGCCGTCGCCCGTGTCCGCGGACCCCTTGCCGTCGGACGGCCGCCACTGGCTGTCGGTGTTCCCGGCGGTCCACTCCCGCCCCGCGTACGCCACATGCTCTATGTGCAGCTCGGAGGCGTTGGCCACGGCCCAGTGGGCCAGCTGCCAGCCCCGCGCCCCGGCACTCCGCCCGGCGCCGGCCCCGGGGGCGACCGGCACCGTCACCGTCCGCCCGTCGGAAGCACCGGTGCCGGCGACGTCCGCGGCCGGCGGCGACGCCGGGCCGTCCACCTCCGCTCCGGCCGGCTCCAGCGTGTCCCGCCCGAAGTCCCGGGCCAGCGCGGACCGTACCGCGTCCGCGCCCGACGCCCGGGTCGCCGCGGGACGGCCCTCGCAGGTCAGCGTGGCCGCCGAACGCCCGGTGAGCGCGGCGGCCAGCAGCGTGGCGTCCGGTTCGTGCTTGGCGTACGCCTGGGGGAAGCCGCTGCGCTGCACCCGCTGCGCGGCGACCGTGAGCGGCAGCCGGGTGTAGCCCGGCACCTCCTCCAGGTGCTCGTAGAACTTCCCCGCCGCGTACGCCGGGTCCATGATCTCCTCCGGCGTGCCCCAGCCCTGCGAGGGACGCTGCTGGAACAGCCCCAGGGAGTCGCGGTCGCCGTAGTCGATGTTGCGCAGCGCCGACTCCTGCAGCGCGGTCGCCAGCGCGATCGTCACGGCCCGCTCGGGCAGCTCGCGTGCCGTGCCCACGGCGGTGATCGTCGCCGCGTTCACCGCCTGCTCCGGCGTGAACTCGTACGTCGCACCGTCGTCCTTGCCGGAGACGACCTTGCAGCCCGGACCACCGGTGCCCCCGGTGTCGTACTGCACGACGACGTATCCGGCGACCGCGGACAGCACCACAAGACCCGCGCTCCAGCGGATCAGACGGCCGCGACGCGTGCGCTGGGAAGGAAGGGACGGCTCTGGCACGCGTACAAGGTACTGGAGAGTACGGTTCCTTGTGGGCCGGGTGCGGACAGTGGGCCGGGGCCGGGGCGTTAGGGTCGTCGGCATGGCCGACACCCCGCTTGACCTCACGCTGGACGCCGCGCGCCTGACCGCGCAGCTCGTCGACTTCCCCTCCGTCAGCGGCACCGAGAAGCCGCTCGCGGACGCGATCGAGACCGCGCTGCGCGCCCTGCCGCACCTCACGGTCGACCGGTACGGCAACAACGTCGTGGCCCGTACGCGGCTGGGGCGCCCGGAGAGGGTGGTCCTCGCCGGTCACATCGACACGGTCCCGATCGCGGACAACGTCCCCTCCCGGCTCGACGCCGACGGCACGCTGTGGGGCTGCGGCACCTGCGACATGAAGGCGGGCGTGGCCGTCCAGCTGCGGATCGCGGCCACGGTCCCGGCCCCGAACCGCGACCTCACGTTCGTCTTCTACGACAACGAGGAGGTCGCCGCCGACCTCAACGGCCTGAAGCACGTGTCCGAGGCGCACCCCGAATGGCTGGAGGGAGACTTCGCGGTGCTGCTGGAACCCTCCGACGGCCAGGTGGAGGGCGGCTGCCAGGGCACACTGCGGGTGCTGCTGAGGACCAGCGGCGAACGCGCCCACTCCGCGCGGAGCTGGATGGGCTCCAACGCGATCCACGCCGCCGCCCCGATCCTCGCCCGCCTGGCCGCGTACGAGCCCCGCTACCCGGTCATTGACGGCCTGGAGTACCGCGAGGGGCTGAACGCGGTCGGCATCTCCGGGGGAGTGGCCGGCAACGTCATCCCCGACGAGTGCGTCGTCACCGTGAACTTCCGCTACGCCCCGGACCGCACCGAGGAGGAGGCACTGGCCCACGTCCGCGAGGTCTTCGCGGACTGCGGGGTGACGGAGTTCGTCGTCGACGACCACAGCGGCGCCGCGCTCCCCGGCCTGTCCCATCCGGCCGCGGCGGCCTTCATCGAGGCGGTGAGCGGCACCCCGCAGCCCAAGTACGGCTGGACGGACGTCTCCCGCTTCTCCTCGCTGGGCGTCCCGGCGGTCAACTACGGCCCCGGCAACCCCCACTTGGCACACAAGCGGGACGAGCGCGTGGACACCGCGAAGATCCTCGCGGGGGAGGAGCGGCTGCGGTCCTGGCTGACGGCCTGACACCACCACGCCGCGAGGGCGTTTGGAACGCGCTCCCGTGGACATGCTGACGTCCCCCGCACGTAACCCGCGTAGATCTACGCTGAGGCGGTACGACCTGGCACACGGAGGGAGCGCACATGGCTACGGGCAACCCGGAGGGGAAGCGGCGGCCGCCGGAGGAGAAGCGTCAGGGGCCGGTCCTCCGCCGGCGGGGCCAGGTGCAGGCCAGCACCAGCGACCAGCGGCTGCTGGACGAACGGGCTCCCTCCGACTGGGTGCACACCGACCCCTGGCGGGTGCTGCGCATCCAGTCGGAGTTCATCGAGGGCTTCGGCGCGCTCGCCGAACTCCCGGCCGCCATCAGCGTCTTCGGCTCGGCGCGCACACCCGTCGGCTCCCCGGAGTACGAGGCCGGGGTCCGGCTCGGCCGGGGCCTGGTCCAGGCGGGCTTCGCCGTGATCACCGGCGGCGGCCCGGGCGCCATGGAGGCCGCCAACAAGGGGGCGCTCGAGGCGGACGGCATGTCGATCGGCCTCGGCATCGAGCTGCCCTTCGAACAGGGGCTGAACCCCTACGTCGACATCGGCCTGAACTTCCGCTACTTCTTCGTCCGCAAGATGATGTTCGTGAAGTACGCCCAGGGCTTCGTGGTCCTGCCGGGCGGCCTCGGCACCCTGGACGAACTGTTCGAGGCCCTGACCCTCGTCCAGACCCAGAAGGTCACCCAGTTCCCCATCGTCCTGTTCGGCACGGACTACTGGGGCGGCCTGGTCGACTGGCTGCGCCACACGGTCATCGCCCAGGGCAAGGCGGCGGAGAAGGACCTGCTCCTGTTCCACGTCACGGACGACGTGGACGAGGCGGTGGCCCTGGTCTCGAAGGAGGCGGGCCGCTAGGGGTGTCTCCGGGGGCGGCGGGGCGAGGACGGTCCCCACGTCCGCCCCCCACGCCTCCTCCCGTTACGCCAGCCCCCTCCGGGCCACCGCCGGCGCCCGCTCACCGGCGATGGACGACACCATGTCCAGCACCTGCCGGGTCTCCGCCACCTCGTGCACCCGGTACACCTGCGCGCCCAGCCAGGCGGACACCGCGGTCGTCGCCAGCGTCCCCACCACCCGCTCCTTGACCGGGCGGTCCAGGGTCTCCCCGACGAAGTCCTTGTTCGACAGCGACACCAGCACGGGCCACCCCGTGGCGACCATCTCGCCCAGCCGCCGCGTCGCCTCCAGGCTGTGCCGCGTGTTCTTCCCGAAGTCGTGCCCCGGATCGATCATCACCGACTCCCGCGGCACCCCCAGGGAAACCGCCCGCTCCGCCAGGCCCACGGTCACGTCCAGGATGTCGGCCACGACGTCGTCGTACTGCGCCCGGTGCGGCCGCGTCCGCGGCTCCGCGCCGCCCGCGTGGGTGCACACCAGCCCCGCGCCGTACCGTGCGGCGACCTCCGCGAGCCGCGGGTCGACCCCGCCCCACGCGTCGTTCAGCACGTCCGCGCCCGCCTCGCACACGGCCTCCCCGACCTCGTGCCGCCAGGTGTCGACGCTGATCACGACGTCGGGGAAGCGCCGCCGCACCTCGGCGACGAAGCCGACCGTCCGCCGTACCTCCTCCTCGGCCGTGACCTCCTCGCCCGGTCCGGCCTTCACCCCGCCGATGTCGATGATCGCGGCACCCTCGGCCACGGCCTGCTCCACGCGCGTGAGCGCGGGCTCGTCGCGGAACGTGGCGCCCTGGTCGTAGAAGGAGTCCGGGGTCCGGTTCACGATCGCCATGATCACCCGCTCGTGCGGTGCGAATTCCCGCTGGCCCAGCCTGAGCATCCCCTGCGACCTCTCCTCGTACGTCCGTCCCGGGCCGCCCGCGTCCGCCCGGCGGCCCCGACTGTCAGACTCGCATGGCACGATCGGAGCCACACATCCGACTCCGACTCATCCGACCGTGGGGGCCCCGGCGATGGTTATGTTCCTGTTCCTGGTCGTCGCGCTCGCCGTCGTGGTGGCCGCGGTGACCCTCGCCGTGGTGGGCGGCGGCGACGACGGCCCACTGCCCGACGCCGCCCCCGAGCGCCTGGTGGACTCCCTCCCGCCGGACCGCCCGGTCAGCCGGGCGGACGTGGACGGCCTGCGCTTCCCGCTCGCCGCCCGCGGCTACCGGATGGCGGACGTGGACGACGCCCTCGGCCGGCTCGGCGCCGAACTCGCCGAGCGCGACGCCCGGATCGCCGACCTGGAGTCCGCGCTGGCCGGCGCCCGTGCCGCCGCCGCGCACCTCTCCATGGACAAGCCCGCCCGGCCCCGGGAGGACGAGCAGCCGTGAGCCGTGAAGCGGACGCCCCGGCCGGTCAGGACGGCCTCCCGCGCTGCCCCTGGGCCCTGTCCACCCCGGACTACGTGACCTACCACGACGAGGAGTGGGGCCGCACGGTCCACGGCGACGACGCCCTCTTCGAGCGCCTGAGCCTGGAGGCGTTCCAGTCCGGCCTGTCCTGGATCACCATCCTGCGGCGCCGCCCCGGCTTCCGCGCCGCCTTCGCCGGCTTCGAGATCGCCACGGTCGCGGAGTTCACCGGCACCGACCGCGAGCGCCTGCTGGCCGACCCCGGCATCATCCGCAACCGCGCCAAGATCGACGCGACGCTGGCCAACGCGCGCGTGCTGGCCGGGTGGGCGCCCGGCGACCTGGACGCCCTCATCTGGTCCCACGCCCCCGACCCGGCCGGCCGCCCGGCGCCGAAGACCCTCGCCGACGTCCCCGCGGTGACCCCCGAGTCGACGGCCCTGTCCAAGGCACTGAAGAAGCGGGGCCTGCGCTTCGTCGGCCCCACCACGGCGTACGCCCTGATGCAGGCCTGCGGCCTGGTGAACGACCACCTCCGGACGTGCGTGGCGAGACGCGGCTGAGCCGCCCGCCCCGCCCGCACGTCCACCCGTCCGGCCGGGGCTCAGCGGCCCAGGTACGTCGGCTTCTCCTTGTTCACGAACGCCCGCACCGCGATCGCGTGGTCCTCGGAGGAGCCCGCCCGGGTCTGCAGCTCGTCCTCCTTGTCCAGCGCCTCCGCCAGCGAGTGGCTCAGCCCGTACGCGACGGACTCCTTCAGCGCCGCGTACGCCACCGTCGGCCCCTCGGCCAGAGCGCGGGCCACCTTCTCCGCCTCCGCGCGCAGCTCCGCCGCCGGCACCAGCCGGTTCGCGATGCCCAGCTCGTATGCCTCCTGGGCGGAGACGCTGCGCGGGAAGAGCAGCAGGTCGGTGGCGCGCCCGGGGCCGATCACCCGGGGCAGCGTCCACGAGATCCCGGAGTCCGCGGTCAGCGCCACCCCGGCGAACGACGTGTTGAACGCCGCCGTGTCCGCGACGATCCGGTAGTCCGCGGCCAGCGCGAAACCGAACCCGGCGCCCGCCGCGACCCCGTTGACCGCCGCGACCACCGGCTTCGCGGCCCCGGCGATCGCCTTCACGATCGGGTTGTAGTGCTCGCGCACCGTGCTCATCGTCTGCCCCGTGCCGTTCTCCCGGTCGGCGGCGAGCAGCCCGATGTGCTCCTTGAGGTCCTGCCCGACGCAGAACGCCCGGTCACCGGCGGCCGTCAGCAGCACGGCCCGTACGGCGTCGTCGCCCGCGGCGGCCCGTACCGCGTCCCGGAGGGCGACCTTCGCCGCGACGTTCAGCGCGTTCATCGCCTCCGGGCGGTTCAGCGTGATCGTCGCGAGTCCGTCGCTCACCTCGTAGAGCACGGTGTCGGCCATGGCGTATCCCTCCGTGTCGCGGATCGGGGCGTACCGGTGGGTACGCCCCTGTCTGCAGGACAGCATGACGGAGATCACCGGCTCCGGAGCACGGCCCGCGTGTGACCTGCGTCAAACAATGCGTGTCCGATTCCGGCGCACGGGCGAGTGCGCGACGGCGAAGTATCGCAGCCACATCGCCGAATTGAGTGGTTTTGCTCGGGCGCGTTGCCCAAGCGATGCCAACCGATGTTGGTCATCGGGTCCTGCGATGCGGGATAATGGCCTGGAAGCAATGTGTTCGATGCCGGTGGCGTGTGTCCTGCTTCAAGGACCGCAGGTGCCCTACTGGGGCTGTCGGCTGGACGGTTGAGCTGGGTTTCAGGAAGGGGAACGAGCATGGCGGCCATGAAGCCGCGGACGGGTGATGGCCCGCTCGAGGTGACCAAGGAGGGGCGGGGCATCGTCATGCGCGTTCCGCTCGAAGGCGGCGGTCGGCTCGTCGTCGAGCTGACCCCGGACGAGGCCGACGCCCTCGGTGACGCGCTGAAGAAGGTCGTCGGCTGACGCGCAAGCGACCATACCCTTTCAGCCGCCCCGGCGCCGCACGCGGTGCCGGGGCGGCTGTTTGCGTGCGGGAGAGGGGCGCGGCGGGTCTCGGCCGGTCACCGCCCGACGGCGCGCCGTTTCAGCGCTTCACGGCGCAGAGGAGCCCGTCCCCGACCGGCAGCAGCGACGACACCAGATCCTGGCTCTCGCGCACGGTCCGCACCAGCTCCCGCAGCCGCAGCACCTCCGAGGGCTGCGGACCGGAGTCCACGGTGCGCCCGTTCGCGAACACCCCTTCGAAGGCGACGAGACCTCCGGGCCGCAGCAGGCGCAACGATTCAGCGAGGTAGTCCTGGTATTCCTGCCGGTCGCCGTCGCAGAAGACGAGGTCGTAACCGGCGTCCGCGAGGCGCGGCAGCACGTCCAGCGCGCGGCCCGGGATGAAGCGGGCCCGGTTGCCCGCGAAACCGGCGTCGCGGAACGCCTGACGGGCGGACTGCTGGTGCTCCGGCTCCTGGTCGACCGTGGTGAGCACCCCGTCCGGCCGCATCCCGTGCAGCAGATGGATGCCGGAGACCCCGCAGCCGGTGCCGATCTCCGCGACCGCCTTGGCGTCCACGCTGGCGGCCAGCAACCGCAAGGCCGCGCCCGTGCCGGGCGACACCGAGCGCAGCCCTGCGTCACTGGCCCGGTCCCGGGCCCAGTGCAGCGCCTCGTCCTCGGCGACATAGGCGTCGGCGAACGCCCAGCTCGTCTGCCGGTTGGCGGTAATGACCCTCTCCCGTCCCCGTGGTTGCCTGGGCGTGACTGTATCCGTTGGCGTCGGGAACCCGCAGATGGGACCGGTCGTTTGAAGGGGTGAGCAAGTGGCGTGCGCCGTGACGGGGGGGCAGGCAGTGGACGAGGACGCCGAGCAAGTGCTGACGCAGTCGTACGAGCCGTGGCAGCACAGCTCAAATTCTCGTAAAACCGCTTATCCGGAGCTAACGGGCGAGGTGGCTATGGTAGGGGCTCCACTGGACACCACCAGAGCCGATAGGGGAGGTGCGGCTGCGCCTGTGGATCGCGCAGGAGTGCTGCGGCGCTTCCTCGCGTCGGCGGGCAGGCCGAAATCTGTGAACGACACCGCTGCTGACCACCACCGCGCCGGCGACCCGGCCCAGACCGCGACCTTCTCCAGCGACGCGGACGGGCAGGCGTGGACTCCGCCCACCTGGGAGGAGATCGTCAGCATGCACAGCGGCCGGGTCTACCGGCTCGCCTACCGCCTCACCGGCAACCAGCACGACGCCGAGGACCTCACGCAGGAGGTCTTCGTCCGCGTCTTCCGCTCGCTGTCGACGTACACGCCCGGCACCTTCGAGGGCTGGCTGCACCGCATCACCACCAACCTCTTCCTGGACATGGTCCGCCGCAAGCAGCGGATCCGCTTCGACGCCCTCGGCGACGACGCGGCCGAGCGGCTGGCCAGCAAGGAGCCCACGCCGCAGCAGGTCTTCCACGACGCCCACTTCGACGCGGACGTCCAGCAGGCGCTCGACACCCTCGCCCCCGAGTTCCGCGCCGCCGTCGTCCTGTGCGACATCGAAGGGCTGTCCTACGAGGAGATCGCGGCCACCCTGGGCGTCAAGCTCGGCACCGTCCGTTCCCGGATCCACCGCGGTCGTTCCCAGCTGCGCAAGGCCCTCGCGCACCGTTCGCCCCAGGCGCGCGCGGACCGCCGCTCCTTCCTGCCGCGTGTCCCCGCTCTGGGAGGAGGGGGCGCGAGCGCGTGAGCGGTTCACAGCCGATGGCCTCCGAGGGACACCTCGCAGAGCAGCACCTGGGAGACCGACTCTCCGCCCTGGTGGACGGGGAGCTCGGTCATGACGCGCGTGAGCGCGTACTGGCGCACGTCGCCACCTGCGCGAAGTGCAGGGCGGAGGTGGACGCGCAGCGCCGGCTGAAGAACGTCTTCGCGGAGGCGGCCCCGCCGCCGCCGTCCGAGAGTTTCCTGGCCCGCCTGCAGGGGCTGCCGGCCGGGGGCGGTCTCGGCGACGGCTCACCGCTGGGCGGGGGAGGACTGCCGGGCGGCCCGTCCGGGCGGTTCGGCTCCTCCGGGGTCTTCGCGAGCAGGCGCGGCGAGCGCTTCGAGTTCGCGTACACACCCGTCCGGCGGCACGGCGCGGCCCCTGCGGCCGCCGTGCACGGCCGGGACTTCGGCATCCACGACGTCAGCCGTCACGACACCGACCGGCCGGCCTCACGCGGACTGCGGTTCGCGTTCGTCGCCGCCGGAGCGGTGTCGCTCGCCGCGATCGCCCTGGGCGGAGTCACCGCGACCGGGCCCGCCGACCCGGAGGTCCGCGGCTCGGCCAAGGGCAGCAATGTCACGCCCGTACGCACCCAGGGCACGGGCCTTGCCACGGCGCCCGAGTCCCGGCGCCGTGGCGCCGGGCCGCTGCTGGGACAGATGACGGGCCAGAGTACGCGGGGCGACGCCTCCGTCGCGCCGACGGCCGTCTCCGCGCCGCTGCTGCCCGGCGTTCCCCCGCCCGCCGAGGGGGGTGCCGCGGCGGTGTCCCCGCTGATACGCCCGCTGGAATCCGCCCCGCCGCTCGCCCTCACCGCCTGGGCCGCGTCCGCCGGACTGAGCGCCCCCGGTCTCGTCACCCCCACGCCCACCGGCACGGCCCGCTGACCCGTTCACTGCGCAAGGGCGCGCGAACCTGATTAGATTCCAGGCGGCGCGCCCGGGCAGATGCCGCGGGGCACCGAGCCAGTGTCCAGCCGTGGGGAGAGCATGAACAAGGGGAAGCCGGGCCCACCGGGGGAGGAGCCGACCGTGCGTCCGGAGGTACCCGACGGGGACTTCGAACTGGCCCGCCCGGCCAGTGCACCCGCCACCACCGGCGAGCACGAGGGCGACTACGAACTCGACCGGCCCCGAAACGCCGGGAACATCCCCGGCACGCGGAGCACGCCGCCCACGGTCTCCGGGCCGGAGACACCCGTGGCGCAGGCGCCCGTTGTTCCCGCCGGACGGACGGGCGAGTCCGCCCCGGCCGCCCCCGCGGAGTTCCGGTCCGCCCCGGCGTCCGGCACCCCAGCCGATCACGCCCCTCCCGCGCCCGGCACCCCCGTCGCTGCCGCCTTGCCCGGCGCCCCGGCCGATCCCGTGCCTCCGGTGCCGGGTGGTGCGGGCGCCGTCGCGAGCGCGGTGTCCGGCACTCCCGACGGCGGGTCTCCCGCTGTCCCCTCGACCCCGGCAGGCGGCGCGGCTGTCGATCCCGCGTCCGCTGCTCCGGCTGCTTCTGTCCCGGCGTCCGCCTCGGCGTCCGGTGACCCGGCTGCCTCCGCCTCGGTGTCCGGTGACCCGGCTGCCTCCGCCTCGGCGTCCGGTGACCCGGCTGCCTCCGGCCCGGCGTCCGGTCACCCGGCCGTCTCCGCCTCGGCGTCCGGTGACCCGGCTGCCTCCGCCTCGGTGTCCGGTGACCCGGCTGCCTCCGCCTCGGTGTCCGGTGACCCGGCTGCCTCCGCCCCGGCGTCCGCCGCCTCGGCGTCCGGTCACCCGGCCGTCTCCGCCTCGGCGTCCGGTGACCCGGCCGTCTCCGCCCCGGCGTCCGGTGACGCGGCGTCCGGTCACCCGGCCGTCTCCGGCCCGGCGTCCGGTGCCCCCGCCGGTTCTGTCCCGGCGTCCGGTGTTCCGGCCGGTGAGGGCGGCGAGGCGCGGGGGACGGACACCCCCGGGCCTCCGGTGGGCGCCGAGTGCGTCGACGTGCCGGGGGCTGCCGCCCCGGGCGAGGCCCACGGGCCCGGTGGCGGGCAGCCGCGGCCCCTGCACGACCCCGACCCCTACAGCACCCCGCCCTACGGCGAACCGGGCCCTTGGGCCCCCGCGCCGCCCGTGCAGCACCCGGCGGCCACTCCCGCCCACGGGATGGCGAGCGTCGCACCTCCCGCCGTCACGGCCGCCGCCCCGCCCCTCCCCGCCCGGACGGCGCACCCCGACGCCACGGACACCCCGCCCGCCGGCCCCTGGGGGCGCTATGACCCCTGGGCGGCCGCCGCGACGGCCGCCCCGTTGCAGCAGGCCGGGCCCGAGGTGGCGGACGGCAAGGTGCGGCGCGGGCGCACCCGCCGGGTGCTCGTGACGGGCGCGCTGCTGCTCGCCCTCGTGTCCGGCGGCATCGGCGGGATCGTCGGCGCGTACCTGGAACGCAACGGCGGTGTGGGGACCGTGGAGCTGCCGCAGGCCGGCAAGGAGACGTCCGGGCCGGACCCGGGCAGCGTCGCCGGAATCGCCGCGCAGGCCCTGCCCAGCGTCGTCACCCTGCACGTGAGCGGCGCCGGGAAGGCCGGCACCGGCACGGGCTTCGTGCTCGACGGGCGCGGTCACATCCTCACCAACAACCACGTCGTCGAGCCCGCAGGCGACGACGGCGAGATCACCGTCACCTTCCACAGCGGTGACACCGCCCAGGCCACCGTCGTCGGCCGGGACAGCGGCTACGACCTCGCCGTCGTGAAGGTGAAGGGCGTCCGCGGGCTCGCCCCGCTGCCCCTCGGCAACTCCGACAACGTGCGCGTCGGGGACCCCGTCGTCGCCATCGGCGCCCCCTTCGACCTGGCCGGCACCGTCACCTCCGGCATCATCAGCGCCCGGGAGCGGCCCATCACCGCGGGCGGCGAGAAGGGTGACGGCAGCGACGTCTCGTACGTCGACGCCCTGCAGACCGACGCGCCGATCAACCCCGGCAACTCCGGCGGCCCCCTGCTCGACGCCAAGGCCCGGGTGATCGGCATCAACTCGGCCATCCGGTCCGCCGACGGCGGCGCCGACCTGGACGGCGGGCGGGCCGGTTCCATAGGCCTCGGCTTCGCCATCCCGATCAACCAGGGCAAGCGCGTGGCCGAGGAGCTGATCAACACCGGGAGCGCGAGCCACCCGGTGATCGGCATCACCCTCGACATGGACTACGGCGGCGACGGCGCCCGCGTCGCCGCCGAGGGAAGCGACGGCGGCCCGCCGGTCAGCGCCGGTGGCCCCGGCGACCGGGCCGGGATCGAGGCCGGCGACGTCATCACCGAGGTCGACGGCCGACGCGTCCACTCCGGTGAGGAACTGATCGTCAAGACCCGCGCCCAGCGCCCCGGCGACCGGCTGGAGCTCACCCTGGAGCGGGACGGGAAGGAGCGGACGGTGTCGCTGGTGCTGGGCTCCTCCGACGGCGGCTGAGCGGGACGCGGGCGCCCGGGACGGTACCGGTCGTACGGGACGGCCGGGTACCGTGGAGCCGGCCCGGACCACGGAAGACCACAGGCCGGCACCGAGGGCCGAGGACCGAAGGCATCGCGAGGAGCTTCAGGTGTTCAATGACATAGGACCGCTCGAGCTGGTGACGCTCATCGTCCTCGCCGTGCTCGTCTTCGGTCCCGACAAGCTCCCCAAGGTCATCCAGGACGTGACCCGCACGATCCGGAAGATCCGGGACTTCTCGGAGAGCGCCAAGCAGGACATCCGGCAGGAGCTCGGCCCGGAGTTCAAGGACTTCGAGTTCGAGGACCTCAACCCCAAGACGTTCATCCGCAAGCAGATGGACAACGACGACCTGGGGCTGAAGGAGATCCGCAACGGCTTCGACCTGAAGAAGGAGATGGCCGAGGTCGCGGACGCCGTCCACGGCCGAGACAGCGACTCCGCCACGCCCCCTTCCGGCGGCCGCGTGGACATGACCAAGAAGCCGGAGATCCCGGCGGCCGACAACCGCCCTCCGTTCGACGCGGACGCCACCTGAGCCGTGGTCGCGGAGGGCTCACGCCCCCCCGTACGTGACGCGTTTCATACTCCACCCGGCCTCCGTACGGCCTGATACGGACGTCGGGGCGGCCCATCTGCCGGGCGGTTTCACCGGCCCGTGGCCGCGGTGTGGTTATGCTGCCGAGTTGTTGTGCGGAACGGACGAGTACGCCCGTAGGGGGGCGGGCCGCCCGGTCCGACGAGAGCGAGGAGGCGTCCGGGCACATGGAGACGACGAGTTCGGCAGTCGCGCAGGCGCCGGCCGCGGAGGACGGACCACACGTCCCCTCCGCCGCCCGGCGTACGGTTGACGGCTACCTGCGTGCGCCCTTCCCGTGGTACGGCCTGGACGAGGCCTTCACGGGGCCGCGCTGGCTGATGCAGGTCGGACTGGCGGCCGACGGATCCGTCGAGCACGGATCGGTCGGGCACGGCGACGAGCCCTCGGTGCGCAGCGAGTACGCGGCCGGGGCCGACCAGGACGCCAAGGAGAAGTTCGCGGTCGTGGTGACCGTGGCCGCCAACCCGGTCCGCCGCAGCGCCGACGGCACCGGTCTGCTGGAGGCCACCTCGGTCTCCTCCGCCGCCTGGCTCGCCGGTGTGGGGCTGCTGTCCTTCACCTGGCCCGGCCAGATGGACCACTCCCTGCGCGACGACTGGCTGGAGCAGCAGACGGAGACGGCCTGGGTCCTCGCCGACGACCTGGAGGGCGCGGACTGGTCGACGCTGTCCCTGCCCGTGGACGGGGTTCCGACGCCGTTCCACTACCGGGAGTCCGAGTTCGGCTGGGTGCTCGCCGGCTCCACGCGGGCGGGCGTGCACGTGGGCGCGTACGGCCGCGGCATGAGTGCCTACGGCCTCGGCTTCGCCGTGGTCAAGGACATCGCCGCGTACCGGGACTGAGCGGGTGTGCCGAAGGGCGCCGTCCCCGTGGACGGCGCCCTTCGGCGTGCGGACCCTCAGAACTTGTTGCGCGGGGTGAGCCCCAGGGACATGCCCGACAGGCCCCGCTGCCGCCCGCCCAGCTTGCCGGCGATGGAGCGGAGCGCCGAGCCGGCCGGGGAGTCCGGGTCGGACAGCACCACGGGCTTGCCCTCGTCGCCGCCCTCGCGCAGCCGGACGTCGATCGGGATGGCGCCGAGCACCGGCACGTTCGCACCGGTGGTGCGGGTCAGGCCCTCGGCGACCGTCTGTCCGCCGCCCGTGCCGAAGACGTCGACCATCTCGCCGCAGTGCGGGCAGGGCAGCCCGGACATGTTCTCGACCACGCCGACGATCTTCTGGTGCGTCTGCACGGCGATGGAGCCCGCCCGCTCGGCCACCTCGGCCGCCGCCTGCTGCGGCGTGGTGACGACCAGGATCTCGGCGTTCGGCACGAGCTGGGCCACGGAGATCGCGATGTCGCCCGTGCCGGGCGGCAGGTCGAGGAGCAGCACGTCCAGGTCGCCCCAGTAGACGTCCGCGAGGAACTGCTGGAGCGCGCGGTGCAGCATCGGGCCGCGCCACACGACCGGCGCGTTGCCCGGGGTGAACATGCCGATGGAGATGACCTTCACGCCGTGCGCCGACGGCGGCATGATCATGTTCTCGACCTGGGTGGGACGCCCGTCGGCGCCCAGCATGCGCGGCACCGAGTGGCCGTAGATGTCGGCGTCCACGACGCCGACCTTCAGGCCGTCGGCCGCCATGGCCGCCGCCAGGTTCACCGTGACCGACGACTTCCCGACGCCGCCCTTGCCGGACGCCACCGCGTACACCCGGGTGAGGCTGCCCGGCTTGGCGAAGGGCACCTCGCGCTCGGTCTGGCCGCCGCGCAGCGCGTTCGCCAGCTCCTTGCGCTGCTCGTCACTCATGACGTCCAGCGTCACGTCGACCCGGGTGACCCCCTCGACCCGGGAGACCGCGTCCGTCACGCGCTGCGTGATGGTGTCCCGCATGGGGCAGCCGGAGACCGTCAGGTACACGGTGACCGCGACCGCCCCGTCCGCGCCGATCTCCACCGATTTGACCATGCCGAGTTCGGTGATGGGCCGGTTGATCTCGGGGTCGTTCACCGTCGCCAGTGCTTCGCGCACCGCGTCTTCCGTAGCCATAAGGACGATGGTACGGCGCCGGGTACACCCGCCGGTAAGGACGTCAGCGGTCGTCTGCGTCACGTCCCGGCGGCCGTTCCGCCCGCATCGCCGGGAATGAGCCGTGCTGGTCCTTGTGCCCGTTCCGGTGCGCGTCCAGCTCCTTGACCATGTCCTGGAGCTCGGAACGGATCCAGTCCCGGGTGGCGACCTCCCCGAGCCCGATCCGCAGGGCGGCGATCTCCCGCGTCAGGTACTCGGTGTCCGCGATCGACCGCTCGTTCTGCTTGCGGTCCTGCTCCAGGTTGACCCGGTCGCGGTCGTCCTGCCTGTTCTGC
Organism: Streptomyces toyocaensis; assembly: GCF_000725125.1. GTDB lineage: Bacteria > Actinomycetota > Actinomycetes > Streptomycetales > Streptomycetaceae > Streptomyces > Streptomyces toyocaensis. The sequence continues at coordinate 78,016 of NZ_JFCB01000030.1, forward strand.
GCGAGGAGGATCAGCGGGGCCGCGTAGGAGGCCTGGAGGGACAGCATCAGGGTCAGGAAGATGAACGGGTACTCGTCGAAGCGCAGCTCCTTCGGCGCGGACACGTTCCACAGCACCCACAGGATGATGACGAACGTCATCCAGACGATGAACCGCCCGGTGCCCAGGAACCGCGCGGTGCGCTCCGAGAGCCGTCCGAAGGCCTCCGGGTCCCACTGGGGCACGAGCCTGCGCCGCGGAGGCCGAGGCTGGTCCAGCCGGGGCGTGCGCGGCCGGCCGGCGGCCGTGGCGCCCGCCGGAAGCCGCTCGCGCACGCCTTCGCGCTCAGCCGCCATCGGGCACCACCTCCTCGTCGAGATGGAACTCGGTCTCCCGCCAGTCATCGGGCAGCATGTGGTCCAGCACGTCGTCCACCGTCACCGCGCCCAGCAGCGACCCGGCCTCGTCGACCACCGGCGCCGCCACCATGTCGTACGTGGCGAAGAACCCGGCGACCACGGGCAGCGCGGCGTCCGGCTCCAGGGGCTGCAGATCGTCGTCCAGGATCGATCCGACCAGGGTGTACGGGGGGTCGCGCAGCAGGCGCTGGAAGTGCACGGTGCCCAGGTACTTGCCGGTGGGCGTCTCCTCGGGCGGGCGGCAGACGTAGATCTGCGCGGCGTGCGCGGGGGAGAGGTCGGGCTCGCGGATGCGGGCGAGCGCGTCCGCGACGGTCGCGTCGGGCCGCAGCACGATGGGCTCCGTGGTCATCAGACCGCCCGCCGTGTGCTCCTCGTACGCCATCAGGCGCCGCATGTCGGCCGCGTCGCCCGGCTGCATCAGGCTGAGCAGCCGTTCCTTGTCCTCCTCGGGCAGCTCACCGAGCAGGTCGGCCGCGTCGTCGGGGTCCATGGCCTCCAGGACGTCGGCCGCGCGTTCCTCCTTCAGCTTGCCGAGGATCTCGATCTGGTCGTCCTCCGGCAGCTCCTCCAGGACGTCCGCGAGCCGGTCGTCGTCGAGCGCGGCGGCCACCTCCGCGCGCCGCTTGGGCGAGAGGTGGTGCAGGACGTTGGCGAGGTCGGCGGGGCGCAGCTGCTCGAAGGTGGCGAGCAGGTTCTCGGCGCCCTGCCCGTGCTCCTCCAGGGAGAAGCCGGTGACCGCGGACCACTCGACGGTCAGCGTCTCGCCCTTGCCGCGCCGGAACGCGCCGCCCTTCCTCCCCTTGCGCACGAAGACGCGGTCGATCTCCCACTCGCGGCGGGCGGCCAGCTGATGCACCGACAGGTCGAGGACGGTGACCTCCTCGCCGCCGTCCACGAGCGTCACCCGCCGGTCGAGGAGCTCGCCGAAGACGAGCCGCTCCGTGGGCCGCTGCTCGAAGCGCCGCACGTTGAGCACCCCGGTCGTGATGACCTGGCCGGACTGCACGGCGGTCACCCGGGTCATGGGCAGGAAGATCCGGCGCCGGGTGGAGAGTTCGACCACCAGGCCGATCAGCCTCGGCGGGCGGCGGCCGGGCCGCAGGATGACGACCAGGTCGCGCACGCGTCCCACCTGGTCCCCGGCCGGGTCGAAGACGGCGACACCGGAGACGTGTGAGACGAAGAACCGGGGTGCGCCCCCTGCCATGGCGGCGGCTCCTTTTCGTGCGGGATCTTTCGGTGTACTGCCTGCTGTGTTCGTTTCTCCCCATTGCCCGCTCGGACGGGCTTCAGGCTAGCCCGTCCCGATCGGCCGTGCGCCCGCGACCGCTCCGGACGGACTGGCTCCGCCCGGTCTCCCGGCCCCCGGTACTCTGCGGTACGCCGTTCAGGTCCCCCGTAAGAGAGGCAGCCCACCTGTGATTCCGATCTCCCAGGGCCGTTCCCGCAGGGCCGTGCTGGCCGGCGCCGTGTGCGCGCTGCTCGCGACGGGGACGGCGCTCACGGGATGCTCCGAGGATCCGAACGAGGGCACCAACGGTGTCGGGCGACTGCCCGCCGACCAGATCCAGGACAGGGCCCAGAAGGCCGCCGGGTCGGTCGGCACCGTACGGCTGCACGGAACCGTGGTCACCAGCGGACGCACGTACACGCTCGACATGCGGCTGAAGGAGAGGGGCGGCATCGGCTCGGTCACCACCAAGGGGGAGACGTTCCGCCTGCTGCGGATCGAGGACGAGCTGTACCTGAAGGCCGGTGCCGAGTTCTGGGGCCGGGACGCCGGCGCGGGTGAGGGCGGCAGCGAGGCGGACGCGGCTGCGGCCGGCAAGCTCGCCGAGAAGTACGTGAAGGTGCCGCAGGGCGATCCCTCGTACAAGAAGTTCATCGGCTTCACCGACAAGAGTGTGTTGCTCAGTGGCCTGCTGACCCTGCACGGGAAGCTGGCCACGGACGGCCACCACGAGCAGTCGGGCGTGCGCACCATCCGCGTCACCGGCGACAAGGGCTCCGGCGGCACCCTGGACGTCTCGCTCAAGGGCAAGCCCTACCCGGTGCGTTTGGTCCGGGCCGGGAAGGCGGGCACCCTCACCTTCTCGGCCTGGGGAACCGACTTCCCCCTGGAGAAGCCGGCCAAGGACGAGACCCTGGACTACGGCAAGCAGCTCCCCACCTCCTAGCGCCGGCTACGCACGGCGCCGCCTCCCCTTCAGCAGCAGCCGGGGAAGTGCGGCCGGGGCGGGCCGCCGCGTCGTCGCCGGGGTCGGCAGCGGGGCCTCGGCCAGGGAACCGCCGGGGAGCGGAGACGTCGCTCCGGTCGGCTCGAGGCGCAGCACCCGGCACTCGCGCGCCCAGCGCTCGGGCATCGTCTCGGCGTCGGGCGCGTTGAGCCGCTTGCCCCTGAGCTCGGCGACCGCGGCCGTCCACGCCTCGGAGCCCGGCGCCGGCTCGACGACCGTCGCGGACCAGGTGACCAGCCGGCCGCCCTTGTCCTTGCTGCGGACCGTCACCTCGGCCGGTCCCCCGCCGGTCAGCCCGGGCAGCGGCTGCTCGCCGGGCCCGTCGCCGATCACGCACGCGGCTCCGTCGTGCCACACGTGCCACAGCGCCCGGACCGGGGCACCGGGACCCCGCACCCAGATGAGGCCGGACTTCTTGGTGGCCTCCTCGATGAGGGCCCGGTCGAGCAGCTCGCTTGTCATGCGCCCAGCCTATCCAGGGGGGCGCCGGGCGCCGTGGCGCCGTCAGAGCCAGCCGTTGCGCTTCAGGGTCCGGTGGATGCCCAGACAGAGGGCCACCGTGACGCTCAGGACCAGCGGGTAGCCGTACTTCCAGTGCGTCTCGGGCATGTAGTCGAAGTTCATCCCGTACACGCCGCACACCATGGTCGGTACGGCGATGATCGCGGCCCACGAGGTGATCTTCCGCATGTCCTCGTTCTGCGCCACGGACGCCTGGGCCAGATTGGCCTGGAGGATGGAGTTCAGCAGCTCGTCGAAGCCGATCACCTGCTCCTGCACGCGCGCCACGTGGTCGGCGACGTCCCGGAAGTACTTCTGGATCTCCGGGTCGATCAGCCGCATCGGCCGCTCGCTCAGCAGCTGCATCGGCCGCAGCAGCGGCGCCACGGCGCGCTTGAACTCCAGTACCTCCCGCTTGAGTTGGTAGATCTGCCCGGCGTCCGTGCCGCGCGGGGTGCCCTTGCGGCCCGGCGAGAACACCTGCGTCTCGACCTCGTCGATGTCGTCCTGCACCGCGTCGGCCACCGCGATGTAGCCGTCCACCACGTGGTCGGCGATGGCGTGCAGCACGGCCGAGGGCCCCTTGGCCAGCAGTTCGGGGTCGTCCTGGAGGCGGTGCCTGAGGGCCCGCAGGGAGCCCTGGCCGCCGTGCCGGACGGTGATGAAGAAGTCCCGGCCGGTGAAGCACATCACCTCGCCGGTCTCGACGACCTCGCTGCTGGAGCTGAGCCGGTGCTTGTCGGCGTAGTGGATGGTCTTGAAGACCGTGAACAGGGAGTCGTCGTAGCGCTCCAGCTTGGGCCGCTGGTGGGCCTGGACGGCGTCCTCCACGGCCAGCGGGTGCAGCCCGAACTCCGTGGCGATCCCCGCGAACTCGGCCTCGTTCGGCTCGTGCAGGCCGATCCACACGAAGCCCCCGTCGCGACGCACCAGGCGCATCGCCTCCTGGGGGGTGAGCTGGCCGCCCTCGGTCACCAGGCGGCGGCCGTCGCGGTAGACGGCGCAGTCGACGACGGCGGTGGCCGTCGCGGGGTCACGGGTGGTGTCGTACGGGCCGCTGTCCTTGCGCAGCGAGACACGGGAGGAGGGACGGACCACGGCGCGCAGGTCGCGGATCATCGACATGGCGGGCTCCTTCGCGGGCAGGCAACGAAAGGCGCCGGAACGACGGGTGGAACAACCCGGAATGAGGACGTCCTGGACTGCGGATGTTTGGCACGTCCACAAAGCGGGGAGCACCGCACCGTCGCGGTGGCGAGCTTCGTCGCTGATACAGCTACTGGGGCAGATCAGACAGAACGAAACGACGTGCTCTTCCGATGAAGACGCGCAGGCGAAAGGCGGCAGCCAGACAGGAAGCAGCTACATCAGCGGACGGAAGAGCAGGTGATACTGCACGGTCGACTTCGGTCCATGCCAGCCCCACCTCCTCCGGCCGGTCCCTCGTGAGGGACGATCCACATCCCCTGGGGGGATTTCCCCTGAGTGGGGAGTGTCATACAGGCGTTCGGGACGATCGGACTCCCGCAGGGCACCAACGGCCTGGGTGGTGTCCCGATCTGCGTGCGGCCCGAACGACCGGCCAAGCGTACCAGCCGACCGGCATGTCAAGGCTTTGCTTTGCCCGGTACTGACGAGTTCTATGCTCGCCGCATGGCTGATGTTCTTCCTCTGGTCGAGGCCCGGCTGCGCACGGCGCTGGGCGAGCCGGACGCGCGCGCGGCGGTCACCTTCCTGGGCACGGACCGCATCGAGGTGCTGCGCTTCCACGAGGGCGACATCGTGCGCTACGCCACCCTCGGCATGTCCGCGCAGCCCATGGCCGACCCCACGGCGGTCGTCGCGGATCCCGTCAAGGGCCCGCGTGTCGAGCTGGTGCTGTCCGTACGGGCCGGCGTCGCCGACACCGACAAGGTGCTCCGCCCGCTCGCCGTCCTCGCCGCGTCCCCGCAGGTCGAGGGTGTGGTCGTGGCCCCCGGCGCCTCACTCGACGTGGGTGAACGGCTGTGGCCCGGCGCCCCGTTCACCTCCGTGCTGGTCGCCGAGCCCGGCGGCCTGGTGGAGGACCTGGAGCTCGACGGCCCCCTGGACCCCGTGCGGTTCCTGCCGCTGCTGCCGATGACGCCGAACGAGGCCGCCTGGAAGCGGGTGCACGGCGCCCAGGCCCTCCAGGAGCGCTGGCTGAACCACGGCACGGACCTCAGGGACCCGTCCCGCGGGTCGGCCCCACTGGACTGACACCGACCGGCCGGGACTCGTCGGTGTGAATATCGTGCTGATTCCACAAGATGAGTGCGCCGGCCGGGTGATCGTCCTTGACGTGGCGCGGCAGAGCTAGGACCGTGGGGCTCTATGAGGGGCGAACCCAGTTGCCCGAAGTGCGGTGGCCGGGTCAGGGCTCCCGGCCTCTTCTCGGATGCCTGGCAGTGCGACGTGCACGGCACGGTGCACCCGATGCAGCCCGTGATACCGCCCAGCGTCGAGGCCCTCGAAGTCGTCGTGCACCGTACGAAGGTGCCGGTGTGGATGCCGTGGCCGCTGCCGGTGGGCTGGCTCTTCACCGGTGTGGCGTCCGCGGGCGACGACCGCAGCGGTGGCCGGGCGACGGCCGTCGCGTGCACCGGTCCCGGACCGCTCGGCGGCATGGGTGAGCTGATCCTGGTCGCCGAGGAACTCGGCGTCGGCCTCGGCGCGCGCTACGCGGGCATCGACGGCCCGGACCCGGGGCCGTACATGGACGTCGAGAAGCCGCCGCAGGCCAAGGTGCTGGCCGCCGGCCGGCCGACCCCGCTCTGGCACGTCTCCCGGACGCCGGACGACCGCGCCGTGTTCGCGGGCGAGGCGCTCGGCATGTGGCTGTGGGCGGTGGTGTGGCCGGAGCAGTCCGGGCTGCTGATGTACGACGAGCTGGTCCTCACCGACCTGCGGGACGCCGGGGCCGAGGTGGAGCTGGTGCCCTGTGGGGCGCTGTCCCCGCGACTGCTCGAGGCGTAGCCGCGCGACGGGCGGGAGGTAGGGGGCGCACGGCCATTTCGGCTGTGACAGGAGCGGTGGAAAATCCGGTTATCCTGGAGCGTCCCCTTCCGTCCGTCACCGCTTGGAGTAACGCGTCGTGCGCATCGATCTGCACACCCACTCCACCGCGTCCGACGGCACGGACACTCCGGCCGAGCTGGTCCGCAAGGCCGCTGCCGCCGGTCTCGACGTCATCGCGGTGACCGATCACGACACCACCCGCGGACACGCCGAGGCGCTCGCCGCGCTGCCGGCAGGACTCACCCTGGTCACCGGCGCCGAACTGTCCTGCCGGCTCGACGGCGTCAGCATGCACATGCTGGCCTACCTGTTCGACCCGCAGGAGCCCGCGCTGTTCGCCGAGCGGGAGCTGGTCCGGGACGACCGGGTGCCGCGGGCCAAGGGCATGATCGCCAAGCTGAACGGGCTGGGCGTGCCGGTCACCTGGGAGCAGGTCGCCCGGATCGCGGGCGACGGATCGGTGGGCCGGCCGCACGTGGCCACCGCCCTCGTCGACCTGGGCGTCGTGCCGAGCGTGAGCGACGCCTTCACCCGGGAGTGGCTGGCCGACGGCGGCCGCGCGTACGTGGAGAAGCACGAGACCGACCCCTTCGAGGCGCTGCGGCTGGTCAAGAACGCGGGCGGCGTCGCCGTCTTCGCGCACCCCGCCGCGAGCAAGCGGGGCAGGACAGTGCCGGAGTCCGCGATCGCCGAGCTGGCCGGGGCCGGACTCGACGGCATCGAGGTCGACCACATGGACCACGACCCCGGGACCCGGGCGAGGCTGCGCGGCCTGGCGAAGGAACTGGGTCTCCTGGTCACCGGGTCCAGCGACTACCACGGCGGCAGGAAGACCTGCGTCCTCGGCGAGTTCATGACGGACCCCGAGGTGTACGGCGAGATCACACGGCGCGCGACGGGGGCGTTCCCGGTGCCCGGGGCCGGCGGGGCCTGAGGCCCGTCCTCGCCCCGTCCCTCGTTCCGCTTCGTTCCCCAGCAAGGCAGTCATGCTCGACGTCGCCGTCTTCGGCTCTCTCTTCCTGACCCTTTTTGTCATCATGGATCCCCCCGGGATCACCCCGATCTTCCTCGCCCTGACCGCGGGCCGGCCCGCCAAGGTGCAGAAGCGGATGGCCCTCCAGGCCGTCTGTGTGGCCGGCGGTGTCATCACCGTCTTCGGGCTGCTCGGCCACCAGATCCTCGCCTACCTGCACGTTTCGGTGCCGGCGCTCATGATCGCGGGCGGTCTGCTCCTGCTGCTGATCGCCCTCGACCTGCTCACCGGCAAGACCGACGAGCCCCAGCAGACCAAGGACGTCAACGTCGCCCTGGTCCCGCTGGGCATGCCGCTGCTGGCGGGGCCGGGCGCGATCGTGTCGGTCATCCTCGCCGTGCAGAAGGCCGACGGGCTCACCGGGCAGGTCTCGGTGTGGTCGGCGATCCTCGCCATCCACGTCGTGCTGTGGCTGGTGATGCGGTACTCGCTGCTGATCATCCGGGTCATCAAGGACGGCGGGGTGGTCCTGGTGACGCGCCTGGCCGGCATGATGCTCTCCGCGATCGCCGTGCAGCAGATCATCAACGGCGTCACCCAGGTCGTACGGGGCGGCTGACCCGGCACCGTCGCGGACGTCGCGGAGCCCCCGTACCGAGAGCGGTGCGGGGGCTCCAAAGCGTGCGTGCCGGGGCGGCCGGGCCCGGTGGGGCCGGGCGTCCCGCGGCGGGGCGAGCGTTATGAGGCCGGTGTGTCGGCCGGGCGGATCCAGAGGCGCTGTCCGATGGCGGCGGCCTGCTGGACGATGCGGTTGACGGAGGCGGCGTCCACGACGGTCGTGTCCACGGGGGTACCGTCGACGTCGTCGAGTCGCATGATTTCGAAGCGCACGGGCTTCTCCCTTCGTCTGGTCATCCTCCTGAAGGAGAACTACTTGGTGGGCGGCCCACAGGCCAGTCGAGCCCGTGTTCCATGACAGGTTCAACGGCGTGCGCGGTACAAACATTCCCTACGCTAAAGAAATTTTTCGATCGACTAAATACTGACCAGTAAGGGTTTCGAAGGGGACCGACCGGGACCGGTTGTGTTCAGAGCGTGACCACCGGGACAATGGAAGCGATGAACGACGACCTGGCGGCCCTGCACGACCGCATCGACCGCACGAACGAGCTGCTGCTGCGCATGCTCGCCGAGGTGGCGAAGACGCCTTCGACACACGCGATCTTCGTCGACGCCGGCTATCTGTACGCCGCCGCCGGACGGCTCGTGGCCGGGACGGAGGACCGCCGGGCCTTCGACCTCGACGCCGAGGGACTCATCGACGCGCTCATCGACCGGGCCCGCACCATCTTCGCCGACAGCAGACTGCTGCGCGTCTACTGGTACGACGGGGCCAGGCGCCGCATCCACACCGCGGAGCAGCAGACCATCGCCGAACTCCCGGACGTCAAGGTCCGCCTCGGCAACCTCAACGCCAACAACCAGCAGAAGGGCGTCGACTCCCTCATCCGCACCGACCTGGAGTCACTGGCACGGCACCGCGCCATCAGCGACGCGGCCCTGCTCGGCGGCGACGAGGACCTCGTCTCGGCGGTCGAGGCGGCCCAGGGGTACGGGGCCCGGGTCCACCTCTGGGGCATCGAGGCCCCCGAGGGCCGCAACCAGGCCGAGCCGCTGCTCTGGGAGGTCGACAGCCAGCGCACCCTCGACCTCGACTTCTTCAAGCCGTACGTCTCCCGCCGCACGGCACCGGCGTACGAGGGCACCACCGCCCGGCCCACCCGCGAGGACGTGCGGTTCGTCGGCGCGCAGATCGCCGCCAAATGGCTGGTCGCCCGCGGCCGGGAGGCCATGATGGAACTCCTCCCCGGCCACCCCTATCTGCCCGGCTCCGTCGACCAGGACCTCCTGGTCGAGGCGGAAGGCCTCCTCCAGTACTCGCTGCGCGGCCAGGCGGACCTGCGGCGCGCCCTGCGGGACGGCTTCTGGGACCACCTGCAGGCGCAGTACTAGGCGGGCTCCCCGGGACGCGGGGCGTCCCAGAAGCCGGCGAGGGCGCGGGCGGTCGGCGCGGGCCGGTCGGCGGCGGGCGAGTGCTCGGCCCCGTCGATGACGGTGCGGTGCGCCCCCAGGCGCCGGGCCATCGAGTCGAGGTCCGGCACCGGCCAGGTGTCGTCGCGCTCGCCCGACAGGACGTGGAACGGCAGCGGCACGGCGGCCAGTTCGTCGACCCGGTCCGGCTCGGTGCACAACTGCTCACCCGTGGCGCGCAGTTGTGCCGGTCGCGTACCCAGCCAGCGGCTGCGCAGGAAGTCCCGGCCGCCGACCCCGCGTGCCGGACCACCCACCTCCTCCGGAGGTCCCATGGCCAGGATCGCCTCCCAGCACTCCGCCATCGACATCACCGCGAGCGCGTCCCGCAGCAGTTTCACCCGCTGCTCCTGGGAGACGGAGATCCGTGCGGGGCCGGAGGAGACGAGCGTGAGCGAGCGGAAGGGGGAGTGGTCCAGGAGGACGGCGGCGCGGGCGATCTGGCCGCCGAGTGAGTGGCCGACGAGGTGCACGGGCGCACCGAGCACCTCCGCCTGCGCGAGCACGTCCCGCGCCAACTCGTCCTGCGCGTAGGCCGATTCGTCGTCGGCGGGGCCGTCCGACTCGAACTGCCCACGCCCGTCCACGGCGACCGTGCGGTATCCGCGCGCGGCGAGCGGTTCGTGCACCAGCGTGAAGTCCTCCTTGCTGCCGGTGTACCCGGGCAGCAGCAGCACGGTCCCCTTCACTCCGGCCCCGGGGGACGGCGGCACGTCCACGACGGCGAACTCGCCGCGGGAGGTGCGGAGTCGGCGGACACGCGAGCCCGGAGGCGGGGCGGAGGCGGAGCGGCTGGTCACAGGGCGAAGCGTAACGGGTGCGGACATGCCGGCGGCCCGGCCCACGGGTGTGGGACCGGGCCGCCGGTGTGGTGCGTCAGCCCTCCGCGGGCTCCGCGGCGGCCGTGGCCTTGCGGGTGCGACGGGCCCGGGGCTTCGCCTCGCCGGCGGCCTCCGGCTCCTGCGCGGCCTGCGCCGGGATCT
>NZ_JFCB01000031.1 GCF_000725125.1 Streptomyces toyocaensis
ACCCGAGTCGCGTCCCGCATCGGCCGACGACTGTGAGCGTGTGCCGGCGAGAGGAGGCGTCACCATGACGAAGACCGCATTCCTGCGCCCGCGAAGCGCGCCCGCCGGGCCCATGGAGTCGCTCACCGGGCTGCTGCGCGAGTGGCTGCCGCTGCAGCGCTGGTTCGCCGGAAAGGACCGGCCCGTCACCGATCTCGGTGTGCTGTCGATGACGGAGCTGTTGCCGGGCTGTCTGCACGTACTGGTGCACGCCGCTCACGGCGGTGTGCCCGCCCCCGGGGGCACCACCCCCGCCGGTGACTGCTACCAGCTCCTGCTCGGTGTGCGGGAGCACCCCTCGCCCCGGCTCGGCAAGGCGCTCATCGGCAGGGTCCTCGACGGGCGGCTGGCCGGGCTGACGGTCTACGACGCCCTCCACGATCCGCGCGCCGCCCAACTGCTCCTGGAGCGGCTGCGCCGCCCCGGCACGGCGGGGCCCCTGCGCTTCGAGTGCGACGCGTCCCAGCAGGTGCCCGCCGGACTGGTGCCGCGCCTGGTGACCGCCGAGCAGTCCAACTCCTCGCTGGTGTACGGCGACGAGTACATCCTGAAGCTGTTCCGGCGCATCCAGCCAGGGGTCAACCCGGATCTGGAGGTGCCGGGGGCGCTGGCCCGCCAGGGCTGCCACCGGGTCCCCGCCCCGGTGGCCTGGCTGCGCACCACGCACCCGTTCAAGGCGACGCTCGGTGTGCTCCAGCCGTACCTGCGCAACGCCTCGGACGGCTGGACGCTGGCCCTCGACGCGCTCGCCTCCGGTGACGACTTCACCGCGCAGGCGCACGCCCTCGGCCGGGCCACGGCGGACGTTCATCTGGCGCTGGCCTCCGCGTTCCCCGTCGGCACACCCGGGGAGAACGGGCGGACGGCGGCGGCGATGACCGAGCGGCTGACCGCGGCGGCGCACGCCGTGCCCGCGCTCCAGCCGTTCGTGCCGGGGCTGCGGGCCGCCTTCGCCGCGCTGACCACCTGCGACGCCGGGCCGCCCGCCCAGCGCATCCACGGCGACCTGCACCTGGGGCAGGTGCTGCGGGCGGGGCGCGAGTGGTTCGTCATCGACTTCGAGGGCGAGCCGTCCCGGCCGCTCTCCGAACGGCGCAGCGCCCACTCCCCCGTGCGGGACATCGCCGGGATGCTGCGCTCCTTCGACTACGCCGCCCGGCAGCGCCGCCCCTGGCGCCCGGAGTGGGCGCGTCGCTGCCGTGAGGCCTACTGCGCGGGCTACGCCGCCCGCGCCGGCTGGGACCCGCGCAAGAAGCACGGCCTGCTCCGCGCCTACGAGACGGACCGTGCCGTGTACGAGGTGCTGTACGAGGCCCGGCACCGACCCGACTGGCTGCCCGTACCCATGGCGGCGATCGAGCGCCTCGCCGTGAGAGGAGACTGAAGCCGTGGCCCTGCACGACACCCCGCTTCCCGAATCGGCCGGGCCCGCCCCGTCCGCCGCCCCCGCGGCCCCGGGGGCCGCACCCGCCCTCGACCCGTCCGACCGGGGACGCCTGCTGGCGGGTGCCCACCACGATCCGCACGCGCTGCTCGGTGCCCATCCGGTGCCCGGCGGGATCGCCTTCCGGGCGCTGCGCCCCTTCGCGCGTGAGGTGAGCGTGGTCGTCGCGGGCGAGCGCAGCCCGCTCGTGTCGGAGGGCGACGGCCTCTTCTCCGCGGTGCTGCCGCTGGACGCGATCCCGGCGTACACCCTGGCGGTGGCCTACGAGGGCGACGAGCCGGTGGAGACGCACGACCCGTACCGGTTCCTGCCCGCGCTCGGCGAGCTCGACCTGCACCTGATCGGCGAGGGCCGGCACGAGGAGCTGTGGACGGCACTCGGCGCGCACCCCATGACCCACCAGGGCGTCACCGGCACCCGCTTCACGGTGTGGGCTCCCAACGCCCTGGGGGTCCGGCTCGCCGCCGACTTCACCCACTGGGACGGCACCGCGTTCCCGATGCGCTCGCTGGGCTCGTCCGGGGTGTGGGAGCTGTTCCTGCCGGGCGTCGGCGAGGGCACCCGCTACAAGTTCGAGATCCATTCGCGCCACGGCCACCGGTTCCTCAAGGCCGACCCGATGGCGCGGCGCACGGAGGCGCCGCCGAACACGGCGTCCGTCGTGACGGCCTCGCACTACGAGTGGGGCGACGCCGAGTGGTTCGCACGGCGGGCCGAAACGCCCGTGCACGAAGCCCCGTTCTCGGTGTACGAGGTGCACCTGCCGTCCTGGCGACCTGGGCTGACGTACCGTCAGCTGGCCGAGCAGCTCCCCGCGTACGTCAAGGACCTCGGCTTCACGCACGTGGAGCTCATGCCGGTCGCCGAGCACCCCTACGGGCCGTCGTGGGGCTACCAGGTCACCGGCTTCTACGCGCCCACGGCCCGCCTCGGGAGCCCGGACGACTTCCGGTACCTGGTCGACGCCCTGCACCGGGCCGGCATCGGCGTGATCATGGACTGGGTGCCCGCCCATTTCCCCAAGGACGACTGGGCGCTGGCCCGGTTCGACGGGGAACCGCTGTACGAGCCCGGGGACTCCCGGCGCGCGGAGCACCCCGACTGGGGGACGTACACCTTCGACTTCGCCCGCACCGAGGTGCGCAACTTCCTGGTCGCGAACGCCGTGTACTGGTGCCAGGAGTTCCACATCGACGGACTGCGGGTGGACGCGGTGGCCTCCATGCTCTACCTGGACTACTCGCGCGAGGACGGCGGGTGGGAGCCCAACGCGTACGGCGGCCGGGAGGACCTCGCGGCGATGGCGTTCCTGCAGGAGATGAACGCGACCGTCTACCGGCGCTGCCCCGGCGTGGTGACCATCGCCGAGGAGTCCACGGCGTGGGGCGGGGTGACCCGGCCGACCGACACCGGCGGGCTCGGATTCGGCCTGAAGTGGAACATGGGCTGGATGCACGACTCGCTGGAGTACGTCTCCCACGAGCCGGTGCACCGCAAGTACCACCACCACGAGATGACGTTCGCGATGGTGTACGCCTACAGCGAGAACTACGTGCTGCCCATCTCGCACGACGAGGTGGTGCACGGCAAGCAGGCGCTGGTGTCGAAGATGCCCGGCGACTGGTGGCAGCGGCGCGCCAACCTCCGCGCCTACCTCGCGTTCATGTGGGCCCACCCGGGCAAGCAACTGCTTTTCATGGGGCAGGAGTTCGCCCAGGGCGCCGAGTGGTCGGAGAAGCAGGGCCCGGAGTGGTGGCTGCTCGACGACGGGTACCACTCCGCGGGCGACCACCGCGGGGTGCGGGACCTGGTCCGCGATCTCAACGCCCGCTACCGGGAGACGCCGGCACTGTGGCAGCGCGACACCGACCCGTCGGGCTTCCGGTGGGTCGCGGTGGACGCGGCGGACGACAACGTCTTCGCGTTCCTGCGCCACGACGCGGAGGGCCGGCCGCTGCTCGCGGTGTCGAACTTCTCCCCCGTGGTCCGGCACGGCTACGAGCTCGCCACCGGTGACGACGTGATCGCCTGGCGGGAGGTCCTCAACACCGACGCCGCCCGCTACGGCGGCGGAGGTGTCACCCAGCCCGGCCCGGTCAAGCCCGAGGACGGCCGCCTGCGGCTCACCCTCCCGCCGCTCGCGACGGTGTGGCTGGCACCGGTCCCTCTCTGAGGCGCGGCGACGGCGCCAGGTGTCCGGATGCCCGGGCGGGGCATCCGGGACCGTACGGCCGAGGGCCACTCGGCGTCGTCGCGGCAGGTCACAGAAGGGCGAACATCAGGTGCGCACCGTGGGAGTGGAGGAGGAGCTCCTCCTGGTCGATCCGGAGACAGGCGAACCGCGGGCGATGTCCGCGGCGGTGCTCGCCCGCGCCGAGCGGGACGACGCGGAGCAGGACGTCTTCGAGAAGGAACTGCACGAGCAGATGCTGGAGTTCGCCACGCATCCGCAGTCGTCCATGGAGAGCCTGCGCGCGGAGATCGTCCGCTGCCGCAAGGAGGCCGCCGGTCACGCCGGGGAGATCGGCTGCACCGTCGCCGCGCTCGCCACGTCGCCGCTGCCGGTGAGCCCGTCCATCGGTGTCAACCACCGCTACCAGTGGATGGAGGAGCAGTTCGGCATAGCGACCCGGGAGCAGCTCGTCATGGGCTGCCACGTCCATGTGTCCGTGGAGTCCGACGAGGAGGGTGTCGCGGTCGTGGACCGGCTGCGTCCCTGGCTGCCGGTGCTGGCGGCACTCAGCGCGAACTCGCCGTTCTGGCAGGGCAAGGAGACGGGCTACAACAGCTACCGCAGCCGGGTCTGGCAGCGCTGGCCGTCCGCCGGCCCGACGGAGCTCTTCGGCTCGCCCGAGCGCTACCACCGTCAGGTCGCCGACATGGTGGCCACCGGCGTCATCCTCGACGAGGGCATGGTCTACTTCGACGCACGGCTCTCCCAGCGGTATCCGACGGTGGAGATCCGGGTCTCCGACGTCTGTCTGCACGCGGAGACGGCGGGGCTGATCGCCACGCTCGCCCGCGGACTGGTGGAGACCGCGGCGCGCGAGTGGCGGGCGGGCAGGGAGCCGCTGGACCCCGGGGTCAGTCTGCTCCGGCTCGCCGCCTGGCAGGCGGCGCGCTCGGGTCTGGCCGGCGAACTGCTCCACCCGGAGACCATGCGGCGCATGCCCGCCGAGGCGGTGCTGCGCACGCTCCTGGACCACACCGCCGAGGCCCTGGAGGACCACGGCGACCTGGAGCGCGCACGCGAGGGCTGCGCCCGGCTGCTGCGCGACGGCAACGGCGCCCAGGTGCAGCGCGACCTGATGCGGCGCACGGGCAGCCTGAGGGACGTCGTCACGGAGTGCGTGCGGCACACCCAGGCGTGAGGGACGGGGGCGGGGTCAGAGGATGAGGATCAGGGCGTAGACCAGGAAGAACGCCGCGATCAGGATCACCAGGACGAGGATCGCGGCGAGGGGTCCCTTGGCCCAGCCCTTGGTCGGGTTGTGCGTCTCGAGCGGACCGGCCTCGGGCATGCTGCTCTCCGCGGGCGGGGTCTCGCCCGGGGGGACGCCGCCGCCCGGTTCGAGGCCGGTGCTGCGTTCCGGTTCGGGATCTGGGTTGACGTAGCTCATGGGGTCCGGGTCCCCCGAAACGGCCGAGGTCATCAGTGCGGACACACTTGTCGCGATCCCGGCGCGGGGGCGGTCCTGCTGGACTACATTCAGGCACCGCCGATGACCGTCCTCACCGGCCGCGTCACACCCCGTACCTGTCAGGAGCAGTGCATGCGCGACCTCGCTCTCGCTCCCCCGTCCGCCTCGCCCCTGGCCGGCGGTCTCGCCGACAGCCTCTTCGCGACGGCGGACGAGAACCCGACCCTGCCGATGCTCGCCCACCGCGCCGGTCCGCAGTCCTCCGTGTGGGAGGAGATCACCGCCGTTGAGTTCCGCGACGAGGTGGTCGGCCTGGCCAAGGGACTGATCGCGTCCGGGATCTCCCTGGGCGCGAGGGTGGCGATCATGGCGCGCACCCGTCACGAGTGGACCCTCCTGTGCCACGCCCTGTGGACGGTCGGCGCCGAGGTCGTCCCGATCTATCCGACCTCGTCCCGCGAGCAGGTGGAGTGGATCCTCCGGGACTCGGGCTGTGTCGCCGTGCTGGTCGAGGACGAGCAGAGCGTGATGACCGTCGGGTCGGTGTGTGCCGCGCTGCCGCGTCTGCGGCACGTGTGGCAGCTCGACTCGGGCGCGCTGGACCAGCTCGCCGCGCGCGGCGAGTTCATCCCCCTCGCCACGGTCGACTCGATGCGCCGGATCGTGCTGCCGGACTCCACGGCCGTGATCGCCTACACCTCCGGTACCTCGGGCCGTGCCATGGGCTGTGCCCTGAGCCACCGCGGGCTGGCCTACGTCTGCGACACCCTGCTGGAGGGATGGGGCCACACCGCGGCGCCGGCCGGGGAGCAGGGTGCCGTACTGGCCTTTCTGCCGTTCTCGCACGTCTACGGCTTGATGATCCAGAGCCTGTGCGTCCGCGGGGGCCTGCTGATGGGGCACGAACCCGATCTCAGCGGGGAGTCGCTGTCCTCCGCCCTGCGCACCTTCCGGCCCACCTATCTGTACGCGGTGCCGTCCCTGCTGGAGAAGATCTACAAGAACTTCCTGCGCGCGGCACATCAGCACGGGCGCGGCGCGCTGTTCGAGCGGGCCGCAGACACGGCCCGGGACTTCGCCGCCGCGGTGGAGCGGCAGCGGCTGGGGCAGGGCTCCGGGCCGGGCTTCGACCTGCGGCTGCAGCACGCCCTGTACGAGCGCACCGTCTACCGCAAGCTGCGCGCGGCGCTCGGCGGCAGGGTGCGGCGGGGCACCTCCGGCGGCTCACCGCTCAACCGCGACCTCTCCCTCTTCTACGAGGGCATCGGCGTCTACGTCCATGACGGCTACGGCCTCACCGAGACCAGCGGCGGGGTGACGATGCAGCCGTTCGGGCGGGAGAGGTCCGGCACCGTCGGCCAGGCGCTGCCGGGCACCGGGATCCGGGTGGCCGAGGACGGGGAGATCCTGGTGCGCGGGCCCTCGGTCTTCCAGGGCTACGTGGGCGACGGGGCCGCCACCCGGGCCGCGCTGCGCGACGGCTGGCTGGCCACGGGAGATCTGGGGCGGCTGGACTCCGAGGACTACCTCACGATCACCGGCCGCAAGAAGGACATCATCGTCACGAGCAGCGGCAAGAGCGTGGCTCCTGCTGCCCTGGAGCAGCGGCTGCGGATGCATCCGCTGGTCCATCAGGCGGTCGTCGTGGGCGACAACCGGCCGTGTGTGGGGGCCCTGATCACGCTGGACCCGGATTTCCTGGCGGACTGGCGGGCGGCGCTGTCCCTGCCGGGTGACGCGCCCGCCCGGGAGGCGCGTGAGGAGAACGCGCTGCGTGAGGAGATCGCGCGGGCGGTCGCGGCGGCCAACAGCAGCGTGTCGCGCTCGGAGTCGATCCGGGTGTTCCGGGTGCTGCCCGAGCCGTTCGACGTGACGAACGGCCTCATGACTCCCTCGATGAAGCTGCGCCGGGACGAGATCGTGCGGCGCTACGCGCTGGAGATCGACGCGATGTACCAGTCGCGCACCCGTCCGGGGCGGTCCCCGGCCCCGGACGACGCCTCGGGCTGGGACGACTCCGACAACGTGTTCCGCTGAACGCCCGGGACGTCTTCGGTGCGTCAGGGGTTTGTCACCCACCGCTCCCGGGCATGCGGGCGCGTAGGCTCCCCCGTCACGGGAACCCGCAGATCGGAGGACGCACAGGACGCGAACGACCGCCCCGCTGTGCGGGGGCATGGAAGGCGAGATGGCAGCCGAGCGGCATGGGGACAGGACACTGGCCGGCGAGGAGATCAGGAGCCGCACCGCCAGCTTCCCGGGGGAGCTGCACGACGTGACGGACGCACGCATGGTCGCGGAGGAGTTCCTCTTCGACCTGGCCCGCGTGTCGGCGCCGTCGGCTCCTGAGCACTGGGACGACATCCTCCTGGTGGTCACGGAACTGGCCGCCAACGCGGTCCAGTACGCTCCGGGCCCCTTCGAGCTGCGTCTGCGCAGGACGTTCGACGGGGTGCACGTCGTGATGCACGACACCAGCACCGCCGAGCCGGCCCCGCGGCCCTTCCATCCGAACAGCGGGGGCGGCGGGATCGGCTGGCACCTGATCCACACGCTGTGCGATCAGGTCAGTGTCGTCAGGGGCGACCATGGCAAGGACATCCACGTCTTCCTGCCCTGGTGAGCACGCCCTCCCGGACCGCGGGACCGGCCGCCGCACCCGGCGGCGGGCCTCAGCTCGCGGGCTCCTCCCGGGCCGGCAGCCTGTGATAGTAGTCACCGACCGCGGTGAGGTAGTCCGGGTCCATGGTCTCGCTGTCCGTCTGGAACCGGGGCGCCGCCTTCACCTCGGCCCGGCTGCACGACACCGTCACCCGCCGCTCCCCCGGGTGCACCCCTGTGACGAGGCCGACCGGGACCAGGACGCTGCGACCGAACACCCACACACCGGTGTCGACGACGAGGTGCCGCATCCCATGGTGGTCGGCCTGCCGGTCCACGTGGCCGATGGTGCCGTCGCTCGCGACGACGGTGAAGTCCGTCAGGTCCTGCTCCGGAACGCCGCTCAGGCCCGGCGCGTACGTCCAGATGCTGTCGATGGGCACTACTCGATGCCTCCCCGGTGGATGTCTGTCGTGCCGGCGGGCGGCGACGCCCGCCTTCACAGCAGCCAATACCCCTCCGGGGCCCGTGCATTCGGACGGTACGGGCCGGATGACGGGGGCGGTCGCGCCGCTCGTCCCGGCCTCCGCAAAATGCGGCCGAGTACCCTTCATAAGGGAAGACATGCACGTCCGCCGCGGATTTCCCGCACCGTTCCCGGGGTCGCCCCCGCGCTTTGTTCCCAACCGGTCGTTTGGGTTAGCCTGCGGCGTATTTCTCATCGCGCACATCCGTGAACTGCGGAAACGCGCACTGACTCTGCCGGAACGAGGGTGCGCATGACCAGCAAGAGCACCGAGGGGACCGACACGGCTCCGGGGGACGAGGAGCTGAAGCGGCTTCTCGCGGGGCTGACGGCGGTACGGGACGGGGACTTCGGTACCCGGCTGCCGGACGACGCGGACGGTCTCATGGGTGACATCGCCAAGGTCTTCAACGGCATGGTGGACCAGTTGTCGGTGTTCACCTCCGAGGTGACCCGCGTGGCCCGCGAGGTCGGCACCGAGGGGGCCCTGGGCGGCCAGGCGCAGGTGCCGGGGGTCTCGGGCACCTGGGCCGACCTGACGGACTCGGTGAACGCCATGGCGGGCAACCTCACCGCGCAGGTCCGCAACGTGGCCCAGGTGACGACGGCCGTCGCCAAGGGCGACCTGTCCCAGAAGATCACCGTGGACGCCCGCGGCGAGATCCTCGAACTCAAGAACACCATCAACACGATGGTCGACCAGCTCTCCGCCTTCGCCGACGAGGTCACCCGCGTCGCCCGCGAGGTCGGCACCGAAGGACGCCTCGGCGGCCAGGCCGACGTGCAGGGGGTGAAGGGGACCTGGCGCGATCTGACCCACTCGGTGAACTTCATGGCCGGCAACCTCACCGGCCAGGTCCGCAACATCGCGCTGGTGGCGACGGCCGTCGCCAAGGGCGACCTGTCCCAGAAGATCACCGTGGACGCCCGCGGCGAGATCCTCGAACTCAAGAACACCATCAACACGATGGTCGACCAGCTCTCCGCCTTCGCCGACGAGGTCACCCGCGTCGCCCGCGAGGTCGGCACCGAAGGCCGCCTCGGCGGCCAGGCGCAGGTGCGGGGTGTCTCCGGCACCTGGAAGGACCTCACCGACAACGTCAACGTGATGGCGTCCAACCTGACCGGTCAGGTCCGCTCCATCGCCCAGGTCGCGTCCGCCGTGGGCCGGGGCGACCTGTCGCAGCGGATCAGGGTCGAGGCCGCGGGCGAGGTCGCCGCGCTGGCCGACGTCATCAACACGATGGTGGACACGCTGTCGGCCTTCGCCGACGAGGTCACCCGCGTCGCCCGCGAGGTCGGCACCGAGGGACGCCTCGGCGGCCAGGCCCATGTGCCCGGCGTCGCCGGCACCTGGAAGGACCTCACCGACAACGTCAACTCCATGGCCAACAACCTCACCGGCCAGGTACGCAACATCGCGCTGGTGACGACCGCCGTGGCCAGGGGCGACCTGTCGAAGAAGATCGACGTCGACGCGCGCGGGGAGATCCTCGAGCTCAAGACCACCATCAACACGATGGTCGACCAGCTCTCCGCCTTCGCCGACGAGGTCACCCGCGTCGCCCGCGAGGTCGGCACCGAAGGCCGCCTCGGCGGCCAGGCCGAGGTCGAGGGCGTCTCCGGCACCTGGAAGCGGCTCACCGAGAACGTCAACGAGCTGGCGGGCAACCTGACCCGGCAGGTCCGCGCGATCGCGCAGGTCACCAGCGCCGTCGCCGAGGGCGATCTGACGCGCTCGATCTCCGTGGAGGCCTCCGGCGAGGTCGCCGAACTCAAGGACAACATCAACGCGATGGTGGAGTCCCTGCGCGAGACCACCCGGGCCAACCAGGAGCAGGACTGGCTCAAGACCAACCTCGCCCGCGTCTCCGGGCTGATGCAGGGACACCGCGACCTGCCCGTGGTCGCCGAGCTGATCATGGACGAGCTGGTGCCGCTGGTGTCGGCCCAGTACGGCGCCTTCTATCTCGCCGAGGAGGGTGGCACCGGCCCGGAGCTGCGGCTCGTCGGCTCCTACGGCTACCCCGACGACGACGGCCGGCCCACCCGCTTCCCCTTCGGCCGCACCCTGGTCGGCCAGGCCGCCCGCAGCCGCCGCACGATCACGGTGGACCAGCTGCCGCCGGACTACGTGACGATCTCCTCCGGGCTCGGCCAGGTGGTGCCGAGCGCGCTGGTGCTGCTGCCCATCGTGGTCGAGGGCCAGGTGCTGGGCGTCATCGAGCTGGCGTCGGTGACCCCGTTCACCCAGATCCACCAGGACTTCCTGGTCCAGCTGATGGAGACCATCGGCGTCAACGTCAACACCATCGTGGCCAACGCCCGCACCGACGAGCTGCTGACCGAGTCGCAGCGGCTCACCGCCGAACTGCAGGAACGCTCGGCGGAATTGCAGGCCCAGCAGGAGGAACTGCAGCGCTCCAACGCCGAACTGGAGGACAAGGCCGCTCTGCTGGCGTCGCAGAACCGCGACATCGAGGCGAAGAACCTGCAGATCGAGCACGCCCGCCAGGAGCTGGAGGCGCGGGCCCAGCAGCTGTCGCTGGCCTCGAAGTACAAGTCGGAGTTCCTGGCGAACATGAGCCACGAGCTGCGCACCCCGCTGAACAGCCTGCTGATCCTGGCCCAGCTGCTCGCCCAGAACCCCTCGCGCAACCTCAGCCCGAAGCAGGTCGAGTACGCCCAGATCATCCACTCGGCGGGCTCCGACCTGCTGCAGCTGATCAACGACATCCTCGATCTGTCCAAGGTCGAGGCCGGGAAGATGGACGTCACCCCCGAGCGGGTGGAGCTGCGCCGCCTCGTCGAGTACGTCGAGGCCACGTTCCGGCCCATGACCATGCAGAAGAGCCTGGACTTCACGGTGAGGACGGCCCCGGGAGCGCCGGCGGACCTGCTCACCGACGACTCCCGGCTGCGGCAGGTGCTGCGCAACCTGCTGTCCAACGCGGTCAAGTTCACCGAGCGCGGCGGGGTGGAGCTGCGGATCGAACCCGCGCCGGACGACGAGGTGCCCAGCGGTGTGCTGCGGGGCGGCCCCGTGGTGGCCTTCCGGGTGCAGGACACCGGCGTCGGCATCCAGGAACAGCACCTGGAGTCGATCTTCGGTGCGTTCCAGCAGGCGGACGGCACGACGAGCCGCAAGTACGGAGGCACGGGGCTCGGGCTGTCCATCACCCGGGAGATCGCGCATCTGCTGGGCGGCGCGGTCACCGTGGACAGCCTCGCGGGCCAGGGCAGTACGTTCACGCTGTTCCTCCCCGTGGCCCGGCCGGACTTCGAGGACCTGCTGCGGCCCACGGCGACCGCCGACCAGCGTCCGGCCGAGGTGGCGGCCGACGTGTCGTCCCGGCCGGCGGCGATCGAGTCGGGCGGCACCGGGTCCGGGCAGCGCCCCAGGCGCCTGCTCGTCGTGGAGGAACGGCCCCGGGGGCTGCTGACCCTGGTCGCGGAGAGCGTGGTCCAGGACGTCACCCAGGGCGACGGCACCTCCCGGCCGTCGGTCGACATCATCACCGCCGTCGGCGCCCAGGAGGCCGCCGGCGCGCTGGCCGCCGATCCGTGTCACTGCGTGGTGCTGGAACTCGGCATGGAGGCGGAGGTCACCCGGTTCCTCGAGGCGATGCGCGGCGACTCCGCCCTGGCGAGCGTGCCGGTACTGGTGCACAGCGGACACCGGGCCGACGCGGCGGTCGAGGAGAACGTGCGCTCCCATGCCGAGGGCACGGCCCTGGAGTTCGTGTCCAGCCTCGACGAGCTGCGCGAACGCATCGCCCTGCACCTGTCCGCCGAGGAGCCCGGCGACGTGCTGTCGCTGGTGCGCACCGACGAGGCGCACCGGCCGGCCCCGCAGACCGTCGTGGACGACTCGTTCTCGGGCCGGACCATCCTGGTCGTCGACGACGACGCGCGGAATCTCTTCGCGCTGAGCGGGATCCTGGAGCTGCACGGTTTCCGCGTGCTGCACGCGGAGAACGGCCGTGCGGGCATCGAGAGGCTCGTGGACAACCCCGAGGTGGCGCTGGTGCTGATGGACGTGATGATGCCCGAGCTGGACGGCTACGCCGCCACGGCCGAGATCCGCGCCATGCCGCAGTACGCCGAGCTGCCCATCATCGCCGTCACCGCCAAGGCGATGCCCGGGGACCGGGAGAAGAGTCTCGCCTCCGGGGCCAGCGACTACGTCACCAAGCCGGTCGACACCCAGGCCCTGATCGCCTGCGTCCGCCGCTGGCTGCCCGCATGAGCCCCGACGCAGGGCCCCGCAGCCACCGAGGAGCGTGCGCGCCATGAACACCAGGGAGCACCACGACGAGCCACGGCCCCGTGTCCGGCTCGATCCCCCGCCGACGGGGCCCGCGGGGGTGTCCGCCGACTCGCCGGTGGGCAGGCTCGCGGCCACCGTGGAGCGGCTCAGCCGTGAGGTGCGGGCGGCGCAGGCCGAGGCCGAGGGCCGGGCGCTGATCGAACTCGCCAAGGGCATCCTGGTCGAGCGGCTGGGGTGCGGTCCCGCGCAGGCGGCCCGCCAGCTCACCGAGCTGACGGAGCAGGCCGGGACGACCCAGCTGGAGTTCGCGGTCGAGGTCATCAACCAGGCCGCCCGGGACCGGATGTCGGAGGTGACGGACGCCTTCCTGGCCGCCACCCGGGCCGCCGAGCAGGCGGGGCCGGAGCCCGCCGCCGTACGGCTGCGGGCGGCCGAGAGCGGGGCCCTGGCCGCGGACGACACCCAGGCCGTGGCCGAGTCCCTCCTCGAACAGGCGCTGCGCCCACTGGGCGCGGTGGCCGTGGCGATCTGGGCGGCCGGTGCCGACGGGTCGCTCAACCTGGCGGGCAGCGCCGGGTTCTCCCCGGCCGAGGCCGCGCGCTGGTACTACGTGCCACCGGACGTGGCGACGGTCGCCCGGTGCGCCCTGGCGGAACGTGACGGCCTGTGGATCGGGTCGGCGGCCGAGCGGGGCCTGCCCAGCGTCGGCCGGCACCACTACCCGGACGGGGGCAGGGCGGCGGTGCCCGCCGGCACCGGAGGGCGCGTGTACGGCGTGCTGGAGATCGTCTGGCCCGCTCCGCTGCCCGAGCAGCCGCCGCAGATCGTCCGCCAGGTGGAGGCCCTGGCCGAGCTGTGCGCGCACACCCTGGAGACGTACACCCCACCGAGCGGCCCGGCCCGGCAGCCGCAGGAGCTGCCGGACGCCGCGGAGCTGATGGACCTGGCCGACGGGCTGTACGACCCGGCCCTCGTGCTCGTGCCGCACCTCGACCCCTCCGGGAACCTGCTGGACTTCCGCATCCAGCACGTCAACAGCCGCTTCCTGGACCCGGCCGGCCGCCCGCGGGCCATGGTCAGCGGCGCGCTGCTGCTGGAGGCGTACCCGATGGCCGCCGGGGAGAGCGAGCTCTTCCAGCGCATCGAGCGGGTGTATGCCACGGGTGAGCCGTTCCGGGCCCGGCGCATGCACCTGACCGCGCTGGTGGACCAGGTGCCGCTGTCGGCGGTCGCGGACATCAGTGTCACCCGGCACGGCGCCGGCCTGCTGTTCATCTGGCGCATCGAGGACGAGACGGCCCGCCTGGCGAGCCTGCTCCAGCACGCACAGCGACTCGGCCGGATCGGTGGTTTCGAGGAGAACCTGCTGACCGGGGAGATCACCTGGAACGAACAGCTCTTCGACCTGTACGGGCGGCCGGAGTCGAGCACTCCGGTGCCGTTGGAGGAACTGCCCGCGCACGCCCACCCGGACGACGCCGTCACCATCGGCCGTTTCCTGCGCACGCTGCTGCACCACCGGCGCCCGGCCTCGGCGGCTTTCCGGCTGCAGCGGCCCGACGGGGTGACCCGGCACATCCGGGTCGTCGCCGAGCCGGTCCTCGACACCGACGGACGGCTGCTCACCACGCGCGGCGCCTACCAGGACATCTCCGCCCAGCACTGGACGGAGGTGGCGCTGGCGGCGACCCGCGACCAGCTGGCGCACACCGAACAGCACGCCAGCGAGCGGGACCGGCTGGCGCTGCAGCTGCAGCGCGCCATCATGCCGCCCGCCCAGGCGCCGCTGCAGGTGCCGGACCTCGACGTGGCCGTCCGCTACCGGCCCGCGGAGGCCGAGCAGCTGGTGGGCGGTGACTGGTACGACGCCGTGGTGCTGCCGTCCGGCCTCGTGCTGCTGTGCGTGGGCGACGTCGCCGGTCACGGCATAGAGGCGGCGACCAGCATGGTGGTCCTGCGCAACGCGCTGCGCGGTCTCGCCATCACCGGCGCGGGCCCCGGGCAGCTGCTGTCGTGGCTGAACATCGTGGCGCACCATCTGACGGGCGCGGTCACCGCCACCGCGGTCTGCGGCCTGTACGACCCGGCCTCGTGCACCCTGAGGTGGGCCCGCGCGGGTCATCTGCCCCCGGTGCTGGTACGGGGTTCCGAGGCGGCCCCGCTGCCGCTGGTGCGCGGTCTGCTGCTCGGTGCCGTTCCGGAGGCGTCGTACGAGGAGGCGGAGGTGAAGCTGGCCGCCGGGGACAATCTGCTGATGTACACCGACGGGCTGATCGAGCGCCGGGACCTCAGCGTGGAGGAGTCCCTGACCCATCTGCTGTCCACCGCGGCCACGGTTCCGGGCACGCTCGACCAGCGGCTCGACCGCCTGCTCACGTACAGCAGGTCGGACACCGACGACGACACGTGCATCGTGGGGATCCGGGTGGGGTGAGCACGGCCGCCTCGCACCGGTCCGCGGAGCGAGGCATGAGTGGGCGATTCGGGGGTACGCGCGGCTGCGCGAACTGAAATTGATCACCTTGTTGGAGGTACTCGTGCACATTGCCCAGGACCCGTTGTCCGTCGAGGTGACGCTGCCGCGTGAGGACGTGGCCCTGCTCACCGTGGAGGGGTACTTGGACGTCGACACGGCGACCGAGTTCCAGCACCACCTGGCCAACCAGCTCCACCACGGCCGCCGGCACTTCCTGCTGGACCTGTCGGCGGTGCCCTTCATGGACTCGTCCGGCATGAACATCATCCTCCGCGTGTACCAGGAGGCGCGTGAGCTGCCGGGGAGCGTGCACATCATCTCCCCCACCCCCGCCGTGCGCCGCATCCTGGACCTGACGGGGGTGAGCATCACCGTCCCGGTCTCGGAGAGCGTCGACGAGGCCCTCGAGCGGGTCGACGCGCAGCCGCAGGGCCCGGCGTCGGAGGCCTGACGGCGACCGAGTTTCCCGGTGCCCGAGACGAGCTCGGCCCGACACGACGAAGAACGAGGAGAGGACACCAAGTGCCGGAGCACGACACGGGCGGAACACTCGGAACGCCGGCCCAGGAGGTCGGCGGCTTCCTGCGGCGCCGGAGCGAGCAGGTCGCCCAGCGGTGGGCGGACGAGCCCCTGTTCCGTACGGTGTTCACGGTCTCGCGCGACGAGGCGGTGGAGGCGGGCAAGGCGATCGTCGACGCGCTGGCCCACGTCGCGGACACCCAGCGGGTCGAGGACCCGGACGCCGCGGGCTTCACCGGTGTGCGCGAGCAGCTGGCGCGGATGGGGGCGGCCCGCTCCCGCGCGGGGCTGTCCGCCACCCAGGTGTCGGCCGAGCTGGCCGCGCTGCTCCCGCCGGTGGAGAACCTCCTGGTCGCCGATCTGGACGGGCAGGAGCCCGAGCGGGTGCGGGAGTGCACGACGGCGCTCAGCGTGCTGATGGGCACCCTGCGTCTGGTGGCGATGCAGACGGCGCTGAGCGAGGTGCAGGCGCTCACCGACCGCCAGCGGCTCCAGCTCCTCGAGGTGGCGACCCCGGTGATCAAGCTCTGGGACGGCATCGTGGCGGTCCCCCTCATCGGGACGCTGGACAGCGCCCGGAGCCAGGTGGTCATGGAGACGCTGCTGGAGGCGGTCGTCGACCAGCACGCCCGGTTCGCGATCCTCGACATCACGGGTGTGCCCACGGTCGACTCGCTGGTGGCGCAGCACCTGATGAAGACGGTCGCGGCGGCCCGTCTGATGGGAGCGGAGTGCGTGGTCTCCGGCATCCGTCCGGCGATCGCGCAGACCATGGTGCACCTCGGCCTCGACCTCGGCACGGTGAAGACCCGGGCGAGCCTCGCCGACGCCCTCGGGTACTGCCTGCACGAGCTGGGGGCGAACATCGTGAACGCGGCGCCCGACGGTGCGGGCCGCCGGTGAGCGAGGGGTTCTCCCGCCCGGTCGCGGGACACGTTCCGGTCCTCAGGCTCGGGGACGTGCTGCTGGTCACTCTTCAGGGGGACCTGTACGACAGCATGGCCCACCAGCTCCAGCAGGACCTCTCCGAGACCATCTCCCGGAGCCGGGTCACGGGGGTGGTCATCGACATCTCCGGCGTGGAGATGGTCGACTCCTTCCTCGGGAGGGTGCTGGCCGAGATCGCCGCCCAGACCGAGTTGCTGGCCGCGCGGACCGTGGTGGCCGGCATGCGGCCCGCGGTCGCCATCACCCTGGTGGAACTGGGCCTGACGCTCCCGGGACTGCGCACCGCGCTCACCACCGAGGCGGCCATGGAGCTCCTCGCGCAGCCCATCGTCCCGTCGCGGGCCGGCGGCGTGCGCGAGGAGAGCCCGTGATGCACACCGACGCGGGCGTGGAGGCCCGCCTGCCCATCCGGTCGGACATGGACCTGGTGTGGGTGCGTCAGCACGTGCGGCAGGCCGCCGCCCGTCTCGGTTTCGGCCTGGTGGACCAGACGAAGCTGGTGACCGCCGCCAGTGAGCTGGCGCGCAACACCCTGGTGCACGGCGGGGGCGGTCTGATGGAGGCGTCGCACGTCGCCGACGGCGGGACCGACGGACTGCGCCTCACCTTCAGCGACACGGGTCCGGGCATCCCCGACCTCGACCGGGCGCTCAGCGACGGGTACACCTCCGGCGGCGGGCTGGGCATGGGACTGGGCGGCTCCCGGCGGCTCGTGCACGACTTCGTGGTCGAGAGCGTCCCCGGTTCGGGGACCACGGTGCGGGTGACCTCGTGGGTCTCCCGGCCGCCGCGTCCGCGCGAGGAGGCCTGATGCCCCGCGTCTGGGACGTGCCGGTGCAGGACCCGACCCGGGTGCGGGACGTCCGGGTCGCGGCGGAGGAGGCCGCGGCCCTCGCCGGGCTGGACGAGCAGCGCACCGCCGCCGCGTCGCTGGCGGCCACCGAGCTCGCCACCAATCTGGTCAAGCACGCGCAGGCGGGTCAGGTGCTCATCGACGTGGTGGACCCGCCCGTGCCGCGGGAGGGCCGGCCGGAGCGGGCCGTGCAGATCACCGCGATCGACCACGGGCCGGGCATCGCGGACGTGGCGGGCGCGCTGCGCGACGGGTTCTCCTCGGCCGGCTCGCTCGGCGCGGGCCTCGGCACGTGCCGTCGTCTCGCCGACGGCTTCGGCCTGCACAGCGTGCCCGGCCGGGGCACCGTGGCGCTGGTCCGCGTGGGCCCCGGCACCGGCCACGCCGAGGGGGGCGACGGCTCCCCGCCGTCCCTCGGTGTGCACGCCGGCGGCGTCAACGTCCCGTTCGCCGGTGCGGACCACTCGGGCGACGCCTGGGCCTGGGTCAGGTCCGGCGACCGGGCGACGCTGATGCTGGCCGACGGGCTCGGGCACGGGATCGAGGCGGCCCGCGCGTCGTCCGCCGCGGTCGGGGAAATGCGTCACTGGGCCCGGCTGCCGCCCGCCGAGATACTGCGGAAGCTGCACACCGCCCTGGCGGGGACGCGGGGCGCGGCCGTCGCCGTGGCCCAGCTGGACACCTGGACGGGCCGGCTGCGCTTCGCCGGGATCGGCAACGTGTCGGCCCGGCTGCGGGAGGGGGACCGCTGGCGTTCCCTGCTGTCCCGGCCGGGCATCGTCGGGGTGCACCGGCCGCACACGGTGCGCGAGGACGAGGTGCCCTGGTCGCCCGACAGCCTGCTGATCCTCCACACGGACGGGCTGCCCGGCCGCTGGACGCCGCCCCCGGACACCGGGCGGCCGGCGGCCGATCCGGCGGTGACTGCCGCCGTGACCGTGCGGGACGCGGGCAGTCCCGCACGCCCGGTGCGGGACGACACCGCCGTGGCCGTGATGGCCCCGATCCCCCGGGAGCACTCATGACGCGCACCTGGCGGATCGACGGCGTCACGGACGCGGCACGCGCGCGCATCGCCGTCGCGCGGCTGGCCGCGGCGTACGGGGTGCCCACCGTGGAGCGCGCCCGGCTGGCCACGGCGCTCAGCGGCCACCTGCGGCAGTGCCTGACCAAGGGCGGTGCCTGGCTGCTCACCCTGGAGGGGCCGGACACACCGGGCGGGCCGGCGGCCCTGCGCGCGGTGGTGACGCCCTCCCCCGACGCGGGCGCCGCCGGCCGCGCCCCGTGGACGGTGACCGTCGCGTGCCCCGAGCCGGGCCGGGCGGCCGAAGCGGGCCCGGGGACGGAGGACGCGGCCGGTCTGGCGGAGGCGTTGCTCGGCGCCGACGAGGACACGGCCGTGCTGCTGGAGAAGCTGGCCGAGCAGGAGGGCCTGGTCGCCTTCCACCGGGAGGAGCTGCACCAGACCAATCAGGGCGTCCTGGCGCTGCACGCCGAGCTGGACGCGGCCGGCCGGGCGCAGCGGGAGGCGTTCGCCGCCGAACGCCGGGCGCGTGAGGAGGCGGAGAACGCACGGCGCAGACTGAGGTTCCTGGCGGACGCGAGTGCCGCGCTGGGCGCCTCGCTGAACCACGACGAGATCGTGCGCCGGCTGCCGGAGCTGCTCGTGCCGGGGTACGCCGCGAGCGTCGACGTATGGCTGTTCGACCACGAGGACGACCGGCACCGGCCCACCGCCCATCCGGGTGCGGCGGTCCTCGCGGCCCGGACCGGACGTCCGCAGTACGCCGCCGACCATCCCGGGGGCCTGCCCGGCGTGGACGACCGGCCGCCGTCGGCCCTCGACCCGGCGCGGCCCGTGCTGTGTCTCCCGCTGGCCGCACGCCGCACGCCACTGGGAGTGCTGACGCTGTCGCCCCCCGGTGAGCGCTGGGACCCTGACGACGCCGTGATGCTGGTCGAACTCGCCCGGCGGGCCGGGATCGCCATGGACAACGCCCGCCGCTTCGAGCACAACCGGGACATCGCCGAGACGCTGCAGCGCGCCCTGCTGACCGACCTGCCGGCGACGCCGGGGCTGAGTCTGGCCGCGCGCTATCTGCCGGCCACGTACGGGCTGAACATCGGCGGCGACTGGTACGACGCGTTCCGGCAGCGGGACGGCAGCCTCATCACCGTCATCGGCGATGTGACCGGGCACGGGCTGCACGCCGCGGTGATGATGAGCCAGCTGCGTACCGCGCTGCGCGCCTACGCCGTGGACGGCGGCGGCCCGGGCCGGCTGCTGACCCGGCTGCACGGCTACCTGCGGCATCTCCAGCCGGACCTGTTCGCCACCGCGGTCATCGCGCGGTTCCATCCGGACGAGCGCACACTGACCTGGGCCGCGGCGGGGCATCCGCCGCCGGTGCTGCGGCTGCCCGACGGCCGGGTCCGGGTCCTGGACGCCAAACCGGGGGCGATGCTCGGCATTCCGCTGCAGCAGGACATCGCCGACCACACCGAGCGGCTGACGCCCGGTTCGACGCTGGCCCTCTACACCGACGGGCTGGTCGAGCGGCGGGCCCGGGGCATCGACCCGGGCATCGAACGGCTCGCGACGGCCCTCGGGGCGTACGGTTCCGCCGAACTGGACGCTGACCTGGAGGAGTCGGCGGACCGGATCCTCCACCCGCTGCTGAGCGACTCCGAGCGCGACGACGACGTGTGTCTGCTGCTGTGCCATCTGCACGGCTGAGGCAGGCGCGACAGCTGGGCCCGCCGCGGCCTCCCGGTGCACTCCCTCGCCGGTGAGGGCATCGTGGTGCTGAACAGGGGCACGCGTCAGGCACGACGTCCGGCGCGGGCGCCTGGATCCGCAGGAAGGGATGGACACCGTGACACGACCCAGGATTCTCGTGGTGGGCGCGGGCTTCGCCGGCGTGGAGTGCGTACGGCGGCTGGAGCGCAGGCTCGCCCCGGACGAGGCCGACCTCACCCTGGTGACGCCGTTCTCCTACCAGCTCTATCTGCCCCTGCTCCCCCAGGTCGCCTCCGGCGTGCTGACCCCGCAGTCGGTCGCGCTCTCCCTGCGCCGCAGCGAGAAGTACCGCACCCGCATCATCCCGGGCGGGGCCATCGGCGTGGACCTGAGGGCCAAGGTCTGTGTCATCCGCAGCGTCAACGGCGAGATCGTCGACCAGCCCTACGACTACATCGTGCTGGCCCCCGGCAGTGTCACCCGCACCTTCGACATCCCGGGGCTGACGGACCACGCCTTCGGACTGAAGTCGCTGGCCGAGGCCGCCTACCTCCGCGACCACGTCATCTCCCAGCTGGACCTGGCCGACGCCAGTCACGACCCGGCCGAGCGGGCCTCGCGACTGCAGTTCGTGGTGGTCGGCGGCGGTTACGCGGGCACGGAGACCGCCGCCTGTCTCCAGCGGCTGACGCACGCCGCCGTCAAGCGCTACCCCCGGCTGGACCCGGGCCTGATCAAGTGGCACCTGATCGACATCGCGCCCAAGCTCATGCCGGAGCTCGGCGAGAAGCTCGGGCGCAGCGCGCACGAGATCCTGACCCGGCGCGGCATCGAGATCTCGCTGGGGGTGTCCGTCGGGAAGGCGAGCGCCGAGGAGGTCACCTTCACCGACGGCCGGGTGGTGCCCACCCGCACGCTGATCTGGACCGCCGGGGTCGTCGCCAGTCCGCTCATCGCCACGCTCGGCGCGGAGACCGTCCGGGGGCGGCTCGCGGTCAACGCGGACATGTGCCTGCCGGGCCACGACGGGGTGTTCGCGCTCGGCGACTCGGCCGCCGTGCCCGACGTCGCCAAGGGCGACGGCGCCGTGTGCCCGCCGACCGCGCAGCACGCGCTCCGGCAGGGCCGGCACGTCGCCGAGAACGTCATCGCGACCCTGCGGGGCCGGCCGACGCGGCCGTACGTCCACAGGGACCTCGGGCTCGTGGTGGATCTCGGTGGCAAGGACGCCGTGTCCAAGCCGCTCGGCTTCGAGCTGCACGGTCTGCCCGCCCAGGCGGTGGCTCGCGGCTACCACTGGTCGGCGCTGCGCACCAACGTCGCCAAGACCCGGGTGCTGACCGACTGGCTGCTGAACGCGGTCGCCGGTGACGACTTCGTGCGGACCGGGTTCCAGGCGCACCGGCCCGGCAACCTGCGGGACTTCGAGTACCTCGACGCCTATCTGACACCGGAGCAGGTCCGGGCGCACGTCGAGGAAGCGGGCCGGGCGGCTCGGTGACCCGCGGGACGGGGGGCGGCCCGCGCCGTGCGGCGCGGGGATCCGGCCCGGAGTGTGCGACGGGGGAGGGTACGGCGGAGTGAAAGCGGCGGGACGTCCGGGCCGGACGCGGCTGCGGGACCACCTGGCGGCGTCCGACCCCGGTCTGCTGCGGCTGACGGCCGGGCTGCGGACGGTGGGGGCCATCGCGTTGACGCTGGCCGTGCTCGCCTCACTGGGGTTCGGTGTCACCCGTCTGGTGACGGGGGCCATGACCGCGATGGTCGCCACCTTCGCCATCCGTGAGCGGCAGCGCGGCGCCCAGGCGGTCACTCTGGCGCTCGGGCTGCCGGTCGCGCTGGTGTCGGTGTCGCTGGGGGCGGTGCTCAGTGAGCGGACGGTCGTCGGGGACGCCTTCTTCGTCGTCCTGATCTTCTGCGCGGTCTACGGCCGCCGGTTCGGCGACCGCGGGACCGGACTCGGGCTGATCGGCTTCCAGGTCTACTTCGTGTCCCTGTTCGTCGGTGCCTCCGCGGCTCAGCTGCCGGGGCTGTGGGCCGCCATGACGGTGGCGTTCGCGAGCAGCGCGCTGGTGCGGTTCGCCGTCGTCCCGGTGACCCCCACCGGTCTGCTGGAGCGGCTGCGCCAGGCCTTCCGGGCCCGGCTGGCCCAGCTGGTCTCCGCCCAGCTGGCGCTGCTCGACGCCGGGCCCGGGGACGTGGACAAGGCGCTGGAGGAGGTGCGGGTGGGCAACGCCCGGCTGCACGAGACCGCCCTGATGATCCAGACCCGGCTCGAGGAGGGCACACCCGACGAGTCGGCGGCGCGGCTGGTGCAGCGCCGGATCGCGGACGCCGAGATCGCCGCCGAGCGGCTCGGTCTGCTGCTGCTGTCCGCCCGCAGCGCCGAACGGGCGGACACCCTCACCCTGCATCTGCCCGGTGCCCCCGCCCCGGAGGTCGGCCGGCTGCCCGGACCCGAGGAGGCCACCGACCGGCTGCGCCGGGACCTGCTCGCGCTGCGCGCGCTGGTGGTGTGGACGGGGGCGGCGGGGACGGCCGTGGCCGGGATGCGCAACCGGCTGCTCGCCTACCGGGACGAGGAGAACCTGCCGCCCGCCTCGCCGGCCGTGCAGGACGTGTTCCGGGCCGTCGGCGAGACGGCCCGCGCCGTGATGGGCCTGCGCGTCGCCCTGGACGGTCCGCAGGACGAGTCGGACGACAGCCCGGCGACGGCCATGTCCCGGGAGGAGCTCGACGCGGAGGACGCCGCCATCGCCGGTGAGGAGACCGCGGAGGCGGAACCGCAGAGGGGGCTGCAGCGGCCCACCACGCGCGCCGCCGTGCAGGTGGCCGTGGGGTCGACGCTGGCCATCGTCGGCGGCGAGCTGCTGTCCACGGACCGCTGGTACTGGGCGGTGCTGACCTGCTGGATCGTCTTCATCAACACGGCCTCGACCGGCGAGATCCTGGTCAAGGGCTACCGGCGGCTCCTGGGCACGGTGTTCGGTGTCGCCGCGGGCATCGCGCTGGCCGCCGTGGTGGGCGGCCACACTCCGGCGGCGTTCCTGCTGGTGCTGGTGCTGATCTTCCTGATGTTCTACACGGCACCGCTGTCCTACACGCTGATGTCGTTCTTCGTGACCGCGATGCTGGGGCTGCTCTACACCCTGCTGCACACCTACAGCTGGGAGGTGCTGGTGCTGCGTCTGGAGGAGACGGCGCTGGGCGCGGCCTGCGGGGTGGTCGCGGCGGCACTGGTCCTGCCGGTGAACACCGACAGGCGCACCAACGAGCTGCTGGTCACCGTACTGGAACGGCTCGGCGACGTCACCGAGGCCGCCGTGGGGCAGCTGAGCGGCGGGTCCGCCGACGACCTGCTGGACAAGGCGCGGGAGCTGGACCAGGCGCTGGGTGATCTGCGCTCCGCCACCCAGCCCCTGACCCACCCGGTCACGCCGTTGCGGGCCCGGCGGACGAACGCGCGCTATGTGGTGGCGCTGCTGGAGACCTGCGCGTACCACGCGCGGTCGCTGGCGGCCACCGCCGAGCTGCTGCCGACCCATCCCTCGATCGCGGCGGACCCCCGGCTGCGCGGAGCGGCGGGGCGCACGGTGCGCAACATCAAGGCGATCGCGGCCCGCGTCGAGGACGGGCACGAGGGCGGGCCCGTCGAGACGGGCCCGAGCATCGCGTCCCTCCTGGGAGACGACGGCACCACCCGCTACGGCCGCATCACCGGCCGGGTCCTGCGCCACCTGGAACGCCTCGACGAGGCCGTGGCCGGCCTCGCCCGTCCGCTGCGGGTACCCGTGTCGGCGTCCGGCCGCTGACGCGACCGGACGGACGGCACGGGCGGATCAGAAGTCCGTCGGCAGGCCGCTGGCCTCGGCGATGCCGCGCAGCTCCTCGTTCTGGCGGTGGCGGTCCCTGATGAGGTCGGCGATCTCGCCCAGTCGCGACGGGTCCGCCGCGGTCGCCGCGTCGGTGACCACCCGGACCGGTCCGGTCTCGTCGACCTCCAGCTCGACCACCTCGTTGTCCAGGCGGCCGGTGACGGCGGTGGCGATGACGAGGGCGGCCTCGTCGCGGACCTCCTGCGGCAGTTCCTCGTCGCCGCCGTCCAGCGCGAGGTCGACACCCGAGAGGCGGTGTTCGTCGATCGCCTCGAGGACCGGCTCCACCACACGAAGCAGAAGCCGGTAGTCCTCGGTGTCCATCCGTACGCGCAGGAGGTCGAGGTAGACGTCCACGGGCCGGCCTTCCGGGGGAATCTCGGATTCGCTCATCGCTGACGGGTTCCCCGCACCCGGCGAGTCATACGGCGGCCGGACGGGCGGCCTGCCGCACGTCCGTCTCCTCGGCCGCAAGCCAGCGGTGCGCGGTGGCGAGCGCGGTCCGCACGTCACGGGTGCCGGTCGACACGCACAGGGTGTACGCCAGGTCACCGACGCGCGGGTCCGCGACGACGGGTCCGTCGCCGGTCGCTGTTCCGGTGGCCATCAGGGCCTCGTACTCCTCGACGAGGCGGCGCAGCACGGTGGGGTGGGGCTTCAGCATGAGTTTCGCTTTCTCGCAGTCTGGTCCGGGCGGGCGCGGTTCACGCCGTCGCCGAGTGTCCGCCGGTGCCGCGCGGGCCCTTCCGCTGTCCCATCACGTCGGCGCGCACCCGGGCGCAGCTGCGGCTGATGAGGCGGGAGACGTGCATCTGGGAGATTCCCAGGCGGTCGGCGATGCGGCTCTGGGTCATGTCCTCGAAGAAACGCATGTAGAGGATGGCGCGCTCGCGCTCCGGCAGGCGGCGCAGCCCTTCCTTGGCGGACTCGCGGTCGACCACGACGTCGTACGAGGTGTCCGCGGCGCCGAGGGTGTCGGCGAGGCTGTAGCCGTCGTCGTCGGAGGACAGTTCGGCGTCCAGCGACAGCGTGCTGAAGCTCTCCAGCGCCTCCATCCCGGCTCCGACCTCTTCCTCGGTCAGCCCGGTGTGGGCCGCGATGTCCTCGATGGACGGCTCCGGTGTGCCGGGGTTCTGGGTGAGCTCTCGCCGTGCCACCCGCACCTTGTTCCGCAGCTCCTGGACGCGGCGGGGCACGCGCAGGGCCCACATCCGGTCGCGGAAGTGCCGCTTGACCTCGCCGGTGATGGTGGGGACGGCGTAGCTCTCGAAGGCGCCCCGGCTCGGGTCGAACCGGTCGATGGCCTTGACCAGGCCGAGGGCGGCGACCTGCCGCAGGTCCTCGATGGACTCGCCGCGGTCACGGAAGCGGCCCGCGATGCGGTGGGCCATGGGCAGCCACGCGGTCGCGAGCTCGTCGCGGACCGCGTCCCGCTCGGGGCCCTCCTCCAGGGAGGCGAGCCGCGCGAAGAGGGCGGCGGTGTCGGGGGCGTCGTCGTGCCGCCGGCGCGGCGGGGCGGCCGTCGCGTCGGAGGAGCCGGGACGAGGGGCGGACGTGTCAATGAGCATGCGGTTTCGCTCCCGAACGGTGGTTGCAGGGGGACTACCGCGGGACGGGCGCCGCCGGGACACCCGGAGGGTCCTCAGCGGACGTACCGATCCCGCTGGCGCGCCTCCGGTCCGAAGCACGAACCTCCGATTGCCCCCAGCCCGGCGGAACAAACTCCGCTTCTTCGGCGGAATTCGCCGGAGGCTCAGGCCAGGGGCACGACCGCGGTGATGCACTTGCCTCCGGCGGGCAGGTCGGACACCCGGACGTCCCTGGACAGCCGGCACACGATGGGCCAGCCGTGGCCGCCCGGACGGCTGCGTCCCCGCTGGTCGGTGCGCTGCACCACGACGGGCAGCTCGTCGCTGCGGTCGCTCACGGACAGCCGTACCCCGGGCCCGCTGACGTCGACCCGGAAGTCGGTCACTCCCCCGCCGTGGAGGATCGCGTTGGTGGTCAGCTCGGAGGCGACGAGCAGGGCGTCCGCCAGGGCGTCGGTGTCGCAGGCGGTGTGGGTGGCGCGGCAGCGTTCGGACACCGCCCGCGTCACGGCCTCGCGCACCTCGGCCGGACGGGAGGGGAGCGGTGGCCCCGCGCGGCGCGTGCCGGGCGGCTCGAAAACGGGTTCGATGATGTTCTCCTCAGGCATACCGCGGCTCCTCTTCGGTCACGCATGGTCACTGGTGAACGCCTCGTACTTCCTTTTTCGGCTCACCTGTCCCGGTACGGGCAAACCTCCCGGCCACATCCCGCTCCCCTGTCATTCGTCCGGCGCACGGGGGTACGCGGTGCCGTATGACCGATGTGGTGGACTCGGACGAACTGCTGCGGCGCATCCAGCGGGCCAGGGCCTGGGCCGCTCAGGAGGAGCGGGCCTGGCGGGCGCGCGGTGACGAGCGGGCACGGGAGGACTCCGGCGATCCGGGCGCCGCGCGCGACGCCGAGGTGCGCGGCGTGGCCTACGGGGTGGTCGTGCGGGTGCTGGAGGAGATCCTGACGCCGGGCAGGCACACGGCGGAGGGGTGAGCGGCCGGGGCGCGCGGCATGGCACCGGCCGGTCCGGGAACCCGGCGGCCCATGACGGTCGATCACAGCCGGGCGCCGGTTCTGGAAGCACTGGAGGACTACCACCGCGAGGGGCGGCTGAGCTTCACCCCGCCGGGCCACAAGCAGGCCCGGGGAGCGGATCCCGCGGTGCGCGAGGTGCTCGGGGACTCCGTGTTCCTGGGCGACGTGCTGGCGACGGGCGGTCTCGACGACCGGCTCACCCGGGGCCGGGTACTGCAGAGGGCCCAGGAGCTGATGGCCGACGCGGTGCACGCCGACCACACGTTCTTCAGCACGTGCGGCAGCTCCCTGTCGGTCAAGGCGGCGATGCTGTCGGTCGCGGGCCCGCACGAGAAGCTGCTGATCGGGCGCGACGCGCACAAGTCGGTGGTGTCGGGGCTGATCCTGTCCGGGATCGAGCCGGTGTGGGTGGAGCCGCGGTGGGACGCGGAACGCCACGTCGCGCACCCCCCGTCGGCCGTGGACTTCGACCGGGCCTTCGAGGCCCACCCGGACGCCCGCGGCGCGCTGGTGACCAGCCCGACACCGTACGGCGCCGCCGCCGGCCTGCAGGCGATCGCCGAGGTGTGCCACCGGCGGTCGCTTCCGCTGATCGTGGACGAGGCGTGGGGCGCGCACCTGCCCTTCCACCCCGATCTTCCGTCCTGGGCGATGGACGCGGGCGCCGACATCTGCGTCACCAGCATCCACAAGATGGGCAGCGGCCTGGAGCAGGGCTCCGTGTTCCATCTGCGGGGCGATCTGGTGACGCCCGCACTGCTGGGCATGCGGGCCGACCTGCTGGGGACGACCAGTCCGTCGGTGCTGATCTTCGCGGGGCTGGACGGCTGGCGGCGGCAGATGGCCCTGCGCGGCAAGGAGCTGATGGGGGCGGCGCTGGAGCTCGCGGCCGACGTCCGCGCCGCGGTCGAGGAGATCGACGGGATGCACGCCAACGACCGGGACGACTTCTGCGGCCCGGAGCTGGCGGACGACTTCGACCCGCTGCCCTGCGTCATCGACGTCGAGGAGCTCGGCGTCACGGGTTACCAGGCGGCGGACTGGCTCCGCCGGAACCGCGGCATCGTCGCGCATCTGGTCGACCACCGCCGGATCGGGGCGCAGATCACCCACGGCGACGACCGGGAGACCGCGGGCGAGCTGCTGTCGGCGTTGCGGGACCTGGGCCGGGCGGCCCGGAACCTGCCCGCCGCGCCGCGGGTGGACGTGCCGCGGCCGGGCGAGCTGCGGATGGAGCAGGCGATGCTGCCGCGGGACGCGTTCTTCGGCCCCACCGACGACGTTCCGGTGGCGCGGGCAGCCGGGCGGATCGCCGCAGAGATGATCACTCCGTATCCGCCCGGGATCCCGGCCGTCCTGCCGGGCGAACGGCTCACCGAACCCGTGCTGCGCTATCTGCGCACGGGGCTGACCGCGGGCATGTACCTGCCCGATCCGTCGGATCCCGCCCTGGACACGGTCCGGGTCGTGGACGAGCGTGCCGGCGGGGAACGGTGAAACAGGTCACGTGCCCCGATTACCCGACCGCCCTCTGAATGGTTTATCGTTCATTCATACGTGGTGACGGAGTCGACCCCCCGTCCTCCGGACACCACCGCTCACGGCCCTGGCTGGCTTCCCCCGTCCAGCCAGGGCTTTTTCATGCCCGTGCGGGCCGGGCGGCCGGATGCGGACGTCTCCCCGGCCGCCGAGGTGCCCCGAACGGCGGCAGCGGCTGAAATGAACGTAGGGAAAGCACCGGATCCGATTGCCCGGCGAGGAGCCCCGCGCCATGACCAAAGCGATCAAACTCCTGACCGCCCTTCCCCCTCCACAACGCGCGCGCCTGATGGAGTTGGCGCGCGAGGTGTCCTTCCCGGAGGACACCCGAATCTCCGAGGCGGGCGGGACAGCCGACCGCTTCTGGGTGATCCGCTCCGGCGCGGTCTCGCTGGACCAGCGGGTGGACGATCTGCGCCGGGCCACGGTCGCCGGCCTCGGCGCGGGTGACCTGCTGGGCTGGTCGTGGCTGTTCCCGCCGTACCGGTGGGACTTCGGCGCCGTCGCCTTCAGCCCCGTGCGCGCCTACGAGTTCGACGCGGCGGCCGTGCACCGGCTGTGCGAGGAGGACCCCCGGCTGGGGCTGATGCTGGTGCGCAAGGTCGCCGAGATCCTCGCCCACCGGCTGGAGACCACACGCGGCAAGCTGCTGGAGCAGTACGCGATGAACCGGCGCGGGGTGGTGTAGCCGGGCGGCCTGAGGCCCGGGGCCTCAGGCCCCCGCGACGAGCGTCGCCCCGAGGACGATCATGGTGGCGGCGACCAGTCCGTCGAGCACGCGCCAGGCCGCCGGACGGGCCAGGAAGCGGCTCAGCAGGCGGGCGCCGAAGCCGAGCGCGGCGAACCAGCAGAGGCTGGCCAGCACGGCGCCGAGACCGAAGGTCCAGCGCAGCGGGCCGTGGTCGGCCGCGACCGAGCCCAGCAGGAACACCGTGTCGAGGTAGACGTGCGGGTTGAGCCAGGTCATCGCGAGGCAGGTGAGCACGGCCCGGCGGCGGGAGCCCGCCGCCCCGCCCTCCGCCCGCAGCCCGGCGGCGCCCGGACGGAACACCCGGCGGGCGGCCAGGGCGCCGTACCCGAGCAGGAACGCGCCGCCGATCCAGCCGACGGCCGTCAGCGCCCCGGGCCACGCCACGACCACCGCTCCGACGCCGCCGACGCCCAGGGCGATGAGCGCCGCGTCGGACAGGGCGCAGATCCCGACGACGGCGAGCACGGCCTCCCTGCGGATGCCCTGACGCAGGACGAAGGCGTTCTGGGCGCCGATGGCGACGATGAGGGAGAGGCCGGTGCCGAAACCGGCGGCGGCGGTGGCGAGCGAGCTGGTCATGCCCAGGACGCTACGGTGCCCCTTGCGTGCAGTACAGCTAAGGATTCTTACGTACCCTTAGCCGTCGTGACGACAGACCTTCCGCTGGACCAGGTGCGCACCCTTCTCTCGGTGGTGGACGAGGGAACCTTCGACGCCGCGGCCGCCGCGCTGCACGTGACGCCCTCGGCGGTGAGCCAGCGGGTGAAGGCGCTGGAGCAGCGCACGGGCCGGGTGCTGCTGCTGCGCACCAAGCCGGTGCGGCCGACCGAGTCGGGCGAGGTGCTGGTGCGGCTGGCCCGCCAGGTGGCCCGGCTGGAACGCGACGCGTACGCCGAGCTGGGGCTGAGCGGAGCCGGCGAGCCGACCAGGGTGTCGGTGGCGGTCAACGCGGACTCGCTGGCGACGTGGTTCCTCGGGGCCCTCACCCGGTTGCCGCCGCGGGCACGGCTCTGCTTCGAACTGCGCCGGGAGGACGAGGCCCACACGGCGGCCCTGTTGCGGGAGGGGACCGTGATGGCCGCGGTGACCTCGTCACCGGACCCGGTGCCGGGCTGCTCCGTGCGGCACCTGGGGCGGATGCGCTACCTCCCCGTGGCACACCCGCGGTTCGCCGCGGAGCATCTCGCCGGTCCGCTGCGGGAGGTGCTGCCCGAGGCGCCGGTGGTCGTCTTCGACCGGCGGGACGACTTCCAGGACGGCTTCGTGCGCCGGCTCACGCGCGGACGCGCCCAGGCGGGCGTACGGCGGCACTACGTACCGACCTCGGAGGGTTTCGCCGAGGCGGTCGCCGCCGGCCTCGGCTGGGGCATGGTCCCGGATGTCCAGGCGGAGCCCCTGCTCCGCGCCGGCCGCCTCACGGTGTTCGCCCCGGACCGCGAGGTCGACGCGCCCCTGTACTGGCAGCAGTGGAAGCTGGACTCCCCCGCCCTGGCGGCGGTGACCGAGGCGGTCACGCGGACGGCGGCGGAGGCGCTGCACCGCTGACTCCGCCCGGCAGGGCGCTCCCGGCACTGGCCAGGAGCATGTCCAGGGCCGTCGGATAGGCGCTGGTGACCATGCGGGTGGCCAGGAGCGCGGCGGCCTCGGCGATACGGGGATGGGTCTCGGCGGGAAGGCGGGCGTAGGTCGAGCGCCACACGTCCTCGTCGGCGCGCCGCGCGGCTCCGGGCAGCGCCAGGGACGCGGCGTCGAGTGCGGCGAAGGCCAGGGTGGTGTCGATGAACGCGTGGTAGACACGCACCGTGTCCGGCAGGGCGAAGCCCGCCGTGCGCAGGACCTCCAGCACCGCTTCGTCGGCGGCGAGCTCGTTCGCGCGTCCGGAGACCCGGCTCGCCGTGAGGACCGCCGCCTGCGGGTGCGCCAGATAGGCGGCGTGGATGCGCAGTCCGATGGCCCGCAGGTCCTCGCGCCACTGCCCGGTCGGGCGCCAGCCGCGCAGCGCCCGGCCGATCAGCGCGTCCCCGATGGCGAGGGTCAG
The DNA here is from genome assembly GCF_000725125.1 of Streptomyces toyocaensis. Classification (GTDB taxonomy): domain Bacteria; phylum Actinomycetota; class Actinomycetes; order Streptomycetales; family Streptomycetaceae; genus Streptomyces; species Streptomyces toyocaensis. Next base: position 30,877 of record NZ_JFCB01000031.1, read on the forward strand.
CTCGTCCATGCCGCGGAAGTAGCGGTACAGGGTGCTGGGGTCGCAGTCCAGGGCGAGTCCCAGCCTCCGGGCCGTCAGCCCCGCGCTGCCGTGCTCGTGCAGCAGCCGCAGCGCGGTCTCGACGATCAGCGTCCCGGACAGCACCCGGCCGCTCCTGGTCGGCCTGCGGCGCCGCCGCCGCTCCTCGGGGACCACGCGTTTCGGCATCGCCGTCTCCTCCCGCCGCCTTATGCCAACGCCATTGACCTTACGTCGCCGCGCGGCGTTGTATCTCCCGGCAGGGGCCCCGCACACGGATCGGTCCACGGGGACCGACGACGACGAAAGGGAGTGCTCCGTCATGCGTGTACTGCTCGTGGGAGCCGGCGGGGTGGGTACCGCCGTCACCCGGATCGCGGCGCGACGGCCGTTCTTCGAGCACATGGTCGTGGCCGACCACGACCCGGCCCGGGCCGAGGCGGCGGTCACCGCGCTCGGCGCGGACGGTGCCCGTTTCCGTGCCGAGCGCGTGGACGCCGCGGACGAGGACGGGGTCGGCGCGCTGCTCGAACGGCACCGCTGCGACGTCCTGCTCAATGCCACGGACCCGCGCTTCGTGATGCCCCTGTTCCGTGCCGCGCGGGACGCCGGCGCCACCTATGTCGACATGGCGATGTCCCTGTCCCGGCCGCACGCCGAACGGCCGTACGAGGAGTGCGGGGTCAAGCTCGGCGACGAGCAGTTCGCGCAGGCCGGCGCCTGGGAGAAGGCCGGTGCGCTGGCCCTGGTCGGCATGGGCGTGGAGCCCGGCCTGTCGGACGTGTTCGCCCGGTACGCCGCCGACGAACTGTTCGACGTGATCGAGGAGATCGGCGTCCGCGACGGCGCGAACCTCACGGTGGACGGTCATGACTTCGCCCCGTCCTTCAGCATCTGGACCACCATCGAGGAGTGCCTCAACCCGCCCGTGGTCTACGAGGCGGACCGCGGCTGGTTCACCACCGCCCCGTTCAGCGAGCCGGAGGTGTTCGACTTTCCCGAGGGCATCGGCCCGGTGGAGTGCGTGAACGTCGAGCACGAGGAGGTGCTGCTGGTCCCGCGCTGGGTCGACGCGCGCCGGGTCACCTTCAAGTACGGCCTGGGCCGCGAGTTCATCGACACGCTCAGGACGCTGCACCTGCTGGGCCTGGACCGCACCGAACCGGTGACCGTGCCCGGTCCCGGCGGGCCGGTGCGGGTCTCCCCCCGGGACGTCGTCGCGGCCTGTCTGCCCGACCCCGCCGCACTCGGCGAGCGGATGCACGGCAAGACCTGCGCCGGTACCTGGGTGCGGGGCGTGAAGGACGGGGCGCCGCGCGAGGTGTACCTCTACCACGTGGTCGACAACCAGTGGTCCATGACGGAGTACGGCTGTCAGGCCGTGGTGTGGCAGACCGCCGTCAACCCCGTCGTCGCCCTCGAACTGCTCGCCACCGGCGCCTGGTCGGGCACGGGCGTCCTCGGCCCCGAGGCGTTCCCCGCGGGTCCGTTCCTGGACCTGCTGACCGCTTACGGCTCGCCGTGGGGGCTGCGCGAACAGTGACCGCACCCACGCGGTCCCTTGTTTCACCGCGGCCCGGCAGGTGACCCGAAGAGGAGCAAGACATCCGGAAAGGATGTGTACCGACTCCGATCGCAGGTGACTTTCGATGGACAACTGGCGGAACATTGCGGCCTGCAGGACCGAGGATCCCGACCTCTTCTTCCCGATCGGCACCTCAGGACCCGCCCTCATGCAGGCGGAACAGGCCAAGGCGGTGTGCCGACGCTGCCCCGTGCAGGAGCAGTGCCTGCAATGGGCGCTGGAGACGGGGCAGTCCATCGGAGTGTGGGGCGGCACGAACGAGACGGAACGGCGGGCGCTGAAGAGGCGCATCGCCGCCCGCCGTTCGTCCGGATAGCGCGGCGAGCCCCGCACCGCGCTCAGCGGCCCGTCCGGCGCAGTGGCCCCCAGGGATTGCCCTGGCGGGCCACTTGGCGCTGCGCCTCCTCGATCGCGCCGGGGCCGATCCAGCACAGCGGGCGGACGTCGGTGACCAGCGGCTCGTTGTCGGGACCCCGGCCCGTCTCCCGGCCCTTGAGCGCCCAGGGCCGGATGCCGGGTCCCTTCTCCCGTGGCAGGTGCTCGTAGTCGTACAGTCTGCGCGCCACCCACAGGTCCACCGGCCGGTCCCGCCACCACTCCTCGACGTCGAGCGGGTTGGCGGAGAGGCCGGGCATGGCCACGCCCGTGAGTTCGTCGGTGCTGGACACGGCGCGCAGATCGGCCGCCGGGCCCCGGGACCAGCGGACGTACAGCCCCCGGTCGCGCTCGACCAGCGCGGTGAGACCGGCGAGCGTGCCGAGGACCGGCAGATCGTCCGTCGCGTCCATGAGCCACCTCCCTGACCACCACGTTCCCAGGCGGTCCACGTACCCGCGCGGCGGGCGGGAATCCGGCCGGCGCACTCGCCGTGCCCGGCCCCGCGCACCGCAGTAGGCTCGCGGGACACGACCGGAAGGGGCAGACCATGAGCGTGCGCGTGCGCCGTGTCCATGAGGCGCCCGAGCCGGACGACGGCGTCCGTGTCCTGGTCGACCGGCTGTGGCCCCGGGGTCTGGCCAAGGAGGCGGCACAGGTGGACGAGTGGCCCAAGGCGCTGACGCCGTCGACGGAGCTGCGCCGCTGGTACCACGCGGACGGCGGCTCGTACGAGGAGTTCCGTGAGCGGTACGAGGCGGAGCTGGCCGCACCTGAGGCGGCCGAACTCCTGGACCACGTACGGGAACTGGCCGCGAAGGGCCCGGTGACGCTGCTGACCGCGTCCAAGGACACCGGGCACAGCCACGCCGCGGTGCTGGCCCGCCTCCTCGCCGGCTGAGGGGCGGACCGCCCCGCCTACGCGGTCTGCCCGGCGGCCGCCCGTCCCGCCGCCCGCCCCGAGAAGAGGCAGCCGCCGAGGAAGGTGCCCTCCAGGGCGTTGTATCCGTGGACGCCGCCACCGCCGAAGCCCGCCACCTCGCCGGCCGCGTACAGCCCCTCGACGGGCCGGCCGTCGGCGCCGAGCGCGCGGGAGTCCAGGTCGGTCTGGATGCCGCCGAGGGTCTTGCGGGTGAGGATGTGCAGCTTGACGCCGATCAGCGGGCCCGCCGCCGGGTCGAGGATGCGGTGCGGGGCGGCGACCCGGCCCAGCCGGTCGCCGATGTAGCGGCGCGCGTTGCGGATGCCCTGGATCTGGGCGTCCTTGCTGTAGGCGTTGGCCAGTTGCAGGTCGCGGGCCTCGATCTGCCGCCGCACGACGGCCGCGTCCAGGAGGGGCTCGTCGGTGAGGGCGTTCATCTTCTCGACGAGCTGTTCGACGGTCAGGGCGGTCACGAAGTCCGCGCCGTTGCGCAGGAAGGCGTCCACGGGGCCGGGGGCACCCTTGCCGAGCACACGTTCGCGGAGGAATCCGGCGCGGTCCTTCGCCGTGATGTCGGGGTTCTGCTCGGAGCCCGAGAGTGCGAACTCCTTCTCGATGATCTTCTGGGTGAGGATGAACCAGGAGTGGTCGTGGCCGGCGAGGTCCCCGGTGGTGCGCAGGTGCTTCAGCGTGCCGAGGGTGTCGTAGCCGGGCAGACAGGGCTCGGGCAGCCTGCGGCCGAGGGCGTCGAACCACAGGGAGGACGGTCCGGGCAGGATGCGGATGCCGTGCCCCGGCCAGACCGGGTCCCAGTTCCGCAGGCCCTCGGTGTAGTGCCACATGCGGTCCCGGTTGACCAGCCGCACACCCGCGCGGGCGCTGATGTCCAGCATGCGCCCGTCGACGTAGGCGGGGACGCCGGTGACCATCTCGCGCGGCGGGGTGCCCAGCCGCTCGGGCCAGTACCGGCGGACGATGTCGTGGTCGGCGCCGATGCCGCCGCTGGTGACGATCACGGCCTGGGCGGTGAGCTCGAACGCGCCGGTCTCCTCGCGGCTGGAGGCGACGCCGCGCGGCGAGTCGTCCTCGGCCAGCACGGTGCCGCGCACCCCGTGCGCGCTCCCGTTCCCGACGACGAGTTCGTCGACCCGGTGACGGTGGTGGAACGTCAGCAGCCCGTCGCGGGAGGCCTGCCGGGCGTAGCGGACGAACGGCTCGACGACGCCGGTGCCGGTGCCCCAGGCGATGTGGAAGCGGGGCACGGTGTTGCCGTGGCCGTCCGCGCGCAGGTCGCCGCGCTCCGCCCAGCCGACGGTCGGCAGGAACGTGATGCCGTGGCCGGCGAGCCAGGACCGCTTCTCCCCCGCCGCCCACTCGACGTAGGCCCGCGCCCAGCGCACGGCCCAGGTGTCCTCGTCGTCGAGCCGGTCGAACCCCGCGCTGCCCTGCCAGTCGTTCCAGGCGAGGTCGAAGGAGTCCTTGATGCCCAGGCGCCGCTGCTCCGGTGAGCCCACCAGGAACAGCCCGCCGAAGGACCAGAAGGCCTGGCCGCCGAGGTTGGCGGCGTTCTCCTGGTCGACCAGGGCGACCCTGCGGCCCCTGGCGGTCAGCTCGTGGGCCGCGACCAGGCCCGCGAGGCCCGCTCCGACGACGATGACGTCGGCATCCATGGCGACCGTCCCTTCCTTCATGCGGTGAGCAGCGCGGTGAGCAGTTGTCTCAGCCAGGCCCGGGCGCCCTCGGCGTCCCGGTCCAGCAGCAGTTGGGTGGTGACGCCGTCGTAGGCGGCGACCACGGCGTGCGCGGCGTCCTCGGCGTCGCCGAACACGGCGGGCAGCACGGTGTGTCCCCGGGCCCTGGCCAGCCGACCGGCGACGGCCCGCCGCAGCCGCGCCCGGTGCTCCAGCAGACCGCGTGCGACGTCCGGGTCGCGGGCGGCGTGCACCAGGAAGTCGGTCTTGACGAGCAGCCAGTCGCGGTCGAGCAGCAGGACGTCGGTGACGCGGTCGACGGCGGCCGCGACGTCGAGGTCGGGGCCGTCCTGGGCGAGGGCGCCGGACACCTGTTCCGCGATCAGCTCCGCGCGCTGCGCGTACAGGGCGAAGAACAGCTCGTCCAGACCGGCGAAATTGGAGTAGAAGGCGCCTCTGGTGTAGCCGGCGGCCTCGCAGACCTCCTCGATCGAGACGTGCCCGAAGCCCTTGGCGGCGAACACGGTGAACGCGGCGTCCAGCAGCCTGGCGCGCGTACGAAGGCGCCGCCTGGTCACGCGCCCCGCCGTGCCGTCCACCGCCATGACCGCCCTCCTCCGCGATACAGGAACGTATCCGATACAGCGGTGTATCGAACAGGGCCGGGAGAAGCGAACCTCACCCCGCGATCTAGAACATGTTTTCGAATCAGGGTCTACGCTGGACACATGAGCACGCACCACCCCCCGGCGCTCCAGGGATCCCTGTTCGACCAGGCCGACGAGCTGCGACTCGGCCCGCTCGACGGGCTGCGCCGCACCGAGCTGGGCCGGGACGCCTGGATCGACGTCCTGCCGGGATGGCTCGGCGGTTCCGACGCCCTCTTCGAGGTGCTGGCCGCGGAGGTCCCCTGGCGGGCGGAACGGCGCCAGATGTACGACCAGGTCGTCGCCGTGCCCCGGCTGCTGTCCTCCTACCGCGTGGGCGACCCGCTGCCGCACCCGGTGCTGGCCGAGGCGCGCGAGGCGCTGAGCGCGCACTACGCCGATGAGCTGGGCGAGCCGTTCGCCACGGCCGGGCTGTGCTACTACCGCGACGGCCGGGACAGCGTCGCCTGGCACGGCGACCGGATCGGCCGGGGCGCACGCGAGGACACGATGGTCGCCATCCTCTCCGTGGGCGCGCCGCGGGACCTGCTGCTGCGGCCCGTGGGCGGCGGCGACACCGTACGCCGGCCGCTCGGGCACGGTGACCTCATCGTGATGGGCGGCTCGTGCCAGCGCACGTGGGAGCACTCCGTACCCAAGAGCACCCGTGCCGCCGGGCCGCGCATCAGCGTCCAGTTCCGCCCGCGCGGGGTGAACTGACCGGCCGGGAACCCGTCTTCCCGCGCGCCCGGACCCGCCGCCCGCCCCGCGCCGTGATCTGCTTTCCTTCTCTCGGACACAGGCGACTCGGACGCGGGACGGTCATGCGGGCAACAGTGCGGCACGTCACGGACGGCACCTGTCTGGTGCACGGCGCGAACACCAACTGGGTGATCCTCACCGAGGGGGACGCCGTCACGCTGATCGACACCGGATACCCCGGTGACCGCGAAGGGCTGCTCGCCTCCCTGGCCGAGGTGGGGAGTTCACCGGAGGCCGTGACGGCCGTGCTGATCACCCACGCCCACAACGACCACCTGGGCTCCGCCGAGTACCTGCGCGCCGCGTACGGCACGCCCGTGTACGCCCACACGGCCGAAGTCCCGCACGCCCGGCGCGACTTCCTGCACCAGGTGACCGTCGGGCAGGTGCTGCGCAACGGCTGGCGGCCCGGCGTGCTGCCCTGGGCGGCGCACGCGCTGCGCACCGGCGGCACGGCGAACGTGGCGGTCACCGCGCCGGAGCCGTTCCCGGGGCCGGGCCCGCTCGACCTGCCCGGCGGGCCCGTGCCCGTGCACACGCCCGGCCACACCACCGGGCACTGCGCCTTCCATCTCCCCGGCCTCGGGGTGGTGGTGTCCGGCGACGCCCTGGTGAGCGGTCACCCCACCTCGCGGACCGGGGGACCGCAGATGCTGACCGACATGTTCCACCACGAGCGCGCCACCGCCCTGGCCTCGCTGGACGTCCTCGCGGAGCTGGACGGCGACCTGCTGCTGCCCGGCCACGGCCCGCTGCACCGGGGGCCGGTGCGGGACGCAGCCCGGCTGGCCCGGGAGCGTGCGCAATAGGGTGAGGTGACGATCACCCGCGAGACGAGGACACCGCAGCCATGGCACTGCAGATCAACGCCACCAACCCGGAGCACCCGGCGCTCCTGTTGGAACTGCCGTGGCATCTGCCGCTGGAGGAGTGGCCCGAGAGGTACCTGGTGCCGCTGCCGCGCGGCATCTCCCGGCACGTGGTGCGCTACGCGCGCGCCGGCGAGGAGGTGATCGCGGTGAAGGAACTCGCCCAGCGGCCCGCGCTGCGCGAGTACGAGCTGCTGCGCGACCTGGACCGGATCGGCATCCCGGCGGTCGACCCGCTCGCCGTGGTCACCGGCCGCACCGACCCCGCCGGGGAGCCGCTGGAGAGCGTCCTCATCACCCGGCACCTCGGCGGTTCGATGCCCTACCGGTCGATGTTCGAGACGACGCTGCGCCCGGCGACCATGCACCGGCTGATGGACGCGCTCGCCGTGCTGCTGGTGCGGCTGCACCTGGCCGGATTCGCCTGGGGCGACTGTTCGCTGTCCAACACGCTGTTCCGGCGGGACGCGGGCGCCTACGCGGCCTACCTCGTGGACGCCGAGACCGGCGACCTGCACCCGGAGCTGAGCGTCGGCCAGCGCGAGTACGACCTCGACCTCGCGCGGGTCAACATCAGCGGCGAGCTGCTCGACCTGGAGGCCTCCGGGGCGCTGCACCCCTCCGTCGACCCGATCGACTTCGGCACCGAGATCTGCGCCCGCTACCAGGGCCTGTGGCAGGAGCTGACCCGCACCTCCGTCTACCCTGCGGGCAAGTACCACTACATCGAGCGCCGCATCCGCCGTCTGAACGACCTAGGATTCGACGTGGCCGAGATGCAGATCGAGCACGCCTCCCACGGCGACACGGTCACCTTCGTGCCCAAGGTCGTCGACGCCGGCCACCACCAGCGGCAGCTGCTGCGGCTGACCGGCCTGGACGCCGAGGAGAACCAGGCCCGGCGGCTGCTGAACGACCTGGAGAGCTGGATGGCCAGCCAGGACGACTACGCGCCGGGCGACCCCCTGGGCGCCCGCCCGGAGGTCCTCGCCCACCGCTGGGTGCGCGAGGTCTTCCGGCCCACCGTGCGGTCCGTGCCGCCGGAGCTGCGCGGACCGGTGGACGCCGCGGAGATCTACCACGAGCTGCTGGAGCACCGCTGGTACCTGTCCGAGCGGGCCCAGCACGACATCGGCCTCGACACGGCCGTCGAGGACTACATCAGGAACATCCTGCCGAAGGCGCGCGAGACGCTCCAGCCGACCGACGAGTGACCCGCGGGCGGTGCCGTCCGGATCAGGCCGGCGGCACCACGGCCACGGGGCAGCCCGCGTGGTGCAGGACTCCGTGGGCCACCGAGCCGATCCGGGCGCCCACGGCCGTGCGGCGGGCGCGGCGGCCGACGACCATCAGCTGGGCGGTGCCCGCCACCGACAGCAGCACCTGGCCGGCGCTGCCCATCTCCACGTGCTCGACCACATGCACGCCGGGGTAGCGCTCCCGCCACGGCGCGAGCGCCGCCGCCAGGGCCTTCCGCTCGTACGGCTCCAGACCTCCGGCCTCGTCGAGGAGCTGGAGCGAGGCGGGGCTGTAGGCGAACACCGGCGGCAGGGTCCAGGCCCGCACGGCACGCACGGTCGCCCCGCGCCGGGAGGCGGTCTCGAAGGCGAAGGCGAGCGCGGCGGCACTGTCCTCCGGGTCGCCCTGCTGCCCGACCACGATCTCGTGCCCGGCCACCTCGTTGGACGGCCGGTCCCCGGCCCGGACGAACACGACCGGCCGGCCCGCCCCGACGATCACCTGCTGGCCGACCGAACCGACCAGGAAGCCCATGATCGGGCCGTGCCCGCGCGAGCCGAGGACAAGCATCTCCGCGTCGGCGGCGACCCCGGTCAGCGTCTCCACGGCGTCGCCCTCCAGGACGTCCGTCGTCACGTCCAGCTCCGGGTGACGCTCACGGACGGTGCGCGCCGCCCCACCGACCGAGTCGCGCACCCACCGCTCCTGGGTGGCTCTGTCCCCCACGTCGACCGCGTCGCCGGCCTCGAACCGCCAGGCGTGCACCACCCTGAGCGGCAGTCCCCGGCGGACCGCCTCCCTCGCCGCCCAGGTCAGCGCGGCGAGGCTCTCCTCGGTTCCGTCGATCCCTGCCGTGATCGGGCGCGTCATGCGGTTCCTCCCGGTGCTCGTGTCCAGTGCGCGGGGTCCAGTCTTCCCTACGCCCCCGCACGGCTCCGACGTGGGAGCAGGCAGGGGTGGACGCCGCCGTGGCCGCACCTCGGCTTCCGGCCCGAGGGCCCGCGGGCGGACCGTGTCGCCGGCCCGCTGGGCGGCCGGGTCCGGACGCGGGAACCCGCGCCTCCCGCCCGTCACCGACCGGACACACCCCCCGCCAGGTCCGCATGCACGACGACTTCATCAGGGCGTCGTGAAGGGCGAGTTGGTCCCCGGCGGCGATCCGGTCCTCCCGGGCGGCGCCGTGTCCGTCCAGGTGCCCGGCCCCTTCCACGTGTCGTGACACGGTCACCGTGGACCGGACGGCGCTGCGCGCCGGCGCCACCCCGGGTCACGGTCGCGGTCGGCCCCGCCGATCCCGGCACCCCGCTCACCGCCCTGCCCACGCCCGTGCTCCGGGTCGGCGACGGCGGCCGGTCGGGCACGGACTGGACCCAGCTCTTCGGCGGCCGGCGGCCGAGCGCCTGTGCCGGCCGTACGTGATCCTGGCGGAGGGCCGGAGTCCGGGCGAGGATGCGCCCATGAAGGGTGACCTGTTTTCCAGTCAGCACATGGTGCAGCCGGCCACGGCCTCCGGCATGACGATCGAGAACGCCAAGTGCGTCCGCTACGCGGTCGACGGTGAGATGCTCGCCCGTCAGGGCGCGATGGTCGCCCATCGCGGCGACCTCCGGTTCGAGCGCAAGGGCCAGGGCGTGGGCGGCATGCTCAAGCGCGCGGTGACCGGCGAGGGGCTTCCCCTCATGGCGGTGCGCGGTCGGGGCGAGGCCTGGTTCGCCCACGAGGCGCAGAACTGTTTCATCGTCGAGGTCGACCCCGGTGACGAGTTCACCGTCAACGGCCGCAACGTCCTGTGCTTCGACTCCTCGCTGTCGTACCGCATCGCGACCGTGAAGGGCGCCGGCATCACCGGCGGCGGCCTGTTCAACAGCGTCTTCACCGGGCACGGCAGACTGGGGCTGGTGTGCGACGGGAACCCGCTGGTCATCCCCGTTTCGCCGCGGTCCCCTGTCTATGTGGACACGGACGCGATCGTCGGCTGGACCGCGGGCCTGGACACCTCGCTGCACCGTTCGCAGTCGCTCGGCTCGATGCTGCGCGGCGGATCGGGTGAGGCCGTGCAGCTGATGCTGCGGGGGGAGGGACACGTCGTGGTCCGGCCCAGCGAGGCGACACCGCACAGGGTCCAGCAGCACTGAACGTCGTTGACCCCGGCCGCCCCGCGCGTCAGGGTGGATCACGGCGCGGATCACCGCCCCGCGCCGGAAGGGTGGCAGTCGTGATCGGGATCACCGACATCGAGACCGCGGCCGGGCGGATCGCCGGGCACGTGGTGCGGACGCCGACCGTGCCGAGCCCCGGGCTGTCGGCGCTGCTGGGCGCCCCGGTCACGGCGAAGCTGGAGCTGCTGCAGCGCACCGGTTCGTTCAAGGTGCGGGGCGCGGCGGCCAAGCTGCTGTCGCTGAGCGAGGCCGAGCGGGCCGCCGGGGTCGTGGCGGTGAGCGGCGGCAACCACGGGATCGCGCTGGCGGTCATGGCCGCCGCCCTGGACGTGAAGGCCACGGTGGTGATGCCGCGTTCGGCGCCCGTCCGGGCCGTGGAGATCGCGGAGTCCGCGGGCGCCTCGGTGCACGTGACCGACGACATGGACGGCGCCTTCGCCCTCATGACGCGGCTCCAGCAGGAAGGGCTGACCCTGGTGCATCCCTTCGACGACCCGGTGGTGATCGCCGGCCAGGGGACCGTGGGGCTGGAGTTCGCCGCGGACGCCGGGGAACTCACGGACGTACTGGTGAGCATCGGGGGCGGCGGACTGATCGCCGGTGTCGCGGCGGCGCTGTCGGCGCTGCGGCCCGGGGTGCGCGTCTGGGGTGTGGAGACCGAGGGTGCGCAGGCGATGTCCGAGGCGCTGGCGGCCGGCGGCCCGGTGCCGGTGGGGCTGACCTCGATCGTCTCCACGCTCAGCGCCCCCGCGGTGTCCCGGCTCACGTACCGGCACGTCTCGGAGCTGGTCACCGAGGTGCTGGTGGTGCCGGACCGGGAAGCGGTGCGGGGTTCCCTCGAGCTCGCGGACCACGCCAAGGTGTGGGCGGAGCCGGCCGCCGGCTGTCTGCTGCCCGCCGCGCGGCGGGTGCTGGACCGGGTCGGCGAGGGGGCCCGGCTCGGTCTGGTGGTCTGCGGCGGCAACGCCACCACCGGCGACATGATCGCCTGGACGGAGCACTTCGGACTTCGCTGATCCCTCCGTTGAACGGACCCCGCCCGCTCCCCCGTACCACTGGGGACAGCGGGATCCAGCGGTTCGACGAGGGATGGCCATGGGCAGGGCGCACGTCTCCACAGACCAGCCGGTGGGCGGCCGGTACCGGCTGGTCGAGATCACCCGTCGTGAGACCAATCTCGTCAGCTGGTACGCCGACGACCTGCAGACGGGCCGCCCCTGCCTGGTCACCCGTACCGAACTGCCGCCGGACGCCGGTGAGGCCGCCCGCCGCGCCCCCTCACGCGTCCAGCGGGCCACGGAGACCGTGGCCCGGCTGTGTCCGGGCCGGATCGCCACCGTGATCGACACGATCGGCGAGGACGACGTCCTGTGGACCGTCACCGCCTGGATCGACGGCACGCCCCTGGACGCGGTCCTCGCCGAGCAGGGCACCTTCAACCACGTGCGGGCCGCGCGCATCGCGCTGGAGCTGCTCGACGTGCTGGACGCCGCGCACGCCGAGGCCGTCACGCACGGCGAACTCAGTCCGGGCCAGGTGTTCCTGCGCGAGGACGGTCCCATCGTCGTCACCGGGTACGGCCTGGCCGGGAGCACGTCGGCGCCGCGGCTCACCGCCCCGTCGTACGCCTCCCCGGAGCAGGCCCGCGATCAGCGGATCGGTCCCGCCGCGGACCTGTGGGCGCTCGGCGCGATCCTCTACACGATGCTCGAGGGGCGCCCGCCGTTCCGGGACCGCGGCGGGCCCGGGGCCACGCTGAGGGGGGTGGACCGGCTGCCGCTGCGCAGCCCGGTGCGGTCGGGGCCGCTCACCCGGGTCGTCCAGGGGCTGCTGCGCAAGGACGCGCGGGAGCGGCTGACCCGCCAGGTGGTCCGGGAGGCCCTCACCCGGGTCCTGCGCGAGGACCCGGTCGCCGTCCATGCGCCCGTGCCCCGCCCCCGGCTGCGCGGCGGGTACACCGCGGGTCTGCGCCGTGCGGGCCGGGGCCGGAGCGGGAGGACCCTGCTCCTCGGCACCTCGCTGGCCGTCGTCACGGTGGCGGTCGCGGTGCTCGCCGCGACGCGGGGACTGCCCGGCTCGGGCTCCGGCTCCGCCGCCGGCGCCCCGCCCGTGTCGGCGTCCCCTCCGGCGGGTTCCGTGCCTCCGGCATCCGCGCCGGCGGTCTCCGGGGCGCCGGGCGGCGGGCGTGCCCCGGGCGGCCGGGACGCGTCCCCGCCCTCCACCGCTCCGCCGGCGCCCGCCCCGTCCCCGTCGGGCACCGGTGGCCTCCCGCCCGGCTACCGGACCTACCGGGCCCCGGAGGGCTTCTCCGTGGCGCTGCCCGACGGCTGGGAGCGGCTGGACACCTCACGCGCCTCCGGCCCGGCCTACCGCGTGACCTTCGGCGCCGAGGGGGATCCGCGCACCCTCGCGGTCACCTACAGCGAGCGCGTGGGGACGGACGCCGTCGCCGTGTGGCGGGACGACGTGGAGCCGCCGCTGGAGCGGTCCGGCGGCTACGAGCGCATCGGCGCGATCGTGGCGAGGACCTACCAGGGACGCGAGGCCGCCGACATGGAGTGGTACACCGAGAGCGACGGCACCCGGCTGCGCACCTTCGGCCGCGGCTTCCTCCTGGGCGGCGGACGCGGCTTCTCACTGCGCTGGACGACCCCCGCCGCCGGCTGGGAGGAACCCGCGAGCCGTGAGGCGTTACGGACCTTCCTGCGGACGTTCCGTCCGGGCACGGGCTGAGCCGCGCGGGGCACGCAGCCTGCCCAGCGGCCACTCGTTCAGCGGGCGGGTGAGCCAGCGGGCCCGGAAGGTACGGTCGGCCAGGGAGCACACGACCCTCAGACGGTGCGGCGTCTCCAGGAACACCACGTCCACGGTGAGGGTGCCGCCGGCCGGGCCGCCGCTCACGGCGACCGGGACGGGCTGCTCGGTGACGGTCCACCCCTGTCCGTCGAACCGCGCCTCGAACGGCTCGCCGTCCTCCGTGAGGCGCAGGACCCAGCCGCCGGCATCCGCCCTGACCTCGGCCGCGGTCAGTTTCGGCTGGTCGGCGCAGACCCCGCCCTCCGGGGTGAACTCGGCGCCCGCCCAGTCACCGGCTCCGTGCGTGGGCAGGGGGCCGCCGCCGGCCGGGGGCAGGGCGAGCCCGTCGAGGCGCTCGCGCAGGGCGGTGTCCGCGTCCCCCCGGCCGGGCAGCGGCGCGGCGTGGAAGGCCGGCAGGAGGTGCCGCCAGACAAGGTCGAGGTACTCCTGCATCTGCTCGGTGGCCGTCGTCGCGGCGATCACCGCGTCGTGCTCGGGCAGGACGAGGCAGAACTGCCCGTACGCCCCGTCGCCACGGTACCCGTGCCGGGAGATCCAGAACTGGTGTCCGTAGCCGCGGTCCCAGTCCCGCCGGTCCCCCTCCCCCATGGCGCCGGCGGTCGGTAGGTGCGGGCGGGAGGCGCGGGCGACCCAGCCCTCGGGCAGCAGCCGCTCGCCCTGCCGGACCCCGTCGTCCAGATAGAGCTGGCCGAGGCGCGCGACGGCGTCGGTCGTGGCGTGCAGTCCGCTGAAGCCGATCTCACGCCCGGTGCGGTCCCGCTGCCACACCGTCGCGCCGATGCCCAGCGGGTCGAACAGCCGGGGGCGCAGATAGTCGGTGAGCGTCTGCCCGGTGACCCGCTGCACGATCGCGCCGAGCGTGTACGTGCACGGCTGGTTGTACGCGAAGACGGTGCCCGGGTCGCGCTGCGGCGGCTGCAGCAGGAACCCGCGCACCGGCTCGGCGGGGTCGGCGCCGAAGGCCGCGTCGACGGTCTCGCCCTCGTGGCCGCTGGCCATCGACGCCACGTGCCGGACCAGCATCGCCCGGCTGCGCGGGTCGGTGATGTCGGCCTCGAACTCCGGGAAGTACGACAGCACCGGGGCGTCGAAGTCGATCAGTCCCTCGCCCTCGGCGAGAGCGGCGGCGGTCGCGGTGAAGCTCTTGCTGAGCGAGTACAGCAGGTGCGGGCGCCGCTCGGTGTACGGCGCCCACCAGCCGGAGGCGACGAGCCGGCCGTGGCGCAGGATCATCAGGCTGTGCGGCTCGATGCCGGGGGCCGCCTCGAGGGCGTCGAGGAAGGCGTGGACGCCGGACGCGTCGACTCCCTGGGCGGCGGGGGTGGAGGCGGGCAGGGCGTGGGCAGTCATGGGGCCATCCTGCCCGGGTGGCATGCGGGTGATCCGTCGTTTTCCCCTGCCGTGCCCGGGGACCCGGGCGGCATGGTGCGAATCGGATACACGATGATGACCGAGCAGGCCGGGCCCCGTGAGCTGGTCGCGCACGTGGTGCGGGCGGAGGAGGCGGGCTTCGACTTCTCGGTCACCTCGGACCACTACTTCCCGTGGCTGGCGTCGCAGGGTCACTCGCCGTACGCCTGGAGCGTGCTGGGCGCCGCCGCGCAGGCCACCTCGCGCATTCCGCTGATGACGTACGTGACCTGCCCGACGTTCCGCTACCACCCGGCGGTGGTGGCGCAGAAGGCGGCGACGGTGCAGCTGCTGTCCGAGGGCCGGTTCCGGCTGGGGCTCGGTTCGGGCGAGAACCTCAACGAGCACGTGGTGGGCGGCGGCTGGCCGTCCGTGGACGTGCGGCACGAGATGCTCGAGGAGGCGGTGGAGATCATCCGCGCCCTGTTCGGGGGCGGGCACGTGAACCACCGGGGCACCCACTTCGACGTCGAGTCGGCCCGGCTGTGGGACGTGCCGGACGAGCCGCCGCCGATCGGCATCGCGGTGTCCGGGAAGCGGTCGTGCGCCCTGGCGGGCAGGCTCGCCGACCTGGTGATCGCCACCGAGCCGGAGGCGGAGCTGCTCGACGCCTTCGACCGGCACGGCGGGCAGGGCAAGCCGCGGGTGGGGCAGCTGCCGGTGTGCTACGACCCCGACCGGGACGCGGCCGTGGCACGCGCCCACGACCAGTTCCGCTGGTTCGGCAACGGCTGGAAGGTGAACTCCGAGCTGCCGCACCCGGCCTCCTTCGCCATGGCGACACAGTTCGTCCGCCCGGAGGACGTCGCCGGGTCCGTCCCGTGCGGCAGCGACCCGGCGGACTTCGTCGAGGCCGTCCGCCCCTACGCCGAGGCGGGCTTCACCGAGATCGCCCTCGTGCAGATCGGCGGCGAGTCGCAGCCGCAGTACCTGGACTGGTCGGAGAAGACGCTGCTGCCGGCGCTGCGGGACGCGTTCGGCTGACATCGGCAGCGGCCCGGGGCACGATGTTTCACCCGTCGGGCCGAGCATCTTACGCGGATGCGGGGTACTAGAGGGCTTTACGTCGGTGACTTCCCGGAGGCCTTCTCGTGAACTCGTTCGTGCACAAGACCCTGGTGGTGGAGCTCCAGGCGGGCGTCACGGACCGCTTCCCCGTGCTCGCCCACCTGAGCTACGACCCGTCCGACCCGTTCGCCGTCACCGTCGTCTTCAGCCACGACGGCCGGGTGCTCGCCCGCTGGCAGCTGGACCGCGAGATGGTCACCGACGGTCTCACGCGCCCCGTGGGGATCGGGGACGTGCGGCTGCGCCCGGAGTCGCGAGGGGTGGGCAGGGAGCTGCGGATGGAGTTCCTCGGTGAGGCGCACGCCGACGGCGGCCGGCACCACGCGGTGGTGTTCGCGTGGGCCGAGGCGGTCGGCGAGTTCCTGCACGAGACCCGCCGGGTGGTCGCGCCGGGGACCGAGGAGGTCCACGTGGACGACTTCCTCGCGGACGTTCTCGCGGGGAGCTGAGCCGCGGGGCGCGCGGGGCCGGGGGCCTCGCGCGCCCTCGCCGTCACCGCGTCGTGTGGCGGTACCGGGTCCACATCGGCAGGCCGAACCAGCACAGCAGGTACCAGCCCACCACGCCGGCCACCAGGTAGGGAACGAAGTCGTCATGGGTGGCCACGCGCAGGATGAGCAGCAGCGAGGCACTGGTGGTGGCGAGCAGGAGCAGCAGGCCGAGCAGGGTGAGCCGGGAGGCCCACCGCACGGCCTGCGGTTTGATGCGGCGTCCGGAGACGAGCCGGTGCAGGGAGACCGGGCCTATGAGCGCGCCGGTGGCGCAGGCGCCGAGGACGACGGTGGTGATGTAGATCGTCCGGTCGGTGTCGGACAGGTCCGCGTACTTCGGTGTGAACACGACGGTCAGCAGGAAACCGAAGAGGATCTGCACACCCATCTGGGCGACCCGGACCTCCTGGATGAGCTCCGTCCACATCCGGTCCGCTCTCTCGTCCTCGGTCTCGTTGCGACCCCGGCGCCTGACCTCGCCCCGCTCCGTGTCCGACACGGTGCCTCCTTGTACGTGCGTATCGGTGAATTCACCTCCCCGCCTTCCCCGAAAGCCGCCGTCCTCCCAGGCCGGGTCCGGTTTGGGGGCGTGGGGCACGGTTACACGGACGACGGCGATGACACCGAGGCCAGGAGGTCGGGGACGCATGTCGGACACCCAGCTCACCGTGACGCTCAGCGGCGGGAACGTCGAGGACGCCCGAGCGGTCGTCCGGGCCCTGGAGGGCGCCTTCGGGGCGCCGGACCAGCGTCCCTCCGAGGAGCACGCGACGGTCCGCGTGGCGACGTTCACCGGGGAGGGGACCGGGGACGCCGGGGAGGCGGACGCCGGGTCGCTGTCGTCGCCGGTGACCGTCACCGTGCAGGGCACCCCGGAGGCGGTACGGCGGGCGAGCGACACCCTCACGCGGTC
Organism: Streptomyces toyocaensis; assembly: GCF_000725125.1. Lineage (GTDB taxonomy): Bacteria > Actinomycetota > Actinomycetes > Streptomycetales > Streptomycetaceae > Streptomyces > Streptomyces toyocaensis. The sequence continues at coordinate 47,843 of NZ_JFCB01000031.1, forward strand.
CTTCGCGGCGCGCGACGAGGGCGCCGTCTCCGGCGACCAGGAGCAGGAGAGGCAACTGCTCCTCCAGCCGTGATCCGCACCGCTACCAGCGGGATTCGACCTGGTCCTTGATCCGCCGGTCGTACAGGTCCCGGATCGCCGTGAGCGTCGCGTCGGACAGCTCCGGCAGCCGGGCGGCGGCCGCGTTGGCACGCGCCTGCTCCGGCGAGCGGGCGCCGGGGATGACGGTGGTGACGCCGGGCTGCTGGATGATCCAGCGCAGGGCCAGCTGGGCCGGGGTGTATCCCTCGGGGGCGAGCGCGGCGAACTCGGCGGCGGCCTCGACGCCGGTCGCGTAGTCGACGCCGGAGAAGGTCTCGCCCTGGTCGAAGGCCTCGCCCTGCCGGTTGTAGGTACGGTGGTCGTTCTCGGCGAAGACGGTGTCCCGGGTGTACTTGCCCGTCAGCAGTCCGGAGGCGAGCGGGACGCGGGCGATGATGCCGACGCCCGCCTCGCGGGCGGCCGGGAGCACCTCGCGCAGCGGCTTCATGCGGAACGGGTTGAGGATGATCTGCACACTCGCCACGTTCGGCCGGGCGATGGCGGTCAGCGCCTCCGCGCAGGTCTCGACGCTGACGCCGTAGGCGGCGATGCGCTCCTCCTCCACCAGGGTGTCGAGGGCGTCGAAGACCTCGTCGGTGGAGTAGACGGGGGTCGGCGGGCAGTGCAGCTGCACCAGGTCGACGCGGTCGACGCCGAGGTTGCGCCGCGAGCGGTCGTTCCAGGCGCGGAAGTTGTCCAGGACGTAGTTCCCGGGGATCTGGTCGACCCGGCGGCCCATCTTGGTGGCGACCAGCACGTGCAGGTCGGGCCGCCCGCTGAGGAACGAGGCGATGGTCTGCTCGCTGCGTCCGTCGCCGTAGACGTCGGCGGTGTCGAAGAAGGTGACCCCCGACTCGGCGGCCGTCTCGAGCACCGCGAGGGCTTCCTTGTCGTCGACGTCGCCCCAGTCCGCCCCGAGTTGCCATGTGCCGAGACCGACCACGGAGGCGTGCTGTCCCGACCTGTCGAATGTGCGCTCGTCCATGCAGGTCAGTCTGTCATCCGGAGCCGCCCGGCCGGCGGGCGGCTCCGCCGTCGCGGTGCCCGTTCAGACGCTCTGGGCGGTCCGGCACTCGGGGTGGCCCCAGCCCTGGTCGTTCTTGGCGATGGGCTCGCCGGCCGCGTAGGACCGTCCGCACGGGCAGCGGCCCGGGAACTTCGCCTTGATGGTGCGGGACGACGTGCCGCCGCCGCGCTGCCGGGGCGCCCTGGCCCCGCCGGAGCCCCGCTTCGCGGCGCCGCCCGCCGGGCGGTCCGGGGCGGCCGGCGGCTCGGGCGAGCCCAGCGCGCTGCCGGCGTCCTGCTGGGCGGTGGCCGCCTGGCTGGCCGCGCGGTCGGCGAAGTCGTTGAGCCGGTCGCCGTCGACCTGGTGGGCCGGGACGTAGCGGAACTCCACCGAGCGGTTCTGCAGGAGGCCGTCGATGCGGACGACGAGTTCCTGGTTGGCGACCGGTTTGCCGGCCGCCGTGCGCCAGCCGTTGCGCTTCCAGCCGGGCAGCCAGGTGGTGACGGCCTTCATGGCGTACTGCGAGTCCATCCGCACCTCGAGCGGCACGGCGGGGTCGGTCGCCGCCAGCAGCCGCTCCAGGGCGGTGAGTTCGGCGATGTTGTTGGTGGCCGTGCCGAGCGCGCCCGCCTCCCAGCGGACCGGCCTCCCGGACGCGTCGGCGACCACCCAGGCCCAGCCGGCGGGCCCGGGATTTCCCTTCGAAGCCCCGTCGCACGCGGCCACAACACGTTCACGCATGCGCCCGATCATGTCATGCGCGGGCGGGGAGCCCCGCCCCGCTCAGTCGGCGTCGCTCGTCTTCGGCGTCCCGCCCGTGGTCGCCGTGACGTCATCACGGAACGTTCGCGCTCTCGGGGTCGCCGATCGCGGCGAACCGCCCCGACGGCGTGTCCACCGGGCCGAAGCGCAGCACACCGCCGCGCCGGGCCGCCCGGGCCACCGCCTCGTCGCGGTTCCGCGACGGTGAAGCGGACGTCGATGTACGGCGGCACCCCGGGCGGGAAGCCGTCCGTCGTCCGCGTCCGGCCGAGCACGCTGCGCTTCCCCGGGTCGTGGATCCGGACGTCCGGCCCGTCCTGGAACCGCTCGGAGCGGCAGGAGGACCCCGCCGGGGTCGCAGGCGAGGCGCAGGAGGCCGAAGTCGCCGACCCGCATCTGCTTCGTCAGCGGTTCGCCGGCGTCGTCGGATCCGGGCGGCGGTCGCGGCGGCGTCGTCGGATCTGGGCGGCGGTCGCGGCGGCGGCGTCGGCCTGGCCGCCGGCACGCGGCACGTCTTCCCCGGCGGTCCCGGCTGTGCTTGCCTGGGGAGCCGTTTCGCCGGCCGGGGGAACCGCCGTATGCGCAGGACGTGGATCGTGTCCGTGGTGCTCGCCGCCACGCTGCTCGGGGCGTGCACCGACCCGTCGTCCGGGCCCGAGGCCGGGCCGCCGGCCCCCGCGTCGGCCCGGCCGTCGTCCACCACCCACCAGCGGCCCGCCGCGACCGCCCCGGCCGTGGACCCGCCCACGGTGCTGTACCTCGGGGACTCCCTGGCGATGGAGAACCAGGAGGTGCTCGGGACGGAACTGCGCGGACGGCTGCACGCCCGCTACACGAGCGCGCCCCACTCGGGCACCACGCTCTGCGACTACCTGGAGGGCTCCGCCGGGCGGTCCCTCGTGCCGGCGTCGGACAAGGCGGCGGCGCTGGTGCGGAAACTGCGCCCCGACTACGTGGTGCTGCAGTTCTGGGGCAATGCCTGGGACTACACACCGTGCATGGACGGGCTCACCCACGACGCCTCGAAGGAGCGGTACCTCGAGCGGTACGCGGCCGACGCGCGACGCCTGACCGAGCAGATCCGCTCGGCGGGCGGGGGCGCAGGGCCGCGGATCGTCTGGGTGCTGCAGGGCCCCGACCCGATCAGCCCCGACCGGGTGCGCCGGGTGAACGCGCTCTACGAGCGGCGGGCCGCCGGCTCCGGCGACCTCGTGGCCGACGCGGGGCGGACGGTGAGCCCGGCGGGCGCGCGGTACACCTGGGCGCAGTACCTGCCGTGCGACGCCTACGAGCGTGCCCACCCGGACTACTGCACGCAGCCCGGCGGCGACCGGACGGCCCTGCACCGCGACGACGACTACCTGCACTTCTGCCTGGCCCCCACGACGTCCACTCCGAAGCCGTGCCCGGTCCGGTCGCCGGGGATCCTGCGGTTCGCGAGGGAGATCACCCGGGTGATCTCCCGGGAGCACGCGCGCACGGACTGACCACGGGGTGCGAGAACCGACGGCGGCCGGCTCATCGGGACGGGCCCCGGCGCGGGAGCGCGCGTCGTCGGTCCCGCGCGGTCGCCGGCCTCACTCGCCCGCGTACGCCTCCTCCAGGGCGGCGAGGTCGATCTTGCCCATCGACATCATGGCCTTCATGGCGCGGTCGGCCTTCCGCCGGTCCGGGTCGCTGATCATCTCGGTCAGCCGCACCGCGTTGACCTGCCACGAGACGCCGAACCGGTCCTTGAGCCAGCCGCACGGGCCGTGCTCGCCGCCGCCCTCGACGAGCTTCTCCCAGTAGTGGTCGATCTCCGCCTGGCCGGCGCAGTCGAGCTGGAAGGAGATCGCCTCGTTGAACGTGAACTCGGGTCCGCCGTTCAGCGCGACGAACTTCTGGCCGTTGGCCGTGAACTCGACGGTGAGCACGGAGCCCTCGGCGCCGGGCGCGGCACCGGTGTTCCGGACGACGTCGCCGAGGCCGGCGTTCTCGAAGACCGACACGTAGAAGTTCGCCGCCTCCTCGGCCTGGCCGTCGAACCAGAGACACGTGGTGAATCCGTCGGTGGTCATGAGTACCTCCCGGGTGGGGGAACGCTGTCACGGGTGTCGACTCCCCGGCGCCGCGGAACTCATCGCCGCGTGCGCCGTCGCGGGCGGGCGCTCTGCCCGTGGCGAATCTGCCGCGGGCAGAGTTCTCCCCGCTCACCACGCCGGCCGGTCGACAGTGGGTGACACGCGGTCACCCGGCCGCGTGCCGACGAGCGACCACCAGGAGCGCCGATGTCCCCACTCACCGCCGGCCCGTGGCCGGCCACGCTGCCCCGGGCCGAGGACGGCGACACCCCGCCCACCGCGTTCGACGACCAGCTCGCTGCCCAGTTGCTGGCGCAGCGGATCGTGCTGCTGGGCACGCAGGTCGACGAGGTCTCCGCGAACCGGGTCTGCGCGCAGTTGCTCATCCTTTCCGCGGAGGACCCGCGCACCGACATCAGCCTGTACGTCAACAGCCCCGGCGGCTCGGTGCACGCGGGTCTGGCCATCTACGACACGATGCGGCTGATCCCCAACGACGTCTCCACCCTGGCGATGGGCTTCGCGGCCAGCATGGGGCAGTTCCTGCTCTGCGTCGGCACGCCGGGCAAGCGCTACGCGCTGCCCAACGCGCGCATCATGATGCACCAGCCGTCGGGCGGCATCGGGGGCACCACCGCCGACATCGAGATCCAGGCGCAGAACCTGGAGTTCACCAAGCGGACCATCGAGCGGATCACCGCCGAGCACACCGGACAGACCCCGGAGACCATCTCCCGGGACGGCGACCGGGACCGCTGGTTCACGGCCGAGCAGGCCCGGGAGTACGGGATGGTCGACCGGGTGGTGGAGTCGCTGGACGACATCCGCCCGGCCGCGACACGGCGCAGGATGGGGCTGCAGTGATGGGGACGTACACGATTCCGAACGTCGTCGAGCGCACGCCGCGGGGCGAGCGGTCCTACGACGTGTTCAGCCGGCTGCTGTCCGAGCGGATCATCTTCCTCGGGACCGAGATCGACGACGGTGTCGCCAACGTCGTCATCGCCCAGCTCCTGCACCTGGAGTCGGCGGCCCCGGAGAGCGAGATCGCGGTCTACATCAACTCCCCCGGCGGCTCGTTCACCTCGCTCATGGCGATCTACGACACGATGACGTTCATCCGGGCGCCGGTGTCGACCTTCTGCGTCGGGCAGGCGGCCTCGACGGCGGCCGTGCTGCTGGCCGGCGGGGACCCGGGGCGGCGGTTCGTCCTGGAGCACGCGCGCGTGCTGCTCGGGCAGCCGGCCGCGGGCGGGGCGCGCGGCACGGCGTCCGACCTGTCGCTGCGGGCCAAGGAGATGGTGCGGATCCGCGCCCAGGTCGAGGAGGTGCTGGCCCGGCACACGCACCACGACGTGGCGGCGCTGCGGGCGGACATGGACCGCGACAAGGTGTTCACCGCGCGGGAGGCCGTGGCGTACGGCCTGGCCGACGAGGTGCTGACCCGGCGCCTGACCGCGGTGTGAGGCGCCGGGCGGTGCGACGGGCCCGGGTCAGGCGGCCAGGCACAGTCCGTTGTGCGCGGAGCCGGACACGCCCCGGGGTGCGGAGGCCCGCCGGGCGGTGACGCGGACGAGCTCTCCGTGGGCCCGGGAGAGCAGGTCGCCGAGGCCGAGGCCGAGCGCCTGTGCGGCGGCCGCGAGGACCTCCGATGAGGCCTCCTTGCGGCCCCGCTCGACTTCCGACAGGTAGGGCATGGAGATGCGGGCCTCGTCGGCGACGTCCTTCAGCGTCCGCTCCTGGGCGAGCCGTTCCCTGCGCAGCACGTCGCCGACGAGGTCGCGCCACAGGGGCTCTCTGGGGGCGGGGGCCGGCGCGGCCGGGGCCGGTCGCAGGGGGATGACGCGGGCGTCGTTCACCAGTGGATTGGTCATTTCCCCAGCCTAGGAATTCGGGGCCGGAGGGGAAGGGAGCGGCGTTCCGCCCTGAGTGAAGGCGGCCCGGGCCCCGCCTCGGGCTGCCCGGCGGGGTACGTGGGCGTACTCTGGGACGCAGGCGAGCCGGCCCGTGCGCACCAGTTTTCGAGTTGCTCGAAAACTGGTGGGCATGGGTCTCTGTGAGCTGGGTACTCGCGAGGCTCAGGCACATGGCAGCAGCCGTGACGTTCGTGGGGAGAGGCAATGAGGACCGCCGTGATCCGGTCGCAGGCACAGGTAGTCGACGGGCAGACCGAGGCCGGGACCGGAAACGGGCACCGGCGGGACGCGGTGGACGGGCGCACCGTCGCACCGCGCGACGCCAGGGAGCTGTCCCGCCAGTTCTTCCGTCGCATGGCGGAGCTCGAGGAGGGCACGCACGAGTACCAGTACGCGCGCAACACCCTCATCGAGATGAACATGTCCCTCGTACGGTTCGCGGCCGGCCGGTTCCGTGGCCGGGGCGACGACATGGACGACATCGTGCAGACCGGCATGATCGGCCTGATCAAGGCGATCGACCGGTTCGAACTGGCACGTGAGGTCGAGTTCACCTCCTTCGCGCTGCCGTACATCGTCGGTGAGATCAAGCGCTTCTTCCGTGACACCACGTGGGCCGTGCACGTGCCGCGCCGGCTCCAGGAGCTGCGTGTCGAGCTGGCCAAGGCCCGCGAGGAACTCGCCAGCCGGCTGGACCGCGACCCCACGGTCGCCGAGCTGGCCACGCTGATGAACATCACCGAGCGGCAGGTCGTCGAGGGACAGATCGCCGCGAACGGCTACAACTCCTCGTCGCTGGACGCCGCGCTCACCGGTGACGGCCCGGAGAACGGCGAATCGGTCCTCGCCGACTTCATCGGGGTCGAGGAGGAAGGGCTGCGGCTCGTCGAGGACTTCCACGCGCTCGCCCCGCTCATGGCGGAGCTCAGCGAGCGCGACCGGGAGATCATCCACCTGCGCTTCGTCGAGGAGGCCACCCAGGCGGAGATCGGTGAGCGTCTCGGCTGCTCGCAGATGCACGTGTCCCGTCTGATCAAGCGGATCATCGCCCGTCTGCGCGAGGGCATGCTGGGCGAGCTCGGCTGCGCCTGACCGGGTGGGGGACGCCGGTGCCGGTCAGCCGTCGAGGGCGATCACGGCACGCACGCACTTGCCGACCGGCACCCGTTCCACACCGACGTCACGGGCCAGCGCCCGGACGATCTCCAGACCGTGCCGGCCCACGCGCCCGGGGTCCCGGGGGAACACACGGGGCAGGGTGGCGCTGCTGTCGTAGACGGCCACGGTGACCGAGGTCTCCGTGCCCTCCAGCTCCAGGATGTACGGACCGTCGCTGTGCCGGTCCGCGTTCGTGACCAGTTCACTCACCACCAGGAGCACCGCGCCGTCCGTCCGCGCGTCGACGGCCGCGCACCACTCGGTCCTCAGCTGCCGCAGGAACTCCGCGGCGAAGGCCCGCGCGTCGGCGATGCATCCCGGCTCGCCGGTGAAGTGCGCCGCCCGCCGCAGCGGTTCCACGGGCACGTCGAAGCCAGTCGGTATCACTGCCCCGTCCAGGTGGTAGGTCATGCGTGTTCTCTCTGCGAGGCCGGGTCGGCCGGACGATCTCCACCAGTCCTGGTACCCCGAGTCCGCCCGCACAGTCCACTCCGATCCGTGTCCGCCCCGGCGCGTGGGGAACCCGCAGCCCGGGGGCCGGCTGGGAGGACGTGCCATGAACGGACTGACGGGGGTGCGGAGCCTGACGACGCTGCCCGTGGTGACGCTGGGCGGCGACGCCCTCGCCCATGTCAGGGACACGGTTTTCGACACCTCGGCCGGGCGTATAGCGAGCTTCACGCTCACCGGCCGGACCCTGCTGTCGGGGCCCCTGCCGAGAGACCTGCCCTGGCCCGCGGTGCACTGTCTGGGCCCCCACGCCGTCATGGTCCGCGACGCGGGCGCGCTGTGCGACCTGCCCCCGTCGAGGGCGCACCGTGACGCCGTACGCGGGCGGCTGCTCGGGGCGCAGGTGCTCACCGACGACGGCGAGGCGGTGGGCACGGTGCTGGACGTACTGGTGGAGAGCGGCACCAGTGGCCGGCTCGCCGCCTTCCGCCTCGCCGCGAACCGTGAGCTGGTGCACGGCTCCCGGCACCGCCGGCACCGGGTGTACGTGCCCCGGGGCGAGGCCCTGAGGGTCACCGGCCGGGCCCTGGTGATCCCCTCCCACGCGCGGACGTACGTCACCGACGACCTGCCGGCCTTCGTGGCCCGCGTCGGCGAGCGACACGCCCGCGGGAGGGAGGTGGCGTCATGATGCTGTTCTCACGGGTCCGGGGGCTGCCCGTCATGACGCCGGGTGACGCGAACCGTCTGGGCGAGGTGCGGGGGCTCACCGTCGACTCGGCGCCCTGGCGGGTCACATCCGTCCGGATGGCGCGCGGACGACTGCGCAGGGGGGCCGTGGTGCCGTGGAGCGCCCTGCGCGCGGCCGGTCCCGACATGCTGATCGTGCGCCCGGCCGGCGGCCCGGAGGAGGTAGCGGCCCATCACGAGCTGATCGGCAGCAGGGTGCTCACGGAGTGCGGCGAGGAGCGCGGCACGGTGCTCGACGCGGCGTTCGATCCGGTCACCGCCCGCATCGAGGCGGTACTGACGACGCGCGGCGAGCTGCCGCCCGGGCGTCTGCTGGGTCTCGGCGACCACGCCCTGGTGATCCGCACCGGACGCGCGCACCACCAGGCGTAGGACGACGCGTACGGACCTCCCGGCAGGCGCCGCCGACCCGGGCTGCTTAGCGTGCAGAGGTGAGCGCACCCACCTCCCCCGGTCCCGCGGCCGCCCGTCACGGCTGGGCGCAGGCCCTCGTCGCGGTCCTCTGCGGTCTGGCCGCCATGGGAGTGGTGGCGACCCTCGGACTGTGGGCGGCGGGGGCGGCGGACCTTCCGGGCGGTGCCTTCCCGCGGGTGGTCGCGGCGACCGTGGTGACGGCCGTCGGTGGCACGGTGGACCTCTCCGGGGACGCCGGCGGGCTGGCCGGCACGGAGGGCGGCCTGGCGGTCATCCCGCTGTCCGTCACGCTCACCGGGGCGCTCGTCGTCGGCTGGTGCTTTCTGCGTCCGCTGCGTCACCGGGCGGTCGCCGGAGCGCCCGAGCTGGCCGGGTGGGCCGCGAGGACCGCCGCGCTCTGGCTGCTCGCGCTCCTCGGACTGGCGCTCGCCGCCCGATACAGCTTCGAGATCTCCCTCGGGGACGGTCCGCTGGGCGACCTGGGTGAGCTGTTCGGGTTCAGGCCGGTGGTCGGCTTCTCCGCCGATGTCCCGCTGACCCTGCTGATCGGCCTGCTGTGGCTGGCCGGGGTGCTGGTGGTCGCGCTGACGGTGTCTCCCGTCGCGCCGCTGCCGGCCGGGCTGCTGCGTCCCCGGGCGTCGGCGCGTCCGGCGGCGCGGGCGATGGTGCGGCTGCTGCTCGCCGCGGTGGCCGTGGCTCTCGTCGTCGCGCTGGTCGCCGCCGCCACCCGGGGCCACCCGGTCGAGACGTTCGCCGTGATTCTGCTCGGGCTGCCCAACGTGGCCTGGCTGGCGCTGACGGTGGGGCTCGGTGCCACGTGGGACGGCAGGGTGGAGGGACCGTTCGGGCTGCCCATGCCGCATGTGCTCGACGAGGTGCTGCGCACGCCGGGCGTCTCCGAACTGAATCTGGGCGCACTCGTCGAGCGCGACGGCGGCGCGTGGTGGTGGCTGCTGGTGGGCGACGCGGTGCTGCTCCTGGCCGTCGCGTTCGTCGCCGCGCTGTCCCCGCCGGAGGTCCGGGTGTGGCGGCACGCCGTGCGCATGGCGGTGGCACTGGCGCTGACGGTGCTGATGATCTGTCTCATGGCCCGCGTCTCCGCGCGGGTCGGGCTGTCCGTGCTCGGCATCGGTGATCTGGGCGAGGGGCTCTCCGGGGAGGTGCTGCTGGAGCCCAGGCTGGGGAGCGCCCTGGGGCTGGCCCTGCTGTGGGGGCTGGTCACCGGTTTCGCGGGGGCGTCGGCGGCGCGCGCGGTGCGCCGGCGGGGCGCGGCGGGCCGCTGACCCGGCCGGGGCCGGGCCCGGTCAGGCGACCGGGACGCCGAGCACGCGGGCGGCGCGCTGCATGCGCAGGGCGTCCACCGACTCGGCCAGCAGTTCGTACTCGGTGGTGTCGTCGCCGGTGGCGACGCGCACCATCCGTCCGGCGGCGAGCGCCTCGGCCACCTCCTCCTGCCGGCCGACGTCGCCGCACCAGGCGCGCAGCACGGTGGGTACGTCGGGCACGCCGTCGGGGACGGGGACGAGCGCGCCCGCTGGTAAGTGCTCGGCGTCGGGCCGCGGGTCGAGCCGCTCGGCGATCCAGGAGGCGCGGTCGCGCAGCCACCACAGGGCGAGGGCGAGTGTGGGCGCCCGGTAGGTGCCCAGGGGTACGCCGATGCGCCGGCCGTCGCAGACCCCGTACGCCGTGACGTGGCACAGGAATTCGTCGTGCACGTTCCCTCCCCCGCTGCGTTGCGTGCCTGCCGGTGCGGGCCGGCTGCCCGCCCCGTGGGCTCGCGTGCTGTGCGTGAGGGCGCCGTCGCGCGGTGTGAAGCGCTCTCGCTGTCGAGTATGTTCACCGCTGAAACACTGTCACCATGTGTTTCCGGCCAGTCTCCTGGCATATTCACGGCGGCTGGTGGCCGAAACGGCGCGGAGGGCCGCGGACCCGGCGTCCACCTGAAGACACGACCGCACGGGGGGCATCGTGACCAGCCGCGCCCATGACCACGACGCCGCGTCGCCGCCCGCCGCCTCGGGGCCTGGAACGCCGACGGTGGCCACGCCCGCGCACCAGGAGGCCGCCGGGCTCTGTCCGCGGACGGGCGGTACACCGACCGCTGTCCGACGCCACCGGCCACGAGGCGGTCACGGCGGTGATCGGCTCGGCGCGGACGCTTCTCGCGGGAGCCGGTGAACAAGGAGGACGGCTCGGCTCCCGTGGCCGGATCGGACGTGGTCACGCTGGATGCCGGGAGCCGGATCCGCGCCGGCTACGGCTTCCCGGACCGGGTGCCCCGGGGGTCGTGACCCCGGTCCGCCGGCGCCGCTAGCCCTTCGCGGCCGCGTCGATGCGCTCGAGCTCGTCCTCGGTGAAGTCCAGGTTGCGCGTGGCGGCCACGCTGTCCTCCAGTTGCCGCGGGCTGCTGGCGCCGACCAGGGCGGAGGTCAGGCGGCCGCCGCGCAGCACCCAGGACAGCGCCATCTGAGCGAGGCTCTGGCCGCGCGAGGCGGCGATCTCGTTGAGCGCGCGCAGCCGGCCCACCAGCTCCCCGGTGAGGGCGTCGGTGTGGAGGAAAGGGCTGTCGCTCGCCGCCCGGGAGTCCTCGGGGATGCCGTCGAGGTAGCGGCCGGTGAGCAGGCCCTGCTCCAGCGGGGAGTAGGCGATGGAGCCGATCCGGAGCTCGTCCAGGGTGTCCATCAGGCCCTCGTCCTCCGGGCGGCGGTCGAGCATCGAGTAGCGCGGCTGGTTGATCAGCAGCGGGGTGCCCAGCTCGCCCAGGATGCGGGCGGCCTCGCGGGTCTGCTCCGCCGAGTAGTTGGAGACCCCGACGTACAGCGCCTTGCCCTGCTGCACGGCGGTGTGCAGGGCACCCATCGTCTCCTCCAGCGGGGTCCGGGGGTCGAAGCGGTGCGAGTAGAAGATGTCCACGTAGTCCAGGCCCGTCCGGCTCAGGCTCTGGTCCAGCGAGGACAGCAGGTACTTGCGCGAGCCCCATTCCCCGTACGGGCCCGGCCACATCAGGTAGCCGGCCTTGGTGGAGATCACCAGCTCGTCGCGGTAGCGCGCGAAGTCCGTCGTCAGCGCCTCGCCGAAGGCCGACTCCGCAGCGCCGGGCGGCGGCCCGTAATTGTTGGCGAGGTCGAAGTGCGTGATGCCCAGGTCGAAGGCGCGGCGCAGGATGGCGCGCTGGGTCTCGGCCGGACGGTCGGGTCCGAAGTTGTGCCACAGGCCGAGCGAGAGCGCGGGGAGCTGCAGGCCGCTGCGTCCGGTGCGCCGGTAGGGCATGTCCGCATAACGGTCGGGGTGTGCGGTGTACAACGCGACTCCAGGGGGTTGGCACACGTCTGGGCGGTTCCGTCGAACCGCCGCTCCACTCTGCCGTGACCTGCGCACAGTGGTCCAACAGAAGAATCCGATGGAAATCAGCGGATACGCTTCTGAATCATGGAACTGCGTCACCTCCAGCACTTCGTCGCCGTCGCCGAGGACCAGCACTTCACCCGCGCGGCGGAACGGCTGATGGTCTCCCAGTCGGGCCTGTCCGCGTCCATCCGCGCGCTGGAGCGCGAGCTGCAGACGCCGCTGTTCGTCCGGACGACCCGCCGGGTGACCCTGACCGAGGCCGGACGGGCGCTGCTCGCGGAGGCGGAGCGGATCCTGGCGCAGGTGCGGGCGGCGCACGAGGCGGTGGCCGCGGTGCAGGGCGTGCTGCGCGGCACCCTCGCGCTGGGCACCGAGCAGTGCATCGCCGGGGTGAACGTGGCGCGGCTGCTCGCCACGTTCCGTCGGCTCCACCCGGACGTGGAGATCCGGCTGCGGCAGTGGGGCTCGGCCGCGCTGGCAGAGGAGGTCGCGGCGGGCCGGCTGGACCTGGCCTTCGCCTACCGGACCGGGGCGGACCCGGAGCACCTGCGCTCCGTGCCGCTGACCGGCGAGCCGATGACCGCGCTCTGCCACCCGGACCACCGGCTCGCTCGGGCCGGGGCGCCGCTCACGCCGCACGACCTGGCGGACGAGGTCTTCGTCGACTTCCACCCCGACTGGGGCCCGCGTCGCGCCACCGACGCCGCCTTCACCGCCGCGGGTGTGCGGCGCACGGTGGCGCTTGAGGTGAACGACGTCCACAGCCTGCTCGACCTGGTCGACGAGAACCTGGGCGTTGCCGTCGTGCCGCGGCACTTCCGGCACAAGCGCGAGGCGCTCACCGCGCTCCTGCTGAAGGGTACGGGGGAGGCGGCGTACGAGACGGTCGCCCTGGTGCCGTCACCGCGGGCGGCCAGTCCGGCGGCGCGGGCGCTGATGGCCCTGTTGCCCGACGGGGGCGCGTGAGGCGCACGGATGCGCGAGGGTGGACCCATGCATGCCAAGGACATCCTCATCGACGGCTTCGGCCGCATCCGCGAAGAAGTCCACGCCGCCGTCGAGGGCCTCGGCGCCGACGGGCTGAACGCCCGTCCGCGCCCCGACGCGAACTCCGTCGCCTGGCTGGTCTGGCACCTGACCCGGATCCAGGACGACCACGTCGCGGACGCCTTCGGCCTCGACCAGGTCTGGCTCTCCGGGGGCTGGGAGAAACGCCTCGGGTTCGGCCTGCCGCGCCACGACACCGGGTACGGCCACACCCCGGCGAAGGTCGCCAAGGTGCGGGTCGACTCCGGCGACCTGCTGACCGGCTATTACGACGCGGTGCACGAGCAGACACTCGGGGCCCTGCGCACGCTGGCCGCCAAGGATCTGGAGCGGATCGTCGACGAGCGCTGGGACCCTCCGGTGACCCTCGGCGTACGGCTGGTCAGCGTCCTGTCCGACGATCTGCAGCACGCCGGGCAGGCCGCCTACGCACGGGGGCTGGTGCGCAGCGCCGCGTCGTAGCCGGGCAGGACCACGTCCCGCAGGAGGGCGTTGCGCTCGTCGAAGGGCAGGAACGCGCTCTTCACGGCGTTCACCGTGACCGTGCGCAGGTCGTCGACGGTCCAGCCGGCCTGCTCGACCAGCAGGGACATCTCCCGGGTCATGGTGGTGCCCGAGACCAGGCGGTTGTCGGTGTTGAGGGTGACGCGGAAGCCGAGGTCCTTCATCGCGGTGATCGGGTGCCCGGCGATCGAGGTCGCGGCGCCGGTCTGGAGGTTGGACGTGGGGCACATCTCCAGGGCGATCCGGCGGTCGCGCACCCAGCCGGCGAGGCGGCCGAGCTTGCCGCCCACGATGTCCTCGGTCAGGCGCACCCCGTGCCCGATGCGCTGGGCGCCGCACACCTGGAGGGCCTGGTGGATGCTGGGCAGTCCGTGGGCCTCACCGGCGTGGATGGTGAACGGCACGTTCTCGCGGCGCAGCTGCTCGAAGGCGGCGAGGTGGTCGGCGGGCGGGAAGCCGTCCTCGGCGCCGGCGATGTCGAAGCCGACGACCCCGGCGTCCCGGAAGGCGACGGCCAGGTCGGCGGCCTCGCGTACCCGGTCGAACATCCGCATGCCGCACAGCAGCGTGCCGACGCGGACGGGCGTCCCGGCGGCGGCCGCCTTGGCCATGCCGGCGGCGAGCCCCTCCTGGACGGTCTCGACGACCTCGCTCATCGTCAGGCCGCCCCGGGTGTTCAGCTCGGGGGCGTAGCGCACCTCGCCGTAGACGACGCCGTCGGCGGCGAGGTCGAGCACGTACTCCTCGGCCGTCCGCAGCAGGCCCTCGCGGGTCTGCATCACGGCGAGGGTGTGCTCGAAGGTGGCTATGTAGCGGACCAGGTCCCCGGAGTTCGCGGCCTCGACGTACCAGGCGGCGAGTTCGTCGGGGTCGGTGGTGGGCAGGGTGTGACCGGCCGCCGCCGCGAGTTCCACCACGGTGGCGGGGCGCAGACCGCCGTCGAGGTGGTCGTGCAGGACGGCTTTGGGCAGGCTGCGGATCAGGGCGTTGTCTACGCGCGTAGTATTCATGGCGGGGCCTTCCATCGATCAGGCGGTTCGAAGCGGCGGGAGGGGGTCAGCCGAGGGGCTGGAGCAGGTCCCAGCGGTTGCCGTAGAGGTCCTGGAAGACGGCGACCGAGCCGTACGGCTCGTGCCGCGGTTCCTCCAGGAAGGTCACGCCGGCGGCGGTCATGCGCGCGTGGTCGCCCGCGAAGTCGTCGGTGTGCAGGAAGAAGCCCACGCATCCGCCGGTCTGGTCACCGACCCTGGCCCGCTGCGCCTCCCCCTTGGCGAGGGCGAGCAGCAACCCCGTGCCGGTGCGCCCGGAGTCCGGTTCGACGACGACCCAGCGGCCGCCGTCCGGCCGGGGCGTGTCCTCGGCGAGCCGGAAGCCGAGGGCCCCGGTGTAGAAGCGGATCGCCTCGTCGTAGTCGTCGACGACGAGGGTGACCAGCGAAATGCGTCTCATCGTGACCTCTCGCACGGGGGGATTGACGGGAGAGGTTATACGTAAAACCGCCGGGAACGCCACTCCCCCTCCGGGGCGGTTTCCCGGAGAGGGACCCGGCGGGGCGGCTACGGATACGTGAAGGTGTTGAGGGCGGCGACGGGGCTGCCGAGTTCGCAGCGGTCCACGGCGAGGTGGTTGGGTTTCTTGCGGGCGGCCGGCAGCCAGAACCGGCGGGCGCGGTCGGCGAGCCTGGAGTTGTCCGTGCCGGCCGTGGAGGAGACCGCCGCGTCCCGGAAGTGGTTCATGACGAACAGCGGGCGGAAGCCGGGCTCGGTCCGGGTGAGTGGGACGGGGGTGCCCGCGTCCTCCCATCGGCTGCAGCAGGACCAGTCGGAGGCGCCGACGCCCGGCCCCATGGACCAGTGGTTCTCGACGGTCCACTCGCGCTGGTACATCACGCCGTCGGAGCGACGGTGAGGCGGCGGCCGGTGCCGGGGACGGTGAGAGGGTGAACCGGTCGGCACCCACGGGGGCGAACTCCCAGCGCGCCTCGGGGCCCGCGCAGGCGACGGCCCTGGCCTGATCACCGCTGCGGCCGAGGCAGGTGCCGGGGCCGCCGGTGTTCTCGAGGGTGCCGTCGGCACGCAGGTTCCACTGCTGGTGGTCCTCGTCGCCGCGCGGTCTGTGCTGCTCGACCGCCCCCGAGGTGCCGGCGGCACGGAGGCCGGTCGTCGCGCCCTGGACGCGGTACGGCCGGCCGCGCGGGGCGCGCGTCCGGCCGAGCACATCGTCAGGGGCTTGTCACCACAGTGCACGGTCCCGCGTCAGCAGTACAGGTTGCCGCCGGGTGACGTCCCGAGGATCTGGACGAACCGCTGATACGTGGTCACTCTGCTCTGCACCTGCGCCGGGTTCCTGCCGTCGCACTCGAGGGAGCCGTTGATGCTGCGGATCGTCTGGCCGAAACCGGCCTGGTTCACCATGGCGTTGTGCGGGGTCATGGTGCCCGGACCGGTCTGCGTGTTCCAGTACCACAGGGCCGTCTTCCACGCCACGGCCGCGTCGTTCTGCACCAGCCAGGGGTTGTTGAGCAGGTCGATGCCCAACGCGTCGCCCGCCGCCTTGTAGTTGAAGTTCCAGCTGAGCTGGATCGGTCCGCGGCCGTAGTACGCGGCCTGCCCGGCCGGACAGCCGTACGGCTGACCCCAGTCGCAGTAGTGGGGGTAGTTGGCGGTGTTCTGCTCCACCACGTGCACCAGACCGCCGGTCTCGTGGCTGACGTTGGCCAGGAAGGCGGCGGCCTCCTGCTTCCTCACCGTGTCGCCGCCCGTGGCGGCGAAGCCCGGGTAGGCGCTCAGGGCGGCGGTGAGACCGCTGTAGGTGTAGAAGGGGTTCCGGTTCGGGAACATCTGGCGGAACTGGGCCTCGCTCACGACGAAGTCCCCGACGGGCGTACCGGGGCCGTCGTCACAGGCGTGGGGTTCCCAGTACCAGGTACTGATGACCGGGTCGTAACCCGGGTTGGCGTGCTCGGCGACGTACGCCCTGCCGTCGGTGTAACGCACGATGTCACCGGCGTTGTACGACGTCCCGGCCACCCAGTTCGGATAGCCGGAGCAGGCGGCGGCGGAGGCGGTCGCGGCGGGGAGCAGCACCGGGGCACTGCCGGCGAGGACCAGGGCGGCCGTCACGGTGGCGATGCGGCGTCTCGACAAGGGATCAACTCCTCTGCGGGACACGGCCGCTCCAGGGCGAGGACATGCCTGAGCGGAGCCTCGCCCGCACGCGCCGGCGGGGCCGGTCACGGCAGTGGAGGGGCCGTGGTGGGGGGTGTGCGCACACTCAACCGCGTTGGTCTGTACCAGTCAAGGGTTTAGACCAGTCAGGTCGGCGGGAGGGTGACCGGAATCCACGCCGGGCTCTACACATAAAGGGGAAATAAGAGCAGAATGGGATGTACGCGGCGCTTACCGCATACCGCGCCAGAAGCGGTCAGGCCTGCTAGTCAAAGGAGACGACTCATGGCCAACGTCTCGCACACCCGTGGTGACATCACGAGCCACCCCGACGCACCGGAGATGCGGGCACGGTACGACCGCATGCTCGGCGGTCGTGATGTGGCCCTTGTGGACGGGCCGGTGTTCCTGCTCGGCCTCTACTGTGCGGTGTCCCCGTGGATACTCCACTACACGACGAGCCAGCCCGCCCTTGTGACCCACAACCTGATCGTGGGCATCGCGATCGGTCTGCTCGCCCTGGGGTTCACCGCGGCCCCGGCTCGCATGTACGGCCTCAGCTGGGCCATGTGCGCCCTGGGCGCGTGGATGATCATCTCTCCGTGGATCGTCGGGGACGGCCCCGACGCCGGGGTGATCTGGAACAACGTCGTGATCGGCGCCCTCGCCGTGGTCCTGGGCGTGGTCTGCGCCGCCACGGCGGCAAGGAGCACGGCCAAGTCCTAGCTGTTCCGTCCAGGGCACCCGAGTGCCGGTTCGCGCCAGTCGCGGACCGGCGCTTTCCCGTCCCGGGCGACTGTCCTCGCGGCACGGGGGCAGACGCACGGCAGCGGAGGACACGAGGAGCTGGGGCGATATGGAGATCGACGGCATCATCAGTGCGATCGTCATCGGCATCGTCATCGGCGTCCTGGGACGGCTCGTGGTCCCGGGTCGCCAGCACATCGGCGTTCTGTGGACGATCGTCGTCGGCATCGCGGCCGCCCTCATCGGTTCGGCGATCGCCGCGGCCCTCGGAGTGGCGGACACCAAGGGCGTCGACTGGGTGGAGTGGCTGATCCAGATCGGTCTCGCCGCGGTGGGCGTGGTCGCGCTGGACCGCTCGAAGGCGGGTCGCTGACCGCGTTGGGCGGCTCCTTCAGCGCCGGGACAACCACTGTTCGTACCGGCTGACGGGGGCGTCGCCGGTCTGCTCCAACGGGACCGGCCGGACGCCGAGGCCCGCTGGAAGGCAGAGGAGTCCATGCTCTGCGGCCCGGTGTGCTGCTGGCACATCTCGACGTACTCGGCCGCGTTCTCGCGGGTGCTGACGGCGGGCGAGGTGCGCGGGTGCCGGACCCGTCCGTCACCCTCCGGCCGCTCACCGGGGGTGGCTCCGACGACGTCCTCGATCGCGGTGTGGCTGTGCGACAGGCCGGCATCGCCCGGCCCCGGCACCTCGCCCCCGGTCAGCGCGCCCGGGAACACGGCCCCGCCCAGGCCGGAGTCGACCCGGGGGCCGACGAAGCCGGCCGAGCACCACCCTGGCGTGGCCCGCACGGTGCGCGGCGGGACACCTATCGATCATCACCGCTCCCCGGTCGCCGTACGGGTGGACGGTGTCCAGGACGACGAGCCGGGCTCCGGACTCCTCGACGGCGGCGGGCACGGCCTTCTGTACTCAGGGCATCACGTCGACCGCGGGTGATGGGTGACGTCGACGCGGTGGTACACCACGGCCGCACCTGCGGTGGCCGCCCGCGCGCCGTCGGCGGTGGCGACGTCGGCGGTGGTGCCGTCGGCGGTGTACCGCCGCACCCCGCCGGGCGTGCGCCCCTCGCCCTTGCGGTCGACGAGACGGACCGGGTGGCCCCGGCGAGCGAGTTCCCGGGCGAGGGCGGTTCCGGCGGGACCGGAGCCGAGCACGGCGTGCGAGGGGCGGGCGGGAGTGGGGGCGTCCTACGGCACGTACACGTGCGGAGTGGTCGTGGTGAGGGCGGCGAAGCCGAGGCGTTCGAGGATCGGGCGGCTCAGATCGGAGGCGTCGACCTGGAGATGGCGACAGCCGCGGTCCGCGGCGACCCGTGCCCGGTGGGCCACCAGGGCCCGGTAGACGCCGCGCCCGCGCCAGTCCCGGACGGTGCCGCCGCCCCACAGTCCGGCGAACCGGGCACCCGGAACCAGCTCCAGGCGGGCCGCGCTCACCGGCTCGTCGCCGGCCAGGGCCAGAACGGCGACGGCGGTGCCCGGGTCGGCGGCCAGCCGGTCGAGCAGGTCCCTGTGGAGCCGGGAGGCGTCGGTTCCGAACGCCTTCTCGTGCACCCGGGCCACCAGGTCGACGCCGGCCCGGTCGGTGACGGACACGACGCGGACGCCCTCGGGCGGCTCGGTGTCCAGGGCGAGGCGGGCCACCTCGGCGATCATCAGCGTTTCGTCGGGCCCCGGCGTGAACCCGGCCGCCACGAGCCGCCGCCCGAGGTCGGCCGGAAGGTCGTGGCCGTACAGCTTCCATTCGAACTCGCGGCCGAGTCCGGTGAAGTGTGCGATCTGCTCCGCGACCGCCGCGTCCGCGTCGGCCTCCTCGAGCGCGGACCACACGACGCCGTTCCAGCCGTGCGCGGCGGCGGTCTGGCGCACCACGCCCCCGACCCGTTCCACCCGGGCGCCCGGGCCGTCGGGCCGCGCTCCCTCGCGCATGTCACGGTCGAACAGGGCGAGCACGGCGGTGTGATCCATGCGGGCGAGTCCAGCATGCACCGGTGCGGGGAGCAACGGGATTAGGGTTGGCGTCGATCAAGACGTCGCGAGGAGGCCGGACCATGGTCGTGAAGGACGAGGAACTGCCGTACCTGCGGCGCTGCGTGGAGCTGGCGGCCGAGGCCCTGGAGTCCGGTGACGAGCCGTTCGGTTCGGTCCTGGTGGCCGGCGACGGCACGGTCCTCGCCGAGGACCACAACCGCGTGGCGTCCGGGGACCGTACCCGGCACCCCGAATTCGAGCTGGCGCGCTGGTCGGCGGCGCACATGTCCCCCGCCGAACGGGCCGCGGCCACGGTCTACACCTCCGGTGAGCACTGCCCGATGTGCGCCGCCGCCCACGCCTGGGTGGGCCTCGGACGCATCGTGTACGTGACCTCCTCCGCGCAGCTGGCGTCCTGGCTGGCGGAGCTGGGGGTGCCCGCCCCGCCGGTGCGGACGCTGGCCGTGCACGAGATCGCCCCGGAGGTGGCCGTGGCCGGTCCCGTGCCCCAGCTGGCCGGGCAGGTGAGGGAGTTGCACCGGCGCTTCCACCGCGGACGCGGCTGACCGACGGGATGCCGCCCGGGAGGGCCCCGTGGGGCCGGTCGCCTCCCGGGGCGGTCAGCCGTGCGCGGGCGGGCGCGGCGGTACAGGGTGACTCCGCCGAGGAAGAGGGCGGCGCAGGTGGCGAGCACCGGGAGCGTCCGGGCGGCGCCGGTGCCGGCGAGGGCCACGGTGTCCCGCGGGCGCGTGTGCGCCGCCGGGCCGGGGAGGGTGCGCGGCGGCGTGGACGGCTCGGGCGCCGGTTCACCCCATCGGGGTCCCGTCTCTCGAACCGCCGGCAGAGGCCGTCGAACTCGCGCCGCACGAACGCGCGCGCCGGGCACCCCCGGTGGCGCCGTCCGGCCGACGGGCGGGTGCCCCGGGGCCCGCTTATGGTGGGCGAGGGCGCCGGTCGGGGCGTCCCTGGAGGCATCGATGCTGGCCAAGCTGTCCAAGCTGTCCGGGCGACCCTTGTTCCGGCGCTGCGCGGTGCGCCCCTCGGTCGGGCGTTGCGCGGCCGCCGGAGCGGTCGGGCTGGCCCTCGTCGCCACGGGGCTGACGGCCACCGGCCGCCGGGGCCCGGACCTCGACCGGTTCTACGACCAGAGGATCGCGTGGTCGGCCTGCGAGGGCACGGAGCTGCCGAAGGACATGCAGTGCGGGACGGTCACCGTGCCCCTCGACTACGCCGAGCCACGGGCGGGCACCCTGGAGCTGGCCCTCGCCCGTTACCGGGCCTCCGACGAACCGCGCGGCTCGGTGGTGCTGAACTTCGGCGGCCCGGGCGCATCGGGGGTGCTGGGACTCGCTCACGGCCGCAAGGAGTTCCTCGGGCTGACCGACGACTACGACGTGGTCTCCTTCGATCCCCGTGGCGTGGGCCGCTCCTCACCGGTGAGCTGCGGCACCGATGCCACCCGCCGGGCGCTGGAGGCGACCGACGGCGAGCAGATGGCCGATCCGCGCGAGACGCTGCGGCAGTTGCGCGAGGTCGCCGCCGCGTGCGCCGAGCACTCCGGCCCCGTGCTCGAGCACATCGGCACCGTGGACGTCGCACGCGACCTGGACGTGATGCGCGCGGCACTCGGCGACAAGAAGCTCAACTACCTGGGTTTCTCCTACGGCACCCGGCTCGGGGCGGTGTACGCGGCCCGGTTCCCGGAGAAGGTGGGACGCCTGGCCCTGGACGGCGTCGACACGCTGACCGAGCCGCCGGCCGAGCAGGGGCTCGCCACCGCGCGCGGCCAGCAGACCGCGCTGGAGAACTTCCTCACGTGGTGCACCGAGGAGCTGGCCTGCCCCTTCGGGCAGGACGCGCGCGACGCCCGCGAGCAGGTCGTGAAGCTGGTCGCCTCGCTCGACGAGAATCCGGTACCGACCGACTTCGGTTACGAGTTCACGGGTCAGGACCTGGCCGGTGCCATCGGACAGGGCCTGTACACCAAGGAGATGTGGCCGGTCCTGCAGCGGGCGCTCGCCCAGCTGATGGAGGACGGGGACACCGGCGGGGTCGAGGCCCTGGCGACCGGCGGGGCGGCCCTGCCCCCGCCGCAGCGGGCCGACGACCCCCTCGTCGACCCGGAGGACATCCCGCTGGACAACCTGCCGGCGGCGCTCATGGCGGTGAACTGCGCGGACGATCCCGACCGTCCGGACGCCGAGCGGCTGAGCCGGGACCTGACCCGGCTGCGGGCCGCCTACGAGGAGGCCTCGCCGGTCTTCGGCCCGTACCGGCTCGCCCAGGTGGTGCTCTGCTACGGCCGGCCGAAGGGCACCGACTACATCCGGGAGGAGGTCAGGGACCTCGACACCCCGAAGATGCTGCTGGTCGGCACCCGGGGCGATCCGGCCACGCCGTACCGCTGGACGGTGGAGACCGCCGAGCGGCTCGGCGCCCCGGCCGTGGTGCTGGACAACCGGAGCGAGGGCCACACCGGCTACGGGTCGTCCGAGTGCGTCCACCGCACGATCGACGACTTCCTGCTGTATGGTTCCCTGCCACCGAGCGGAAGTTCCTGCGGCCCGGAGGACGACGACCGCCTCTGACCCGCTACCCGGAGGCCACGAACCCGTACGCGCCGCCGTCCCGGCCGAGAAGCCGGCGCAGCGTCGCCACGGCCCCCGCGGCGTCGGGCACGGAGACGGCCAGGCGCACGAACGGGACGGGGTGCCTCAGGTCCACCACCACCGCCGGCGCCCCCGCGCGCACGGCCACGAAGTCCCGGCCGAGCGGATGCTCCCGTTCCCCCACGCAGAACCGGCCCGGACGGCAGCGGCCGGTGACCGGCGTGCCGCGCAGCGCGCGCCACCAGTCGTGCTCCAGGCCCGCCGCCCGCACCTCGGACAGGGGCACGCGCACCGCGCGGCGCCGGGCGATGAGCGTCTCCCGCCACGACAGGCGGACGACGAGTGTCCGCGCGTCCGCCCACCGCTCCACGTCCAGCTGCGCCATCGGTGGTCACCTCCCCCACCAGCATGCGGCCGCAGCCGCATGCGGCCCCACTCGGGCACCGCGGCCTTTGCACCGAATGCCCTACCGCGGAATCCGCCCTATGGTGCTGTCATGGAGCACGATCTGAGTCCCGCGACCCTTGCCGAGCTTCGTCGTCCGCGCCCCTATCCCGCGGTGTCCGTGCTGACGCCCACGCACCGGCGCGAGCCCCTCAACGCCCAGGACGCGGTCCGGCTGCGCAACGTGGTGGCCGAGGCCAAGAAGCGGCTTGAGGCCGATCCCGCGGTCACCCGGGACCGGCGTGCCGACGTGGCCCACCACCTCGACCGGGCCCTGGCCGAGGTCGACCTGGCGCACTCCGAGGACGGCCTGGTGATCTTCGCCGCCCCGGGCGAGCACCAGGTGTGGTCCCTCGCCCGCAGCGTGCCCGAGCGTGTGGTCCTCTCGGACACCTTCCTCACCCGCAACCTCGTCTCCGCCCACACGGCGGAGAGGCCGTTCTGGGTGCTGTCCGTGTCCGCCGACCGGGCGACGCTGTGGAGCGGCGGTGCGGACCGGGTCGCCGAGGAGCACGCCGGCGGCTTCCCGCTGATCCGCGAGGAGCGGAACTTCGACCCCGAGCGGCAGGAGAGGGTCGGCGACCAGCCCAGCAACTTCCGCGACGAGGACACCCGGCGGTTCCTGCGCGAGGCCGACGCGGCGATGGGCGCGCTCCTGCGCGACCATCCGCGTCCCCTGTACGTCACCGGTGAGCCCGCCGCCCTGTCCCTGCTGAGTGAGGCGGGCGGTGCGACCAAGGACGCCGTGCACGTCCCGCACGGCGGGCTCGCGCACGGTACGCACGAGTCGGTGTGGCAGGCCGTGCGGCCGGTGCTCGAGGACGAGGCGCGCAAGCGCGCCGAGGACGTGGCGCGGTCCCTGGAATCGGCGCGAGGGCGCAAGGAGTTCGCGGCCGGAGTCGACGAGCTGTGGCAGAGCGCCCGGGAGGGCCGGGTCCGGCTGCTGGCCGTCGAGGAGAACTACCGGATCACGGTGCGCGACGCCGGTGACCACCTGATCGTCGCCGAGGACGGCGACCTGGACGCCCGCGAGGACATCGTCGACGAGATCGTCGAGCAGTGCCTGGAGACCGGAGCCGAGGTCCGCTTCGTCCCGGACGGCGCCCTCGGGGACGCGGACGGGATGGCTGCGGTGCTGCGCTACTGAGTGCGGGCCGCTCATCGGTCGCCACACGAACAGACACCTGACCGTCGAACGCACGAGTGAATGACGTCCCGTCCGTCGACGGGACGTCATATCACTTGCGTAGCATGAGAGTTGAGGAGACGGTCACGCCTCTGGCGTATCCCTCCGAATGACCCGTGAAGACAGTGGCATATGCCATGGGCACCGCCTTGTCGTGTGTTGCCGAATCACTTACGGGCCGTCGCGGGCTGTGCGACAGTCGTAGCGGTCCCTTCCGTCCGCCCGAAGGCCGTACCGTTCCCGCATCGGAGTGCGTCATGCCGTCCCACCTCTCCGCGGACCGTCCCGCCGCACAGCCGCCAGGACACGGCCCGGTCGACGCGCTCATCTCGCAGACCCGGCGGCTCAAGGGCGACGTGGACGCGGTACGGCGCGGCACACCGGCCGACGGAACGGACCCGCGGGAGCGCTGGCGGCGCGCGCTGTACGACCTGGCGCTTCACCACCTCGACGACCTGGACCAGCATCTGGCCCAGCTGCGGGACGACCCGCCGACCGCTCCCGGTCCGTCCGGTCCCGGCCCGGCCGTACCGCCACGGCACGAATCCCTGCTGAGCCGGGTCGGCAGCGCGGAGTGGAACCTGCTCACGGACGAGGTGAGCTGGTCCGGCGAGCTGTACCGCATCCTGGGCCGCGACCCGGCCGCTCCCCCGCTCACCCTCGACGAACTGCCGTCGCTGGTGCTCGACGAGGACCGGCCGGGACTGACGGCGATGGTCACGGGCTGCCTGGTCGACGCCCGGCCCATCGACGGGGAGTTCCGGGTCCGGCGCCCGGACGACGGCGTACGGACCGTGCACATGATGGGCGAACCGGTCCTCGGTGCCGACGGCAGCACCGCCTCGATGTGGGCGGTGCTGCGCGACATCAGCGAACTGCGCCGCTGCCGCAGGGAGGTGGGCGAGACCCGTGACTCGCTGCACCACCGGCAGGACGCCGCGCGGACCGAGCACCGGCTCGCGGTCGAGCTGCGGGAAGCCGTGCTGCCGTCGTGGCGCGGCTCCCTGCGGCTCCCGCACGACGGGCCGCGGGCCCTGGACGTCGCCGCCGCCCGTCTGCCGCCGTCGGCGCAGCAGCCGGCCGGCGGCGACTGGTACGACGCCCTGGAACTGTCCGACGGCGCCCTGCTGTTCAGTGCCGGAGACCTGACCGGGCGCGGGGCCGGTGCGGCGTCCGGCATGGTGATGCTGCTCGGCGCCGTGCGCGGGATGGCCATGACCGGCACCGAGCCGGGTCCGCTCCTCACCTGTCTGAACCGGTTGCTTGACGCCACCGTGCGGCCCGCACTGGGCAGTGCCGTCTGTCTGCGCTACCGCCCCGCGACCCGCTCACTGGTGTGGGCGCAGGCCGGACACCCCGCCCCGCTGCTGTTCCGCGGCGGGACGGGGCGGGTGCTGGACGCGCCGCGGGGTGTACTGCTCGGCGCCGCCCCGGGCTCCTCCTACGGACAGACCGAGGAGACACTCGAGGTCGGGGACCTCCTGCTGGTGCACACCGACGGCCTGGTGCCCGGACACGCCGGAGCCACCGCCGTCCACCGGCTCCTCGGCCTGGCTCGCGGGTTCGCCGCGGCCCGCACCGCGCAGGACTGCGTCCGTGCGGTGGTACGGGAGTTCGGCGAGGACGGCCGCGCGGACCACGCCTGCGTGCTGGTGGCCCGGGTCGCCTCCTGACGCCCCCGGAAGAGCGGCCCCTCAGACCCGGGCACCGCCGCCCTTGCCCCGCGGCTTGGGCAGTGCCAGCTCGATCTCCTCCCTGAGCTCCTGGATCTTCGGGTACGACGCGTACTCGGCGGTGAGCCGGTACATCTGACGGAGCCGGTCCCAGGTGCGGCGCGAGGAGTTCTGCCCCATCGACACCAGGGCCAGGCGCGCGAACCGGTCCGCCTGCTCGGGATCGTCCGCGATGAAGCACGCGGAGGCCATCGACAGGAAGTCGAAGATCTTCGACCGCTGCTGGGCATCGACCCGCAGGGCCAGCGCCTTGTCCGCGTAGTGCTGGGCGTGCGCTGCCGCGTCCGGCTCGAACTCGGCGAGCGTCCGGTAGGCCAGGGCCTGCATGCCGTACAGGTCCGCCTCGTTGAACAGCTGCATCCAGTTCGGCGGTGGCACGTCCCCCTTGTCGGAGACGAACAGGTCCTCGGCACGGCCCAGGGTGCGGCGCATCGCCTGGCCCTTGCCCATGGACGCCTGCGCCCAGGCCTCGATGGTGTGGAACATGGCGCGGGTGCGCGGCAGTACCTCCTCGCCCGAGCCGGACTGGGCGAGCTTCATCAGGTCCATCGCCTCGTCGGGCCGCCCGAGGTGCACCATCTGGCGGGCCGCCCTGGACAGCGCCTCACCGGCACGCGGCCGGTCGCCGCCCTCCCGGGCCGCGTGGGCGGCGATGACGAAGTACTTCTGAGCCGTGGGTTCCATGCCGACGTCGTGCGACATCCAGCCGGCGAGCACGGCGAGGTTGGCGGCGACGCCCCACAGGCGCCGCTGGAGGTGGGGTGGGTGGTGGTAGGTGAGCATGCCGCCCACCTCGTTGAGCTGGCCGACCACCGCCTTGCGCTGGAGGCCGCCGCCCCGGGCGGCGTCCCAGGCGCGGAACACCTCCACGGAGCGTTCCAGTTCCTCGATCTCCTGCGAGCCGATGGGGGCGGCCTCGTAACGGTCGAACCCGGCGGGTTCGGCGTGCAGGGGGTTGTCGAGTCGGGGAGCGTCGGCGGCGAGGGCCGGATCGGTGTGCAGCCAGTCGTGCATGGCGCTGCTGAGTGCGGAGCCCGCGGTGAGCGCGGCGCCCGCGCCCACCAGGCCGCGTCGGTTGAGCATGAGGTCCATTCCCGTGAATTCGGTGAGGACCTCGGCTGTCCGCTCGGGCGCCCACGGCACTCCGTCGGGATGTTCCGCACTCCCGGGGCGTGGCCGTTTCCCCGTACGCCCGTGCCGGACCAGACCGAGATCCTCGATGGTCACGACACGGCCGAGACGCTCGGTGAACAGAGCCGCCAGCACCCGCGGTACGGGATCGCGCGGGATCTCTCCCATGTCGATCCACCGCCGCACCCGGGAGGTGTCGGTCGCCAGCTGGGGGTGGCCCATGGCCGCCGCCTGCCGGTTGACCAGCCTCGCGAGTTCGCCCTTGGACCAGCCGGCCAGGCCGAACAGGTCCGCAAGCCGGGTGTTGGGTTGTCCGCTCACGTCAAGCCCCCAGGTTCTCGGCTGAGTTGACACTAGCCCGGTGAGGGTTGCCGGGCGACTATTCGCCAGGGTTCGCCAGGGTGCGCCAGATGGTGTGCCAGGGGCCAACGGGTGTCGAGTAGGAACGCGCCACCACGACCCCGTCGCCGCAGGGACATTCCCCCAGGGTGCGCCGGGCGGCCGGGCCGGGTGGTGCGATGACGTCGCAGGCACACGAAGGGATCTGTATCACCCATGTACGCAGCATCGTCCTCCGTGTCCGCCCCGCCCCGGCCGCTGCGTCCGCGTCCGTCGGACAGCGGCCCCTACCTCTCCCCCACGCGACCGGCGGTCCCCGTCTTCGGCGCGGGCGGCGCACGGCGCACGGCGGGACCGGGCACCCAGCCGCTCAGCGGCAGGCTCGACCTGTCCGGCCCGCAGGGCGCCCAGTTGCGCACCGCGCTCGCCTCGGTGCACCGCATCTGCCCGGAGTTCGCGCCGGTCCAGGTACTGCGCCGCACCGGCAGGTCCGTCCTCCTGGTCGGCACCACCGGCCGGACCACCGCGGTCGCCAAGTGCTTACTGGACCACTCCCCCGCATGGAGTGAGCGGATCCGGCACGAGATAGGGGCATACCGCTCGTTCGTCCGGCACCGCCCGCCCGTGCGGGCGCCCCGGCTGATCGCGGCGGATCCGGACAACTGCACGCTGGTGATCGAGCGGCTGCCCGGCCGGGTGGCGGCGCTGCAGCGGCACCCGGCCGAGGCACCACCGCGGGCGGACATCAGGGCGGCACTCGGCGCGATCTGCCGGCTGAACGCCTGGCGGCCGCCGGCCGGGACGTTCGACGCGCCCCTGGACTACGCGGCACGCATCTCCCGGTTCCACGAGCTGGGGCTGCTCACCGACCGGGACCTCGGCGACCTGCAGAAGCTGCTGCACGGCATCGCGCTGGCGACCGGGCGGCAGGGCATGGGCCAGTTCTGCCACGGCGACGCCCTGCTCTCGAACATCCTGATCTCACCGGCCGGCCCGGTGCTGGTGGACTGGGAGCACGCGGGCTGGTACCTGCCGGGCTACGACCTGGCGACACTGTGGTCCGTGCTCGGGGACGCGCCGGCCGCCCGGCGTCAGATCAGTCAGATCGCCCAGGCCGCAGGTCCCGCCGCACGGGACGCCTTCCTGGTGAACCTGATGCTGGTGCTGACCCGGGAGGTCCGTACCTACGAGACGGCCGTGCAGCGCTCGATGCAGGAGGCCGCGCCGACGGCCCACCCGGGCGCGGTACCGTCCGGCGAGGAGCAGCGCCTGATCCTGCGCCGTCTGCACGACGACTGCCAACTCGCCCGTCGGGCCGTACGCGCGGCGGTCGGCACACGCTGACACCGGACGACTGCCCGCAGGGGGCCGCCGCGACCGCGGGC
Organism: Streptomyces toyocaensis; assembly: GCF_000725125.1. Lineage (GTDB taxonomy): Bacteria > Actinomycetota > Actinomycetes > Streptomycetales > Streptomycetaceae > Streptomyces > Streptomyces toyocaensis. The sequence goes on from NZ_JFCB01000031.1 coordinate 76,054, forward strand.
AGTCGGGATTGCGTCGCCCACGGGACCATTGGCGTACACCACTGACGCACCGCAGGCCCCGCCGCCACCCGCCACGAAACAACCGCACACCCCGACTGACGAGGGAATTCGCTCCTACCTGGGCATGATTGACGGATCATCGGCTGACCGGTACCACTACACGCACCGCTCGGCTCCGCACGGCGCATCGTGCCCCGTCCGTCCCAGGAGGCTGCATTGCGACCACCCGCCACCGACCCCGGCCCCACGGCCGGGCCGTCACGACGCGCCACCCTCCCCCACTCTCGGCTTCGCTCGAGCGGGAGGACCCCCATCGCCCTGCGGGCCCTCGCCGCGGCCGCCCTGACGCTGCCTCTGCTGGGCGCCGCACCCACCCCGGCCCCGCCACCCACCGCCCGGCTGCAACAGGCGTTCGCCGCCGCGTCCGCCGCGTACGACGTGCCTCGGAGCGTGCTGCTGGGCGTCTCCTATCTCCAGTCCCGCTGGGACGCGCACGGCGGGGCCCCGAGCGTGACCGGTGGCTACGGACCGATGCACCTCACGGACGCCCGCGCCGCACTCGCCGCGGCCGAGCACCACGGCGAGGGAGCCGAGGACCCCCGCGGCGACGATGCCCGCCCGCCCCTGCGCCCCGCGTCACGGGCCCCGAGCACCGCCAAACTCCCGGACCGGCTCACCACGCTCCCCAGGGCGGCGCGACTGACCGGGCTGAGCCCCGAACGGCTGCGCGAGGACCCGGCGGCGAACGTGGCGGGCGGCGCCGCACTGCTGGCCGAGGCGCAACGACGGCTGGGCGAGCCCCCGAGCGAGGACCCCGCGGACTGGTACGCGGCGGTGGCGCTCTTCTCCGGCGCCGACGACACGGCCTCGGCGGTGGCGTACGCGAACGACGTGTACAAGGTGATCAGGACCGGCGAACAGCGTGTCACGGACGCGGGGCAGCAGGTCGCCCTGGACGCCCGTCCCGGACTCGCGCCGGACACCTCCGCGCTGGCGCGCGCCGGACTGCGCACCGCCTCCGGCGCCGGGACCGAGTGCCCGCGGACGGTGTCGTGCGAGTGGATCCCCGCTCCGTACGAGGAGTTCGGGGACGGCGACTACGGTAACCACGACCTGGGGAACCGGCCCGCCTCGCAGCCGATCCGGTACATCGTGGTCCATGACACGGAGGGCGCCTGGGAGGGCGTCCTCGACATGGTGCAGGACCCCACCTACGTGTCCTGGCAGTACAGCCTGCGCTCCACCGACGGCCACATCGCCCAGCACGTGAAGGCGAAGGACGTGGCGTGGCACGCGGGCAACTGGTACGTCAACGCGGGGTCGATCGGCCTGGAGCACGAGGGCTTCCTGGCGGAGCCCGACGCCTGGTACACGGAGGCGATGTACCGGTCCTCGGCCCGGCTGGTGAAGTACCTCGCCAAGAAGTACGACATCCCGCTGGACCGGCAGCACATCCTCGGCCACGACACCGTGCCCGGCCCGACCTCGGCGACCGTTCCCGGGATGCACACCGACCCCGGACCGTACTGGGACTGGCGGCACTACTTCGAACTCCTCGGCCGGCCCCTGGTGGCGACGGCCGGCAAGAAGTCCGGCGTGGTGACGATCCGGCCCGACTACGCCGCCAACCGTCCGGTGTTCACCGGCTGCGAGACCACGGGCGAGCCCTGCTCGACGCACGGGTCCAGCGCCGTGCGGCTCTACTCCGACCACGACGAGAACTCCCCGCTGATCCGGGACGTCGGCCTCGGCCGTGCCCCGACCACCGGGGTGAACGATCTGTCCTCGCGGGTGTCCACGGGACAGCAGTACGCGGTCGCCGACCGCTGGGGCGACTGGACGGCCATCTGGTATCTCGGTCAGAAGGCCTGGTTCAGGAACCCGGGGGAGAACCCGGCCGCGGTGCCCGCGAAGGCCGAGGTCGTGACGCCGCGGAAGGGTCTTGGCTCCGTGCCTGTGTACGGCAGGGCGTACCCGGAGAAGGAGGCCTACCCGGAAGGGGTGCCGGCGCAGGCGGTGTCGCCCCTGCCGTACACGATGCTCGAGGGCCAGAAGTACGTGACCGGCGGCAAGGTGCCCGGCGAGTACTACTACGCGGTGACCTTCGACGAGGCCTCGCACCGGGTGGTGCGGGGCAAGGACCTGTACTACGAGATCCAGTTCGGCCACCGGGTCGGTTTCGTGCGTGCGGCCGACGTGACGGTGACGCCGTCGTAGCGGCCCGGACCGTGCTGCACGGGGGCCGGGTTCCCACGGGGCCCGGCCCCCGGGTCAGCCCTGCTGGAACAGTTCCGCGGGGAGCGGCTTGAGGAGGGCGTACAGGTCGTCGGTGATGGGGCGGTCCCAGGCGGCGATGGTCACCAGGACGTTGTCACTGCGGTCGAACTGCACACAGGAGATCCGGCCCTCGGAGAGCTTGACGCGGCGCACGATCAGCAGGTTGTCGCCCTGCATCACCGGCGCGTCCTCGGTGCCGACGACGGTCACCTCCTCGTCGTTCTCCAGCGCCAGCAGCAGTTGTCCGACCTCGAAGGGGACCTCGCCCTCGGGGACGTCCCGGGCCGGGGAGCCCTCGGGCAGATTCCCGATGATCATCGCCGGGCCGCGGCCGCCGAAAAGGTCGTACCGCAGGAACACGCCCTGGCAGCTTCCGTCGGGGGCGGGCAGCAGCCCGGCGCCCAGGTTGCCGGGCCAGTCGCCCGGGTCCATGGCCAGTACGTCGAAGTCGGGCCCGGCGGGTGTGGCACTGCGGCGGCGGAGGAACGACATGCGGCCATGGTACGTGCCCGAACCGGCGTACGGGCGCTCGGGCGACGGCCGCCAGGGCTACCCGGCCCGCCGGTGCCGCTCGTGATGGCGGGCCACCCGGGCGCGGTTGCCGCAGGACGGCTTGCACCACTCCTGGCGCGGGTGTTCCTTCAGGAAGTAGCGGACGCAGCGCGGGGCGTGGCAGGCGCGCAACCGCTCCCGGTCGGGGCCCGCGAGGAAGCCGATGGCGGCCTGGGCGAGCGCGGCGGCCGGGTCCTGTCCGCCGTCCGGAACGGGCCGTCGCCGCACGACGGGGCCGTCGCCCCCGTCCCAGTCCAGGACCGGGACGGTGGGGGTGCGGGCGGCGGCCTCGTTCAGCCTCCGCAGCGCCTCGGGCACGGGCAGGAGGCGGGTCGCGTCCGCGGGGCTCGGCCGGGCGGGGCGGACGGCGTGCGCGAACAGGGTGCGCAGGGCGGTGCGCAGGTCGCGGACGGCGGTGAGGTGGGCGGCCCCGGCGACGAACTGCTCCGGGTGGGGGAAGGCGTCCGGGCGGGCGTGCACCCAGGCGGTGAGGGCGGAGGGCCCGGTCAGGTCGTCGGTGACCCCGCCGTTGCCGTCGTGGCGGATGGTCAGGGCGAGGTCCAGCGCGAGCCGGGCGTCCCCGGTGATCGAGTCCCGCATGCGGTTGATGATAAGGGGGCCACGCCCCTGAGTGCTCCGGCGTGACCCCGCGCCGCTACGCGTCCTCCGCCGGGGCCGGTGGCACGACCGCCACGGGGCTCGCCGCGTGGAGCAGTACCGCCTGGGTGACCGAACCCATCATCCGGGCGGGTGCCAGCAGGCGGCGGCGATGGCGTCCCACGACGACCAGCTCCGCGTCCTGGGACGCCTCGACCAGGTGACCGGCGGCATCGCCCGGCAGCACGTCGGTCTCGGCGGTGACCCCGGGGTGCCGTTCCCGGTGCGCGGCGAGGAACCCCTCGGCGAGGGTGCGCGTCTCGTGCTCGACGGCGTCCTGGTCGATCTCCGGCGGTGGCATCTCCCCCGGCAGCATCCAGGTCTGCAGCGGCCACGGATACGCGGCGACGATCCGCAGCCGCACGCCGCGCAGGGCGGCTTCGGCGAAGGCGAAGGCGAGGGTCGCCTCGTCGGGGCTGTCGGCGTGCAGGCCGACCACCACGGGCCGGCCGGACCCGGAGGGCGCGGCCCCGCCGTCCTCGCCCCGCGACCGGGGCACCACCACGACGGGACACTCGGTGTCGCGTGCCGCCGACAGGGAATTGGAACCCAGCAGCAGGCTGGCGAACCCCCCGCGGCCGCGGGAACCCAGCACCAGCAGCCGGGCCGTCGCCCCCGCCTCCGGCAGCAGCGCGCCCGGCGCGCCCTCCAGGGCGACGTACTCCACGGCGGGGAGCGCGGCCTCCTTCGCCAGGTGGGCGCGGACCTGGTCGAGGACCGGGTCCTCGTCGGGGTCGGGCGGCCCGGCCGCCAGGACCTCGGGCTGCGCCCACGGGGCGTACTGCCGCACGTGCACCACACGCAGCGGGGCCTCGCGCCGGCGGGCGGCGTCGAGTGCCCACTCCAGGGCACGCAGGCTGTCTTCCGAACCGTCCACCGCCGCGACGACCGGCTGGGTGCTCATCATTCCTCGCCTCCGGAGTACGACCTTCGCCTTCCCCGGGCCAGCCTGACTCAGGCACGGCCCGGCGACGGCGCTTCAGCTCGCGTGTCCGGAAAAACGCGGGGAACACGTCCCCGCGGCCGGCCGTCCCCCGACGGCCGCCCCTCTCACGTCAGGTCGAACTCGCCCTCGCGCGCCCCGGACACGAACGCGCCCCACTCGGCGGGCGTGAAGATCAAGGAGGGGCTCTCCGGGCGGCCACTGTTGCGCATGGCGATGAAACCCTCCACGAAGGCGATCTGGACATCGCCCAGGCCTCTGCTGCTGGACTGCCACTGTGCGTTGCTGAGGTCCAGGTCCGGCTTGTGCCAGCCCGTGAGCCCGCGCTGCTGGGTGGTGCTCTCGGCCACGTCCGTGCTCCTCCCGATTCGTCGTCCGCGGTCAGCCTAGCGACCGGGTCCTGCCCCCGACAGGCCGCGGGAAGGGCACCGGGGCGTCCCGGGGAGTCCCCCGGCGGGCGGGGAGAACGGGACGGCGCGGCGTGAACCCATGACCGCGGACGTCCGTACTGGTGGGGGCGGGCCCGTCACCGGCCCTTGTTCGCCATGCCATCGCAGTACCGCACGGAAGGACCCCCGGGTGTCGCTCTTCATTCGCTCCCGCCGACTGCCGGACGCCACCGAGGGCGGAGCGGACCGGGACGACGACCCGGTCGCGCCGGACGAGGCCGCCGGGAGAACGCCGGACCTCACACCGCCGGGCTGGTTCGGCTGGCGCCGCCGCTGGCCCCGTACGGCGCGCGGCGTCACCGTGGGGACCACCGTTCTCGCCGGGGTCCTGGTGCTGGTCGCGCTTCTCCTGCCCAACCGTGTCGAGCGGCTGGAGCCGGTCGAGTTCCTCCGGCTGCCCGCCGAGGGGATTCTCCTCGCGGCGCTGCTGCTGGCGCTGCCGCCGAGGTTCCGGCGGATCACAGCGGTCGTCGTGGGGCTGCTCCTCGGTCTGGTCACCGTCCTGAAGGTCGTGGACATGGGCTTCTACCAGGTACTGGCCCGTCCCTTCGACCTGGTGCTCGACTGGATCCTGCTCGACGACGCGGCGGACTTCGTCCGGGAGTCGTTCGGGCGGGGCGGGCAGGTGCTCGCCGTGATCGGTGTGATCGGGCTGTTCCTGGCCGTGCTGGTGCTGATGACGCTGGCGACGGTCCGGCTGACCGGCCTGATGGTCCGCCACCGTCCCGTCGCCACCCGTACGACCCTGGTCCTGGGCGTCGTGTGGATCACCTGCGTCACGCTGGGCGTGCAGAACTCCGGTGTGCCGGTCGCCGCCCGGAGCAACGCGGACCTGCTGGGCAACCGGGTGGAACAGGTGCGGGCCGGGCTGCGCGACGCGCGGGTCTTCGAGAAGCAGGCCGCCGTCGACGCCTTCGCGAAGACGCCGCCGGACCAGCTGCTCACCGGGCTGCGCGGCAAGGACGTGCTGTTCACGTTCATCGAGAGCTACGGCCGGGTGGCGATCGACGACCCGGCGATGGCGGAGCCGGTCGACGCGGCCCTGAAGGACGGCACGCGGAGACTGCAGGAGGCCGGTTTCGCCTCCCGCAGCGGCTGGCTCACCTCCCCGGTGACGGGCGCCGGCAGCTGGCTGGCCCACTCGACCTTCCTGTCCGGACTGTGGATCAAGAACCAGCAGCGCTATCGCTCCCTGACCACCAGTGACCGCATGACCCTCACGAACTACTTCCGCAGGACGGGCGACTGGCGCACCGTCGGCATCGTGCCCGGAGTGCGGCGGGCCTGGCCGGAGGGCAGGTTCTTCGGCCTGGACCACATCTACGACTCGGAGCACCTCGGCTACCGCGGGCCGTACTTCAGCTGGACCCCCGTGCCCGACCAGTTCAGCCTGGAGGCCTTCGAACGCCTGGAACACGGCAGGAAGGAGCGCGAGCCGATCATGGCGGAGATCATCCTCGCCTCGAGCCACAATCCCTGGTCCCCGATCGCGCGGGTGATCGACTGGGACGACCTCGGTGACGGCTCGGTGTTCCACGGGATCAAGAAGGAGGGCACGGATCCCAAGGAGGTCTGGAAGGACCCGGACAGGGTGCGCACCGAATACCGGCGGGCCATCGAGTACTCACTGCGCAGCCTCACCGAGTGGGTCGAGCGGTACGGCGACGAGAACACGGTGCTGGTCTTTCTCGGCGATCATCAGCCGGTGCCCACCGTGACCGCGGGGGACACCGGGAAGGACGTACCGGTCACCATCGTGGCCAAGGATCCGAAGGTGCTGGACCGGGTGGCCGACTGGGGCTGGACCGACGGCCTCAAGCCCGCACCGGACGCTCCGCGTTGGGGCATGGACAAGTTCCGCGACCGCTTCATGACGGCGTACGGACCGCGGTAGCCGGTGCGCCGGCGGGGTGGTCCGACCCCGCCGCCCTTCCCGTCCCCCCGGGGGCGCTGCCCCCGGATCCCCCACTGCCCACTCCGTCCACCGGCTGGTGAAGCGGGGCCGTCAGCCCTCCCCCGCCCCCAGGGCCGCCATGGCCGCGTTGTGGCCCGGCACTCCGCTGACCCCGCCGCCGCGCACCGCGCCCGCTCCGCACAGCAGCACGTTCGCGTGCCGGGTCTCGACACCCCAGCGGCCGGTGCCGTCCTGGGCGTGGGGCCAGGACAGCTCACGGTGGAAGATGTTGCCGCCGGGCAGCCCGAGGTCACGCTCCAGGTCCAGCGGGGACCTGGCCTCCAGGCAGGGGCGCCCGTCGGCGTCGGTGGCCAGGCAGTCGGCGAGGGGTTCGGCCAGGTGGGCGTCGAGCTGGGCGAGGGTCGACGTCAGCAGTTCCTCGCGCACGGCGTCGTTGTCCCGCTCGAACAGCCGGGCGGGGGTGTGCAGTCCGAACAGGGTGAGGGTCTGGTAGCCCCGGGCGGCCAGGTCCGGGCCGAGGATCGTCGGGTCGGTGAGTGAGTGGCAGTAGATCTCGGAGGGCGGCGTGGCGGGCAGCCGGCCGGCGGCGGCCTGGGCATGGGCGGCGGACAGCTGCCCGTAGCCCTCGGCGATGTGGAAGGTCCCGGCGAACGCCTCGCGCGGGTCGACGGAGGTGTCACGCAGCCTGGGCAGCCGCTCGAGGAGCATGTTCACCTTGAGCTGGGCTCCCTCGGCCCGGGGTGGAGGCTCGTCGCCGGTGAGGGTGGCCAGTTCCTGCGGGGACGCGTTGACCAGGACGTGCCGCGCGGCGGCCACGTGCTCGCCGTCGGCGGTGCGGTGGGTGACCTCGGCCGTGCGGCCGTCGGTGTCGATGCGCACCGCGCGGTGTCCGGTGGCGATGACCGCGCCGGCGGCGCGGGCGGCGTCGGCCAGCGCGTCGGTGAGGGCGCCCATGCCGCCGACCGGGACGTCCCAGGCGCCGGTGCCGCCGCCGATGACGTGGTAGAGGAAGCAGCGGTTCTGTTTCAGGGACGGGTCGTGGGCGTCGGCGAAGGTGCCGATGAGGGCGTCGGTGAGGACGACACCGCGCACCAGGTCGTCGGTGAACTGCTCCTCGACGGCGACGCCGAGGGGTTCCTCGAAGAGGATGCGCCAGGCCTCGTCGTCGTCGACGGTGCGGCGCAGTTCGTCGCGGGTGGGCAGCGGCCGGGTCAGGGTCGGGAAGACCCGGCGGGCGACCCGGCCCGTCATGTCGTAGAAGCGCTGCCAGGCCCGGTGTTCGCGGTCGGAGCCGGTGAGGCGGGCGAACGCCTCGCGGGTGCGCTGTTCCCCGCCGCCGACGAGCAGCCCGGTGGGCCGCCCACCGCGTTCGGTGGGAGTGTACGAGGAGATGGTGCGGGTGCGCAGCCGGAAGTCGAGCCCCAGATCCTGGACGATTTTCCGGGGCAGCAGGCTGACCAGGTACGAGTACCGGGACAGCCGAGCGTCGACGCCCGCGAACGGCCGGGTGGAGACAGCCGCCCCGCCGGTGTGGTCCAGCCGCTCCAGCACCAGCACGGAACGCCCGGCCCGGGCCAGGTAGGCGGCGGCGACGAGGCCGTTGTGGCCCGCGCCGACGATGACGGCGTCGTACGTCCGGGATCCCTCGGGTGCGGTCATGGTTCTTCGTAACACGTGATGATCCGCACCGGCCAGAGGCGGTCCGCGTCACGCGCCTCCGGCCGCTCCCTGCTGCCGCACCGCCGCCACCCCGCGGTGGAGCCCCGCCGCCTCCCTGCCACGGCCCAGCCGCTCCAGGCAGTGCGCCTCGTCGTCGCGGGCGGTGAGGGTGTCGGGGTGGTCCGCGCCCAGGACCCGCTCACGGGCGTCGGCCACCCTCCGGTACTCGGTCAGCGCCTCCGCCCACCGGCCCAGCCAGCCCAGCCCGACGGCGACCTCACGACGGCTGACCAGGGTGTCCGGGTGATCGGCGCCGAGGACCCGCTCCCGCAGCACGCAGACGTCGCGGGACTCGGCGAGTGCGTCCACCCAGCGGCCGAGGCGGCCGAGGTTGACGCCGATGCCGTGCCGGGCGCGCAGGGTCTCGGGGTGGGTGGGTCCCTGCACGCGGATACGGTCCTCGACCAGACCGCGGTAGAGGTCGAGGGCCTGCGCGGTGCGGCCCAGCCGGCCGAGGCCGATGCCGGTCTCGTGGCGGGCGGCGAGGGTGTCGGGGTGGTCCGGACCGAGCGCTCTCGCGCGGGCGTCGGCGACCTCGCGGCAGGTCTCCAGGGCCTCCGCCCAGCGGCCGAGGCGTCCGAGTGTGTAGGCGGCCTCGTACCGGGTGGCGAGGGTGTCGGGGTGCTCGGGGCCGAGCACCCGGGCGCGGGCGGCGGCCACCTCGCACGCCATGCCGTACGAGTCCTCCAGGCGTCCCAGCCTGCCGAGGTTGAAGGCGAGGTCGTGGCGGCAGCGCAGGGTGTCGGGGTGGTCCTGCCCCATGGTCCGCTCGCGGGCCGCGAGCACCGACAGATACACCTGGTGGGCGTCGAAGGGGCGGCTCAGCCGGGCGAGGACGTGGGCCATTTCCTGACGGGCGGCCAGGGTGTCGGAGTGGTCCGGGCCGAGCACGCGGATGCGGGCCGCGGTCACCCGCTTGTACGCGCGCAGCGCGTCGGCGGCGCGGCCGGTGCGGCTGAGGGAGAACGCGACCTCGAAGCGGCTGGCGAGGGTGTCGGGGTGGTCGGGTCCGAGGAGGTGCTCCCGTTCGGCGGCGACCGCGCGGTGCACCTCGCCGGCCTCCGTCCAGCGGCCGAGGCGTCCCAGGCTCAGACCCGCGTTGTGCCGCCCGGTGAGGGCCGCCAGGGCCTCCAGCGAGGGGGCGGGCCGCTCCTGTGGCGCGGACTGCGCGCGGGGGCCGGTGCCGGGGCGGGCGATCCACTCGCCCGCCAGGCCGCCCGCCGGGTCGGGGGGCGCGGTGCGCGGTCCCGCGCCGGCCGCCCGGT
>NZ_JFCB01000032.1 GCF_000725125.1 Streptomyces toyocaensis
TCCCACATGTCGTGCAGGCGGCGCCAGGCGGCTCCGTCCCCCGGGGCGAAGGCCTCCAGGGAGTCGGCGGTGACGTCGACACGGCGGTCGAGCACCGCGCACCGGCCGTCGCTCCGCGGATGCGCGACGACGTGCGGAGCGTGGCTCCAGCGCAGCCCGTGACGCTCCAGGTGCAGCCCGGAGACGACCGGGGACGCGGCGGCCAGCGGATAGAAGGAGCTGCAGAGGTCGCTGACGAAGTCGGGGTGGGCCCCCCGGTCGTGGCGCACGGCGCCGCCCGGTTCCGGCTGTTCCTCCAGGACCTCCACGCTCCAGCCCGCGTCGGCGAGCAGGTTCGCCGCGACCAGTCCGTTGGGCCCGGCTCCGATGACGACGGCGTCAGGCACGGGCGCCTCCCGCGCCGGGCTCCGGCGCGACGACCTGCCCCATGGGCCGGCGCCGCTCCTCCTCCGCCGCCTCGGCCTCGCAGATGTGCGCCAGCCGGGCGAGCATGGCCCGGTGGCGGACCTGGATGAGACCCTCCACGGCCACGTTGTGCAGCGTGCCGCCCGCGCCCCGCAGCGGATGCTCGTCGACGATCACCAGGCAGTGGTCGCCCCAGGGCCGCACCTCGATGGCGATCCGCGCCGTGCCGAGCGGTCCGGCCTTGGCCTCGAGTTCCAGGGCCTCGCCCGGAACGCAGCGCCGCACGACGGTCTCGTTGGACAGGCGCACGGTGCCGAGCCGCACCTCGTAGGCGATCGCGGAGCCGAGCTCCGGCCAGTGCCCGCGCACGGGCTCCGACGACGAGGTGCCCACGACCCATTCCGCATAGCGGGTGCCGTCCTCGAGCACGGTCCACACGGACCGTGGGCTCGCTTTGATCAGACGATGGCGTACCGCCACTTCGACCTCCTGTGTCCCGGAACGACACCAGCCAGCACTGAGTGCCCTCTCTGGCGCGTGTCAACCAGCGGCGGGGCGAGGAGCCGGGACGACCGGGTCAGTGCGTGTCGCGCGTCGGAGCCAGCGCCCACCGGATGCCCGCGGTGACGGCGCTGCCGAGCGGGCGGACGCACACGCTCTCGGCCGGCGGGACGCGGGGCAGCCACAGGGCACGGGAGGCCCAGCCCGGCAGGAGGGAGACCGCGTTGGCGGCGAGGACGCCGTACGGCAGCCGGGCGAGCAGCGGAACAGGCGGGTTGAGCAGCAGGAAACGGGTCGTGCTGCGTGCCTCGGGGGTGGCCCGCAGTTCCGGGCGGTAGGCGGCCAGCCGCTCCTCGAGTCCGGCCCGGTCGACCGGCGGATCGGGTATGCCGAGGGCGGTGGCGATGCGTGCCATGTCGGCGACGTACCCGTCGCAGTCCTCCTCGTCCAGGGGATGCGCGCCGTAGCGCTGGTGGGCGCGCAGGAAGCTGTCGACCTCCGCGACGTGCACCCAGCACAGCAGGTGGGGGTCGGCGGCCCGGTACTCCTCGCCGTCGGCGGTGGTGCCCCGTACCGTCTCGTGGACGGCCCGGACCCGGTCGACGGCCCGCTGGGCGGCGTCCGCGGTGCCGTAGGTGGTGACGGCGAGGAAGGTGCTGGTCCGCTGGAGGCGTCCCCAGGGGTCTCCGCGGAACCCGGAGTGCCCGGCGACGGCGGCCATGGCCAAGGGGTGCAGCGACTGCAGCAGCAGGGCCGACAGGCCGCCGATGAACATCGAGGCGTCCCCGTGCACCCTTCTGACCGGCCGCTCGGGGCCGAACCAGCGCGGTCCGGGCGTGCCGTGGATGCGGGCCCGGTTGTCCGGGCCGTCCGGTCCGGCCACCCTGGAGAAGATCGCGTGCCCGATCCGGCCGCGCAGCGCCGAGCCGCCTTCCGTCAGCAGTCCCATGGCTCGCTCCGCCCTCTTCGCGCCCGCGACGGCCGTGGACGCCCTATGGCTACGTCTGCCCCGCCCCCCTCGGTGCCCACACCGGTCAGGGGACGTCGCCCCACCAGTCGTACACCCGGCCTCCGGGGCTGCGGGGCGCGTACACCGAGCGACCGCCCGCGCCGTAGCGCCCTATCTCGGTGCGCAGACCCACGCCGTCCCTCAGCTCCGCCTCGTCGCGGCCCGTGACATCCAGCAGCAGGCCGTCGAGCGGTCCGCCGGCCAGTTCCACGTACGACCGCCCTTCCCGTGGTCCCGGGTCGTCGTGGTCCGCCCCGTAGACCCGGCCGCGCATGAACTCCAGCTCGTCCATACCGGCAGGGTGACATCCGCCACTGACAGTCGGCCCCGGACGGCGGAGAGGGGCTACACCTGCGGACCGCCCGCGTACGCCGCCCACGGCGCCGGCGCCCGGCCGTCGCTCCAGGCCAGCAGGGCGTCGCGGGCGACGCACACTATGCCGCACTGCGCGGCGTACCCCTCGGCCGGTTCGGTGAAGTCGCTCGTGGTGACGACCAGGGCCAGATCCGCCTCGTGGACGGTGAAGCAGGTGCCGCCGAAGCGCTGCAGGTCCTGCGATCCGACCTTGTTGTCGTCGCCGTAGCGCTTGCACTGGATGACGAGGCGGCGGCCCTCGGGGCACACGGCGATCACGTCGGCCCCCAGGTCCCCGGCGCCGCCGACGACGTGCACCTGTGAGCAGCCGTCGCGTGCGCACAGGGCGGCTATCGCCTCCTCGAACTCCACCGGGCTCAGCGCGTCGAAGTCGTACCCGGGCTCGTCACCGGCCGCGTGGCCCGCGTCCTGGCCGGACGCCGGGTCGGGCCCATGGCCGTCGGCGCGAGCCGCCGGTGGCGCCGGTGCCGTCGCCAGGGCCGGTGCCGGCGTCTCGAGGGCGTCGAGTGCCGTCGTCGTCGCCTGCTCCAGTGCCTCGCCGGCCCGGCGGGCGATCCCCGCGGCGGACAGCCGCCGCCGTCTGCGCCCGTGGGCCAGGACGGTCGCGAGGACCACGCAGACGAGCACGAAAACCCATATCGGGCGCTGGCTCACCACCCCGGACAGCGCGCGCACCGCGAGGCCGCCCGTGACCAGGACCGTGGCGAGCAGGCCGAAGAACATGGCTGTCGCGCGCAGGTCGAAACGCCGCCCGCGGGGCAGCGGACGCGTAGGGCGTTCGGGCATGGTCACCGTGGTGATTCCCTTCTCTGGCAGCCGGCAGACGTGCCCCCGGTAGTCGGGGCCGCCGAAGATCACGTACGCCGTCTGCCCGGGATCGGTGCGTTCACCGGCGTGCCGCTCATGGGCGCGGGGTAGGTGCGGTGTGTGCTGACTGCGGCAACCAGGGAGGTTGGACGGTGGACTGGCGGGGATTCGCTCAGCAGATGGCTTCGATGGCGCGTGATCTCCTGGCCGAACACACCCTCGAGTCCACGCTGCAGCAGATCTCGAGGTCGGCGGTGGACCTCGTCGAGGGCTGCGACGCGTCGGGGATCCTCGTGCTGCGGGGTGACGAGGTGAGTTCGCTGGCGCCCACCGAGCAGCTCGTGATCGACAGCGACCGTCTCCAGGGGATGCTGCGAGAGGGGCCGTGCTTCGACGCGGCCCGGCCCGACCGGACCGAACGGGTCTTCCGCATCCCCGACTTCACCGAGCGCCCCGAGCGCTGGCCGGCCTTCGTGCCCCGCTGCCGGGAACTCGGAGTGGGCAGCATGATGGGATTCCTGCTGTACACGCGGGAGGAGGAGCTCGGAGCGCTGAACATGTACTCCCGCAAGCCGGGGATGTTCACCGAGGACAGCGAGACGGCGGGCTGGCTGCTGGCCTCCCACGCGGCGGTCGCGTTCTCCACCGCCCTGACCGATGCCCAGATGCAGGAGGCCATCGCCACCCGGCACCTGATCGGTGAGGCGATGGGCATCCTGATGGGGCGGCACCAGGTCACCGAGGACCAGGCCTTCGACATCCTGCGCACGCAGTCCCAGCGCACCAACACCAAGCTGCGTGACGTGGCGCGCCGGGTCTGCGAGACCGGCACCGTGGAGCGGTGAGCGCGCGGCCGCCGGTCCCGTGCGGGAAGTTCAGCGGCCGCCCGTCCAGGTGTGGGCGACGTCGATCACGAGGTGGCCGGGCAGTTCCAGCACGCGGAACGGCAGCCGGGCACGCGCTCCGAGACCGATCTGGGTCTCGCCCTCGAAGCTGCCGGCGAACCGCGCGTCCCTGAAGGTGCGGTATCCCGTGAGGTCCACGCCCGGCAGGGGGCGTCCGGCACGCGCGGGGTAGGTGGGCTCGCCGGTCTCGGGTGCGTAGGAGGGCGCGGCCACCCGCACCTCGAGAACGGCGCCGCCTGCTACGGGGACGGGCCGGCCCGATCCGTCCTGGTACAGCCGGTCGACGTAGCGCACGGAGTAGCCGAGGCCGCCGCGTCCCGCCCCGGGCACGTCGACGACCATCCGGTCGAAGCAGTCGTGGCGCCCGGTCCTGATGTCGCGCACCGGCGCGGTCGTGCTGTCGGTGTCGGTCCTGGCGGCGCTTCCCCAGCCGGTGGGGCAGGCCGTGGCCCGGGTGGGCGCCGCCTGGGTGGCCCCGGCCGGGACCGCGGTCGCCGTCAGGGCAGTGCCCACGAGCAGGAGAGTCGCGCAGATTGTTCTGGGTTGAAGCATTTTTGGCCCCCTGGGCTCGTATCCGTCTGGTATCGGGTGAGACGAGCGGGATGCCCCAAAGGTTGCGGCTCCTCTCCGGCCGGTCGCCGTACCGGCGGGCATGGCACATCCTGGTGGGAAGCGAACGAACGATGTCCCGTGCGTCCGCACCGGGAGGGCGCGACATGGACCACGCAGCCACCGAACCGCGCGGGGAGCGGTCGGAAGGTCTGCCCGGGCAGGGAGCCGGGGAGTTCCGGAGCGCGCACCCGGAGCGCCGTCTCGAGGACGCGCTCGCCGCTCCCGTGGTGGCGGCGATCCAGAGCACCGGCGGATACGGCGGCCTGGTGTACCTGCGATCGCGCGACCGGCGTTCGCTGGTGCTCTGCGTGGTGTGCGGTGTCCCCCGCTCACTGCTCAGGCCGTGGTGGCGGGTGCCCGTGGGCGGTGCGCTGCCGATGTCGGAGGCGTACCGCAGGGGCGAGGACCTGTGGCTGCCGGACGAGCGGGCGGCGATGCTGCGCTTCCCGCAGTTCACCGCCGCCCTGCCGTACTCGTTCGCCCACGCCTACCACCCGGTTCGGGTCGGCGGTGAGGACGTGGGCGTCCTGGCCGTGCTGCGTTCGGCCACCCGGGAGCCGGTGGACGAGTTGGCGGTGCGGGAGGCGCTGCGCGAGGCCGGGCGTGACATGGAGGAGCGCCTGACCGACTTCGCCCGCCGGATGCCCGGCCGGGAGGGACCGGACGCCGTCGCCTACGGCATCGACTACGACGACCAGCCGGTGAACGTGCGGCTGCCGACCCCGTCCGTCCGGGCCGTGGAGGTCGGCATCATCGAGTGGGACCTGGACAGCGACCGGTGGTCCGGGGACGACGACGCACTGTCCCTTCTCGGCATCAGGCGGGAGGAGTTCGACGGGACCATGGCGGAGGTCGAGGACCGCGTCAGCCCCGACGACCTGTACGAACTGAGGGCGAGCCGGCGGGAGGCGGAGGAGACCGGACAGGTCAGGGCCCGGCACTTCAGGGTGATGGACGAGGAGGACACGCGGGTCCGCTACCGGCCGCTGGAGCTGTGGGGCCATGTCGTACGGATGGAGGGGGCGGCCAGGATCCTGGTGGGCGCCCTCGTCGACGCGGCCGGCGGGCTCACCGCCGCGGAGGCCGCGGAACGGCTGCCCGACGGGCTGTTCTCCCTCGACCAGGACGGCCGGGTGATCTACGCCAACCGCCGCTGCCAGGAACTGCTGGGCAGCGAGCTGGAACAGCTGCTCGGCCACTACCCCTGGGAGGTGCTCACCTGGCTGCACGACCCCGCCTACGAGGACCGCTACCGGGCGGCGATGCTGACGCAGGAGCCGGTGTCGTACATGGTGCGTGACCCGGACGGCGTCTGGCTGGGGTTCGTGCTGTATCCCGGCGTGCACGGCCTGACGGGCCGGGTCTTCCGCACCAACGCCCCCGCGGGGGCGGAGCCCGGCCGGACCCTGGCACCCGTCGGCGGGGTCGCGGGGGCGCCGTCGGAGCTGGTGGCGCCGACCCGCGCGGGGGCGCTCTACCACGTCGTACAGATGGCCAGTGTGCTGACCGAGGCGGTCACCGTCAGGGATGTGTGCCGGGCCGTGGCCGAGCAGCTGCTGCCCGGGTTCGGCGCGCAGGAGATCGCCCTCTACACGATCCGGGAGGGGCGGATGTACCTGCTGTGGGAGTCCGGCTACCCGGAGCACTTCCTCGACGCGTTCGAAGGGGTGCCGCTCGACGCGAACCTGCCCGGCGTACACGCCCTGACGACCCGGCTGCCACTCTTCTTCGAGTCGCCCGAGGCACTGGTGAACGCCTACCCCGGGCTCGCTCTGGACACCATGCGCGCCTGGTCGTTCCTGCCGCTCATCGCCTCCGGACACCCGGTCGGCTCCTGCATCCTCGGCTGGTCCACACCGCACCGGTTCACCCCCGAGGAGCGCAGCGCGCTGACCGCGCTGGGCGGGCTGGCCGCGCAGGCGATGGAGCGGGCCCGGCTCTACGACGCGGAGTCCGCCGTGGCGCGCGGGCTGCAGGAGGGGCTGCTGCCGCACCGGCTGCCGGCCATCGAGCGGATGCGCACCACCGGCCGGTATCTGCCGGGGACGCAGGGCATGGCCATCGGGGGCGACTGGTACGACGTGATCAGGACGGGGCGGGGAGTGGCCCTGGTGATCGGTGACGTCGAGGGGCACAGCGTCGGCGCCGCGGCGGTCATGGGGCAGCTGCGCAGCGCGGTGCACGCCTTCGCGGCGAGCGGCCGGCCGCCGCAGGAGGTCATCACCCACACGAACCGGCTGCTGGCCGAGCTGGAGACGGACGTGTTCGCCACCTGCTGCTACATCGAACTCGAACCCGCCACCGGCCGTGCGCTGGCCGTCCGGGCGGGGCATCCCCCTCCCCTGCTGCGCCATCCCGACGGCCGCACCGAGAGCCTGGACCTGCCCGGCGGTGTGATGCTCGGCGTGCAGCCGGACGCCGTCTACCCGGTCACGGCACTGACCCTGGCCTCCGGCAGTGTGCTCGCCCTGTACACGGACGGGCTCGTCGAGACGCCGGGCAGTGACATCGAGACGGGCATCGAGGAGGTCCGGCTCCGTCTGGCCCACAGCCGCACCGACTCCGTCGAGGAGCTCGCCGACCAGTTGATCCGGACGGCCCGCAGGACCGAGGACCGCCCGGACGACGTGGCCCTGCTGCTGACGGCGTACGACTGGGCCCCGGGAAACGGCACCTGACGGCGTGTCGGGCCGGGTCTCACAGGCAGTAGCGCACCAGCCACTCGTCCGGGTCGTAGGCGCGGCGGGCCGGGTCGTCGGGCAGGGCCGGCCGTTCCTCGACCATGTCCTCCACCCGGACCGGCTCCGGGAGACGGCCGAAACGGGCCTGACGCGCGGTGGCCGCCCGGTCCTCGTCCTCGTGCGTGTGCACCGTTCCCTGGCTCACGGCAACTCCCCTCTGCGGCCGGCCGATGCTCCCCCTCGGACAACACCGCGGCCTCCATGTCGAGTTTCCCACACCGGCGCCCGGAAGCACGGCTTCGTGCACCGGGCAGGACAGACGCCAAGCGGCAGGACCCCCAGGGGGTCCTGCCGCCGTTCACGTGCCGTGGGGGATCAGGCCCCGCGCCGCACGCTCCGCAGGACGAAGAATCCGAAGATCACCAGGACTCCGCCCAGCGCGGCTGGCCACAGCTGGGCCCCGGTCTCGGCGAGGCTCCCCGTCCCGGCCTGTGCCTGGGTCCCGTCCTCTGTTCCGAGTTCGGGGAGGCTGCCGGGCACCTCGGCGGCCTGGGCCGCCTGACCGCCGACGCCCTCGCCGCCCCGGTCGCCGTCCTGGTTCCCGGCGCCCGCGTCCCCGCCGTTCCCGGCCGGGAGGGAGGCCTTCACATCGGGCTGCTCGGGCTGCTCGGGTCGTGCGGTGCCGTCGCCGCCCGCGGGCTCCTCGGCGGCAGGGCTCTCGGCCGGAGTCTCAGCCGGGGTCTCAGCCGGGGTCTCGGCCGGGGTCTCCGACGGCTGCTCCTGACCGCCGTCGCCCTGGTCGCCGCCGTCGCCAGGCTTGTCGCCGCCGTCGCCCTGGTCACCGTCGCCGGGCTTGTCGCCACCGTCGCCCTGGCCCGGGTCCTCCGGCGTGGCCGTGGGCTCCTCCGGCTGCTGCGGCTCCTCGCTCGGCTCGCCGTCACCGTTGCCGCCGTCACCGGCACCGCAGGTGCGGCCCTCGTTGATGCAGCCGACCATCTCGTTCATCAGGTCCTCGTCGAAGACGTTGATGAAGTCGCCGTGGTCCGTGATCGGCTTGTGCAGCTGCTCCGGGAAGGAGTCGACCGCGAACAACGGCGTCGTCCTGCCGCCGTCCTCGAGGCTCGGCGCGTCGACGTCGTAGACGATGCGCTGCACCAGCTGCGGCACCGGCTTGAAGCCCGCCGGGCAGTTGCCCTCGGCGTCCGTGAACGCCATGTGCGTACGGTGGTTGGCGCTGTCGATGTTGCGCCCGTCCCAGCAGCTCTGGAAGTCGAAGGTGCGCACGACGTCGCTGCCCTCGGGGCACAGCGGGTACTTGTCCGTCAGCTGCCGGTCCTCGAAACCGGTGCAGCTCCACGACGCGTTGGCGTTGGCGGGGCCGTTGACGAACGACTTGGCGTCGCCGGTGATGATGCGCAGCAGCCGGGGCATGGCGGTGACGTCTCCGCGCGGGTTGCCCACGAAGGTCAGCGTGACCTCCTTGGGGGTGACGATCTCACCGGCGTTGCCCTCGATGCCGCCGCCAGGGGCGTCGGCATCCCGCTCCTGGGTTCCGTTCTGCAGGCGCAGCACCGGCCAGTAGTACGACGACTTGTCGCCCTGGTCCTCGCAGCTCGTGTCCGCCTGCGCCAGATCCTCGTCGCTGGAGAAGGCGTTGGTGACCTGGTTGCCGATGTAGTCGTGGAAGTGGTGGGCGCCGTTGCTGACACCCGGGGCGGCGATCACGTTGTCCGAGTTGAACACGCCGTTCGCGTTGACGCCGCACTCGGTGGTGAAGGTGCCGCGGGAGGCGTTCTCCGTCTGCTTCGTCCTGGAGACGTTGGGCTGGACGCTCTCGATGTCGACGTAGTCACCGGCGACAGGACCGTTGCCGGCCTGGCCGCCGTTCCCGCCCTGGCCCTGCTGGTCCTGACCACCCTGCTGGCCCTGACCACCTTGCTGGTCCTGGCCCTGCTGGTCCTGTCCATCGCCGCCGTCGCCCGCCTGCTCGCCGCCGGTGCCGTCGCCTTCCTGGCCGGCGCCCTGCTCAGCAGGGGCGTTGCCCGACTCGCGCACGGCACAGGCGGCGAGTTCCTCCAGTCCCTCGGGCCGGTCGCCCACCCGGTCGATGGCGGTCGCTATGCGGGAGAGCGTCGCGGAGCGCTTCTCCTTCAGCGGCCCGGCGATCGCGTTGTCCGCGAACGCCGGGTCCTGCCGGAGGGCGTCGGCCGACTCGCCGAGCCGCCTGTAGGCCTCGGCGACCTGCGCGTCGAGACCGGCGAGTTCCTTGTCGACCTCCGCCCGTGCCTCCTGGGGCACCGACGTCAGCCGCGTGGCCACGTCGGGGCAGTCGATCGTGGCGCCGGCAAGAACCCGCGCCTGATCGGCACCCGTCCCGCCCTCCTCCGTCGCGGAAGCGTAGACATTTGCCGCCATCATCCCGCCTCCGCCGAGGATCAGGGCGAACGCGGCCAGAGTCGCGCGCTGTTTCGGGCGTCTGCGTGTGTTGCGTGGCAAGGCAGTACTCCTACGCTTCCGTCGCGGGGGTCGGCATGGGATTCCCACGCCCCATACGCAGACGGACCGCCGTGTGTTCAGACGCCTCGCGATTTCTTCACGGGATCCCGGAGCGGACGAGCCCCGGGACGGCGGGTCCCCGCCGGGCTCGGCACGCCCGGCGGGGACCCGGTGTTCGGGGAAGGTGACGTTCCGTCGGCTCAGCCGAAGTTGACGTCACTGCAGAGGAAGTACGTCTGGTCCATGTGCGAGGCCTGCCAGATCGTGTAGACGACGTGGCGGCCGCTGAGACCCGACGTGCTCACCGGGATCGAGTAGTTCTGGCTGGGGGCGTACGCGCCGGTGCGCGCCACCAGTTGCAGGTCGTCCCAGCCCAGCTGCTGCGTGGCGGGGTCGAAGCCCTGCCGGGTGACGTAGACGAGGAAGTAGTCCGCGCCGTGGCTGGCCTGGTCGTGGAGCCGGACGGTGAAGTCGTCGTTCACGTCCGTCGTCTTCCAGGCACCCACCGTGTCCAAGGAGTTGTACCGCCCGCCCTCGGTGTGCCCGCCGCTGCACAGCTGACCGTCGGGGACGACGGCCTGGAAGTTCCCGGCGGAACCGTTGCGGTACAGACCGTTCCAGTTCCACATGGCGTTGGGGTTGTCCTGCCAGGCCTGCCAGCACATCGGGTCCTGCTGGGCCATCGCCGGGTTCTGGAAGTCACTCCCCCAGCGCTGCCAGCAGCCGTAGTTGCGGGACGCCGGGTCGACCACGGAGCCGTGGGCGACGGCCGTGCCGCTCCAGGGGATCAGGGTGAGCAGCGCGGCCACCGCGACGGTCAGAGCGAGCGACAGGCGGGACCGGAGCACGGATGTGACATAGCCATGCCAAACCATGAAGACCTTCTTTCCACTGTGGGGGTTGTGGGGGTGGGGGGAGCGCCGCCCATCCGGACATGGGAGCGCTCCCAAACCAGGCTGCGCTCGACGAAACGGAGCGGCAACATGCATTCGCGCCACTTCCCGGCGGGCCGTGGCGCGTTCGACGCGTTCGACGGGACGGGGCGGCGACCCCTCAGAACCGGTCGGGCTCCTCGGTCGTACGTCCGAGGCAGACGACCGACTCGCCCATCGGTGCGTCGATCTCCTCGAAGCCCATCCGGTCGTAGAAGGCCCGGGCCGGCTTGTTGGCGGCCGCCATCACGAGGTGCACGGACGGCACTCCCGCGTCCCGCAGCGCCCTGAGGAAGGTCCGCATGAGCCGCCGGCCGTAACCGCGCCCCTGCCACTCGGGCAGCAGGTCGATGTGCAGATGGGCCGGCCAGGCGGCCAGCTCGGGGACGACCATCCGCTCCGGGTGGTGCAGCAGCAGGGCGATCTCCTCGTCCGGGGTCTCCGGCGGCCCGGACGGTCCGGGATGGCGGTCGGCGACCAGCGGGAGCCATGCCGCACGGAAGGTCCTGGCGAAGCGGGCCGTGTCGGCGGTGCCGACGACGTAGCCGACCGCCCGGCCGCTCCCGTCGTCCAGGACGAAGGCGAGCTCGGGCTCCAGATGGACGTAGGGGGCCGCGAAGGTGTCCGGGAAGACGGTGGGATCGGCGTAGTGGGGGCGGCTGTCCTGGCCGTTGTGCGCGGTGCGGATGCAGATGTCGTCGAGGGCGGCCCGGTCCTCGCGACGGTACGGGCGGATCCTGGGGGACTCGGTCATGTCCGGCATCCTGCACCTTTGGGAGCGCTCCCACAACCTCTTTGGGGCCGGGCCGGATCCCGGCCCGGCGTGACATGGCGGTCACGGGTTACTCGATGGCCATGAAGCTGCATATCCCGGGGCTGAACGACAAGCAGGCCCACAAGGGCACGACGGACGAGGCCCGCCCGGGTCACGGGGGACAGCGCGCGGCGCCGGACGAGGCCCGTCCGGATCAGGAGGCGGAGCGCGCGGCGCCGGACGACCCCGGGCCCAGTGACGAGGTGGAGCGGGCGGCGCCCGACTCACCGGCCAAGCTGCCGAAAGGGGCGTGGGGCGCGGCGCTGAAGGGCAGCCTGCACGAGTTCAAGGACGACGAACTCACGGACCGGGCCGCGGCGCTGACGTACTACGGCGTCCTGTCGCTGTTCCCGGCGTTGCTGGCGCTCGTGTCCATCCTGGGCCTCACCGGCAAATCCACCACCGACAAGGTGCTGGAGAACCTCCAGGAGCTCACCGCCCCCGGCGCGGCCCGGGACATCATCACGCAGGCGGTCGAGCAGCTCCAGGGCAACGCGGGCATCGGCTCGATCGTGGCGATCGTCGGTCTGGTGCTGGCCATCTGGTCGGCGTCCGGCTATGTGGCGGCGTTCATGCGCTCGGCGAACGCGGTCTACGACATGCCCGAGGGGCGTCCGGTGTGGAAGGTGCTCCCGGTACGCGTCGGAGTGACGGTCGTGCTGATGCTGATGGCCGTGATCAGTGCGCTGATCGTGGTCTTCACCGGCGGTCTGGCCCGTCAGGCGGGCGATCTGCTCGGTCTGGGCGACACCGCGCTGACCGTGTGGTCGATCGCCAAGTGGCCGGTGCTGATCGTCCTGGTCGTCATGATGATCGCACTGCTGTACTGGGCGGCCCCGAACGCCAAGGTCCGGGGGTTCCGGTGGATCACTCCGGGCAGTTTCCTGGCGCTGCTGATCTGGCTGGTCGCCTCCGCGGGCTTCGCCCTCTACGTGGCCAACTTCGGGTCGTACAACAAGACGTACGGCACGATGGCCGGTGTCATCGTGTTCCTGATCTGGCTGTGGATCACCAACCTGGCCATTCTGCTCGGGCTGGAGTTCGACGCGGAGATCGCCCGGCAGCGGGCCATCGCCGGGGGCCATCCGCCGGAGGCGGAGCCGTACACGCAGCCGCGCGACACTCGGGCCTGGGACGAGGAGGACCGGCGGCGGATGGACGAGACCTGACCATCCCGAGGGACCCGAACGGACCGCCCGACGGCCCGGCCGCACCGGCGGCCGGGCCGTTTCAGTCCGCCAGGCCGGCCGCGAGCGTGGCGCCCAGTTCCCAGCACTGTTCGGCGGCGGCCTTGTCGGGCTCACCGGTGACCGTCACGGTCTCCGCCGCGCGACGCCAGCCCAGACCCGTCGTGACCGATTCGATGCCGCGTACCGCGCCCGTGACGTCGCTGCCGCCGTGCACGTAGTAACCGAAGGGCCGCCCCCGCGTGGTGTCCAGGCAGGGATAGTAGATCTGGTCGAAGAAGTGCTTGAGCGCCCCCGACATGTAGCCGAGATTGGCGGGTGTGCCGAGGAGGTAGCCGTCCGCGTCCAGGACGTCGGAGGCGGTGGCGGAGAGGGCCGCCCGCCGCACCACCCGGACGCCCTCGATCTCCGGGGCCGTCGTCCCGGCGAGGACGGCTTCGAACATCGCCTGGCAGTTGGGCGAGGGCGTGTGGTGGACGATCAGCAGAGTCGGCACACCCCGACCCTGCCGTGCCGGCCGCGGCGTCCGCAAGCCGGGCGGCAGCCGCGCACGGGCGGTGCCCCGTTGTCACGACGGGACGCGAAGTGGCACGATGCCCCGCATCGGAAACGCGGAGACGGGGTGCGTCTTGGTCGACGAGGAACACGAGTCACCGGCGGCGGCGGTGTTCGACGCGCTGGGCAGCGAGTACGAGAAGGCGTTCGCCTCCTCGGCGGCTCACCGGGCGTCGCTGGACTGGCTGCTGGAGCGCCTGGCGCCCGGCAGCAGGGTGCTGGACGTGGGCAGCGGCACGGGCCGGCCCACGGCCGAGGTGCTCGCCGCCGCGGGTCACCGGGTGCTGGG
This sequence comes from Streptomyces toyocaensis, assembly GCF_000725125.1. Classification (GTDB taxonomy): domain Bacteria; phylum Actinomycetota; class Actinomycetes; order Streptomycetales; family Streptomycetaceae; genus Streptomyces; species Streptomyces toyocaensis. The sequence goes on from NZ_JFCB01000032.1 coordinate 13,569, forward strand.
GGTCGACGTGTCCCCGGTGATGGTGGAGATCGCCTCCCGTCAGGTGCCCGAGGCCGAGTTCCGTTGCGAGGACATCCGCCGGACGACGCTCGAGGACGCTTCTTTCGACGCGGTCTGCCTCTACTTCGCGACGTTGCAGATGTCCCGGTCGGAGCAGTCCGGGCTGCTCCGCCGGCTGGGCCGGGCGCTGCGCCCGGGCGGTCTGCTCGTGCTGGCCACCGTGCCGCTGGACGTGGAGGAGTTCGACGGGGTGTTCATGGGACAGCCCGTGCGGGTCACCAGCTTCGCGGCCGAGGACCTCATCGCCCTGGTGCGCGAGGCGGGGCTGACGGTGCAGTCGGAGCGGAGCGTGATGTTCACCCCGACCCACCCGGACGCCCGGCCGGAGCCGCACCTGTTCCTGCACTGCCGCCGCGAGGGGCCCGCCCCCGTGGGCTGACGCCCGGGCCCGGGCGTCCCCGCGGCGTGACCACCGCGCCCCGGTGACTACGGCAGGGGCTTCGGCTCCTTCTGCGCGGCCTGGAGGTCCGCGAGGAGTTCGGCCTGGCCGGCGAGGACACCGGACAGGATGGTGCGGGCGACCCGCAGCAGTTCCGCCACGTGCGGGCTGGTCAGCGAGTAGTACACAGTCGAGCCCTCCTTGCGGCCGACCACCAGGTTCGCCCGCCGCAGCACGGCCAGTTGCTGGGAGAGGTGCGCCGGCTCGATGCCCACCTCGGGCAGCATCTCCGCGACCGCGTGCTCGCGCTCGCTGAGCAGTTCCAGCACGCGGATCCGGGCGGGGTGCCCCAGTGTCTTGAAGAACTCGGCCTTCAGCTGGTACAGCGGCGTGGTCATCGTGCCGTCCCCTTTCCGGCGCGGCAGCACGGCCCCGGCGGCCGGTCCTCGGTCCATCGCCTCATCCGTTCGTCGACACCCGCCTCGGCATTTTCCGACATTAGCAACGTCGTACATCCCCGCCGTCCGGCGGTGGTCTCCGGTGGCCTCACAGGGGAAGCGTGATCCAGACGCTCTTGCCGCGGCCGTCGGCGTCGCCGCGGACCACGGCGGTGCCGCCGAGGCCGTGGGTCAGTTCGACGACGGTGGCCAGTCCGCCCGGTCCGGCGCCGTCCGCCCCGTACAGCCGGGGCCGGCGGGGGTGGCGGTCGTGCACGGCGAACACCAGGCACTCGGGGCCCGCCGCGTAGATCACCGTGGTCTGCGGGGAGACCTCGGCCGCGTGGCGGACGCTGTTGGTCACCAGTTCGCTCAGGATGAGCAGCGCCGGGCCCACCGCCGGGTGGTGTGCGCCTATGCCCCACTCCGCGAGGGCCTGCTCGGCGGTCTCGCGGGCGAGACGCACGGCACCCGGCCCGGTGGGCAGGGTGAGCACGTGGCGGTACGGCAGCGTGTGCGGCGCGGGGATCATCGGTGCTCCGCCCGGGGCGCCGGGGTCCGGTGTCCGGTCGCCCGCAGGACCCCGGCGCGTTCCAGGTGGGCACGGGCCGCGGCGATCGCCTCGGGCGTGGTGACGTACTCCCGGCCCTCGTGCCGCAGCAGTTCCAGCACGCCCACCGAGGCCAGGGCCTGGCGGTGGGCCGGGCGGACGCCGGAGGCCAGGACAAGAATCCCGCGCCGCCTCAGTTTCGTCACCGCGTCCTTGAGGACCAGGGCGCCGGTGGCGTCGACGACGCTGACGTGGGACATGCGCAGGACGACCACGCGCACGTCGGCGAGTTCCGCCAGCTCCAGCAGGAAGCGGTGGGCGGCGGCGAAGAACAGCGGACCGTCGATGCGGTAGGCGACGATGTGCTCGGCCAGCAGTTCGTGCTCCTCCTCCGTGTGGTCGCCCCGGTCCAGCGGGAGCGGGGCCAGCCGGGCCTGACGGGCGACCGCTCCCAGCGCGAGGACGGCCGCGACGCCCAGTCCGATGATCACCGCCTGGACCAGGTCGAGGACGAGCGTGGCGGCCGCGGTGAGGACGAGGATCAGCGCGTCGGAGCGGGTGGCGCGGGTCATCGCGCGCAGCGAACCGACCTCGACCATGCGGACCGCGGTCGCCAGCAGGACGCCGGCGAGGGCCGCCAGCGGGATCCGCGACACCAGCGGGGCGGCCGCGAAGACGATCACGGCGAGGACCGCCGCGTGCGTGAGGGAGGCCAGCCGGGAGGTCGCGCCGGTACGGACGTTGACGGCGGTACGGGCGATCGCGCCGGTGGCGGGGACGCCGCCGAACAGCGGCGCCGCCATGTTGGCGAGGCCCTGGCCGAACAGCTCGCGGTCGGGGTCGTGCCGCTGTCCGACGGTCATGCCGTCGGCGACGGAGGCGGACAGCAGCGACTCCAGGGCGGCCAGCGCGGCCACGGCCAGGGCGGGCGCGAGCAGGCTGCCCAGGGCTCCGGTGTCGACGAAGGAGAGCGAGGGTGCGGGCAGGCCCGGCGGCAGGTCGCCGATCGGCCGCGCCCCGTCCAGCCCCGCGGCCTGTGTCACGGCCGTGGCCGCGATCACCGCCAGCACGGAGAAGGGAACGGTGGGCTTCCAGCGGGCGCCGATCAGCATCGTGCCCGCCACCGCGAGCGCCAGGGTCGGTGCGGTCCAGTCGGGGGCGCGGACGAACTCCTGTCCGGCCCGCCAGGCCACCACCAGGACCCGCTCGCCCTCGGCCCCGGACACGCCGAGGGCGTTCGGGACCTGCTGCAGTCCGATCACACAGGCGATGCCGAGCGTGAAGCCCTCCACCACCGGCGCCGGCACGTACCGCATGCTGCCCCCGGCCCGGAGCAGCGCCAGCCCGACCAGGATCACGCCCGCCATCAGGCCGACGGTGAGCACACCCCCCGGCCCGTGGTCGGCGACGATCGGCACGAGCACCACCGTCATCGCCCCGGTCGGCCCGGAGACCTGGAGACTGGAGCCGCCGAACACGGCCGCGAGTGCCCCGGCGACCACGGCGGTGGCGAGCCCCGCCTCGGCGCCGAGCCCGGAGGAGACACCGAATCCGAGCGCGAGCGGCAGGGCGACGACCGCGACCGTCAGGCCGGCGAGCAGGTCACGTCGTGGATGGCGCCGCATCTGGTCCAGGTCGGCGCGGGTGGGCAGCAGCGAGACGATCCGGGACCGGATTCCGGCCGGCGGCGGCGGTACGGACACGGCCCCTCGACTTCACTCTCGACTGGATGACGAGACAAGCATGTAGGCAATTGCGAAACTTTGCAATTTGGCAGGTCACCGCTCGATCGGGTTCGCTCCGTCGAGGAGCGGCCGCCGTCCGCTCAGCCCGTCATCCGCTTCCGCCACGACGGCTCGACCTGCCGCCACTCGGCCTCCCACTCGGCCAGTCGCCGCCACTGCAGCCGGTACCGGACGAGCCATCCGCCGAGCACGACCAGTCCCCCGGTGGCCAGGGCGACCGTGACGCCCGCCATCACGACCTGGAACCCCGCCTCGGCGCCCACGGGCGGTGCGGACACCAGCCGGCCCGCGGTGTCGTTCCACACGGTGACCTCGGAGCCCGCCCTGCTGTCCGGTGCGACCTCCGCCCGGCCCGTGTGGGCGGTGCCCTGTGGGTCGGTCCACCGCACCTTCGCCCAGACGCCGCCGTCCCCGTCCTCCGCCACGGGTGCGGCCGGCGCGTCGCGGGCGTCCTCGACCAGGACCGCCTGCACGGGGCGGGTCCGCTCCCGGCGGTCGTCGAGCGACCCGTCGACGACGTCGGCGGCGGTCAGTCCGGCGAACGCGCCGATCAGCAGGGCGAGGACGAGTGTGGCGAGAGTCAGCCAGGCCTCGACCAGATCGCTGCGGCGGCGCAGCGGATTCCTGCGCCACCGCCACAGCCGCACTCCGCGCGGCCTCGCACCGTGTGTCCTCGCCATGGGAGGTCACCTCCTCGCGCGCGTGCCGTCGGGCGCCACGTCTCCAGGGTGGACCCTCCGCCTCCCGTCCGGCATGGGCCGAACGGCCCCCGGGCCGCCCGCTCGCCGGAGGGCGGGCGGCCCGGGCCGGGGCCGGGGTCAGACCGTCGGCTGGACAGCAACCACCTCGTGCTGCGGCACGCCGAGCACGACCTTGAGCGCACCGGTCTCGGAGGCGTTGCCGAAGACGTCGTACGCCTCCTGCATGTGGTCGAGCGGGAACGTGTGGGTGACCAGCCGGCGGGTGGGAAGCCGGCCCGCGGACGCCATCCGCAGCAGGGTGGGAGTGGAGTGGGTGTCGACGAGTCCGGTGGTGATGGTGACGTTCTTGATCCACAGGTCCTCGAGGTGGAGCGTGGCGGGAGCGCCGTGCACGCCGACGTTGGCGAGGTGCCCGCCGGGCCGCACGACACGGGCGCACAGCTCGAAGGTCTGCGGGACGCCCACCGCCTCGATGACCACGTCCGCGCCGAGGCCGCCCGTGAGGTCCTCGATCAGTTGCTCGGGGTCCTCGCTCGCGTCGGCGACGGCGTCGGCGCCGAACTCCTTCGCCGCCTGCAGCCGCGAGGCGGCCAGGTCCACGGCGACGATGCGCTCGGGAGCGAACAGCCGGGCGGTGGCGATCGCGGCGAGCCCCACGGGGCCCGCTCCGACCACGACGACGGTGTCACCGGGACGGACCCGCCCGTTGAGCACGCCCACCTCGTAACCGGTGGGGAAGATGTCGGCCAGCAGCACGGCGTCCTCGTTGGCCACGGCGCCGGGCAGGGGGTACACCGAGAGGTCGGCGAACGGGACACGGACGTACTCGGCCTGGGTGCCGTCGACGCGGTGACCGAGGATCCAGCCCCCGCCGCCCCGGCACTGGCCGTACATACCCTCGCGGCAGTAGCGGCAGCGCCCGCAGGCGGTGATGCAGGAGACCAGCACCCGGTCGCCGGGGCGTACGGTGCGGACGTCGGCGCCGGTCTCGACGATCTCTCCGACGGCCTCGTGACCGAGGACGGTTCCGGGCCGGACCTCGGGCACGTCGCCCTTGAGGATGTGCAGGTCCGTACCGCAGATGGTGACGGCGTCGACGCGCACGATGGCGTCGCCGGGTTCCTGGACGGACGGGTCGGGGACCTCTTCCCAGGCGGACTGCCCGGGGCCGTGGAAGACGTAACCCTTCATGCCTCTCCTCACCCTTCTCGCTCTGCGGGCCGGGGCACCGGGCGCGCCCTGCCCGCCTGCGTCGGCGGGCCCTCCGGACAGGTGCCGGGACCCCGCCCTGCACTTCCAGTCTGGGCGCAGGACGGCGGATCCGCTCGGGCCGGACGGTCCCGCCCGGGGCCGGGGAGACCGCCGGCGCCGCAGCGCCGGTCGGTCGCGGGCGGACGGACGGGCGGGCGGACGGGCGGGCGGACGGGCGGACGGGCGGACGGGCGGACGGGCGGACGGGCCGGGTGTATCGGTCCGCAGCGTCGTTCACACGGCTGACCGGCGGTGGGCCGGCTGGGACGCCTCCCCCAGCGCCCGGAGCAACGTGCTCAGGGCCGACTGTGCCGAGGCGTTCTCCCGTACGGCCGCGTAGATCGTCCTGACCGGCTCCGGACGCCGCACCTCCCGCAGGACGACGCCGGGGCGGTCGGCCGCTCCGAGGCGGGGAATGAGCGCGACTCCGAGGCCGGCCGCGACGAACCCCTGTGCCGTGGCGTAATCCTCGCTCTTCGCCACGAAGTCCGGGCTGAACCCGGCCGCGGCACACGCGTGGAGCATCAGGTCCCGGCAGGGCCCCGGCGGTTCGCTGCAGACCCACGGCTCGCACGCGAGGTCGGCGAGATCGAAGGCGCGCCGCCCCGCGCGTGCGTGCCCGGCGGGCAGCGCGACCAGGTACTCGTCGTCGAGCAGGTGCACCATACGAAGGCCCTGTCGGCTGTAGTCGCGTGGTCCGACCACGATCGCCAAGTCGGCGTCGCCTCGTTGGACTTCCCGTAGGGGATCTTCGGGTTCGATCAGTCTGAGATCGATCCGCACACCCGGATGCTCCTCGCGGAGCCGGGCCAGTGCGGGGGCGACCAGCATGGGACCGACAGAGGCGAAGTACCGGACGGCCAGTCGGCCCGTCCGCCCGGCTCGCAGGTCGGCCAGCGCCGACTCCGCCTCGGCGATGTCCTGGCTGATGATCGCGGCGTGCCGCGTGAGCAGCCGGCCGGCCTCCGTCGGCCGAACGCCGCGCCCCACCCGTTCGAGGAGGGTCATGCCGACTTCCTTCTCCAGCACCGCCACCTGCTGGCTCACCGCGGAGGGCGTGTACCCCAGGTGTGCCGCAGCCGCGGTCACGGATCCGCTGGTGACCACCGCGCGGAGCATCAGCATGCGCCTCACATCAAGCATGTAGCTCAACTTAACGCAAGTCGGCAAACATTTGATTGTGCTTATGTGCGGCACACGGCATCGTTCCCCTGGGACCAAGACCCGGGAGGAACCGAAGGTGAACAGCGCCGCGAACCGGACACGGGCCGTGGTCCGCATAGGCGTCCTGGCCCTGCTGTGGGGATCGACGTTCCTGTGGATCAAGCTGGCCCTGCACGCACTGTCGCCGGTTCAGGTCACCCTCGTCCGTTGCCTGCTGGGGGCAGCCACACTGCTGCTTCTGTGTCTGGCCACACGACAGCGTCTCCCCAGCGGCCGTGTCGTCTGGGGTCACGTCTTCGTGGCAGCGTTCTGGTGCAACGCGCTGCCCTTCGCGATGTTCAGTGTGGGTGAGCAGACCGTCGACTCCGGAGTCGCCGGCGTACTGAACGCGACGACCCCGCTGTGGTCCCTCCTGGCCGGGATCGTGATCGGCACGGAGCGCCGGCTTCACCCGGCGCGGCTGGGCGGACTGCTCCTCGGTTTCGGCGGTGTGACGCTGATCTTCGCTCCGTGGCAGGCGGCCGGCCAGGCCGGCTGGTCCGCCCTTGCCATCGTCGCCGCAGCGGCGAGCTACGCGGTCGGCTTCGCCTATATGGGACGCCATCTCGTCGGAAAGGGACACGCGACCCTCTCCCTCTCCACGGCTCAGCTCGTCGCCGCTACGGCGCTGACCGCCGTGAGCCTTCCGATGGGCGGCCTGGCACCGGTGCACCTGCACTGGTCCAGCCTGATCGCGGTGGTGGTCCTGGGTGTCTTCGCCACGGGAATCACCTTCCACCTCACCTATCGGATCATCGCCGACGAAGGCGCGACCAATGCCGCGACCGTCGGCTATCTGCTGCCCGTGGTCTCGGTGGGCCTGGGAGCAGCCGTGCTCGACGAACCCTTCAGCCTCCGGATCGCCGCAGGGATGGTCGTCGTTCTGGTCGGTGTGGGCATGACGCGGCGGAAGGCGGCTCGGCCCCCGTCGTCGCTTCGGCCCGCGCCTGCCCCACCGGACCGACGGATCGAACCCCGGGAAGAGAACAGGACAGCCACGTGACTTCGCTGTCGGTGACCACGTCCACCGCTGCGTCCCCGCGTGTGGGCTGCGTCGTGACCGGTGTCGCCAAGAGCCCCGAAGGGCCGGTCCTGCCCCCCGCGACGGGAGGCGCCCCGCCGGGCCGGCGCCGCTGCCGTGTTCGCCTCCGTGGCGGCCGCTTCCCGCCTCGACCTGCCGATCAATATCACCGGGTGGCTCCCCCTGGCCGAGAACATGCCGTCCGGGCCGGCCACACGGCCGGGAGACGTCGGCTCCTGAACCATTCGGTCACTGCTCGCAGGCCACGGTCCCGCCGAGGGGACCGTCGCCCGGCGCGTGCCGTGCTCCAGGTGACGGGACTGCACCACGGAATCCGCGACAGCGGCTGACGCTGTCGCTCGGCTCGTCCGCGGAGGACCCTCGCACGGCCGCCCCTTTCCACGCGGTGACCGCGCTCCGGGCCGAGCCGCCGTACCGCCCTTCGCCGTGATCCAGCCCTGCGGCTGTCGACCACGCCCGCGATCACCGCACCTGGCGGCGCAGCACCCGGTTGAGCGCGCTGTCGGGGCGGGCGGTGAGCCGGTCCCAGGTGCCCTCCTCCGCGATGCGGCCGGATTCCAGTACGGCGATGCGGTCGGCGCGGCGGATGGTGGCCGGGCGGTGGGCGATGACGACCGTCGTACGTCCGGCGGTGCGCAGCGCGGCGGCGAGCTGGGCGTCCCCCGTGTTGTCCAGATGGGCCGTCGTCTCGTCCAGGACCAGCACCCTGGGCTCGGCCAGCAGCGCACGTGCGAGTGCGATCCGGGCGCGCTGGCCACCGGAGAGGGTGGCCCCGCGCTCGCCGACCGGGGTGTCGGGTGCGGCGAACCGGTCGATTCCGCACAGCCGGGCGACGGCGAGGAGCCGCGCGTCGTCCGCGTCGGGGGCGGCGAGACGCAGGTTCTCCGCGAGGGTGCCGTGGAAGAGGGGGGTGTCCTGGCCGACGACGGCGACGGCCCGGCGCAGGTCGGCGTCCGTGAGGTCGCGGAGGTCCACGGGGTCCCCTTCGGCCGGGAGCAGTTCGACGGTTCCGGCGGCCGGGTCCCAGAACCTCGCCAGCAGATGGGCGCAGGTGCTCTTGCCCGCGCCGGAGGCGCCGGTCAGGGCCAGCGTGCGCCCCGCGGGGACGGTCAGGTCCAGCCGCCTCAGCACGGGCCGGCCGCCGTGGTCGAAGTCCACGCCGTGCAGCCGCACGCCGAGGGGGCCGGGCGGCAGGGGGCGGGGTACGGCGGGCGGTGGTGCCTGGGCGGGGGCGGTCATGGCGGCGGCCACCCGGGCGGCCGCGGCCCGCAGCCCCATGGCCTGGCTCAGTGCCCGGGCGGATTCGGCGACCGGGCCGAGCACCGACAGGGCGAGTGCCATCGCCGCCGGTGCCCACGCCCCGTGCAGCCGCCCGGAGGTGACGGACTGGGCGGCGCCGGCCACCACGCCGAGAACCGCCGTCGCGAGCAGCGCGTCCCGGAGGGCGGCGGCCACGGCCTCCCGTCCCGCCTCGGCCCGCTGGGCCTCCCCCACTTCGCGGCCTCGCGCGGCCAGCCGGCCGCGCCGCTCGTCCAGCCGTCCGGAGGCGAGCAGTTCGGGCAGCCCGTCGACGGTCTCCACGGTGTCGGCCGACAGCCGCGCGACGGCGGCCCGGGTGCGGGCGCCGCGCTCCGCGCGCCCGCGGGCCTCGGCGAACGGGGCCGCGGCGAGCAGGACCGCGGCCGGGAGCACCGCCACCAGCAGCCAGGGTTCGGCACCGGCCAGGACCGTCGCGCCCGCCGTGAAGACCACGCCGGATGCGAGGAGCTGGGCGGTGGTGTGGGCGTAGAAGAACTCCAGCGCCTCCACGTCGGCGAGGGCGGTGGCGGCCAGGTCCCCGCTGCGCCGGCCGGCCACGCGGGCCGGCGCACTGCGGGCGAGCCCGTCGAAGACGCGCACGCGCAGGGCGGCGAGGACCCGGTAGGCGAGGTCGTGGGAGAGGTCCATCTCCCGCCAGGTCGTCAGGGCACGGACCACGACGAGGCCGGTCAGCGCGGCGACGGTGCCGGAGCCGGGGGCGCGGCCGTCGATGACGGCGGTGCCGACGGAGTGCGCGGCCAGGGTCAGCAGCGCGACCAGCGAGGCCTGTTCGAGGAGCGCGGCGGCGCAGGTGCGGACGATCATGGGACGGTGTCCGGCGAGGGCGGGCAGCAGGGCGCGCAGTGCGCCGCGCCCGGGTGCGGCCGAGGCGCCCGGGGCGGGGGTGCCTGTCATGCGGCGAGTTCTCCTTCGGGGACGTGACCGGCCCGGACCAGGTCCGTGTAGACGCCGCCGGCGGCCACGAGCGCGGTGTGGGTGCCGACGGCGTCCACGCGGCCGTCGTCCAGGACGACGATGCGGTCGGCGTCGCGCACGGCGGCGATGCGGTGGGCGACGACCAGGACCGTGCGGTCGCCGGCGGCGGCGAGGAGTTCACGGACGATGCCGGACTCCCGGCGTTCGTCGACGGCGCTGGTGGCCTCGTCGAGCACCAGCACCGGGGCGTCGGCGAGCAGGGCGCGGGCCAGGGCGAGCCGCTGGCGCTGGCCGCCGGAGAGGGTGGCGCCGCGCTCGCCCACGACGGTGGCGTAGCCGTCGGGCAGGGCGCTGATCTCGTCGTGGACGCCGGCCGCGCGGGCGGCCCGGGTCAGCTCGGCGTCCGTGGCGCCCGGTGCGGCCAGACGCAGGTTGCCGGCGACGGTGTCGTGGAAGAGGTGGGTGTGCTGGGAGACCACGGCGATGCCCCGGCGCAGCGAGTCCAGGGTGTGGTCGGCCACGTCCCGTCCGGCCACGGTGATCCGGCCGGCTCCCGGGTCGTGGTGGCGCAGCAGCAGCGCAAGGAGTGTCGACTTGCCGGCTCCGGAGGGGCCCACGAGCGCCGTGGTGCGCCCGGCCTCGGCGGTGAAGCTCACCCCGCGCAGCGCCGGCCGGGCGGCGCCCTCATAGGTGAACCCGACGTCCTCGAAGCGCAGTTCGGGCGGGGTGGACCAACGGGCCGGGGCGGTTCCGGTGTCGGCGACGGCGGGCCGCGCGGTCCGCAGCGCGGCGAGTCCGTCCGCCGCGGAGGCGCCGAGGTACCCGGCGTGCCACTCCCGGGACAGGTCGCGCACGGGCCGGAAGCACTCGGCGGCGAGCAGCAGCACCAGGTAGGTGCCCGTCGCCGAGGTGGATCCGGTGACGGCGGAGCCGCAGGCGAGCAGGGCGGCGGCCACGGTGCCGCCCTGGACGGCCAGATCGGTGAGTCCGGTGTCGACGAGCGACACGCGGAGTTTGGCGACGGTGGCCCGGTGCAGCAGCGCCGACCGTTCCTCCAGCCGCTGCCGGGTCCTGCCGACGGCGCCCGCGGCGCGCAGCGCGGGCATGCCCTGGAGCGCTTCGAGGTAGTCGGCGCCCAGCGCCTCGTAGGTGTCCCAGTGTTCCTTGCCCCGGCGGGCGAGGAGCCGGTCCCAGCCACGCGGGCCGGCGAGGGCGAGCAGCAGGGCGGGCACCAGGCCGAGGAGGGCGAGCGGTTCGACGAGGGCGACGGCGGCGAGCAGCAGCGGCGGTACGGCGAGCGTGACCAGGAGCTGCGGCAGGTAGCGGGAGACGTACGCGTCGACGCCCTCCACCCCGTCCACGAGGGTGGTGCGTACGGCTCCGGCGCGCGCCGTCGTCAGGTGCGCGGGGCCGAGCCGCCCGAGGTGGGCGAGGAGTTCGTCGCGCAGCCGTACCCTGACCGCCGCTCCCGCGCGGACGGCGGTGCGCCGCTGCCGGTGGCCGAGCCACGCGCGTGCGGCGACCAGGGCGAGCACGGCTCCGAGCAGCGCCGGCAGCCGGTCCGTGACGCCCCGGGCGACATCGGCGAGCGTCACGGCGAGCAGGACGGCCTGGGCGAGGTGGGTGAAGGTGACGGCGGCCTGCAGCAGGGTGGCCGCGAGCAGCGGGCGCCGGACGTGACGTGCCGCGCGGCGCAGTTCGGGATGGACGATCACGGGGTCCTCTCCTCGGAGTGGTCGGTGCCGAGGGCCAGTCCGTGGACGACGAGGTCCCGGCCCGGCGGGGCGCCGAGCGCGGCGCCCAGGTCGGCCTCCTGCCAGGAACCGACGGGGCGGGCGGCCAGCCCCCGCCGCACGGCGGCCACATGGGTGAGCTGGACGGCGAGTCCGGCCCGCAGATGGGTACGGCGGATGTGCGGGGCGCCGGCCCGCACCGGGCAGCCGTGGCCGAGCAGCACGGCGCCGGCCCGGGCGATCCAGGCCTGGCGGGCGGCCCAGACGGCGAGCGTGGGCCGGGCCTCCCCCGCCGCGAGCCGGCGCAGGGTGCCGTCGGGCGCCGCTTCGACGAGCCCGGGGCGGGGCGGGCCGACGGCCGCGCACCAGGCCAGTTCTCCCGCGCCGGCCTCGTGGGCCGTGGTGAGCAGCGCCCACAGGTCCTCCGGCGGCGGTGGGCCGAGCAGTGGGGGCGGGGCGCTGCGCCGGACCGGCATCTCGCGGCGCGGCGCGGGGCCCGTGGGAAGGGGGACCCGGACGGTGGCGAGGGGGGCCTCGGTGAGCCCGTCGAGGTGGAGTGCGGCCGGCCTCGCGCCCAGTGCCTCGGCGGCCAGCCGCAGGGCGCCGGCCGCGTGGCCGGTGTCGAGGAGGAGCAGCGGCGGGGCGCGGTGGCCGTAGTGGGAGCGCGTGCGCCGCTCGGTCACCGTCAGCTCCACGGTCACGCCCGGTGGTGTGCCGTCGGGTGCCGGGCCGAGGGGGTGGACGCGGTGGCGCAGGGGGTCGTGGCCGTAGCGTCCGGGCGGCAGCGGGCAGCCCTCGCCCACCACGAGCACGGCGTCGACCGGGTGCAGGGCGCCCGCGGAGGCGGCGGGCCGCAGCCGTCCCGAGGGGTCGGAGGCGGTCAGGGACAGGCGCAGCAGGCGGTCCAGGTCGAGTTCGCCGGGGCGGGCGGCCGGCACGGGGTGCGGCGGTCCGGGCCAGTTCGGCACGGGAGGTCCGGCGGGTGTGCCGCGGCCGGGTTCCTCGGCGGAACGGGCGCGGGTGAGGGCGGTGACGAGATCCACGGGGCGGTGCCTCACATGTGGGGCGGCGGGGCGAGGGTGAAGTGCTCCGGTCCGCTTCCGGCCGCGGCACTCACCAGGCGCGGGCAGCCGAAGTAGCCGAAGGCGGCGGGGGCGTTGGGGAGGAGCCCGGAGACGAGGACGCGGGCGACGCGCAGTTCCGTCTCGGCCACGTCCTCGGTGGTGAGGTCGAAGGTCATGACGCGGTGGCCGCCGTGGTGGAGCGCGCCGTCCAGCCGTTCGCGGCTGCCGGCCTGCACCTCCCGCACGGGGACGGTGCCGAGCGCGGGGCGGGTGAACCGGCGGGCCTCGGGGGCCATCCGCTCGTCCAGCCACACCTGGACGTGCGCGCCCAGGTCGCGCACGTGCTCGAACTGCGGCCCGCAGTCGTCGAGGTAGCGGCCGTCGGGCCGGTGGCCGAGGTAGAGGCCCCGGGCGAGCAGTCCGGCCTCGACGGCCTGGAACACCCACCCGTCGGGGTCGGTGAGCCCCTGGGTGAAGACCCAGGTGTGGACGGCTTCGAGGACCGCCTTGCGGGCCGCTTCGGCCGGGTCGTACCGGCAGGCGAAGCCGGCGGCGTACAGGCCGAGCCGGGGGTCGTGGACCAGGGCCCCCACGCAGGGGGCGAACTCGGAGGGCATCTCGACGAGGTGGACGGTGAGTCCGGATCCGGCGAGGTCGTCGGCGAGCCCCGGCACGGTGGCCGGGTCGATGCCGCGGGCGGGGGTGTCGAGGTGCCACCACAGTTCGAGCGCGTCGCGTTCGACGATCTCCAGCAGAGCGCGTTCGACCGCGTCGTCGAATCCCCGCCCGGTGGCGATACCGGCGTAGTTGAGGTGGTGCGTGCGGGGCAGGGAACGCAGTTCGCCCTGGCGCCAGTTGAGGTGGGTGAGGGCGACCGGTGCCCAGACCTCGGCGGCGGTGCCGTCGGGCAGCCGTTCGGTGCCGCGGGTCCACAGGGCGGGCGTGCCGGGGGTGAGGCGGCGGTAGGGGAAGCCGTCACGGGCGTACTGCCAGCCGGCGTACTCCGGCAGGTCCTGCGGCCCGTACAGCCGCAGCCCCCGGCCGGCCAGATCCGCGGCCGTGGCACGCAGCGGGGCGCCCGGACGGCCGGGCGGGGGCAGGCGGTTGCCGCAGTACCGTTCGACGCCCTCGGCGACGGCCGCGACCCGGGCGCCCTCGGGGTCGCCGAAGGTGGTGCCGAGGGACACCCGGTCGGCGGGCCACAGGCCGAGCCTGCGGGCGTCCGCCATCTCGGCGGTGAGCGCGGTGTAGCGGGGCGGGGTGCCCGGGGGATGCTCGACGGGCTTGACCTTGCGGACGATGCCGCAGACGGGGTCGATGAGGGCTTCCAGCGGCAGCGGTGTCATCGGAGGATCTCCTGGGCGGGGTCGGTGGGGGCGGGACGGGACCGGAGGACGGGCAGCCGCAGGACGGTCCCGGCCGGGTCTACGTCCCGGCGGGAGGCGGTCAGGCGGAGCGCGGTGACGGCGTCCTCACCGGTGTGGGGGTTGCGGGCGTGGGCCGGGAAGTGGTGCCCGGCGATCTCCAGACGCAGCCGGGTGCCGGCGGCCAGCCGCCGGGCCAGCCGGCCGAGCGGCACGGTGAACCCGGTGGCCCGGCCGGGCGGGTCCGTACGCCGGACGACCCCGACGGCCAGCCGCTCCGCCCGGCCCCCGGCGGTGAGCGCGGTGAGGCGGGCGGCCCAGTCCGCGGCCGGGGTGTCGGCGGCGGCCCGGAGCACGACACGGGCCGCTCCGACGACGTCCAGGGGGCGCGGCAGGGGCGGGGTGACGAGCACGCACCGGTCGGGGGTGCCCTCGGTGGGGACGGTCAAGTGCTCCGAGGACACGGGGTGTTCGGGATCGGCGGTGAAGGTGGCGCCGCGCAGCAGGCGCAGTCGCGGTGCGCACGGCTCGCCCTCGGCGCCGGCGCCGAGCCACAGAGGGCTGCCGCCCAGCGCGACCGCGCCCCGGGCTCCGGGTGCGAGGGCACCGGCGAGGGCGAGCCGGGCCCAGCGGGCGTAGAGGTCGCCGAGGCCGACGCGGTGCGCCGCGGGGTCGGCGTCCGGTCCGGGTGCGGCGGTGAGGCCGTGGCCCCAGGGGCCGAGCAGCAACCGGGCGGAGGGGCCGCCCCAGTTCCGCCAGAGGGCCACCGTGTCCTGTGTGAAGTGGTCGTGGTGACCGCCCACGGCCAGCAGGGGAAGACGGGCATGCGCCGCGCGTGCGACCAGCCGGCCGCGCTCGCGGCGGTGCCAGAGCCCGAACCAGGAGGGCAGGTCGCGGCCCAGCCGGCGGGGCAGTGCCGTCAGCGGCAGGTGTGCGAGCAGTGCGGGGTCCGCGGCCCGGGCCCTCGCCAGGGCCCCGTCGTCGGAGTCGCGGCGGTCCCCGTGTGCGGCCCACCAGCCGGCCCGGGCGGCCAGCCGCTCCACACCGGAGGGTTCGCGGGCGGTCTCGGCGGCGCCCAGCGCCGGCACGGCGGCGACGACGGCGTCCGGCCTGCCGTCCGCGGGCGCGTCCAGCGCGAGGACAAGGGCGCAGTGGGCGGCGTAGGAGGAGCCGGAGGCCACGAGCCGGCCGTCGCTCCAGGGCTGCCGGCGGATCCACCGGGCGGTGGCGGCACCGTCCGCGGTCTCGTTCCGGTACGGGTGCCAATCCCCCGGTGACGCGTGCCGGCCGCGCACGTCCTGCACCGCGGCGGCGAACCCGCGCCGGGCCCAGCCGCGCATCTCGGCGCGGTGCCGCAGCCGGTCGTACGGGGTGCGCACGAGGACGCACGGGAACGGGCCACCCGTGTCGGGGAGCAGGACGTCGGTGGCCAGCCCCGCGACGGTCGTGGTGAACGGTGTCATCGCGAACTCGCCGGTGCCGCGGCGACGTCGGGGACGGGCAGGACGGGGTGTTCGGTGACGGTCAGGTCGCGCAGGTCGACGCGCCGGAGCCGGCGCCGGGCGGGGTACGGGCCCGGGCCGGGGGCACCGGTGGCCCACCGGGTGAGGTCGTCGGCGAGGAGCGCGGCGATCAGCCCGGCGGCGGGCGGGGTGAGCCGGGCGGGAACTCCGGTGGCGCGGGGGCCGGTCCAGTAGGCGGCGAGTTCCCGGTGGGCGGGGGTGGCGGCGAGGCGGCGGGCCCGGACATGGGCGGAGGTGACGTCGCCGGGGCCGGTGGCGAGGGGCTCCAGGTAGGCCTGCAGTCCCTCGCGGTGGCAGCGCAGCCAGGCGATGTGCCGGCGGGGCAGCCGGTCGGCGGTGTCCCACAGCCCTTCGGGTACGGGTCCGTCCAGGCACCACACGACGGCGGCGGGCCGTCCGGCCGCCGGTTCGGCGGGGGTGCCGGGGCGGGGTTCGGCCCCCGCGGCCCGCAGCCGGTCCGCCAGCGGCGCGGTGAGCACGGGGTCGCCGAGCAGGGTCACGTCCCGCAGCAGGGCGGGCCACGCGGCGGGCGGCTGTTCGTCCGCCAGGTACCCGGCGGAGGCGAACGCCGCGACAATGCGCTCGAGTTCGGGGTCGGAGGCGGTGGACCCGGTGCCGGAGAGCCGCGCGAGGAGGGCGTCCGGGTCCGCGGAGGCGGTCCTGACCGTGAGGAACTCCCCGCCGGCCGTGCGGACGGCGAGGCCCCGGCCGGGGACGCCGACCAGTTCGACACCGGGTGCGAGCTGTCTGGGGGGCACGTTGACTCCTGTGGTCACGAGGGGCTCGGGAAGGGGCGTGGGCCCGCCCGGAAGGTGACGGGCGGGCCCACGGTCGAGGGGTGTCCCCCCGCTTACTCCTCCGTGTCGTCGAAGGGGTTCTCGACGAGGGCGTTGGAGTGGGAGGCCGAGTCGTGGGCCAGCTGACCCGGGTCGGCGATCGGGGCGAAGACCTGCTCGTTGTCCATGAACTCTCCTTGTTCGTAAGGGAGGTGCGGCGTTCGGACGAGCACCGCTGCGCCCACACTAATGAATATGATTTTCATATTCTACCCCCGGAAGAGGGTGATCCGGGTAACACACCGGCCAGCCGCCCTCGGGGTCGCGCCCGACCCGGCCCGCCACCCTGAGCACGTCCGCGAGCAGACCGGGCGTCACGACGTCCCGCGGCGGCCCGTCGGCGACGACCCGGCCGTCCCGCAGCGCCACGAGCCGCTCGGCGAACCGGGCGGCGTGCGCGAGGTCGTGCAGCACCATCACCACGGTCAGGCCGCGCTCCTCGCGCAGCCGCACCACGGTCCGCAGCACGTCGAGCTGGTGATGCAGGTCGAGGTAGGTGGTCGGTTCGTCGAGGAGGAGGATCCGGGTGTCCTGGGCGAGCGCCGTCGCCAGCCGGACCCGCTGGCGCTCACCGCCGGACAGCGCGTCCACGGGCCGCTCCGCCCACGACTCCACTCCCACGTCCCGCAACGCCCGGCGCACCACGGGGTCGTCCCCCTCGCGCAGCATGCCGAGCGGGCCGCGGGCCGCGTACCTGCCCTGGCGCACCAGCTGCCGCACGGTCATGCCGGGGACGGCCGGGGCCGACTGGTGGAGCAGGGCGACCCGCCGGGCGGTGTCCCGCCGCGACAGCCGGGCGAGGTCGTCCCCGCCGAGCAGCACGCGCCCGCGCCCCGGCCGCAGCAGACCGGCGGCCAGCCGCAACAGGGTCGACTTGCCGCAGCCGTTGAGGCCGACGAGCGCGGTCAGCTCGCCGGGCCGCACCGCCAGATCGACGCCGCGCAGCACGGGCCGCTCCGGGTAGCCGAAATGGACCCCCTCGACGGTGATCCCCAGGGATTCGGTCATACGTGTGTCCTTCGTCGACATCAGAACGTCCGGTCCGGCGCGCGGCGCACGACGGCCAGCAGCAGTACGGCCCCGGCGCAGGTGGTGAGCGCACCGACCGGCAGGGTGAGCGAGCCGGCGCCCAGGGCCGACGCCACCGGCCGGGAGAGCAGTTGGGCCGCCGCGTCCGCCCCGCACACCACGAGCGCCCCGGCGAGGGCGGCACCGGGCAGGGACCTGCGCAGGTCGGCGCCGAACACGGCGAGGGCGAGATGCGGCACCAGCAGCCCGACGAACCCCAGGGCACCGACGGCGGCAACCGCGCCCGAGGTCAGCGCGACCGCGCACAGCAGCGCCAGCCGGCGGGCCCGCCCGGTGGACAGACCGGCGGCACCCGCCATGTCGTCGCCGCAGCGCAGCAGGGTCAACGGGCCGGCCAGCAGCCAGGCCGCGGCCGTCCAGGCCAGCGCCCAGGGCCACAACAGGTGCCAGTGCTGCCAGACGCGGCCCTCGGTGGTGCCGACGAGCCACTGGACGACACTGCCCAGTTCGCCCGGTGCCACCAGCAGCACCATGGCGGTGAGCCCGCCCAGCACCGCCGAGACCAGGACGCCGTGCACGGCGGTCCGCGCCGGATCGTCACCGCCGCGTCCGGCGAGCAGCCACAGCAGCGCGGCCCCGGCGCAGCCGCCCAGGCACGCGGCGACGACCACGGCGAGCGGCGACTCCCACCCGGCGAGCCCCAGCCCGGTCGCGGTGACGGCACCGAGCACCGCTCCCGGCGTCACACCGGTGACCTCCGGCCCGGCCAGCGGGTTGCGCAGGGCCGACTGCAGCACCAGTCCGGCGACCCCGAGGCACGCCCCGGCGCCGAGGGCCACCAGCATGCGGGGCAGCCGCAGGTGGAAGAGGATGTGCCGCTCGGTGGAGGTGCCCCCGCCGGCGAGGACGTCCCCGACGGCGGCCGGCGACATGCCCCGTCCGGCCACCAGCTCCGCACCGGCGCACACGACGACGAGCGCCACGAGCACGGTGCAACGACGGCTCATCGGGACTCCTCCGACCGGGGTTCCGGGCGGTGCGCGGGGGCGGGCGCGCCCGCCCCCGCGCGGGGACGGTCCCGGTCGCCGGGGGGCGCGCCGGCGGACGGCTCCGGGGTCCGGCGGACGGGGGTCCCCGCGTCCCGCACGGCGGGCACGGCGCGGCCGGTGCCGGGGTCACGCCCCGGTGCGGGGGGACGTTCCCCCGAGCAGCCGCGCGGCCGTCGTCGTGGGCGCTTCGGAGCTCGTGTCCCGGAGCGCATCAGGGCCACCCCCGCGGGCACGCCGAGCAGCGCCGTCCAGGCGCCGGCCGGGGTCTCCACGGGGGCGAGCGCGAGCCGTGCGGGGACGTCGGCGACGGCCACCACGACGGCTCCCCATGCCGCCGACCAGGGCAGCCAGCGCACCGCGTCCGCCGCCGGAAGGGCCCGCCGGGCCAGGTGCGGGGCGAGGAAGCCGACCCATGCCACCGGACCGCACACCGCCGTCACGGGCGCGATGAGCACCACGGCGACGGCCAGCGCCGCGGACCGGGCCCGCCGGGCGCGCACGCCCAGCGCCTCGGCGTCCGCGTCACCGAGCCGCAGCACCGACAGCACGGGCGCGCACAGCACCAGCGCGGGCAGTGCGACGAGCAGCCAGGGCCACAGCCCGGTCACGTCCTCCCAGGTGCGGGCGGACAGGGAACCGAGGAGGTAGCGGTAGACGAGCTGGAGGTCCAGCTGATCGGCCATCACCATCAGGACCAGCAGGGCGGCCTGCAGCGCGGCGGCGACCGCCGCTCCCGTGAGCAGCACCGCCGACGGACTCCGCCCCAGCCCGGCGGCGAGCAGGGTCAGCGCGCCGCCGAGCGCGGCGCCGCCGATGGCGAGAAGCGGCTGCACGGCGGCCGGCACGGCCACCGCGAGGACCAGCGGCGCGGCGACCCCGAGCGCGGCCCCCGAGGAGACGCCCAGCATCTCCGGGACGGCCAGCGGGTTGCGCAGCGCCTCCTGGAGCACCAGTCCCGCCGCCCCCAGGCAGGCACCGGCGAGCAGCGCCAGGGCCAGCCGGGGCAGCCGGAGTTCGCCGACGACGATTCCGGCGAGCGTGCCGTCCCCGGCGGTCAGTGCGGCGGGGAGCCGGTGGAGGGGCACGTACGGGGTGCCCAGGGTCAGGGCGCACACCGACGCGGCGGCCAGCAGTGCGAGGACGGCGGGCAGTTGCCACCGCCCGGACCGTGCGGCCGGCTCCGCGTCGTGCGTGGTCGCGTGGACGCTCACCGCAGCGCGGCCGCGGCCTCGTCGAGGACGATGCCCAGCGAACGGGTACCGCGGCCCTTGGCCCAGACCTCGGAGTCCACCTCGTGCACATTGCCGTCGCGCACGGCCGGGATCTTCCCCCAGAGGGGGTTCTTCGCCAGCTTCTCCGACAGGGTGCCGTCCGCCTCGCCGAAGCTCAGGGTCTCCACGAACAGCACGTCGACGTCGCGGGCGAGGATCTCCTCGAGGCTGTAACTTCCCTGCACGCCGCGGGACGTCCAGGGGTAGTCGGTGATCTTCGGGAACAGGCTGGCGGCGGCGTCCCCCTCCGGGGTCGCGACGCCGAAGTTCTCGTCGCTGCCGTAGATGATCAGCGCCGTCCGGTCGCCGCGCGTCCGCTCCGCGGCGGCCAGCTTGGTACGGAACGTCTTCTCGGCCTTCTCCCCCTCGGCGGTGCGGCCGGTCAGCGCCGCGACGTCGCGCAGGTAGCCGACGCTGTCCTGCCAGGTCTCCGGCTGCATGGGCCAGAAGGTGGTGGCGCCCTTCAGCGCGGGGGCGAGCTTGCCGTGGGTGTCCTCGAGGCCGATCACCAGATCGGGCTCGTGGGAGAGGATCGCCTCCACCTCGGGCGCGATGAACCCGCCCGGGACGACGGGGACCTCCTTCGCCCTCTTCTCCCCCAGGAAGTCCTCGTGGGCGAGGAGCGCGCTGTTCGTGGCGGCCGGGACGATGCCCAGTTCGGTCAGGATGTCGTCGCACAGCGCGAACAGGCAGACGATGCGGCGCGGTTCCTTCGGCAGGGAGATCTTCACGCCGTTCGCGTCGGTCAACCGCCGCGCCGGCTCGATGGGTTCGACGGTGACATCGGTCCTGGCGCCGCCGGCGCCCGTCTCGGCCGCAGGGCCGGCGGACGCTCCGCATCCGGTCAGGACGGACGCGGCCAGAACGGCGGCGATCCAGCTTCGTGAGCGCAGCATGACAGCCCTCGCTTCTTCTCAGGGGGTCCGGAACGCCACGAACATACATGATAATCATTTTCAGAAGTCACCCTCTGCCGACCGGGAGGACCCCGATGACCACCTCCGCCCTGCTGCTCGTCTCCGGCCACGTTGAGGGGGTGGTGCGCGTGCTGGCGGTGCCGGACGGCACCGAGGCCCACCGTCTGACCGGACGTCACCTCTCCGAGCACGCCGGGTTCCTGGCCCTCCCCCGCGGCAGGGTCGCCTGTGTCGACGACCGCAGGGGCGAGCTGCTGGTCCTCGACCCGTTCGGCGAGCGGCTCGTCACGGCGGCGGTCCCCGTGGCCGTCCCCGCCGAACACCTCGCCGCGGATCCCTCGGGGCGCCGGGTGGCCGTCACGACCGGGCTCGGGAAGAACTCCGGGCCCTGGTCGGACCTGGTCACGGTGGTGGACCTCGCCACGGGCGACGCGGCCCGGGTCCGCACCCGCACGGGCGAGCCGGGGGTGACACTGCCGGGCCGCGAGGACCCGCTGGTCGTCCTGCGGCACCGCGAGCCCGGCGCGCTCGCCGTCCACCGCTTCGGTGACCTGCTCGGGGCCCCGCCCGGCTGCCCGCCGGTCACCCCCCGCGCCGAACTTCCGCTGCCGGCCGACGGCCACGGGGACGCCCACGACCCGCTGACCGGCGCCGTGTTCGCGGCCACGGGCGAGGGCGTGCACCGGGCGCGCGCGCAGGACGGCACGCTGGTACCGGATCCACCGATCCCTTGGGGCGCGCCCGCCCGGGGCTGGTACCTGCGCCTGGACCCGGTACGGCGGGCCCTGTGGTCGACCCTGCGGGGCGGCCCCGCGGATCCCCTGCGCTGGCCGGAGTGGACCAACCGGGCGTGGCGTCACGACCTGGGATCGGGCCGCACGGAGCTGACCGGACTCGGCCCCGGTCTGGTCTTCCGGCTCGCCCTCGCCCGCGACCACGCGGCCTTCACCCGTGTCCACCCCGACGGCGACGAACTGATCCTCCTGCACACCGGCGGCGGCCTCCGCCGCTGCCCCCTGCCCCCGATGGACGGCGCGCCACGCCGTGGCGGCACCCCCTGGGAGGGCGTCCAGCGCCGGGCGGTGGCCGCCTCACCCGGCGCCGACTGGGTCGCGGTCACGCGGGGCGGCCACGGCGAGGTCCACGTCGTCGACGCCCGCACGGGCGAGGAGGCGGCCCTCCTCGGCCTCGGCGCGGGGCTGCACCACGGCGGCCACCTGATGCTGCGCACCCGGTCCGACGGCGCCGAGGGCGACCCGGTGGGCCGGTGACGGCCCCGGCGGTCACGCCACCGGCCGGGCGATGCCGCTGCCCAGCAGGTGACGGGCCTGCCTCGCGGAGTGGCCGAGGCGCAGGGCGAGGCGGGAAGCGAGATCGTACAGGCGCCGTACGGCGTCGAGGCGTTCCAGGCGCGGGGCGAGGGCCGACAGGGTGATGGCCGCGGCGACGCCGAGCCAGGCGACGGGGCCGAGCGGGGCGCAGCCGAAGAAGTGGCTGACGCCCGGCGTCTGCACCAGGGCGGCGAGCACGGCCGCGGAGCCCAGCGCCGTCACCCACACCAGCGGGCTGTGGCGGCGTCCGGAGAGGGTTTGAGCGAGTTGGGCGCCGACCACTCCGCACAGGGCCATCGTGGTGGAGCGGCGTTCCGTGCCCGGGGTGAGACGGCCGATCAGGTAGGCCGTGACCGCGCCGAGGCAGGTGGTCACGCCCCGGCGCCGGACGGACCGCAGCAGGGGTGCGCCGAGGACGTCGAGGCCCATCGGGCCGGTCGCGGCGTGCGCCGCCGACGACGGGTCGTCGCTCGGCGTCACGGCCACTGCCATGGCGGGGAACATGTCGGTCAGCAGGTTGACCAGGAGCAACTGACGGGTCGACAGCGGTGAGGAGCCGGCGAGCAGGGTGCCCAGCACGCTGAAGCCGACCTCGCCCGCATTGCCGCCGATGAGGATGCTCACCGCGTCGGCCACGCTGCGCCACAGCGCCCGCCCCTCACCGACGGCGTCCACCAGTACGGACAGGTCACCGGTGGTGAGCACGATGTCGGCGGCGTTGCGGGCGGCCGCGGAGCCGCGGGCCTCGATGCCGACGCCCACGTCGGCGGCGCGGATGGCCGCGGCGTCGTTGGCGCCGTCGCCCGCCATCGCCACCACCCGGCCGGCCTGCTGCAGCGCCTCGACGACATGGAGTTTCTGTTCGGGTGCGACCCGGGCGACGACTCCGGCGCCGTGCAGCGCGCGGACCCGGTCGGTGCGGCCCATGGCGACGAGTTCGTCCCCGGTGACCACGTGGGTGTCCTCCGGCCAGCCCAGTTGCAGGGCGATGGCCCGGGCGGTCTCCGGGTGGTCGCCGGTGAGCATCACGGGCAGGATGCCGGCCCGGCGCAGCTGCACGAGCAGTTCCTGCGAGGTCTCGCGCGGAACGTCCGCCAGGGCGATCAGCCCGGCGAACTCCAGGTCGTCGAGACCGGCCTCGAGTTCGGCGTCCGTGTCGGGTCCCCGGCACGGACGCCGGGCGACGGCGAGGACGCGCAGCCCCTGTCCCGCCAGGGTGTGGGCCGTCCCGGCCGCCTCGTCGGGGAGGTCCCGGCAGGCGGGGAGCACCGTCTCCGGGGCGCCCTTGACGACGAGGAGCGGCCCGGCGTCCGTGCCGCCCTCCCGGCCGACCGCGGCCGCGTAGCCGCGGCTGGCCTCGAAGGCCAGCTCGCCCTCGGCGGTCCAGGAGTCGTCCGGCACTGCGGCGTCGAGCACCGCCTCGTCGGTGGCGTGCGCGATCCGGCGGCCCTCGGCGGTCTCCTCCTGCGGACAGGCGCGCGCGGCCAGCCGCACGACCCGTACGGCGTCGGGGGCGCCCGGGGAGAGGACGGTGCCGTCGGCGGTGGCCACCCGGACCAGGCGCAGCCGGTTCTCGGTCAGGGTGCCGGTCTTGTCGAAGCAGACGGTGTCGACCCGGCCGAGCGCCTCCAGGGTGCGCGGGGTGCGGACCAGCACGCCGCGCCGGGACAGCCGGCGGGCGGCCGCCATCTGGGCGACGGTCGCGACCAGCGGCAGGCCCTCCGGGACGGCGGCGACGGCCACGGCGACACCGCCGCTGACGGCCCGTCGTACCGGGCTGCCGCGCAGCAGGGACAGGCCGGTCACCAGAGCACCGCCGGTGAGGGTGACGGGCAGGGCCTTGCGGGTCAGTTCCTGCAGCCGTGCCTGGACGCCGGCGGGCGGCGGGGTGCGGGCGGCCAGGGCGACGGCGCGGCCGGCCTCGGTGCGGTCGCCGGTGTCCACCACGAGCGCCTCGGCCCGGCCGGCCACGACCGTGGTGCCCTCGAAGACCATGCAGGTCCGCCGGGCGACCGGCGCGCCCGGGGTCGGGTCCAGGGCCTTGGTCACGGGCAGCGACTCGCCGGTGAGCGACGACTCGTCGACCTCCAGGCCGTCCGCCTCCAGCAGACGCGCGTCCGCCGGTACGACGTCCCCGGCGCCCAGGCCGATCCGGTCCCCCGGCCGCAGCCGGGCGGCGTCGACGGTCACCATGCGGTCCCGGGCGACCTGACGGCGCGCCTTGGGCTGCTGGCGGGCGGCGAGCCGGGAGAGTGCCCGCTCGGCGCGCAGCCGCTGGAGGCCGCCCGCCACCGCGTTGATGTCCATGGCGCCGACGACGAGCAGCGCGTCCACGAGCGAGCCGAGCAGCGCCGAGGCGACCGCCCCGGTGGCCAGGACCGGGGTGAGCGGGTCGTCGAGTTCACGGCGCACGGCGCCGGCCGCCTGCCAGGTCCAGCGCGCGGGGGCGAGCGCGCGCACACCGGCGAGGCGGGCCGCCCGCTGCCGGGTCCGGACGGTGAGCGGGGCCGGTCCCTCCGGCGCCGCCTCGGTGCGGGTGGCGCGCAGCACTTCGCGCGCCTGGTGCGCCTCCAGGGCGTGCCAGGGCACGTGCAGCCGGGGTTCGGGCGGCGTGGCGCGCGCCACGCGTACGGCCTCGGTCCAGCCGGTGAGCAGGGCGGCCGCGGCGGCGACGTTCACCGGGGCGTGCCGGGTGAGACGCTGCCACAGACGGCCGCCCGGGGTGCCACCGCGCGCCACCATGAGTCCCGACAGGGCGGCGCCCGCCCGGGCCAGCGTCTGGGAACGACGGCCGACCTGGCGGGCCGCCGGGATCGCCGTGAGCAGCCGCCAGACGTCCCCGAGTCCGCCCGGGGCGAGGGCGTCGACGCCCCAGACGACCGCCGAACGCGCGTCGGTGAGGGCGATCGCCACGTCGCCGGCGGGCAGCCCGTCCGCCACGTCGTCGTCCCCGTGCGCGGCCACGCGGGCGACGCTCACCACGATGTGCCCGTCGTTCTGCAGCGCCCGTACGACGTCGCCGAACGGCAGGCCGGCGGGAGCGACCTCGTCGGCGAGCCGCGTGATGTCCTTGAGGTCGGAGCCGCCGGTGACGACGACGTGCAGGCCCGCCCGGCGGGCCGCGTCGAGGACGGCCTCGGCGCAGGGGTCGACGGGGTCGTCGAACACCCGGGGAGCGCCGTCGGCGGGCGGCGCGTGGCCGCGCAGGGCGTCGGCGTGCAGGACGAGGGAGTCGGCGATCTCCAGTTGCCACAGGCGTTCGCCGCTGCGCACGAGGATGCCGGACCGGGCGAGATGGGTGCCGAGGAGCGCGTCGAAGGCGGCGGGTCCGTAACGCGCGGCCTTGGGGGACCCGGCCAGGACCGCTTCTGCCGCCTCCGCGGCGTCGTGCGTGACGAGCAGGGTGGCGGCGGCTCCCGCCACGCTGCCGGTGCCGGCGTGGGCGGCGTACGCCTGGGCGGGCGTCACCCGCAGGGGCGGGCGGACGCCGACGGGCCGGGGAATGCTGGTGCGTTCCTCGAGGCAGACGTCGTCGTGCAGGGCCTCGAAGGCCGCGGCCCTGGCCGCCGCCTCGGTCAGCTGGCCGGTGCGCACCAGCCCGTCGAGCACCAGGGCCACCGGGGACTGTCCGGCACCGTGCGCGGCGGCGTTGGCGGCGGCGAGGAGGAGTTCCATGCCGCTGCGGCCGAACCGACGCCGCAGCAGGGCGCGGAAGCGGGGGTTCTCCCGCAGCAGGGTCACGCCGGCCGTGACCGCCTTGGGACTGCGGGGCAGGCGCAGCGACCGGCCCGCCAGGGCACCGGCCGCGCCGGTGGCGTCCAGCAGCAGCGCGGCGGCGGCGGTCCGCACCTCGCGGGGGTCGCCGGGGTGCGCCGTCCCGTTCGCCTCCCCGGGGCCCGCGTCCTCGGTCAGTCCCAGGCGGGCGGCGAGCGCGACGGCGTGCTCGGTCACGCGGTCGCCCGCCGCGTCCGTCACGGCGGTCACCACGAGGCGGGACAGGCCCTCGTCCCAGTACGCGGTCAGCACGTCCGGGTGGTCGAGCAGTTCCGCCGCGACCCTGCGGGCGAGCGGGGCGACGTCGCCGTCCGGGTGCCGCAGGGCCAGGTGGACGCGGTGTCCGGCCCGCCAGTGCCGCCCGCCGCCGAGGGCGTTGCGGGCCACGTGGCCGAGGCGGCGCGTCGTGTCGTGGACGGACGTCATGCCCTGCGCGGTGCCACGGGCGGCGCCGGCGGCGGCTCCCGCGACGGCACCGGCGAGAGGGGCGACGTCGAAGCGTGTGAGCATCCGGTGATCCCGTGGTCCCGGCTCAGCGGGCGGGCCGGTCGTGGCGCGACTGCGCGGGGGCGGCGGGCGAGCCATGGTGCGAGGTGGCCTCGGCCACGTGCTTGAGGCCCTCGGCGGTGGCGGTGTCGCCCACCTTCGCGGGCTGTTCGTGCACGGCGCGTTCCTCCCGGCCGTCGCGGTGGCGGGAGGGGGCGAGCCGGTCGCCGGGACCCGCGGGCGCGGCGGCGACGTCGCGGCCGCCGGGCGTGCGGGTGGCCTCGGGCGTGTCCGGCCGGTCGTCCGCGCCGTCCTGCGACGGCGTCCGCGGCCCGCCGTCCGGCCGGTCCGTGGGGCGCGGACGGGTGAGCCAGGCGACGGCCGCGCCGGTCAGCGCCACCGGCCACTCGACGACACCGGCCACCCCGAGCACCCCCGCTCCGGCGTAGACGGCCATCCGGCGCCCGCGCGGGGACACCGCGCCGATCGCGTCCAGGGTGCCGCCGGCCACCCTGCCCACCTGCTCCGCGCCGGGCAGGTGCCGCAGTCCCGAGGCGACCGCCCGCAGGGGCTGCGGAAGATCCGACGTACGAGACGTGTCCTGGTCCATGCCGACCTCCACGAGCGGGACCCTCAGGGGGCACCCATTGGTTTCCCTGCCTTTGCCCCATATTCGGTCGATACCGTCCGGAGCGCTTTTCCAGTACGCCCGAGCCGGTTCCCCCCGGGGTTCGGCGGCACGGCCGCCGAACCACCCGTGCCCTCGCACCGCGTCCGTGTCGGAACGGGCACGCCGGGTACTAGGTGCAGGCACACAGGGGCCGTCCCGGACGGGAGCGGCGGACACAGCGGCCGTACGGACCGTCCGGCCGCCGAAGGGAGTGGTCATGACGGAGAACGGCGAGGACGCCACGCTCGTGCGGCGCCCGGCACCCCCGGACCTCCGTCTGGCCTCGGACGCCCTGGCCGGGGCGTCACCGCCGGCGGTGGGACGCGAGGCGGGGCCCCAGGCGGAGGACGCCGAACCCGACCTCCCCCGCGACCGCAATCAGGCCATCCTGGAGGCCGCCAAGCAGGTCGGCGCGGTGCTGAAGCGGGGCGGGCACCCCTTCGCACTGGCCGGCAGCGTCGCCGTGCGGGCCCACGGCGGAAGCGGCAACCTCCAGCACGACGTCGACTTCTGCGTCCGCCCCGAGGACGCCGAGGCCGTGGCCGCCACGCTGGCGGAGGCCGGGATGACCGTCTACACCCCGCCGGAGGACTGGCTGATCAAGGCCACGTGCTTCGGCCAGGACGTGGACATCATCTTCGAGCTGGCGCACCGGCCGGTCTCCTCCGGGATGCTCGACCGGGCGGAGGAACTGCCGGTGGAGTCGGTGCGCATGCCCGTGCTGGCACCCACCGATCTGCTCACCGCCCTGCTGGCCGCGTTCTCCGAGCACCATTGCGACTTCGGGGCGGTCCTGCCCATCGCCCGCGCTCTGCGCGAGAAGGTCGACTGGGACCGCGTGCGGCGCGACTGCGGGGACGAGCCCATGCCCGCCGCCTTCCTCTTCCTCCTGGAACGCCTGAACGTCATCTGAACGTCCGCGGAAGGAACGCTCATGAGCACCCACGACGCCGGACCCGCGGCGGGTACATCCGCCGCGCGGAGCCCGGAGTACCGCGTCGCCCACCTCCAGGACCGGCTCGCCTCCGGCCACCTCGGCGAACTCGGCGTGCGGACCGAGGTCCGCGGCGAGACCGTGCTGGTCCACGGGACGGTTCCCTCGGCCCGCTGCCGCGAGGACGTGCTGAGCACGGTGCGCGAGGAGCTCGCGGGGCTCGAGGTGCACTGCGACATCGTGGTCAGCGAACCCTCGTCCCCCGACCACGCGGAGGAGCTGTCATGATCCGGATCGCCGCCGTCGGGGACATCCACCTGAGTCCCGAGACCCGGGGCGTGCTCCGTCCCGCGTTCGACACCCTGCCCGCGTGCGCCGACCTCCTGCTGCTGGCCGGGGACCTCACCCGGCACGGCACGCCCGAGGAGGCCCGGGTGGTGGCCGACGAAATCCGGGGCCTCGGTGTCCCCGTGGTCGCCGTACTCGGCAACCACGACCACCACGACGACCGGCAGGACGAGGTCACGGCCGTCCTGCGGGAGGCCGGAGCCGAGGTCCTGGAAGGGGAGTCCACGGTCGTGCGGGTGGGGGACGCGCGGGTCGGGGTGGCGGGCACCAAGGGCTTCGGCGGGGGGTTCGTCGGGGCCAGTGCCGGGGAGTTCGGCGAGCCGGTGATGAAGGAGTTCGTCCGCGTCTCCCGCCGGTGCGCCGACGGTCTGCGGGCCTCGCTGGAGAAGCTCGCCCAGGAGGACTGCGACGTCCGGATCGCCCTCACCCACTACTCCCCCGTGCCGGAGACCCTGGCCGGGGAGCCGCTGGAGATCTATCCGTTCCTGGGCAGCTATCTGCTGGCCGAGGCGATCGACACGGCCGGCGCGGACCTCGCCGTGCACGGGCACGCGCACGCCGGCACCGAGCACGGCATGACCACGGGCGGGGTCAAGGTGCGCAATGTCGCCCAGCCGGTCATCGGCCGCGCGTTCCACGTCTACCACCTGCCGGTCCCCGAGCGCGTCGGCGCCGCCACGGAGGCGACGACCACCTGAGCCGCCCCACCCCCAGCGCCGCCGGTACGCACCGGCGGCGCTCTTGTGCCGCCCCGGAGGAGGAGCGCGTTCCGCCTCCCGGGTGAACACCCCGCACCGCAGACCCGTTTCGTTCATTTCGTCTGCTCGGCATGCGCGCTCCACGCCCCGTGACTCCCCGGACGGCGCCGCCGGGCCGTCTCGGACCATCGTCCGCACTCGCCTCCTCCCCCCCCCCGACGCACGACGCCGAACTGCGCGCCGGCGCACGGCACCTGGCCCGCCGTCGCTTCCTGACCGTCGCCGGCGGCGGGGACGGGGCGGAGCACCCGGCCAACGGGGACACCTGCATGCGGGCCGACTCGCACCTGAGGTTCTACGACGGCCGGCGCGGCCACGTGCGCGTCGAACCGGGCCGGGAGAACGCCCGCGCCGATTTCCGGACCGTCCCGGCCGTGACGACTCCGGGCTCGCCCGTGTCCACGGCCGCCTCCTTCGTCACGGAGGCCGGCTCCCCCGGCCCGGCACCCGTCTGACCCGTCCGGGTGGCCGCCGTCGCACGCCCGTACTGCACATGGCGTCCATGGGTCTCTCCAAAGCGCTAACGCCGGCGTGTCCTGACATCGTGTCGGGCGCGCCGGGAAAGGACTGAGTCTCCTCGGCAGCAGCTTCGCCGCCCCGAACGAAGGAGACGTACCGAATGGTCCCCAGTCATGTCCGGGCCGTGCGCCGGTCGGCCGTCACGGCACTCGGCGCCCTCGTCCTCGCCGGACTCCCCTCCGCCGCGGCGGCCGACCCCACACCCGCGGCGGGGCCGGCGCCCAGCGCGGCGCAGACCCTCGGCGCCGACCGGCCGTCGCCCCAACTGCTCGGCGCCCTCCAGCGCGACCTGGGCCTGAACCCGGAGCAGGCCTCGCAGCGGCTGGTCAACGAGGCGGAGGCGGGCACCCGCGCCGGCCGGCTGCGCAACGCCCTGGGCGAGCGGTTCGCCGGTGCCTGGGTGCGGGGCGACACCTCGGCGGAGCTCATGGTGGCGACCACCGACGCGGGGGACGTGGCGGCGATCGAGGCCCAGGGAGCCACGGCGGCGGTGGTCGAGCGGACGCTGGCCGAACTGGAGGGGGCCAAGGCGAAGCTGGACGCGGCGGCCACCCGCGTGCAGACCCTCGACACACCCGTCTGGTACGTGGACGTGGCGGAGAACCGGATCATGGTGCAGGCGACCAGCCAGGCGGCCGGAGCGGCCTTCGTGATGGCCGCGGGCCTCGAGGGCGAGGACATCGGCGTTCGCGTGACGGAGGAACGGCCGCGGCTGCTCCAGGACATCACCGGTGGTGACGCCTTCTACATCAACGACTCCGCGCGCTGTTCCGTCGGCTTCTCCGTCACCAAGGGCGACCAGGCGGGTTTCGCCACCGCCGGTCACTGCGGCAGGCGGGGCGCGACCACGACCGGGTACGACCGCACCGCGCAGGGCACCTTCCAGGCGTCCACGTTCCCCGGCAGGGACATGGCGTGGGTGGCCACCAACGACCAGTGGGCGCCCACGCCCGGCGTGAAGGCGCAGGACGGCCAGGAGGTGCAGGTCACGGGTTCGGCCCAGGCGCTGGTCGGGGCGTCGGTGTGCCGCTCCGGCTCGACCACCGGGTGGCACTGCGGGACCATCGAGCAGCACGACACGAGCGTCCGTTACCCCGAGGGCACGGTGGACGGGCTGACCCGGACGACGGTGTGCGCGGAGCCCGGGGACTCCGGCGGACCGTACGTCACGGGCGCGCAGGCGCAGGGTGTCACCTCCGGCGGCTCCGGCGACTGCACCTCCGGCGGCACGACCTTCTACCAGCCGGTGAACCCGATCCTGGGCGACTTCGGCCTCACCCTGACCACCGCGGCCGCGCAGACCACGCCGGACCAGCAGGAGGGCGGCGTGCAGGCGTGGACGGCGGGCCGGGTGTACGAGACCGGGACGACGGTGACCCGCGACGGTGTGACGTACCAGTGCCTGCAGACCCACCAGGCGCAGGGGGCGTGGGCGCCCGCCGGCACGCCGGCGCTGTGGCAGCGGCTGTGAACGGTGCGGCGCCGGTGCCGGGCCGGAATCCCGGAGGGCGACGTGCCGGGGTAGTGCGGCGGTTCGGGAGCGGTACCGCCTAACCGGCGGCCGGGCGTATCCCCGCGAGGAGAACGCCACTGTGCGGACGCGTGGGGACGCGGTTCAGCGGGATCGTCAGATTCTGCTCCGGCACGGAGTACTCCATTCGGGCGAGCCGCCCCGCGAGCGCCTCCAGTACGCCGACGGTGATGCCCTCGCCGGGGCAGCGATGGCCCGTGGCCGGGTCGCCGCCCCCCTGCGGTATCAGTTCGTCGCGCTCCACGGGCCGTTCCAGGAAGCGCCGCGGGCGGAAGGCGTACGGATCGCCCCACAGCGACTCGTCGTGGTTCTGCCCGTAGACGTCGAGCACCACCAGTCCCCCGGCCGGGATCCACTCGCCCCGCCAGTACAGGTCGCGGACGGCCAGGCCGCCGAGGAAGGGCACGAACGGGTAGAAGCGGCGCACCTCGTGCGTGAAGGCGGCGGTGAACGGGAGGTCCCCGTCCGCCAGGGGCGCCCGGTGCTCGGGCCAACGGTGCAACGCGTGCGCGGCGAAGGCGACGAACCAGGCGACGGCGGTCGTCGGGCGGACCACGTTGAGCAGTTCCACCGCGGCCGTCTTCTCGTCGAGCTGCTCGCCGTCCGCGTCGCGGTGACGGCACACCAGGTCGAGCACCGAGCCGGCGGGCGCGGTGACCTCGCCGGAGCGCACGTCGCGCACCAGCCGGCCCAGCCGGTCCTCCTGCCGCGCACGGGCGCGCCGGGCGCGCAGGTGACGCGGTCCGGCGGTGGCGAAGCCGTCGACCATGGCGATCATGTCGCGGGCCGTCGCCGCGGCGTCGGCGTCGTCCAGCGGTATCCCGGCCCACCGGTGCACGCCGGTGGCGAGCACCGTGCCCGCCTCGTCGAACAGCACGACGGAACCGCGCCGGCCCCATGCCGGTACGGCCTCGTCCCAGGCCGCGGTGACGTGGTCGACGAGACCCGCGACACGGCCGGGCTCGAGCAGCGGCAGGAACAGGGACTTGCGGGCGCGGTGGGCGGCGCCGTCGAGGGTGTGCACGGCCTCGTGGCCGAACAGGGTGGCGAGTACGGGTTCGGGGATCGCGCGGTGCCGGTGCACGTTCTCCTCGTCGTAGAAGAACCGCACCGCCTCGGGCCCGCGCAGGGCCAGTGCGGGGCGGCCCATGATCCGGGTGCGGACCACGGGTCCCGTGGCGTCGCGCATCCGGTTGGGCAGCCAGGCGTAACCCTCGGCCAGCAGGGGCAGGGTGCGGTCGATCAAGGGGCGACTGAGTACGTCCATGACCGCCGGGTGCCCGGCCGGCTCCCCGGGACACTCCGGCAGCGGCGAGGACACCCGTACGGGTGTGGCGAAGGCCGTGCGCCACGGGAGGCACGCGTCGCACCGGGTGGGGAGGGCGGGCCGCCGGCGTTCCGTGCGGTCACCTCGCCCCGACGGTTCGGACGGCCCGGCGGTGCACGCACCTCTCTCCCCGGGCCACCGCACAGTGGCTGACCCGTTACTTCCCCGCGTACGGCGGGCCGCCGGCCTCCACGCTGTGCGAGGCCCGGGCACGGCAGGCGGTGACGGCCACGGCCCTGCTCCGCCACCCGACGGCGACGGACGCGGCGCCGGTCCCCGCCGGCGGGTCCTGGCGGTTCGGCGCGGCTCGACCGGATCACCGGCGCGGACACGGGCGAGGACGCCAGGGACCAGGCCTGGCGCACCTGGGTCGACGAGGTCGTGGCCGGCTGGGCGGCCTGCCTGCTCGCCGACCCGGAGCCGGCCGCACTCGCGGTGCGCTCCCTCGGGGACACGCCGGCCGGGTTCCGCCGTCTTCTCGCGTCCGACGGGATCGCCCGTCCGTCGCGCCGCGGCCTGCTGCGCCACCCGGACCTGCTCTCCCCGGTGGCCGCTCTCCACGACGCGTCCCTCTCTGGCCGCCTCGGGCCGGACGCCACCCTCGTGGCCCGACCGCCGGCCGCCGGGAGCGCACCCGGGCGGGCACCGGACGGGCTCACTGCCGCGCTTCGTCACGTTCCGTGGTTCACCGGTTCGCAGTAGGCGACCGTGCCACCGGGGGAACGGCGGCTCAGGCTGATCGAGAGGTCGACGGTCTCGGTCCGGGTGCCGGACGCACCGCGTCGGCCCGGACACCGGCGTCTCCGACGGAGGGCTGAACGACATGACCACCGCCATATCCCGCCCCTGGGAGCACGTCGTCGTCACCGGCGGCGCCGGATTCGTCGGCTCCCACCTGTGCACCGCCCTGCTGGACACGGGCGCCGCCGTCACCTGCGTGGACGACCTCAGCACCGGCCGCCCGGAGAACGTCACGCCGTTGCTGGAACGGCCCGGATTCACCCTGGTGCGGGCCAACGTGGCCGAGGAACTGCCGGTCGACCGGCGGCCCGACCTGGTCCTGCACTTCGCGTCCCCGGCCTCCCCGGCCGACTACCTGCGGCTCCCGCTGCACACCATGGAGACCGGCAGCCTCGGCACCCGCAACGCCCTGCGGCTCGCCCAGGATTCGGAGGCCCGCTTCGTCCTGGCCTCGACCTCGGAGGTCTACGGCGACCCGCGCCAGAACCCCCAGGACGAGCGCTACTGGGGCAACGTCAACCCGGTCGGCCCGCGCAGCGTCTACGACGAGGCCAAGCGCTTCGGTGAGGCGCTGACCACCGCCCACGCGGAGACCCACGGCACCGACACCTGCATCGTGCGGCTGTTCAACACCTACGGCCCGCGGATGCGCGGCCACGACGGCCGCGCCGTGCCGACCTTCGTCCGGCAGGCCCTGGCCGGCGAACCCCTCACCGTGACCGGTGACGGCCACCAGACCCGCTCGCTGTGCTACGTCGACGACACGGTGGCCGGCGTCCTGGCGGCGGCCGCCCACGGCATGCGCGGGCCCGTCAACATCGGCAACCCCGCTGAGATCACCATGCTGGAGCTGGCCCGGCTCGTCGTCCGGCTGAGCGGGTCCGCGTCCGAGATCCGCTACATCGAGCGCCCGGTGGACGATCCGGCCGTGCGCTGCCCCGACATCACGCTGGCCCGCGACAAGCTCGGCTGGGAGCCGCGGGTGGACGCCGAGGAGGGGCTGCGCCGCACGCTCGCCTGGTTCCGGGCCGAAGCGGGTCACTGAACCCGGCCGCTCCCGCCCAGGACACGCGGCCCGCAGGCCGCCCCCATCCGCGAAAGGCCGCCCGCCATGCGCATCCTCGGAATCAACGCCCTCTTCCACGATCCCGCCGCCGCCCTGCTGATCGACGGGCGGACCGTCGCCGCCGCGGAGGAGGAGCGGTTCTCCCGGCGCAAGCACGGCAAGCGACCGCTGCCCTTCTCCGCCTGGGAGCTGCCCGAGAAGGCCGCCGCCTGGTGCCTGAAGCGCGCCGGACTGCGCCCCCAGGACCTCGACGCGGTCGCCTATTCCTTCGACCCCGCGCTCGCCCGCCCCGCCGACGCGATGGGCCTGGACGACCCGTGGGACCACCTGCGGCTCACCTATGCGCGGGAGGCACCCGGCTTCCTGCGGACCGCGCTGCCGGGCCTGGACCCCGCCCTCGTCCGCTTCGTACCGCACCACATGGCGCACGCCGCCTCCGGTGCCTTCGCCGCGCCGGACGCGGGCGACAGCTCCGTGCTCGTGCTGGACGGCCGAGGCGAACGCGCCTCGCACCTCGCCGCCCGCCGGGTGGGCGACCGGCTCGACTCCCTGCGCGCGCAGGACCTGCCGCACTCGCTCGGTCTGGTCTACGAGGAGCTCACCGAGCACCTCGGCTTCCTTCGGTCCTCCGACGAGTTCAAGGTGATGGCCCTGGCCTCCCACGGCACACCGCGCATGCTGGCGGAACTGCGCCGCCACGTCCATCCCACGGGCGACGGCGGCTTCCACGCCACGGGAGTGCCCTGGCACGAGCTCTGCGCGCCGCGCGGCCCCGACGAACCGTGGACGCGGGACCACGCCGACGTCGCCGCCAGCGCGCAGGCCGTGCTGGAGGAGACGCTGCTGGACCTGGTGCGCTGGCTGCACGGCCGCACCCACGACTCGGTGCTCACCCTCGCCGGTGGCGTCGCCCTGAACTGCGTCGCCAACTCCCGTATCGCCCGCGAGGGCCCGTTCTCCCGGGTGTGGGTGCAGCCGGCGGCCGGTGACGCGGGGACCGCCCTGGGCGGCGCCCTGCTGCTGTCCGCCGGGGCCGGCGACGAGCCGGAGCCCATGACCGGCGCCGACCTCGGCCGGGACTGGTCCGACGCGGAGCTGGGGGCCTGGCTGAAGACGGCCGGCGTGCCCTTCGAGCGGCCGTCCGACATCGCCGCCACCGTGGCCCGGGCACTGGCCGACAACGGCATCGTCGCCTGGTTCCAGGGCCGCAGCGAGTACGGTCCCCGGGCGCTCGGCCACCGCTCGCTGCTGGCCCATCCGGGGCACGCGGGCAATCTGGAGCGGCTCAACGACGTCAAGGGACGAGAGCAGTTCCGGCCGGTCGCGCCGATGGTGCTCGCCGACCGGGCCGCCGACGTCTTCGACGGGCCGCTGCCCAGCCCGTACATGCTGTTCGTGCACGACGTGGCCCCCGCCTGGCGGGACCGCATCCCCGCCGTGGTGCACGTCGACGGCACCGCCCGCATCCAGACCGTCGATCCGGCGCGTGAGCCCCTGGTGGCGCGGATGCTGGGCGAGTTCGAGCGGCTGACCGGGCTGCCCGTGGTCGTCAACACCAGCCTCAACACGGCGGGCCGTCCCATGGTGGACGATCCGCGCGACGCCCTGGAGTGCTTCGGCTCCTCCCCCGTCGACCTGCTGGCCATCGGCCCGTACGCGGTCCGGCGCGGCGACTTCTTCCGCTCCACGGACGAGGGCGGGGTGCTGCGATGACCGGGTCACCCGCACCGGGCGGCGCGTACGCCGTGGTGGTGCCGACACTGGGCCGGCCCTGCCTGGGCCGGTGTCTGCAGGCGCTGGCCGACGCGGATGGGCCGGGCCCCGCCCGGGTCGTGGTGGTCGACGACCGCCGGGACCCCTCCGGCGCCCCGCTGACCGCCGCCGTCCCGCCGTCGCTGCGCTCGCGCACCCTCGTGGTGCCCGGCGGGGCACGGGGGCCGGCCGCCGCCCGCAACACCGGCTGGCGGGCCGCCGGGGACGTGCCGTGGATCGTGTTCCTCGACGACGACGTGGTCCCCGGCCCGACCTGGGCCGACGACCTGGCCCTCGACCTCGCCGGGGCGAGTGTCGCGACCGCCGGGATCACCGCCCGGATCGAGGTGCCGCTGCCCGCCGACCGCCGGCCCACCGACTGGGAGCGCAACACCGCCGGTCTCGCCCGCGCCCGCTGGATCACCGCCGACATGGTGTACCGCCGTCGTGCGCTGGAGGCCACCGGCGGCTTCGACGAGCGGTTCCGCCGGGCCTTCAGGGAGGACGCCGACCTGGCGCTGCGGGTGCTCGACGCCGGCTGGACGCTGGCCGAGGGCCGCCGCACCACCGCCCATCCGGTGCGGCGGTCCGGGCGCTGGGTCTCCGTGCGGCTCCAGGCGGGCAACGCCGACGACGTGCTGATGTCCCGGCTGCACGGTCGGGACTGGTGGCAGCGGGCCGGGGCCCCGCGGGGGCGCCTGCCCGGTCATCTGGCGGTGACCGCGGCGGGCCTGGCGTCCGTGGCCTGCGTGCTGTCCGGCCGGCCGCGGGCCGCGGCTGCCTGCCTCGGTGGATGGCTGGCCGGGACCACCGAATTCGCGCTCGCCCGGATCCTCCCGGGGCCGCGCACCCGGGACGAGATCGTGACCATGGTCCTCACCAGCGCGGTCGTCCCGCCGGCCGCGGCCTTCCACTGGCTGCGGGGCCACTTCGCGCACCGCGCGGCACCGCCCCGCCCCCAGCCGCCCGGTGCCGCCGCGCCCGCGTACCCGCCGGCGGCCGGCGAGCGGATGCCGTCATGACCCGCCCGCCGCCGGAGCAGGGGGAGCGGACCGGCCGAGGAGCCGCCGTATGAACATTCTGCTGTGGCACGTACACGGTTCCTGGACGACGGCGTTCGTCCAGGGCCCCCACACCTACGTCGTCCCCGTCACCCCCGGCCGTGATCCGGACGGCCTCGGCCGTGCCCGGACCTTCTCGTGGCCCGTGTCGGTGCGCGAGGCCACGCCCGCGGAACTCCGGGAGACGCCGTTCGACCTGGTCGTCCTGCAGCGGCCGCACGAGCTCGGGCTCGCCGAACGCTGGCTCGGCGGCCGCCGTCCCGGCCGGGACGTGCCGGCCGTGTATCTGGAGCACAACGCACCGGACGGCGACGTGCCGGACACCCATCATCCGTTCGCCGACCGGGCCGATCTGACGATCGTGCACGTCACTCACTTCAACCGGTTGTTCTGGGACTGCGGCACCACCCGCACCGAGGTGATCGAGCACGGCATCGTCGACCCGGGCCACCGGTACACGGGCCGGCTGGACCGGGCCGCCGTCGTCGTCAACGAACCGCTGCGACGCGGCCGGTACACCGGTACGGACCTGCTGCCCGCCCTCGCGGGGGCGGTGCCGCTGGACGTGTTCGGCATGGGCACCGGCGGCCTGGCCGGTCACCTGGGGCTGCCGCCGGAGCGGTGCCGCACCGCCGACCTGCCGCAGCGCGAACTGCACGCGGCCATGGCCGACCGCCGGATGTACCTGCACCCGGTGCGCTGGACCTCCCTCGGGCTGTCCCTGCTGGAGGCGATGCACCTGGGCATGCCGGTCCTGGCGCTGGCCACCACCGAGGTGGTGGAGGCGGTGCCGCACGGTTCGGGCACCGTGTCCAATCGGCCCGACGTCCTCGCCCGGGCCGCCCGCCGTTATCTGGCCGACCCCGCGGCGGCCGCGGCGGACGGGGCCCGTGCCCGGCAGGCCGCCCTCGAACGCTACGGGCTCAAGCGGTTTTTGGACGACTGGGAACGCCTGATCACGGAGGTGCGCTCATGACCCCGGCCCCCGGCCCGCCCGCCGGCGACGGACTCGCCCCGGGCGTGCTGTCCATCGCGCTGGTCTCGGAGCACGCCAGCCCCCTCGCCACGCTCGGCGGCGTGGACGCCGGCGGGCAGAACGTCCATGTGGCCGCCCTGGCGGGGGCGCTCGCCGACCGCGGCCACCGCGTCGTCGTGCACACCCGCCGCGACGCGCCCGACCTGCCCGACCGGGTGGCCCTGCGCGACGGCGTCGAGGTGCACCACGTACCGGCGGGCCCCCCGGAGCCGGTTCCCAAGGACCGGCTGCTGCCGTACATGGAGGAGTTCGGGCAGCACCTGGCCCGTCGGTGGCGTGCGCGCACCCCGGACGTGGTGCACTCGCACTTCTGGATGTCGGGGCTGGCCTCGCTGCGGGCGGCCCGGGAGCTGGGGCTGCCACTGCTGCACACGTACCACGCGCTCGGCACGGTGAAGCGGCGGCACCAGGGGCTCGCCGACACCAGCCCGCCGGAGCGGATCGCCTGCGAGATCGAGGTGGGGCTGGGCTGCGACCGGGTCGTCGCCACCTGCCGGGACGAGGTCGCCGAGCTGGCCCGGATGGGCGTGCCGGCGTACCGCGTCGGCGTCGTGCCGTGCGGTGTGGACACCGACCGGTTCACGCCGGCGGGACCGGTCGCGCCGCGCGGACCGCTCCGTCACCGGCTGGTGCAGCTGGGCCGGCTGGTGCCGCGCAAGGGCGCCGCCGTCTCGGTGGCGGCGCTGGCCCGGCTGCCGGGAACCGAGCTCCTGGTGGTCGGCGGGCCGCCTCGGGACCGTCTCGACGACGATCCGGAGGTGCGGCGGCTGCGCGGTGTCGCACGGGACGCCGGGGTCGCCGACCGGGTCCGCTTCACCGGCGGGGTGGACCCCTCCGGGGTTCCCGCGCTCCTGCGCTCCGCCGACGTGGTGCTGTGCCCCGCCGACTACGAGCCGTTCGGGATCGTCCCGCTGGAGGCCATGGCCTGCGGCCGTCCGGTGGTGGCCAGCGCGGTCGGCGGTCAGCTCGACACCGTCGCGGATCCGGGCACGGGCCGGCTGGTGCCGCCCGGCGACCCGGACGCGCTGGCCGGGGCCGTGGCCGCGCTGCTCGCCGACCCGGCGGCCCGGGAGGCCTGCGCGGTGGCGGGCCGCCGACGGGTACTCAGCCGCTACGGCTGGCCGCGGATCGCCGCGGCCACCGAGGCGGCGTACTGCGAGGTCCTCGACGCGGAGCCCGCCGCGACCGGAACCGGCTGACGGTCCGGCCGCCGTGGCCGACGACGTCCGACGTTGGAAGGAGGTGCGGGTCCCGCCGCCGTCCTCACCGAGGCGGTGCGCCCGAACAGCCATGACCGAACACCCCGCGCTCGACGCCGCGCATCTGCACTGCCGGTCGCTCCAGGAGGCCCTCGACGGCCTCCGCCGGGACGGCCTGCCCCGGATCGCCGACTGGGGCGGCCGGCTCGCCGCCCATCTCACCGACGGAGGACGGCTGCTGGCCGCCGGCAACGGGGGCAGCGCCGCGCAGGCCCAGCATCTGACCGCCGAGCTGGTCGGACGGTACCGCCAGGAGCGGCGTGCCTACTCGGCCCTCGCGCTGCACGCCGAGACCTCCAGCGTCACGGCCATCGGCAACGACTACGGCTTCGACCACGTGTACGCCCGCCAGGTGACCGCCCACGGACGTCCCGGCGACGTCCTGCTGCTGCTCTCCACGTCGGGGCGCAGCGCCAATCTGATCGCGGCGGCGGTGGCGGCCCGGCGGGCCGCGCTGCGGGTCTGGGCCCTCACCGGGCCCGGCCCCAACCCGCTGGCGGAGGCGTCCCACGAGGCGCTGTGCGTGGACGCGGGCAGCACGGCCACCGTCCAGGAGGCCCATCTCGTCGCCGTCCACCTGCTCTGCGAGTCCTTCGACGCCGCCGTGTCCACGCCGTTCGCGCGGCGCGCGACGACCGTCCCCGGGAGGATGTCATGACCGGTCCCGAGCCCGTCGTGGTCGTGGGGGACGTGCTGCTGGACGAGGACATCGAGGGGGTCGCCACCCGGCTGTCCCCGGACGCCCCCGCCCCGGTCGTCGATGTCACCGGTGACCGCCGGCATCCGGGCGGGGCGGGGCTCGCCGCCGCGCTCGCCGCCCGGGGCGGCCGGGACGTCGTCCTGGTGACCGCACTCGGGGACGATCCGGCGAGCGAGGCGGTCCGCAGGGACCTCGACGGCCGGGTACGGCTGCTGGAACTGCCGCTGCACGGGACGCTGCCGGTGAAGACGAGGGTGCTGGCGGGCGGACGGCCCGTGGTACGCATCGACCGGGGCGGCGGGACCCCCGGCGAGCCGGACGACGCGGTACGCGAGGTGCTCGCCGGGGCGCACGCCGTGCTCGTGGCCGACTACGGACGGCACACCGCCGGGGCGGTGCGCACGCATCTGGAGGACGTGGCACGGCGTACGCCCCTGGTGTGGGACCCGCATCCCCAGGGCGACGCGCCGGTGCCCGGGGCGCGCGTCGTCACGCCCAACGCGGCCGAGGCGGTCGCCCTGTGCGCCGACGGGCCGGGGCCGTCGGGGGCATCGCTGGGTGCCTTCGCCGAGCGGGGGGCGGAACTGGCGGAGCGCTGGCGGGCGGCGGGCGTCGCCGTGACGCTCGGCGACCGCGGGGTTCTGCTCACCCGGCCGGGAGGCGGGACGCCGATGCTGATCCCGGCGCCGTTCCGGGCCGACGGGGATCCGTGCGGCGCGGGGGACTGCTTCGCCGCGGCGACCGTGGCGGCGCTGGCCGACGGTCTGCTGCCCGAGGAGGCGCTGCAGCGGGCGGTGGCCGCCGCCGCGGCGTTCGTCGCGGCGGGCGGGGCGGGCAACCCCGACCTGTGGCACACGCCGGCCGTTCCCGGACCCGCGCGCCATCCCGCGGCCGACGCGTTCGAGGTGGCGGAGAGCGTGCGGGCGCGCGGCGGGACGGTGGTCGCCACGGGCGGCTGCTTCGACCTGGTGCACGCCGGTCACGTCGGACTGCTGGAGAGCGCGCGGCGGATCGGTGACTGTCTGATCGTGTGCCTCAACTCCGACGCGTCCGTGACCCGGCGCAAGGGCCCCGGCCGGCCGCTCAATCCCGCGACGGACCGGGCGAGGGTGCTGGCGGCACTGGGGAGTGTGGACGCGGTGGTGGTCTTCGAGGAGGACACGCCGGAGGCGGTGCTGGGGCGGTTGCGGCCGGACGTGTGGGTGAAGGGCGGCGACTACTCCGTGCAGGATCTGCCGGAGGCGGAGGTGCTGCGCGGCTGGGGCGGGCAGGCGGTGGTGCTGCCGTACCTGGACGGGCGGTCCACCACCCTGCTGGCGCGGCGGGCGGCGGATGCGGCTTCGGTCACCTTGCGGTCCGCGGAGGGGTGAGGGGGCGGGGGCGATGCGGTGTTCGCCCCCCGCCGCCCCTTCCCGTCCCGTCTTCGGGGGCTTCGCCCCCGGACCCCTTTCGGCCCTGGACGGGCGTCGTCCTCGAACGCCGGACGGGCCGGGGGTGCCGACGGTGCTCGGGCCCGGAGGGAGATCAGGCTGCCGTCTGCAGGGCCGGGCGGGGGGCGTCCTTCCGGGTCAGACGGAGGAGGGCGGGCGGGCGGCGGGTGCGGAGGAGGTGGCCTGCCGCGATCGATCCGGCGATGACGAGGCCGCCGGTGACCAGGGCACCGCGCGGGCCCGCCAGTTCCATGAGGAGGCCGAGGGCCGGCGGCCCGCCCAGGCTCCACACGGTGCCGATGCTGCCCCAGACGCCGAGCACGCGTCCCCGCAGGTGGGCGGGCGGGTCGGTCTGCAGCACGGCCGTTCCGGCGGTGTCGGAGACGGACTCGACGACGGCCATGGGCAGGACCAGCACCAGCAGCACCGCGAGCGACGGTGACATCCCCGCCGCCACCTGCAGCAGCGCGCCCGTCGCCGCGAGGGCGCCGACCAGCCGCACGGACGGCCGACGCAGCCGCGCGCCGAGCACCGCGCCGAGGATCCCGCCGACGGCGAGGACGGTGGACACCGTGCCGAACGCGCTCGCGCCCCCCGCCAGCGGCCCGGTGACCAGGACCGCGAGAGTGAGGCCGTAGTTGCGGCCGAGGACGGCACTGACGCCGGTGACTCCGGCGAGTGCCACCAGCCGGGGCCGGCGGGCGAAGAAGGCGAGCCCTTCGCGGACGGTCAGGTCGGCCCGCGGGCGCCCGCCCTTCCCGGCGACGTGCCGGACCGCACCCGCCGCCGGGCGCAGGAACGGGATGACCGCGGTCACGAAGAGGAAGGAGAACCCGTTGGCGAAGTAGGCCGCGGCGGTACCGAGGAACCCGACCGTCACCCCGGCGAGCGCGGCGCCCGCGAGCCGGCCCGCGTTGAAGACCAGCGCGCCCACTCCGATCGCGGAGGGGACGTCCTGCGCCGGCACGAGATCGTTGCCCAGCAGGGCGCAGGCCGGGTTGTCGACGGTGGCGACGATGCCGGTGACGGCGGCAAGCGCCATCAGGGATGTCATGTCCAGCCGGTCCAGCGCCACCAGGACGGCCGTGGTGAACGCGATCGCGGACAGCAGGGCCTGGCTGACGGCCGCCGTCAGCCTCCGCGGCCAGCGGTCGACCGCCGCGCCACCGAGGACGCTCATCAGCAGCGCCGGCGCGGCCTGCACCGACATCGACAGACCCGTGGCGGCGGCGGACCCGGTGATCTGCAGGACCAGCAGGTTCTGCACCGTGAGCTGCATCCATGTACCGGCGTTCGACACGAAGTTGGCGACGGACCACCAGCGCATGCTGCGGTGCCGCAGGGATCGCCAGGGGGAGCGGGACACGGCCGGGGCAGGGGTGGGCGAGGAAGACACGGTGCGCTACTCGGGGACGGGCCGGGGGGCCCGGCGGAAGGAGGCGCGGGAAGCGGACCGCCGGCTGCGCCGCGCGGCGGCCCCCGTCACCGGAACTGGGCGCGGACCATCGTGGCAGAAGGGAACGCCGGGTCGGTCCCGGGCGGCCGGGCACCGGACGGCCGGGTGGGTCAAGTGTGCCGAGGTGCCGGGGATTTGGGTCAGTGAGTGGGGTTGATCACAGCGGCCGGGACGAGCACCGGAGGCGACCGGGGACGGATGAGGGCCCGTCGCCGCGGCGACGGGCCCTCATCCGTGGTCTCAGCCGAGCTTGCCGCGTCCGCTCAGCGCGTCGCGGAGCCGGTCGACCATGCCGGCGCCCGGTGCCAGCAGCTTGTTCGCGGGGGGCTTGTCCGGGGCGGCGGGGTGCGGCCGGGTCGGGGCCGTCTTCTTCGCCTGCCGGACCTTGTCACCGAGCTGGCCGAGCTGTTCCGGGGTGCAGGCGGCACGCAACCGCGGGAAGAGGTTCTGCTCCTCGTCGGCGATGTGCTCACGGATCTCGCTCATCAGCATCCCGATGAGCCGGTCGAACTCGGCGTCGCCCGCGTCGCAGCCCTCCAGATCCTTCATGGTCTGCTCGGCCGTGGCGTGGTCCTCGAGCTCCTGGTCGGCCAGGGCGTCGCCGTCCGGCAGGTGCTCCCGTGCGGCCGGGTAGAGGTAGGCCTCCTCGGCGACGGAGTGCCGGACCAGCTCGATCGTGGCCTGGTCCGCGTACACCTTGCGCTCCTTGTGGCCGGGCGGCAGCGCATCGATCTTGCCGAAGAGTTCCTCGACTTCCCGGTGGTCGGTCATCAGTTCGTCGATGACGTCGCCTCCGTGTCCCATGTCCTTCACCTCCGGTTGGTGGTGGCACCCGGCCGGGTCCACTCCGCCCCCGGGTCCCCGCACCGCCGGGGTGCTACACGCGGCCGGTGCGTCAGCGGGACAACGTGGCCCGGACACGCCCGGCCAGGGCCGCGGGACCGGCACCGGCCCGGACGGAGTGGCGCACCAGGTGGGCGTCGCGCCGCAGGTCGTGGGCGGCGTGCCGGCTCCGCCACAGCAGCGACGGGGCGGAGCCGGTGTCGTCGGCGGCGATCAGCAGACCGCCGAGCATGGAGAGGTTCTTGAGGAAGTGGATGCGCTGCTGGGTCTTCTGGTCGGGGTCCTCCTCCTCCCAGAACCGGTGCGCGGCCAGGGTGGTGGGCACCAGCGTGACGGCGATGGCGAGCGCGGCCGGGCGTGACAGGCGGCCGGTGGCCAGCAGCAGCCCGCCCACGAGCTGGACGGCGCCGCTGAGGCGTACGGCGTCCTCGGTGCGGTCCGGCAGCACCGGGACCCGTTCGGTGACGGGCTGGACGACCGGCTCGGCGATCGGTGCGACGTTCTGCGGGCGGCGCCAGGAATCCAGCCCGCCCGTGACGAACATCGACGCCAGCATCGGCCGGCCGAGGACACGCAACAGACTCATGGACTACTCCTGTGTGTCGGTGGTGCGGATTCGCCGGGTTCCCCCGGGAGCGGGGGCCATTCGACGTGCCGTCACCAGAACCGGGTGGTGAGGGCGGGCTGGTGGACCGCCTCGACGGCGTCGCGCAGGCACAGTGCGACGGCGATGGTGGCCCGCAGGACCGACGGACGTACGCTCTGGGCCGTCTCCGTGGCCAGGACCAGCAGGCAGCCCGCGGCCTGTTCCACCACGGTGACCGGGAGGGTGTAGTCGCTGTCGGCGGCGGCGCGGAACGCCTTGAGCGGGATTCCGGCTCCGTCGACCGTACGCCGGGCGGCCTGCTCCAGGTGCTGTACGGCCTGTTCGCAGAGCGACGCGGGCAGGGTGAGGGTGCGCTGGAACGATGGGCTCGTCATGATCCCAGTGGTCCCCCGGCGCGGCTCCGTTCGATCGGCCGGCGCCGGAATTTCACCGTC
Organism: Streptomyces toyocaensis; assembly: GCF_000725125.1. Lineage (GTDB taxonomy): Bacteria > Actinomycetota > Actinomycetes > Streptomycetales > Streptomycetaceae > Streptomyces > Streptomyces toyocaensis. The sequence continues at coordinate 58,021 of NZ_JFCB01000032.1, forward strand.
CTGCGCGAGCGTTCGGCGGGTGCGGCCGGCGTGCCCGTACCCTGGGCGTCCCGCGTCGCCCCGATGAGGAGTCCGCCCATGATCCTCCCTCCCGGTCCGGCCGCCCGGGACGGTGACGGGCCGGGGGCCGTGGCGGCCCGGCTCACCGGGCGGGCGGTCACCGGACTGCGCACCCTGTCCGGCTCGCTCGCCGAGGCCGTGCTGGACGACGGCCGTGTCGTGGTCGTCAAGCGGACCACTGACGCGGAGGCCGCCCGCGCGGAGGCCGCGGGGCTGCGCTGGCTGGCCGGGGCCGGGACGGTGCGGGTCCCGGCGGTGCACGGTCACCACGAGGGGTGGCTGGTCCTCGACCGGGTGACGCGCGGCCGGCCCTCGCGGGAGGCGGCCGTCGGGTTCGGCCGGGACCTGGCGGGCCTGCACGCGGCCGGGGCTCCGGCGTTCGGTGCACCGCCGCCGGGCGGTCCGGTGGAGGCGTACATCGGGGCGGCCCCGATGCGCAACGTCACCGGCGACGACTGGCCCGGCTGGTACGCAGGGCACCGGGTCCTGCCCTATCTGCGCCGGGCGGTCGACGCCGGCGCCGTCCGCCCGGCCGAGGCGCGCCTCGTCGAGCGGGTCTGTGAGCGGCTGGAAGAGCTCTCCGGGCCGGCCGAGCCGCCCGCGCGGCTCCACGGCGATCTGTGGAACGGCAACGTGCTGTGGGGCGCCGACGGAGGTGTACGGCTGATCGATCCGGCGGCCCACGGCGGGCACCGGGAGACCGATCTGGCGATGCTCGCCCTGTTCGGCTGTCCCCACGGGGAGGCGGTGCTGGACGGCTACCGGGAGGTGGCGCCGCTCGCCGACGGATGGGAAACGCGCGTCGGCGTGCACCAGCTGTTCCCGCTGCTGGTGCACGCCGTGCTGTTCGGCCGCGGCTACGCCGAGCGGGCGCTCGCGGTGGCGCGGGCGGCCGCTGCCGGATGAGGGCTCAACGGGTCACCACGTGCCGTTCGTCGGGGACGCAGTGGGTCATGGTGAGCCCCTCCACGTCACGCGGCGGGTTGTCGCCGAGACTGGCGAGCCGTTTGCGGTCCTCCTCGGTCAGGTCCTGGCCGGCGAGGGGCTCCAGGTGGGCGACGTCCTCCGGCATGATCCCAAGGCCCTCGCCGACCCTGCGGCCGAGGTCGTTCTCGACCAGCAGGAAGTGCCACACCATGCGCTCCTGGACGGCGCGGTCGCACTGGGAGATCAGGTCGACGAAGTTCTTCACCAGGTCGTCGCGCTCCCAGTCCTCCAGGAGCAGGTAGCGCTGGCCGGCCTGCATGTAGTCGTTGGTGCGTTCGATGCGCTTGCGGGTGAGCCGGCCGCGGATCTCCGGGCCCTGGTCGTCGTGCGTCGGGTACTGGGCCTCCCGCAGACCGCCGGTGATCGACGGCTCGTAGTTCACGTGCGGGTTCTCTCCGGCGCCGTCGACGACGTATGTCATCTGTCCGTCGCGCTGGTTGGTGCGCACGTCCGCGTGCTTGGCCTGATTGACCGGCAGCTGGAGGTAGTTGGGGCCGACCCGGTACCGCTGGGTGTCGCTGTAGGAGAAGGTGCGGCCGACGAGCATCTTGTCGTCGGAGAAGTCCAGGCCGTCGACGAGGACGCCGGTGCCGAAGGAGATCTGCTCGTTCTCCGCGAAGAAGTTCTCCGGCATCCGGTTCAGCACCATGCGGCCCACCGGCTTCGGCGGGAAGTCCTGTTCGGGCCAGGTCTTGGTGTCGTCCAGCGGGTCGAAGTCCAGCTCCGGGTGGTCGTGGTCGTCCATCATCTGGACGAGCAGTTCCCACTCCGGGTACTCGCCCCGCTCCACCGCCTCGTAGAGGTCCTTGGTGGCGTGGCCGAGCCCCTGGGCCTGGACGTTCGCCGCGTCCTCCTCGGTCATGCTGCGGACGCCCTGCTTGGGCATCCAGTGGTACTTGACCAGCTTGGTCCCGCCCTCGGCATTGACCCACTTGTAGGTGTTCACGCCGAAGCCCTGCATGTGGCGGTAGTCCGCCGGGATGCCGCGCGGGCTGAACAGGTTGACCAGCATGTGCATGGACTCGGGGGTCTGCGACATGAAGTCGAAGATGCGGCGCGGCTGCTGTTCGAAGGTGACCGGGTCGGGCTTGAGGGCGTGGATGACGTCCGGGAACTTGATCGCGTCCCGGATGAAGAAGACGCCCAGGTTGTTGCCGACCAGGTCCCAGTTGCCGTCCTCGGTGTAGAACTTCACGGCGAAGCCGCGGGGGTCGCGGGCGGCCTCGGAGGAGTCGCGGCCGCCGATGACGGTGGAGAAGCGGACGGCGAGGTCCGTGCGCTTGCCCTGCTCCTGGAAGAGCTTGGCGCGGGTGTAGCGGGAGACCGGCTCGTCGCCCCACTTCCCGTACGCCTCGAAGTAGCCGTAGGCGGTGACGCCGCGGGCATGCACGACGCGTTCGGGGATGCGCTCCCGGTCGAAGTGGCTGATCTTCTCCAGGAACTGGTAGTTCTCCAGCGTGGCAGGGCCACGGGCACCGATGGTGCGCTGGTTCTGGTTGTCGTGGACGGGGTGGCCCTGGCGGTTGGTGAGTACCTCGCGGTCGTCGCCCGGAGCGGGGCCCCGGCTCGAAACGTCCGTCATGATCGTGGGCTCCTTGCGCTGCTCGTCGTCCCCCCGGTCACGTGCGTACGTCGGTCATGCTGCCCCGCATCGGCGCGCGCGGCGACTCGGGGCGGCCGGACGCGCCGGTGTCCGGGGGGGGGACCGGCGCGTCCGGTGGTACGCGCCCGGGCGCCGCTGGGAACAGCGCACGGTCCGGTCACCGCGCCGTGCGTGGTGACCGGACCTGCGCGACAGTGCGGTCAGCCGCCGTCCAGGCGTGCGCGCAACAGCCCCTTGCCCAGCTCCGCGCCCTTGCGGCTGTCCGCCTGGGCCTTGCGGAACAGGTCGGCGACCTCGGTGTCCTTGGCCCGCTCAGCGTCCTGGATGTAGCTCTCCAGGCGCAGCGCGTTGCTCAGGCACGCCTCGACGTACCAGATCAGGTTGTAGTCCTTGTCCTGCGTGCCGGTGACGCCGCCGGTCTCCGTCTCACTGGTCATCCGGGTCTCCTCCTCGCAGTGCTCGTTCGCCGCCCGCCGGACCGTGACGCCGGAGGCGGGCCTTCACAGCGGCGGACGGGTACCCGCCGGCCGCGGGGCCACACAGCGACGAAGGGGCGGAGCGCGACCGGTCCCCCGTTCCGGTCGTGCCCCGCCCGGCACGAAACTACGGGGAGGAGGACCGGCCTGTGTATCGCACCGATGCCCGCTGAGGCCCCCGGAGGGCTCATCCGTGCACAACTGAGTCCGAAAGGCCCCATTCACTCCCCCGCGAGCACCGGCTGCTCCAGGTCGCCCGCGGCCAGATGGGCCAGCACGACCTCGTAGAGATCGGTCCCTGATGCCAGCAACTGGCGTTCCAGGACGGGTTCCGCGCTGCGCATGTGCTCGCGCACGGTCTGGGCGTGGACGCCCAGGACCTGCGCCGCACGCTCGGCGTTGCACCCGACGGCGATCCAGGCGCGCAGGGTGCGGCGCACGTTGCGGGTGTCGCGGTCCAGTCGGCCCAGCAGCTCCCGCGCCCAGGCTTCGACGGCCTCGCCGGCCAGCAGTCCGGCGAGTCCGGGAGAGTGGGTGCCCGGGTCGGTGCCCGCCTGCCCGTCCAGGAGGTTGATCTGGGTGTGGAGCGCCAGGTGGACGACGGCACGGGCGGTGACGTCGTCGAAGTCCACGCCGAGCATGCTCTCGACGCGCTCCATGCGGGCGCGCACGGTGTTGCGGCTGACGCCGAGGATCTTGGCGGTGTTGACGGCGGTGAACTCCAGGCCCAGCCGGGCGGTGGCGAGGAGTTCGGCGCGGGTGTGGTGGGCCAGCGCGTCCAGGGGTCGCAGCACCCGGGCCGACCAGCCCCGCAGGGCGGCGGGGTCCATCAGCCGTTCGGGGTGGGTGCGCTCGGCGTACACGGCCGTCCTGTCCGCGCGGAAGCGCGCCACCGCGAGGGCGCTGACGGCCTGTCCGTACGCGGTGGCGGTGCGGGCCAGGCTCTGCCACACGCTGCCGCCGAGGAACGTGTCGGGGTGCCGGCCGACCAGCGACCGCAGGTCGGAAGCGGTGCTCTCGCGGGGGCTGACGACGATCACATGACCGTCCATCGCCGGGCACCGCACGACCAGCGCCTCCTCCCGCGTGGTGTCCAGGCACTCCACCACGAGCCGTTCACGCCGGTCGGGCGCGGACTCGACGACGTAGACGCACGCGGTGTCGGCGTCGAGCAGGCCCGGCCAGAGCCCCGCGGCGACCCGGCGGGCCGCGACGGTGTCCTCGACCATCAGCAGTTGCAGGATCGCCAGCCGCAGATCGGCCGTGGCCCGCCGGAGCCGGAGCCCGGCCGCGGTGGTCCCGTGGGCCGTCAGCAGGAGTTCGATCACTTGGGCGGTGTGCGTGACGACGTCGGAGGCGTCCCGGTCGAAGGGGGCCGTGCGGGAGACGGCCAGCACACAGGCCTGCGCGGGGTGGCCGATCCTCACCAGGCGCTGGTGACACCCGTCCCCGTCCCAGGCCGCGGAGGCGACCCGGCCGGAGCCGAGGTCGGCGACGAGGGCCGGATCCAGCGGCAACCGGGTGCCGGCGACGAGCGTTCCCGCGGCGTCCTGCAGGGAGACCTCGGCGCGCACGGTGCCGGCCAGCCAGTCGACGACCCTGCGGACGTCCCGCCCGGCCGGCCGCAGGTGTTCGAGCAGTTCGTGCGCCCACGTCGGGTCCCCGGCCGCCGCCGGTGTCCGCCGGATCCCGTCCCTACGGCCTGCCACCTCGGTCTTCCCCTTCGTCTCCTCGCCCTCCCGGTCCGGTGCGGGGACGTTACCCCACCCGTGGGCGCGGCTCGTCCCGGCACGGTGTCGCTCCCGCGCCCGGCGGCGGCGCGGGCCCGGTGTGCGCGGTGCTCCCGGGCGGGCGGCATAAGCTCGGTGAATGGCGAAGTACTTCGACGTTCATCCCGACAACCCCCAGCCGCGCACCATTTCCCAGGTCGCCGACAGCATCCGCGCCGACGCCCTGATCGCGTACCCCACGGACTCCTGTTACGCACTCGGCTGCCGTCTGGGCAGCCGCGGGGGCATCGACCGGATCCGTACGATCCGCAAGCTGGACGACCGGCACCACTTCACCCTGGTGTGCCGTGACTTCGCACAGCTCGGCCAGTTCGTACGGATCGACAACGACGTGTTCCGCGCGGTCAAGGCGTCGACCCCGGGCAGCTACACGTTCATCCTGCCCGCGACGAAGGAGGTGCCCCGCATGCTCCAGCACCCCAAGAAGAAGACCGTCGGCGTGCGCATCCCGGACCATGTCGTCACCCAGGCGCTGCTGGCGGAGCTCGGTGAGCCCCTGCTGTCCAGCACGCTGCTGCTGCCCGGTGAGGACGAGCCCCTGACCCAGGGGTGGGAGATCAAGGACCGGCTGGACCACCAGGTGGATGCCGTGCTCGACTCCGGCGACTGCGGCACCGAGCCGACCACGGTGATCGACTTCTCCGGCGGCGAGGCGGAGATCGTACGGCGGGGCGCGGGCGACGTCTCGCGGTTCGAGTGAGGGGGACGGACCGATCGTGACCTCCGTACGGGGAACCGGCGTCGGCATCCGCACCGAGGACGGCACCGCGGACGCGTACCTGACGCATCCGGTGGAGGGCGGTGCCCGCCCGGCGGTCCTGTTCTACACGGACGCCTTCGGTCTGCGTCCGCGGGTGCGGGAGACGGCCGACCGGCTGGCGGGGGCCGGGTACACCGTGCTGGTGCCGAACGTCTTCCACCGGCGCGGGCCCGCCCCGGTCGTGGAGCTGCCGGAGTTCATCGACGCCACGGCGCGGGCGGCCGCGTTCCGGCGGCTCCGTCCGACCATGCGGGCACTGACGCCCGAACGGGCGATGCGTGACGCCGGGGCGTATCTGCGGTGGCTCGCCGAGTGCCCGGCGGTGGCGGGCGGCCCGGTGGGGGTGACCGGCTACTGCATGGGCGCGGCCCTCGCCCTGCGCACGGCCGGCACCTACCCCGACCGGGTGGCCGCCGCGGCCGGGTTCCACGGGGGCCGGCTGGCGACGGACACCCCGGACAGCCCGCACCGGGTGGCCGGCCGGATCACCGCCGAGGTGTACTTCGGCCACGCCGACCGGGACCCCTCGCTGCCCCCGGCGCAGATCGAGCGCCTGGAGCGGGCGCTGACGGACGCCGGTGTCCGTCACCGGTGCGAGGTGTACACCGGGGCCGCGCACGGATACACCCAGTCCGACACGGCGGCGTACGACAGGGAGGCGGACGGGCGCCACTGGGCGGCGCTGCTCGGCCTGTTGGGGCGCAACCTGTGATCGGCTCCGCCAACTCAGCCGGACGGCACGGGGGTTCGACGGCCCCGCCACGGACCACCCGGCCTCCGGCGGGCCGCCGCACCGTTGTTACGGTGCACCGGTGTCCGACTCTTCACGTGATACCGCCGAAGGTGCCGGCTGGGGCTCCGCAGAACGCGGTGAGTACCGGCGGCTGATGCCGAACGAGGCCGAGAAGATCTCCTGGCTCGATCCCAGAATGCTGTGGGCGGCCCGCAACGGCGTGCTGGCCTCGTGGCTGGGGGACCCGACGGGGGGTGTCCGCGCCCGCTGGGTGGCCCGGCGGGCGGCGGCCGGGGCGCCCGCCGACAAGATCATCAGGCGCGACGACCCCGACCGTTTCTCGTTCCTGGTCCTCGGCGACACGGGGGAGGGCGGCGAGCCGCAGTACGCGGTCGTGCCGGGTCTGCTGAGCGAGGGCCGGGACACGGCCTTCGCCGTGCTCGCCAGCGATGTCATCTACCCGGTGGGCAGCACCGACGACTACGGGCCCAAGTTCTTCCGCCCCTACCGGGACTACCAGGCGCCGATCTACGCGATACCGGGGAACCACGACTGGTACGAGGACCTGGCCGGCTTCATGCGCGTGTTCTGCGACGACGCCCCGCCGCTGCCCGCAGAGCCCGCGCCGCGCCCCCTCACCCGGGCCTGGTTGCGCTCCTTGCTGTGGCACCGGCCCCGCGCCGGGGACGGCGGGCGCCTCGCCCGGGCGCGCGCACTGCGGTCCGGGCCCGCGCAGCGGGCCGTGCAGCCGGGACCGTACTGGGCCATCGACGCCGGGCCGGTGCGGATCGTCGGCATCGACACCGGACTGCTGGGCACCGTCGACGCCGAACAGGGCGCGTGGCTGCGGGAGGTCTCCCGGGGCCCGCGCCCGAAGATACTCGTCACGGGCTCGCCCCTGTACGTGGACGGCGAGCACCACCCGTGTCCCGTCGAGGGCGGCGGCACCGTCGACGACATCGTGCGCGACCCCGGCCACCACTACGTGGCCGCGATCGGCGGCGACATCCACAACTACCAGCGTTACCCCGTGCGGCTGGCGGACGGCCGCACCCTGCAGTACGTGGTGGCGGGCGGCGGGGGCGCGTTCATGCACGCCACCCACACCATCCCCCGGGTCGACGTCGCCGGTGTCACCGAGCGGGACTTCCGCTGCTATCCGCTGCGCGGCGACTCCCTGGCCTTCTACAGCGGGCTCTACGGGCGGCGGCTGCGGCTGCGCCGCTTCTTCACCCTCACCGATGCCGAGGCGATGACGGTGATCGCCGAACGCCTCGGCATCGGGCCCACCCGGGTCCCGGGCGCGCCGCCGCGGATCACCCGCCGGATGCGGCTGGTCGCCGGGCTGCTCGGCACCGGCCGCCGGCCCGACCGGGCCAAGCGCTTCCGGCTGCCGGTGCGCAAGGTCTACACGTCGCTGTTCTCACCGGGCTCGGCCACCTACAGCCCTCCGTTCTTCAAGTGCTTCCTGCGGCTGGACGTGAGCCCGGAGGCGATCCGGCTGCGCTGTCACGCGGCGACCGGCCACCGCGCCCAGGAGACCGACCCGCCGGTCGAGGACGAGGTGACCATCCCGCTGACGTGACCCGGCGCCGGCTACCAGCGGCCCGGCGTGGTGCCGGTGAGCGGCGTCGAGGGCCGGCCGTCGACACCGACGGGGACGTCACCGGCGAGCATGACGCGGTGCATGATCCGCGGGTGGCCGACGTGGTCCGTGTCGCCCGGGGCCAAGTGGATGGTGGCCCGGTTGTCCCAGAACGCCACGCTGCCCGGCTCCCAGCGGAACCGCACGGTCCATTCGGGCCGGGTCGCCTGTTCCAGCAGCATCTCCAGTACGGCCGCGCTCTCGGGGCGGGACAGGCCGCTGATCTGCTCGACGTAGTAGCCGTTGACGAACAGCACCCGCTCCCCGGTCTCCGGGTGGACGCGCACCAGCGGATGTTCGGAGGCCGTCTGGTGCTCCAGCAGATGGCGCAGATAGGCGTCGTCGCCGGGACGGGGCTGGTAGCCGACGCCGAGCCGGTGCTCGGCGCGCAGCCGGTCGGCGAACTCGCGTACCGGTGCGGACAGTCCGGCGTACGCCGCGGCCAGGTTGGACCAGGTGGTGTCCCCGCCGTGGGGCGGGACGCTCTCGGCGCGCAGGATCGTCGCGGCGGGCGGGTCGACGCGGGCGCCGTGGTCGCAGTGCCAGCCGCGCAGCAGGCTGTGGCGGCGGCGCCGCAGCCACTCGTCGTGCTCCATGCCGAAGCGTCCGCCCAGTTCGAGCCGGTCGGCGGTCGTCTCGACCTCGGGGAAGCCCGGCGGCGAGGCGCTGCCGCGCCGGGGCAGCACGACCGGTTCGCCGAACCGGCGGGCCAGCGCCACATGGGCGGCGTGGTCGAGGCGCTGCCCGCGGAAGAACACCACCTTCCAGCGCAGCACCGCCGCCCGGATGTCCGCGATCACGGTGTCGTCGAGGTGACCGGCGAGGTCGACACCGGTGATGTCCGCCCCGATGTGGCCGGCGACGGGGCGGACGTGCATCGCCCCCGCACGCTCCTCGTCCGCCGCGCCGCCGCTGTCCGTCGTCATGCGTCCCCTTCCGCCGGCCGGTCCCGTGCGGACCGGCTCCCGGGAGGATCGTGGCAGCCGGGCGCGGTCCCGGCGACAGCGCCTCGCCCGGCGGGGACCCCGGCCGTCCGTTTGAGCACCACCCCCACCGTCCCCGAGGCTGGGGGGACGACACTCCCGACGGAAGGCCGCCCCGTGACCAGCGTTCCGAGCCGCACCCTCAACGACGGCACCACGATCCCCGCCCTGGGCCTGGGCACCTGGCCGATGGACGACGCCGAGGCGGAGCGGGCGGTCGGCACGGCCCTGGAGACGGGTTATCGCCTTGTCGACACGGCGGCCAACTACCGCAACGAGACCGGCGTCGGCCGCGCCGTGGCCGCGGCGGACCTTCCCCGTGAGGAGATCGTCGTGACGACGAAGCTCCCGGGCCGCCACCACGGCTACGAGGAGACCCTCGCCTCCTTCGAGGAGTCCCGGACGCGGCTCGGCCTGGAGTACGTCGACCTCTATCTGATCCACTGGCCACTCCCCCGTGTCGACCGGTACGTCGACTCGTGGCGGGCCATGATCAAGCTCCGTGAGGACGGCCTGGTCCGGTCGATCGGCGTCTCCAACTTCACCGCCGCCCACATCGAGCGGCTGGAGAAGGAGACCGGGGTGCTGCCCTCGGTCAACCAGATCGAGCTGCATCCCTTCTTCCCGCAGGAGGAGTTGCGCGCGTACCACGCGGACAAGGGCGTGGTCACCGAGAGCTGGAGTCCGCTCGGCCGGGGCTCGGCGCTGCTGGACGACCTGGCCGTCGCCGCCGTCGCGCAGGCACACGGGGTGACCCCGGCCCAGGCGGTGCTGCGCTGGCACCTCCAGCTGGGCGCGCTCCCCGTTCCCAAGTCGTCCGATCCCGTACGGCAGCGCGCCAACCTCGACGTGTTCGGTTTCGAGCTGGACGCCGCGCAGATGCGGACCCTCGGCGACCGCGCCCACCGGCGGATCGGCGGTGACCCGGAGGTGCACGAGGAGTTCTGACCGGATGCCCGGGGCGGGGCGGGGCGCGGTCGGCGGCGCTCCGGCCGCGCCCTCGCCCCCTCGCCGCGGGGCGAGGGGGCCTGGCCCGCGGGGCGGATCAGTGCTCCGGCAAGGCCTGTTCCGCCCAGATCGTCTTGCCGTGACCGGTCTGCCTGCTGCCCCAGCGCTGGGTGAGCTGGGCCACCAGCAGCAGTCCGCGGCCGCCCTCGTCGAAGGCGTGGGCGCGCCGCAGGTGCGGTGAGGTGGAGCTGGCGTCGGAGACCTCGCAGATGAGGGCGCGGTCGCGGATCAGCCGCAGCCGGACGGGCGGCACGCCGTAGCGGAGGGCGTTGGTGACCAGTTCGCTGACGACGAGTTCGGTCACGAAGGCGATCTCGTCCAGTCCCCACGCGCTCAGCATGCCCGCGGTCCACCGGCGGGCGGCGGCCACCTCCTCCGGGTCGAGTCGCACGTCCCTGGTGGCGACCCGGTCCTCGCCGAGGGCCCGGGTGCGGGCCAGCAGCAGGACCACGTCGTCCTCGGGTTCCTCGGGCAGCACGTCCTTCAGCACGCCGTCGCACAGGGCGCCCAGCGAGTCGGCGGGGACCGTCAGGGCGCGGCACAGCACCCCGGTGACGTGGTCGATGTCGCGGTCGCGGTCCGCGACGAGGCCGTCGGTGTAGAGGGCCACGACACAGCCTTCGGGCAGCTGGAGCTCCGTGGCCTCGAACGGCAGCCCTCCGACGCCGAGCGGCGGGCCCGCGCTCATGGGGACAAGCCGGCATGTCCCGTCGGGCCGCACCACGGCCGGCGGGGGGTGCCCGGCGGCGGCCGCCGTCAGGAGGCGGGAGACGGGGTCGTAGACGGCGTACAGGCAGGTGGCGCCGAGTTCGGCGACGTCCTCGCGGTCGTCGGCGGCCAGATGGGTGACCAGGTCGTCCAGGTGCGTGAGGAGCTCGTCCGGCGGCAGGTCCACGTCGGCGAGGGTGCGCACGGCGGTGCACAGCCGGCCCATGGTCGCCGTGGAGGGGATGCCGTGGCCCACGACGTCGCCCACGACGAGGGCGACCCGGCTGCCGGCCAGCGGGATCACGTCGAACCAGTCGCCGCCGATGCCGGCCGCCGACGCCGAGGGCAGATAGCGGTGGGCGACCTCGACGGCCGCCTGGCCGGGCAGGCTCCTCGGCAGCAGGCTGCGCTGGAGCGCCAGGGCGGTGGCGCGTTCCCGGGCGAAACGGCGGGCGTTGTCGACACAGACGGCGGCGCGGCTGGCGAGCTCCTCGGCGAGTACGGCGTCGTCGGCCACGAACCCGTCGGGGCGGACGTTGCGGACGGCGACCGCGACGCCGAGCGTGGTGCCGCGGGCGAGCAGCGGCACGGCCAGCTGGGCGTGGATGTCCGCGAAACGCGCGGGGACGGCGGCGCGCACGCCGCGCTCCCCCATCCACCGGTCGAACTCCGGCTCGCCGGCGCGGGCGAGCACCGCCCTGCCCTCCCGAAGGGCCCGCGCGGGCGGGGTGAAGGGCGGGTAGACGTCCGTCCGGCCGAGGGACACGACCGCCTCGGGGGTGCCCTCGGAGGCTGAGCGGTGCGCCACCCGGCGCAGGACGACCGCGCTGTCCGGCCGGTGCGGGGGCTCGGCCGCGCCGAGGACCCAGTCCAGCAGGTCGACGGTGGCGAAGTCGGCGAATGCCGGCACCAGGAGTTCCAGCAGCTCCTCGGCGGTGCGCACGACGTCGAGGGTGGTGCCGATGGAGGCGGCGGCCTCGTTGAGCAGCGCCAGCCGGCGCCGGGCCCGGTGGTGCTCGGTGCTGTCCAGACCCGCGAGCGCGGTGCCGACCACCTCACCGGTGAGGCCACGGACCGGCCACATCTCGACGTTCCAGGCGTGGTTCGCGGAGCCGGAGGGCGTCCGGCCGTAGCTCTCGTGGTGCAGGGGCTCGCCGGTCTCGGCGACACGGCGCAGATGCCGGTCCACGCCGAGGGTGTGCTCGCTGCGCCCGACGGTGTCGAGGAAGGTCCGCCCGAGCAGGCTCTCCTCCGACCCGCCCATCGCCTCGCAGGCGGCGGCGTTGAGCCGTACGAAGCGCTGCCCGGTGTCGACGACGGAGATGGCCAGGGACGCCTGCTGGAAGGCACGGTCCGCCAGGGACCGCTCGGCCGGCCTGCCGGGCACCGCGGTGATCACGTAGCCGCCGGGCGTGTCCCCCGCGCCGGTGACGGGGCGGGCCGTGAGCCGGAGCGTCACGGGGTGGCCGTCGCGATGACGCACCACGACGGTTCCCGAGGGCACGGGCGCGGCGCCGGGGGCGTCCCCGTCGAGCAGCTCCCGTACGGGGCGGCCCACGGCCTCGCCGGCGGGGAACCCGGTCAGTCTCCGGGCTTCCTCGCTCCACCCCGTCACGATGCCGCGGGCATCGACGACCACCGCGGCGGAGGCCTCCTCCATTGGTCCAATATCGTCCCATCGCCGTCCGCTCTCAACCGCGGCCGGGCGCCCGCGGGGCTCAGGCGCGGTGGTCGCGCAGTGCGGCGAGCGCCCGGTCGGCGTGCGTGTTCATCCGCAGTTCGCTGCGCACGACCTCCAGAACGGTCCGGTCCCGCCCGATGACGAAGGTGGCCCGTTTGGTGGGTGCCAGGGCGATGCCCCGCTTCACCCCGAACCGCTCGCGGACCGTGCCGTCGGGGTCCGACAGCAGCGGGATGCCGAGGGTGTGCCGTCCGGTGAACTCCGCCTGCCGCTCGACGGGGTCTCCGCTGATGCCCACCGGGCGCGCGCCGACGGCGGCGAACTCGGCGGCCAGGTCCCTGAAGCGGCAGGCCTGGGCCGTGCAGCCGGGGCTCAGGGCGGCCGGGTAGAAGAAGAGCACCACCGGGCCCTCCGTGAGCAGCTCGGAGAGCCGGCGTACGGTGCCGGTCTCGTCCGGCAGCGCGAAGTCCTCGACCGTGTCCCCCTTGCCCGGGTGCCCGCTCACGACCGGCCCTGCGCGTTCCTGGCGACGCCGCGCGCCCAGAGCACCAGAGGCAGCTGGAGCGGCAGCCGGCCGAGGGCCGCGGCCCTCTGCGGGGCGGGGCGGTGGCGCCAGTCGACGGCCATCTTCACGTTGGCGGGGAACACGCCGACGAAGAAGGCCGCGGCGGCCAGTGCGGCGGGCCTGCGGGTGCGGGGCAGTGCCACCCCGGCGGCCAGCGCGAGTTCCACGGCACCGCTGGCGTAGGTCCAGGTGCGCGGCGAGCCGGGCAGGGAGCGCGGCACGATGTGGTCGAACTGGCGCGGGACGGCGAAGTGGGCGGTGCCCGCGGCGGCCAGCAGGCCGGCGAGCAGCAGGGGCGAGCGTTCGGACCGTGACACGGTTCCTCCTCCGATGACCTGCCGCGCGATATTACCCGACGGTAAGTGCTGCTGGGACGAGGGGTTCCGGCGGCGGAGGCGCAAGGGCGGTGAGGTTCCGGGTCAGGAGGGCCCGGACTCCTCGTGGGCGGCTGCGCGAGGAAGCCGTCGCGCGCTCCACCGCCTCACCCGTCCCGGTTCGCGTCCCCGTCGGCACGAGCGGCGCGGCCTCCTCCCGGCCGCCGGTCCCCGCCCAGCCGCCGGCCCACCCTCGTCGCGGCCGTTCGGGCGAAAGCCCGGCGGCGGGCGCGTGGCGGTCCGGACGGGTGTCCACACCTCACCCGTGACCCTGCCGCTGATCCCGCCCATGCTCGCCACGCCCGGCTCCCTCCCGCCGCCCGCGGCGGACGCCCGCTGGGCGTACGAGACCAAGCAGGACGGCCAGCGGGCGGTGGTCTACCTCCCCGGGGACGGGACCCTCGTCCTGCGCGCCCGGTCGGGTCAGGACATCACGGGGGCGTATCCGGAGCTCCACCCGCTGGCGACGGCTCTGGGCACCAGGGCCGCGGTCCTGGACGGTGAGGTGCTCGCCCTCGACGCACACGGCCGCGCGGACTTCCAGCTGCTGCAGTCCCGGATGGGTCTGGCGCACGCTCCCGGCAGGGCGGCCCGGCGGGCGGCGGCGGTCCCGGTCCACCTGGTGCTGTTCGACGTCATGCACCTGGACGGGCGGTCACTGATCCGGCTGCCCTGGACCGGGCGCCGCGAGACGCTGCAGAGCCTCGGCCTCGACGGGCCGGCCTGGTCCACCCCGGCCGCGATCGTCGGCCACGGGACCGAGGCCCTGCGGGCCACCGCCGAGCACGGACTCGAGGGGCTGGTCTGCAAGCGGCTCGACTCGGTGTACGAACCGGGGGTGCGGTCCCGCTCCTGGATCAAGATCCGCAACATGCGCAGCGAGGACGTCCTGGTCGGCGGCTGGCTGCCGGGCAAGGGGCGGCTGACCGGCCTGCCGGGAGCGGTCCTCGTCGGACAGCGGGCGGCTGGGCGGCTGCGGTACGTGGGCGGGGTGGGCACCGGCTGGAGCGAGGCCGAACGGACCGAGCTCGCCGGGCTGTTGCGGGCGGCGGCCACCGACGTGTGCCCCTTCGACCCCGTGCCGGCCGCTCCGGGCGCGCGCTGGGTGGTGCCCCGGCTGGTGGGCGAGGTGCGCTACAGCACCCGGACCCGGGACGGGATGCTGCGCCAGCCGTCCTGGCTGCGGCTGAGGCCGGACCTCGCCCCCGGGGAGGCGGCGGCCGACATCCCGGACGACATGGTGTGATCCGCCAGTCCGGAGCGGCGAGAGGTGCGCCGCGCCCTACCCACGGCACGTGACCCTCTTGGCATGTATGCGTCCAGCCGGGATGCTGAACTCCCCCACACCCAACAGCCGTTGGGCTGCGCCCGGACCAAGAGGAGGACGCAGTGCCGTCGAGCACGTTCCGCACGCACCGCAGGAGATGGCTGACCGGCCTGGCCGGCGCCGCCGCACTGGTCATCGCCTTCCCCGCCACCGCCTTCGCCGCTCCCCCACCCGCCCTGCCCGCCGACGCCGACGCCCTGGAGCGGACCTTCCAGCCCGCCTACGACTACGACACCGACGGCTGCTACCCCACACCCGCGATCGGCCCGGACGGCTCCGTCAACACCGGCCTCAGGCCCACCGGCGCCCTCGACGGCGACTGCCGTGACGCCTCGGACCTCGACAACACCAACGGCTACGCCCGCGCCACGTGCAACAACGGCTGGTGCGCCGTCGTCTACGCCCTGTACTTCGAGAAGGACCAGGCGCTGCCGGGCGTCAGCCTCGGTGGCCACCGCCACGACTGGGAACACGTCGTGGTGTGGGTGCAGAACGACACCGTCCAGTACGTCTCGACGTCCAACCACGGCTCGTTCTCGATCCACGCGCGCTCGGAGGTCCGCTTCGACGGCACCCATCCGAAGATCGTCTACCACAAGGACGGCATCGGCACCCACTGCTTCCGCCTCGCCGGTCCGGGCGACGAGCCGCCGGAGAACCACCGGGGCAGCTGGCAGTACCCGGCCCTGGTCGGCTGGAACGGCTATCCGGCGGGTCTGCGCGACAGGCTCGTCTCGTACGACTTCGGCAGTGCCCACTTCGGGCTGAAGGACGGCAGCTTCGCCTCCCATCTCGCGGAGGCCGAACCGCCGGGCATCCCGTTCGACCCGAACGCCTGAACGCGGCACACGAGTTGACGCCGGGGACGTCGTACGGCGTCCCCGGCGCCCCGGGGTGCCGCGAGGGTCTATCGTGTCGGCATGTCCGTCCCGGAACTGATCCGCATCGTCTCCCGCGACTCACCCATGGCGCTCGCCCAGGTGGACCGTGTCCGGGCGGAACTGGCCGCCGCCCGGCCCAATGTGCGCACCGAGGTGGTGCCCGTCAGAACGACCGGCGACAAGTGGCTGGGCGAGCTGTCGAAGGTGGAGGGCAAGGGCGCGTTCACCAAGGAGGTGGACGCCGCGCTGCTCTCCGGCGAGGCGGATGTCGCCGTGCACTGCCTCAAGGACGTCCCCGCCGACCGGCCTCTGCCGGCGGGCACGGTGTTCGCGGCGTTCCTGAGGCGGGACGACGTCCGTGACGCCCTCGTGCACCCGGGCGGACTCACCCTGGACCAGCTCGCGCCCGGCACCCGGATCGGCACCTCGTCGGTGCGCCGGTCCGCCCAGCTGGCCGCCGGCCACCCGCACCTGCGGTGCGTGCCGTTCCGGGGCAACGCCAACCGGAGGCTGGAGAAGCTCGCGGCCGGGGAGGCGGACGCCCTGCTGCTGGCGGCCTCCGGCCTGGAACGCATCGGCCGCACCGACGTGATCAGCGAGGTGCTCTCCCCCGAGACCATGATGCCGCCCGTCGGAGCGGGCATCCTCGCGCTGCAGTGCCGCGAGGGCGACACCGGCCTGATCGACACGGTCAGCGCCCTCGGTCACCCGGACACCCACCGCGAGGCCACCGCGGAGCGCATGTTCCTGCACGTGCTGCAGGGGCACTGCAACAGCCCGATCGCCGGATACGCCCGGGTGGACCGCGGCGGCGAACTGTCGCTGCGTGCCTGCGTCTTCACCCCGGACGGCAAGACGCGGCTGAACGCGCACGAGTGGGCGGGACGGCTCGATCCCGCCACGCTCGGCACGTCCGTCGCCGTGTCCCTGCTGCGTCAGGGCGCCCGCGAGATCATCGACGGCATCCCGCACTGACGGCGGGTCAGGAGGTGCCTTCCTCCGCCTGCTCCTGCAGGAAGACGCTCACCTGCTGCGCGAGGGTGTCCCGGCACGCGCCGACGGGCGCCCCCACGGTCCCCTCGTGCACACCGACGCCGCCCGTCCACAACCGGCGGCCGGCCCACTCCTCGTCGGCGCGCAACTGCACCTGGACGTCGACCTGGCCCAGGGACGCCTCGGGACCGGCCGCGTAGAGCACGGCCGTGGCACGGCGCAGCGGGTGGACGTCGAATCCCTCGATGAACTGCGAGTTGCGCCAGTCGATGAACGCGCTTTCGCCGTCCGGGCCGGTTCTCACGTCGATCTGGCCGTCCTCGAGGTGAATGCACAAAGGCCGGTCGCCGCGATTCTCGACGGTGACACGGACACTGAAGTACGACAGCCCTTCGGCGGCGTCGTCCCGTCCGCGCGGCGGTTCGCCCGCTTCCAGACGATGGACGCGAACCCGCAGACCGGCCTGCTCGTCGTACTCCTGCCAGTCCCCGACCACGTTCGGCTCGTACACAGTCCACCTCTCGACTTCTGTCCGCTGCTTCCTATCTGTGGGTTCGGCGCACTGTCAAATGAGAGGAATGGGCCGTGGTCAGGCAGTTCGCCCCATCTGATCAACGATCAAGCGCTGCGCTGGAGGAATCCCCCGGCCGGCCGGGCGGGCCGCGGCCCCGGCGTGCCGCACATCACGTCGGCCGCCGTGATCACCGGGTGGCGGCGGGGACAGGACCGCGCGCGGCGGCGCGGTCCTGCCCCCGCCACCCGCACCGGCACCGGCACCGCGTATTTCACCCCACGAATTCCCCCGGTTCCGGACCGTGGGCATTTCCGGAACGTGTGCGCGTGAATTCAGAAAACGGTTTTGACCCGCGGGCACACGGGGAAGGGAATTCTCAGTGCTTCGGACAGGAGGCACGTCCGTGGGAACCGGCTCGCCGGCCCCGGGCCCGCCTGGTCCGAGCCGCCGCTTCCCACGGGGTCCGTCCATCCGGCACCCCGCTCAGGGAGGTGCGCGCGATGCGTACCGTCAGCCCCAGGAAGCCGCACTCGCACGACGACGCCCCCGACACGGCCGGTAAGTTCGCACGTCTGGCCGGGCTGCCCGAAGGGCCCGAGCGCAGGACGCTGCGCGACGAGCTGGTCACGGCGTGGCTGCCCATGGCCGAACGGATCGCCGTCCGCTTCCGGGGCCGTGGCGAGACCCTGGAGGATCTGTACCAGGTGGCGGCCCTCGGCCTGGTGAAGGCCGTCGACCACTACGACCCGGCGCGCGGCAACGCCTTCGAGGCGTACGCCGTGCCGACCGTCACCGGGGAGATCAAGCGGCACTTCCGCGACCACATGTGGACCCTGCACGTACCACGCCGGGTCCAGGACCTGCGCAACCGCGTGCGCCAGGCCGCGAAGGAGCTGGCGCAGACGACCCCGGGCCGGGCGCCCACGGTCGCCGAGATATCCGCGCACGCCCGGCTCACCGAGGACGAGGTGCGCGCCGGGACGGAAGCGCTGGAGTGCTTCTCCACGCTGTCCCTGGAGGCGGAGATGCCGGGCACCGACGGATACGTCCTCGGGGACGTGATCGGCGGCCCGGACCCGGCCTACGACACCGTCGTCGACCGGGTGGCGGTGCGGCCGTGCCTGGAGGCGCTGCCGGAGCGCGAACGGCTCATCCTGTATCTGCGCTTCTTCAGGGGGATGACGCAGAGCGGGATCGCCGAGCAGCTCGGCATCTCGCAGATGCATGTGTCCCGGCTGCTCAGCGCCTGTTTCGCGCAGCTGCGCGAGGAACTGCGGGCGGAGGCCGACTGACCGGGCGACCCGCCGCCGCGCGGACGCGTCAGCGCTCCGGCCGCACGCCCGGAAGCCGGGTGGGGCCGAGCCGGTCCAGCACCTCTTCCAGTACCGTCCGCACCTCCGTCGGCAGCAGTCCGGTGCGCCCCCAGACGAGGATCATGTCCGCGACGCTGCGGAGCTTGATGTTCGTGCGCTGGGAGACCTCCTTCAGCACGGCCCAGCCCTGGTCGGGCGAGACCCGCCCGAGTGCGACGATCATGCCGATCGCCTGGTCCACCACCGCGTGCGAGACGACCGCTTCCTTCAGCTGCCGTACCTCTTTCTCCAGCTGGAGGATCCGGTCCGCGCCCCCGTCCGTGGGCATGGTCACCTCCGGGTCCGGTGTGCCGCTCCGTTGCTGCCTTCGCATGGTGCTTGAGTGCCTTCACCCAGTGTCCGACCCATCCATCGTCGCCACTCGGACCGCCCTGTGCCACCGGGGTGGTCCGCAGGCGGCCGGGGTCACCGTTTCGGGGCCACCGCCGGGGTACTCGGCAGGCGCCCGGGCCGGTACCCGGCGGACACTGGTGCCATCCGGGTGGCTGCCAGGCCGACGAGATCAGGACGCGACTTCCATGAACCACGACATGCCCTCCCCCGCCGGCTCGACCGACGTCTTCTCGACGCACTCCGTGTTCGGTGCGCCCTGCTGGGTGAGTCTGACCAGCCGTGACGTGAAGACCACCGAGGAGTTCTACGGAGCCGTGCTGGGCTGGGAGTGGCGTCCGGTGCGCCTCGGCGACCGGTTCCGCATCGCGCTGGCCGACGGTCAGCCGGTGGCCGGGATCGCGGCGGTGGCCGGCATGTGGCACATGGCGGTGGCGTGGACGCCGTACTTCGCGGTGCGCAGCGCGGACGAGGCCGCGGCGCGGGTGCAGGAGCGCGGCGGCACCGCGGCGGTCGGCCCGATCTCCCTGCCGCCGGGCCGGGCGGCCCTGCTCGCCGACCGGGACGGTGCGACCTTCGGGGTGTGGGAGGGCGAGCTGTTCACCGACTGGCCCACCTGGCGGCGGGCGCAGCCGGCGTTCATCCGGCTGCACACGCGGGACGCCTTCGACGCCGCCATCTTCTACGGCGAGGTCTTCGACTGGGCGTCCGACAAGCCCGGCTGCTGCGAGGTCCACTACGAAGGCGGGGAAGTGGTGCTGCGCAGCGGTGGGGCCGTGGTGGCACGCATCGAGTCGGGGGCGCTGGGATCGGCGCCCGATCCGGCGATCCGGCCGCGCTGGCAGGTCCACTTCGCGGTGAAGGACGTGGCCGCGTGCGCCCGCGCCGCCGAACTCCACGGCGGCAGTGTGCTCTCCCTGGGCCCCGAGGAGGCCGTGCTGCGCGACAACGAGGGTGCCCAGTTCACGGTGACCTCACGCCGCGAGCGCTGACCCCCTTCCCGGGGCTCCCACGTCACCGCGGCGTGCGGGACGGGCGGGTCAGGAGCACCAGGCTGCGGCCGTCGACGGTGAGAGTGGTGCCCGCCTTGCGTTCCGCCTCGTCGGGGGCGCCGTCCGGGTCGGCGGTGTCGATCAGCGCCGTCCAGCGTCCGCCGAAGGACGCGTCCGGCAGCCGGAAGTCGACCGGCTCCCAGTGGCTGTTGAGCAGCAGCAGGAAGGAGTCGTCGACCACGCGCCCGCCACGCGGGCCGGGTTCCACGATGGCGTCGCCGTTCAGGAACACCCCCACCGAGTGGGCGTCGGAGCGCTGCCAGTCGTCGTCGGTCATCTCCCGTGCGTCCGGCAGCAGCCACACCAGGTCGGGCAGCGGCTGGCCGGCGTGGCGCACGGTCTCGCCCCGGAAGAAGCGGCGGCGGCGCAGCACGGGGTGGGTGACGCGCAGGGAGATGAGGGTGCGCGTGAAGGCGATCAGGCCGCGCTGCTCGTCGGTCAGCCGCCAGTCGATCCAGGAGGTTTCGTTGTCCTGGCAGTAGGCGTTGTTGTTGCCGCGCTGGGTGCGGCCCAGTTCGTCTCCGTGGGAGAGCATCGGAATGCCCTGGGACAGCAGCAGCGTGGCGAGGAAGTTGCGCTGCTGACGGGCGCGCAGTTCGAGCACGGACGGATCGCGGGTGGCGCCCTCCGCACCGCAGTTCCAGGACCGGTTGTCGCTCTCGCCGTCCTGATTGCCCTCCCCGTTGGCCTCGTTGTGCTTGTGGTTGTACGAGACGAGGTCGCGCAGGGTGAACCCGTCGTGCGCGGTGACGAAGTTGACGCTGGCGCGGGGCCGGCGCCTGTTGTGGGCGTACAGGTCGGCGGAGCCGGTCAGCCGGGAGGCGAACTCGCCGAGCGTGTGCTCCTCACCGCGCCAGAAGTCCCTCACCGCGTCCCGGTACTTGCCGTTCCACTCCGACCACAGCGGCGGGAAGTTGCCCACCTGGTAGCCGCCCTCGCCCACGTCCCAGGGCTCGGCGATCAGCTTGACACGGCTGATCACCGGATCCTGCTGGATCAGGTCGAAGAACGCCGACAGCCGGTCCACCTCGTGGAACTGCCGGGCCAGGGTGGCCGCGAGGTCGAACCGGAAGCCGTCGACATGCATCTCGGTGACCCAGTACCTGAGCGAGTCCATGATCAGCTGGAGTACGTACGGGTGGCGCATCAGCAGGCTGTTGCCGGTGCCCGTGGTGTCGTAGTAATGCCGCCAGTCGCCGTCCACCAGCCGGTAGTACGAGGAGTTGTCGATGCCTCGGAAGGAGAGCGTGGGCCCCTTCTCGTTGCCCTCGGCGGTGTGGTTGTAGACGACGTCCAGGATCACCTCGAGGCCGGCCGCGTGCAGGGTCTTCACCATGTTCTTGAACTCGGTGACCTGCTGCCCGCGAGTGCCGTGGGCGGCGTAGGCGTTGTGCGGCGCGAAGAAGCCGATGGTGTTGTAGCCCCAGTAGTTGGCCAGGCCACGGCCCTGCAGCACACCGTCCTGGACGAACTGGTGCACCGGCATCAGCTCCACGGCGGTGACGCCCAGCGAGGTGAGGTGTTCCACCACGGCGGGATGCGCGAGACCGGCGTAGGTGCCCCGGAGCTCGTCCGGGACGTCGGGGTGGGTGCGGGTCATGCCCTTGACGTGGGCCTCGTAGATCACCGTGTCGGAGTAGGGGCGGCAGGGCCGGATGTCGCCGCCCCAGTCGAAGGCCGGGTCGGTCACCACGCCGAGCACCGTGTGCCCGGCGCTGTCGGCGGGGTCGGGGCCGTGCGGATGGCGCTCGTACAGCGAGGGGTGGTTGTCGACCTGGCCGTCCACCGCGGTGGCGTAGGGGTCGAGGAGCAGCTTGGCCGGGTTGCAGCGGTGGCCGGCCGCCGGGGCCCACGGTCCGTGGACCCGGTAGCCGTAGCGCTGTCCGGGGGCGACGCCGGGGAGGTAGCCGTGCCAGACGAATCCGTCGGCCTCGGTGAGCCGTACGGCACGGTGCCGGCCGTCGTCGTCGACGAGGACCAGTTCGACGCGTTCGGCGACCTCGCTGAACAGCGCGAAGTTGGTGCCCTCCCCGTCGTAGGACGCACCCAGCGGGTAGGGGCGCCCGCTCCACGCGGGCGCCCCTTTCCGGTTCTGTCGCCGGGTCACCGGACCTCCTCCAGGAGGCCGCCCGGCGTTCGCACCCGGCCGGTGAGCTGGGCGACGGTCGGTTCGCGGGGCACCTGCAGGCCCTCGCTCTCGCGCGGGTCGGGCGCCGTCGGCACCAACGGGACGCGTTCGCCGGCGCGGGCGCGCTGCGAGAACCAGATGACCTTGCTGCCGGTCTCGGTGGCGCAGCAGCCCCAGCCGTCGCTGCTCGCCGCGATGTGCTCGAGGCAGCCGCGCAGCTCCTGGTCGGGGCGCAGGGATCGGTTGTTGTCCCCGATGGCCGTGATGAGGTGCTGGCCGTTCCACCACATCTCGATCGACGTGTTCCTGTCGGTCGCGTGCTCGGCGATGGCGCGCAGCAGCATCTCGGCGCCGCCGCAGACGGGCTGCATCAGGTTCTCCAGGTCCCAGAACCGGAGGTGAGCGGCCAGTATGCGGCTGACCTGTCCCACCTTCTCCGGGCTGACTTCCACGTCGAGGTGGTAGTAGCAGGGCACTGCGGTCTTCATGGTCGTTGGCTCCTCACCGCGAAGCTCGCGCTCCATCTCGCCCCTGAGGGACGAACCCCGGACACGGAACGTGAGCGGGTGTCGCTTCTGAGTCACCTTCAGAGTGAGGGGGTTGGTCCATTCGTGCAACACGAGCGCACGGCTGGGGCCTACGGGGCGACGACCCGGCGCTCGGTGCGCCGCCACGCCCGTCACACGGGGAGGAGGGCGAACCCGATCTGTTGAAAATCCAACAAGACGCTGTGTCATCACCCGTGCACCATGTGTGAAGACCTCGATCGCCGTTACGGGTCCGTGCATCTGTGCGCACGCTCCTGCCCGACCGTCGGGACAACGCGCCTCCATCGAGCCCCGGAAAGGTCAACGGCGCATGCTGCTACCCGCCAAAGCCGAAGTCGCCCGGCAGTTGCGTCGCTACCGGGCCTGGGAACGCGTGATGCTCGCGGCCCCCGCCGACCGCACGGTGCGGGCCACCTTCGAGGACTCGGGATACACCCTCTGTGTGCTGATGGGGAAGCGCTGCGCGCGGGAGGCCGCGGACGCCGCCGAACGGTATCTGCGCAGCACCGTCGTCACGTATCTGCAGGAACAGAACGACAGGCCCCGCCCGGCCGCCACGGTCAGACGGGGCCCGCCGGCCATCGGGCGGCGCTCCCCGGCGGGAAGGCAGTGACCTTCCCGCCGCTGTTTGGTCCCACGCCCGGGCACCGGCCCGGGCGTCGAGCACGGCGGAGGTGCGAAGACCCATGAAGACGACCCGGACCATCGGTCGTGTCCCGGTACGGGACGTCCGGCCGTCCGTCGACTGCGGCAGGCGGCCGGCGAAGGCCGTCGTGGGCGAGACGTTCGAGGTCACCGCCACCCTGTTCCGGGAGGGGCACGACGCGGTAGGCGCCAATGTGGTGCTGAAGGATCCCGAGGGGCGTCCGGGGCCGTTCACGCCGATGCGGGAGCTGGCACCCGGCACGGACCGGTGGGGGGCCGAGGTCGTCGCGCACGGCACGGGTCTGTGGACCTTCCGCGTCGAGGCCTGGGGCGACCCCGTGGCCACCTGGCGCAGGACCGCCGCCGTCAAGGTCCCCGCGGGCATCGACACCGGGCTGGTCCTGGAGGAGGGCGCCGACCTCCATGAGCGCGCGGCGGCCGGGGTGCCGCGGGACGAGGGACAGGACGTGGTCCTGGCCGCGGCCGAGACCCTGCGCGACGACTCCCTGCCCTGCGCCA